>NZ_JAUXZE010000035.1 GCF_030694085.1 Tabrizicola sp. | reverse complement strand
GGAAGAGGGCGGCCGTCACACGCCGTTCTTCGCGAACTACCGCCCGCAGTTCTACTTCCGCACCACGGACGTCACCGGGACGGTTCAGCTGCCGGAAGGCACTGAAATGGTCATGCCGGGCGACAACCTGAAGTTCGTCGTCGAACTGATCGCCCCGATCGCGATGGAAGAGAAACTGCGCTTCGCCATCCGCGAAGGCGGCCGCACCGTCGGCGCTGGCGTCGTCTCGAAGATCATCGCGTAAGGCATATTGCACTCTCGAAGGGTGGGCTGTAATAGCCCACCCTTCGAATAACGAAACAGAACCTCTTGGGTCGGCAGTCCGTGTCCACGCCAACGTTCTAAAAGGAAAAAACTGATGCAAGGTCAGACCATCCGCATCCGGCTTCGCGCCTTCGATTACCGCGTGCTGGACGCCAGCACCCAGGAAATCGTGAACACCGCGAAGCGCACTGGTGCCACCGTCCGCGGGCCGATTCCGCTGCCGAACAAGATCGAGAAGTTCACCGTTCTCCGTGGTCCGCACATCGACAAGAAGTCGCGCGACCAGTGGGAGATTCGCACGCACAAGCGTCTTCTCGACATCGTCGACCCCACCCCGCAGACCGTGGACGCGCTGATGAAGCTCGACCTCGCTGCCGGCGTGGACGTCGAGATCAAAGTTTAAGGAGGGCATGACAGATGCGCTCTGGCGTTATTGCAAAGAAGCTGGGCATGACCCGGCTGTTCATGGCAGACGGCAAGCAGGTTCCGGTGACGGTTCTGCAGCTGGACAGCCTTCAGGTCGTGGCACAGCGCACCGCTGACAAGGACGGCTACACCGCCGTCCAGCTGGGTGCGGGCGTGGCCAAGGCCAAGCGGACCACCGCCGCGCAGCGCGGTCACTTCGCCAAGGCGAACGTGGCTCCCAAGCGCAAGATTGCGGAATTCCGGGTCACCCCGGACTGCCTGATCGACGTGGGCGCGGAAATCACCGCCGACCACTACCTCGCGGGTCAGTTCGTCGACGTGGCGGGCACCTCGATCGGCAAGGGCTTTGCCGGTGCGATGAAGCGTCACAACTTCGGCGGGCTTCGCGCCTCGCACGGTGTGTCGGTTTCGCACCGTTCGCACGGCTCGACCGGCCAGTGCCAGGACCCCGGCAAGGTGTTCAAGGGCAAGAAGATGGCGGGTCACATGGGCGCCGTCCGCGTGACCACGCAGAACCTGCAGGTCGTCCGCACCGACGCCGACCGTGGCCTGATCATGATCAAGGGCGCTGTCCCCGGATCGCGTGGCGGCTGGGTCACCGTCAAGGACGCCGTGAAGAAGCCGGAAGCCAAGGATGCACCGCGTCCGGCCGCGATCCGGTCCGCTCAAGCTCCGGCTGCAGAAGTCGCCGCCGAAGGGGGTGAAGCATGAAACTTGACGTGATCAAACTGGACGGCGGCAAGGCCGGCTCCATCGATCTGGACGAAGCGCTGTTCGGCCTTGAGCCGCGCGCCGACATCCTGCACCGCGTGGTGCGCTGGCAGCGGGCGAAATCCCAGGCTGGCACCCACTCGACGCTGACCCGGGCCGAGGTTTCGTACTCGACCAAGAAGATCTATCGCCAGAAGGGCACCGGCGGCGCACGCCACGGCTCCAAGAAGGCCCCGATCTTCCGCCACGGTGGTGTGACCAAGGGCCCGCAGCCCCGCAGCCACGCCCATGACCTGCCGAAGAAGTTCCGCGCCCTCGGGCTGCGGCACGCTCTCTCGGCCAAGGCCAAGGCGGGTGAGCTGGTGATCCTGGACATGGCGACCCTCGCCGAAGCCAAGACCGCCAACCTGGCCAAGATGGCGACCGAGCTCGGCTGGAAGCGCGTTCTGGTGATCGACGGCGCGACCGTTGACGCCAACTTCGCTCTGGCTGCTCGCAACCTGGACGGCGTCGACGTTCTGCCCACGATGGGCGCCAACGTCTACGACATCCTCAAGCGTGATACCCTGGTCATCACCAAGGCCGGTATCGAAGCCCTGGAGGCTCGCCTGAAATGAGCAAAGCACCGAAAACCGCTGCGGCCGTGAAGCCGGAGCACTACGACCTGATCAAGAAGCCGATCATCACCGAAAAGGCCACCATGGCCTCCGAGGCGGGTGCCGTGGTGTTCCAGGTCGCAATGGACTCGACCAAGCCGCAGATCAAGGAAGCCGTCGAGGCGATCTTTGGTGTGAAGGTGAAGGCGGTGAACACCACCATCACCAAGGGCAAGGCCAAGCGTTTCCGCGGTCGCGCAGGCGAGCGTTCGGACAAGAAGAAGGCCTATGTCATGCTGGAAGACGGTCAGACGATCGACGTCACCACCGGCCTCTGAGCCTTAGGCTTGAGTGAAATGAGAGAGCCCCTGCCGGAAGGCGGGGGCTTTTTGCAATAACGCTGAGCGGCGTCAATTGAGGAGGACAGCAAACCGATGGACATGGCATCTTATCTCAACGAAGTCAGGTATGGTTGCGAGGCAATACTCCCGATAGTCTGGAAAGAACGGGAAGCAGTCGAAGCACTCAAAGCGAGGATCGCCACGCTAACTGCACAAACCGAAGACGGCTATCGCCGCGCCCAATTCCTTCAACAGTTCGAAGACCCGGACGACTATATGATGGGTGTCGGGCTACACTGGGATACCTATTTCGGCGCGGACAAAGAGCGCTATCACGCAGTTGCAGACCTCCCAAGCCTCGAACAGGTGCGCGATATCCGTTCGTTCGCCTGCGCTGCATTGGCGGGATCGGTTCTACAGTTCGCGAAGCAAGGAATTTCACTGGTTCATGGTGGACTTCAGAACTGCCCTGCCGGTCGACAAGTTCACGGTGTCGATATCAAATTGGTCATATGGCAGGGTCGCAATCAGTCGATGCATTGGGATGAAGGACAATTCACCCCATCCGTGCGAGCGTGCTTCGACAGCCTAAAGGTGTGCGACTCGTCTTTTAACGACTACGACTCCAAGGTTCGCAGTGTGGCCTTCGACGTTGTTCGTCTGCTGGGATGGCGCGAATATGCTGCATTCGAAACCGACATGATGGCACTCGCATAGCGAGGGTGTCGGTTGGAGAAAAATCTCCCGTCCGCCTCCTGACTCAAAGAAATCCTTCTCTACCTGTTGCCACCCCCACCCCCGTCTGCTAATCCCGCGCCACGCCAGCAGCCCCGGATTCGTCCGGGGCTCTTGGTTTGTTCGTTCCCGCTGCAGCCGCAGCAGGAAAGGACCCTAAATCGGGGATCTTCGGAGCCCTTCACCGCCGGGTGGCAGCACCCGTGCAAGCAAACGGAAGACAGAGAACATGGCACTCAAGTCGTATAAGCCGACGACGCCTGGCCAACGCGGGTTGGTTCTGATCGACCGTTCGGAGCTGTGGAAAGGCCGCCCGGTCAAGCACCTCACCGAGGGTTTGAACCGTACTGGTGGCCGGAACAACACCGGACGAATCACGATGTTTCACCAGGGCGGGGGCGCCAAGCGCCTCTACCGGGTGGTCGATTTCAAGCGTCGCAAGTATGATATCCCGGCGGTCGTCGAGCGGATCGAATATGACCCGAACCGCACCGCCTTCATCGCGCTGATCAAGTATCAGGACGGTGAACTGGCCTACATCCTGGCGCCGCAGCGCCTGGCCGTGGGTGACAGCGTCGTCGCTGGCGCCAAGACCGACGTGAAGCCCGGCAACGCGATGCCGTTCTCGGGCATGCCGATCGGCGCGATCGTCCACAACGTCGAGCTGAAGCCCGGCAAGGGCGGCCAGCTGGCCCGTGCGGCTGGGACCTATGCCCAGTTCGTCGGCCGTGATGGGTCGTACGCGCAGATCCGCCTTTCGTCGGGCGAACTGCGCATGGTCCGTCAGGAATGCATGGCCACCATCGGTGCCGTGTCGAACCCCGACAACTCGAACCAGAACTTCGGTAAAGCCGGACGTATGCGCCACAAGGGCATCCGCCCGACGGTTCGCGGCGTCGCGATGAACCCGATCGACCACCCGCATGGCGGCGGCGAAGGCCGTACCTCGGGCGGCCGTCACCCGGTTACCCCGTGGGGCAAAGGCACCAAGGGCAACAAGACGCGCAAGCCGAAGGCTTCTGACAGCCTGATCGTCCGCTCGCGCCACGCCAAGAAGAAAGGGCGTTAATCCATGGCACGTTCCATCTGGAAAGGCCCGTTCGTCGACGGCTACGTCCTGAAGAAGGCCGAAAAGGCCAAGGCCGGTGGCAAGGCGGAGGTGATCAAGATCTGGTCGCGCCGGTCCACCATCCTGCCGCAGTTCGTTGGTCTGACCTTCGGGGTCTACAACGGCAAGAAGCACGTCCCGGTCAACGTGACCGAGGACATGATCGGCCAGAAGTTCGGTGAATACTCGCCGACGCGGACCTACTACGGTCACGCCGCCGACAAGAAAGCGAAGAGGAAATAAGCCATGGGATCGGAAAAGAACCCCCGTCGCGTGGCGGACAACGAAGCGATGGCGGTCCTCCGCATGCTTCGCACCTCGCCGCAGAAACTGAACCTCGTCGCCGGTCTGATCCGGGGCAAGAAGGTGGACAAGGCCTTGGCCGACCTCACCTTCTCCAAGCGCCGCATCGCGGGTGACGTGAAGAAGTGCCTGCAGTCGGCGATTGCCAATGCGGAAAACAACCACAACCTCGACGTCGACAGCCTTGTCGTGGCCGAGGCCTGGGTCGGCAAGAACCTGGTGATGAAGCGGGGCCGTCCGCGGGCTCGCGGTCGCTTCGGCAAGATCATGAAGCCGTTCTCTGAGATCACCATCAAGGTCCGTCAAACCGGGGAGTCCGCATAATGGGTCAGAAGGTCAATCCGATCGGTATGCGCCTCCAGGTCAACCGTACCTGGGACAGCCGCTGGTTTGCAGAGTCGAAAGACTACGGCAACCTCCTGCTGGAAGACCTCCGCATGCGCGAGTTCATCCACAAGGACCTCAAGCAGGCCGGCATCAGCCGCGTGATAATTGAACGCCCGCACAAGAAGTGCCGTGTGACCATTCACACCGCACGTCCGGGCGTCATCATCGGCAAGAAGGGCGCGGACATCGAGACGCTTCGCAAGAAGCTGACCGTGTTCACCAAGTCCGAACTGCACCTGAACATCGTCGAAGTCCGCAAGCCGGAACTTGACGCCCAGCTGGTGGCCGAGTCGATCGCCCAGCAGATGGAACGTCGCGTGTCCTTCCGTCGCGCGATGAAGCGTGGCGTGCAGAACGCGATGCGGATGGGTGCGCTTGGCATCCGTGTGAACGTCGCCGGCCGTCTTGGCGGCGCCGAAATCGCCCGGACCGAATGGTACCGCGAAGGCCGCGTGCCGTTGCACACCCTGCGTGCCGACATCGACTATGCTCTGTCCGAAGCCACGACCCCCTATGGGATCATTGGTGTGAAGGTCTGGATCTTCAAAGGCGAAATCCTTGAGCATGATCCGCAGGCCCATGATCGTCGTCTTGCCGAAGCGGCTGACGGCCCGGCCCCCCGTGGTCCGCGCCGCGACCGCGAACGCGCCTAAGGAGTAACGTAGATGCTGCAACCAAAGCGCACAAAGTTCCGCAAGATGCACAAGGGTCGCATCCATGGCGAAGCCAAGGGTGGGTTCCTGATCAACTTCGGCTCCTACGCCCTGAAAGCGACCGAGCCCGAGCGCGTCACCGCGCGGCAGATCGAAGCGGCCCGCCGCGCGATCACCCGCCACATGAAGCGTCAGGGCCGGGTCTGGATCCGGATTTTCCCGGATGTCCCGGTCTCGGCCAAACCCGTCGAAGTTCGTATGGGTAAGGGCAAAGGCTCCACCGACTACTGGGCGGCCAAGGTCAAACCCGGTCGGATCATGTTCGAGATCGACGGCGTGAACGACGAAATCGCGCGTGAGGCCCTGCGTCTGGGCGCGATGAAACTCCCGGTCACCACGCGCATCGTCGCGAAGGAAGACTGGTAAGAGTCGGGGTTTACCCCGACCTACGATATCGGCCCCCGCTGGAAACGGCGGGGGCCTTTTCAAATCTGGAGCCGACCATGCCCTACATCACCTCCCTCTTCGTCACCCGCCTTTATCGCGCCGGTCTGAATGACCTTGCGAAGAAGAAGGTCGACTATGCCGAACTCCGCCAGACCTGCGACATGGTGGCCGAGGATGACGAGGCCGGGCAGGAGTGGTGCGAGGCGAACGGCTATCCCGGCTACACCTCCTATGCTTCCTTGGACGACCTCCCTTGGCGGATGCCGATCTTCGGCGATCTGGAAAGGGCGCTGAATCTCCACGTCGCCGCCTTCTGCAAGGACCTTGGCTTCGACCTGGGCGACAAGAAGCTGAAGTGCAATTCCCTCTGGATCAACATCCTGCCTGAAGGCGGCACCCACGCCAGCCACATCCACCCGCATTCGGTGATCTCGGGCACGACCTATGTGGCGATGCCGGAAGGGACCTCGGCGCTGAAGCTGGAAGATCCCCGCCTGCCGATGATGATGCTGGCCCCCGTCCCCCTGAAGACCGCACCACAAGAGCTGCAACGCTTCGTCTACGTCAAGCCGTCGGTGGGCGAGGTTCTCCTGTGGGAAAGCTGGCTGAGACACGAAGTCCCGATGAACTTGTCCGAGGAAGAACGGATCTCGGTCAGCTTCAACTATGGGTGGGCGTGAGATGGATGATGACTTTGACTATATAACCACCCAGAACTATAGGTATCGCGACTTTTGGAAGGTTCGAAACATCTTCTTCGAGAGTTTGTGCGCAGCCGAGCAGCACTGGTTTTTCGTCCAGGGTCACGACGCCTATGTTCAACAGCTATACTTGCCGGCTCTGTCCTCCCTGCTCAACGGGATCGAAGCGACACTGAGAGTCACGCTTCACCAGATTGACGCGGAGATCAGCAACAAGACTGCCGAATTGTCTCCGTATCGCGTCTTGAGCAACAACCTCATCCTTCAAGCAAGCGAGAAAGGTATGGAGGTCAGGTATCTTGCATTTAATGATGAGCAAGACTTTATGGAGAAGCTGCATTCTTCGAAGCCGAACCGCCGTGATGTTGAAATAGTTCGACTGAGAAACAACATTTGCCACGGCAATGTTTTCGAGTTCATCAATCGTGACCTCGGTGCGGAAAATAGCTTCTTTTCGCCCGAGGCGCTCAAGTTGGTTACGGAGAAAGTTCTGGCGATAAGTGCGGACTGGTGTGAAAGCTTAGGTAGTTTTCGCCGCTCTCATGGGCTTCTCCACTACAACAAGCCGAGCGACCCGCAGCGAGAGAAAGACTTCGCTCTCTACGATGCTGTCATCCGGGCGGCCAAGACCAAACCATGAGCCTTCCGGGAGTAGCCCCCCAACTTCCCCCTTGCCTCCCACCCCCATCCCCCCTATACGGCCCCATCCAGCGATTCCGGGACACCGGATTCGCTGGTCTGTCATTGATCCGCCAGGTCCTCGGTGACCCTCCAGCAGGGGCCGTCTGGCGATTGTGGAAAAGGAAGCGGCATGAAAGCCGAAGAACTGAAGTCGAAAACGCCGGACCAGCTGCGCGACAGCCTGGTTCAGCTCAAGAAGGAAGCGTTCAACCTGCGCTTCCAGCAGGCGACCAACCAGCTTGAGAACACCGCCCGCATGCGTGCCGTCCGTCGTGACGTCGCCCGCATCAAGACCGTTCTCGGCCAAAAAGCCGCCGAAGCTGCGAAGTAAGGGGAACCGCCATGCCGAAACGTATCCTGACGGGCACCGTCACCTCGGACAAGAACGAGCAGACGATCACCGTCTCTGTCGAACGCCGCTTCAAGCACCCGCTGCTGCAGAAGACCGTGCGTAAGTCGAAGAAGTACCGCGCCCACGACGCGGAGAACAAGTTCAAGGTCGGCGACACCGTGCGCATTGAAGAATGCGCGCCGATTTCGAAAACGAAACGCTGGACGGTGGTGGTCGACGCAACCGCGTAACCCCCTCCGTCTCTAACGAAACCGCGGGGCGTGTCCCTGCAGGTCGGGAGACTACCAAATGATCCAGATGCAGACGAATCTGGATGTGGCTGACAACTCCGGCGCTCGCCGAGTTCAGTGCATCAAGGTTCTTGGCGGCTCGCACCGCCGTTATGCTTCCGTCGGCGACATCATCGTGGTGTCGGTCAAGGAAGCTATTCCCAAAGGCCGCGTGAAGAAGGGGGACGTCCGCAAGGCCGTCGTCGTTCGCACCGCCAAGGAAGTTCGCCGTGAAGACGGCACCACCATCCGTTTCGACCGCAACGCCGCCGTCATCCTGAACAACCAGGGCGAACCGGTCGGCACCCGCATCTTCGGGCCGGTCGTGCGCGAGCTGCGTGCCAAGAACTTCATGAAGATCATCTCGCTGGCTCCGGAGGTGCTCTGATGGCTGCGAAACTCAAGAAGGGTGACACGGTCGTCGTGCTCACCGGCAAGGACAAGGGCAAGAAGGGCGAGATTTCCGCCGTCATGCCGACCGACAACAAGGCCATCGTCGATGGTCTGAATGTCGCGATCCGCCACACCAAGCAGTCGGCGAACAGCCAGGGCGGCCGCGTTCCGAAAGCGATGCCGATCGACCTGTCGAACCTCGCCATCGTGGACAAGAACGGCAAGGCCACCCGCGTCGGCTTCCGCATGGAAGGTGACAAGAAGGTCCGCTACGCCAAGACCACCGGGGAGGTGATCTGATGCTGGATCAAGCCACCTACACGCCGCGCCTGAAAGCCGAATACAAAGGCAAGATCCGCGCCGCGATGAAAGAAGAGTTCGCCTACAAGAACGACATGATGATCCCGCGTCTGGACAAGATCGTCCTGAACATGGGCGTCGGCGAGGCGGTCAAGGACACCAAGAAGGTCAAGCAGGCCGCCGAGGAACTGTCCCAGATCGCCGGTCAGAAGGCTGTCATCACCAAGGCCAAGAAGTCGATCGCCGGCTTCCGCGTCCGTGAAGAGATGCCGCTGGGCTGCAAGGTCACCTTGCGCGGCGACAAGATGTTCGAATTCCTCGACCGCCTGATCAACGTGGCGCTGCCGCGCGTTCGCGACTTCCGGGGCGTGAAGGGCAGCAGCTTTGACGGCAATGGCAACTACGCCATGGGCCTGAAAGAGCACATCGTGTTCCCCGAAATCAACTTCGACAAGGTCGACGAGGTTCTGGGGATGGACATCATCATCTGCACGAACGCGAAGAACGACACCGAAGCCAAGGCGCTGTTGAAGCATTTCAACATGCCCTTCACGTCGTAACCGCGAGGAACCGAAGATATGGCAAAGAAATCCATGGTGAACCGCGAAGTGAAGCGCGCAAAACTTGTGAAGCAGCATGCTTCCAAGCGCGCCGCGCTGAAGGCGGTGATCAACGACCAGGCGAAACCGGTGGACGAGCGCTTCAAGGCGACGCTGAAACTGGCCGAGCTGCCCCGCAACTCGTCCGCCGTCCGGCTGCACAACCGCTGCCAGCTGACCGGCCGTCCGCATGCGTATTACCGCAAGCTCAAACTCAGCCGCATCATGCTGCGTGATCTCGCCTCGTTCGGCCAGATCCCCGGCATGGTCAAGTCCAGCTGGTAAGGGAGGAAA
Organism: Tabrizicola sp.; assembly: GCF_030694085.1. GTDB lineage: Bacteria > Pseudomonadota > Alphaproteobacteria > Rhodobacterales > Rhodobacteraceae > Tabrizicola. Next base: position 706,422 of record NZ_JAUXZE010000035.1, on the reverse strand, counting down.
GACGATGTCTATGAACGATCCTCTCGGCGATATGCTCACGCGTATCCGCAACGCACAGATGCGCGGCAAGTCCACTGTCGTGACCCCCGCATCCACCCTGCGCGCCCGCGTCCTCGACGTGCTGCTGTCCGAAGGCTACATCCGTGGCTATGAAAAGGCAGACACGGCGAACGGCCAGGGCGAATTCACCATCAGCCTGAAGTACTACGAAGGCGAGCCCGTGATCCGCGAAGTCAAGCGTGTCTCGAAGCCCGGCCGTCGCGTGTACATGGGTGTGAGCGAGCTTCCCTCGGTCCGCAACGGCCTTGGTGTCGCGATCGTCTCCACGCCCAAGGGCGTTCTCACTGATGCAAATGCACGCGCGGCCAATGTTGGCGGCGAAGTGCTTTGCACCGTGTTCTGAGGAGGGTGCAATGTCTCGTATCGGCAAGAAACCCGTCGAACTGGTCAAAGGCACCTCGGCCTCGATCAGCGGCCAGACCATCGAAGTAAAGGGCCCGAAAGGGACCCGCAGCTTCACCGCAGGCGACGACGTCACCCTCACCATCGAGGGCGACGCGATCAAGGTCACCCCGCGGGGTCTCTCCAAGCGCGCGCGCCAGCAGTGGGGCATGACCCGCTCGATGGTCGCGAACCTGGTGACCGGCGTCTCGGATGGCTTCAAGCAGGACCTGGAAATCCAGGGCGTCGGCTACCGCGCAGCGATGGCCGGCAACGTCCTGAAACTGTCGCTGGGCTATTCCCACGAAGTGAACTTCGACGTGCCGAAGGGGGTGACCATCACCGTCCCGAAGCAGACCGAAATCACCGTGGAAGGCATCGACCAGCAGCTGGTCGGCCAGGTGGCAGCGAACATCCGCGAATGGCGCGCGCCCGAGCCCTACAAGGGCAAGGGCATCCGCTACAAGGATGAGTATATCTTCCGCAAGGAAGGCAAGAAGAAGTAAGGGTGGCAAAATGGCTTTGAACAAGAGAGAGCTGTTCCTCAAGCGCCGCCTGCGCGTCCGGAACAAGATCAAGGCGACCTCGCATGGTCGTCTGCGCCTCAGCGTGCACCGTTCGTCGAAGAACATCAGCGTCCAGCTGATCGACGACGCGAAGGGTGTGACGATTGCGGCGGCCTCCAGCCTGGAGAAAGACCTGGGCGTGGTGGGCAAGAACAACGTCGAGGCTTCCGCGAAAGTGGGCGCCGCGATTGCCGAGCGGGCCAAGAAGGCCGGGGTGGAAGAGTGCTACTTCGACCGTGGCGGCTTCCTTTTCCACGGCAAGATCAAGGCGCTTGCCGATGCAGCCCGCGAAGGCGGACTGAAGTTCTAACCCCGCCCGCGCAGGCGGGCAAACTGAAAGAAGACGCGGGCGGTGGCAACACCGCCCCGATGATCCGGGTCCGTCTGGACACCAGGATTGGTATCAACGGCGCTCCGCGCGCCACCACGAAGGAATTGCCTTATGGCAGAACGTGATAACCGCCGGGAAGGCCGTGGCAACGACCGCCGCGACAACCGCCCGGAAGAAACCCCGGAATTCGCCGACCGTCTGGTCGCGATCAACCGCGTCTCGAAAACCGTCAAGGGTGGCAAGCGCTTCGGCTTCGCCGCACTCGTCGTTGTCGGCGACCAGCGTGGTCGCGTCGGCTTCGGCAAGGGCAAGGCCAAGGAAGTGCCGGAAGCGATCCGCAAGGCCACTGAACAGGCCAAGCGCTCGATGATCCGCGTGGCGCTCAAGGACAGCCGCACGCTGCACCACGACATGGAAGGCCGCCACGGCGCCGGGAAAGTCGTGATGCGGACCGCCGTGGCCGGTACCGGCATCATCGCCGGCGGCCCGATGCGCGCCGTGTTCGAGATGCTGGGCATCCAGGACATCGTCGCCAAGTCGATCGGCTCCGCGAACCCCTACAACATGATCCGCGCCACCATCGACGGTCTGAAGCACGAAGCCTCGCCCCGTTCGGTCGCTGCGCGTCGTGGCAAGAAGGTCGCCGAGATCCTGCGCAAGCCGGAAACCGAAGCGGCTGCCACTGAAACCGTGGAGGCCTGATCATGGCGAAGAAACCCACCGAAGCGGCGAAGAAAACCATCGTCGTGAAGCAGATCCGCTCGGCCGCCCGCCGTCCGGCCGTGCAGACTGCGACCCTGAAAGGTCTCGGCCTGAACAAGATGAACCGCACCCGCGAGCTGGAAGACACGCCTTCTGTCCGCGGCATGGTGAACTCGATCCGCCACCTCGTCGAGATCATCGAAGAGCGCGGGTAAGGCCGACCGCTCCGCGGTGGAGTGGGCCGCCAACGCCCGACGTAACTTCAACGCCCCCATGGTTGAATTGGGGGCGTTTTGCGTCGCATGCAACGCCAGTTCAGGACACGAAAACTGACCTGAACGCACCATTCTGCCGGATGCTGTCCTTAGCTTATCAGTATGTGAGGCTGAGATAGGAGGTCTGTCTATGAAGTTCCTCAGGAAAATCCTGGCTGCTTTCGGGTGGCGGTCCGCGCGAATTGACGAACAACTGAGCCCGCAAGTTGAAAGCCGTCTAGGCCTAGTTCCGGCATTGGATGAGGGTACGGCGGGACACAATTGCCTGCTGGAGATATTCTTCACATTGCTCGCCGAAGTTCGCCCCGCAGTGTTTTGCGACATTGGCGCGAACCAGGGTGAAGCAGGTCGACGGGCGATTGGAGCCAGTACCGGCGTCAATGTGTTTTCCTTCGAGGCCAATCCAGAAATCCACGAACGCTATCGCGAGATCAACGAAGCGGCTGGAGTGCATTGGATGAACCTCGCCGTCTCGGAGGAGAACGGCCACGTCACGCTTAACATACCACGGGTGCTGGACCGGGCATTGGTGCGGGGCCGACTGGTTCAAGGCAAGCGGACAGAAGCCCGGGATACCGGCAAGGCGTCTCTCTTGTTCAGGGACGAGAACGCCATCTACGACCAGATCGACGTCACTTCGACCACGATTGACGACTTCCTCGCTCGCGAGGCTCCTGAGGGCAGTGTCGTGTTATGGCTCGACGTCGAAGGTGCCGCCTCAAAAGTACTGAGCGGTGCGGCACATACATTGCGCAGGACCGACCTGCTGATTGTCGAGGTCGAGGGGTTTGCCTTCTGGAGGGGCCAGAAGCTGATTGACGAAGTGCTAGATATGCTTTCACAGCAAGGCTTTATTCCTGTTTTGCGCGACCGTGAATATGGCGACGCACAGTTCAATGTTGTTTTTTTGCGCGGCTCAGCTGCGGTGGCTGCTGGTCTGGTCGATCGCATCGCCTCTGCACTGGATAAGCCACGCTTGTCCGAAAACTCGGCGATCCCTGCAAGAACGGCGATAACTCCTTCAAGTGTGCCCGTCCTGATTCCGTGCTTCAACAATCCCACATACGTGTACCAGATGCTTGAGCAGCTTGTGCGTCTTGGGTTCAAAGACATCACCCTCGTTGATAATGCGTCCGACAGTACCGAAATGCTGGCCCTGTTGTCTCGTGTAGAAAATGAGGGCATCCGCGTTGACCGCTTGGCGCAGAATCTTGGCCCGCATCTGTCCATCTTCACCAAAGAGCGTCTTGCAGGCCTGCCCAAGTATTTTTGTGTGACCGACCCTGATCTTGTCTTCAACCCGTTTCTGCCACCCGACTTCCTGCAGACCATGCGCTACACTCTCGAAGTACATGGGGGGTTCAAGGTCGGCTTCGCCTTGGACATCAGTCAGCCCTGGCGGCTGAAGCAGGACAAATTCACCATCGGGGATCGCCGCTATCGGATCTACGAATGGGAAGAGCGGTTCTGGCGCAAGCGCCTAGGGTTTACTGCCGGAGGTGATGCCATCTTCCGGGCCGAAGTTGATACGACGTTCGCTCTTTACGACCGCGACAGGCTAAATATGAAACAATTGGTGTCCGGCTTGCGTTTGGCGGGGCGTTTTACGGCAGAACACCTGCCGTGGTTGGGGCAGGCGACCATGTCTCGTTCCGAGGAGGACCATTATCGCAGCAGCCAGAAATTCTCATACTATCTCGGTTCTCCTTCGTCCTGAGCGACGTGCTTGGGCTTCCGGCCCAGCGCAGGGTGCGTCCGGTCGATCAGTCAAAAATCGAGCGAGCGTGGTCTTCATTCCCTCCTTCTCACCCGACTTAAAATCTCACATTCCTGACTTGGCAAATGCTACCCTTCACCCGGCGACTCATGTCTTACCCCAACGAACGGCAGGGGGCCGCCACCAGGGAGGAAGCCAATGACCACCCATTACGCGGGCGGCTGCCCGCATGTCCATGTCACCGCCACCGCCGAGCCGATCGACAACCACGAATGTCACTGCAATGTCTGCAAGTCGGTGACCGGCCAGCACACCACGCATGTCGCCTTTTTCAACCACGGTGACATCCAGGCTGACCACCCCGAGAAGATGAAGCGCGTGCCCTTCAACGCGCAGAACCCGGACGGGCCGCTGGAAATCTGCCTTTGCACCGATTGCGGCGCGGTCCTGATGCTGGACGACAAGCAGAAGCGGATCCGTGTCGCGGTGCCTAACGTGATGGGCTACGACGATGCCAGTTTCCCCAAGGCGACCTACCACGCCTTCTGGGACGAGACGAAGGGCTATCCGGCCCCGACCGATGGCCGCCCGGTATACTCCGGCCTCCGCCCGGAATTTCACTGGCCCGCAGGCTCGTAGGTCGGGCTTCAGCCCGACTCTGAAAGGTTAACGCCACCCTAACAGAAAATCCTAACCAGTTGGAAACATTGTATAAGCCCAGACTGTCCACCGTGGACAGCCTCGCCCTTGCTTTTCGGGGCCGCCTCATGTATCGCCCCCGGGTGGCCAAGTCCGGCCATGAGAATCAAGAAAAGCCGTGGTCGTCCCGTTCTCGCTTCGGGGGCGCATCCGGCAAGGAGAAGCGAAATGAAACTGCATGAACTCGCCGACAACGACGGCGCGGCGAAGAAGAAAAAGCGCGTTGCTCGCGGCCCCGGCTCGGGCAAGGGCAAGACCGCCGGGCGCGGTATCAAGGGTCAGAAGTCCCGCTCGGGCGTCGCCCTGGGTGGCTACGAAGGCGGCCAGATGCCGCTCTATCGCCGCCTGCCCAAGCGCGGCTTCACCAAGCCGAACCGTCTGGAATTTGCCGTCGTGAACCTTGGCCTGATCGAGAAGTTCATCGCCGCCGGCAAGCTGGATGCGAAATCCGAAATCACCGAAGACGTGCTGGTCGCGGCTGGCGTGACCAAAAGCAAGCACGACGGCATCCGTGTGCTGGCCAAGGGCGAGATCAAGGCCAAGATCAACCTGACTGTCACCGGCGCCTCGGCTTCAGCCGTGGAAGCGATCGAAAAGGCCGGCGGCAAGGTCACGCTCCTGGCACCCGTCGCAGCAGCCGCTGAGTAAGGGCCTGGTCGCGTAGGCGACTGATCGGGCTTGTGAGCGGCTGCAAGGTCGCTTACATCACCAGAAGTTTTCCCGCGCCGCCGAACCGGAGAACGGTCCGGCGGCGCTTGGCTTGAAAGAGACCTGACATGGCATCTGCTGCAGAGCAAATGGCGGCAAACCTCAGCTGGGGCATGCTCGGCAAGGCGACCGACCTGCGCCAACGCATCTTCTTCACGATCGGGTTGCTGATCGTCTACCGCCTCGGCACCTTCATTCCGGTCCCGGGTATCGACGGGGAAGCGCTGCGGGACACGATGGCGCAGGTGACGCAGGGCGTCGGCGGCATGCTGAACCTCTTCACGGGTGGCGCCCTGTCCCGGATGGGGATCTTTGCGCTGGGGATCATGCCCTACATCTCGGCCTCGATCATCGTGCAGCTTCTTGGAACCATGTATGGCCCCTGGCAGCAGCTGAAGAAGGAGGGCGAGCAAGGGCGCAAGAAGCTGAACCAGTACACCCGATACGGCACCGTCGCCTTGGCGATCCTGCAGGGCTACGGTATCGCCATGTCGATCCAGACCGGCGGACTTGCGCACAACCCCGGACCGTTCTTCATCGCGTCCTGCGTCATTACCCTGGTTGGCGGCACGATGTTCCTGATGTGGCTGGGCGAGCAGATCACCGCGCGTGGCATCGGCAACGGGATCTCGCTGATCATCTTCGTCGGCATCGTCGCCGAAATCCCGGCGGCCATCGCCCAGTTCTTCGCTCAGGGCCGGTCGGGTGCGCTGTCGACGCCGGTGATCCTGGGGATCATCGTGATGGTGATCGCAGTCATCACCTTCGTCGTCTTCATGGAGCGGGCGCTGCGAAAGATCTCGATCCTTTATCCGCGTCGCCAAGTCGGGATGAAGGTCTACGAAGGCGGCTCGTCGCACCTGCCGATCAAGGTCAACCCGGCGGGCGTGATCCCGGCGATCTTCGCGTCGTCGATCCTGCTCCTGCCCACGACGGTCAGCACCTTCTCTGGTGGCTCGACCAATCCTGTCCTGTCATGGCTTGCCGCAAACCTTGGGTACGGCCAGCCGCTTCATCTACTGTTCCTGGCGGCGATGATCGTGTTCTTCGCCTATTTCTACACTTTGAACGTCTCGTTCAAGGTCGATGAAGTGGCTGAGAACCTGAAGAACCAGAACGCCTCGGTTCCAGGTATTCGCCCCGGCAAGAAGACCGAAGAATACCTGGAATATGTGGTCAACCGTATCCTGGTGCTTGGTTCGGCCTATCTGGCGGCCGTCTGCCTGCTGCCCGAAGTCCTGATCGCCGAGTTGGGAATTCCCTTCTACTTCGGTGGCACCTCGGTGCTGATCGTGGTCTCGGTCACGATGGACACGATCCAGCAGGTTCAGTCGCATCTTCTGGCCCACCAGTATGAAGCCCTGATCGAGAAGTCGCAGCTGCGCGGGAAGAAGAAGCCCGGCGCGCCCAAGGCGCCAGCCCGGCGCTGACCCAGATGACGAACATCATCCTTCTGGGACCGCCCGGTGCGGGAAAGGGAACGCAGGCCAAGCGTCTGGAAGAGGCGCGCGGCATGGTTCAGCTTTCGACCGGCGACATGCTGAAAGAGGCCATCGCCAAAGGCACCGAACTGGGCCGTCGCGTCGAAGGCATCATGGCGCGGGGCGAACTGGTCACGGACGAGATCGTTATCGGCCTGATTGAGGCCAAGATGAACGACGGCGCCAAGGGCGGCTTCATCTTCGACGGCTTTCCCCGGACGCTGAAGCAGGCGGATGCCCTGGGCGAGCTTCTGTCCCGAACCGGGCAGACCCTGGACGCAGTGATCGAGATGCAGGTGGATGACGCGGCCCTGGTCGCCCGGGTTACCGGTCGCTTCACCTGCGGAAATTGCGGCGCGGTCTACCATGACGTGACCCACCCGACCAAAGCGCCTGGCCTGTGCGACGTCTGCGGGTCGACCAACATGAAGCGGCGGGCCGACGACAACGAGGAAACCCTCAAGACCCGGCTGATGGAATACTACAAGAAGACCTCGCCCCTGATCGGCTATTACTACGCCAAGGGGCAGCTTTCCGCCGTCGACGGCCTGGCCGAAGTGGATGACGTTGCCAACGCCATCGCCAAGGTTCTTGACAAACCATGAAAAACTGCTCTCGCGGCCTTGACGGCCACGGGAAAAGCCCCTAATGCACGGCGTCCCGCGGTGGAATCGCCTTGCGGGTCTTCCATATTGGAAGTTCGTATCGCCGGGTTAACTGCCCGTGCGGTGTTGTGAAAAAAGGTTCTGGTACGACGGAACCGCAACAGAAGAAGGACGACACGTTTGGCACGTATTGCTGGCGTCAACATTCCCACCGCGAAGCGGGTTCCGATCGCGCTGACCTACATCACCGGCATTGGTCCGACCACCGCCAAGGCCATCTGCGAGGCGCTGAAGATCGACGACGCGCGTCGCGTGAACCAGCTGACCGACGCTGAAGTTCTGGCTATCCGCGAATACATCGACGCGAACCTGACCGTCGAAGGCGACCTGCGTCGCGAAACCACGATGAACATCAAGCGTCTGATGGACCTTGGCTGCTATCGCGGCCTGCGTCACCGCAAGGGCCTGCCGGTCCGCGGCCAGCGCACCCACACCAACGCCCGCACCCGCAAAGGCCCCGCGAAGGCCATTGCCGGCAAGAAGAAATAAGGGGGTCTGACCAATGGCACGTGATACCAAGACCGCCCGCACGAAGAAAAAAGAACGCAAGAACATCGCCGCTGGTGTGGCGCATGTGAACTCGTCGTTCAACAACACCAAGATCCTGATCTCGGACGTCCAAGGCAACGCGATTGCCTGGTCGTCCTCGGGCACCATGGGCTTCAAGGGGTCGCGCAAGTCGACGCCCTATGCCGCCCAGATGGCCGCCGAAGATGCGGGTAAGAAGGCGCAGGAACATGGCGTCCGCACGCTGGAAGTCGAAGTTCAGGGTCCGGGTTCGGGCCGTGAATCGGCTCTGCGCGCGCTGGCTGCCGTCGGCTTCCAGATCACCTCGATCCGCGACGTGACGCCGCTGGCCCACAACGGCTGCCGTCCGCCGAAGCGCCGCCGCGTCTAAGTTACTGTTTTCTGCCGGGCCGTGGGGGTGTTCCCTCACGGCCCGGTTTTCGTCGTTTACGATCCTCGGGCGTCCGCCTGCTTACGGACATCGGCAGCGGACAAGAATAGGGGCTTCAGAATGATCCATAAGAACTGGCAGGAACTCATCAAGCCGACGCAACTGGTCGTGAAGCCGGGGGCCGATGCCGCCCGCGTCGCGACGGTGATCGCCGAGCCTCTGGAGCGTGGCTTCGGCCTGACGCTGGGCAACGCGCTGCGCCGTGTGCTGATGTCTTCGCTGCAGGGCGGGGCCATCACCTCCGTCCAGATCGACAACGTCCTGCACGAATTCTCGTCGGTCGCGGGCGTCCGTGAAGACGTGACCGACATCGTCCTGAACCTGAAGGGCGTGAGCATCAAGATGGACGTGGACGGCCCGAAGCGGCTGTCGATCTCGGCCAAGGGGCCGGGCGTCGTGACCGCGGGCGATATCTCGGAGTCCAATGGCATCGAGGTTCTGAACAAGGACCACGTCATCTGCCACCTGGACGACGGCGCCGACGTGTTCATGGAACTGACCGTGAATACCGGCAAGGGCTATGTCTCGGCCGACAAGAACCGTCCTGAGGATGCACCGATCGGGCTGATCCCGATCGACGCGATCTACTCGCCGGTGAAGAAGGTTTCGTATGAAGTCACCCCGACCCGTGAGGGCCAGGTGCTGGACTACGACAAGCTGACGATGAAGATCGAGACCGACGGCAGCCTGACCCCGGATGACGCGGTGGCCTATGCCGCGCGCATCCTGCAGGACCAGCTGTCGATCTTCGTGAACTTCGAAGAGCCTGAATCGGCCAAGGTCGGCGAGATCGACTCTGGGCTGGAGTTCAACCCGCTGCTGCTGAAGAAGGTGGACGAGCTGGAACTTTCGGTCCGTTCGGCCAACTGCCTGAAGAACGACAACATCGTCTACATCGGCGACCTGATCCAGAAGACCGAGGCGGAAATGCTCCGTACCCCGAACTTCGGCCGCAAGTCGCTGAACGAGATCAAGGAAGTGCTTTCGGGCATGGGTCTGCATCTTGGGATGGACGTCGAAAGCTGGCCGCCGGAGAACATCGAGGATCTGGCCAAGCGGTTCGAGGACCAGTTCTGACAATCGGGGGTGGGCAGATTGCCCACCCTACAAATGCCCGCACATGCGGGGAATGACTGGCGCAAGCCCAAGGTGAGCGGGACCACACGTAGGCCCTGCCGGACAAAGCAAAACACGCGGATAGGAGATTCCAATGCGTCACTCTAGCGGCTACCGGAAGCTGAACCGGACCCACGAACACCGCAAGGCGATGTTCGCCAACATGTGCGGCTCGCTGATCGAGCACGAGCAGATCAAGACCACCCTGCCCAAGGCCAAGGAACTGCGCCCGATCATCGAGAAGCTGATCACGCTGGCCAAGCGCGGTGACCTGCATGCGCGCCGTCAGGCCCATGCTGCCCTGAAGCAGGACATGCACACCGAGCGCCTGTTCGCGATCCTGGGGCCGCGTTACAAGGACCGTCAGGGCGGGTATGTTCGGATCATGAAAGCCGGCTTCCGTTACGGCGACATGGCCCCGATGGCGATCATCGAGTTCGTGGACCGCGACACCTCCGCCAAGGGTGCGGCGGACCGGGCCCGGGTCGAAGCTGCCGAAGCCTGAACCGCTACTTTCGTCGAAAATGTGAAGGCCCGCCACACGGTGGGCCTTTTCCATTGAAAAGGTTGAATTCTTAACTTGTTTCCGCCATGCATTAGCTATCTTGAAAAGGTAGCCGTTAGGGCCAAGATCAATTGTCAGTAGAATCAAGGTGCGAGTAGGGAAGTGATCGGGAATGTCCGAACGGAAGGCGATAACGGTGTTGCTTGAGCAGCTCGATCGGCTGGCCCCCATGGGCTACACCGTCGGGCTTCACATCCGTTTTGCCACGCCGCTGATCTACAAAAGCTCGTATCCGCAGTCGTGGGTCGAACATTACAACAGCCATTCCTACTATCTGCGCGATCCGCTTGTCTTTTGGGGCGTCGGTGTCGAGGGAACTACCCGCTGGAGCGCGATCCCGCTGCCTGATCCATTTGGCGTCATGAAGAAGGCCGCTGGCCACGGCCTGAAATTCGGCGCCGTGTCTTCTTATGGGCCCATCACCTCGCGTTCGATCGTCGGCATCAGCCGATCGGACCGTGAATTCACCGATGAGGAGATTGGGCAACTCAAGGAAGTGACTATCCAGCTGCACATAGAGGCAAAGCCACCCTCCGATCTGACGAAAGCGCAGATCGAAGCGTTGCAATGCCTTGCCAACGGGGACAGGCATGCTGCGGCGGCGGAAAAACTAGGCATCACGGAAAGCGCCTTCAAGGCGCGCGTCCAGTCGGCAAGAATCCGGCTGGAAGCGCGCACTGCATCGGAAGCAATCCGCAAGGCCCGGGAATATCGGCTGCTTTGATTCAGACTGTCCCTTCCAAGGTTCTGATCGACCAAAAGAAGGAGAATGAAGAATGGAAGCCACCACGTTGTCATACGACAACCTTCACAACCACGGCGAGCTTTTCGCCAACATGTTCCGGGCCCGGCACCGGACCTTCATCCAGAACGCGAAATGGGATCTGCCCGAAGCGAACGGGATGGAGTTCGACCAGTATGACACGCCCGCCAGCCGCTGGGTCTGCGTTCACAAGGACGGAGACGTGATGGCCGGGGTCCGCCTGACGCCCACGACACACCGCTGCGGCATCTACACCTACATGATCCGGGACGCACAGCGCGGTCTTCTGGAGACTATCCCACGCAACCTTCTGAACTTCGAAGCGCCAATCGATCCGAACATCTGGGAATCCAGCAGGGTCTTCGTCTCGAACGACGTCCCGGCCGCCGATCGCCTTCGGGTCCAGATGCAGTTGATACACGAAATGGTCGTCTCGGCTCGCCAACTTTGCGCAACCATGCTTCTGGGGATCATCCCCGAGCATTCGCCGCGCCTTGCCCGGCGGGTTGGTCTGGACTGTGTGCCCTCGGGTCCGGTGATGGACACCGGTGGCAGCCGGTCGGTCTGTGTGACGATCAGCATGGCAACCAAGCTGCATTGACGCGCAGCTCTGCCGCGCCGTTGCTTCGGGGTCTTGTGGTCCCCGACTGCGCGCACCTGCGCCAGCCTGCTGGCGCGCGATCCAAAAGGCGAGTGAATGCTGGTTCCCATAACCTCTGATACGGACGGGACTCTTGACGAGCTGCGGCTGCTTGCCCCGGCCGGATATTTCATCGGGCTGCACATCCGATTCACCTCGCCGCTGATGACATATCAGACCTACGATCATCGCTGGGTAGAGCACTATACAGCGAATGCCTATGTCCTCCGCGATCCGGCGACAATCTGGGGCATGGCAAATACCGGAGTGATCCGGTGGAGCGACCCGGCCTTTTCTGATCCGCACCGCATCCTGCCCGAGGCGGCGGTCTTCGGGCTTCGGTACGGTCTTACAGTCGCCTGCGGCCCAACGAGTTCTCGCAGCATTGCCGGATTTGCGCGCGCGGACCGCGAGTTCGAGACGCAGGAGATCCGCATGATCCAGTCTTGCGTCAAGCGGATGCATGACCGCTTTGCCCTGCCCACTTCGCTGACGCAGGCGCAGCTTGAGGCGCTGCGTTGTCTGGCTGGTGGTGATCGACATTCAGACGCCGCGTCTCGCCTGGGAATTTCGGAAAGCGCCTTCAAGGCCCGCATCGTATCTGCGCGGGAAAAATTGTCGGCCCGCACGACAGCAGAGGCGATCCGGCGGGCGCGAGATTACCGCTTGTTCTGACCACGGCTCTGGCCTCGAGCCGCGCCGGTGACCTCCCTGCCGAAAGGGTGACACCGGGCAGACCACGACGCTCCCATGTGCCAACAGGTGCAGTCATACGATGCCTTGGCGCCACGCATTGCCGACACTGCTCGCCGCAACCTGGCCTCGCTGGGCTGACGGGGTGGGCGTCAAGATGCGGGCGATGGGGCCGGTCCTGGTGATTGACGGGATCGAGAACCAGGTGGTCGAAATGGACGTTCCGGCACCAAGCATTGATCCAGCTGCGTGCAGGCGGCGGGTCTCTCCTGTTGCCTGTCCTGCGGTCAGCGCCCAGATTGAGCGGGACCTCAGTCCTGCGAGTCGTTATCATGCTGCGTCTTGTCCTGCTGCTTTTCCTGTATCTGCCCGGACCGCTTTCCGCCGAGACCGCCGTCCCGCAGTCCAGTGCCGATATTGCGCTCTCCTTTGCTCCGGTGGTGCGCCAGACGGCGCCAGCGGTCGTGAACATCTATGCACGCCAACTGGTCCAGGACCGGTCGAACCCCTTTGCGGGGGACCCATTCTTCGATCAGTTCTTCAAGGATCTGAACGGTCCCCCGCGGGTCCGCAATTCGCTTGGGTCGGGCGTGATTGCCGGGGCGGATGGCGTTGTGGTGTCGAACTACCATGTGATTGCAGACGCCACCGACATTCGCGTGGTCTTGGCCGATCGTCGCGAGTTCGCGGCCCGTGTGCTGCTGGCGGACCCACAAAGTGATCTTGTGGTTCTGAAGGTTGAGGCGGACGAACCTCTGCCCGCGCTGCAGCTTGGTGACAGCGACGCCTTGCAGGTGGGCGACCTCGTGCTTGCGATCGGCAACCCCTTCGGGGTCGGGCAAACCGTAAGCTCGGGCATCGTTTCCGGTCTGGCGCGGTCGGCGCTCCAGGTGGGGGATGGCACTGGGTATTTCGTGCAGACCGACGCGCCAATCAACCCGGGAAACTCGGGCGGGGCGCTGGTTGACATGCAGGGGCGGCTGGTGGGGATCAACACCGCGATCCTGACCAAGGACGGCGGGTCCAACGGGATCGGCTTTGCGGTGCCGTCGAACCTGGTGGCTGCGGTGATCGCCCAGGCGAAGACCGGAGAAACGCAGTTCCGCCGTCCCTGGGCCGGGATTTCGGGACAAGAGGTGGATGCTGCACTGGCCGACGCCATCGGAATGGACCGGCCGCTTGGGGTGATGATCACGGCGCTGCACCCGCAAAGTCCCTTTGTTGCGGCGGGTCTGGCGGAAGGCGACGTTGTGCTGTCGCTGGGCGGCGACGGGGTCAACACTCCGCAAGAATTTCTGTATCGGCTGTCGGTGCTTGGGACTGGCGCGCAGCCGGTGACCTATGTGCAGGACGGCGCAGTCGCCGAGGCGGTGGTCACGCTGGGGCCCGCCCCGGACGAGCCGGACCGCCAGCAGACGCGTGTCACCCAGGATATCATCCTGCGCGGGGCCGTTCTGGCTCGGATCAACCCGGCCATCATCGCCGAGTTTCACCTGCCCGTGCAGGCCGAAGGCGTCATCCTGCTTGAGACTTCGGATCTGGCCTTCGACATCGGCTTGCAGGCCGGTGACATCCTGATCGCGATCAACGGGCAGGGGATAACCACTCCGGCAGACGCGGTGGTGGCGGCGCAAGTGCCATCGCGGCGCTGGCAGATCGACCTGATCCGAGGGGGCGAGCCGACGCGGCTGCGCTTCCGGCTTTAGTCCCGCAGTCCGCTTGGGTAAGGTGGCGCATGGCCGACCTGTTCGACATGCCTTCACAACCCGCCGGTGGCCCCCGCCCGCTGGCCGACCGTCTGCGACCGAAATCGCTGTCCGAGGTGATCGGCCAGGAAAAGGTTCTGTCCCGCGACGGCCCTTTGGGCGCGATGCTGGCGGCGGGATCCTTGTCCTCGCTGATCCTTTGGGGCCCGCCGGGGGTGGGCAAGACCACCATAGCGCGGTTACTGGCGGATGAGACCGACCTGCATTTCGTGCAGATCTCGGCGATCTTCACCGGCGTCCCCGACCTTCGGAAGATGTTCGAGGCCGCGAAGCTGCGCCGCCAGAACGGCAAGGGGACGCTTCTGTTCGTCGACGAGATCCACCGTTTCAACAAGGCGCAGCAGGATGGTTTCCTGCCGCATATGGAGGACGGCACGATCCTGCTGGTCGGGGCGACGACGGAAAATCCGTCCTTCGAGTTGAACGCGGCGCTGCTGAGCCGAAGCCAAGTCATTGTCCTGGAACGGCTTTCTCTGACCGATCTGGAGCGTCTGGCGCAGCGGGCCGAGCAGGACCTGGGCCGGGCGCTGCCGCTGAAGGGCGAGGCGCGCGAGGCGATGCTAGAGATGGCGGATGGGGATGGGCGGGCGCTTCTGAACCTGATCGAGCAGGTGGCGGCGTGGAAGGTGGATGCTCCGCTCACGCGCGACCAGCTTGCCCAGCGGCTGATGCGGCGGGCGGCGAAATACGACAAGTCGGGCGAGGAGCATTACAACCTGATCAGCGCCCTGCACAAATCGGTGCGGGGATCAGACCCGGATGCGGCACTTTACTGGTTCGCCCGGATGCTGGAGGGCGGCGAAGACCCGCGCTTTCTGGCCCGCCGGATCACCCGGATGGCGGTGGAGGATATCGGCCTCGCCGACCCGCAGGCCGAGGCCGTTTGTCTTGACGGATGGCAGACTTACGAGCGTCTCGGCTCGCCGGAAGGGGAGTTGGCGCTGGCGCAGGCGGTGGTCTATCTTGCACTCGCCCCGAAGTCGAACGCGGTCTATACGGCCTACAAGGCGGCCCGGGCGGCGGCGCGGGAAACCGGCAGCCTGATGCCGCCGAAGCACATCCTGAACGCGCCGACCCGGATGATGAAGGAGATCGGCTATGGCTCGGGCTATGCCTATGACCATGATGCCGAGGACGGGTTCTCGGGACAGAACTACTTCCCCGAGGGAATGAAGCGGCCCGTCTGGTACCTGCCCCCCGAGCGCGGATTCGAGCGTGAGCTGAAGAAGCGGGTGGAGTACTTCGCCAAGCTGCGGGCGAAACGGCAGGACGGTTGATCTTGGTTTCTGAAAGGTGGACGTGGGTCTGGCGAGGGGCCACGCAACACCCTTGACCCTGGCGGCGAAACACTTGGAATCGCTGGATTAACCCCTGCAGTTTTCGGACATTCCGACCGTATGGAGGGGGTATGGTTCCGGTATGGAAAGCGTCCATACGCGCGTATGTCCGAAAAGCTGTTAACCAAGCTTGGCGAATCGCGGGGAACGGCGGCAAGGTCCCTGCATTGACAAACCGCCCATCCCGCCGCAAAGCAGGCCAATGTCCCTGACCCTTCCTCTGATCGCGCTTGGCGGCGCTGCGGGCTCTGTCCTGCGTTACCTGATGGTTTCGGCCATCGGCGCGCCGCTGGGCACCGCCGCGGTGAACGTGCTGGGCAGCCTTGTGATTGGCGTGTTGTTCGTCCTTATCGGCAACCGCGAAACCTGGCACTTCCTGCTGATGACCGGCCTTCTGGGCGGGTTCACGACCTTCTCGGCCTTCTCGCTGGACACGCTGAAGTTGGTCGAGTCCGGCCAGCCCTTGCAGGCCGCTGCCTATGTCCTGGGCTCTGTCGCCCTGTCCCTGATCGCCGTCGCGCTTGGCGTGGCCATTGCCCGGAGCCTAGCATGACCGTCCAGAACCTGACCGTGACCGAGGATGAAGGCGAACAGCGCCTGGACAAGTGGTTGCGCCGCCGCTTCCCGCAACTGAACCAGGTTGCCGTCGAAAAGCTGTGCCGGACGGGTCAAGTCCGGGTCGACAGCGGGCGAGTCAAGGCCTCGGACCACGTGAAGCCGGGCCAGATGGTGCGGGTTCCGCCACTGCCGGATCAAGTCGCACGGACCGAGGCGCGCATCCAGGGTGTTTCGGCGGCCGATGCCAAGATGATCCAGGCGGCGGTCCTGTGGAAGGACGAACACATGATCGTCCTGAACAAGCCCGCCGGTCTGCCCTCGCAGGGCGGGTCGGGGCAGGGGGATCGGCATGTGGACGGTTTGGCCGAGGCGCTGAAGTTCGGCTACAAGGAAAAGCCCAAGCTAGTGCACCGGCTGGACAAGGACACTTCGGGCCTGCTGATGCTGGCCCGCACCGACCGTGTCGCCCGCGCGCTGTCGGAAACGCTGCGCCACCGTGCGGCGCGCAAGATCTACTGGGCTGTCGTGGCAGGGGTTCCGCATCCCCGGCAGGGGTCGATCAAGTTCGCGCTGGAGAAGGCTCCGGGTGGGCGGGGCAGGGGCGGCGACAGCGAGAAGATGCTGTGCGTCCATCCCGCCAAGTTGGCCGACCATCCCGATGCCAAGCGCGCGCAGACCGATTACTTCACCCTGTGGTTCCTGGGTGCGCGGCTGTCGTGGATGGCTCTGGAGCCGGTCACGGGCCGGACCCACCAGTTGCGCGCACACATGGCCGAGATCGGGCATCCGATTCTGGGTGACAGCAAATATGGCGGCGGCGAAGCGGACAACCTGGGCGATGGCTGGGGCGCGGGGGCGGGCGGCGATCTGTCAAGGAAGCTGCACCTTCATGCGCGCAGCCTGACCATCGAGCACCCGGTCACCAAGAAGCAGATCACCTTCACCGCGCCTTTGCCCGAGCATATGGCCCGGACCTGGAAGCTGCTGGACTGGAAGGAAGACGACGTGCCGGCAGACCCGTTCGAGGTGATAAGGTGAGCACCTGGACGGCCCGTCGTTTCTGGACCGCCGCAACCGCTGTGCCCGTGGAGAGTGGGTTCACGGTCCACCTTGATGCCCGTCCGGTTCGCACGCCGCTGAAGGCTGCGCTGGTCCTGCCGACGCTTGCGCTGGCCGAGGCGGTCGCGGCGGAATGGCAGGCGCAGGAGAAGACCGTCAATCCCGAGACGATGCCTTTCACCCGCACGGCAAACTCGGCCATCGACACGGTGATGCCGCAGTTCGCCGCGGTGGCGGACATGCTGGCGGAATACGGCGGCAGCGACCTTCTGTGCTACCGGGCCGAGGGGCCAGCCGCCCTGGTCGCGCGTCAGGCGCAAAGCTGGGACCCGCTGCTGGACTGGGCGCGGGACGACCTTGGCGCCCCCCTGCGACAGGCGACGGGCGTGATGCACGTGGCCCAGCCGGAGCCAAGCCTTGCGGCGTTGCGGACCCATGTCCATGCCATGAGCGCTTACCAGCTTGCAGCTTTCCACGACCTTGTTGCGATCTCGGGTTCGCTGGTGCTCGCGCTGGCCGTGGCACGGGGCCGGATCAGCGCCGACGAGGCCTGGACCATGTCGCGCGTGGACGAGGACTGGCAGATTTCGCTGTGGGGTGAGGACGACGAGGCCGCCGAAGCTGCTGCCCGAAAGCGGGCTGCCCTGCTGCAGGCTGACCGATTCTACGCATTGTGTGGGTGACATTTCTGCCCGAAAACTGTGCAACCCCGACTTCGAAGGCGGAACGCCTGCCGTAAGCGGTCGGAAACAAGCATTTTTCCCGAATCCGACAGTGCCCGCTTGACCTACAAAAGCGCTTTCGTCGAAACTGTACGGCAGTGGGGGGCAGCTCCCCCTGCATCCACCACAGCGCGACCCGATCGCGCAAAAAAAGAACTGGCCCTGGAAGGCCACTTACTCAGGAAGAGGTAAGAATGAAAAAATCCGTATTCTTCGGCGCGCTCGCGGCCACCACGCTTGTCGCGGGTCTGGCTGGTGCGGCGACCCTTGACGACGTCAAGGCGCGTGGCGAGCTGCTTTGCGGGTCGAACACCGGACTCACCGGCTTCGGTGCCCCGGACGCAAGCGGCAACTGGGCCGGCTTCGACGTCGACCTGTGCCGTGCCGTGGCTGCGGCGGTTCTGGGCGACGCGAACAAGGTTAAGTTCGTCCCCACCACTGGCGAGACGCGCTTCACCGCGCTGCAGTCGGGCGAAGTCGATCTTCTGGTCCGCAACTCGACCTGGACCTCGTCGCGCGACAGCGAACTGGCACTGGATTTCGTGGCCGTGAACTACTACGACGGCCAGGGCTTCATGGTGAAGAAGGACCTCGGCGTCTCCTCGGCCAAGGAACTGGATGGTGCGACCGTCTGCATCCAGACCGGCACCACGACCGAGCTGAACCTGGCTGACTTCTTCAAGCAGAACAACATCAGCTACCAGCCGGTGACCGTGTCAGACGACTCGGAAGCACAGCGCCAGTATCTGGCAGGTGCCTGCGACGCCTACACCACCGACGCCTCGGGTCTGGCCGCCAGCCGTGCGACCATGCCGGACGCTGAAAACCACGTCATCCTTCCCGAGATCATCTCGAAGGAACCGCTGGGTCCGGTCGTCCGTCATGGCGACAACAACTGGGGCGATGTGGTCCGCTGGACCTACTACGCGCTCTTGATCGCTGAAGAAAAGGGCGTCACTTCGGCCAATGTCGAGGAAGTCCTTGCCTCGACCACCGACGAGGAAGTCAAGCGTCTGCT
Organism: Tabrizicola sp.; assembly: GCF_030694085.1. Lineage (GTDB taxonomy): Bacteria > Pseudomonadota > Alphaproteobacteria > Rhodobacterales > Rhodobacteraceae > Tabrizicola. The sequence continues at coordinate 687,642 of NZ_JAUXZE010000035.1, read as the reverse complement.
GGGTGCCTCGGGCGACATGGGTGCCAAGTTCGGCCTTGATAACGACGCCTTCAAGCGGTCGATCGCTGCCGTGGGCAACTATGGCGAGATCTTCTCGCGCAACATCGGCGAAGGCACGACCATCAACCTCGCCCGCGGCCTGAACGCGCTGTGGACCCAAGGCGGGCTGCAGTACGCGCCGCCCTTCCGTTGATATAGGTCACCTTCGGGGGCGCCACGTGGCGCCCCCGAATTCTTGCTTCAACGACATAAGTCCGACAGGCCAGGGGCGCGATCGATGACCCCGCAGCACCTGGAATACCAGGGCCGCCGCTCGGAAACAGGGGGTAGCCATGACAATGGCAACTGACGCGCCGAAAGATGGCTTTCGGCTCTCGATGCTCGTCTACGATACGCGGTACCGGTCCTACACGATCCAGATCGTGGTTCTGGTCCTGTTTGCTCTGGCTGTGGCCTGGCTTCTGAACAACACCGTCCAGAACCTGGCGGCACGCGGGAAGGAGTTCAATTTCGGGTTTCTCTGGCAGCGTGCGGGCTATGACATCGGCCAGCAGCTCATCCCTTACAACAATGACGACAACCACTTCCGTGCCCTGCTCATCGGGCTTTTGAACACGATCGTCGTCGCCATCTTCGGCTGCATCTTTGCCACAATCCTTGGCGTGATCATCGGCGTCCTGCGCCTGTCGAAGAACTGGCTCGTCAGCCGGCTGATGACAATCTACGTCGAAATGTTCCGCAACGTGCCGCTGCTGCTGTGGATCCTGCTGTCCTATGTCATCCTGTCCGAAGTGACGCCGCAGCCGCGCGACTTCCGGGTTACGGACGAGATGGTGGCAGCCGGGGAAGAACCCGCAGCCTCGATGATGCTGTTCGACACTGTTGCGGTGACGAACCGTGGGACCAACATCCCCTCCGCGCTGTTCGAGCGGGGACTCGGCAAGCTGGACCTTGGGTTCGTCTCGCTGAACCTGGATTTCTGGGCCATCCTGGCGGTCCTTGCCGCTTCGGTCTTCATCAACCTGCGGATAATTCGCAGCGCCCGTGCGACGCAGGAAGCCACGGGGGTGCGCCCCGTGACCTGGTGGAAATCGATCCTGGTCCTCTTTGTGCCAGTGATCGCGCTGATTGTTGCGATGGGCTTCCATCTGGATATCCCGACGCTGCAGGGCTTCAACTTCCAGGGCGGTATTCTGGTCGCCCACAGTTTCACGGCCCTTCTGATCGCGCTGACGCTGTACACCGCCGCCTTCATCGCCGAGATCGTGCGCGCGGGCATCCAGGCCATCAGCCGGGGCCAGTCCGAGGCCGCCTTTGCCCTTGGCCTGCGCCCGAACCGGACGATGAACCTGATCATCCTGCCGCAGGCGTTGCGGGTCATCATCCCACCCTTGATCAGCCAGTATCTGAACCTGACCAAGAACACCTCGCTTGGTATCGCGGTCAGCTACCTGGACCTGCGGGGCACCCTTGGCGGCATCACGTTGAACCAGACCGGACGCGAGCTGGAATGCATGCTTCTGATGATGCTGATCTATCTGTCCATCAGCCTGATGATCTCGGCGGTGATGAACATGTACAACAATTCCGTCCAGCTGAAGGCGCGCTGACATGGCCCAAGGCTTTACCCGCACTGAAATTCTTCCAGCGTTGCCGCCGCCGATCACCGAACGCGGCGCGGTCAAATGGATGCGCGAGAACCTGTTCTCGACACCCCTCAACATCGTGCTGACTGTCCTGGGCGCGCTGTTCGTCTACTGGATCGTCGCGTCGTCGCTGCCCTGGTGGTTGAACTCCGTCTGGAACGCCGAGAGCCTGTCGCAATGTCGCGAGATCGTGCAGGCCAAGGCCGGCGAAGGCGCGACCGGGGCGTGCTGGGCCTCGATCCGGGTGTGGTGGGGGGCCTTCCTGTTCGGCTTCTACCCGCCTGCCGAATGGTGGCGTCCAATCCTGGCGTTCGGGCTGCTGTTTGCGGCACTTGCGCCCGTGCTGTATGCCGGGCAAAGGGGCAACCTGACCCTTGTTCTGGGCGTCGTGGCGGCCTTCCTGCTGGTCACACTCTATCTTTCGCAGGCGCCCACGTCGGCCTTTGTGATGGTAGTGGTTCTGGTTGCGGGGCTGATCGCGCTGGCGCAGGTCCTTCCCGGCAAGCTCTTGTGGTTCACGCTGGTCTATCCGGCATTGTGCTTCTGGCTGCTCTGGGGCGGGTCGATCTGGTCGCCGATCGTGGCGATGGCAGGCTTTGCAGTCCTTTATGCGGTGTTCCGCCTGACATCCCCCCTGATCGGCCTTGCGCCAGCTGCCGGCGCCGGCATCGTCGCGGCGGCGCTATGGTGGCTTTACCTTGACGTGCCGCTGCTCAGCGCCCTCCACTCGATGCTTCCGCTGGAGATCCGGTCCATCAATTCGGACCAGTTCGGCGGCTTTCTGCTGGCAACCGTGATCGGGGTAACGGGGATTTCGTTCTCGCTGCCGATCGGCATCCTGCTGGCGCTGGGCCGCCAGTCGGACATGCTGATCGTCAAGACACTGTCCGTGGGCTTCATCGAATTCGTGCGCGGCGTGCCGCTGATCACGCTGCTTTTCACCGCCTCGCTGCTTCTGCAGTACTTCCTGCCACCGGGGACGAACTTCGACATCATCCTGCGCGTGATCATCCTGGTGACCTTCTTCGCCGCTGCCTACCTGGCCGAGGTGATCCGGGGCGGTCTGGCAGCCCTGCCGCGCGGTCAGTACGAGGCGGCGGATGCGCTGGGCCTGGACTACTGGCGGGCGCAACGCCTGATCATCCTGCCGCAGGCGCTGAAGGTGTCGATCCCTGCCATCGTCTCGACCTTCATCGGACTGTTCAAGGACACGACGCTGGTCAGCTTCGTCGGTCTGATGGACCCGTTGCGCGGCGTGACCACGATCCTGCGCGCCGACATCAACTGGAAGGGCATCTACTGGGAGCCCTACATCTTTGTCGGCGCGATCTTCTTTCTCATCTGCTTCGGCATGTCGCGGTACTCGATGTACCTGGAGCGCAAGCTGAAGACCGATCACCGTTAAGGGCACATCATGGCAGACGCAGCAAAGATGCAGATCTCGGACGAAGTCGCGATCCAGATCACCGGCATGAACAAGTGGTACGGTCAGTTTCACGTCCTGCGGGACATCAACATGACCGTGCAGCGAGGCGAGCGGATCGTGATATGCGGCCCCTCGGGGTCCGGCAAGTCGACACTGATCCGCTGCATCAACCGGCTGGAGGAACACCAGCAGGGGCAGATCATCGTTGACGGCACCGAGTTGACGAACGACCTGAAGAACATCGACAAGGTGCGATCCGAAGTCGGGATGGTCTTCCAGCACTTCAACCTTTTCCCGCACCTCACGATCCTCGAGAACCTGACGCTGGCCCCGATCTGGGTCCGCAAGGTTCCGAAGCGCGAGGCCGAGGAAACCGCGATGTACTTCCTGCAGAAGGTCAAGATCCCCGAGCAGGCCAACAAGTATCCCGGTCAGCTTTCCGGCGGTCAGCAGCAGCGCGTTGCCATTGCGCGGTCCCTGTGCATGAAGCCCCGGATCATGCTGTTCGACGAGCCGACTTCGGCCCTGGACCCCGAGATGATCAAGGAAGTTCTGGACACGATGATCCAGCTTGCTGAAGAGGGCATGACCATGATCTGCGTCACGCACGAAATGGGTTTCGCCCAGGCCGTCGCGAACCGGGTGATCTTCATGGACCAGGGCCAGATCGTCGAGCAGAACGAACCGAAGGAATTCTTCAACAATCCGAAAAGCGACCGGACCAAGCTGTTCCTCAGCCAGATCCTGGGTCACTGATCCGGCACCTACGTCCTCCCTACGGTCTTTGGCGTCCTGAGGTTTCGGGACGCCGAACCTATTGCGCCAGCCGTTGCAGATAGATCATCATATCTGGGCGACGTCAGTGCCGAAGCCAAGCCATGCGGACCGACGACCACCCCTGCACGGCTTATGTCGTCGTCAGGAAGAATGGACGAATGTTTCAGCGCGGTCTGTACTTGGAGGGGCGCAGACTTACCGCCCTGCCTGTCCTTGCACTTTGCTGTGCCGCCATCCCCATCGCGACTGCCCACCACCCATCCTCCAGCGAAACCTCGGGGTCCTGGTTGCCCATCGCTGTCCGCTGAAAACCCTGATGCTGGAAAAAGGTCGAGCCGTTGTGGTCCCCTGCAGCAAGCAGCATTGGTTCGACGGGAATGTCCAGTTCGATCGGTCCGGCGGGGTGGCGCGGGCTGACAATGACCTTGGGCACTGGCGCCTCCCCCAGGTGTGCCGGCCAAAAGCGGCCCGGTCCGGGAACAAGACATTCAATCTTGCCCAGTGGACCCACGGCCGAGATTTCCTCTTGATAGCGGCTGCCCTCGGCGAACATGCAAAGTTCCAGCATCCCCCGCAGGCCGGATTCAAAGTCGACAATGACATAGGCGTGGTCCCAGATGTCGGAACGCTTGCCGTCGTAAACCTCGTCCAGGTGGTTCACGGCCTGCCCGCCACTGGCCATGACCCGGATCGGGTTGCAGCCCGCGACCAGGCGCATCAGGTCGAAGAAATGGCAGCACTTTTCCACCAGCGTCCCACCCGAATTGCGGTTGAAGCGGTTCCAGTCGCCGACCTTCGGCAGGAATGGGAATCGGTGTTCGCGGATCGTCAGCATCCTGACCCCACCCGTCGCCGCCTGCGCCTCGCGCAGAAGATGCGCCACGGGAGGCATGTAGCGGTATTCCATCGCCACCCAGATGGGAGCGGGGTATGCGGCGCGCAACGCAGCCAGACGAGGCGCGTCGGCGGCGTCGGTGAACAAGGGTTTTTCACACAGGACCGGCAGGGGGCGGATACGGGCGATCTCCTCCAACTGCGGCAGATGCAGGTGGTTCGGGCTGGCGATCAGCAGGCAATTCACCTCGGGCACGGCCAGGACTTCGGCGACGGAGTCGACCATCCGCGCGTCTGGAACAAGGGCCGATGCAGCAGCGCGCATATTGGCATCGGGTTCAAAGATAGCGGCTACCGATGCCCCTTCCAGCAGCGCGATGTTGCGCAGATGCTCCTGCCCCATCATTCCGCAGCCGATGATCCCATATCGCAACATCACGGGGGTCCTATTTCAGGCGCGCAACATAGCGCACGGTTTCGGGGTCGTACCAGGTCAGCGAGGCTTCGACCGACCGGCCATCCTGCGCCCAGCTGACGCGGGTGATCCGTGGCAGGGGCGTGCCCGGCCGGTGTGGAAACTCGGCTGGGGCCCAGTCGGGCAGGGGGCCTTGTCCGATACTGTCCTCGGCCCGCGCGATCCAGATGCCAAGCCGCTGCCGGTAGTAGAGATACAGTGACTCTGACAGGTCTGCCTGTGCGATGCGCTCGGCCTCGGCGCCGTCGAGCCAGATCTCCTCAACCGCCGCGACCTTGCCGGACAGAAAACGCAGGCGGCGGATGCGGTGGCCTTCGTGATGCGCGCCAAAAGGGGGCAGGGCGGGGTTCTTGGCGCAGCGGTCGACCGACAGGACGCGCGCGGTCGGCAGGCCGCCGCCTTCCACCCGCTCCAGCCGGAACAGCGCATAGACCGAAGCCGCGTCCGCCTTGGCACGGATATAGTTGCCCGACCCCTGCACCCGGTCCAGCAGCCCCTTTTCGGTCAACGATTTCAGCGCCTGCCGCAGGGTGCCGACTGCAATTCCCATGTTTGACGCCATGTCGCGCTCGGGCGGCAGGCGTTCGCCGTCGATCAGGCGCCCCGCCGCGATGTCGCGGATCAGAAGTTCGGCGATCTGCTGGTAAAGCGGCAGCGATCCAGGGTGAGCCATTCCGTCGCATCCAGAATTGATACATGATTGATCTACATCAAAGCGGATGCTACGCAAGAGGAAAGCCACAGCCGGAGACAAGAGAATCATGTCGGTCGTGCCGATCACCTCTCCCGACCTTGATGCCTGCGAGGTCAGCTGGTTTGCCGCGCTCTGTTCCGACGACTACCAGTTCCTTGGCGTGCCGGACGGCGACCTGCGGTCCAGCTGGGCGCATTGCTCGTCGATCGTGAAGCGGGCCGAAGGGCACGGGTTCCGCAACATCCTTTGCCCCTCGTCGTATCAGGTCGGGCAGGATACGCTGTCCTTCGTTGCCGGCTGTGCGCCGATCACCGACCGCATCAACTTCCTGGCCGCGATCCGTTGCGGCGAGATGCAGCCGGTGATGCTGGCCCGCACGGTGGCCACGCTTGACCACATGCTGCAGGGTCGGCTGACGCTGAACGTGATTTCCTCGGATTTCCCCGGCGAGGTCGCCGACAGTGCCTATCGCTACAAGCGCAGTCATGAGGTGGTCGAGATCCTGCGCCAGGCCTGGACGCGCGATCACATCGAATATTCCGGCGACGTCTACCAGATTTCGAAGATCACGACCGACCCGGCGCGCCCTTACCAGCAGAACGGTGGCCCGCTTCTGTACTTTGGTGGCTATTCCCCCGACGCGCTGGAACTGTGTGGGGCCCAGTGCGACGTCTACCTGATGTGGCCGGAACCGAAAGAGGTGCTGGCCAAGCGGATGCAGGATGTCCACGCCCGCGCTGCCGCGCATGGCCGGACGCTGGACTACGGGCTGCGGGTCCACATGATCGTGCGCGACACGGAAGGTGAGGCGCGCGACTATGCCGACTACATCGTGTCCAGGCTGGACGACGAATACGGGCGCATGATCCGCGACCGGGCGCATGACTCGATCAGTCTGGGCGTGGCGCATCAGGCGCGGGCGCGCGAACTGGCGGACCAGTTCGGCTATATCGAACCAAACCTCTGGACCGGGATCGGCCGGGCGCGGTCAGGCTGCGGGGCGGCGCTTGTCGGATCGGTCGATCAGGTTATGTCCAGGATTCAGGAATATCAGGCGATGGGAATCCGGGCCTTCATCTTCTCGGGCTATCCGCACCTGGACGAATGCGACCATTTCGGAACCAAGGTCCTGCCCGAACTCAAGACCTGCTCTTTGCCACATGCCTATGGCCGGGTCCCGGCCACGACCCCCGCCACCCCTCTTGGGACCGGAGAGCGCCGCTGATGACGATGGACCGTGTCACCCTTGGCCCAATCACGATGTCGCGCCTCGTCTACGGCATGTGGCGTCTGGGCGACGACCCCGACACCTCGCCCGCCCATGTCCAGGCCAAGGTCGAGGCCTGCCTTGCGCAGGGCATCACCACGATGGATCAGGCCGACATCTATGGTGGCTACACGGCCGAGACGCTGCTGGGTGCTGCCTTGCGGGCTGCACCGGGCTTGCGCGACCGGATCGAGATCGTCACCAAGTGCGATATCGTCGCGCCCGTCGGTCGCCATTCGGCGGCACGGGTCAAGTACTACGACACTTCAGCTGCGCACATTACCGCCTCGGTCGAGGCCAGCTTGCGCGAGATGGCGACCGACCGGATCGACCTGCTGTTGATCCACCGCCCCGACCCCCTGATGGACCAGCATGAGACCGGCCGCGCGCTTGATGCGCTTGTCGCGGGCGGAAAGGTGCGCAGCGTGGGCGTGTCGAACTTCCGGCCCTGGGACTTCACGCTATTGCAATCGGCGATGACCACGCCCCTGGTCACCAACCAGATCGAACTGTCGCTGAACTGCCGCGCCCCGTTCACCAACGGCGACCTGGCCTTCCTGCAGGAACGCGGGATTGCCCCGATGGCGTGGAGTCCCTTGGCAGGTGGCCATCTGCGCGCCGAGGCGGGCGGTGGTCTCAGCGCCCGGCTGGACGCGATCGGCAAGGCGGCTGGCACCGACTGGACCGCCGTTGCCGTGGCCTGGCTTCTTCATCACCCGGCGAAGATCCTCCCCGTTCTTGGCACCAACACCCTGTCGCGGATCGCCACGATCTCGGACGCGGCTCGCGTGCCGATGGACCGCCAGACCTGGTTCGAGCTGCTCACGCTTGCCCAGGGGCACGAGGTCGCGTGATGGCGGATGGCGGCCTTAAGACAGCAGAGATCGTGCCGGACGCGGCCAACGCACGGGTGTTCCGCGATGCGCTGGGGCGCTTTGCAACGGGAGTGACCGTGGTCACGATCCAGGGGCCGGACGGGCCGATGGGCTTTACCGCCAACAGCTTTTCCAGCCTCTCGCTGGACCCGGCGCTTGTGTTGTGGTCGCCTGCCAAGGCCTCGCAACGTTATCCGTTCTTTGCCGCCGCAAGCCATTACGCCATCCATGTTCTTGGCCAGCACCAGTCCGACCTGCCCGCCCGGTTCTCGCGCGGCGGTTCGGGGTTCGACGGCCTTGACTGGCACCGGAACAGCGAGGGCGTGCCGGTCCTGCCGGGGGCACTGGCGCGCTTTGACTGCGCACAGCATGCAACGCACGACGGCGGCGATCATCTGATCATCGTGGGACAGGTCCTGCGGCTGGCCCTGGAGGAGGGCGAGCCGCTGGTCTTTGCGAAAGGCAGGTTCGGAAGCTTTACCGGCTGAAACACCCCCCAAGGGAGAGGGGGCGAAGGGAGGAGACGTGACCGCACTTCTGGCCATCTGCAACGGCCTGGGCCTGATCAACGGTGCGCTGCTGGCGCTTGGCCGCTGGATCGGGGCTGCCTGCCTGGGATTGATGGTCGTGGTGATCCTGTTGCAGGTCTTCTTCCGCTATGTCCTGAACAACGCCCTGCCCTGGCCCGAAGAAGCCTCGCGCTTCCTGATGCTGTGGTCCACCGGGCTGATGGCCCCGACCGCCTTTCGCCGGGGCGGTTTTGTCGCCATCGACATGGTGATCCGCATGCTGCCCCGCATGGTGGCGACCGGGCTGTCGGTCTTCCTGATGGCAGTGACGATCCTTGTCCTCTGGATCGCCCTGGGCATCGGCTGGTCCGAGGTGACAGGCCTGGGCGGCCGGTTCGAGACCGACTCTCTGCGCGTGCCGGTCAGCCTGGATCTTGCGACCTGGATGAAAGTGCCGAAGTCCTGGATGATGGCCTCGCTTCTGGTCGGCGTGGCGCTTCTGCTGCTGGTCGCCGTGGAACTGGCCCTGCGCAACCTTTATGCGCTGATCCGGGGTCCCGAAGGCCTGCGCGACATTCCCGATACCGTCATGCTGGGATCGGGAGCCGAATAGATGCTGTCGTTCTTCCTGCCCCTGTTCCTGGTCTTCCTGATGCTGGGCCTGCCGGTGGTCTTCGGCCTGCTGGCCGCGCCCGCCCTGCTTCTGTGGCTGAACGGGCAGGAACGCGACATCGTCCTGCTGTACCGCAACGTCTATGAGGGGATGAACTCGTTCCCGCTGATGGCGATCCCGTTCTTCATGCTGGCGGGCGAGCTGATGAACCGGGGCGGCATCTCGGCCCGGATCGTCGGCTTCGCGCAGGCGATGGTCGGCCATTTCCGGGGCGGGTTGGCGCAGGTCAACGTCGTCGACTCGATGCTCTTTGCGGGGATCTCCGGCTCGGCGGTGGCAGATGTCTCGGCGTTGGGGTCGATCATCATCCCGCAGATGGAAAAGAAGGGCTACCCAAAGCCCTTTGCCGCCGCGATCACCGCCGCCAGCGCGATCATCGGGCCGATAATCCCGCCATCGGGGATCATGATCATCTACGCCTATGTGATGGGCGAAAGCGTCGCCGCGCTGTTCCTGGCCGGGATCGTGCCGGGCGTCCTGATCGGGGTCGCGCTGATGATCACCGTCAAGCTGATGGCCGACCACTACAAGCTGCCCGAGGCGCGCGAGAAGGCCAGCTGGGCCGAGGCAGGCCGCGCCGCCGGGGCCGCCTTCTGGCCGCTGATGACGCCGGTTCTGCTGATGGGGGGCATCCTGTCGGGCGTCTTCACCCCGACCGAGGCGGCTGCGGTCGCGGTGGGATACAGCTTCGTCATCTCGATCTTCGTCCTGAAGACCCTGACCTGGCGCGACATTCCGGGTGTGCTGACCCGTGCCGGGATCACCAGCTCTGTTGTCATGCTGCTGGTCGGCGCGGCGATGGCGTTCAAGACCGTAGCGGCACTGGCGCATACGCCGGAACTGCTGGCGTCCACGCTGCTCAGCATCACGGAAAACCCGCTGCTGCTGCTGCTCCTTGTGAACCTCTTGCTGTTCGTCGTCGGCATGTTCCTGGACGCCGGGCCCGCGATCATCATCCTGGGGCCGATCCTGGGGCCGATCTTCGTCTCGCTGGGCGTCGACCCGGTGCACTTCGCCGTTGTCATGGTGGTGAACCTGACCGTGGGCCTGCTGACGCCACCGATGGGGCTGGTCCTGTTCGCCACGTCAGCCGTCTCGGGCCTGCGGGTGGAAACCATCGCCCGCGCGGTGATGCCGTTTCTGCTGGTGGAGTTCCTGGTGATCCTCATGATCACCTATGTCCCCGCCATTTCCCTGACCTTGCCCCGACTACTGGGGTTCGTGGACTGACCCTTTCAACACCGACAAGAAACCAACAGGAGGAACCATGTTGAAATCATCCCTGAAATCCCTCGCGCTGGCCGCGCTTCTGGCGGGCACCGCTGGCGCAGCCTTCGCGCAGGACATCATGCTGCGCGCCACCGCCAATTCGAACGAACAGGACGAGGATTACGACGGCCTCGTCGTGTTCAAGAACTATGTCGAGAATGCCTCGAACGGCGCGATCGGCGTGGAAATCTTCATGGGCACCCAGCTGTGCGCCAAGGGCGACGAGTGCCTGGCGGGTGTCGCCGACGGGACCATCGACGTCTACATCTCGACCTCGGGCGGGGCGGCGGGCCTGTTCCCCTATATTCAGGTTCTCGACCTGCCCTACCTGATGAGCGATGACCGCGTGGCCGAAGAGGTCCTGACCGGCACCGACTTCACCGCAAAGCTGCGGGCGATGGCCCTGGCGGACAGCGGCGACAAGATCCGTCTGATGACCATCGGCAACACCGGCGGCTGGCGGAACTACGCCAACACCAAGAAGCGCATTGCCGCGCCCGGTGACCTTGCCGGACTGAAGATGCGGACCGTGCCCGCCGACCTGCCGCAGACGCTGGCGACCACGCTGGGCGCCTCGCCCACGCCGATCCCGTGGCCGGAGCTGTTCACCTCGCTGCAGACCGGCGTCGTTGAAGGCACGGCGAACGGGATCACCGACATCATGTCGATGAAGTTCACGGATGCGGGCATCAAGTACCTGACGCTGGATGGCCACAGCTACATGGGCGCCTTCTGGTGGATGGGCAACGACCGCTTCAAGTCGCTGACGCCAGAGCAGCAGCAGATCGTGGTCGATGGCTTCGCCGCCCTGCAGCAGGCGACCTTCGCCAGCCCGAAGCGCAAGGAAATCCAGGCCTATGCCGATTTCCGCGCGGCAGGAGGAGAGATCTATGTCCCGACCGCCGAGGAAAAGGCGGCCTTCAAAGCCGCCGTCGAGCCGGTTTTCGAGTGGTTCAAGGCCAACGTGAAAGGCGGCCCGGAAGTGCTGGATGCCTTCACCGCAGCCGTTGCATCTGCCGAAACGGCGGTCTCGGTCGACCGCGCAGGCGAGATGAATTAAGCACACCGGCTGCAGGCAGGATCCACTTGCCTGCAGCCATGCTTGCGATCCCTGGACCAGCCGGCCCACTTGACCAGGCTTCTTCGCCGCCGCCAGCGGGGTCCTATTTGGTCAGATCAGTCCAGATCCGCGAGTAGAGGTCTTGTATCTCGGGCGGGCAGGTTTGCTGGAAATGGCCCACTGCTTTTGCCGCCTCGGGGATCGTCATTTCCGGCGCGGCCAGAAGGTCGGCGGACATGAAGGCCTCGCTACCCTGGATGGAGTTGCCGTAACCCGTGTAGGTCGAGATCAAGGCGGCGTTTTCCGGGTCCATGATGAAGTTCAGGAACAGCTTCGCGTTGTCCATGTTTTGCGCGTCGGCCAATATCGCAACGTTGTCCTGCCAAAGCGAGAAGCCCTCTTTCGGATAGCCATAAGCAAATCCCGGATTTTCAGCCCGGATGCGCATGGCGGCCCCGCTCCAGAAAACCGAGGCCTGCAGGTCCTCGTTGATGAACTTCTCGAAGCTGGCGTAGTCGATCGAGGCCCAGAATGGCTTGGCCGCCACCAGCTTGTCACGGGCGGCCTTCAGGACCTCCCTGTCGGTGGTGCAGGACTCGCCGCCGACCGACCAGATCGCCATGTCGATCACATCGTTCATCGCGGGAACGACATTGATCTTGCCTTTCAACTCCTCTGGCGGGTTCAGGAAGATGTCGGAGGTGTTGATGTCGCCCTTGTAGATGTCGGTATTGACCATCACGCCCGTCGTGCCCCAGACGTAAGGAACGGTGTAGGACCGGCCTGGGTCCCAGGAGACATCGACCCAGTCGGGGGCGAGGTGCTTGAAGTTTTCCATCGTGTTGGGGTCCGACTTCAGCAACAACCCCTTCTCGATGTAAATCGGCACGACCGCAGCCGAGGGGACGACGATGTCGAAGCCGTGACCGCCGGCCTCGATCTTGGCTATCGCGGTTTCATTGCTGTCGTATTCGGTCAGGGTGACGCTCACGTCGTAGGCCTTTTCGAACTTCGCGATCAGGTCCGGGGGCGTGTAGAGCCCGAAGTTGTAGATGTTCAACGTCCCTTCGGCCCAAGCGGGCAAGGCCAGGGTCACAAGGGCGGTGGTCAGGGTCAGACGTTGCATTGGCGGTCCTCTCTGTCAGGTCTTTTTTCGGGTCAGCAGCCAGGACCCCCCGACGATCAGCACGCTGATCAGCAGAAGAAGCGAGGAGATGGCATAGATTTCCGAGGTCAGGTTCCGCTTCAACTCGCCCAACAGGTAGGTGGGCAGCGTGTCCTGGCCGGGGGATTTGAGAAAGTCCGAGATCACCACGTCATCCAGCGAGATGACGAAAGCCAGCATGAACCCGGCCAGGATCGCAGGGGCCAGAAGCGGCAGCGTCACCTTTCGGAAGGCGTAGAAGCGACTGGCGTAAAGGTCCGCCGCGGCGGTCTCCAGGGTCAGGTCCATCCCCTCCAGCCGGGCGCGGATCGGCATATAGGCGAAAGGGATGCAGAAGGCGCTGTGGGCGATGACCAGATATCCCAGGCCGCTGTACCCGGTGGCCTGCTTGATCTGTGCGATGATGATCAGCAGCGCGATGGCCAGCACGATCTCGGGCACCATGATCGGCTGGTTCAAGGTGATATGGATTGCGCCCTCACCCTTGAAGCCGCGCGTGCGGGTGGTGGCAAGTGCTGCCATCGTTGCGGTGATGGTGGCGATCATCGCGGCCAGTGTGGCAAGGATCAGCGATGTCTTTGCGGCTGCCACGAATGCTTCGTTTTGCAGGGCCTTGCCGTACCAATGCAGCGAAAGTCCCTCCCACTGGCCGATGACCCGCCCTTCGTTGAACGAGTTGGCGACCAGGATCACCATCGGGAGGTAGAGGATGGCGAAGCAGGCGATGGCCAGCGTCGCGGCACCAGGCAGGCGGCGGGTGTCGAACGCGCGGTCAGCCACGGCGTTTCCCCGCAGTCAGGCGCGTGTACCAAACCAGGGCCACCAGAACCAAGGCGGTCAGGGTCAGCGACAGGGCGGCCCCCAACGGCCAGTTCCGGCCCTGGCCGAACTGCATCTCGATCAGGTTGCCCAGCATCATCGACTTGCCGCCACCCATGATCCGGGGGGTGACATAGGCGCCAAGTGACGGGACGAAGACCAGGATCGACCCGGCGATGATCCCCGGACGGACCAGCGGCAGGATCACCTTGCGCAAGCAGTAGAGGCGGGATGCGTAAAGGTCATAGCTGGCTTCGGCGAGGCGGAAGTCGAACTTCTCGATCGCGGCATAGACCGGCAGGACCATCAGCGGCAGGAAGACATAGGCCATGCCGACCAGCACCGCGAAGTTGGTGAACATCATCTGGATCGGCGCATCGATCAGACCGACAGACAGAAAGAGGTTGTTGAAGACGCCCTCGGACCGGATCATTTCCTGCACCGCAATGGTGCGGACCAGAAGGTTGGTCCAGAACGGGATGGTAATCAGGAACAGCCAGAAAGCCCGCTGCCGCGCAGGCCGGGTTGCAATGAACCAGGCGGTCGGGACACCAAGGATCAGCGTGATGACCGTCGTCGCCAGCGACAGCGCGACCGACCGGCCAAGGATCGTCAGGTGGGCGTCCGACAGAGTGACGGTGTCGTCGAAAATGTCCCGCTCGAACAAGACCGAGAACCATCCCTCGACCGACAACTGCCAGCGGACGCCGCCGAAGTCTCCGGGGGCCAGAAAGGAATAGATGACCACCACGACCAGCGGCAGGATCGAAAACAGCGTGATGATCGTGACCGCAGGCAGCGCAAGGCCCCAACGGCGCAGGGTGTCCGAGCGGATTTCCTGGGCCTGGGCGTCCATCAGCCGGCCTCTTGCGGCAGGAGGTGCAGGGCGTCGCCGGGTAGCGACACCGGAATCGTTTCGCCCTGACGGCAGGGCAGGCCGCCGCGAAGCCCGTTCTGCACCCGCGCAACGAGGGTGCAACCATCAGCGAGGTGCAGATGCACGTGGGTATCTGTGCCGAAATAGACCAGCCGGTCGACCTGCGCCGTCAGGGTCAGTGCGTCCGGCTGTGCCCCGGCCAGCACGACGTGTTCGGGGCGCACCATCAGCGTGACTGGCCCGTCGGCATGAGCCACCGGCAGCGTGGTAGCCGCCTGCGGCAGGATCAGCCGACCCGCGGCACAAGTCGCCGCAAGGAAGTTCGTCTCGCCGATGAAGCCAGCGACGAAGCGGTTGGCGGGCTGGTCGTACAACTCGCGCGGGGAGGCGATCTGCTGGATGCGACCGCCGCCCATGACGGCGATGCGGTCGGACATGGTCAGGGCCTCTTCCTGATCGTGTGTCACGAAAATGAAAGTCAGCCCAGTTTCCTGCTGCAGCCGCTTCAGTTCGACCTGCATCTCCTTGCGCAGCTTCATGTCCAGCGCCGACAAAGGCTCGTCCAGAAGCAGGATCCGCGGCTTTGGGGCCAGCGCACGGGCCAGTGCCACACGCTGCTGCTGTCCTCCCGACAGCTCGCCGCTCTTGCGCTGCGCGAGGTGTGACAGTTGCACCAGATCAAGCATCCGGGTCACAGTCTCGGCGATTTCCACCTTTGGGCGGCCCTGTGCGCCAAGTGCGAAGCCGACATTCTCGGCCACGGTCAAATGGGGGAAGAGGGCGTAGTTCTGGAAGACCGTATTCACGGGACGGCGGTTCGGAGGCGTATGGGCAATGTCCCGGCCGTCCAGCACCAAAGCCCCGCTGGTTGGTGGCTCGAACCCTGCGATCAGGCGCAGCAGGGTGGTCTTGCCACAGCCCGAGGGACCAAGAAGCGTGAAGAATTCGCCCTCGGTGATCGAGAACGACACCTCGTGCAGGGCCGTCACGGCACTGTCGCCCTTGCCGAAGCGTTTGGTCAGGTTACGTAGATCCAGCATCAGAACATCACCTCTGGTCCACTCTAGGCGTATTGACAAAAAGATTTTAGTCAATAAAAATTTTTATTGACGTAAGTTTTTGGGATGCCCGCATGACCGCCCAGTCCAAACTGGAAGCCCCCGTCGAACCCGGCCTGCGCGACCGCAAGAAGGCCCGTCGGCGCGACGAGATCATTGCGGCGGCGAAGGACCTGTTCGCCCGGCAGGGGATCGACGCCACGACGATGGCGGATATCGCGGCGGCTGCGGGGATATCGTCTCCAACGGTCTTCAACTACTTCGGATCGAAGGACGGCATCCTGATCGCCATGATCACCGAAGGCACGATGGAAGCGCGGGAAAGCGACCGGGCGCTGCACTGGCGCGAAGGGGATGACCTCGCCGGGCTGATCACCGGGCTGTTCGTCCGGGTCTCTTCGCGCACGCTGGAGATCGCGGGCAAGCGGGTCTGGCGCTATGCCGAGGCAGCCGCAATCCGGCACCCTGATGCGGAGCTGTCACGGCAATACGCTGCCGTTTCGGCGGCGCTGATTGACGTGGTGGCGGATTTCTTTGCTGATATTTCTCTGACCACACGAGCCGGGACAGACTGCGCGCCGGACTGGCTTGCGGCTGTGTTCCACGACCTCTGGATGCCGTGCTTCATCCGGCTGATCACCGACGAGAAGGAGACACTGGCCGAACACGAAGCCACGCTTCATGCACGCTTCGGGCCGCTGGTGAAAATGCTTTTCACGGATGACTGTGCCTCGCACCCCCGTCGGAAGATGCGGGGATGAGCGTGGATCTGGCAATTCTGAACGCCTCCGTCCTGACGATGGATGATGCCGCCCCGCGCGCCGAAGCAGTGGCGGTCGGCGGTGGCAGCATACTGGCCGTTGGCAGGACGTCGGACATTCGGGCGCTGGCGGGGCAGGAGACCCGGATAATCGACGCTGAGGGTGCGACGCTGCTTCCCGGTTTCGTGGAATCCCATCTGCATCTCTTTTCCGGCGCCTATGGCCGGACGCTGCTGCAACTGGCCGATGTCCGCGGTTTCGACGCCATGCATGCCGCTGTGAGGGCCTTTGCAGCTGCAAAGCCGCAGGAGCGGCTACTGTTCGCGCAAGGTGCTGATTACGAGATCCTCGGCCAAGGTATCCCGCTTGACCGTCACGTGCTGGACCGGATGTGCCCGGACCGGCCGCTTGCCGTCATGGCCTATGATTTTCATACGCTGTTCGCCAACACCGCCGCCCTGACCGCCGCCGGTCTTCTGCATGGCCGGGCGCTGCCTATTGGCAGCGAAGTCGTGATGGGCGCGGACGGTCTGGCCACCGGAGAGCTGCGCGAGAAGTTCGCGCTGCTGCCGGTCCTCGACCTGCGCACCAGCGGCGGGCGCGAGATGCTTGGAATGTCGGGGATCGAGCCTCCCGTGCCCCCGACCCCTGCCGAATGGCGTGAGGATGTCGAGGTGCTGAAGGACGGCCTGCGGTTTTGTGCATCCAAAGGCATCACGTCGATGCACAACATGGACGGCAACCGGCACCTGCTGGAATTGCTGCGCAGCGTGGAAAAGGAAGGCGACCTGATCGCGCGCGTTTCGGTTCCCTTCCATTACACCCGCGAGATGCCGCTTTCAGACCTGGACCGCGCCAGCAGGATGGCGGCGGATTTCACCGGCCCGTGGCTTGCCAGCAACCGGGTGAAGATCTTCATTGACGGCGTGATCGAAAGCGGGACGGCGGCGCTGCTTGCGGACTATTCCGACCGCCCCGGCCATCGGGGCGAGCCGATCTTCGACGCTGAAAGCTTTGCCGAGGCGGCTATCGAGATCGACCGTCGCGGTCTGCAGATCGCCGTCCATGCCATCGGTGACGCCGCCGTCCGCATCGCCCTGGACGGCTATGCTGCCGCCCGCAAGGCCAATGGCGCCCGTGACAGCCGCCACCGGATCGAACACATCGAGGTCATCGACCCCTCGGACATACCCCGGTTGGCGGAACTGGGTGTCATCGCCTCGGTCCAGCCGCTGCACGCTCCGCAGGGCGAAAGTCCCACCACGCGCAGCATCGGTCCCGACCGTGCGCCCCATGCCTATGCCTGGGCCGCATTGCATCAGGCAGGCGCGGTCGTCGCCTTCTCCTCTGACTGGCCCATCGTGCAGGTTGACCCACTGCTGGGCATCCAGACCGCCCTGACCCGTCAGCCGCATTTGCCCGGCCTGCCCGATCAGCGCCTGCCGCTGACCCAGGTGCTGAAGGCCTTCACCTGTAACGGTGCCCATGCCGGGTTCATGGAGCATCGGACAGGGACCATCCGCCCGGGGATGCTGGCGGACCTTGTGCTGTTGGGCGGGGACATCGAGGCGACCCCGGCCGACCGGATCGCCGAGCTTGGGATCGCATTGACCCTCTGTGACGGGCGGATCACCCATGAAGCCTGACCTTGGCATCCGTGCCCTTGGTGCCGCGCGGGCGCCAGAGCAACCCTTGCTGCGCCGCGCCATCGTGATCCGGGCCGACCTTGGCCCGGCCGTGGAATTCGTCACCACGCACGGCACCATCCGTGCCATGTTCCCCATAATCGGCGGCGAAGCACGTGCCGAGGGCTGGACCGCCCGACTCCTGTCCGGTGGGGCTGACTTTGCCCTTGGCCTGCCCGATGGGTCCTACGCCGTCGAGGCGCGCTATTGCCTGGAACTGGACGACGGCACACCCGTCATGGTGACCAACGCCGGGCGCATGGTCCCGCAGCCCGACGGCAGCTACCTGGGCCGCACCCGCGCCGCGTTGGAGGTGCCCAACGGTCCGCACCGCGCGCTGGGAGACGCAGTCTACTTCGGCACCGCCCTGGCCGAATCGGGCGACACCAACCACGTCTTCATCGAGCTTTGGGAGGCGCCGGTCTGACCCGGCGGGATACGCATGACAATCCTGATAGCAGGGGGCGGGATCGCCGGGCTGGTGCTTGGCCTGACGCTGCACCAGTTGGGCCTGCCGTTCCGCATCTTCGAACGGGTGGCCGAGCCGAAGCCGTTGGGCGTGGGCATCAACCTGCAACCCAATGCCGTGCGCGAACTGATCGACCTGGGTCTTGAAGCGCAGCTCGACGGGATCGGCGTGCGCACGCGGCATTATGGGTTCTACACCAAGACCGGCCTGCCGATCTGGGTAGAGCCGCGTGGCACGGCGGCAGGCTATGCCTGGCCGCAGTTCTCGCTGCACCGGGGCAAGCTGCAGATCCTGCTCCTCGAAGAGCTTCGTCGCCGGGCGGGGCCGGATGCGGTCGTGACCGGAGCTGGCGTCGAAGGGTTCGAGACGACCGACCAGGGTGCGACGCTGCTCATCTCTGGCGGGCGGCGGGTCGCGGGTCGCGTCGCAATCGCTGCCGACGGTATCCACTCGGCGATCCGGCGCCAGATGGTCCCCGAAGAGGGCGAGCCGATCTGGAACGGAGCGATCATGTGGCGGGGGACATCTCCTGGCCGCCATTTCCTTGGCGGCAATGCGATGTTTCTGGCAGGTCACGACAGCCAGCGCTTCGTGGCCTATCCGCTGACGGCCGAGGACCCGGCAACCGGCCTTGCGACGATCAACTGGATCGCCGAGCTGCGCGTCGACCCGGCCCGTGCCATGGCAAAGGGCGACTGGAACCGCCCCGCCAACAAGGCTGATTTCATGCCAGCCTTCGACGGCTGGGACTTCGGTTGGGTCGACTGCCCCGGCCTGATCCGCGCGTCAGGTCTGGTCTACGAGTATCCGATGGTCGACCGAGATCCGCTGCCTGCCTGGACTGACGGCTGCGTGACGCTGATGGGCGACGCGGCCCATGCGACCTATCCGGTCGGGTCGAACGGTGCGACCCAGGCGATCATTGACGCGCGCAAGCTTGGGGCCGCCTTCCGGGATCACGGCGCCACGCGGGAGGCGTTGCTGGCCTACGAAGCCGAAATGCGCCCCCGCGCCGAGGGCATCCTCCGCGCAAACCGCGGCAAAGGACCGGATGCAGTGATGCAGATGGTCGAAGACCGCTGCGGCGGCGTCTTCGCCGACATCGAGACAGTCATCCCTCGCGCCGAGCTTGCCGCGCACGCCGAACACTACAAGAAGCTTTCCGGTTTTTCCATCGACACTCTGAACGCCCAGCCGCCGATCATTGGCCCGTTCACGTCGATCCCTGCATGACGCCCTTTGCCGAATTCCGTGTCGAAGTCGGACCGCCCCTCACCTTGGGCAACGACGGCTTTGGGGAAGCGCGCATCGTGCCGATCCTGGGCGGGACGGTATGGGGCGACACCTTGTCCGGCGCCATTCTTCCGGGCGGATCCGACGAACAAAGAGTTCGGGCTGACGGGCTGACCCGGATCCATGCGCGCTACGTGATCCGAACCCAGAAAGGCGATCTTGTGCGGGTGGACAGTCAAGGCCTGCGGCATGGACTAATACAAGGGGACCCGACACGACCCTATTTTCGGACAGTCATCCGCCTTGAAACTTCGGCACCTGAACTCCAACCGCTGAACCTGTCGCTCTTTGTCTCTGATGGTCAGCGGATGGCAAACCATGTTCTACTGTATGTGATGAAGCTCTAGAAGAATTTGCCCCGAAAGAGTGGAGAGCACCATCGGGCAAGAACAAAGCTTTTCGGACGTTGGCGCGCCTGTCTTCCCGCCCTGACGGACCTGCCGGGAACACCGCTTTTCCTGACGGCGATCTTCATCTTCCACAGGCTTTTGGGGAGGGTTCTCCGTCGGGACGCAAAATGCATGATGGGCCCAAAAATGGGGCAGGCGCGATCAGGGCGCACATACATTGTCATTGTCATGTGAAGTGGCGGACCCGGAGCGATTCGAACGCCCGACCCTCAGATTCGTAGTCTGATGCTCTATCCAGCTGAGCTACGGGTCCGCAATGCCGGGCGATGTAGCCTTGCGCGGCGGGCAATGCAAGGGCGAAATCACGGGGCGGGCTCTGTTGTCTCCTTAGGAAGATGGATGGCAAACTCGGTCCCTTCGGCGTCGCTGCGCACAAGGTCCAGCCTGCCTCCGTGGCCGCGGACCAGTTCGGCGGCGATGGCAAGTCCAAGGCCCGTGCCGCCCTTGCGCGCCCCGCCCTGGAACGCTGCAAAGAGGTGCTCGCGCGCCTTGGGGGGCAGGCCCGGTCCGGTGTCGCCGACCCTGATCCACCATTCGCCCTCGTCCTCGCCGGCCGAGACCTCGATGGTGCCGGGTTGGCCCGTCGCCTCGATCGCCTGACGGGCATTGCGGATCAGGTTGGACAGGACGCGGTAAAGCTGCTCACCGTCGGCGCGGATGATCAGGCCGGGGGGCACATCAGTCAGGCAGGTGATCGAGCTTTCGGACCCCAGGGCTTCGCCCTCGGCCACTTCGCCCACCAACTGCGCGAGGTTCAATCGGCGCAGCTGCGGTGGCGGCTCTTCGGCCTTGCCGAAGGCCAGGGTCGATTCGCACAACGAGACCGCCCGGCTGATCGAGTTGATCAGCTTCGGTGCAGCCCGGGCGACGACGGGGTCGGCGCTGCCCTCCAACCGGTCAGCGAAAAGCTGCGCCGTAGTCAGGATATTGCGCAGATCGTGGCTGATCTTTGCCACCGCCCCACCCAGCTGGGCCAGCCGTTCCTTCTGCCGCAGCGCATTGGTCAATTGCATCTGCATCGACTGCAGAGCCTCTTCCGCCGAGCGCAGCTCTTCGACATCCGCGTTGGGTTCGATCACCCGGCGCGCATCTTCGGGCGCTTCGGCATAGGTCTTCATGTGATGCACCACGCGCCGGATCGGCGTGACGATCAGGCGCTGCACCGCAAGGAACAGCAAAAGCGCGGTCACGATCGAGATCAGCGCCGACAGGATCAGGATGCGCAACCCATAGTCCAGCATCGAATCGCGCAGGGGCTTCGTCTCGATTGTCACTTCGATCAGGGTGCCTGCGTCCTGCACGGGGTAACCGATCACCCGAACAATCCGGTTCTGCGGGTCGAACAGCACCACGAAGGCGTCACGGATCAGCTCCCACGGGCCGGCCATGCGCAAATCGAACGTGTCATGGATCTCGCCGGGAACCGGCGAAGACAGGACCAGCTGCCGCACCTCGTCGCGCCGCAAGACGACGTTGTACACCTCGGCATTGGCCAGAAGCTCAGCCTCCAGTTCCGGCGAGACCATGTCTTCGGCCGCAAGCTGGGTCAGGGCGGCAATCTGCGCCTGCTTCAGACGGGTCAGCATGAAATCGGCCCGGAATCGCGCGATGGAGGGGACAAAGATCAGCACTTCGGCCAGCATCACGAAGATGACCGTCAGAATCAGGAAGCGCCCCGAAAGCGTCTTGAGAAATCTCTTGCGTCTTTCGGCCACCCGAACCTTCCTTGTCCGGCTTCATGGAACCCAGCGTTGCACGACCCTGACCAGGCGCTTCAACGTCGGATTTTCAAACAGCTTGGGGCTAAAATAGGCACCCGCCGCGCGTTTGGAAACCTCTCCCAGTGTCGGATACGGCGCGACCATCCCGGCAATGGCCGACATCTTCAGCCTGGACGAGATTGCCAGCGCCCAAAGCCCGATCAATTCGCCTGCCTGGGGCCCGACGATGCTGGCGCCGACCGGGCGTCCCTTGACGACCATTACCTTCAGCAGCCCCTTGCCCTTGCCCTCGGCCAGCGCGCGGTCGTTGTGGGCGAACTCGGCCCGCACCACAGTCACCTTTTCGCCATGCAGCTTGCGCGCTTCAGCCTCGGTCAGACCCGCCTGGGCCAGCTCGGGGTCGGTATAGGTGGCCCGCGACAGGGCGCGCGGGTCCACCTTGGCGGGCAGGCCCAGGACGGCCTGGCGGATCACGATGCCCGCGTGCCAGGCCGCGACATGGGTAAACTGCAAGCCACCCGCCACGTCGCCCACCGCATAGACGCGCCGGTTCGACGACCGCAACCGGGCGTCCACCGTGACGCCCTTTGACGTATAGGCCACGCCGGCAGCTTCCAGGTTCATCCCGTCCAGCGCCACCTTGCGGCCAACGGCCATCAGAAGGTGCGAGCCCTTGATCTGCCGACCGTCGCCCAATGTGACCTCGACCGCACCGGCGATGCCCGACAGCCGAACGACGGGCTGCCCCTCGACCAGGGTGATCCCCTCTGCCAGCAGCGCCTCGATCACCTCGGCAGCAAGCTCGGGGTCCTCGCGGCCCAGGACCCGCGCGCCCTCGATCACCGTCACCTCGCAGCCCAGCCGCCGATGCGCCTGCGCCATTTCCACTCCGATGGGGCCACCGCCGATGACGATCAGATGCTCTGGCCGCTCACGCAGGCCGAAGATCGTCTCGTTGGTCAGATAAGGGACCGTTTCGATGCCCTGGATCGGTGGCACCATCGCCCGCGAGCCGGTTGCGATCACGAAGCGCCGGGCGCGGACCGTCGTTTCCCCTGCCTGGACTTCCCGCGGGGCGGTGAAGCGGGCGAAGGCGCGGATCACGGTGCAGCCAAGACCCTCGAACCGGTCCTGGCTGTCAACCGGGGCGATCTCGTCGATCACCGCTTGCACGTGATCCTTCACTGCGGCGAAATCCACCTGTGGCGTGACCGAAGCGACCCCGCGGAACCCGCGGCGCTGCGCTTCGGCCACTTTTGCCGCCGCGATCAGCGCCTTCGAGGGCACGCAGCCCGTATTCAGGCAGTCGCCGCCCATCTCGTCCGCTTCGATCAGCACCACGCGCGCGCCCATCTGCACGGCCCCGGCCGCAACCGAAAGGCCACCGGACCCGGCCCCGATCACGCAGATATCCGTCTCGATGCGCTTCATTCACTGCGCTCCCTTGAAGGCCCGCATCAGCATCGGCAGCGCCGCCAGTGCGGCAAGGCCAAGAAGCGGCAACAGAACGGGCGGTGTGAAGATGATGCCAAGGTCCGGGGCTTCGCCTTTGGCAAAGACCTCGCCCAGGCCTGATCCGACCGAGGTGAAGACCAGCGCCCCTGGAATGATCCCGACGAAGGTCGAAACGGCAAAGCGGGCAAGACTGGTGCCGACGAAGGCCGGGATCAGGTTTGCGATGAAGAACGGGACCAGCGGGACAAGGCGCATCAGGAACAGGACCGACCATTCGTTTTCGCGCAGGGCCGCCTGCAGCTTTGCCGCCTTGCCGCCCGCCGTTTCCAGCCTTTGCGCCAAGGCCGCGCCGAACCCGCTGCGCGCGGCCAGGAACACCAGGACCGCCCCGGTGCCCGCGCCCGCCACGTTGTAAAGCACGCCGGGGAAAAGACCGAAGAGGAAGCCGCCCGTCAACGTCGCGACCGTCCCGCCCGGCAGGCTAAGCGCCACGATCACCACATAACCCGCGACGAACCCCAGCACGGCCCACAGGTAATGCGCATCGCGGAACGCCAGCAGGTCCTCACGGTGGCGGGCGAGTGTCTCGAAGCTGAGCTCATCGCGCAGCGCGATTGCACCCAGCAGGGCGGTTGCCAGAATCACCAGGATCGGCAGGCGCTTCAGCCATGAACGGGCACCAGATGTCGTTGCGGCGGGGGGCATGTCAGGTCCTTGCATGGGGGCCGAACATGGCGCAGGACGCGACGGGGCGACAGGGGTTTCACGCGGCCTTGATCCGTCGCGGTGCGATCCGGGGCAGACTGAAACATTTACTCGGCCCGCTGAGGTGAAATGTTGCAGGAAATCCGCGTGGCCTGCGTTGACTTGGGCTGAAACCGCCCGTAAAGGACGGGCTTCAAGTTATGGGCCCCCCCGAATCCGCATCGGAATCCACCGGGTTCGGGTCAAGTCTAATGGAGAGCCGCGATGAAGCGCACCTTTCAACCGTCGAACCTGGTTCGCAAGCGCCGCCACGGCTTTCGTGCGCGCATGGCCACCAAGAATGGCCGTCTGGTCCTGGCCGCCCGCCGCGCCAAGGGCCGTCACAAGCTGACCGCCTGATCACGCGCCCCCAGGGGCGTCAGGACAAGCACATGACACCGCCGGAGACCCAGGGCCAAGGCATCGCTGCCGCAGCGCCCAACGGCTCTCCGGCGGTTTCGCTTTGCGTGTTGACCAAGCGGGCCGACTACCTCAAGGCCGCGTCGGCGCGGCGCCAGGGAACCGGGGGCTTCCTGCTTCAGGCCCGGGACCGGGCAGATGGCAACCCGCAATCCCGCATCGGCTTTACCGCGTCGAAGAAGATCGGCAACGCGGTCCTGCGCAATCGCGCCAAGCGTCGCCTGCGGGCCTTGGCGCGTGAGGTGCTTGCCCCCCGCGCATTGCCCGGCTGGGACTACGTTCTTGTGGCCCGGCCCGAAGCCACCGTGGCGCGCGCCTACGCCGACCTGCGGGCGGATCTGGAGCAGGCTTTGCTGTCGGTGCATCGGGGGCGGGGATGACTCCGCTTGCGCATCTTGTCGCGCTGCCCGTACGCGCCTACCGCCTGCTCTTGTCGCCCTGGGTCGGACATGGCTGCCGTTTCCAGCCCACCTGCTCGGCCTATGCGCTTGAGGCGCTGGAACAGCATGGCGCGGTCAAGGGCAGCTACCTGACCGTGCACCGCATCTGCCGCTGCCACCCCTGGGGCGGCCAGGGCTATGACCCGGTGCCTGGGGCCGACCCTGACCACGACGCGGGCCGCTAGGTCACTCCATGGTGGCGATAATCGCGCGCAGGGTTTCGATCCCTTCGCCCTTTTCGGAACTGGTCACGACAAGCTCGGGATAGGCCGCTGGATGTTTGCCCAGTGCGCCCTTGACCTGTTCGATCACCGCTTCGCGTTCCACGCGGTTGATCTTGTCGACCTTGGTCAGCACCGCCTGGAACGTCACTGCCGAGCGATCCAGAAGCGTCAGGATCTCTTCGTCCACCGCCTTGACCCCGTGCCGCGCGTCGATCAGCACGAATGCGCGGCGCAGGGTGACCCGGCCGGACAGATACTGCTTGAGCAGCGCCTGCCACTTTGCCACCACCGCCACCGGAGCCTCGGCATAGCCATAGCCGGGCAGGTCGACAAGGTAGCGGTCCTCGCCAAGGGCGAAGTAATTGATCTCTTGCGTGCGGCCCGGAGTGTTCGAAGCCCGCGCCAAAGTCTTGCGCCCGGTCAGAGCATTTATCAGACTGGATTTTCCCACGTTCGACCGTCCGGCAAAGCAGACCTCCAGACGATCGGCAGGGGGCAGGCCGGACATCGCCACCACGCCCTTCACGAAGGTGACGGGACCTGCGAACAGCAACCGCCCGGCCTCGCGGGCTTCATCCTCGGGTTCGGGGGTCAGAGTGAAGGTCATTGCCATCAGCGCACCTCGTCTCCTACGGCGATCCTGCCACCTGAAACGACCCGGGCAAAGACGCCGAAGTCGGTGTGGCCGTAATGGGCTTCCAGAGCACCCATCGTATCGACGTCCTGTTCCCCGGTCTCGGGGTTCGCCCCGGTCGCACGGCACCTGCCGATGGGTTCCTCGATCCGCAGCCGTGCCTCACCAACGGTGATCTCGTTCCCGACCAGATCCAGTTCGGCCCAGGGTGCCCAGCCTTCGACCCAGATGTTGCCGCGAAAGCGGTGCACTGACAGGGGCTTGCCCAGCCGCGTCGAAAGGTCTGCCAGTGAGGCGACCGAGTTGATCGAGATCAGCGGCTGGTCCTGATCGGTCAGCGCCTGTCCGGGCACCCGGACAACGCGGGTGGGCTCGGGCCGGTTCTCCGGCCAAAGCGGACGCAGCCACTCGATCAGTCGCGCGGCGTCTGCTGGATCATCGAGGCAGAAGCTGGCCGTCGGTCGCCTGGGATGGCCAAGGGTGACCTGAGCAGTGCGTGGGTCGGACTGGCAGGAGACGGCCATCAGATCGGCCGAACCCCAGCCGCGCAGGAACTGCAGCTTGGAAGCCCAGGTCACCGGCTCGGACAGGCGGGCTGCGGCATGGGCGACGGCCCAGATCCGGTCAAAGGGAAAGGCAGCGCCTTCGGTCAGGACGGCATCGGCAACCGGTTCATACCCGGCGGACTTGATCGGGTGACGCACCAGTTGGGTGATGCGTCCACCGGTGAGGCCGGTCACTTCTTGCCCTTCTTCGGCGCCGGGGCCGGAGGCGTGGGGGCTTTCGGGCTTGTCTTGGCCGCCACCCGGGCCGCCTTGGCCTCACGGATGTTGCCGAAGATGTCGGGTCGTTTGCCGTGGCTCCACATGATCAGATACTGCTGGACGAAGGTGATCGTGTTGTTGGCGATCCAGTAGACAACCAGGCCGCTGGCGAAACCGCCCAGCATGAACATGAAGACCCAGGGCATCCAGGCGAAGATCGAGGCCTGCACCGGGTCGGTCGGTGCCGGGTTCAGCTTCTGCTGCAGCCACATGGTGATGCCCAGAAGGATCGGCAGGATGCCAATGAAGATCAGGTGCAGGACAGATCCTTGCACGGGGGCGTCCCAGGGCAACAGGCCGAAGAAGTTGTACAGCGAGGACGGATCAGGTGCCGACAGGTCCCTGAGCCAGCCGAAGAATGGGGCGTGGCGCAGTTCGATGGTGACGAAGATCACCTTGTAAAGCGCGAAGAAGATCGGAATCTGGATCAGGATCGGCAGACATCCTGCGGCCGGGTTGACCTTCTTGTCCTTGTAAAGCTGCATCATCTCGCGCTGCAGCTTCTGCTTGTCCTCTCCCGCGCGTTCCTTCAGCGCCTCCATCTCGGGCTGAAGCTCCTTCATCCGCGCCATCGAGACGTAGGATTTGTAGGCCAGCGGCAGCACCAGGAACTTGAGGAAGAACGTCAGTGCAATGATCGCCAGGCCCATGTTGCCAATGAACGCATTCAGCCAGTGCAGGACGGCGAAGATCGGCTTCGTCAGGAAATAGAACCAGCCCCAGTCGATCGAATCGACGAAGCCCGGGATGCCACCTTCGTTCTCGTAGGCGCGGATCGTGGCCCATTCCTTGGCACCGGCGAAGAAGCGGATCGACGACGTGGCCGTCGCGCCCGGGGCGACCGAGACGACAGGCTGACGCACTTCGGCCTGGTAGATGCCCGCGCTCGGGACATATTTCAGGACCGACTTGAAGGCCTTGCCCTGTTCGGGGATCAGTGTCGTCATCCAGTAATGGTCGGTAAAGCCGATCCAGCCATCGGAACTGGCCTCAAGCACCTCGGCGGGCAGTCCCTCGCGCGTGTCGACCTCAAGCTCGGTGATGTCGGCATAGTCGGTCTCGGTCAGTTTGCCGTCGATCCGCTGAACCGCGCCTTCATGCACGACAAATATGTTCTGCAGCTTTGGCAGGCCGTGGCGGGCGACGATTCCATAAGGCTGCAGGGCCACCGCGGCGGACGAGCCGTTCTGGACGGTATCGGTCACGGTAAACATGAAGTCCGCGTCGACGGCGACCTCGCGGATGAAGGTCAGCCCCTTGTCATTCTCCCAGCGCAGAGTGACGGGTTGACCTGGCGCCAGCGTGACGTCGGCATCGGCGGTCCAGGCAGTGTTGGCGTCGGGGACATCGGCGCTTTCCAGCCCGGTGCCGGGAAGCCAGCCGAAGACCGAATAGTAGGAGAGGTCCTCGCCCACCGGCGACAGCAGCCGCACGATCGGAGATCCCGGGGCCAGTTCTTGGCGGTAGGTCTTCAGCGAAAGATCATCGATCCGACCGCCGCGCAGGGAAAGCGAGCCCGCAAGCTTTGGCGTGTCGATGGTCAGGCGGGGGGCGGCAGGCACCGGGTCGGCCTCGGTCTGAACCTGAGTCGGCGTCGTCTGGGCCGGTGCCGTCGCAACCGTCTCGGTGCCGGTCTGGCCAATGGTCGCAGTCTGCGCAGGCGGTTCCGGCGGCGGGAAGAAGATGAACCAGACAAGCATCACTGCCGCGCTGAGAACCATCGCCAGGATGAGGTTCTTGTTGTTCTGCTCTTCCATTCCGCCAACCACCGTGCTGATCGATCAGCGGTGCTTCAACGACAGGGGCGGGCAAAGGTCAAGCAGTTTCGCCCCGTCCCGGCAGGAGGTCCGATCAATTCGCGGCCCGCCGTGCCCGTGGTTCTGGACCCCTGCTCTTGCACAGCGACAGCATCGGCGGGGTTCGCGCAGACCGCCTAGCGCGCCTGCACACCGATGCGGATCGCCTCGCGCTGGTGGTCGCGATGGGCTGCCAGCCAGCGGACCAGATCGCCAACCGGCATGGGCTTGGCAATGACGTACCCCTGCACATGCCCGCAGCCAAGTTGCGCCAGCAGCGTATGTTCGGCAGGGGTTTCCACCCCCTCGGCCAGAGTCTCGAGTCCAAGCCTTTCCGCAAGCGAAAGGATCGCGGTCACCAGTTTCTGCTGCTCGCGGTTCTGGTCCACCTCGCGCACGAAGCTGCGGTCGATCTTCAGCCGGTTCAGGGCAAACCGGCGGATCGCGGTGATCGAGGCGTTGCCAGTGCCGAAATCGTCCAGGTCAACGCCGCAGCCCATCGCCGCAATCCGGCTGATGTTCGAGGCGATCACTTCGTCGCCATCGCCGGCGACGACAGATTCCAGCACTTCGACGGTCAGCCGCGACGAAGCCAGCCGGAAACGGTCAAGCGTCCAGCGCAGGCGATCGGGCAATTGTGGGTCACGCAGCTCTTGCGCCGAGAAATTGACCGCGACGGTGGGCACCCGCAGGCCCCGGCGGTCGAACTCGGCCAGTGCCGCAAGCGATTGAGCCAGCATGGTCTGACCCAGCAATTCCATCAGGTCCGAGCCCTCGATGGCGGGAAGGAAGCTGCCCGGAGCAAGCAGGCCACGCTCGGGATGCTGCCAGCGGACCAGGGCCTCGATCCCCGAAACCTCGCCGCTGTCGGTCGAGAGCTGCGGCTGAAACCACGCCTGGATTTCGCCCCGGTCAACCGCCTGCGAGAAACCCGCCCGCAAGGCATCCCGGTCCGCCCGTGCCCGGGCCAGATCATCCGAATACCCCCGGATGGCGCCCGGACGGTGGCGTGCCGCTTCATCCCCGGCGACCTGTGCCGCGTCCAGAAGCGCGCGGCCGCCGGGCTGGCGGAGCTGTTGCGAATGGCAAAAGCCGATGGAACAGGTCACTTGCGCCGGGCCATCCGCAAGGGACATCGGCTGCTGCACCACAAGATGAAGCCGGGCTGCAATACGCACCATGATCTCGGCATCAAGCCGCGGGGTAGCGGCGAGAGTGACCGCCAGACTGCCGTCCTCCATCGGATAGAGCATGTCGCCGGGCCGAAGTGCCCCACCCAGTCTTGCGATGGACGCTGCCAGAACCTCGCACTGGCGGGTCCTGCCCAGCCGGTCGGCCAGGTGCGCGGCATCATCGAACTGGATCACCAGGCAACCCGTCGCGCCCCCCTTTGCCCGGGTGTCGACGAGGGTCCGGTCCAAGCGGGCGATAACCTGGTCCGAAATGGCAAGTGGCGCTGCGCGATGAAGATGGAAATGGTAGGCAAGCACGCCAAGCGGCAAGGCCGCAGCCAAGGCGACCATTGCCACTTCGCCCCCCGCCCAATAAGCGCCAAGCGCCAGGACAGGCAGCAGTGCGACAAGCTGCCAAGGCAGGTCGGACCCGCGCGGAAACCCAAACGACATGGCAGCCTTCCCCTTCTGTCGGCGGACGCAAGGCCCGCGGCTTGGGATCAGGCTAGCCGGATGTTCATGATCGGTTCCTTAATGCTCACCCGGAAGTTGCGTAGAATTTTCACCATCGGCCATCGCCGCGGCAAGGCCGGCAAAGTCGAACAGCGTCGGGTCCGCCAGGTGCGAGGGCCGCACGTTCATCAGCGACCGGAACATCACCTGCCGCCGACCGGGCGTCCGCGCCTCCCAATCGTCCAGAAGCTTCTTCACCTGGGCGCGCTGCAACCCTTCCTGGCTGCCGCAGAGGTCGCAGGGGATGATCGGATAGCCCATCGCCGCAGCGAATTTTCCGCAATCCTCTTCCGAAACGAAGGCCAGCGGTCGGGCAACGAACAGATCTCCGTCCTCGTTCAAGAGGCGCGGCGGCATCGAGGCAAGGCGCCCACCGTGGAACAGGTTCATGAAGAAGGTCTCAAGGATGTCGTCGCGGTGGTGGCCCAGAACCACGGTCGAGCAACCTTCCTCACGCGCGATGCGGTAGAGGTTGCCCCGCCGCAGCCGAGAACACAGCGAACACATCGTTCCGCCCGGCTTGATCTTGTCGATCACGACCGAATAGGTGTCCTGGTAGTCGATCCGGTGCGGGACGCCCATCCTGGTCAGGAAATCGGGCAGGACGGTCGCCGGAAAGTTCGGCTGGCCCTGATCCAGGTTGCAGGCCAGAAGGTCGACCGGCAACAGCCCGCGCCACTTCAATTCGTGCAGGATCGCCAGCAGCGTGTAGCTGTCCTTGCCGCCCGACAGGCAGACCAGCCAGCGGTCGCCCGGTTTCGCCATGCCATAGGTGTCGATGGCTTCACGCACCTGTTGCACCAGGCGTTTGCGCAGCTTGCGGAACTCCAGCCCCTTCGGGGCGCCGTGGAACAGCGGGTGGATGTCGTCGGTGTCGTCAAGCATGGAGGCCTCGCCCGGATGCGTTCTTATGCCAGAGGACGGGCGGGAGGCAAAGGCCCGGCGGTCTGGGCGCCGCTCATCGCTTCCTTCGGTCGCTCTTCGCAAGGGCCGCACGCGAAGAGCGACCGAAGGAAGCGATGAGCGACCCGGTCACACGTGCTGCGCGCCGTTGACCTCGATCTCGGCACCCGAGATGTAGCTGGACTGGTCGGAACAGAGAAACCAGATCGCATCGGCCACTTCCTTGGGCTGGCCAAGACGTCGCATCGGCAGTTGCTCGACGATCTTGTCCGTGCCGGGTGACAGGATCGCGGTCTCGACCTCTCCCGGTGCGATGGCATTGACCCGGACACCCAAGGGCCCGAAATCATGCGCCATTTCCCGGGTCAGCGCGGCAAGGGCAGCCTTGGAGGTTGCATAGGCCGCCCCGGCGAATGGGTGGACCCGGACCCCGGCGATGGAGGTGACATTGACGATGGAGCCTTTGGTGGCCGTCAGTTCATCCTTCAGGCCCCGGGCCAGGATGACGGGGGCGAAGAAGTTGACGTGGAAGACGTGCCCCCAGGTCCGCAGGTCCGTGGTCATGGTGTTCAGCCGCGCCCCGCCGGGGCCTTTGGGGCTGATTCCCGCATTGTTCACAAGGGCATGGATGCGGCCGCCGACCTTCTCCTTGATTGTCTCGATGGCGGCGATGGTCTTGTTGGGGTCGGCGAGGTCGATCTCGATGTGGTTCCCCTCGCCCCCCGGCCAGGGGCAGCGCGGATCGAAGGGTTGGCGCGAGCAGGTGAGGACCCGCCACCCCTCGGCTGAAAACCGCTTGACGGTGGCGTGGCCGATCCCACGGCTTGCGCCGGTCAGAACGAGGGTCTTCTGTTCGGACATTGCGGTCTCCTTTGCGCGGAAGGCTAACCTTCCCTGCGGGGAAGGCAAGGCTTGGCCGAATGGTCTTGGCGGGGGGGCGGAAAAGGCTTATGGGGCGCGAAAAGATGGAGGTCCCGATGAAGCAGCAGACCCTGACCGCCGAGGATGCGAAAACGACCGCCAAGATGCTGTCCGAGGCGCTGCCGTACCTGCAGCGGTTCGAAGGTGCGGTGGTCGTCGTGAAGTTCGGCGGCAACGCGATGGGTGACGACGCGGCGATGGCCGAGTTCGCCCGCGACATCGTGCTGATGAAGCAGGTCGGCGTGCATCCCGTCGTGGTTCATGGCGGCGGGCCGATGATCAACGAGATGCTTGAAAAGCTTGGGATAAAGTCGGAATTTGTCCGTGGCAAGCGGGTGACGGACAAGGCCACCGTGCAGGTGGTCGAGATGATCCTGTCGGGCCTTGTGAACAAGCGGATCGTGCAGGCGATCATGGATGCGGGCGGGCGTGCGGTAGGCATTTCGGGCAAGGACGACGACCTGATGGTGTGTGAGGCCGATGACCCCGAACTGGGCTATGTCGGCCGCCCGGTCGAGATGAACGTCCAGGTGCTGCGTGACCTTTACAACGCCGGGATCATTCCCGTGGTCGCTCCGGTGGCGACGGGGATGAAGGACAACGAGACCTTCAACGTGAACGGCGACACGGCGGCGGGGGCGATTGCCGGGGCGCTGCAGGCTGACCGCTTGCTTCTTCTGACCGACGTGCCGGGGGTGAAGAACGCGGCGGGCGAGGTGATGACCAACATCACGCCCGAAGAGATTCGCCAGTTGACCAAGGACGGGGTGATCTCGGGCGGGATGATCCCCAAGACCGAGACCGCTCTGATGGCGATCGAAGAGGGCACGCGGGCGGTGACGATCCTGGATGGCAAGGTGCCGAACGCCTGCCTGCTGGAACTGTTCACCGACCACGGTGCGGGCAGCCAGATCCGGGCAACCGAACCACGGGTGAAGCCGCACGCCCGGCGCTGAAAGCGGCCTTCTGGCGGTCTGTGGGTTAACGGACTGAAATTGCGTCGTTTTATCCATCTGGAAACCGTCTGGA
Organism: Tabrizicola sp.; assembly: GCF_030694085.1. Lineage (GTDB taxonomy): Bacteria > Pseudomonadota > Alphaproteobacteria > Rhodobacterales > Rhodobacteraceae > Tabrizicola. Next base: position 654,804 of record NZ_JAUXZE010000035.1, on the reverse strand, counting down.
TTCCGTCTGGTTCCGGTATGGGTCGCCGTCTGGCTGCACCACCCGCTGCACCCCCTTAACCATTGCACGCGAATCGGGTGTAAGATCGGCGCATGGAGCATGAACTTCTCTGGCGTGGCGGGGTTTTCCTGGCGCTCTTCGCCCTTTTCGCGGGGCTGGAGGCGCTGGTGCCGCGACGGCCTCGCGCGTTGACGCGGACGCGGCGTTGGTCGACCAATCTGGCCATCACGGTCTTGAACACCCTGGCGTTGCGGGGCCTGGCCTTTCTGCTGCCCCTTCTTGCCATCGGGGCGGCAGTTGATGCCCAGGCGCAGGGCTGGGGCCTGCTGAACGGGCTGGACTGGCCCTGGTGGGTCGAACTGGTCATCGCGGTCCTGATCCTGGACCTGGCGATCTGGGCGCAGCATCTGGTGACGCACAAGGTGCCGCTCTTGTGGCGCTTTCACCGGGTCCACCATGCCGACCGCGACATGGACGTGACCACGGGGTTCCGCTTTCATCCGGTCGAGATCCTGGCCTCGATGGGGCTGAAGATCGGGCTGGTCTATGCGCTGGGGCCGTCGGCGCTGGCGGTGCTGGTGTTCGAGATATTGCTCAACGGGACGGCGTTGTTCAACCATTCGAACCTTGCGCTGCCGGGACCGCTGGACCGGGTGCTGCGCATGGTGCTGGTGACGCCCGACATGCACCGGGTGCACCATTCGGTGCATCGCGTGGAGCATGACAGCAATTACGGCTTCTGCCTGTCGGTTTGGGACCGGATTTTCCGCACCTATGTGCCAGAACCGAAGGCAGGACACGACGGCATGACCGTGGGGTTGGAATGGCAGGACGAAAAACCGGCGCGGCTGGGGTGGGTGCTGGGGCTTCCCTTCCGGCGCTAGAGGCGCTGCTGGCCGAGGCGCGGCTGGAGGTGCTGGGCGGCTTTGCCGTGGCCGAGGAGGAGGAAGGGTTTCCAACGGGGACGCGGACGCTGCTGATGCTGGGGCCGAAGGAGCCGGGGTTCTGGGCGCATCTTCAGGCGCAGCCGGAGTGGGGCGGGGAAGACCCGGTGGACCGCTGGTCGCGCCGGGTGATCGGGCGGATCGCCTGTGATCTGGGGGCCAAGGCTCTGTTTCCTTTCGGAGGGCCGCCGTATCACCCGTTCTACCAGTGGGCGCTGCGGACGGGGCGGGTCTGGGACAGCCCGGTGCGGCTTTTGGTCCACGCCGGGCAGGGGCTGATGGTCAGCTTTCGCGGGGCCCTGGCGTTGCGGGAGGAGGTCGAGGTGCCGTCTGCGGCGGCCCGGCCCTGCGATGGGTGCCCGGCGCCTTGCCTGACCGCCTGCCCGGCGGGGGCGCTGACCGGACAGGGTTATGACGTACCCGCCTGCCATGCCTGGTTGGACCGGCCGGAGGGGGTGGATTGCCTGGGCGGCGGCTGCCGTGTGCGCCGCGCTTGCCCGGTGTCGCAAAGCTATGCAAGACTGCCCGAACAGTCGGCCTATCACATGGGGCAATTCCACAGATGAAGCGGTTGATCCTGACGCGGCATGCGAAATCCTCATGGGACGATCCGCTGACCCCTGACCATGACCGGCCCCTGAACGACCGGGGCAAGGCCGCGGCGGCGGACCTGGGGCAATGGCTGGCCAGCCGCGACTATGTGCCGGGCGAGGTCTTCTGTTCCGACGCAGTCAGGACGCGGAAGACCTTTTCGGGGATCGCGCCGGCGCTGCCGGGGGCCCCGGTGCTGGAGCTGAAGCCGGCGCTGTATCATGCCGGGCCGGATGTGATGATGGCGGTGCTGCGTCATGCGAAGGCGGACGTGGTGATGATGATCGGGCACAACCCCGGGATCGCCGAGTTCGCGGCGCGGCTGGTCGCGCATCCGCCCGCGAACCCGGAGTTCGCCCGCTATCCGACCGGGGCGACGCTGGTGGCGGATTTCGATGTGACGGACTGGGCTGAGGTCGCTTTCGGAAGCGGGGTTGCCGTCGATTTCATCGTCCCGCGCGAGATTGTCATCTGACACCGTCCACGCGGGACGGGATATTCCTTCAAGCAAGATCAATGCGTTGCCCGCCCGCGTTTGCGCGGTCTTAACCGTTTTTCGTGCAGCGGGGAGCCGTCTCGGGGGGCATCCGCTGCGGCGGGGAAACGCGCCACTGGCGCCTTTCCTTGTCCGCCTTGCACCCCGCTCGGCGGCGCTGCCCCGGAAAACGGCCTGGAGACTGTTGCGGCGGAGATGTCGCAACCTCCGGCGGGGATATTTGCAGAAGGGAAAGCATGGCCGGGTGCAGGCCGGGCACTATCTGACGCCTTCGGCTTTGGAGGCGAGATGCGGGTATTGGTGGTAGGAGCGTCGGGCGGGATCGGTTCTGCCTTGGTCGAGGCGCTGCGGGGGCGGGGCGCGGTTGTCGGACTGTCGCGGTCGGGCGATGGGCTGGAGGTGACGGACGAGGCGTCGGTCGCGGCCGCGCTGGGCAGGCTGGACGGGGTGTTCGACCTGGTGATCGTGGCGACCGGGGCGCTGGTGCTGGGGGGCGTCGGGCCGGAGAAGTCGCTGAAGTCGGTGACGGCGGAGGGGCTGGCGGCGCAGTTCGCGGTCAATGCCATCGGGCCGGCGCTGGTGATGAAGCATGCGCTGCGGCTGATGCCGCGGGACCGGGTGGCGCGCCTTGCGGTGCTGTCGGCGCGGGTGGGGTCGATCGGGGATAACGCACTTGGCGGCTGGTATGGCTACCGCGCGGCGAAGGCGGCGCTGAACCAGCTGGTGCGGACGGCGGCCATCGAGGCGCGACGGACGCATCCGCAGTCGGTTCTGGTGGCGCTGCATCCGGGGACAGTGGAGACGGGGCTGGCGCCTGAGTTGCGGGCGGGGCATGCCTCGGTTTCGGCGGAGGTGGCGGCGGGGAACCTGCTTTCCGTGCTGGAGGGGCTGGGACCGGAGGCGACGGGCGGGTTCTTCGACTGGAAGGGCGAGGTCGTGCCGTGGTGAGGCTGGTTCTGGTGCTGGGGGACCAGCTGACGCCGGAGGTGGCGGCGTTGCGGGCGGCGGACCGCGCGCGGGACGTGGTGGTGATGGCCGAGGTGATGGGCGAGGGGACCAGCGTCCCGCACCATCCGCAGAAGATTGCGCTGATCCTTTCGGCGATGCGGACCTTCGCCGGGGGGCTGGCGGCGGACGGCTGGCGGGTGGCCTATTCGCGGCTGGACGACCCGGAGAATTCGCAGACGCTGGCGGGGGAGTTGCTGCGGCGGGCCTCGGAGTTCGGGGCGCAGGAGGTGCTGGCGACGAAGCCGGGCGAGTGGCGGGTGCTGCGGGACCTGGAGGCGTTGCCGTTGCCGGTGCGGGTGCTGGAGGATGACCGGTTCCTGTGCTCGGAAGCCGAGTTCGCGGCCTGGGCCGAAGGGCGCAAGCAGCTGCGGATGGAGTGGTTCTACCGCGAGATGCGGCGCAAGACCGGGTTGATGATGGAGGGCGATCAGCCTGCCGGGGGGCAGTGGAATTTCGACCATGACAACCGGAAACCGGCCCGGGCAGACTTGCTGCGGCCGCGCCCAAGGGACTTTGCCCCGGATGCGGTGGTCGAGGAGGTGCTGGCGCTGGTCGAGGCGCGGTTTTCCCATTTCGGGCGGTTGCGACCCTTTCGCTGGGCGACGGACCGTGACGGTGCGCTGGCGGCGCTGGCCGAGTTCGTGGCGGAGCGGTTGCCCCGGTTCGGCGAGGAGCAGGATGCGATGCTGGAGGGGGAAGCCTACATCAGCCATGCGGTGATCTCGCCCTATCTGAACCTCGGGCTCTTGGGGCCGATGGAGGTGTGCCTTGCCGTGGAGGCGGCATGGCGGGCGGGCAGGGTGCCGATCCAGGCGGCAGAGGGGTTCATCCGGCAGGTGATCGGCTGGCGGGAATATGTGCGGGGGATCTGGGCGCTGACCGGGCCGGACTATCTGGAGCGGAACGCCTTGGGGCACCGCAGGGCATTGCCGGGGGTCTATTGGGGGGCGGAGACGGGGATGGCCTGCATGAAGGCCGCCGTCGGGCAGACGCGGGACCTGGCCTATGCGCACCACATTCAGCGGCTGATGGTGACGGGGAATTTCGCGCTCTTGGCGGGGGTGGACCCGGCCAAGGTGCATGAGTGGTATCTGTCGGTCTATGTCGATGCCTTCGAATGGGTGGAGGCGCCGAATACGCTGGGGATGAGCCAGTTCGCGGATGGGGGGCTGCTGGGGTCGAAGCCCTATGTCTCCTCGGGGGCCTATATCGACCGGATGTCGGATCACTGCGGGGGGTGCGCCTACCGGGTGAAGGAGAAGGTCGGCCCGCGGGCCTGCCCGTTCAACCTGCTTTACTGGCACTTCCTGGACCGGCATCGGGAGCGGTTCAAGGTGAACCCGCGGATGGGGCAGATGTACCGGGTCTGGGATGGGATGGACGAGGGCCACCGGGAGGCGGTTCTGGCGGGGGCGGAGGCGGTGCTGGGGCGGCTGGACCGGGGCGAGGTGGTCTGAGTGTCCACGGTGGACAAAACCAGATAAAATAGCAATTTCAAGGGGTTGAATTTTCGCGTTAGGGTGGTGTTAACATCTTGATCTGGCGTGCATCGCGTGACTTTCGGCGCCGCTGGCCACCCAGGTCAGGCAGCCAAGGACGGATCGGTGATCAGGCGACGCGGCGTTCGGCTGGCGCGAAGACGCTGAGTTTCAGCCAGGCCTGCATCGCGCGGCCAAGGGCAGGGTCGCCGTCAAGCTGGACGCGGCCTGCACTGATCTCGGTCTTGAGCGGGGTCAGGCCCATCCAGATCGAGGTCATGGTCCTGAGCGAACTGGTTACCAGAAGGTCGACCTCGAATCCCGGGTCGACGTGGCAGAGGTCGACCTGCCCCGATTCGATGACCAGCCAGTAGTTGCGCTGGGTGGGTGCAAGCTCGGGGTACTGAAACTGTATCGTGCAGCGCCGCGGCGGCAGGGGATCGGTGCTGAGGTTGCGGCGCATGTCCCACATCAGGAGCGTGGGGTCGAGGTTGCGGAGCGAGAGCCGGGATTCGACCCAGCGTTGACCCCAGAAGCCGATGCCAAGGACGATGGGGCGAAGCTCTTCCCCGGCCTCGGTCAGATGGTATTCGAAAGTGCCCGCTGCGGTGGGAACGGTGCGGATGACGCCGGACAGTTCCAGTTCTTTCAGGCGTTTCGACAAGAGGGTCGGTGACATGCGCGGCAGGCCCCGGCGCAGGTCGTTGAAGCGGGTGGAGCCGCAGAGCATCTCGCGCAGAAGGACGACGGTCCAGCGCGAACAGAGGATCTCGGCGGCCATGGAAACGGGGCAGAACTGGCCGTAGCTGGATGTCTCGGACATGGCGGCCTCTCGGGTTTGATGAGGCAGGGTAACACCGGGGGGGCTGGCGACCTAGTACAGTTCGTGGACTGGTCGGGGGCGGTTAAAGGGAGGACGATGGGACATTCATTGAAAGGGAGTGTTACCATGACTTTGACAGCAGAAATCCGGGCGAGCGAGACCCGGGATGCCGTAACGATTGCCGAGGGTTTGTCGGAAAAGATTGCCGCAGGTGCCGAGCGGGCGGATGCCGAAGATCGGTTTGTCGCGGAAAACTATGCGCTCTTGAAGGAGGCCGGTCTGGTCGAGGCCGGGGTTCCGCAGGAGCTGGGCGGTGGCGGCGCGGACGTGCGCGAGTTGGCCGGGATGCTGCGCGTGCTGGGCCGGGCCTGCGGATCGACCGCGCTGGCCTTTGCGATGCACACGCATCAGGTGGCGATCCCGGCCTGGCGCTGGCGGCATCAGAAAGTGGCGGCGGTGGAGCCGCTTTTGAAGCGCATCGCGGCCGAACGGATCGTGCTTCTGTCCAGCGGCGGGTCGGACTGGATCAACGGCTCGGGCCTCGCCCGCAGGGTGGAGGGTGGTTTCCGGGTGTCGGGGCGCAAGATCTTTACCTCGGCGGCGGCGGCGGGGGATGTGTTCATGACCGGCGCGGTGCTGGAGGAGGACGGCGAGCGTCACGTCCTGCATTTCGGGGCCTCGATGAAGGCGCCGGAGGTGCGTATCCTGGACACCTGGCATACGCTGGGGATGCGGGGCACCGGGTCGCATGACGTGGTGCTGGACGAGTTGTTCGTGCCGGATGCCGGCGTGGCGCTGAAGCGCAAGTCGGGCGAATGGCATCCGCTGTTCCACACCATTGCGACCATCGCGTTTCCGCTGATCTATGCGGCCTATCTGGGGGTCGCGGACAGCGCCTGCCGGATCGCGCTGGACATGGCGAAGGAACGCCCCGTCACCCATGACATGCGGGGCATGGCCGGGCGGATGATGACCGAATTGCGCGGAGCCGAAATGGCGCTTGCGTCGATGCTGGCGGCGGTGGACCGCAACGCGCCCTCGGCCGAGACCGTCAACGAGGTGATGACGGGCAAGGTGCTGGGGGCGGACCACATGATCCGGGCCGTGGAACTGGCGATGGAGCTTGCCAGCGGGGCCGGGTTCTACCGATCAGCCGGGCTGGAGCGGCGGTTCCGCGACATCCAAGGTGCGCGCTATCACGCGATGCAGCGCGGGCCGCAGGCGCAGTATGCCGGGGCGATGGCGCTGGGAGAGTCGGTGGCGACGGTGTTCTGAAGGATCGGGCGGGACGGTCGTCAGGGCCGCCCCGTACCCCTAGGGCTGGCTGCGCAAGAGAAGACCAACGCCAAGCACGACCACCGCCATGCCAAGCATCTGGCGCGGGCCGAGGCGCTGGCGAAAGACGAAGCGCGCAACGGCCTGGGCGAAGATCACCTCGACAAGGGCAAGGGTGCGGACATTCGCGGCAGAGGTCAGCGAAAAGCCGATGAACCAGAACTGCGAGGCAAAGGCCCCCAGAAAACCCGCGCCGAGCGAGGGTCTCCAGGCGCGGAGCGAGGCGACAAGGGCGGTTCGGTCGAAGGCCAGCAGCCACAGGGCGAGGACCGTGGCTTGCAGCGCAAGGCCAAGGGCAAGGATCGTGGTCGCGCGGATCAGGAAATCACCTTCGGGCAGGGCGATGATGGCGCCGCGAAACCCGATGGCGGAGAGGCCGAAGAGCCCGCCCGCGAGCAGGCCGGTCAGGGCGGGCCGGCTGTCTCGCCACAGGACAGCCCCGGTGCCGGGTTTGACCGACATCAGGATCACCCCGGCGGTGGCGATTGCGATGGCCAGAAGCATGGGCGGGGTCAGCGGGTCCCCCAGCACGGCAGCGGCGATCAGGGCGACAAGAACGGGTTCGGTCTTGAGCCAGGCGGTCGTGACGGCGAAAGAGTGCGACTTCATGATGAAGAGCATCAGCGCCGTGGCGGCAATCTGCGACAGCGCACCGAGCACGGTGAAACCAAGGGCCTTGAGTGTGACGGCTGGCACGGGTTGGCCGTGCAGGCCCGCGACAAGGGCCAGGAATACCAGCGCGAAGGGCAGGCCGAACAGGAAGCGGACCTGCGTCGCGCCGATGGTGCCGATGGCCTGCGTCAGGCTGGCCTGGGTCGCGTTGCGGGCGGTCTGGGCCGCGGCGGCGATCAGGGTGGCAAGGACCCAGCCGAAGCCCACGCTTTACGTCCCGCGCACCGTGTCGATCATCAGTTGCACGTTGTCGGGGTGCGCCTCGGGCGTGATGCCGTGGCCAAGGTTGAAGATGTGGGGCCCCTTGGAGAAGGCGCGGACGACATGCTGGGTGGCGGCGATCAGCGCCTGGCCGCCGGTAACCATATGTTCGGGCGCGAGGTTGCCTTGCACGCAGCCGTCGATCTGGACGTTGGCGGCGGCCCATTCCGGGCTGACCGAGTTGTCGATCGCCACGCAATCGGCCCCGGTGCGGTGGGCAAAGCCGATGTAGCCCTGGCCTGCCTCACGCGGGAAGGCGATGACCGGGATGCCGGGGTGGCGGGCCTTGAGCGCCGAGATGATCTGCGCGGTGGGGGCCTCGGCGAAGTCGCGGAAGTCCTGGCCTTTCAGCGACCCGGCCCAGCTGTCGAACAGCTTGACCACCTCGGCCCCGGCGTCGATCTGGGCGGAGAGGTATTCGATGGTGGCTTCGGTGATCCGGTCGATCAGGGCCTGGAAGGTCGGGCGGTCCTGGGTTTTCAGGACATGGGCGGCGGCCTGGTCCTTGGAGCCTTTGCCAGCGATCATGTAGGTGGCGACGGTCCAGGGCGCGCCGGCAAAGCCGATGAGGGTGGTTTCCTTCGGCAGTTCGCGGGCAAGGATGCGGACGGTCTCATAGACCGGCGACAGGGTTTCGTGGATCGCCTCGGTCGGCTTCAGGTTTGCGACCTGGCCGGGGGTGTCGGTCGTCTCCATCCGGGGGCCTTCGCCGGTTTCGAACCAGAGTTTCGGGCCAAGGGCCTGCGGCAGAAGAAGAATGTCGGCGAACAGGATGGCCGCGTCAAAGCCGTAGCGGCGGATCGGCTGCAGCGTGACCTCGGCGGCGAGGTCTGGATTGTAGCAAAGTTTCAGGAAATCACCGGCCTTGGCGCGGGTCTCGCGGTATTCCGGCAGGTAGCGGCCAGCCTGGCGCATCATCCAGATCGGGGGGGTGGGCAGCACCTCGCCCTTGAGCGCGCGCAGGATTGTCTTGGTCATGTCTTGGCCTCTTTGCTTCGCGTCATGGGTCGGCTGTGGGCGCGATGTTGTCAAGAGTTGTCAGGCGCGCGTGACACGGGTAAGCCTTGGCGCATGAGCGATGATCTGCCCACCCCCGCCCGCCCGCTGAAGATCGGCACCCGTGGTTCCCCGCTGGCTTTGTGGCAGGCGCATGAGACGAGGGCCCGGCTGATGGCAGCGTTCAGCCTGCCCGAAGCGGCGTTCGAGGTCGTGGTGATCAAGGTCACCGGCGACCAGATCCAGGACAAGGCCTTGCGCGAGATCGGGGGGAAGGGCCTTTTTACCCGCGAGATCGAGGAGGCGCTTCTGGACGGGGGCATCGACATCGCGGTCCATTCGATGAAGGACATGCCGACGTTGCAGCCCGAGGGGCTGGTCTTGGACTGCTACCTTCGCCGCGCGGATGTGCGGGATGCGTTTGTCTCGCCCCGCTTCGGGTCGATTGCGGAGTTGCCGCAGGGGGCGACGGTCGGGTCGTCAAGCTTGCGGCGGCGGGCGCAACTGGCCTTGCGGCGGCCGGACCTGAAGCTGGTGGAGTTCCGGGGCAATGTGCAGACGCGGATGCGCAAGCTGGAGGAGCGGGTCGCGGATGCCACGTTCCTGGCGATGGCAGGGCTGACACGGCTGGGGATGGTCGAGGTTGCGCGGTCGGCCATCGCGCCCGACGAAATGCTGCCGGCGGTGGCGCAGGGCGCGATCGGGATCGAGCGGCGGTCGGCGGATGCCCGGGTCGCGGGGCTGCTGGCGGCGATCCACGATCACGAGACCGGGCTGCGGCTGGCGGCGGAGCGGTCGTTCCTGGCCACGCTGGACGGGTCTTGCGAGACGCCGATTGCCGGGCTGGCGATTGTCGAGGGGTCGGAGTTGTGGTTGCGGGGGGAAATCCTGCGGCCCGATGGCTCGGCTTCGGTGGCCGGTGAGCGGCGCGGGCTGGTTGCCGAGGGCGCGGCGATCGGGCGGGCGCTGGCCGAGGAGTTGCTGGACCGCGCGGGGCCCGGGTTCTTCGACTGACCCGGTAGCCCCCCACCCCGACCCCGCCCCCCCCTGCGGGGAGAGGGGAGGCACCTGGCGCGGACGGCGGGACGGTTGGCATCGGCTATGCCTGGCGCGTGAAGGGACTGCCCTTGGCGCGCGTACCTGAAAGGCATGCGAGCCGGGGACTGTTGGCAACTGGTGCCCGTGCCTGTGTCCGTGTCCGTGCCCGTGCCCGTGCCCGTGCCTGTGCCCGTGCCTGTGCCTGGGCCTGGGCCCGTGCCGGGGTACGGTTTCCCGCGCGGCGCTGCCGGGGCTTTTGCAAATCCGACATACTGGCGTTACAGGGACGCGTGTGACGCACCCTTTGCCTGATCCCATGCTTGCAGCAGCCCTTGACGCTGCGCTCGCCGAGCCGCCGCAGCGGGTGCGGGCGCTGGTGTTGCCCGATGGGCGGCGGTTCTGGTTGAAGCGGGTCGAACGGCTGTCGGGGCGGCTGCGCGTGCAGAAGGGAGATCCGGCGAAGGCTTTCGCGGCAGAGCGGCAGGGGCTGCAGGCGTTGTCGGATGCCGGGCTGGCGGTTGCGGCGGTGGTGGCGGAGGGCGCGGACTGGGTGCTGATGCCGGACGCGGGGCCGGTGCTGCCAGAGGTGGTGGCGGACCCCGGTCGGGGTGATGCGGAGAAGCTGCGGGCCTTTGCCGAGGCGGGGCGGGCACTGGGTCGGCTTCACTGGGCCGGGATGGCGCATGGCCGACCTGCGGTGCGGGACGTCTGCTGGGACGGGGTTCAGGCGCGGTTCATCGACCTGGAGCGGTTCCGGCGGGCGAAGCGGGCGGGGTTCTGGCAGGCGGCGGATGTGGTGATGTTCGCGCAGACGGCGTTCACCGCCTGGCCCGAGGATAACCGCTGGCTGGAGGCTGCGCTGGAGGCCTATGCGGTCTCGGCCCCCGAGGGGGCGTTGGCAGCGGTCCGGCGACTTGCGGTGTGGCTGGTTCCGGTCGAGTGGCTGGCGGCGGGGCTGTGGCGGTTGCGGCCGCAGAGCCGGGAGTTGCGGGCAGTGGGGCTGACTCTGGCGCGGTTGCGGCGGTAAGGACGGCTCGTCGTGCGACTGCGTCTTCTCCTCGCAGGGGGAGCGGCGGCTCGTCGGGGACTACGTGCCTCCTCGCTGGCCGTGGGCCTTGCGAGGAGAAGACGCAGTCGCACGACGAGCGGGGTCGTCAGGCGTGGATTGCGCCGTCGCCGCAGGCGAGCGCGGCTTCGCGCACCGCTTCGCTGTAGGTCGGGTGGGCGTGGCAGGTGAGGGCGAGGTCCTGCGCTGACGCCCCGAACTCCATCGCAACGCAAACCTCGTGGATCAGGTCGCCCGCTGCCGGGCCGATGATGTGGCAGCCCAGGATGCGGTCGGTGGTGGCGTCGGCGATCAGCTTCACGAAGCCTTCGGCCTGGAAGACGGCCTTGGCACGAGCATTGCCCATGAAGGGGAACTTGCCGACCTTGTAGGCGCGGCCTTCGGCTTTCAGCTGTTCCTCGGTCTGGCCGACGTTCGCGACCTCGGGCGTCGTGTAGATCACGCCGGGGATGACGCCGTAGTTCACGTGGCCATGCTTGCCCGACAGCACCTCGGCCACGGCCATGCCCTCATCCTCGGCCTTGTGGGCCAGCATGGGGCCGGCAATGGCATCGCCGATGGCGTAGAGGCCGGGGATGTTGGTCTGCCAGTGGGCGTCGGTCTTGATGGTGCCGCGGGGACCCATTTCGACGCCAAGCGCTTCGAGGCCGAGGCCTTGGGTGTAGGGTTTGCGTCCGGTGGCGACGAGGACGATGTCGGCGTCGATCTTCGCCTCGCTATCGTCCTTCTTCAGCTTGTAGGTGACGGTCGCGCCCTTCTTGCCCTTGGTCACCGACTGGACGGCGGCCCCAAGGACGAATTTCAGGCCCTGCTTGGTCAGGATGCGCTGGAAGGTCTTGGCGACCTCGGCGTCCATGCCGGGGGTGATGACGTCGAGGTATTCGACCACGGTGACCTGCGCGCCGAGGCGGGCGTAGACCGAGCCCATCTCCAGCCCGATCACGCCTGCGCCGATGACGACCATGCTTTTCGGCACGGATTTGAGGGTCAGCGCGCCGGTGGAGGTGACGACGGTTTCCTCGTCGATCTCGACGCCGTTGAGGGAGGAGGCTTCGGACCCGGTGGCGATGACGATGTTCTTTGCGGAGTGGACCTCGTCACCGACCTTGACCTGGCCCGGCGCAGGGATGGTGGCCCAGCCCTTGATCCAGGTGACCTTGTTCTTCTTGAACAGGAACTCGATCCCCTTGGTGTTGCCGGAGACGACGTCATCCTTGTAGGCCTGCATCTTCGTCCAGTCGACTTTCGGCGCGGCGCCGATCAGGCCCATCTTCTCGAAGTTCTCGTGGGTTTCGTGCAGCATGTGGGTGGCGTGGAGCATCGCCTTCGAGGGGATGCAGCCGACGTTGAGGCAGGTGCCGCCCAGGGTCTCGCGCCCTTCGACGCAGGCGACCCTCGCCCCGAGCTGCGCGGCGCGGATCGCGGCGACGTAACCGCCGGGGCCGGCGCCGATGATGATGGTGTCGAAATCTGCCATGGGTTTGGTCCTTTGGTCTGGCCGGGAAGCGGGGGTTTCACACCCCCGCACCCCCGTGGGATATTTTCAGACAGATGAAAGGGTCAGATGAGGCTGGCCACGATCATCGTCAGGGTTGCGAAGAAGCCTACGCTCCAGATGACCGAGCGCCAAGGGCGCCAGCCGAAGGCATAGGCGGGGATGTAGAGGACGCGTGCGCCGAGGTAGGCCCAGGCGGCGGTCTGGGTGACGGGGGTGGACTGGTTGCCGAGAGTCACGACGACAACGGCGAGGGTGAAGAGGATCAGCCCCTCGAAATGGTTGTTCATCGCGCGCTGGAGGCGGCCGGTCAGGGTGGAGAGCTGCTGGGACGGCGGGCGGTCGCGGGGGCTGGAGGTGTAGCCGGTGCCAAGCTCCAGGTTCGCGGGGATGGCGAAGAGGGTGAACTGGAGGGCCTGCAGGAGGCCCGCGAGGGCGAGGGCGGTCAGCTCGGGGGTCATGCGGTGGTCCTTGCGAGGGAGTCGCGGATCTGGAGGAACCAGCTGTGGCAGGCGGCTTCGGCTTCGGTGACGCCGGGAAGGGCGCGGAGGCGGGCAAGTTCGGTCTCGACCTCGGGCCAGCGCCTAAGGATGGAGCGGTCCTGGGTGTCGTTCCGATTGGCGCGGCGGTGCCAGGTGGAGCCGGGGACATACTTGTCCCATGCCGGGCCCATGCCGCGGCCACGAGCCTGTTTCATGTGGAAGCTGTCGGTGGAGCGGATGGCGTAGTGGTTCACCACGGTGCCGCCCCTGAGAGCTGCGTCGACGGGATGGTAGCGGGCGACCGGCTTGCCGAAGAGGGGGGCGGAGGACAGGGGCTCGCCCAGGGAGTTGACGGCAAGCGGGGTTTCGACGCGGGGGGCGGTGGGCATGTGGTCGGAGGCGCTGGCAAAGGCGCGGTGGCGGAAGAGGGACTTGAACTTGACGGTATCCGGGTCGGGGGCGGCTTCGCAGGTGGTGAAGGCCCGCAGCGTTTCACCCGGCCAGGTCTGGTGGCCGTTGTCGCCGAACATGCGCCAGGGGAGCGCGATGGTGTGGGCATCCTCGGCGCGCGCGATCACGTCCTGGACGGGGCCGGCGCCGGGGGCGACGTTCAGGAATTCGTCGGAGTCGAGGTGGGCGAGCCAGTCGGCGGGGCTTTTGGACAGGTGGGCCAAGGCGCGGGCAATGCCGTGTTTCTGTGGGGGTTCGCCGGGTGGGACCGGGTTCGGCAGGTGGTCGATCTGGCCGTGGGTGGCGAGAAGGTCGAGCAGGCGGTCGGAGCCGTCGTTGCAGTCGTTCGAGCAGATCACGATGGGGCCGAAGCCGATCACGCGGTGATAGGCCAGCCATTCGAGGAGGTGGATGCCCTCGTTCCGCATGCAGGACATCAGCGCGACGGGAATCATTCCAGGACGCCCACCAGTTTCAGGTCGAGGATGACGCGGTCGAAGGTGTCATAGGCGGTCAGCCAGTCGGGGTGGGTGTCGCACAGCCCCTTGACCTCGGCCCAGGTGGCGTCGTCGGCGGGCATCAGGGCCTGGGGGTCGGCGGCACTGGTGAAGGCCGCGACGGTTTCGGGGGGGACATTGTGGGCGGCGAGGATCGCGGTGGCCGAGGCGATGTCGGCCTGCCAGCCGGCAAGGATGCGGGCGTGGGTCTGGGGGTCGAGGGCGGAGCAGGTCAGGAAGACGCGATGCTCGGCGATGGCCTGGGAGAGGAGGATGTCGGCGGCGGGGGAGCCGGTGGGGATGACTTGGGCTGACAGGGGGGTGGTGAGGAAAGTGAGGGCTGCCACAAGAAGCAAGGAAAGCCCGTCCCGGGCTTGACCCGGGACCTTGGGCGTTGCGAGCGACGTCGGGCGAGACCCCGGCGCGGGGCTGGGGTGGGGGGGGCTGGGCGGATGGCCCCCCACCCCCAACCCCTGCCCACGAGGGGGAGGGGAGGCGCTTGTCGCGGCGGTCGGGAGGGGGTGGGGCATTTAAGGTCCGGGTTTGGGGGTGGCGTAGGGTGCGCTACAGCGCACCGCCGGATGGTGCGCTTTAGCGCACCCTACGGGTCAAGTGGCAACTTGGGCGAAGTAATGAAATCGCGAATCAGATGCCATGACCCTCGGTATTCGTCCAGTGCGGCGATGTTTCCTACCCGTGCGATTGCCCAGCCATCCGTGCGGCGAACGGAGAGGACGGATGCGATTGGGAGGACAAAGAATTCGGGATCGGCCTTGGTGGCTTGGCTTGGGCCCTTCTTTGGTCCTCGGTTAAGGCGGACATAGACCACAAAGTCGCAGTCAGCATTCTTGATCGGAAATTGTTGCCGTGCATCGGTGGCCCATCTGCTCTTGACTTGGACGCGAGCAGAGCGACCAGAAGTCGGATCAATTGCGAGCACGTCGTAACCTGCCGTGCGCGTATAGGCTTTGTGTGCAACAATTCCCTCAATGAGCAAGTGACCGCAGACAAGGAATTCTGCACCTTCCGCCTCCAGACTTGTATCTCGTCGTCCTACTGCCATGACTCTGCCAAATGACACCAGTTTGGCTGGGCACGCCCTACCCTACGCCGGTTTCGTATGGTGGGTTTTCAACCCACCATCCTCACAAATCCATCAGCAAACGCCGCGGGTCCTCCAGCGCCTCCTTGACCCGCACCAGGAACGTCACCGCGCCTTTGCCGTCCACGATCCGGTGGTCGTAGCTGAGCGCCAGGTACATCATCGGGCGGATGACGATCTGGCCGTTTACCACAACCGGGCGGTCCTGGATCTTGTGCATGCCGAGGATGCCGGACTGCGGGGGGTTGAGGATGGGGGACGACATCAGCGAGCCGTAGACGCCGCCGTTCGAGATCGTGAAGGAGCCGCCCTGCATCTCGGCCATCGAGAGTTTCCCGTCGCGGGCGCGGAGGCCAAGCTCGGCGATCTTCTTTTCGATGGCGGCGAAGCCCATCTGGTCGGCGTCGCGGACCACGGGGACCACAAGGCCCGAGGGGGTGCCGACGGCGACGCCCATGTGGACGTAGTTCTTGTAGACGACGTCCTGACCGTCGATCTCGGCGTTGACCTCGGGGACTTCCTTCAAGGCGTGGGTGCAGGCCTTGACGAAGAAGGACATGAAACCGAGTTTCACTCCGTGCTTCTTTTCAAACGCGTCCTTGTATTCGTTGCGCAGGCCCATGATGCCGGACATGTCGACCTCGTTGTAGGTCGTCAGCATCGCGGCGGTGTTCTGGGCGTCTTTCAGGCGGCGGGCGATGGTGGCGCGGAGGCGGGTCATCTTGACGCGTTCCTCACGCGCCGCGTCATCCGCCGGGACGGGGGCGCGGGGGACCGAGGCCGGGGCGGGTGCTGCGGCGGGGGCCGGGGCGGGCGCGGGGGCGGCGACCGCCTTGGCCACGTCTTCCTTCATCACGCGGCCATCGCGGCCAGTGCCCTTGACGGCATCGGCGGAAAGTCCGGCCTCGGCCATCGCCTTCTTGGCGGAGGGCGCGTTTTCCACGTCGGCGCGAGGGGTGACGTCTTCCGTCCCGGCACCGGGGGAGCCGACGGCGGCGGCGGCCTCGATCTTCGGGTCCTCGGTCTTGGGCTTTTGCGCCGGGGCGGCTGCGGCCGCACCCTCGGTCACGATGGCGAGGCGGGCGTTGGCGGCAACGGTGGTGCCTTCGGGGGCGATGATCTCGGTCAGGACGCCGGTCACCGGGGAGGGAACCTCGACCGAGACCTTGTCGGTTTCAAGCTCGCAGAGCATTTCGTCCTGCTTCACCGCATCGCCGGGTTTCTTGAACCAGGTCGAAACGGTGGCCTCGGACACGGATTCGCCAAGGGCGGGAACCATCACGTCAGTCATTTTCAGTCTCCGGTCTTTCCGAGGTCAGTTCAGGCCAAGGGCCTGGGCGACGAGTTGCTGCTGTTCGTACTTGTGGCGGGAGGCGAGGCCCGTGGCGGGCGAGGCCGAGGGCTTGCGTCCGGCGTAGGACATGCGGGTGGGCTTGGCCCTGACCTTGGTCAGGACGGTCTCGATCTCGGGCTCGATGAAGGACCAGGCACCCTGGTTCTTGGGCTCTTCCTGGCACCAGACGAAATCGGCTTTCGGGAAGCGGGACAGCTCTTGCGTGAGTGAGATTGTCGGGACCGGGTACAGTTGTTCGACGCGGAGGAGGTAGACATCCTCCAGCCCCTGTGCGTCGCGTTCGGCCAGAAGGTCGTAGTAGACCTTGCCGGAGCACAGGACGACGCGCTTGATCTTGTCGTCGGCCTTGAGCTTCGCGGTCGAGTTGCCCTTCTGCGCATCGTCCCAGAGGACGCGGTGGAAGGTCGAGCCGTCGGTGAAGTCCTCGGCCCGGCTGATCGCCATCGGGTGCCGCAGCAGCGACTTTGGCGTCATCAGGATCAAGGGCTTGCGGTAGGTGCGGTGCAGCTGGCGGCGCAGGATGTGGAAGTAGTTCGCCGGGGTCGTGCAGTTGGCGACGATCCAGTTATCCTCGGCGCAGAGTTGCAGGAACCGTTCGAGGCGGGCGGAGGAGTGTTCCGGGCCCTGGCCTTCGTAGCCGTGCGGCAAGAGCATGACGAGGCCCGACATCCGCAGCCATTTGGATTCGCCCGAGTTGATGAACTGGTCGATCATGATCTGCGCGCCGTTGGCGAAGTCGCCGAACTGGGCTTCCCAGAGGGTGAGCGCGTTCGGTTCTGACAGCGAATAGCCGTACTCAAACCCGAGAACGGCGTATTCCGAGAGCATCGAGTCGATCACCTCATACCGCGCTTGCCCCGGACGGATATGGTTCAGTGGGTAGTGGCGTTCCTCGGTGGTCTGGTCGATCCAGCCGGAGTGGCGCTGCGAGAAGGTGCCGCGGGTGCAGTCCTGGCCCGAGAGGCGGACCGGGAAGCCCTCGATCTGAAGGGAGCCGAAGGCCAGCGCCTCGGCGGTCGCCCAGTCGAAGCCTTGACCTTTTGCAAACATTTCCCGCTTGGCGTCCAGCTGACGGGCCACCGTCTTGTGCATATCGAACCCGTCGGGCACGCGGGTCAGGGCGGCGCCGACCTCGGCGAGGGTCTCGGCCTTGATCCAGGTTTCGCCGCGCTGGTAGTTGTTCAGGTCCTTGGTCTGCAGGTTCTTCCAGCGGCCATCCAGCCAGTCGGCCTTGTTCGGGAGGAAGGCCTTCCCGGCCTCGAACTCCTCGTTGAGGCGGGCCTGGAAGGCGGCCTTCATGTCCTCAATCTCGCCTTCGGGGATCAGGCCGTCGCGGACCAGGCGGTCGGTGTAAAGCTGAAGCGTGGTCTTCTGGCGCTTGATGCGGGTGTACATCGCCGGGTTGGTGAACATCGGCTCGTCGCCTTCGTTGTGACCGAAGCGGCGGTAGCAGAAGATGTCGATGACCACGTCCTTGTGGAACTTCTGCCGGAACTCGGTCGCCACACGGGCGGCGTGGACCACGGCTTCGGGGTCGTCGCCGTTGACGTGGAAAATCGGGGCTTCGACCATCAGGGCGATGTCCGTGGGATACGGCGAGGTGCGGCTGAAGGCGGGTGCCGTGGTGAAGCCGATCTGGTTGTTGACGATGATGTGGATGCAGCCGCCGGTGCGGTGACCCTTGATGCCTGAAAGCTGCAGACATTCCGCCACGACACCCTGGCCCGCAAAGGCCGCGTCGCCGTGCAGCAGGATCGGCAGGCAGGCGGTGCGGTCGGTGGTGTCATTGAGCTGGTCCTGCTTGGCGCGGACCTTGCCCAGGACAACCGGGTTCACGGCTTCCAGGTGGCTGGGGTTGGCGGTGAGGGAGAGGTGGACCTTGTTGCCATCGAACTCACGGTCCGAAGACGCGCCCAGGTGGTATTTCACGTCGCCGGAGCCATCCACATCCTCGGGTTTGTAGGAGCCGCCCTGGAATTCGTGGAAGATGGCGCGGTAGGGCTTCATCATCACGTTGGCGAGGACCGAGAGGCGGCCCCGGTGGGGCATGCCGATGATCACGTCCTTGACCCCCAGCGCGCCGCCGCGCTTGATGATCTGCTCCATCGCCGGGATCAGTGCCTCGCCGCCATCCAGGCCGAAACGTTTGGTGCCCATGTATTTGACGTGGAGGAACTTCTCATAGCCCTCGGCCTCGACCAGCTTGTTCAGGATCGCCTTGCGGCCTTCGCGGGTGAACTGGATTTCCTTGCCGTAGCCTTCGATCCGCTCCTTCAGCCAGGACGCCTGCTCGGGGTCGGAGATGTGCATGTACTGCAGCGCGAAGGTGCCGCAGTAGGTGCGCTTCAGGATGTCCAGGATTTCCCGCATGCTGGCGTGGGTCAGGCCCAGCACGTTGTCGATGAAGATCGGGCGGTCCATGTCGGCTTCGGTGAAGCCGTAGGAGGCAGGGTCAAGCTCGGGGTGGCTGCCGCGTTCGGTCATGCCCAGGGGGTCGAGGTCGGCGGCGAGGTGGCCGCGGATCCGGTAGGCGCGGATGATCATCAGCGCGCGGATGCTGTCGAGGACGGCGCGCTGGATCTGGTCGTCAGAGAGCGCGACGCCCTGTTCGGCGGCCTTGGCGGCGATCTTTGCGCCTGCGGCCTTGGCTTCCCTGGCCGGAGGCGGGGCGGCCCATTCGCCGGTCAGGGCGGCGGTCAAGTCATCCAACGGCTGCGGCGGCCAGTCGGCACGGGCCCATGATGGCCCCTGAGCGGCGCGCTTGGCATCAAGCTCACTGTCGCCGAGGGCCTTGAAGAACTCGGCCCATTGCGGGTCGACGCTGGCCGGGTCGGCGGCGTGGCGGGCGGCCAGCTGGTCGACGTAATCGGCATTGGCCCCGTCAAGGAAGGACGAGGCGGTGAAGGCGGCGGTGGGGGATTGGTCGGTCATGATCTGCGCTTCCTTGTGGGGCGGGGCGTCCCCCGCCGGGAAAAGAGAGTCGGGGTGAACCCCGACCTACGCCTTGATTGCTTTCAGAACGGCTTCGCCCAATCCCGCCGGGCTGTCGGCGACAACGATCCCGGCGCTGAGCATGGCCTGGATCTTCGACTCTGCGTCGCCCTTGCCACCGGCCACGATGGCGCCTGCGTGGCCCATGCGGCGGCCGGGGGGGGCGGTGCGGCCGGCGATGAAGCCTGCGGTGGGCTTCCAGCGGCCGCGCTTCTTTTCGTCGGCAAGGAACTGGGCGGCGTCTTCTTCGGCGGCGCCGCCGATCTCGCCGATCATGATGATCGAGTGGGTCTCGGGGTCGGCAAGGAACATCTCGAGCACGTCGATGTGTTCGGTGCCCTTGATCGGGTCGCCGCCGATACCCACTGCGGTGGACTGGCCAAGGCCGACGTCGGTGGTCTGTTTCACGGCCTCATAGGTAAGCGTGCCCGAGCGTGACACAACCCCGACCGAGCCCTTGGAGAAGATGCTGCCCGGCATGATGCCGATTTTACATTCGTCGGGGGTCAGGACGCCGGGGCAGTTCGGGCCGATCAGGCGGGACTTCGAATTGATGAGCGCGCGTTTGACCTTCATCATGTCGAGGACAGGGATGCCTTCGGTGATGCAGACGATCAGCGGGATTTCGGCGTCGATGGCCTCCAGGATGCTGTCTGCGGCGAAGGGCGGGGGCACGTAGATCGCGGTGGCGTTGGCTCCGGTTTTCTCGACGGCGTCATGGACGCTGTCGAAGACGGGAAGGCCGAGGTGTTCGGTCCCGCCCTTGCCGGGGGTCACGCCGCCGACCATCTGCGTGCCATAGGCGATGGCCTGTTCGGAGTGGAACGTGCCCTGGCTGCCGGTGAAGCCCTGGCAGATGACTTTGGTGGCTTTATTGACGAGAACGGCCATCGGGGCCTCCTTTGAAGGTCAGTTCGGGAGCGAGAACCGCAGCGCGGCCCCCGTGTCGGATGTGCAGAGAGGGTCGTTGCCGGGGCCGTTGAGCGTGGCGATGACCCCGTTGTCATAGGTGTAGGTCGTGCAGCCATCGGCATCGGTGCCGATGTCGGGTGGGATGTTGGCAAGGCCGAGAAGGGTGTCGCTGAAGGCGGTGGTCCCGGCTTCCGCGTCCTCGACCATGCAGAAGCCGGGGACGGTCCACATCATGACGGTCAGGTTTTCAGAAGCGTAGCCCCAGCTGCCCTCGTCCTCGGCTTTTGTCCAGCCCGCGCCGGTCAGCAGGGCATCGGCGGCGTCGGGGTCCCGCACGCCCAGATCACAGGCCAGCATCGCCCCGGCCAGCGCCGTATCGCGGGTGGAAAGCAGGTCTGCGGGATTGAACGCCATCTCGGCCCCTGCGGGCAGCGACGCGGCGAAGAGCGCAAGGGCGGGAAAGAGGGCGCGTTGCATCATTCGCTGGCCTCGAAAGTGAAGCGGACGCCGCTGTCGGTGTCCGAGCCGCAAGTCGGGTCGTTGCCGCCCGAAGTGATCGTCGCCTGCACGCCGGTGTCAAAATCCAGCCGGGTGCAGCCCATGTCGTCCCTGGAATAGTCGAACGGCGCGCCCTCCTCTCCGCCAAGGGAGGCGGCGAGGATTTCCGAGGCGGTGGCGCTGTCGACGGTCAGGCTTTCGACGTGGCAGAAGCTGCCGTCGTCGGCCATGTAGACCACGGTGCTTTCGCCTGTGCCGGGGTAGAAGTTGATGAGGCCCATGTCGCTGTCATCCTGGCGCGTCCAGAACAGGGTATCGAGCATCTCGCCGGTCAGGTCGGCATCGCCGCCGCCGGACATGCAGGCCATGTAGCCTTCGACCAGCTGATTGCGCGGATCGGCGTCCTGGGCCGCGGCGGGCGTGGCCAGGAGAAGCGCGAGGGCAAGGCGGGTGAGCATCGGTATTCCTTGGGACTTCAGGTGGGGGTGGCGGACGAGGTGGCATCAGGCGACTGCCCGACGCGGAAGGTCGGGTTCCGCCGCACCAGGTTGCGCAGGATGTAGGCGAGGTTGAGGGTGCTGCCGAGCAACCCGATGGGCAGGCCGCGCAATGAGGGGCTGTTGGGGAACAAGCGGAGCATGATGCGGGAAAGAGCACCGTCCTGGGTGATCCAGGCGGTCTGGTCGGCGGGCAGATCGGCGCGGTGCGTCTTGGCCCAGTGCCGGTGCAGGCTGAGCTGGCTTTGCAGCGCGGTGGCATCCGCCGAGCCCGTAGCATAACGCCAGGTCTTGCGGCCCTGCGCGTGGACAAAGCGTGGCTCGCCGTGGCTAAGGGTCGCGATGCGCTGGAACGCCCCGAAGTCTCCGGGAAGCATGTCATGGGCGATGTCGCGGCCGGTCTGCAGTGCCGCGACCGGGAGCTGGCCGAACTCATCCGAGCCAAGGAGGCCGCCAAGCACGTCCTGGTCGCCGACAATGAAGCGGCGGTCGGCGGTCTGGTAAAGGTCCGAGCGCAGGAAGGATTTCCAGCGGTCCAGAAGCGGCTGGTGCTGGGCGGTCACGCTCACGACGCAGGAGTTGACGGTATACCCAAGCTCACGCGCGATGGTGCGGCCGATCGAAAGGGTGCGGCCCCCGGTCCCGGCGTTGCGGCTGCGGAAGCCTTCCTGCGCGACGAGGATGGTGTCGTTTTGCAGGGCGTCAAAGTAGCCTGAAGGGTCGGCGGTCAGCATCAGATCGGCATCAAGCCAGGTGATGCGGGGGATCCCACGGGCCAGCATCTGTTCCAGCAGGTAAGGCTTGATGTTCCAGAACGTATCCTCGGCCCAGAGGTCGCGGTGCAGGACGACGTTGGGCTGGCAGCCCATCCAGTCCAACGCCTTTGCGCCAAGGTCGCGGGCGGGGAGGTGGAGACGAGACCCCGGCGCGGTGCGTTGCAGGCTGACGGCCAGCAGCATCAGCGCCGGCAGGTCCTGTTCGCGATCCTCGAAGGTCAGGAAGTCCATCTGCTTGGGTTCCAGGGCGCGCTGCATTGCTTCAGACCGCCCGAGGCCCGCCGTGGGCCGACTGGTAGGCGCGGATCAGCGCCTGGAGGTCCTCAAGTTCCAGCAGGAGACCCTGCGGGAAGATGCACAGCATGTCGCGCGGGCGCAGGTTTCCCCGCCGGGCATTGAGCCGCAGGATCGCATGGGGGCGCACCAGCCGCGCATCCTGTCGGTCAAGGAACAACCGCAGGCAGGCGCCCCGGCCATAGGTGCGGTCAATGCCTGTGACTTGGGGCCAGGGGACGGGAGGAACCGACTGTTCGGGCAATGCCACGCCTTCCGGCGCAAGAACCAGCGCGACAGTGTCGCCGCGCCGCAGGCGGCGAACGCCCACGACAGTCATCGCAAGCGCACCGACAATTCCGGTCAGCGCGATGCCACCGGGCAGACTGAAAAGGATACCCGTCACGACCTGGCCGGTCCTCCCGACTGCCCAAAGACCAATCGCCAGAAACACGCCACAGAAACTGGCCAGGACAAGGCCCACCACGATCACCCCGATATTGGCCGAAGCCCGGCGCACGATCTTGTGGCGCTGGGTCGTGTCCGGGGTCTGTGGGGCCGCGCTGCGCATGGTCGGGTTCAGCCCTTCACGGCCTTGACGATCTTCTCGGCGCCGTCCTTCAGGTCGTCCGCAGCGATCACGTTCAGACCGGATTTGCGGATGATGTCCTTGCCAAGCTCGACGTTCGTGCCCTCAAGCCGGACGACCAGTGGGACCTTGAGGCCGACCTCTTTCACCGCGGCGATCACGCCTTCGGCGATGATGTCGCAGCGCATGATGCCGCCGAAGATGTTGACGAGGATGCCTTTGACCTGCGGGTCGGAGGTGATGATCTTGAAGGCCTCGGTCACCTTTTCCTTGGTGGCACCGCCGCCGACGTCCAGGAAGTTGGCGGGCTCGGCCCCGTAAAGCTTGATGATGTCCATCGTGGCCATCGCCAACCCTGCGCCGTTGACCATGCAGCCGATCTCGCCATCCAGAGCGATGTAGTTCAGGTCGAACTTGGAGGCGGCGAGTTCCTTGGGGTCTTCCTCGGTCTCATCGCGCAGGGCGGCGATGTCGGGGTGGCGGTAGATCGCGTTGCCGTCAAAGCCCATCTTGGCGTCGAGAAGCTTGAGTGAGCCGTCCTTGAGGACGCAGAAGGGGTTGATCTCCAGCATGTCCATGTCCTTGTCGACGAAGAGCTGGTAGAGCTTCTTGACGATCTGGACGCATTGCTTGACCTGCGCGCCGGTCAGGCCAAGCGCGAAGGCGACGCGGCGGCCGTGGAAATCCTGCAAGCCGGTGGCGGGATCGACGGTGAAGGTGTGGATCAGTTCGGGCGTGTCGTGGGCGACGTCCTCGATGCTCATCCCGCCTTCGGTCGAGGCGACGATCGAGATTCGGGAGGTCTGACGGTCGATCAGGAGGGCAAGGTAGAATTCGCGGTCGATGTCGCTGCCGTCTTCGATGTAGATCCGGTTGACCTGCTTGCCAGCGGCGCCGGTCTGGACGGTGACGAGCGTGCGGCCCAGCATCTGACGGGCGAATTCGGCGGCTTCACCGACGCTGCGCGCAAGGCGGACGCCGCCCTTTTCGCCGGCTTCGGGTTCCTTGAAGTGGCCCTTGCCGCGGCCCCCGGCGTGAATCTGCGATTTGACCACCCAGAGCGGGCCGTCAAGTTCCCCGGCGGCGGTCTTGGCGTCTTCGGCCTTGAGGACGACGCGGCCGTCGCTGACCGGGATGCCGTAGCTGCGCAGAAGCTCTTTCGCCTGGTATTCGTGGATGTTCATCGGGAGCCCCTTCGCGGCCGGGATTGGTCAGCGGCGTTTTGGCACGGCTTGGCCGGTGATCCAAACGGCAAATGCCTGAAATGCGGTGGAAATGCCCGGAAAGTGAAAGATGTGATCACAGGATGGAAAAGTGTGATCACACGATGGAAAAGCGTGATCACATGATTGCGGTAACGCCAGATGCAGGGGCGACTCACCCCGTGGGTGGTCAGATTGACAAGGTTCGGGGGGATTGCGAAGGCTGTGCGACAGATGAAGGAGTCCGCCATGCCCCGCCCAAGCGCCAACGACATCACCCAGGACACGTTGCCGAAGATCAGCCACGGGCGGGGGGTCTATCTTTGGGATGTCTCGGGCAAGCAGTACATTGACGGGTCCGGCGGCCCGGCGGTGTTCTCGGTCGGGCACGGCGATCCTCGGGTGAACGCGGCGGTGGCGCGGCAGATGGAGAAGGTGGCCTATGGCTATCGGTATCTGTTTTCGAGCGATCCGCTGGAGCAGATGAGCGAGATGCTCCGTCAGGCGACGGGGCTGGCGGACATGGTCTATACGACCAGCGGCTCGGAGGCGGTGGAAAGCGCGGTCAAGATCGCGTTGCAGTATCATTACGACCGGGGCGAGCCGGGCCGGGTGAAGTTCATCGCGCGGCAGCGGTCGTGGCATGGCAACACGCTGATGGCGACGGCGCTGTCGGGGTTCGAGGACCGGCAGCGGGCCTTTGCGGGGGCCTTGCCGATGGTGGGGCGGGTCAGTGCGGCCAATGCCTATCGGCTGCCCGAGGGGGTGAGCCGGGAGGGGTTGGTCGCGCATCTGGCGGCGGAACTGGAGGCGGAGATCCTGCGGCTGGGACCGGAGACGGTGGCGGGGTTCATCTTCGAGCCGGTGGTGGGCGCGGCGGGCGGTGCGCTGCCTGCGCCGGAGGGTTATGGGCGCGCGGTGGCCGAGGTCTGCCGGCGGCACGGGGTGCTGGTGATCTGCGACGAGGTGATGTGCGGGTCGGGCCGGACCGGGGTCTGGCGGGCATCGGAAGAGGACGGGATCACGGCGGACATCATCACCGTGGCGAAGTCGCTGTCGGGCGGCTACCTGCCGCTGGGGGCGGCGGTCTACAGCCGTGAAATCGCCGATGTGATGGAGGCGGGGCATGGCGGACCGCTGACCGGGCACACCTATACCGGGCACACGGCGTGCCTCGCGGCGGGCGTGGCGGTGCAGAAGATCGTGGCGGAGGAGGACCTGCTGGCGCGTATCCGGGACAAGGGGCCGCGCTGGCGGTCGGACCTGCGGGCGCGAATGGCGCATATCCGCCAGGTCGGCGATGTGCGAGGGCGGGGCTATTTCATCGGGGTGGAACTGGTGGCGGACCCGGAGACGAAGGCCCCGTTCGACGCTGGCCTGGGGGTGAACGGGCGCATCCGCGCGGAAAGCCTGCGGCGCGGGCTGATCTGCTATCCTTCGGGCGGGCATGTCGACGGGGCGGCGGGAGACACGGTGATCCTGGCGCCGCCGTTCAACGCGACGGATGCGGAACTGGACGAGATCGCCGACAAGTTGGTGGCGACACTGGAGACGGTGATCCGCGGGCTTTGAACGCCGCGCGGGTTGGGGCGGTTTTCAGATTGAGCGCCTTGGCAGGCGCGAAGACCCTTTGTCTCGCCTTTCTGCGTGAAGGACGCAGAAAGGCTCGGGATTGCCTCCGGCGGGGATATTTGCGGACAGATGAAATGGCTCAGTTCAGGAAGACGGCAAACAGCATCGCGTCGCCCTGGACGAAATCCTCGAAGTCGCGCCAGGACTGCATCGACATCTGGGGTCCCTTCTCGGCGTAGGGCAGGAGGCCTTCGCCCTGGATGAAGGTGACAAGGTCGATGGCGGGCGGGTCCTCGAATGCCTTTTTCAGGTTGATCCCGGCTTCGGCCCCGAAGCGCCAGTGCGGGATCAGGACTTCGCCTTTCAGCAGCTGCTCGGCGTCGGCAAGGACGGCCTGCCAGCGGTCGCCAGTGCCGGGGGGCATGGTCAGGCCAAGGCCGGAGACCTGGGCGTCGTTCGGCACCCATTCCCCGGTGTTGTCCGTTTCGAGCGCGACCAGGGACCAGAAGCGGCGGTTCTCGGTGATCATCGACAGGAAATGGCCGTAGGCGTCCTGGGCGAGGGTCCTGTCGGGGGTGTTCGAGAGCGCATGGAGGACCATCGCCGCACGGTCGACCTGGCGGCCGAACATCATGTCCATCGCATTGTGCGGCGGCGTGTCGCCCCAGAGGGCGTAGATCGCGGTTGAACTGTCGAGGACGCGCTGGATCGCCGGTTCGGGGTCGTAGGCGAGTGCGGTGGAGGCGAAGCCGGAGAGGAAGTGGGTGTAGGCGGCAAGCCAGGCGGCGTCGGCGGTGTCGAAGGTGATCACCGGGTCCTCGACCCGGACGCCGAAGCCCCGACCGCCGCCGAGGGCCATGCCGGTGACTTCGGCCAGATCCTCGCCGGGTTCCCGGGTGCCGTTGGCGTTGATGTCGAACCAGAGGTCGGCGACGCGGATCGGCAGGGCGAAGGGCTTGTCGCCGAGCTGGATAAGGGCCGCGCGGGAGGCGTCCATGTCGGCGTCGAGGTTGCGGATCAGCGCGGTGAAGTCGGCGGCCTGGAAGGGGATGGCGTTCGGGTTTTCCGGGATCGGCAGGCGGAGGATCGGAAGCTCGGACCAGTCGGCCTTGACGCCGGTCTTCCACCTCAGTTGCAGGGCCTGCTCGACGCCGCCCAGGAAACGCAGACCCGCGAGGGCGAAAAGGTCTTCGTTGGTGGGTGCGGGGAGGGCGGCGAGGCGGGCCTCGGTCGGGGCAAGGCCGGCGCGGGCGATTTCCTCTGAGATCGTCTCGGCGGCGGCGGGGCTGGCGAGGATGAGGGCGAGAGCGAGGGTGCGCATGGGGGCCTCCTTTGGGTCAGGCAAGTGTGGCGCTGCGTCGTGGGCGGCGCAAGGTCGGGAAAGCCGTCAGGTGGCCGACCAGAGGACCTGGCCGCGGGGGAGAAGGGTGGGGAGTTTCGTCGGGGCGAAGCCAGCGGCGGCGATGGTCTGCGCGACCTGGGCCTCGGGGAGATGGTAGGGCGGGCGGTCGGGATGGGTGACGACGCCGTCGGGCTGGCGGGTGGAGGTGGCGGCGTCCGAGAGGAAGACCGTGAAAAGGACGGCGCGGAGGTTGGGGAAGGGGCGAAGGTTGGTGAGGGCGGTTTGCAGGGCTTGGTGGGGGAGGTGGGTGAAGACGCCGAAGGCGATGGCAAGCGTGATGGTGTCGGGGATGCCGGGGAAGGCGAAATGCGCGTCCTCGATCAGGTGGTCTTCGGGGAGTTGGGTCGGGTCGGGCAGTTCGGTGAGCCGCCCGTGCCGCATCAGGGCGAGGGAGGCGTCGGTGCCCCAGTAGTGCCCGGGCTTGAGAAACGGGACGGCCTTGTGGCCGAGGCGAAGGGCGCCGCAGCCGATGTCGAGGAGGTGGTCCTCGGGGGTCATTCCGGCGGAAAGGAGGGCCTGCATCTGGACGCGGCCCGTCTCGTCCCAGCGGCCGCCGACGATGTCGCGGTGGCGGCCCTTCGCGATGGCGTCGTCATAGAAGCCGGGGGCGAGGTAGGGGGAGGCCAGCCCTTTGGTTGGGGGGCTGGTCAGGCCTTGTCTTCCTTCTGCGCGGCCTTCTTTTCGGCGGCGGCCTTCATCCGGGCGAGGAGCTGTTCCTTGGTCTCGCGGGGCGGGGTGGTCGCCTTGGGCGCGCCCTTCTGGGCATGGTCGGGGCCGCGCAGGGTGTGGCGGGTGCCTTTGGGGTTGCCGGATTTCGAGTAGTCCATGAGGGTCCCTCCGGGGATCGGGTTTGGGGGGTGGATGCCGGATTCCGGGTGGCGGGGCAAGGGGGTGGATATGTGTCCACGGTGGACAAAGCCTGGGATGTGAAGGATTTCAATGGGTTGATAGTTTTCGTTAGGGTGGTGTTAAGGTTTGTCGGACCGTGCTTTCTGGCCACATGGGGGGCGACCCGGGTTTCCATGCAGCGGCAGAAGCGGCGCCGATGTGCCGGTTCCCGGCCGGGTGATGCACAGCGAGTGGCCGGGATCAGTTCAGGAACACCATCATCAGCCCGGCATCACCGCCCATCAGCGCCTCGAACTGGCGCAGGCTGGTGGCATCGACCACGGGACCCTGTTGCAGATAGGGAACGGCGGCCCAGCCTTGGAACCAGCCGGTGACCGACATCGGCGCGGGGTCGTCGAACATCCGGCCAAGGTTGATGCCCTGGCCTTCGGGGCCGCGCCAGTAGGGGAGGAGGAGGCGGCCCTGCAGCAGCGCCTCGCCATCTGCCAGGACGCCAAGCCAGGTGTCGCCGGTGCCGGGGGGCAAGGTGAAGCCAAGGGCGGAGGTCTGTTTGTCGTTCGGGACCCATTCGCGGTCGTTGTCGGTTTCCTGAGCGACGAGGGTCCAGAAGCGGCGGTTTTCGGTGATCATGGCCAGGAAATGCTCCTTGGCGGCCTTGGCGCGGGAGGCGTCGGGTTGCTGGTTCACCGCCCCTTCCAACATGGCGAAGGCGTCGAGGAACTGGCCGAAGGAGGCGTCGAAGTTGAAGTCGTCGGACGAGGGCTGCGCGACCTTCAGCGCCGCGCGCGAGGCGATGACGCGGTCGATGCTGGCGGCGGGGTCATAGGCGAGGATCGTGTTCGCCACGCCCGACATGACATGGGTGTAGGCGGTGAGCCAGGCGGCATCGGCGGCGTCGAAGCGGACGGTCAGCGGCGGGGTGGCGGGGTCGGGGGCCTGCCATTGCCAGCCCAGAAGCTGCGGGCCAAGGATGGTCAGCGCATCTTCCTCGGCCTCTCGCGCGCCGTTCTGGTTCACGTCGAACCAGAGGTCGGAGAAGGTGAGGTCAAGCCCGAACGGCTCACCCTCAGGCAGGATGGCGAGGGCGGTGCGGGCAGCGGCCATGTCGGCGTCGATGTCGGCGAAAAGCCGGGTGATGAGCGCGCCGTTGAAGGGTTCCGGTGTGGGGTTCGGCGGCACGGGCAGGCGCAGGAAGGGCAGGCCCAAAGTGTCGCCCGCGTTGCCGGTGACCTGATCGGCCCCGGTGCGCCATTGCAGTTGCAGCGCGCGTTCGACGGCGCCGAGGAAGTGCAGCCCGCCGATGGCGAAGATGTCTTCCAGCGCGGGTTCGGGCTGGGCCTTGAGGCGCGCGAGGGTGGGGGTGATGCCGTTTGCGCCGATTTCCTGCGACAGATCTTGCGCGGCGGCTGGGGTGGCGAGGATCATCAGGGCGAGGAAGGGGGCTTTCACGGGCTACCTTTCACTGGGACTGAAAACAGAATACGCAGCCGGGGGCTGCGCATTCAAGTTCAGGTATGTCGCACCGAAGGGTGTCAGGCGAGCGTCGGGTCGATGCCCTTGCAGGCGGCGACAAGGCCCTTCACCGCGTCGACGGACTTGTCGAACATGGTCTTTTCGGAAGCGTCGAGTTTCACCTCGACCACACGCTCGACCCCGCCGGCGCCGATGATGACCGGGACGCCGACATACATGCCGTCCAGCCCGTAGGCGCCCTTGACGTGGGCGGCGCAGGGCAGGAGGCGCTTCTGGTCCTTGAGGTAGGCTTCGGCCATTTCCACCGCGCTGGCGGCGGGGGCGTAGAAGGCCGAGCCGGTTTTCAGGAGGCCGACGATTTCCGCCCCGCCATCGCGGGTGCGCTGGACGATGGCGTCGAGTTTCTCTTGCGTGGTCCAGCCCATCGCCACCAGGTCGGGCAGCGGGATCCCGCCGACGGTGGAATAGCGGACGGAAGGAACCATCGTGTCGCCGTGGCCGCCAAGGACGAAGGCGGTGACGTCCTTCATCGAGACGTTGAATTCCAGCGACAGGAAGTGGCGGAAGCGGGCGGCGTCAAGGACACCGGCCATGCCTACCACCTTGTTGTGCGGCAGGCCCGAGAATTCGCGCAGCGCCCAGACCATCGCGTCCAGGGGGTTGGTGATGCAGATGACGAAGGCGTTCGGGCAGTTGGCCTTGATGCCTTCTCCCACGGACTTCATCACCTTGAGGTTGATGCCCAGAAGGTCGTCACGGCTCATCCCCGGTTTCCTCGGGACGCCTGCGGTGACGATGCAGACGTCGGCCCCTGCCAG
The DNA here is from genome assembly GCF_030694085.1 of Tabrizicola sp. Classification (GTDB taxonomy): domain Bacteria; phylum Pseudomonadota; class Alphaproteobacteria; order Rhodobacterales; family Rhodobacteraceae; genus Tabrizicola. Next base: position 624,864 of record NZ_JAUXZE010000035.1, on the reverse strand, counting down.
GTCGGCGTAGGTGTTGGTGCCGCGAAGCGAGGCGTCAAAGCCTTCGACCGGGCCGGATTGCGCCAGGTCCAGCGCCTTGCCCTGCGGCGTGCCCTCGGCGATGTCGAACAGGACGACGTCGCCCAATTCCTTCAGCGCGAGCAGATGCGCAAGCGTGCCACCGATCTGACCGGCGCCGATGAGGGCGATCTTGGGTCTGGCCATGAGAGCCTCCTGTTGGGATGAATCGGGGGGAGGGGTAGCGGCTTATCGGGCGTCTGTCCAGTCTCGCGGCGGGTTTGGTATACCATTGTATGCGAAAAATTCCGGCTTTAAGGGCGGCCTGGAAGGGGTTAGCGGTAACGCCAGGCGGAGGACGCGATGGAAGAGATCGGATTCTGGGTGGCGGCGGTGGTGGCAGCGGCGCTGGTGGGGATGTCGAAGGGCGGTGTTCCGGTGGTGGGGATGCTGGGGGTGCCGGTCCTGGCGCTGGTGATCAACCCGGTGGTCGCGGCGGGGCTGTTGCTGCCGGTCTATGTCGTCTCGGACATCTTCGGGCTGTATGCCTACCGCCATGCCTGGGACGGGCGGGTGCTTGGGATCGTGGTGCCGGGGGCTGTGGTGGGGATCGCCATCGGCTGGGCCACGGCGAGCGTCGTGCCCGAGGCGGCGGTGACGCTGTTGGTGGGCGTCATCGGGCTTGCCTTCGCGCTGAACATCCTGTTGCGCAAGCCCGTGGTGGTGGAGCCGAAACGGGCCGAGGTCGCGCCTGGCCTGTTCTGGGGCGGGGTGGCGGGGTTCACGAGCTTTGTAAGCCATGCGGGCGCGCCGCCGTATCAGGTCTATACCCTGCCGCTGGGGATGACGAAGGCGGTCTTCGCGGGGACGACGACGATTGCCTTTGCCATCATCAATGCGGTGAAACTGATCCCCTATTACGCGCTGGGCCAGCTGAACCCCGGCAACCTGAAGGCGGCGGCGGTGCTGGCGCTGCCGGCGGTGATCGCGGTGTTCGCAGGCGTGCGGCTGGTGCAGCTGATGCCGGAAAAGCTGTTTTTCCGGCTGGTGGTCTGGGCGCTGGCGCTGATCTCGCTGAAGCTGATCTGGGACGGCGCGCGGGGGCTGATCTGACCCGGTTCCTGCGGGTTCGGCGCAGAGGCGGGTGATCATTCTGACGCGATGTGCGAGGGTTTGGCGTGGCCCTCCTCACCCTGGCCCTCTCCCACGATGGGGAGAGGGGACGCCCGGGGCCAGCGTGGCACGACATGGGAGACGCCGATGCAGCCGGATGCCGATGCGATTTATGACAGCCTTGCCGCGCGGGATGGTCGGTTCGGCGGCCAGTTCGTCTGCGTGAAGACGACGGGGATCTTCTGTCGGATGACCTGCCCGGCGCGGACACCGTTGCGGCAGAACGTGGAATTCCGGGGATCGGTCGAGGCCTGCCTTGCGGCGGGGTTCCGGGCCTGCAAGCGGTGCCGACCTTACGCAGGCTTGCCCGGGGCGGGACGTTCCTCGGTCACGGGTTCGTAGTTCGAGCCCGAGGCCATCAGGCACATGCGTCCGTCGGGCAGGGTCATGGTGATCGACCACGTCCCGGTCGCATCGGAGGCGTAAAGCTCCATCACTGCAGCCTGACCCGCGATACCGACGGCGCGGCGGGTTTCGTTGTATCGTTCGGCGAGGAGTGCTGTCACCGCCTCGCACGTGTCGCATTGCGGGGCGCCGTGGGCGATGTCGGCGGCGGCGAGCATGCCGGCGAGGCCGAAGGAGAGAGCGAACATCTGTTGGGTCATGGGCGGGCCTTTCCGGCGTTGGACTGCGCGACAGGCTGCCGGGATGGGGCTGACAGGCGGTTAACGGTCCGCGCGGAACGCTCTGCGCGAGGTGCGCTGCGGGCGCACGATCTTTCTGCGCTGCGGCGGATTTGGGCTTGCCGTTTGTGTCCGATCCGTGCTTTCAAGCGCAAGAATATTGCGCGGAGGTGAGTCGATGGATAAGAACGGGGCGCGTCCCTATCGGTCGGTTCTGTATATCCCCGCGTCGCGCGAACGGGCGCTGGAGAAAGCGCGGGAGTTGGCGGCGGATGCGATCATCTTTGATTTGGAGGATGCTGTCTCGCCCGAGGAGAAGGTCCGGGCGCGGGAGTTGCTGACCCGGGTGCTGGCCGAGGCAGACTATGGCGCACGGGCGCGGATCGTGCGGGTCAATGGGCTGGGGACCGAGTGGGTCGAGGGGGACCTGGCGGCGTTCGGGGCGCATCCGGGGGTGGATGCTGTGCTGGTGCCGAAGGTGAATTCCGGGGCGGACCTGGACGCGGTGGCCGGCAAGGCGAAGGCGCCGCTTTGGGCGATGCTGGAGACGGCGAAGGGGTGCCTGCATGCGGGCGCGATTGCGGCGCATCCCCGGCTGGAGGGGATGGTCATGGGGACCAACGACCTGGGCCGCGAGTTGGGCGCGCGGTTCCGCAGCGACCGGCTGCCGCTGCTGGCGGGGCTTGGCGCCTGCGTGCTGGCGGCGCGGGCGGAGGGCAAGGTCATCGTCGACGGGGTGTTCAACGCCTTCAAGGACGAGGCGGGCCTGCGGTTGGAGTGCGAACAGGGGCGGGACATGGGGTTCGATGGCAAGACGCTGATCCATCCGGCGCAGCTGGACATCGCCAACGAGGTCTTTGCGCCCAGCGAGGCGGATGTGGAACTGGCCCGCCGCCAGATCGCGGCCTATGCCGAGGCCCGCACGCGGGGCGAAGGCGTGGCGGTGGTGGATGGCCGGATCGTCGAGAACCTGCATGTGGCGATGGCCGAGGCGCTGATCGGCAAGGCCGAGGCGATTGCGGCGGGTGCGGTTTAGGGGCAGGGTGCGCGCCGATGAACCGGCTGGAGGCCTGCGATGACGTTGATTGTTCTGGGATTGGCACTGTGGTGGGCGGCGCATCTGTGGAAGCGGCTGGCTCCGGGCTCACGCGACGCGATGGGCAATGCGGGCAAGGGGCTGGTCACGGTGGGCGTGCTGGCGGGCGTGGTGCTGATGGTGATGGGCTACCGGGGGGTCGAGCACATCGACCTGTGGTATCCGCCGTCTTTCCTGACCCATGTGAACAACCTTCTGATGTTCTTTGCGGTCTATCTTTACGCGGCCTCGGGCATGAAGACGCGGATCACCCGGGTCATCCGGCATCCGCAGCTGACGGCGGTGAAGACCTGGGCCATCGGGCATTTGCTGGTCAACGGGGACCTGGCGTCGGTGATCCTGTTTGGCGGACTTCTGGCCTGGGCGGTCGTGGAGGTGATCCTGATCAACAAGGCGGTGCCGCGTGGGCCGCTGCCCGAGCCTGCTCCGATGGGCAAGGAGAGCGGCGCCGTGGTGGGGGCCGTCGTGGTTCTGGTCGCCATCATGCTGGTGCACAACTGGCTGGGAGTGCCGCCCTGGGGCTGAGGTCGATGGGGGGTTTCACACCCCCCAAACCCCCCGTGGGATATTTGGGCAAAGATGAAAATGGGGAGATGGAGACGTGAAGCTCTATCGGTTTCTGAGTGCGGATGACACCTCAGCCTTCTGTCACAAGGTGACGGCGGCGCTGAACAAGGGGTGGGAGCTGCATGGCGGACCCACCTATGCCTTCGACGCGGCCAATGGCGTGATGCGCTGCGGGCAGGCGGTGGTGAAGGAAGTGGCGGGCGACTACCACCCGGATGTGAAGCTGGGGGAGCTATGAAGACGAATCCGGGGCGGTTCTTCGAGGATTACACCCTGGGCGAGGTGATCCGTCATGCGGTGCCCCGGACCGTTGGGCAGGGCGAGCGGGCGCTGTATCATGCGCTTTATCCGGCGCGGGGGGCTGTCTATTCCTCGGACGAATTCGCGCGGTCGGTCGGGCTGCGGGCGTCGCCGCTGGATGATCTGGTGGCGTTTCACACGGTGTTCGGCAAGACGGTGCCGGATATCAGCCTGAACGCGGTGGCGAACCTTGGCTATGCCGAGGGGCGCTGGCTGCGGCCGGTCTGGCCGGGCGATACGCTGCGGTCGGAGAGCGAGGTGATCGGGCTGAAGGAGACCTCATCCGGGGCGACCGGGGTGGTCTGGGTGCGGACGCGCGGGCTGAACCAGCACGGGGATGTGGTGCTGGAGTATGTGCGCTGGGTGATGGTGCGCAAGCGGCGGCGCGAGGTGGTGGTGCCGGTTTCGGTGCCTGACCTGGCGCCGGTGGTCTCAGTGGGGGCGCTGGTGGTGCCGGAGGGGCTGGACTTTTCGCGCTATGACTTTGGCCTGGCGGGGGAGCCGCATCGCTGGGGGGACTACGCGGTGGGCGAGGTGATCGACCATGTCGACGCGGTGACCGTTGAGGAGGCCGAGCACATGCTGGCGACGCGGCTGTGGCAGAACACGTCGAAGGTGCATTTCGACGTCAGCCAGCGCGAGGATGGGCGGCGGCTGATCTACGGCGGGCATGTGATCTCTCTCGCCCGGGCGCTGTCGTTCAACGGGCTGGCCAATGCGCAGATGATCGTGGCGCTGAATGGGGGCGCGCATGCCAACCCCTGTTTCGCGGGCGATACGGTCAGGGCCTGGTCGGAGGTGCTGGACCGGGCGGAGACCGGGGTGCCGTCCGTCGGGGCGTTGCGGTTGCGGCTGGTGGCGACGAAGGGGGCGGCAGGGGCGTTGCGGGGGGCGGAGGGCAAGTATCTTCCCGAAGTGCTGCTGGATCTGGACTACTGGGCGCTGGTGCCGGTTTGACCCCAGCCGGTTTGACCCCAGCCGGATTGCGCGTAGGGTGCAGCCACGAACAGGTTTCAGAAACAGGGGATGAACCATGAAAGCGTTGATTGTTGCGGGTCTTGTGTCCTTGGCGCCGACGGTCGCCCTTTCGGAAGGGTGCGTCTTGGAAGGCGGCACGGTCGTCGCCAAGGTCGAGGCGATGAACCAGATGATGCTGAATCTGGACGTCGCGGGCTTTGTCGGCGCGATCAAGGACGAGATCGGTCTGGACCTTGGGGACAGCCTGTCGGGCGTTACGGATATCTACGCTGCGGGCTTTGACGGTTGCGAGACGATCGCGCAGCGCAGCGACCTGGGCGGGATGGTGCAGAACGTCGTGATGTTCAACGGCAAGGTCGGGCCGCTGTTCGGCTACTGGCTGGCGGTTCCGCAAGGCGACGGTCACCGCGTGATCTCGTTCACGCTGGACACCGATCTGGAGAAGGTGATGGGGAACCTGCGCTAGGAGGCGTTCGGGCTGCGGCCTGGTCCCTGCGCCTTGAGGCGTGGAATTGTGATCACGCCTGAAAAAATCGTGATCACAAACTAAAGAAATGCAGGATTGATAGCGGCAACATGCTGCAATTGCGGCATTCGCCGCGTGACACAGACGAAATCCGCGCTATTCAGAGACTGAACGACAGCCTGGCGCTGGCCCATTCGGACCCGCGCCGCCAGACGTGAGGACCAAACATGGCAGACGCAAAGCGGGACGCGCCCGTAGCCGGTTCCGGGGGGCGCCCGCTCTCGCCACACTTGCAGATCTATCGCTGGCAGGTGCCGATGCTGACCTCGATCCTGACGCGGATCACCGGGCAGGCGCTAATGGCGGGCGTGCTGCTGGCGGTCTGGTGGCTTTTGGCGGCGGCGACCTCGGACGCGTATTTCGCGACGGCGAACGCGGTGGCGACCAGCTGGTTCGGAGATCTGGTGTTCACCGGGTCGCTTTGGGCGGTGTGGTATCACTACCTGGCCGGTCTGCGGCATCTGTATTACGACGCGGGCAAGGGTCTGGACATCCCGACGGCGGAAAAGCTGGGCTGGGCGGTCATCATCGGGTCGGTGGTGCTGACTGTGATCACAATTCTTCTGGTTCAGTGAGGCTGCCCATGCGCTATTTGACCCCCCGCAAGCGAGCCGAAGGTCGTGGAGCCGCCCATCATGGCGCGGAACACCACTGGGCGATGACCGTGTCCTCGGTCGGGCTGGCCTTCCTGGTGCCGCTTTGGCTTTACATCTTCGGGAGTGCCCTGGGCGGGACCCGCGAGGCGGTGCTGGAGACCTTTGCACGCCCCCTCCCGGCAATCCTGACCGCGCTGGTGCTGGTCGTGGGGATGCGCCACTTCGCGATGGGCGCGACCACGATGATCGAGGATTATGCCCGGGGAACCAATCGCAAGCTGCTGATCATCTTCGTGATCGCGCTTTCCTGGGTGATCGCCGCGACGGGGCTTTTTGCCCTGGCTCGCATGGCCTTGTAAGGACCTGATGATGACTGCCTATCCGTACGAGACGCATGAGTATGACGTGGTCGTGGTGGGGGCTGGCGGTGCCGGTCTGCGCGCGACGCTGGGGATGGCCGAGCAGGGGTTGCGGACGGCCTGCGTGACGAAGGTCTTCCCGACGCGGTCGCACACGGTTGCGGCGCAGGGCGGCATCGCGGCCAGCCTTGGGAACATGGGGCCGGACCACTGGCAATGGCACATGTACGACACCGTCAAGGGGTCGGACTGGCTGGGCGACACCGACGCGATGGAATACCTGGCGCGGGAGGCTCCGAAGGCGGTCTACGAGCTGGAGCATTACGGGGTGCCGTTTTCCCGCACCGAAGAGGGCAAGATCTACCAGCGCCCGTTCGGCGGGCATACGACCGAGTTCGGGAATGGCCCGCCGGTGCAGCGGACCTGCGCGGCGGCGGACCGGACGGGGCATGCGATCCTGCATACGCTTTATGGGCAGTCGCTGAAGAACAACGCGGAGTTCTACATCGAGTATTTCGCGCTGGACCTGATCATCACCGATGGGGCCTGCACTGGCGTTGTTGCGTGGAAGCTGGACGACGGCACGATCCATGTCTTCAACGCGAAGATGGTCGTTCTGGCGACGGGGGGCTACGGGCGCGCCTATTTCAGCGCGACCTCGGCCCATACCTGCACCGGGGACGGTGGCGGGATGGTGGCGCGGGCCGGGTTGCCGCTGCAGGACATGGAGTTCGTGCAGTTCCACCCGACGGGGATTTACGGCTCGGGGTGCCTTATTACCGAAGGCGCGCGGGGTGAGGGCGGGTACTTGACCAACAGCGCGGGCGAGCGGTTCATGGAGCGGTATGCGCCGCACTACAAGGACCTGGCGCCGCGCGACTATGTCAGCCGCTGCATGACGATCGAAATTCGGGAAGGGCGGGGGGTGGGGGCCAATGGCGACCACATCCACCTGAACCTGTCGCACCTGCCGCGCGAGGCGCTGGAGTTGCGGCTGCCGGGGATCACCGAAAGCGCCCGGATCTTCGCTGGCGTTGATCTGCACAAAGAGCCGATCCCGGTGCTGCCGACCGTGCATTACAACATGGGCGGCATCCCGACGAACTATTGGGGTGAGGTGCTGAACCCTACGGCGGACAGCCCGGATGCGATCTTCCCGGGCCTGATGGCGGTGGGCGAGGCAGGGTGCGCCTCGGTGCACGGGGCGAACCGGCTGGGGTCGAATTCGTTGATCGACCTCGTGGTCTTCGGGCGCGCGGCGGCGATCCGGGCGGGGCAGGTGGTGGACCGTGCCTCCAGCGTTCCGGCGACGAACAAGGCCGAGGTCGACAAGGCGCTGGACCGCTTCGACGGGTTGCGCAACGCCAAGGGCGCGGTGCCGACGGCTGAGCTGCGGCTGGAGATGCAGCGCACGATGCAGGCCGATGCAGCGGTTTTCCGGGCCGAGGAAACTCTGGCGGCGGGCGAGCGGAAGATGACGGTGATTGCGGGCAAGATGGGTGACCTGCACGTCACCGACCGCAGCATGGTCTGGAACAGCGACCTGATGGAGACGCTGGAACTGACCAACCTGATGCCGAACGCGCTGGCAACGATCTATGGCGCCCATGCCCGGACCGAAAGCCGGGGGGCGCATGCGCATGAGGACCATCCGCAGCGCGACGACGTGAACTGGCGCAAACATTCGCTGGCCTGGGTGGACGGTGCATCCGTGACGCTTGACTACCGGGCGGTCCACACCGAGCCTCTGACGACCGAAGCCCAGGGCGGGATCGCATTGACCAAGATCGCGCCAGCAGAAAGGAAGTTCTGATGCGCGTCGTGGTTCTTGCCTTGATGTCCGGCCTTGTGCTGGCTGGTTGCGACCCCGCCGAGCTGGTCGACTCCACGTTGAAGCGGACAGCTCATTCGGTGGTCTTCCCGGTGGTCAACATCGACATGCCGGCCGAACCGGCGCGGTTGGCGACGAAGTGCATCCTGGAAGCGGCAAGCCAGGAGGAGTTGCAGCTTCTGGCCCGCGATGTGGGGGTCGAGGCAGGAACGGCGACCAAGGCCACGATCCGGCAGATCGCGGTGCGGCCGGCGGCTCAGGCCTGCTTTGCCGCCAGTGGCGTGCCGCCGGTAGTGGGCTGACCGCACGATGGCAATGGGGGCCGCAGCGGGAGTTTCGGGGAAGGGGCGTCTCAGGTCGGACCTGAGGATTGCCGTCGTCTTCTTCGGCATCACCCGGGCCTTGCGGCTGACCTTGCCCGCGATCACCGCGCAGCTGATTGACCCGGCGCGGGCGATTGCGCGCGAGGTCCGGCTGTTCGGGCATTTCTTCCGGCAGACCGGGATCAGCAATCCCAGATCCGGGGAAATTGGCGAACTGGACCCCGAGGAATACCGTTTGCTGAACCTGGACGCGGTCGAACTGGAGGAACCGGGGGCGTGTCTTGATCTGTATCCGATGGCCGAGATGCAGGCGCGGGGGGATATCTGGCGCGATGATTTCGCCTCGTTCCGCAACCTGGTGCATCAGCTTCATTCGCTTAAGCGGGCGACGATGCTGGCCGAAGGGTTTCAGCCGGACATCGTGATCTTTGCGCGGCCGGATCTTCTATATCATGACAGCGCGGCCGAGCATCTGGACATGCTGGCCCGCGCGCATCGGTCCTTTGTCCTGGTGCCTGACTGGTCGCAATGGTTCGGCCACAATGACCGCTTCGCCCTGGTCAAGGGGGCCGAGGGTGTCGCGGCCTATGGCAGGCGCGCGGACCGGATGGGGGAATACTGCGCGCGGGGCAAGCGGCTTCATTCCGAGCGGTTCCTGAAATACGCGCTGGGCGGGCAAAGGGTGCGGACGATGCACATGCGCGCCTCGCGCGTGCGCGCGAACGGCTTGCAGGTGCTGGAGGATTTCACCCCCGGCCGTGGCCCAATGGGCCGGCGCGAGTTGGTGGCGCCGGGCACGATCCGGCCGGAGGCGCCCGCGATGGCGAAAAGCGCATGAGGGAAAGCGGGATGAAACGGTTCGCAGTGCTGCTGATGGTTCCTGCACTTCTGGCCGCCTGTGGTCCGATGTCCCTGGCTCAGGCCGAACGGCAGTGCTTCGAGCGCGCGCGTCTGGCCAAGCAGCCGCGGGGCGAGGTGTCGGTCGGGGCCGGGACCGGCGGGCGCACCTCGGCGGGGCTGGAGCTGAACGTGAGTTCGGACTTCCTTCTGGGTCGTGACCCGGCGGCGGTCTATGAGACTTGCGTCATGCAGAAAGCGGGCGAGCCGCCAAGCCGTCCGCTTTACATGCGACCGGACTGGCGCTGATGGCGACGGACGGCATCCCCACGCCCGACCCCCGGCAGCTGCGCTTTGCCAAGGCGGCGCTGGAGCGGATCCGGCGTCGTCGGGTGCGGGAATACGAGGCGATGGTGGCGACAGGTTTTACCCGCACCTGCCCGGTCTGCGGCTATGAGGGAGAGTTTGCGCCGGTGGGCGAGCCTCCGCGTCTGGACGGGCTGTGCCCTCTGTGTCGTTCGCGGGAGCGGCACCGATTGTTCAAGCTGTGGATCGACCGGCGGGGCGGCATCTCCGCCGAGATGGCGGTCCTGCATTTCGCGCCTGAACCGATGTTCGAACCCCTATTGCGCGGTCAGGCCGGGACCTATGTCACTGCCGATTTCATGCGGACGAAAGTCGACCGCAAGCTGAACATCGAGGCGCTGGAGATCGAGGACTCAAGCTTTGACCTGATCATCGCGCATCAGATCCTTGAACACGTGGACCACCACAAGGCGCTGGCTGAATGCTTCCGCTGCCTGAGACCAGGCGGGCGAATGGTGGTGACGACTCCGCTGATCGAAAGCTGGGCCGTGACCTACCAGAACCCGGCACTGGCGACCCCGCGTGACCGGATGCTGCATTTCGGCCAGAAGGATCACCTGCGCTATTTCGGGCGCGACCTGAAGGACCACATGCGCGCGGCTGGATTCACGCTACATGAATTCGTGGCGGTGGAGCCTGATGTTTCCACCTATTCCCTCACCCGGGGCGAGACGCTGTTCGAGCTGACAAAGCCGGCGGCCGCTCCGAAGAAATCCGTCAAGACGAAGACCCGGAAAGGTTGACCTCATGGTCCAGTTCACGCTGCCCAAGAACTCGAAGATACGCACCGGCAAGACCTGGCCGAAGCCGGACGGCAAGAACGTGCGCAAGTTCCAGGTCTACCGCTGGAACCCCGATGACGGGGAAAACCCGCGCGTCGACACCTATTTCGTCGACATGGACCAGTGCGGGCCGATGGTCCTGGATGCGCTGATCAAGATCAAGACCGACATCGACCCGACGCTGACCTTCCGCCGGTCCTGCCGGGAAGGCATCTGCGGGTCCTGCGCGATGAACATCGACGGGATAAACACTTTGGCCTGCATCTACGGGCTGGACGAGATCAAGGGCGACGTGAAGATCTACCCCTTGCCGCATATGGCGGTGATCAAGGACCTGATCCCGGACCTGACGCATTTCTATGCTCAGCACGCCAGCATCATGCCCTGGCTGGAGACGAAGACCAACCGTCCGGCGAAGGAATGGAAGCAGTCGATCCAGGACCGCTCCAAGCTGGACGGCCTTTATGAATGTGTGATGTGCGCCTGCTGTTCGACGTCCTGCCCGTCCTACTGGTGGAACAGTGACCGCTACCTCGGCCCTGCCGCGCTCTTGCATGCCTACCGCTGGATCATCGATTCACGCGATGAGGCGACGGGGGAGCGGCTGGACGATCTGGAAGACCCGTTCAAGCTGTATCGCTGCCACACGATCATGAACTGCGCCAAGACCTGCCCCAAGGGGCTGAACCCGGCCAAGGCGATTGCCGAGATCAAAAAGATGATGGTCGAGCGGGTTGTCTGACCCGCTTGCCCTGCCTGACTTCGGCTCGGGAGACGAGTTCGCCCAGGTGATGACCGGGCTGGCGGCCAAGCTGCACGCGAAGAACCGGATCTGGATGGACGAATCCGGCTATGCCTGGCACGTGGCGCAACTGCTGGCGGCGCTGGGGGAAGAGTTTCGCGCGGCCCAGATCGACCCCGATGTGGTGGCGGACTTCGGGGATGCACACCACAGGGCGCGGCTGGACGATGCGGCACAGGTGGATGCGCTGCTGGCACGGCTCAGGGACCGGCTGGTGCGCTGATGCCGGTTCTGTTGCTGGTCCTGGTCGTGTCGGTGTTTCTGTATCTGTGGATCAGCCGGCGCAATTCGACGCTGACGCGAAATTGCCGCTGGCGACTGGACCGGAGCGTGGCGCCGGATCATTGGCACTGCGTTGCCTGCGGGGCTGTGGCGCGGGGCGAAGAGCCGCGGGATTGTCTGCGGGCGGAGCGGTAGGTGCCTTCGAAGGCTCCGGTCGGGTTTCTTCGAAGAAATCGGCGCTTGCGGCAGGCGTGGTTTCTGGCAAGCCTCGGCGCATGAAGCTGGACCGTCCCGAACACTCCGCCCCGCCAGACGCCGTCGCTCGCAAGGGCATCCGTCCCGTCATCTGCTACCCGGTCGAGGGGCTGCCGCGCCCGGACTTGGCGGCCTACCGCGCGGCGCGCGTGGGGTGGAGCCTGGTCCATGAGGTGCTGGTGCCGCCGCGTGAGGCGCGGACGTTCGAGGTCCCGGCAGGCTGGTTCTTTCGCATCGTCAGCGTCGAGGGGCCGCAGGTCGGCGACCTTAACCTCTTCGCGGCAGGCAACCTGGGGGAGCGGTTCTTCAGCGGCAAGACCCGGGCGCTGCACGGGACGCACCTGAGCACCGGCGACCGGATGTGGTCCTGTCTGCCCTATCTGCGGCCGATGGCGACGGTGACGGACGACACGCTGGACTGGTACGGGTTCGATGCCTTCGGCGGCTCGGTCCATGACGTGATCGGAACGCGCTGCGATCCTTACACGCATGCGCTGCTGTCGGGGGGTGACCAGTATCACCACTGCTGTCATTCCAACCTGACGCGGGCGGTGGCGGCGCAGTCTGGTCTGCCGCTGGATGCGGCGGAGCTGCATGTGCATGATGTGCTGAACGTCTTCATGTGCACCGGCTTTACCCGCGACACGGGGCAGTATTTCATGAAGGCGTCCCCGGTCCGTCCCGGCGATTACCTGGAGTTCATGGCCGAGATCGACCTGCTGGGCGCGCTGTCGGCCTGTCCGGGCGGCGATTGTTCGGCGGAACATTCGTCAGATGTGGCGGTCTGCCATCCCCTGCTGGTGCAGGTGTTCCGCCCCAATGCGCCCCCGGTCGGATGGCTGCCCGCAGGGCCGAACCTCTATGACCGGAGCCACGGTCAGGAGTAGCGTTCCACCGTAGCCGCCTGAAGGTCGTCGTAGCGGTCGCCCCAGGCCCAGCCGATGGGGAGAAGGCGGTCGATCTCGGCGCGGTCGTCGTCGGTGAGGTCGATCTCCGGGGCCATTGTCCAGGCGTTCAGGTGCTGGGCGGAGCGGGTGCCGGGGATCGGCAGGATGTGGGTGCCGCGGTCAAGGAGCCAGGCCAGAGCCAGAGCGGCAGGAGAGTAGCCTTGGGTCTGGGCGAAAGCGTGGAAGGCGTCCAGCCGGGCCTTGTTGCGCGGCCAGTTTTCGGGATGGAAGCGCGGGATGCGGGTGCGGAATTCACTGGGCTGGAAGGCGGCGGGGTCGGCCATCGGCGTCCCGAAGGCCCCGCGCGCAAGGGGGGAGAAGGGGACGAAGGCGACCCCAAGGCTGGCGCACCGCTGGATCAGGCCCAGTTCGGGCTGCCGCGTCCACAGCGAGTATTCGCTCTGAACCGCCATGACCGGGTGGACAGCGTGGCAGCGTTCCAGCGTGTAGGGGCCGACCTCGGACAGGCCGTAGCCCAGGATTTTGCCTTCTTCGTGAAGGCGTTGCATGGTGCCTGCCAGGTCTTCGGCCGGGACCAAGGGATCGTGGCGGTGGGCATAGAAGAGCGTGACGTGATCCACCCCGAGGCGTTTCAGCGAGCCTTCCAGTTCGGCGCGCATGTGTTCCGGTCGGTTGTCGATGCGGCGGGCGGGGTCTTCGGTGAAGGCGGCCTTGGTGGCGATGTGGGGGCGGTGGCCGCGCGTGCGAAGCCAGGTGCCGATGACGGTCTCGCTGACGCCCTTGCCATAGCCGTTGGCGGTGTCGAGGAAGGTGATCCCGGCGTCCCAGGCGGCGTCGAGGGTGCGGAGGCTTTCGGCTTCGGTCGTCGGCCCGAACATGCCGCCGAAGGACAGACAGCCAAGCCCGAGGGCCGAAACCATCGGGCCATGTCCAAGTTTCCGCTGTCGCATCGCCGTCTCCTGCCGTTTTGCGGGAGAAGACGGGACGGGGCGGGGATGGTCAAGCGGTCATGTAGTGCAGGCCCTGGAACCGGGCACGCAGGGCCTTGGTGCGCGGCGCGACGGTTTCGGGCGCGTTCGAGCGCAGGCCCTCGGCGATCAGGGCAGCGAGGGCCGGGGCGTCGGCGGGGGTGACACCGCGACGGACAAGTTCCGGCGTGCCGATGCGCAGGCCGTTCATGTCGCCGGGGACGTCGGGGATCGGCAGGCCGATGCCGCAGGCGAGGAAGCCCGCCCTGCGCAGGGTCTTGGAAGCGGTTTGTCCGCCGCCGAAAGCTGCGGCCTCGATGGCGAACTGGTGCGAGGTGGTGGCGCCTTTGTCGGCGGCGAAGACAGGGAGGCCGAGGTTGGCAAGTTCCTGCGCAAGGGCGCGGGCGAGGTCGGTCATCGCCTTGGCATAGGCCGCGCCGTAGTCGCGCCAGTCGAGAAGGGTGTAGGCAAGGGCGGCAGATTTCGCGGCGTCGAAGTTGGCGGTGAGGCCGGGGAAGGCGATGGCATCCAGGCGTTCGGCGATGGCGGCGTCGTTCGTCACGATCAGGCCACCAGCGGGGCCGCCGAGGGATTTGTAGGTGCTCATCGTCATCAGATGCGCGCCTTCTTTCAGCGGGTCCGGGAAGGTGCCGCCTGCGATCATCCCGCACTGGTGGGCGGCGTCAAAAAGGACCTTGGCCCCGACCTGATCGGCGATCTTGCGAACCTCGGCCACCGGATGCGGGAAAAGGTTCAGGCTGCCGCCAACGGTGATGATCTTGGGTCGGATGGCATGGGCGAGGTCGTGAAGGGCTGCCAGATCAAGGGTATAGCCGTCGGCGTCAATGGGGGCGGCGTGGGTGGTCAAGCCGTAAAGGCCCGCGCAACCTGCCGCATGGTGGGTGACGTGGCCGCCGATGGTACCGGGGGGAGCGATGATGCTGTCGCCGGGCTTGGCCAGCGCCATGAAGCCGTAGAGGTTGGCCAGTGCGCCGGATGCGACGCGGATTTCGGCGTATTTCGCGTGGAAGATTTCGGCGGCGAGTTCGGCGGCGATGACCTCGATCTCCTCGATGGCCTCCAGCCCCATTTCGTACTTGTCGCCGGGATAGCCGAGGGACGGACGCGAGCCGATGCCGGAGGCCAGCGCGGCCTCGGCCCGGGGGTTCATCACGTTGGTCGCGGGGTTGAGATTGAAGCAGTCCTGGTCGTGGATTTCGCGGTTCCGCGCGATCAGGGCATCAAGGCGGGCGGCGACCTTGGGCGTGGTCTGTCCCGCATCGGTGGCGAGGCGCTGGATGTAGGTCTCGCACGCGGCGGGGACCCAGGGGCGGGGGGCGAGATGGGGCATGGTCGACTCCGGTCAGGTCCAGAGAGGAAAGCCTTCCGCACCACGGGATGCAAGCTGGAAGCGCGGATCAATCGGCGACGACGGGAAGGCCACGGGCGACCCAACCAGGTCCGGCAGAGGAGCCGAGCATACCCTCGGAGACGTCCAGGACGCTGGTGAAGCCCGCGTCGGACAGGGCGCGGGCGGTGCGGGCCGACCGGCCGCCGCTGGCGCAGATAAGCGCGATCGCGCGGCTGCGGTCGCCGCCCGCCAGATCGGAAAGCCGGTCGAGAAAGTCGGGGCTGCGCAGGTCGATGCGGTGGGCGCCCTTCGGGCTGCCGGTCTGGTCCCATTCTTCGGGCTGGCGGATATCGACAAGGATGATCTCGTCTGCCTTGGCGCGCTGGAAGGCGGTTTCGGCGTCAAGTGTCGGGCTGGCGAGAGCTGGTTGCAGCAGGGTATAGCCCGTCCCGGCGGCAAGGACTGCAAGGGGAAGGACAAGCGCAAGGCGACGTGAAAGCATGGAGCGACCCCGTTGATTTGCGCGGAAGATAGCGAACGGCCCACCCCTGGCAAGGGGATGTCTCAGGCGAAGGCGGCCTCTAGCGCGATCTCGACCATCGCGCCGAAGCTGCGTTCGCGCTGGTCGGCGGGCAGCGCCTCGCCGGTGGTGATGTGGTCGGAGACGGTAAGGATCGCCAGCGCCCGCGCGCCGTGTCGGGCGGCGACCATGTAAAGCTCGGCCGCCTCCATCTCCACCCCAAGGCAGCCGTGGCGGAGGAGCTGGTCCGACAGGTCCGGGCGTTCGTCGTAGAAGGTGTCCGAGGAATAGATCCCGCCGACATGGACAGGTGTGCCCTTGGCGGTGGCGGCCGCGTAAGCCTTTGACAGAAGGTCGAAATCGGCGCAGGGGGCGAAGTTCAGCTCCTTGAAGATGGTGCGCGAGGGCGAACCCACGGTCGAGGCGGTCTGGGCAAGGATCACGTCGCGGACCTTGACATGGGTCGGCAGCGCACCGGCCGATCCGATGCGGACCAGGGTCTTGGCGCCATAGTCGCGGATCAGTTCGTTGGCATAGATCGACAGGGACGGCATCCCCATGCCTGAGCCGTGGATGGTGACGCGGTGACCGTTCCAGGTGCCGGTGTAGCCAAGCATCCCGCGAACCTCGTTCACCAGGACCGCGTCTTCCAGGAAGGTCTGCGCCGCCCAGCGGGCGCGGTAGGGGTCCCCCGGCAGAAGCACGGTTTCGGCGATGTCGCCCGGTCTGGCGCCGATGTGGAATGTCATCCTGTCCCCCTGTGGCACGGAACCCAAGCGCATGCGCCCGCATTAATGGGCCGCGCGTTCCGATCCCGCAAGGGTCGAAAAATCGGTTGGTGGGATCGGCCCGCCTGCGCTATCCCGAGAGGGCTGCCAGAAGGGGCCCTGCGGATTGGACTATGATGTCACGCTGATTGCCGGACACCGCGAGGGGCTGCTGGCCCGGACCCTGGAGTCCTTCGCCCGCGACGTCTTTCCGAACTTCAGCATCCGGCGGCTGATTGCCAATCTGGACCCGTTCATGGGCGACAGGACCGAGGGGGACCGCTGCGAGGCTCTGATCCGGCGGCATTTCCCCGAGGCGCTGATCTTCCGGCCCGAGACACCGGATTTCGCCTCGGCGGTGATGCGGGCCTGGGCAGCGACGACGGCACCGCGCGTCTTGCATCTGGAGGATGACTGGCTGGCGCTGGAGCCGATCGGACCGGACCGGATCGAGCCTTTGTTCGAGCCGGACGTGGGCGCGGTGACCTTCATGTGCATCAACAAGCACACGCGGGGGCTGTATCACCAGACCTCGCGCCGGGTGGTGAAGCAGGGGCGCCGGATCGTCGAGGATGGCCTGGTCAACGCCTTCTCGACCTCGCCCGGAGTGTTCGACGGCGACTTCCTGCGCGAGGCGGCGCGGCGGATGAAGCCGGGGCTGGACCCGGAGAAGCAGTTTTTCCGGCAGATCAACCCGGAGCTTGAGGCCCACGCCCTGCCAAGGCGCTGCATGTTCCTGCGCGGGACCACCCGGCGCGAGCTGATCGTCGACATCGGCCGCGAGGCGCGTGCGGCGCAGGGGCTGGTGAAGCTTTACGAAAACGGCGCCTCGGTCTGGCGGCAGGCCGAGGCTGCACCGCCAGAAGCCCCGGAGGCCTGATCAGGCCGCGTAGGTAGCAAGGTCGGCGAAGGCCTCGCGGTTGCCGCAGAAGGTCGCCTCGGTCGGCTGGGCCTGGTCGCCTTTGGCCAGAAGCCTAGCGCAGGCACCCCGGTCGGCACAGTGGCCGCAGGTCGACAGGATCTCGACCCAAAGGCCGTGGTCACGCTTGAGTTCGGTCTCGGGCAGGCCGAAGATCGCCCCCATCGCTGTCACGCGGTCGTTGATGTCGCGCGGCATGCGCAGGAAGTCGAGGACCTGATCGCGGGTCATGCCAAGGTCATCGAGGTCTCGGTCAGAGAGTGCGTTGACTTCTTGCACGTCATGCAGGCGGTCGATCAGGGCGCGAATACGGGCGAACATTTCAGGCTCCAAACAGGTGTCTGGACTCTGGATAGGCGCGGTTGTGGGCTGCCGCCTTGATTTGCGTCAAGTCCTGCAGCGCGCGGAAGTTCCCGGAGGCGAGCCCGGCGAGGGACTGGCCCGCGATCCCGTTATTCAGCCGCGACCGGAGCCGGGTCGGCCAGCGCCACAAGGTCCAGCATGATGCGGTTCAGCTGGAAGTCCTTGGGGGTGTAGACTCGGGCGACGCCCATCGCGGTGAGGGTTTTCGCATCGTCATCGGGAATGATGCCGCCCACGACGAGAGGCTGGGTCAGGCCGGCCTTCTGCATCAGGTCAAGCGTCTCGCGGATCAGGGCCACGTGGCTGCCGGAAAGAATGGAGAGGCCGATCACGTCCGGGCCTTTCTCGGCGGCGGCGGCGACGATCTCTTGCGGGGTCAGGCGGATGCCGTCGTAGCTGATCTCCATCCCGCAGTCGCGGGCGCGGGTAGCGATCTGTTCGGCCCCGTTGGAATGGCCGTCAAGGCCGGGCTTGCCGAGGAGAAGGCGGAGCGGGCGGCCAAGCTTGGTGGCGACGGCGGCCACGGCATCGCGGACGGTTTCCAGCCCTTCGGTGCGGTTCGAGGGGTGCTGGGAGACGCCGGTCGGGGCGCGGTATTCGCCGTAAAGCGCCCGCATCGCCCCGCCCCATTCGCCGGTTGTGACCCCGGCTTTGGCGCATTGGATCGAGGCGGGCATGATGTTCTCGCCGGTCTGGGCGGCCTGCCGCAGCGCGGCAAGGGCTTCGGCCACGCGTTGCGGATCGCGCTGCTTGCGCCAGCGGGCGAGGCGTTCGCACTGGTCGGCCTCGGCCTGCGGGTCGGCCTGCATGATCGCGCCTTCGCCGGTGGCGAGCGGGGACGGTTCGGTGGTGGTGAACTTGTTGACGCCCACGACAGTGGTGGCGCCGGTTTCGATCCGGGCGAGACGGTCCGCATTGGAATCGACCAAACGGGACTTCATGTAGGCGATGGCGGCGACGGCCCCACCCATCGCGTCGATCTGGGCGAGTTCTTCCAAGGCCTGGGCCTTGAGTTCGGCGACCTTGCGGTCGACGGCGGGGTTGCCGTCGAAGAGGTCGTCATATTCCAGAAGGTCGGTCTCGTAGGCCAGGATCTGCTGCATCCGCAGCGACCATTGCTGGTCGAAGGGGCGGGGCAGGCCGAGCGCCTCGTTCCAGGCCGGAAGCTGCACGGCGCGGGCGCGGGCGTTCTTGGACAAGGTGACGGCCAGCATCTCGATCAGGATGCGGTAGACGTTGTTTTCCGGCTGCTGCTCGGTCAGGCCCAGCGAGTTGACCTGGACCCCGTAGCGAAAGCGGCGGAATCGGGCGTCGGTGATGCCGTAGCGGGTTTCGAGAAGCTCGTCCCAAAGGGCGGTGAACGCGCGCATCTTGCAAAGCTCGGTCACGAAGCGGATGCCGGCATTTACAAAAAACGACATTCTGCCCGCCATTGCGGGGAAATCTGCGGGTGATACTTTCACTTTCAGATCATCAAGGACCGCGCAGGCGGTCGCGAGCGCGAAGGCCAGTTCCTGTTCCGGTGTGGCCCCGGCCTCTTGCAGGTGGTAGCTGCAGACGTTCATCGGGTTCCACTTTGGCAGGTTCTTGCCGGTGTAGGCGGCGACGTCGGTGATGAGGCGGAGGGATGGTTCCGGCGGCAGGATATAGGTGCCGCGGCTGAGGTATTCCTTGATGATGTCGTTCTGGACCGTGCCTTGCAGGGCCGCGACGTCGGCGCCCTGTTCCTCGGCTACGGCGATGTAGAGCGCCAGAAGCCAGGGGGCGGTGGCGTTGATCGTCATCGAGGTGTTCATCTGGTCAAGCGGGATGTCCTGGAAAAGCGTGCGCATGTCGCCGAGGTGGGCGACGGGGACGCCGACCTTTCCGACCTCGCCGCGCGAGCGGGGGTCGTCGGAGTCATAGCCGGTCTGGGTCGGCAGGTCGAAGGCGACGGACAGGCCGGTCTGACCCTTGGCAAGGTTGGTGCGGTAGAGCGCGTTCGAGGCAGCTGCGGTGGAATGGCCAGCGTAGGTGCGGAACAGCCAGGGTTTCTCGGTCATCGGAGCCTCACGAGTCGGGCGAGTAATAATATTGCGTCAAGGATGGCATATGGGAAAGATCATGCCAATGTCAATCGCTGCGCTGCGGCGATGCTCCTCGTGCGCCTTCGGCTTCTCGTCGCGGGGGAGGGCGACCGAGGAGTGACGAAGTCATCGACGAGGTTTTCGCTTTCGGGCAGGGTAGGCCCATGTTCGGCACGGTTGCGGTTCCCGTCTGGCTGTTGGGTCTGATCCTGGGCTTTGCCGCGATCAGCTTTTCCACGCATTTCCTGTTCCCATCGGTGCGTTGGTTCTTCAGGCGGCGGGCGGAGAAGGCCCTGTCGCGACTGAATGCGCGGCTGGACCGGAAGATCGACCTGTTCAAGCTGGCGCAGCGGTCGGACATGGTGGCGCGGCTGGCCTATGACCAAAAGGTCGTCGAGGCGGCGATGGTCCATGCGGCCGAGACGGGGGTGCCCGGCGAGGTCGCTTTCGAGGAGGCGCGGCGCTATGCCCGCGAGATCGTGCCGGGGTTTTCGGCCACGGTCTATTTCGGCTTCGGGACGCGGGCGGCGAAGTGGCTTTCGCGTCTCTTGTTCCGGGTGAGGGTCGGCAAGGTGGACCAGGCCTTGCGGACGATCGACCCCAGGGCGGCCGTGGTTTTCGTGATGAACCACCGGTCGAACATGGACTACGTGCTGGTGACCTGGCTGGTCGCGGATCGTTCGGCCGTGTCCTATGCGGTGGGCGAATGGGCGCGGGTCTGGCCCCTGTCGGCGCTGATCCGGTCGATGGGAGCCTATTTCATCCGGCGTGGCAGCCGGAACGCTTTGTACCGCAAGGTGCTGGCGCGCTATGTGCAGATGGCGACCGAGGAGGGGACGACCCAGGCAATCTTCCCGGAGGGTGGCCTTAGTCTGGACGGACGCGTGGGGCCGCCGAAGCTGGGGCTGATCAGCTACATCGTCGAGGGCTGGTCGCCCCATTCCCGGGATGTTGTCTTCGTGCCGGTGGGGCTGGCCTATGACCGGGTGCTGGAGGACCGGGTGCTGGTCGAGGCTGCGAAGGCGGGCACGCGGCGGTTCCGCAACCGGCCGGTCAGGGTGGCGTGGCTTGCGGCCCGGTTTCTCTGGGCGCGGTTCCGGGGCCGGACCAAGGGCTTCGGTACGGCTGCGGCGGGGTTTGGTGCCCCGGTGTCGCTGCGCGAGCATCTTGGGGCCGGCGGCACCGTCGAACATCTGGGAGAGCGACTGATGGCGGCGATTGCGGAGGTGGTTCCGGTGCTGCCGGTGCCGCTGGTGGCCCGGGCCCTGGGCGAGGGGGCGGCCAGCCGTGAGGAGCTGGGCGCACGGGTCGAGGCGATGGTTGGGCGGCTGCGCGCGGCAGGGGCGGTCTTGAAGCTGCCGCCGGTTGGCGGGGCAACGGTTCTGGACGAGGGGCTGGAGCCGCTGATCCGGCGCGGGCTGGTCAGCGCTGACCTGAAGCCGGTGGCCGGGACGCGGGAGTTATTGGAGTTCTATGCGGCCTCGGTGCCGAACATCCACGTTGCTGCGCCGCCGCAGACATAAAATTTCAAGAAACACCGATCATACTATTGCAAAGTTGCGCGCAAGAATATTATCTGCCCGTAACGGCGCGGCGATTCTGCGGCGCGGCATCAGGCTGGAGGCTCAGTTGGCTTTGGATACGCAAAATGCTCCCGTGATCTACGACGCGCCGAAAAAGGACCTGTACGAGGTGGGAGAGATGCCTCCGTTGGGGCACGTGCCGAAGCAGATGTATGCCTGGACGATCCGGCGCGAGCGGCACGGGGCGCCGGAAGCGGCAATGCTGCAAGAGGTCGTCGACACCTGGGCCATCGACAGCAACGAGGTGCTGGTTTTGGTGATGGCGGCGGGGGTGAATTACAATGGCGTCTGGGCGGGGCTTGGGCAACCGATCAGCCCGTTTGACGGCCACAAGCAGCCCTTCCACATTGCCGGGTCCGATGCGGCGGGGATCGTCTGGGCCGTGGGCGACAAGGTGAAGCGCTGGAAGGTCGGCGACGAGGTGGTGATCCACTGCAACCAGGACGACGGCGACGACGAAGAGTGCAATGGCGGCGACCCGATGTTCAGCCCGACACAGCGGATCTGGGGCTATGAGACCCCCGACGGGTCATTCAGCCAGTTCACCCGGGTGCAGGCGCAGCAGCTGATGCCGCGGCCGAAGCACCTGACCTGGGAGGAATCGGCTTGCTACACGCTGACGCTGGCGACGGCCTACCGGATGCTTTTCGGGCATGAGCCGCATGATCTGAAACCGGGGCAGAACGTGCTGGTCTGGGGGGCCTCGGGCGGCTTGGGCTCTTATGCGATCCAGCTGATCAACACGGCGGGCGCCAATGCGATCGGGGTGATCAGCGACGAATCGAAGCGCGATTTCGTCATGGGCCTGGGCGCCAAGGGCGTGATCAACCGCAACGAGTTCAAGTGCTGGGGGCAACTGCCGAAGGTCAACTCGGAGGAGTACAACACCTGGCTGAAAGAGGCGCGGCGCTTTGGCAAGGCGATCTGGGACATCACCGGCCGAAATGCTCAAGGTGGGGGCGTGAACGTCGACATGGTGTTCGAGCATCCGGGCGAGGCGACCTTCCCGGTCTCGTCGCTGGTCTGCAAGAAGGGCGGTATGGTGGTGATCTGCGCCGGAACCACCGGCTTCAACTGCACCTTCGACGTGCGCTACATGTGGATGCACCAGAAGCGCCTGCAGGGCAGCCACTTTGCGCATCTGAAGCAGGCGGCCAGTGCCAACAAGCTGATGGTCGAACGGCGGCTGGACCCCTGCATGTCCGAGGTCTTCCCCTGGGCCGAAATTCCGCGCGCGCATACGCTGATGTGGAAAAACCAGCACAAGCCCGGAAACATGGCCGTTCTGGTGCAAGCTCCGCGCACGGGGCTGCGGACTTTCGAGGACACGCTAGAGGCGAGCAAATTGCCTTAAAGGCAACCTTTAACAACCAATTCACCCATCGCCCGGATATCTGTGTTTAAGTGAGTCGCCGTGGGCTCTGGCGTCTGAAGTCAGGCACCGGGGACCCAAGGCGGCACAGATTTCTGGCCGAGGGATTTCATGCGCCACGACTGGGTCTTCGACGTTCTGTCGGATCTTCTTACCTACGCGACCCAGAACGGCTTGCCCCGCCTGGCGGCAAAGGTGACTGAGACCATTGATGAGGCGCGGCGCGAGATCGGCGCCACCGATGAGGGGCCGGACGAACCGCCACAGTCGCCTCCGTCGACGGGCCGACAGATGCACTGACCCTACCGCTTGCGTCTTGTACCGGCTAAGGTCGCAGGATGCAGGCCCCGGCACTGACCTTTTCCGACGACCAGGCCGAGGCTTATGACCGCCTCGCCGCCGCCTTTCTGGGTGCGGGGATCGATCTGGCCGAAGGGGTGCTGCAGCCCGCCGCCGAGGGCCGGACTTCGGTGCTGGCTGTGGTGGGCAAGGCCGGGTCCGGCAAGACCATGCTTCTGGCCGAGCTTTACCGGGGCCTGAAGGCAGCGGGGCTTGACGTCGTGTCCGGCGATTACGAGGGGAAGAAGCGCAAGGACCGGCGGACACTGGCCATTCTTGCGCCGACGAACAAGGCGGCGAGTGTACTGCGGTTGCGGGGCGTGCCGGCGACGACGATCCACCGCATCCTTTACACGCCGGTCTATGACCCGGAATACGAGAAGATCGCCGAATGGCTGGCGGGGACTGGGACAAGGCCGGTGGTCGACAACCTGGCAATTGCAGGGCTTACCGACCTTGCGCTGGACCGGGCGCATGCGTTTTATCAACAGGTCGCATCGATCCCTGGCGCGCTGGCATCGGCTGGGTTGAAGGGGTCGGATTTCATCAAGGGCTGGAAGCGGCGGGAAGAGCCGCTGGACGTGGGGTTTGTCGATGAATCCTCGATGCTGGACGAGCGGCAGTTCAATGACCTGCAGGAGATCTTTCCGACCCTCGTGCTGTTCGGCGATCCGGCACAGCTGGCCCCGGTTCAGTCGGACCGCATGATGTTCGACACCTTGCCGGAAACGCGCAAGCTGGTCCTGCATCGCATCCACCGGCAGACCCAGGACAACCCGATCCTGGACCTGGCCCATGCGCTGGCGGACGACAGGATCGGTTTTGAAGCGTTCGAGCGGCTGGTTGAGGAAACTTCGCGGAAGGATGACCGGGTGGTCTGGGCCGAACGGGTCGAGGCGGCGCTGATGGCGCGCTCGCCCGTGCTGGTCTGGCGCAACGCGACGCGTGTGCGGCTGATCCAGGCCTTCCGCAACGCCTATGGCGCGCCGGAGGATGCACTTCTGCCGGGCGAACCCTTGATCTGCGACGGGATCGAGCTGCCGTTGAAGCACCGGCAGAAGCGGATCGATCTGGAGGCGCGCGGCCTGATCAAGGGCGCGCAGGTCATCTATCTGGGCGAGGGGAGCCGCGACGGTTTTGCTCGATTGCATGTCGTGGGGGCGGAGGAGCCTCAGGTCAGTGCGGCGTCGATCATCAAGATCGAGAAGCCGGACGAGGAAGAGCCGTTCATCCCCCACGCAGCGCGGATGGGGGCGGCCTTTCTGCACGGGGCGGCGGTGACGATCCACAAGGCGCAGGGCTCGCAGTGGGACGAGGTGCAGGTCTTTGCGCCCGATCTGCAGGCGGCCGCCTTTTCGGGACGGTCCGAGGCGGGGGTGCCCCTTTGGAAGCGGCTGGCCTATGTCGCGATCACCCGGGCGCAGACGCGGCTTTTCTGGGTGGTGCGCAACAGGCTGGCGCGGCCGACCGAGCCCTTGTCCATCGAGGACCTGAAGCGGGAACCGGCTCTGTTGGCCCTGGGCGAGGAGTGAGGCTTTTCCTTGGGCTTCCGGCGGGCTAGAGTCGACGCCAAGAATGGAGGCCCCGATGGCTTTGGTTTTCGTCCAGTTCCGCTGCACCCCCGGCCAGACCTATGAGGTCGCCAATGCGATCTGGGACCGGGAAGTGGTGAGCGAGCTTTATTCGACCAGCGGCGACTATGACCTGATCGCCAAGGTCTATATCCCCGAGGATGCGGATACCGGGCACTACCTGTCGTCGAAGCTGTTCGACATTCCCGGCATCCAGCGCACGCTGACCACAATGACGTTCAAGGCGTTCTGAGGGGATGCCCCGGGGCGCTGCCCCGGACCCCGGGATATTTGAGCAAAGATGAAAGGTCAGAGCCAGGCGCTGCGGCCGGTGCCGACAGCAAGGCCGACTTTCGCGAAGCCATCGCGTGCGAGGAGGGCATCGAGCCCCCTGGCGAGGTCCGGCACCATCGAGATGCCGCCGTAGACCATTGCCGTGTAAAGCTGCACGGCAAAAGCTCCCGCGCGGATCTTCTGGTAGGCCTCTTCCGCCGAGCTGATCCCGCCCACACCGATCAGCGGCAGCTGGCCTTGGGACAGTTGCGACAGTTGGGCGAGCACTCGGGTAGACTTTTCGAACAATGGAGCGCCGGACAAGCCACCTGCTTCGCCCCGATTTGCAGAATTCAAACCTTCGCGCGAGATGGTGGTGTTGGTGGCAATGATGCCCGAGATGCGGCTGGTGAGCGCGACGTCGACGATATCCTCCAGGTCCGAGGTGGTCAGGTCGGGGGCAATCTTCAGGAAGACCGGGATCGGCCGGGTCAAGGCAGCACGCGTTTCCATCACCCGGTCGAGAAGTGCGAGCAGCGCCGCGCGGCCTTGCAGGTCACGCAGGCGCTCGGTGTTCGGGGAACTGACGTTGACCGTGGCGAAGTCCACGTAGGGGCCGCAGTGGGCAAGGACCGTGGCGAAATCGGCGGCGCGGTTCTGGGCTGTCTTGTTCGCGCCAAGATTCAGGCCGACCGGCACGGGGCCGCGGGTGCGGGCGGCAAGACGGGCACCGATCGCTTCCATCCCCTGGTTGTTGAAGCCGAAGCGGTTGATGGCCGCGCGGTCCTGGGTCAGGCGGAAGAGGCGGGGCCTGTCATTGCCGGGCTGGGCCAGGGGCGTCGCCGCGCCGACCTCGATGAAGCCGAAGCCCGCGCGGGACAGGGGGGCCAGGGCCTCGGCGTTCTTGTCGTAGCCAGCGGCCAGGCCGACGGGGTTGAGAAGGGGCATCCCGGCGAGTGTCGTGTGCAGACGCGGCAGGTCGACCGGGCCGCGCAGGGGGGCCAGACCCGACCGGAGTGCCAGAAGCGAAAGGCCATGCGCCCGCTCGGGGTCGATGCGGTGCAGGAGGGCCAGGCCGAGCCGTTCGACGGTGCTCACCAGAGCCCCTCGGGGAAGATGTGGCCGGTCGCACCAAGCGGGAGCGACTTGTCCCAGACGACCTCGTCGATCCGCAGGGGCCGATAGAGGTGTGGAAAAAGCTGTCCGCCGCGCGAGGGTTCCCATTTCAGCTGCGAGCCCAGCTTGTCGGGATCGAAGGCCACCAGCACAAGGTCGCTTTCGGTGGCGAACCATTTGGCAGCGGTTTCGGCCACCTGGGCGGCGGTGGAGAAGTGGATGTAGCCGTCGGCCAGGTCGATGGGAGCGCCGCGCGTCTCGCCGGCAGCGCGGAAGGCATCCCATTCGGGGCGTCGGAAGATCTTGAGGATCAGCATGGGGGGCGAATAGCGAAGCTTGGCTTGTCTGGCAATGGCCCGCCGTTGTCCGCCTACCGGGGGGCATATACGGTAACACGGCGCGCAAGGGGGCGCGCCGTGTCTGCTGTCAGGAGTCGCAGGCCACGGGGAGCCTGCACATCAGGTCAGTTGGACGGTCCGCCTCTTGGGTTTCCGGCGGGATTGCTGCCACCGGGGGTGCCATTCGGGCCACCGGGAGTGCCGTTCGGGCCACCGGGGGTGCCATTCGTGCCACCGGGGGCGCCATTCGGGCCACCAGGGGTGCCGTTCGGGCTACCGCCCGGACTGCTGCCAGGCGCGGTGTTCGGACCAGCTGTGTCGGCCGGATTGGAGGGGTCGTAGCGACCCGGGTCGTTCCCGTGACCGTTGTTGCCGTCGTCCAAGGGCTGCTCGGGTTGCGGAGTTGGCGTCGGCTCTGGCTGCGGTTCCGGTTCGGGCAGTGGCCCCGGACCGGGTTCCTCATAGGGTTCCGGGGTCGGCCCAAGCGGCGGCGGAAGGTCGGGATCGGCCACCAGGATCGGCTGTGGTTTCGGTGTCGCAAGCGGTTTCGTCGCTGTGTCGCGACGCTCGGGCTTTTGGACTTCCACCGAGCAGCCGGGAATGGCTATCCGGTAGACCGTCAGGTTGCGGATCTCGACATAATCGCAGTCGGGGACCGCACTTGTTTCAGCATTGGCACTAAAGGCAACCGTTACGAAAGCGCACACAAGCAGAGGGAGTTTCATGGCTATGCCTTTCGGAGTTTGTACTCTCTTCTTGCGCGCCTGGCATGTTTCTGGCGGGACCAGAACAAGGTTAACAGAAGATTAATTTGTGTCCTTAATGAGGGGCACTTACCACAGGTTGTATCTCGTCAAGATTGTGGCAGGTCTCTGCGCAGGGGGCCTTGTTCCTTTGACAGGAAGGTCGCCCCGGGCGCAGTCTTGGAGTGCACACCGTCACAGGAGACTCGCGATGCACATGATTTCGAGACTTGCGATTGCCGCTGCCCTGGTTGCAACGACCGCTGATGCCGAGACCGTCAAGCTGACCTTGCTGGGCGTGGGTGACGTCTACAACTTCGAAGAGGAAGACGGACGTGGCGGCTTTGCACGGCTGAACGCGGTCGCCAGGGCCGAACGCGCGGCCAATCCGAACACGCTGTATCTGTTCAACGGCGACATGCTGAGCCCGTCGCTCGCCTCGGGGTTCGACCAAGGGCAGAATACCGTCGATTTCACCAATCTGGTGCCCTTCGATCTGGCGGTGCCTGGAAACCATGAGTTCGACTTCGGGCCGGAAAACTTCATGGAGAAGATGCAGGCGTCGAAATACCCCTGGGCGGCGATCAACATCACAAACGACGACGGGTCGGCCATCGAAGGGCTGGGCGGCGTAATGGTGAAGGAGGTCGGAGGTCTGAAGGTCGCGCTGATTCCGGTGGCGCAGGATACTTCGCCCGAAGTGTCGTCCACGGGCAGCTTGAAGTTCCTGCCGACGGTGGAAACCGGGGTCGCAGCGGCCCAGAAGGCGCGCGAAGAGGGCGCGGATATCGTCGTGGGGGTGGTGCAGACCAACATGGAGAACGACCGGGCCCTGATGGCAAGCGGAGCGTTCGACGTGATCCTGTCGGGCGACGACCATTCCTATGCCACGGCCTATGACGGGCGCACGGCCTATGTCGAGACGTCGATTGACGGGCAGTTCCTGTCGCCCATCGATCTCATGGTCGAGGTGGAGGCAAAGGATGACGGAACGCGCCAGATCAGCTGGGTGCCTGCGTTCCGATTCATCGACACGGCGACGGTGACGCCGGACCCGGAGTCGGTGGCGATGGCCGATGCCCTGCGGGCGACGATGGATGAAAACCTGAACGTCGAGATCGGGACGGTCGAGGCCCCCCTGGACAGCCGCCGGAATGTCGTGCGCGCAGAGGAGGCGACGATGGGCAACCTGATCACCGACGCTTTGCGCGATGCGACTGGGGCCGACATCGCAATCATGAACGGGGGCGGTATCCGGGGCGACACGACCTATGAGGCAGGCCGCAAGCTGACGCGGCGCGACATCCTGACCGAGTTGCCGTTCGGCAATACCACGGTGGTGACGGAACTGCCGGGGTCCCAGGTGCTGCTGGCGCTGGAGAATGGCGTCTCCCAGGTCGAGAAGGGCGCAGGTCGGTTCGCGCAGGTTTCTGGCCTGACGTTTGCCTTTGATGCTTCGGCCCCTGCGGGATCGCGGGTCAGCGAGGTGATGGTGGGTGGCGCGCCCCTGGAGGCGGACAAGCTCTACAAGGTGGCGGTGAATGACTACATCGTCGGCGGTGGTGATGGCTATGCCAGCTTGGGCGGTGGTCGGATCATCACGGATGGGCCGACGGGGCAGCTCGTGGCCAATGACGTGATGGCCTATGTCGAGAAGCTGGGGACGGTGAAGGTTGCCGTCGAGGGCCGGATCAGGAAGCTGGGGCAATGAAGCTGGGGCAATAGCGCCAGGGACTGCTCGTCGCTTCCTTCGGTCGCTCCTCGCGGGCAGGCGTGCGAGGAGAAGCCGAAGGCGCACGACGAGGGGTCAGCGAACCACGGAGTGAAACGCAAGGTCCCGGTCTTCGTCATCCTTGAAGAACGCCATCCATTCCTCGGCCCCGTCTGGATGCCTGTGGATCATGTGCGGGGTGCCGGTCGTCCGGGCGCCCCGTTCGTTCAGTGCGATATGTGCGGCGGCGATGTCGGGGGTGGCGAGGTAGAGGATATCGGCTTCCTCGCGATTGCCGGTTTCCCGCAGCATCAGTCGGACAGGTCCGAGGTCAAAGAAGGCAAGGCCGGGGAAGGCATACAGTTCGGTCATGCCGAGGGTGTCGCGCCAGAAGGCGCGGGCTCGGTCCAGGTTTTCAACGCGCCGGGAGACTTGCGACAGCGGCATGGTGGCCTCCAATAAGGTCAGAATAGCGCGGAACGGTGCGTCGGTCATCTGTCCGAGCGACGGTGTCGGGCGATCGGCGGCACCGCGCGGCTTGCCGGCCCCTGACTTGGTCTTTGGCCGGGGATCGCCTATCTTTGCGCCATGTGCGGACGCTTCACCATCACCCACCCGAACGAGGCGCTGGCCGCGTTGTTCGACGCCGTGCCGGGGAACGATCTGCCGGCGGGGCCGAACTTCAACGTGTGCCCCACCAACCCGGTCGTGGTGGTCACCTCCGAGGGCGGGGTGCGGCGGCTGCGGGCGATGCGCTGGGGGTTCATCCCGTCGTGGTACAAGGCGCCGAACGACGGGCCGCTGATCATCAACGCGCGGTCCGACACGGTGGCGACCAAGCCCGCCTTCAAGGCCGCCGTCCGCGAGCGGCGCTGCATCGTCCCCGCGAGTGGCTTCTATGAATGGAGCGAGGGCGAGAAGGGCGCGCGGCTGCCCTGGTATTTCACCCGCGCGGACGGCCTGCCGATGGCGCTGGCGGGCGTCTGGCAGCGCTGGGGCGACATGGACACGGTGGCCATCGTGTCAACCGAGGCAGGGCCCGGCATGGCAGAGATCCATCACCGCGAGCCGGTCGTGCTGGAGCGCGCGGCTTGGCCGCTCTGGCTGGGCGAGGCCGGGCATGGGGCAGCGGTGCTGATGCGCGCGTCGGAGGCCGGAGTGCTGACCACGCCCTACCGGGTCGGCGTGGCGGTGAATTCGAATCGGGCGTCGGGTCCTGCATTGATCGAGCCGGTCGCAGCCTGACACCGGGTCAGCGCAGGTCCATCTGCACATAATGCTGCCGCAAGGCCGCGGGCGGCATGCCGTAATTGGTGCGGAACTGGGCGTAGAACTGGGTCAGGGAACTGAAGCCGCATTGCTCGGCCACGTCCGAGACCGCAATCGAACTTTCGACCAGCAGCGCCCGCGCCCGCATCAGGCGCATCCGGTTGATGAACATCTTCAACGGCACCTGCATCGTCCGGGAAAACAGCGTCAGGGCGTAGTTTTCGTGCAGGCCGGTAACCTGCGTCACCTGGGCGTTCAAGAGCGGCTTGTCGAGGTTCTCCAGCACGAAGCGGACCATGTCGATGACGTGCCGGACATGGGCGGAGCTGAGGTTCCGGTCGGTGCCGATTTCGTGCTGAGGCGGGCGGAGGAAGTCGAAGCCGGTGATGGAGGCGCGGCGGAAAAGGGCGTTCAGCTCCATCTTTACGATCTCGGCCCGCTCGAAATCGCCTGACCGGTAGTCGAAATACCAACGCTGCATCAACCCAGCGTCGCAAAGCGATTCGGGCAGCATCACCATTCCGCGCCCGATCATGGCGGCCTGCAACGCCATGATGTGGCGCATCTGCAGGAAGCTGTCGAGCGGCAGGTAGATGTTGGCGAGTTTGACCGGCTGGTCGTCTACCGGCTGGATGGCGGTCAACTGGTGCGGCACGCCGGCCCAGAAAAGGATCAGCCGGTTTTCGGGCAGGATCAGCCGAGTGCCGTCGATGTCGTAGGCCATTCGGAAATTTGCGGCGAAATTCAACTCGATATGCCCGTGCCAATGCGGCTGCGGCATCACCACAGGTTCAAAGATACGGATGCCGAAACGGCCAAAGGCGCGGAGCTGCGAATAGAAGTGCCGGTCATGGCTGGGGACCGGCATAGGGTTCCGGCGCGCGCGCGCACTGTCCTTGAGGTCGTCCATCCTCTTCCATCCAATCTTAGAAAACCGGAAAACAATCTGACAAACCGATATTGCTGAACGGCGCCCAATTCCGCAACCTTGGACTGTGCCGGTCAGGGGGGAGGATATCTCTGCCCGGCAGTCGCAGCATAACGATCAACCGACTACACGTGTTGGCCAAGGGAGGAAACATGACGTTCCAGGTCCGGCGCGCCGCGATTGCGGCGCTGTTGCTGGGGGTATCTGCAGGGGCAGTGCAGGCCGAGATGGCTGCACCGACCGCTCCGCCAGAGCCACCGAAATTCGAGGCGCAGACCGAACCGGTCTACGTGAACCGCGCGGACATCTTCGAGTTCAAGGCCCTGCCGGCCTATTCCGAACCGGCCTGGGTCACGGCGTTTGTCGATGCAGGCAAGCTGCCTGCCGTGGCCGAGCGCCTGCCGAAGGAACCGCTGGTCTACAAGACTGCGAACATGCCCGACGGCCCTGGCGTTTACGGCGACGTGATGCGCCATGTGATTGGCGGGCGGCCCGAGGGCTGGAACTTCTGGGCGGGCCAGTCCTATGGCTGGGGCGGCATCGACATTGGCCTGGTCGAGTGTCTGACGCGGACGGGTCCCTTGTTCACCGTCAACTCGACCGATCTGCAACCTTTGCCGAACCTGGCGAAAAGCTGGGAATGGTCCGAGGACGGCAAGACCCTGACGATCAAGCTGATCGAGGGCGCCAAGTGGTCGGACGGCGACGCCTTCGACGTCGAGGACATCGAGTTCTACTGGAACGACGTGATCATGGACGAGAACGTCACTCCGCTGATGGGGGCCAGCCCGGCGACCTACAACGATGCGACCTTTGCGGCGGTGGACCCCTACACCTTCACGCTGACCTTCGCTGACGCCTTCCCCGAGCAGGTGCTTTACGCGATGGCCTACGGCAACTTCTGCCCCGGCCCGGCCCACGTGCTGAAGCCGAAGCATCCGAAGCACGGCGGCGAAAGCTATGAGGCCTTCCTGAACGCCTTCCCGTCGGACTTCATGAACTTCCCGACGATGGGCGCCTGGGTTGTGGTGGAACACCGTCCCGATGACATCGTGGTGAAACGCCGCAACCCCTATTACTGGAAGGTCGACGAGACCGGCCAGCAGCTGCCCTACCTGGACGAGATGCATTTCCGGCTGTCGACCTGGGGTGACCGCGACGTGCAGGCCGTGGCGGGGACCGGCGACTTCTCGAACCTTGAGCAGCCTGAGAACTACGTCGAAAGCCTGAAGAAGGCCGCCGATCCGGCAAGCCCGGCGCGTCTGGCCTTCGGACCTAGGTCGATCGGGTATCAGATGTTCTTCAACCAGTCGGCGAACGGCTGGGGAGAACCTGACGCCCGGGCGCAAGCGGTGCGCGAGCTGAACCGGAACCTCGATTTCCGCAAGGCCGTCACTTACGGGATGGACCGGCAGCGGCTGGGCGACAGCCTGGTGAAGGGTCCGTTCACGGCGCCCTATGCCGGGGGTCTGCTGACCTCGACCTCGTTCTATGATCCAGCCTCGACTGTGTTCTACGGCTTCGACCAGGCCAGTGCGACAGCGGCACTGGCGGCTGCGGGGCTGACCGACACGGATGGGAACGGGGTCGTGAACCTGCCCGAGGGCGGCGATCTTACCGTGACGCTTCTGGTCAATGCCGACTATGCCACCGACAAGAACCTCGCCGAAGGTGTCGTCGCCATGATGTCTGACGTGGGCATCAAGGTCACGCTCAACAGCCTGACGGGCAAGGACTATGACAACGCCCGCGATGCTGGCGCATGGGACTGGCTTGTCCGGCGCAATGATCAGGAGTTCGTCTCTGTGGTGCAGGGAACCGAGCGTCTGGCACCCGTTGGACCGATGACCGCGGTCTGGCACCGTGCGAACGGCGCCGGCGAGATGGACCTGCTGCCCTACGAACAAGAGCTTGTCGACGCGATCAAAGCCTTTACCGGCAGCCGTGATCCGGCCGCCAAGATCGAGGCGATGAAGACCTGGCAGAAGACCTTCACCGAAAACGTGGCGGCCGTCGGCCTGACCGCCTATCCGGGGGCGCTGATCATCAACAAGCGCTTCGCCAACATCCCGGCAGGGGCTCCGATCTTCATGTACAACTGGGCCGAGGACAACATCATCCGGGAACGGGTGTTCGTGCCGGCGGACCAGCAGATCGGGGCTGAATTGCATCCGCAGACCTTGCCGGGGGCGCCCGGCTCGGCCGGGCCGGTCGCGGCGAACTAAGGGTTTCCTCCCGAAGTCCGGGGGCGGCAGACGACCGCCGCCCCCGGACACTTCAGACTTCACCCGTTCCTTCCCCTCCACTGGCAGGTGACCCGCGATGCTGGGCTTTCTTGGCGTCCGCCTGATGCAATCGGTGCCGGTCCTGATCGTGATGAGCTTCATCACCTTCATGATCATCCAGGCCCCGCCGGGCGACTATGGCGACTTCATCCGCACCAACATGATCGTCCAGGGCGGCGCCTCGCCCGAGGCCGCTTCCGCTGCAGCCGAACAATACCGCGAGAAGCACGGGCTGAATGATCCCCTGCTTTTGCAATACGGCTACTGGATCTGGGGTATCGTCTCGCGCGGCGACTTCGGCCAGTCCTATGCCTACAACAAGCCGGTGGCCGAGATCCTGGCGCAGCGCCTGCCGCCGACCATCGCTATCGCGCTGATCTGTCACTTGCTGGCGACCGTCATCGGCGTCGGCTTCGGCATCCTGGCCGCGACCCGGCAATACACCTGGGTCGACACGGTGCTGTCCTTCGTCTCGTTCATGGGCATGACGATCCCGCGCTTTCTTCTGGCGCTGATCATCCTGTACATCCTGGTCTTCAAGCTGAACGTGCAGGAGATCGGGTCGTTCTACTCCTCGCGCTATGGCGGGCAGCCCTATTGGCAGGGCTTCCTCGACTTCAACTGGGAGAAGCTGTGGAACCTGATCCAGCATGTCTGGCCGGTTATCGCGGTGGCGACCTTCGGGGGGCTGGCCTACAACATGCGAGTGATGCGGGCGAACCTTCTGGACACGCTGAACGCACAATACATCGAGACGGCGCGGGCCAAGGGCCTGGGCGAAGGCGCGGTGATCATGCGCCACGCGGTCCCCAATGCGCTGCATCCGCTGGTCGCCTATCAGGGCGTCGTCCTGCCCTACATGCTGACCGGGGAGATCGAAGTGGCGATCGTCTTCGGCCTGGCGACCATCGGCCCGGCGATCGTGGGGTCTATGGCGATCGGCGATGTCTACGTCACCGCCACGCTGATGCTGGTCCTGGGGGCGACGCTGATCATTGGCAACATCATCGCCGACCTGTTGCTGGCGCTGCTTGATCCGCGCATCCGGGTGGGGGGTGACAAATGACCCTGGTCCACGAAGGCGAGGCCGCAGACGGGCGGCTGTCCACCGTTTCCTCGACCTCGCAAAGCTATCGGGCGCTGGTCTGGCGGCGGTTCCGCAAGTCGGTACCGGGGATGCTGGGGCTGATCCTCGTTGCGATGCTGTTCACCATGTCGATCTTCGCCGAGTTCTTCGCGCCGCAGAACCCCAGGGCCAACGGCGCCTCCTTTGCGCCGCCGGACCAGATCAGCTTTTTCACCAAGGATGGCTTCACCCTCTGGCCGGTGGTCTATTCCATCAACGAAAGCGAGGAGCTGGACCCGATCACCTTCCAGCCTCTGATGGGTCCCGACCTTGACAATCCGCGCCCGCTTGCCTTTTTCGTCGACGGGTGGGAGTACAAGTACCTGGGCTTCATTCCGATGAACACGCATTTCATCGGGCTGTCGGACGGCACTCCGCTGCGGCTTCTGGGGACAGACAAGCTGGGCCGCGATATCCTGTCGCGTGGGATCATTGGCAGCCGGATCACGCTGGTCATCGCGCTGACCTCGATCACACTTATCACAATTACCGGCACGCTTCTGGGCATCACCTCGGGCTATATCGGCGGTCGCTTCGACATGTGGTTCCAGCGCTTTGTCGAGATCGTCCTCGCCTTCCCGCAGCTTCCCCTTTACCTGACGCTGACAACCCTGATCCCGGTCACCGCGCCGTCCCCGGTTTTCATAGCCTTCGTGATCCTTGTCATCGCGGGCCTTGGCTGGGCGCAGCTATCGCGGGAGGTCCGGTCGAAGACGATGTCGATGGCGCGGATCGATTACGTGCGGGCGGCGCAAGCCGTGGGCGCCTCGGACACCCGGATCGTGACGCGGCACATTCTGCCGAACGTGATGAGCCATGTGATCGTGTCGATCACGCTGGGTATTCCGGCCATCGTGCTGCTGGAGTCGTTCCTGGGTTATCTCGGCTTTGCCGTGAAGCCGCCGCTGATTTCCTGGGGGCTGATGTTGCAGGACGCCTCGACCTTTTCGGTCATCGGGTCCTATCCGTGGATCCTTTCGCCCGTCGGTTTCATCCTGCTCGCAGTCTTCGCCTTCAACGCGCTGGGCGACGGCTTGCGCGATGCCATTGATCCGTATTGAGGGTGCCATGAACGATATCGTCATCGAGGCCCGCAAGATCGGCGTCACCTTCAAGGTCGACGGGGGCAGTATCGAGGCCGTCAAGGACGTCTCCTTCACGCTGAGAAAGGGCCAGACAATCGCCTTGGTGGGCGAATCCGGCAGCGGGAAGTCGGTGACGGCCCGGGCGATCATGCGGCTACTGTCGAAGCGCGCCACGGTCAACCCGCAGACCGAAATCCTGTATGCGGGGCGCAACATGGCGACCTTGTCGCCGGTCGAGATGCGGCGGCTGCGCGGCAACCGGCTGTCGATGATCTTCCAGGAGCCGATGTCTTCTCTTAACCCGGTCTACACCATAGGCAACCAGATCGCCGAGGTCCTGCGCATCCACAACCGGATGTCCAGGGTCGAGGCGAAGGCAAAGGCGCTGGCGCTTCTCAAGGATGTGCAGATCCCCGAGCCAGAGGCGCGGCTGAACCAGTATCCGCACCAGCTGTCCGGCGGGCAGCGCCAGCGGGTGATGATCGCGATGGCACTGGCGAACAACCCGGACGTCCTGATCGCGGATGAGCCGACGACCGCGCTGGACGTGACGGTGCAGGCAGAAATCCTGAACCTTATCCGGGCGTTGAAAGACAAGACCGGCCTTGCGGTGATTTTGATCACCCATGACCTGACGGTCGTGCGACAGTTTGCCGACCATGTCTATGTCATGCAGCACGGCGAGGTGCAGGAGTCCGGCCCGACCGAGCAGATATTCTCTGCGCCGACCCATCCCTACACGAAGCGGCTTCTTGGGTCCGAGCCGAAGGGTCAGGCTGATCCGGCGCAGGTCGGGACGGAAACCGTGCTGGAAGGCCGCAACATCCGCGTGACCTACAACCTGCGCAAGGGGGGGGCCTTCCGGGGCACCTGGTCCAAGCTGCAAGCTGTGGACGGCCTTTCCTTGCAGCTGAAACGTGGCGAGACGCTGGGCTTGGTGGGAGAAAGCGGTAGCGGCAAGACGACCTTCGGCCAGGCACTTCTGCGGCTGAACTCGCTGACCGAGGGCGAGGTCGATTTCCTGGGCCACCGTATCGACGGGCTGGACCGCAAGGGCATGAACCCGTTCCGCAATCGGATGCAGATCGTGTTCCAGGACCCGTTCTCCAGCCTGAACCCCCGCATGTCGGTGCGCCAGATCATCGAGGAAGGCCTGATCGTCAACCAGCTTGGCCGCACGCGCGCCGACCGCGAGGAGCGCGTGAAACAGGCGCTGCGCGACGCGGGGCTGCCGGACACGATACTCTCCCGCTTCCCGCATGAGTTTTCCGGCGGCCAGCGCCAGCGCCTTGCAATCGCCCGCGCAATCGCGCTGGAGCCGGAGTTCATCCTGCTGGACGAACCGACCAGCGCGCTGGACCTGTCCGTCCAGGCCCAGATCATCGAGCTTCTGCGCGGATTGCAGCGCGAGAAGGCACTGAGTTACCTGTTCATCAGCCACGACCTGAAGGTCGTCAGGGCGCTCTGCCACCGAGTCATCGTCATGCAGAACGGCCGGATCGTCGAGCAGGGCCCGGTCGAGGCCGTACTGGAACGTCCGACCACCGACTACACCCGCCGCCTTGTGAAGGCGGCCTTCGAAATCGCAGCCTAAAGGAACGACCATGCCCACCCCCGTCATCACCTTCATCGGCGCCGGATCGGCCGTCTTCACCAAGAATATCGCCGGGGACATCCTGTCGCGCCCGGCGCTTGCGGGGGCGGAAATCCGGCTGATGGACATCAACCCCGAGCGGCTTGGGGAATCCGAGATCATCGTCGGCAAGCTGGCCCAGACGCTGGGCGGGAAAGCTTCGGTCAAGACCTACACCAGCCAGAAGCGCGCTCTGACCGGGGCGGATTTCGTCGTCTGCTGCTTCCAGGTCGGCGGCTACGACCCCTGCACGATCACCGACTTCGAGGTGCCAAAGAAGTTCGGCCTGCGCCAGACCATCGCTGACACGCTGGGGATCGGCGGCATCATGCGCGGTATTCGCACCGTTCCGCACCTGTGGTCGATCTGCGAGGACCTGCTGGAGGTCGCCCCCAACGCGATCATGCTGCAATACGTGAACCCGATGGCGATCAACACCTGGGCCATCGCGGCGAAATATCCGACGATCCGGCAGGTGGGCCTGTGCCACTCGGTTCAGGGGACGGCCTATGAACTGGCGCGTGACCTGGAGCTTCCGGTTGACGAGATCCGCTACCGCGCGGCCGGGATCAACCACATGGCCTTCTACCTGACCTTCGAGCACCGTCAGGCGGACGGCACCTACCGCAACCTTTACCCCGACCTGGTCAAGGGCTACCGCGAGGGGCGGTTCCCGAAGCCCAGCCACTGGAACCCGCGCTGCCCGAACAAGGTGCGCTACGAGATGCTGACCCGGCTGGGGTATTTCGTGACCGAGTCTTCCGAGCACTTTGCCGAGTATACCCCGTGGTTCATCAAGCGCGACCGGCCGGACCTGATCGAGAGGTTCGGCATCCCGCTGGACGAATATCCCAAGCGTTGCATCGAACAGATCGCGCGCTGGAAGAAGGAAGCCGAAGCGTTGAAGTCGGCGAACACGGTCGAGGTGAAGGAAAGCCACGAATACGCATCCGAGATCGTGAACTCGGTCGTGACGGGCGAGCCTTCGGTGATCTATGGCAACATCGGCAACCGCGGCTACATCCCGCAATTGCCCGAGGGGTGCGCCGTGGAAGTGC
Source organism: Tabrizicola sp. (assembly GCF_030694085.1). Classification (GTDB taxonomy): domain Bacteria; phylum Pseudomonadota; class Alphaproteobacteria; order Rhodobacterales; family Rhodobacteraceae; genus Tabrizicola. The sequence continues at coordinate 586,939 of NZ_JAUXZE010000035.1, read as the reverse complement.
CGGTGCTGGTCGACAGCAGCGGTCTGCAGCCGACCATCGTGCATGACATCCCGCCACAGCTGATCGGGCTGATGCGGACCAACATCAACGTGCAGGACCTGACGGTGCAGGCGCTGCTGACCGAGAACCCCGAGCACATCTATCACGCCGCCATGCTGGACCCCCACACCGGGGCCGAACTGGACCTGGACCAGATCTGGGCGTTGACAACCGAACTGCTGGAGGCTCACGGCGACTGGCTGCCGGAATGGGCGCGGGTCCCGGTACGGAAGGCGGGCTAGGGTAATGTGGCCGCGTCGCATCTGCGTGGTGGGGGGCGGCACGGCCGGCTGGCTGGCCGCCATGATGCTGGGCGACAGCGCCCGGCGTGCGGGCCACGCTTGCGACATCACGGTCATCGAGTCCTCGAAGATCGGGACCATCGGGGTGGGGGAGGGCACCACCGCCGTCTTCCGCCAGATGCTTCAGCACTTCGGGCTGGACGAGGCCGAGTTCCTGGCCGCCACCGGGGCCACGATCAAGTTCGGCATCCGCCACCGCGACTGGCGGAGGAAGGGGCACAGCTACGACGGCCCCATCGACGACCCGCACCGGGTGGCCGGGTTCGACGTCAACGCGTTGGACGTCTACCAGGTGAGCCAGGGCGAAAGCGTGGGCGAGACGCATCTTTTCCAGCACCTTCTGAACGCCAACCGCAGCCCCTTTGCGATGGTCGGCGGGCGGCGGGTGCCGATCGGCCCCTATCACCACGCCTTCCACTTCGACCAGGCGCTTGCGGGGAAATGGCTGCGGTCGAAGGCCAAGGCCATCGCGACGATTGATGACCAGGTGCAAAGCGTCGACCGGCACCCCGAGACCGGGCACATCATTGCCCTGGGGCTGGAGGGCGGCACGAAGGTCGAGGCGGACCTCTATGTTGATTGCACCGGCTTCCGCCGCGCCCTCATCGGGCCGATGGGGGCTGGTTGGGTCAGCTACCGCGGCACCCTGCCGGTGAATCGGGCGATTCCGTTCTGGCTGGACATCCCGGAGGGCGAGGAGATCGAGCCCTGCACTCTGGCCTGGGCGCAAGGGGCGGGCTGGATGTGGAAGATCCCGACGCAGGGGCGCTATGGCTGCGGCTATGTGTTCTCGGACGCGCACGTGACCCCGGATCAGGCCAAGGCCGAGATCGAGGGGGTGCTGGGGCACCCGGTCGAGGTCAGGAACGACATCAGGATCGACGCGGGCCGTCTGGAGAAGCAGTGGATCGGAAACTGTGTGGCGCTTGGCCTGTCGTCAAGCTTCCTGGAACCTCTGGAGGCGACCTCGATCCACGGCACGGTCGTGCAGCTGATGCTTTTGTCCTCGGTGCTGTCCAACCCGGACGACCGGGCGCAGTCTGCCTTCAACGCTGCAGCTGCCCGGCAGGTCGACGATTTCCGTGACTTCATCCGGCTGCACTATGTCAGCGAACGCCGGGACACGGCCTTCTGGCAGGACGTGGCGGGGTCCCTGCCCGACCCGCTGGCCGAACGTCTTGCGCTTTGGCGGCAGAAGGTGCCGGGACCCGAGGACTTCCAGCCCTTCCCGATGGGCCTGCCACATACCGACCACCATCTGCATGTCCCCGTGCTGGACGGGCTGGGCCTGCTGAACCCCCAGGCCGCGAAGGACTGGCTGGCCGAGCGCCCGAAGCTGCGCGCCAATGCCCGCCGGTCGGCGCGGTCGCTTGCCACCGAATACCGGCTGGCCGCGCGGCAGGCGATCCCGCACCGGGCCTTTCTGCAAGGGCTGGACGAACCCGCCTGAACCGCTCGTCGTGCGCCTTCGGCTTCACCACGCGGGGGCGACACCGACGAGACGCCGAAGGCGCACGAGGAGGCGGCCGATCAGACCGCCTCGTCCCGCATGGCGCGGAAGTCCCTTGGGGATATCCCACGATGGCGGCGGAAGGCTTTTGCCAGGTAGTTCGCTTCGGCAAAGCCGGTGGCTTGAGCGATCTCGGCGATCTTCATCTCCGAGGCGGTGAGGAGACGCTCCACCCGGTCCATGCGTCGGGCGAAGACGTGGTCCGAGGGCGGGACCCCGACCTCGGCGGCGAAGCGGCGGACGAAATGCGCGCGGCTCAGACCCGCGAGCTGGGCGAGGGCATCGACCCGCAGGTCGCCGCCAAGGTTGGCCTCGACATGTGCGAGGACCCGGGTCAGCTCGGGCGCCAGTGCCGCCCGAGGCACGGCGCCCTCGCCTGCAAAGGCCGTATCATGCAGGACGGCAAGCGCCTGGTACCCCAGAACTGCGGCCTGCGCCGGGCTGAAAGATCCGGTCAGCAGCGCGTGACAGGCTTCGGCCAACCTCGCCTCGCCCTCCGGTCCCGGTTGCAACACCGGCCCCGCGACGGCAAGGACCTCGCGCGCCAACCGCAGCGCCTCGCGGCCGGAAAGGATGAACCAGAAGTACTCCCAATGGCCGCCCCGCTCTAGCCAGTAGCGATGCGCGTGGGGCATTGTCACCAGCATGGTTTGACCCATGTGCAGCCGGTATCGCGCGCCTAAGAAGTCCAGCCGACCCTCGCCCAGGATGGTATGCTGGACCACCAGGAAGGGTTCGGTTCCCCGCTTCAGCCCATCCCAGCTGTACAGCTCGTTCCGGCGCTGTTCGTAGCCCACCGCCTCGGCCAGGACACCCAGCAAAGGGACCGATCCGCGCGGAGAAAGACTGCGGATGTCATGGCCGTGGGCAAGAAGGTTGGACAGCATGAAATTACCCTAATTGGCACAAGATTTCTCTACACCGCCTGGCCCCGCTGGCCTAGCCTTTTCGCAACAGGGGAGGCTGCACCATGCCATTCAAGCTTTGCATCATCGGCGCGGGCAGTGTCGGGTTCACCCGCAAGCTCTGCTCGGACATCCTGTCGGTTCCCGAGTTCGAGGGGATCGAGATCGCGCTTACGGACATCAGCCAGACGAACCTGGACATGATCGCGCAGATCCTGCGCAAGATGGTTCAGGTCAGCGGGCTGAAGACCAAGATCACCGCCACGACCGACCGGCGCCGTGCGCTGGAGGGGGCAAAATACGTGATGAACACGGTTCGCATCGGCGGGGTGGAGGCCTTTGCGACCGACATTGCGATCCCGTTGAAATACGGCGTCGACCAATGCGTTGGCGACACGATCTGCGCGGGTGGCATCCTCTATGGCCAACGCGGGATCGCTGCCATGCTCGACTTCTGCAAGGATATCCGTGAGGTTGCCACCTCGGACCACCTCCTTCTCAACTACGCCAACCCGATGGCGATGATGACCTGGGCGGCCATCGACCACGGTGGGGTCAACACAGTGGGTCTCTGCCACGGCGTGCAGAACGGCCACCGGCAGATCGCTGCTGCGCTTGGGGTGCCGATGGATGAGGTCGACATCGTCTGCTCGGGGATCAACCACCAGACCTGGTACCTCGACATCCGCCACAAGGGTCGGAAGATCGAAAAGGACGAGCTTCTGGCCGCCTTCGAACGCCATCCAGTCTTCTCGCGTCAGGAAAAGGTGCGGATCGACGTGCTGCGGCGGTTCGGGTTCTACTCGACGGAATCGAACGGGCACCTCAGCGAATACCTGCCGTGGTACCGCAAGCGCCGGGAGGACATCCCGAACTGGATCAGCACCGACGACTGGATCCATGGCGAGACCGGCGGCTACCTGCGCCACACGCGGGAGACGCGGAACTGGTTCGAGACCGAATTCCCGACGTTGCTGGCCGAGGCAGACAAACCCTTGTCATCGTGGAAGCGGACTGACGAACACGCCAGCCACATCATCGAAGCGCTGGAGACTGGCCGCGCTTATCGCGGGCATTTCAACGTGAAGAACCGCGGCGTGATCGGGGTCGGTTCCTTGAAGGCGATGAGCATTTCCGTGAAGGTCGAGGCGCAAATCTTCTGACTGCCCTTGCGGCCCTTCTCGGACCGTGTCTGGACCAGCCCGGCGTCCACAAGGATCTGCATGTTGGACGAGACCGTCGACTGCGGCAGGTCCAGTTCGTCGGACACCTGGTTGACGTTGCGTGGCCCCTTGCGCGTCAAGTGCTCAAGGATGCGAACCCGGACTTCGCTGGCGAGACTGCGTAGGATGTCCGGCCGCTCAAGTGGGTCGACGACAAGAATCTGGTTGGTCATGTGAGCACGCGGTTCTACTGACCCGTTCCGTATCAGGAATGTGGATGCAAATAAAGCCAGTCATGTTCGACAGCATGGTGTGGACTGCACGTGGCATGGTGCCGCTTAACTGCTAAGCGCCTTGCCGAAGATCGCGGCCACGCGGGCCTGCGCCGCGCGGTAGTCGGCGAAGCCCGTGGCGAAGGCCTTGATCCCGAACTTCGTCGCCATCACCGTCCGTGCAATCTCGTCGGCGGTGGCGTTCAGGCCGGTCAGAGTCATCCTGCCCTCGGCAACGCCATGCCGTATCCAGTCGGCCAGGTGGCTTGTGATGCGGGCATAGGCCGCTTCGACCGCAGGCTGCGTGAATGGCGAGTTCGACGACAGAATCTCGTCGGCGTGAGGCGAATTCAGCATGGCTTCCACTGCGTCGCCGTCGATGGCGTGGAAGGCGGCCAGCAGGATCTCTGCCGGGGGGCCGGGGCGGGCCAGAACCCGCTCAACCGCCTTTTCCGAGCGTTCGAAATGGATGCGGACCAAGGCGTTGAAGATGTGGTCCTTGCCCTCGTAATGCAGATAAAGTGCTGGACGCGACATGCCCGCGACCTTGGCGATGTCGGCCATCGAGGTCCGGCGCAGCCCGTAGCGGGCAAAACATTCGAAGGCCGCGCGCAGGATTGCGGCTTCCTTCGGATCAATGGGCGGTTCAACTTCGGCTGTCACGGCGGGTGTCATGGCGCCAGTCTAGGGAAGCCTAGCCGATAGGTCAAACAGGCGTTGACACAATGACACATAAAGTCCAAAGTGTCAGGAACCAAGGGAGTCCATCGATGAGCTTTACCCTGTCAATCAACGGCGTCGCGCGCCAGGTCGATCTGCCGGACGATGTCCCGCTGCTGTGGGCGCTGCGCGATGGTCTTGGGCTGACAGGGACCAAGTTCGGCTGCGGTGTTGCGGCCTGCGGGGCCTGCACGGTGCTGATCGACGGCCAGGCGGTGCGGTCCTGCCAGGTGCCGCTTTCGGATGCCGTGGGAGAGATCACCACCATCGAAGGGCTGGGCCAACCCGGCGCACTTGCTCCGCTGCAGGCGGCCTGGGTCAAGCATCAGGTGGCGCAGTGCGGCTACTGTCAGTCGGGGCAGATCATGCAGGCGGCGGCGCTTCTGGCGCAGGTCCCCGAGCCGACGGATCAGGACATCGACGACGCCATGCAGGGCAACCTGTGCCGCTGCGGCACCTACCCCCGCATCCGGGCCGCGATCCTGGATGCTGCGCAGATCATGAAGGCAGGCTGACATGGCAAGCTGGAAGACCATCACCCGCCGCTCGTTCCTGGTCCTTGGCGCCGCTTTCGTCGGTGGGGCCGCCTTCGGGGCCTACAAGGTTGCCGAAGTGCCCGCGAATCCGCTGGTGCCTGGCCCGGACGGGATGCCGCTGAACCCCTGGGTCATCATCAATGCCGACGGCATCACGGTCATCGCCCCCCGCGCGGAAATGGGGCAGGGGATTTCGACGACGCTCGCTGCGCTGGTGGCCGAGGAGCTGGATGTGGACTGGGACCAGGTCCGCGTCCTGCACGGGCCTCCGGCGCAGGCCTATTACAACGCGGGATTCGTCGAGCGGATGTCGAACGAGCCGGACTACCGGCTGTCGCAGCAACCCAGATCACACAACGCGATCCTGGCAGCTGTGCCGAAGATATTCTCGATGCAGATGACCGGCGGTTCAACCGGGGCCATCGGCGGCTTCGTTCAGATGCGTCTGGCCGGTGCCGGAGCGCGTGAGGCCCTTAAGGCCGCGGCGGCAAAGCGGCTGGGCGTAGCACCAGACACGCTGCGGACAGAAGGCGGCAAGGTGATCGGGGCGCAGACCTTCACCTATGCCGAACTTGCGGCCGAGGCGGCGGACCTGGTGCCCGACGATGTGCCCCTGCGTGACCCCTCGACCTGGCGCTATGTCGGCAAGTCGATGCCGCGGCTGGACATGGTGGCGAAGTCGACGGGGACCGAGACCTTCGGGATCGACATTGTCCTGCCGGGGATGAAGTTCGCCACTGTCCGAATGAACCCGCGGCGCGGGGGGGCGATGACCAGCTTCGACCCGGCTGCGGCTCTGGCACTGCCAGGGGTGGAGCAGGTGGTCGGACTGGGCAATGGCATTGCCGTCATTGCCAGCAACACCTGGACGGCGCTTCAGGCGGCGCAACAGGTGGATGTCCAATGGGGCGAAGCGGACTATCCCGCCGACTCTGCCGCCATGTTGTCCCGGATCGAGGCGGCCTTCACCACCGACCCGGACTCGCGTTTGCGGGATGATGGGGATGTCGAGGCAGAGCTGGCCAAGGGCGACGTGATCGAGGCGGAATACCGCATCCCCTTCCTGGCACACGCGTCGATGGAGCCGCTGAATGCGACCGCCTGGGTCAAGGCCGACGGCTCGGTCGAGGTCTGGTGCGGCAACCAGGCCCCGATCATGACCCGCGATGCCATCGCGTCGGCTTTGCGGATCGGGTCGGACAAGGTGACGCTGCACACGCCGGTCATGGGCGGGGGCTTCGGGGGTCGCACCGATCCAGTTCCCGCCGTGCTGGCCGCCCGTGTGGCGGCGGCGATGCCCGACACGCCGGTCAAGCTGACCTACAGCCGCGAAGAGGACATGGGCCAGGACTTCTACCGTCCGGCTGCCATCGCCCGGCTGTCGGGGCGGATCGAGAGCGGCAAGGCCACCGCGCTGTGGGGGCGCACAGCGGCGCCGTCGGCCACGCGAAGCGCGCTGGCGCGGTTGATCGGTTTTGCGCCCCCCGGCCCGGACCGCGCGACGGTCGAGGGCGGTTTCGACCAGCCTTACGGGCTGCCGCATTACCGCTACGACGGCCATAGTGCCGATCTGGCCGTGCCCCTGGGCTTCTGGCGGTCGGTGGGCAATTCGATGAACGCCTTCTTCCTGGAAAGCTTCATCGACGAGTTGGCCCATGCTGCCAAGGCCGACCCGCTGGCCTTCAGGCTGGAGCTGATGCAGGACACCCACGCGCCCTCGGCCATGTTGCTGGAAACCGTGCGCGAGATGTCGGGATGGGAGAGCCTGAACCGGCCCGGTTTCGGGCGCGGCGTGGCGTTCTGCTATTCCTTTGGCACTCCGGTCGCGCAGGTGATGGAGGTCCAGGAGACCTCTGCAGGGATCAAACTGACCCGCGCCTGGATCGCCTGCGACCCCGGCCTTGCGATGGACCCGTCGATCGTCGAGGCGCAAATGATTGGCGCGATGGTCTATGGCCTGTCGGCCGCGGTGCAGGAAGAGATCACCTTTGCCGATCAGGCGGTCGTGCAGCAGAACTTCCCGGACCATGACGCGCTGCGGATGCACACCACGCCGCGCTTCGAGGTCCGGGTTCTGCAGAACAACGGCAGCTTCGGGCACATTGGCGGCGTGGGCGAGCCGGGGACGCCCCCTGCCGCTCCGGCCTTGGCGAATGCGCTTTTCGACCTGACCGGCACCCGCGCGCGCGAACTTCCGCTGAACAGGACCTTCGACTTCGCTACCTAGGAAGCAGCCGGCGCGCGGCCAACCAGCTGGCAGCCGCCATGACCCCAGCGGTCGCCAGGCAAAGCGGCAGCCCGCCAAGCTGGTAGCTGAGGCCGGAAAGCAGGGTCCCGACCAGACGGCCAGCGGCATTGGCCATATAGTAGAACCCCACGTCCCGCGTGATCCTTTCGGCCGACCCGAAGGCGAGGATCAGGTAGGAATGGACCGATGAGTTGATCGCGAAGACAAAGCCGAAGACCAGAAGACCGCCAATCAGCGTGGCCGTCAGCCAGGGAGCAGGCCCTTCGGCGGCCCATGCGGCCCCGGCCAGCAGGAAGGGGATCGGCACCAGCAGACCGGCCCAGCTGACCGCCTTCCGAACCGTTTCAGCCTCGGGTTGGCCCTTTGCGCCCAGAATTCGGGGGGCGGCGGCCTGCACAGCGCCATAGGCGATGATCCACAGCGCCAGGAACCCGCCAATCAGAAAGAATGCCTCCCGCCGTCCCTCGGCAGTGCCGTCAGACAGGACGGACTGGAAATAGACTGGGATGCCGACCACGAACCAGACGTCTCGTGCGCCGAACAGAAACAAGCGCGCCAGCGACAGCCGGTTGACGCGCGCGTCCTTGGACCGCCAGCCGCCCCAGGCTTCGTCCGCCTTCATCCGCCCGGGCAGGCCCGAGGGCAGGAACAGAACCACTGCGATCAGAATCGCCGCCAGCACGCCCGCCATCGCCCAGACTGCCGTCGTGAAACCAAGCAGGGCCAGCAGGGCCGCCCCCAGGAAGAACCCCAGCCCCTTGACCGCGTTCTTGGACCCTGTCAGCACGGCGACCCAGCGGAAAAGGCCCCCGGCCTCGGTCGGGGCCAGAAGCTTGACCGCCGACTTCGACGACATCTTTGCCAGATCCTTGGCGACGCCTGACACCCCCTGGACCGCCATGACGAAGGCGACCGAGGCTGCTATGCTCCACCCTGGGTCCAGCTGCGCCAGGGCGATCAGCGCGCCAATCTGCAGCGCAAGCCCGCCGTAAAGCGTGGCCGCCAGACCGAAGCGGGCGGCAAGCCAGCCTGCGCCCAGATTGGTGACGATGCCCGCGACCTCGTACAACAGGAACAGCCAGGCCAGCTGGATCGGCGCGAAGCCCAAGGCGTTGAAGTGCAGGAGTACCAGCATCCGCAAGGCGCCGTCCGACAACATGAAGGCCCAGTAGGCCGCCGTGACAGCCGCATAGGCACGCAGGGGGGGTGCGGCGCTCACAGCGATCCGGCCACCATGCGGGCAATGTCGGCCAGGCGGCAGGAATAGCCCCATTCGTTGTCATACCAGGCGTAGATCTTCACCTGCGTCCCGTTGACCACCATCGTGGACTGCGCATCGACGATGGCAGAGCGCGGGTCGTTGGTGAAATCCGACGAGACCAGGGCCCGCGTCTCGTACCCCAGGATGCCCTGCAGCGGACCGTCCGCCGCAGCGGCGAAAAGCGCGTTCACCTCTTCGGCTGTGGTGGACCGCTCCACCTCGAAAACGCAATCGGTCAGCGAGGCGTTGAGGAGAGGCACCCGGACCGCATGACCATTCAGCCGGCCTTTGAGTTCGGGATAGATCAGCGTGATCGCCGTGGCGCTGCCCGTCGTCGTCGGGATCAGGTTCAGCAGCGCCGACCGGGCGCGGCGCATGTCCTTGGCCGGGCGATCCACGATGGTCTGGGTGTTGGTCACGTCATGGATCGTGGTGATCGAGCCATGACGGATGCCCAGAGATTCATGGATCACCTTGACCACCGGCGCGAGGCAGTTCGTCGTGCAGGAGGCCGCCGTCACCAGCGCCTGACTGCCGTCGTAAAGGTGATGGTTCACCCCGTAGACCAGGTTCAGCGCACCGCCATCCTTGACGGGTGCGCTGACGACGACCTTCTTCACGCCCGCCGCATAATAGGGCGCGACCTTTGCGGCGGTCTTGAAGACGCCGGTGCAGTCGATCACCAGATCTATTTCTAGCTCGGCCAGAGGCATAGCCTCGATGGTCTTGTGATGGGTCAGACGGATCGTCTGGCCGTTCAGGACCAGCGCGTCTGGCGCAGCCGCCACCGAAGTCCGCCAGCGACCGTGGACCGAGTCGAACTCCATCAGAAGCGCGTGCTGTTCGGCATCCCCGACGGGATCGTTCAGGAGGACGATGTCCCCTCCGGCCCCCGTGTCGACAAGGTCACGCAGGACCAGCTTTCCGATCCGGCCAAGGCCATTCAGGGCAATGCGGGGCATGGAATCAGGCCTTTGCGTCTTGGTCGGTCGCGATGGCGTCGACATGGGATTGCAGCGAGAGCCGCGTCAGCGACTCGAAGGGCAATTCGACGAAGGCCATGATCCGGCGGCGCAGGGCGGCGTAGGTCCGGGCGAAGACCAGCGCCTTTTCCGCATCGGTGCCAGTGGCCTTCACCGGGTCGGGCAGCCCCCAGTGGCCGGTGATCGGCTGGCCGGGCCAGGGCGGGCACTCCTCGGCCGCAGAGGTGTCGCAGACGGTGAAAACGAAATCCATGACCGGAACGCCGGGCTGCTGGAATTCTGAGACATGCTTGGACCGCAGGCCCGTGATGTCGTGGCCGTTGCGCCGCAGCACATCCAGCGCGAAGGGGTTCAGCTCGCTTCCCGGTCGGGTGCCAGCGGAAAAGGCCTGGAACCGGCCTTTGCCCAGATCGCGCAAAAGTGCCTCGGCAAAGATCGATCGGGCAGAGTTGCCCGAGCAGATGAAGAGCACGTCGAAATCCGTGTCGCGCATGGCGGCGTCCTTCCGGGAGATGAGAAGTCGGGACAATAGGTCGGGTCGCCCCCGACCGACATCGAGGGCGAGGTAGCCGATCAACGCTTCGGTGGCGTCCAGATCGACGGCATAGAACAGCGACCGTCCCTGCCGACGCGCCGCCACCAGACCCACGCTGGTCAGATCGGCCAGGTGGTGGGACAGGGTGTTCTGCTTCAGAGCCAGAGCGGCGGCGATCTCGGTCGGCCGCACACCCTGCGGAGCGAAGCGCATCAGCAGCCGGAAGACGGCCAGGCGGCCGGGATGGCCGAGCGTGGCAAAGGCGTGGGAAGCGGACATCTGTTCCATATTTCCCGAATATTGGAAATCAAATTCGACGTCCAGTGAACCTTTCATGACGCTTTGAATTTGGCCTGGCATCCGCAAAGCCCCGAAAGTGGCCACGTGCGTCCCGATCACCAGCCGGGAGTACCGCTTGGCGCTGGCCGGATACCGGTGGTCGGTCAGGGTGATGACATTCATCCCTAGGCCCAGACCCCGAGGCTGGCGGCCAGAAGATGCACCTTCGGGCGCAACCGGGCAAAGGGCAGACGGGCCAGCCGTGCAAGACCTGCCCTAGGCGCCAAAGCCCATGCACCAAATGCCCGGTGCCTTCAGGATCCGGTGCGCGGCATCAGGTCCGGGGGCATCACTTAGAAGCTGCGGGTCAGGTTCAGAAGCTCCAACTTCAGATGGTCGGCGATCAAGTGGCTGGCAACGGGGCGAGGGCTAGGGGAACCTTCTGAACCAGTCGCGCCGATACCTGGATTTCGGGATGATCTGGACCGTCGCCGTCGTCACCGTGATCATCTCGGTCGGCTTCAATGTTCTGGCTGGCGGGCCGGACCCAGGGTTCTGAGAAGAATGGGAATGACCTCGCAGGAATAGGCGGGGCCCGGGGCCTAGCTCTGCTGACCGGGTGGCGCAATGGCAGTCCGGGACCATCCGCGCCGCACGGTGGACGAACGTGTGGCATCGAGTTTTCCGGGAACCAATTCCTGACGCACCGGGTTTGCCACCAGTGTCCTGCGAAAGTGAAGGGGTTCAGATGGCCGTGCGCAACCTATCCTATTCCGCTTCTCCGCCCTGGGTTTCGATTCCCGGTCAAGAGACACTTAGGTCGTTTGCGGCGGCGTTCTTCACGCTGACCTTGCTGACTGACTGGGCGTATACGCAAACCATGATCCTGATGTGGAAGGATTTTTCTTCCTGGCTTCTGCTTGCGGGCCTAGTTGCGGGCGGATTGGCCGTCCTTCTGTGGCTGATCGGCCTGCTGATCTATCGCAGGCAACCTGTCTGGTTGGTGGTCCTCCTGAACGCCGTCGTGCTGGCAGTGGCGTTCGTCAACAGCCTGGTTCACGCCGGAGACGGCTGGACTGCCATCATGCCGTGGGGCATCGGTCTGTCCCTGGTGACCTGCGTGCTGATGCTTGTCTCGGCAACCCTGCGCCGCACGGCGTTTCTGCCCATGCGGCGTGCCTGAGAGGAGTACTTCAGAATGAAATCCGCGACCCTTTCCCTGCGAGCTGTCCTGATGACCGGCATCGCACTGGCTGCCGTCGTTCCCGTGTCGGCCCAGGCACAGGATGGCGACTTCGACATCTCCAGCCAGATCGGGCCCGACCCGGTACTGCCAGAGCCCGTCTACAGCGATCTCTGGCCGGGGATGAATGTCGGCGAGGTCATCGGCTGGGAAGAGGGCGAAACCCCTCTGGTCCCGGATGGTCTGACGATCACGGCCTATGCGACCGATCTGGTGAACCCGCGAACCCTGCATACGCTGCCGAACGGGGACGTGCTTGTCGTGCAGTCGCGGGCCCCGGAGGGCAAGCCCAAGTTTCGCCCGAAGGACTATATTCGCGGCTGGATCATGAAGATGGCGGCGGGTGGCGGTTCGGGCCCGGCGCCCGAGAGCAACCTGATCACCCTGTTGCGGGACCGGAACCGCGACGGCATGGTGGACGAACGTCATGACCTTCTGACCGGGCTGAACTCGCCCTTCGGGGTGGCCTGGATTGACGACACGCTTTACGTGGCGATGGCCGACGGCGTGGTCAGCTATCCCTATGCCCTGGGCGACACCGAAATCACCACCGACCCGGTCCTGGTAACCCTGCTGTCCGGCGGCCCGTTGAACCACCACTGGACCAAGGACCTGGCTCTCGGCCCGGACGGGACCAAGCTTTATGCCTCGGTGGGGTCGAACTCGAACGCGGGTGAGAACTCGATGGAACTGGAACGGGGACGTGCCGCGATCTTCGAGATCGACCGCGAGACCGGGGCTTCGCGGATGTTCGCGTCGGGCCTGCGCAATCCGAACGGGCTGATCTTCCACCCCGAGACGGGCGTGCTGTGGGCCGTGATAAACGAAAGGGACGAGTTGGGGCCGAACCTGGTGCCGGACTACATGACCTCGGTCGTCGAGAATGGGTTTTACGGCTGGCCCTACAGCTATTACGGCCAGCATGTCGATGAACGGGTTCGCCCGGCGCGACCCGATCTGGTCGAGGCGGCAATCAAACCTGACTATGCCCTGTCCAGCCACGTGGCCGCCCTCGGGCTGGTTTTCACGCATGGCACGGCGATGCCAGAGGACTACGCCAGTGGCGCCTTCGTCGGGCAGCGCGGCAGCTGGAACCGGGAAGAGTTCAACGGCTACAAGGTGTCCTATGTGCCGTTCCGCGACGGGATGCCGGACGGCATGATGCAGGATGTTGTGACGGGGTTCCTTCTGCCGGATGAGGAACAGGTGCGCGGACGTCCGGTCGGTCTGGGGATCGACGGGACCGGGGCGCTGCTGATCGCCGATGACGCGGGCAACACGGTCTGGCGTGTCGCTGCGGCAGATGGCCGGATCACCGACGCCCCTGTCGAGACCGACCGCGTGGCGACCGATCCGGCGGCCGGACCCGCGGCGAACGATGGCACTGCGCCTGAAAGCCCGACCCCCGAGATCCCCGCACCCGAAAGCCCTGCAGAGGACGCGGCCCCGGAAGAGCCCGCCCCGGCAGTTCCGGCGGAACCCACCGCGCCGGACTCCGCACCCACCGACTAGCCGCAGACCGTGATGGTCAGCACCGGCAAGACAGTCCAGAGCGCGGCCGCCAAGGCTGCGGTGCCCAGGATCGTGGCGGCGGTCTGCACGAAGCGCGACTGCGACTGCAGGGCGAGAAGCGCCGCAAGAGCCAGTCCCTGGATCACCACGAAAACGGCCGCCCCGCCGATCAGCGCCAGGCGCGGTTCCAGTTCCTCGGGCCAGTGGCGCGAGCAGGTCAGGCCCTGCAGCGCGTAGATCGCGCTGAAGCCGATCAGCCAGATCGTGAAGGGCAGCGCCAGACGCAGGATATTTGTCATGCGAAGGTCCCCGGCAACCAGGCTGCGGCCAGGGCCACCAGCCCGGTCGCAGCGGTGAAATCGGCCCAGAGCGAGACGATGCGCGCCTCGCCGACCCGCAGGCCATGCCCGGAGATCCGGCGCAATGCGAGGTACCCCAGCATGATTACCGCCAGCGCGGCATGGAAGCCGACATGCCCCGCCAGAAGCCAGAGCGCGGCGTCGTAGGCATGCCCCGCGGGATCTTGTCGGGCCAGCATGACCGAGGCGGCAGCGGTGGCAAGGGACAGCGCCCCGAACAGGCTCAGGACCAGCGCCAGTGCGGTCCGATGGCCGGTCGCTACAGCGCGGGCGGCCAGACGCGGCCCGGCGGCAAGTGCGGCCGCTCCGCCCAGGGCGAGGAGGACCGGAAGCAGCGTGGGGACAAGGTAGGACGGCGGGGGCCAGTTCGGGGCGACCGTCCAGAGGAAGGCATAGCCGAACATCAGCGAGCCGAAATGCACGCCGTCCGCCACCAGCAGGAACAGCGAGCCCCACCAGCCGGGCGGGTCCGGGCTTTCGGCAGCGACCGGCAGGCGCGCTCCGTGACCGGCATCGACCAGCCCTTCGCTCTGGCGGGGGGCGGTGGTCCAGACCCAGACCAGAGCCACGATGACCACGCCCACCAGCGCCAGGGCCGACAGCCAGTAGGCCTGGACCAGCGGGGCCAGGAACGAGGTGCTGGTGACGACGGCGAGCAGGATGGGCAGGGCCGAATTCCCCGGCATGACGGCCACCTGCAACGGCTTGCCCGTCGTGGTGGTGACGATCAGTGCTTCCCGCCTGTTGCGGGAAGTGTCGGCAAGGTAGCCCTCGCCCCTGGCGATCCGCTGCGGCAGGTCGGGGTCATCGGTCAGCGGGTAACGGCCCCGGACGATGGGGATCGAGGCGAAACCGTAGGCAGGCGAAGGCATCGGCGCGGCCCATTCCAGCGTGGTCGCACCCCAGGGGTTCCGCTTGCCGCGCAGCCCGGAGAAGGTGGTGATCCCGATGTCCAGGATGACCAGGGCAAAGCCGATGGCCATGACGAAAGAGGCGGTCGAGGCGATGAGGTTCAGAAGCTCCCAACCCTGCCCCTCGTCATAGGTCCAGGTCCGCCGACGCTGGCCGAGAAGGCCGACCACATGCACCGCCAGGAAGGTGATGTGGAAGGCGGGAACGACCAGCCAGAAGGCCACCGCTCCCAGGCGGAAGTAATGGAAGCGTCCGGTCAGCAGCGGCTGGAAATAATAGACTGCCGCGATCATCGGGAAGACATAGCCGCCGATCAGCACGTAATGCAGGTGGGCAACGACGAAGTGGGTGTCGTGGACCTGCCAGTTGAAGGGCACGATGGCCAGCATGACTCCGGTCAGCCCGCCGATCACGAAGGTCGCGAAGAAGCCCAGCAGCCAGAGCATCGGCAGCTTCATCTGTACCCGACCCTTCCACAGCGTGCCGATCCAGGAAAAGATCATGATCGATGTCGGAACGGCAACCAGCGTCGAGGCGGCCGAGAAGAAGGCAAGGCCAAGGTGCGGGATGCCGGTGGTGAACATGTGATGGACCCAAAGCCCGAAGCTGAGGACCGCCAGCGACACTGCCGCCGCCACGACCCAGCCGTAGCCCAACAGCGTCGTCCGAGCCATCACCGGCAGGATGGTGGCGATCATCCCGGCGGCGGGCAGGAAGATGATGTAGACCTCCGGGTGGCCGAAAAGCCAGAAGAGGTGCTGCCACAGGAGCGGGTCGCCGCCGTTCTCGACCTGGAAGAAGGGCCATCCAAGGGCGCGCTCGGTTTCAAGCAGCAAGGAGCCCAGGATCATCGGCGGGAAGGCGGTCAGGATCATCACCGCGACGACCAGAATGTACCAGGCGAAGATCGGCATCCGCGACAGGCTCATCCCGGCGGCGCGATAGCGCAGGACGGTCACGACGATCTCGACCGCAGTGGCGATGGCAGAGACCTCGATCGAGGTGATGCCCAGAAGCCAGACGTCGGCCCCGATCCCCGGCGAAAAGGCGGCCGAGCTGAGCGGTGGATACATGAACCAGCCGCCGTCCGGGGACAGCCCCATCAGCATGGCGACGATCACCGCGCTGCCGCCGAAGATGTAGACCCAAAGCCCGTAAACCCCAAGCCGGGGAAAGGCGAGGTCGCGGGTTCCCAGCATCCCAGGCAAAAGCAGGACCGCCAGCGCCTCGAAGAAGGGGATGGCAAACAGGAACATCATCACGGTGCCATGCATCGTGAAGACCTGGTTGTAGGCCTCGGGTCCCATGAAGGCCGAGCCGGGCGTTGCCAGCTGCGCCCGGATCAGCATGGCAAGAAGGCCACCGATCACGAAGAACAGTGTCGCCACGGCCAGGAAAAGCCGCCCGACATCGTTGTTGTTGTTCGTGGTCAGCCAGCCCCGGAAGCGGGGGTCGGGCGACCAGATGCGTTCAAGCTGACGGTGCAGGCGCAGGGCCGTGCCGCGGCGGGGGGGCTTCTGGGTCATGGCGGCCCCTCTTGCAGGAAGCGGACCCAGGCCGCCGGGTCGTGCGCCTGGACGGTGAAGACATGACCGGCATAGCCCGCGCCGTTGAACTCGGCGGTCTGGCCGGAATAGGTGCCTGGTGCGGGGGCCTCGATCCGCAGCACATTCACATGGCCGGGCAGGGCGTCCAGCTTGCCCGCAAGGCGCGGCACCCAGAAGGAATGAACGACATCGCGGCTGGTGATCTGCACATCGACAGGTCGTCCGGCGGGGATGTGAAGCACACCGTCGGTCGCAAGGCCGGGTGCATCGGGATAGCCGAAGGTCCAGGCCCATTGCCGCGCCTCGGCGGTCACTGTCACCAGGTCGGGGGTGTCGCGGGGCAGCAGCCGTTCGCCCATCTGCAGCCCGTAGACTGTCAGCGCGGCCAACGTCGTGAGCGGGAAGGCCAGGCCCAAGGTCCAGAGCCACAGCCCCGTCCCCCTCTCGGAGTCGTCGGACTGCGCCGGCCGGCGTAGCAGGGCGGCGATCAATAGGGCAAGGACGAGCACCAGGATAGCAAGGCTGCCCGCCAGCATGATCCACCAGATTTCCGCGATGGCTGCTGCTGCCGGACCGGCCGGATGCAGGGTCGAGAGCCGATCCTGGCAACCGGCAAGCCCCTGAAGCGTTGCCCCGCAGGCCAGAAAGCGAAGGAGTCTCCGGTGACGCAGAAAATCGATCCGCCGCGCAAGGAGCCCGAACCAGACGAGGCCGCCTCGGTCAACGATCCGATTGCCAGCCATCCCGACTTCGACAAGACCGAAAGCCGGATGGCCATCCTGGGCCATCCGCTGCATGCCATGACTGTCGCCTTTCCGGTCGCGCTGACCTTCTGCGCCTTCGGGGCGGACCTGTTCTACTGGTGGTCGGGCGAGGAGCGCTGGGCCTGGGCGGCGCTTTGGGCCTGCGGCACGGCCTTCCTCTTCGGACTGCTGGCAGGGTTCACTGGCACGATGGAGCTTCTGATGGTGCCGGGCATCCGCATCCGCGCGGCCGCCTGGACGCATTTCGTCATCGCGGTCATGCTGCTGTCGCTTCTGGGGCTGAACTGGGGCTGGCGGCTGACCGGCTACGAGACTGCCGTGCTGCCTTGGGGGCTGCTGCTTTCCGGCTTTGCGGTCCTGGTGGTAAGTGCGACGGGTTGGCATGGCGGCAAACTGGTCTTCGATTATCGGTTGGGAACGTCGAAGGGCAACTGACGGTCCAAGGGCGCCGTCAGCCAGGCGGGGACCGGCAGTTCCTCCAGCTCGGGTTTCCCCAGAACCAGCATCAGGACACCAATTACCAGACCCAGGGTGACAAGGCCCGGCATCAACGCTGCGGGAGGGTCATGGCGGCCGTCGGTCTCGGCCACGGCAATGATCGTGTGTCCGACCCAGGCGTGGACGGCGACCAGCCCGGCCACCAGGACCAGCTTGCCGAACAGCCAGACTGTGAAGACGTCGCGCAGGTAGATCAGCATGGTGCCGGTTACGATGGCCAGGACAGCGGCGGGGGTGACGGCCCAGACATAGGTGAAGTGGGTGGCGCGGCGGATCTGGGCGAATTCGGACTGAATCATCCCGGGTTCGTGCCGCGCCAGCATCTGCGGCAAAGCAAAAAGTCCGGCGATCCACAGCGCCAGTAAGCCCAGGTGCAGGGCCTTGATGTGCGGGGTCAGTGCCTCGGCCCAACTCATCAGGCTGTCCCTGTTGCGCGCCAGGCGCGGCGGGCCAGCATCCCGCCCCAGACCGCATAAGGCAGCCCGGCCGGCATCCACATCACCAGACCGCCCAGCTGCTGATCGGCAAGCGGTGTCATGCCCCACATGAGCGGCGCGGACGCGTGGGCCGCATAGAGGCCATTGGGGGCAAGGGTCAGGATGGCGCCCAGCATCCCCATACCAAGATAGCCAAGAAAGACCCAGACGACCCCCGCACCAGCGGGTTGCGAAAAGACGGCGCGCCAGAACATCCAGGCCAAGGCCAGAAGGCTTGCCTGCATCACCCAGTACACCGCCATGTCCGAAAGGGCGGCGTCATAGGCGACTGGCAGATGCCACAGCCAGAGTGCCGCCGTCGCCAGAAGGAACGGCAGTCCTGCGCCGGTGCTCCTGCGCGACGGTCGGGCCAGTGCCAGAAGGGGGGCCGCGATGGCCACCAGCAGGACGTGGTGCACGACTCGCGCCGAGAAAAGCGCCGCGGACAAGGCGCAGAGGGGCGACAGGAAGGTTATCGTCAGCACGACAACGGCGGCATATCCCGGCCTGCTTCGACCCGACAGCAGCGCCAGACCTGCAATGACTGCAAGCGCCCAGGGGTCGAGGTTCCAGCGCAGCAAGATCTCTTCCGGTGCAGGCGCAGGGCCGCAGTAGATGCCTTCCCACCCGGTCATGCCGCGACCCGCGCGCCGAACCGCAGCCGATTATCAAGGGCGTGCCGTAGGCAGGACGTCGTTGGATATGACGGGCCCATGCGGGAAGTCCTTGTCCAGATCGTCGATCAACGCAGAAGCTTGCGGTCCGTTCCACGTCCAGACGACGGTCGCGTCCCGACCGAGAACGTCGTGGGCGGCAGTTTTCCAGGGCATGTGAAAAAAAGCCGTCAGGGGCTTGACCTTGCCATCATGGGAAGGTCCATATGAGGAAGGTCCCGACCATCAAGGAGGATCGGACCATGACTGCTCCACGCATTGAAACCACCCTCGCTCTGCCTATCACCGGCATGACCTGCGCCTCCTGCGCGGGGCGCGTCGAACGGGCGTTGAAGGCCGTGCCCGGCGTCAGTTCGGCTGCGGTCAACCTGGCGACCGAAACGGCCGAGATCACCGGCATCGCCCTGCCCGACGCGCTGATCGGCGCGGTCGAGAAGGCGGGCTACCATGTCCCCGTCACCGCCCGGGACCTGACGATCGAGGGCATGACCTGCGCCTCTTGCGTGGCCCGCGTGGAACGCGCGTTGAAGGCGGTGCCGGGGGTGACGCTGGCCAATGTGAACCTTGCCACCGAAAGCGCGCGGGTCGAGGGGGCGGTTGATCCCGCGGCCCTGATCCAGGCGGTCAAGGCCGTGGGATACGAGGCGCACGTCGCCTCGGCCCAGGACGCGGAGACTCCGGCCGAACGCCGCGAGCGCGAGGCCGAGGGGCTGACCCGCGACGTGATCCTAGCGGCCGTCCTGACCCTGCCGGTCTTCGTGCTGGAGATGGGCGCGCATCTGGTTCCGGCGTTTCACCACTTTATCATTGGGACCATCGGGCAGGGCGCAAGCTGGCTGATCCAGTTCCTGCTGACCACATTGGTCCTGGCCGGTCCCGGTCGGCGGTTCTTCGTCAAGGGTATCCCGGCGCTCGTGAAGGGCGCGCCCGACATGTCGTCGCTGGTCGCCATCGGGTCCGGCGCGGCCTGGGCCTACTCGACGCTGGCGACCTTCCTGCCGGGGCTGCTGCCGCCGGGTTCGGTCGTGGTCTATTTCGAGGCGGCGGCGGTGATCGTGACGCTGATCCTGCTGGGCCGCCTGCTGGAGGCGCGGGCCAAGGGCCGGTCGTCCAGGGCGATCGAGCGGCTGGTGGGCTTGCAGCCCTCTGTCGCGCACCTGCGGCGTGACGGACAGGTCCGCGACGTGCCGGTGGCCGAGGTGCGCACGGGCGACCTGCTGGAGCTTCGCCCCGGTGAACGGGTGCCGGTGGACGGCCGGGTGGCCGAGGGCGCAAGCTGGATCGACGAGTCGATGGTCACGGGCGAGCCGCTGCCGGTGGAAAAGCACGCCGGCGACCGGGTGATCGGCGGCACGGTGAACCAGACCGGCGCCTTGGTGATGGAGGCGGTCTCGGTCGGCGCGGACACCATGCTGTCGCGGATCATCCGCATGGTCGAGGCGGCGCAGGGCGGCAAGCTGCCGATTCAGGCGCTGGTCGACAAGGTGACGCTGTGGTTCGTACCTGCGGTGATGGGTCTGGCGGTGGCGACCTTCCTGGTCTGGCTGGTGTTCGGTCCGGCGCCATCCCTGCCGATGGCCCTGGTCAATGCCGTGGCGGTGCTGATCATCGCCTGCCCCTGCGCGATGGGGCTGGCGACCCCGGTGTCGATCCTGGTGGGGACGGGCCGGGGCGCCGAACTGGGGGTCCTGTTCCGCAAGGGCGAGGCCTTGCAGGCGCTGCAAGGCGTGCAGGTCGTGGCGTTCGACAAGACGGGAACCTTGACCGAGGGCAAGCCGGTGCTGACCAGCTTTCAGCCCGCGGAGGGCGAGACGAAGGAGAGCCTGCTGCCGGTGCTGGCGGCGGTCGAGGCGCAATCGGAGCATCCCGTCGCCCGCGCCATTGTCGTGGCGGCTGTGGGAATGACCCTGCCCGCGGTCGAGGGGTTCCTGGCAAAGCCCGGCCATGGCGTCTCGGCCCGGGTCGGCGGGGCAGAGATCGCCCTGGGTTCGGCCCGTGAGATGGGCAATCGTGGCGTGGATATCGCCGCCTTCCTGCCCGAGGCCGAGCGGCTGGCGGATCGGGGCGAAAGCCCGCTTTATGCGGCGCGGGATGGCAAGGCCGTGGCGCTGCTGGCAGTCGCCGACACGGTGAAGCCGACGACCCCGGCCGCGATTGCCGCGATGAAGGCGATGGGGCTGAAGCTGGCGATGATCTCGGGCGACAACGCCCGGACGGCGCGGGCCATCGCGCGGGATCTGGGCATCGACGAGGTGGTGGCGGAAGTGACACCCGAAGGCAAGGTCGAGGTGATCCGCAAGCTGAAGGCCGAGGGCGCGCTGGCGTTCGCCGGGGACGGGATCAACGACGCCCCCGCCCTGGCCGAGGCGGATGTGGGGATCGCGATGGGCACCGGCACCGACATCGCCATCGAGGCGGCGGATGTGGTGCTGGTCTCGGGGCGGTTACCCGCGCTGGCCGATGCCATCGGGCTTAGCCGCGCGACGATGCGGAACATCAAGCAGAACCTGTTCTGGGCCTTTGCCTACAACGCCGCCTTGATCCCGGTGGCGGCAGGGGTCCTTTATCCGACCTTCGGCATCCTTCTGTCGCCCGTGCTGGCCGCAGGGGCGATGGCGATGTCGTCGGTCTTCGTCCTGACCAACGCCCTGCGGCTGAAACGCTATGGAGCCCGCGCATGATGAACATCGGTGAAGCCGCAGCCGCCAGCGGCGTCTCGGCCAAGATGATCCGCTATTATGAGGAGACGGGACTGATCCCGCCGGCCGGGCGCACCGCGTCCGGCTATCGGACCTATGGCCCGAAGGAGGTGCAGATCCTGCGCTTTGTCCGACGGGCGCGGGATCTTGGGTTCCCGATGGAAAAGGTGGCGGACCTGCTGGCGCTCTGGCGGGACCGCAGCCGGGCCAGTGCGGACGTCAAAGAGCTTGCCGAAGCGCAGGTCGCTGCCCTTGAGCTTCGCATCCTTGAAATGCAGGCGATGAAGGCGAGCCTGGAACATCTGGTCCATTCCTGTGCCGGGGATGCCCGACCGGACTGCCCGATCCTGGACGATCTGGGGGGGCGTCCCGCGCGCGCGGTGCCAGCCCGCTCACGCTATTCCTGAGCGCAACAAAAACCCTTCAGGCCAAGGCGTCCGCCATTTTCACGGCGCGTTTATGGCTTACATGGTCAGAAGGGCCCTCGCGGCCACCAAAGTCCGAACGCCGGGATACCAGATGCCTGAACTTGCCGACCTCCGCGCTGCCTTCGTCGAAGGCATGAGCCGCGCGGCCACTTTTGTCGCTGTCGCCACCACGGATGGCGAGGGCGGACGTGCGGGCGTCACCGTGTCCTCGCTCACTTCGGTCTCGGCCGATGGCGAACATCCGTCGCTGCTGGTCTGCATCAACCGCCAATCCCCGGCGGCGACCGCGATCCTGCAGAACCGCGCCTTCTGCGCCAACCTTCTGGCCGAGGACCAACAAGAGATCGCGAACCTGTTTGCCGGACGCAGTGCCGCCGACCGGGCCGAGCGTTTCGAGCAGGTGACCTGGTCTGCCGGCGACGCGGGTCAGCCCTTGCTTGCCGGGGCCACGGCCAGTTTCGAATGTCGCCTCGCCACCGCCCTCTTGTGGGAGACGCACCATGTCATCATCGGTCGCGTCAATACGGTGCGGCTGTCGGGCAGCGGGTCGGCCCTGCTTTACGGGCAACGGGCTTACCGGCGGGCGATCCACCTGGACGTGAAGTAGGCGTCAGAGCTTCCGCATCCAGAACTGCAAGGGCTTCTCGGTGTCGGCGCTGTCGCCAAGGTCCTTCCAGCTGAACCTTGCCAGCACGCCCGGCAGCGTCTCGTACCCCCGCCCCCGCCAGAAGGCGTCGTTGGTTCGGGCGGCTGCGGGTCGGGCCGGGTGGTCGTCGGGCCGGATCACCGAGCAGAAGGCGACATGGGTGCGGCCCAGGGCGCGTGCATGGGCCTCCCGAAGGTCGATGAAGCGGTGCCCGAGGCCGAGACCGCGGTAGGGGCGAAGAAGGACGGACTCCGCCCCGTAAAGGATGCTCTCGGGCGGGATGCCAAGGTTGCGGAACGGTGCCGCGAACTCTGGCGCGTGGTCCTCCATCGGGGTCGAGGTCGAGGCGCCGATCAAATGGCCGTCGTGGAACGCCCCGACCAGAAGCGCGCCCGGGTTGTCGCGGTAGGTGGCGAGGTATTCGCGTTCGTATTCGTGGGAGCCGTCGTAGAGGTAGGGCCAGTCCCGGAAGACGGTGATCCGCAGCTGGGCGACGCCGTCGAGGGCGGCTTCGAGGTCGGGGCCGTTCAGGGCGCGGACGTCGATTTCGTCAAGGTTCATCGGCTGACCTGCTGGGTCCAGTCGTTCAGGTTGTAGAAGGTGGTGATGCGGCAGATGAGGCCGTCCCTGACCTCGAAGAACCCCCCGGCGGGGAGGATGTAGGTCTGGCCCTTCGCTTCGGGCAAGCCGGGGTCGGTCTTCAGGTAAACCCCGTGGACCACGAATTCGGCGGCCCCCCGGGTGCCGTCGTCGGTGGCGAAGATGGTGAGGTCGCGGAGTTGCTCCCGGTAGCTGACCCCCATGTGGCCGCAGAATTCGGCGAACTTCGCCTTCCCGATCCGGTGCCCGCCCTCGTTCACCCGATGCTCGATGTCGTCGGCGAGACAAGCGAGCATCCCCTCGGGGTCGCCCGCGTTGAAGGCGTCGTAGTAGCGGCGGATCAGGGAAAGGGTCGTCTCGCGGGTCATGGGGGTCTCCTTTGGGGCCGGAGAGTAGCGGGCCGGGGCGGGGTTTCCAAGCCGGAGGGGACGGATTGGGGACGGAAAGCGACCTTGGGGGGAGGGGTGTCCACGGTGGACAAAACGGAGTCTGGGAGGGATTTCAGTGGGTTGGATTTTCTCGTTAGGGGATTGTTAAGGATCGGGCGGCTATGCATTAGTGGCAGAAAGTTATGAACAGGGGATTCTCCCGTGCGGAATTTCGTGGTTGTGTGTTCCTTTGTGGCTTTGGTCGGATGCGTCGAAACGAGTGTGCAGCCGCTGACGCAGACATCGTTCAAGATCTCGACCGAAGCCGAGGATATGTGCGGTGCCAAGGGTACGCGGGAGATTGCCTTCCGTGAGGCAGCCATCGAAGTCATCAAGCGTGGCGCTGACCGCTTCATCGTCGTGGGGGATCAGTCCAGGGCGGAGATTACTGGCGGGATGTTCACCACATACGGTGGCTTCCAAACCTACGGGACGAACACGCAGGACATGGTTATCCAGATCATCCAGAAGGGTGATGCGCGGATGAGGGATGCCTTGTCGGCGCGCCAAACACTTGGCCCGGATTGGCAGGCGATTGTAGCCAAGGGTTCTGCGGACAGTTGTCTGTCATAAGTCTTGCGAAAGATCACAACCGGCGCGGGCGTTAGCGTTTCTGGAGGGGTGGCTGGAATAGGCGCTTGCACTGAGGACAGCCTAGCGCAAGCCAGGCACTAAATACCCAATCTAGATGGAGGTTGTATCTGCAGAGCCGGACTCGGTCGGGAGTCGGTCCGCTGGAGTGGTCGTGGCGTTAAGCCTAGCCTCTGGACGAAATTCGCGAATGATTTCTGCGAACAATTGTGCTGGGCTAAGTCGCGCATGGAGAAGCAGTCCGACAAAAGCTGATAAGACCAAGACAAAGCCAAAGGGCCCCATTGCCGTGCCGATGTCCGTCGCCCTGACGACGACTGAGCCCAGCACCAGAGCCCAAGACAACCCCGCGATGCCTCGCATTCCTCCCCACGAAAGAACAATCGCCGCAGCCAAGAGGTAGTTCGAAATTGTTCCCCCTACGGCAAGAGAAATCAGACTTGCAAACACTGAAGTGAAAAGTGCGAAGGACAGAAGGCCGAATACAGACGAACTCCAGCGTAAAATTCCACGCAAGTACAGCGGCAAGACAAAAGCTATTGCAATGGGTGCGGATATCAGTCCCGGCGCTAAGGAGCATTCGTCTGTAAAAAACAGCCACTTTGTACAGGTGAAAGTCATGAAGCCAATTGTTGCTGCAATGACTAAGCAAACTAACGACAAAAGCTTTCTTGTTGAGTGACTGAACTCACGCTCGTCTACCAAATGCTTATAAGGCATCATTCACCGCTTCAGATCGCGCGTGCGCTAAGAAACTTTGTCTGATGCTCAAAGCTAAGCTTGTCAACGACTCATCCCTGCAACGTCCGCACGCCATACCCCTCGCCCCGGGCCTTCATCGCGGCCACGGCGGCCACACTCGCCGCAGCGGTGGTGAAATACGGGATCTTGTCCATCAGCGCGACGCGGCGGATATCCCGGCTGTCGGACACCGCCTGCGTGCCCTCGGTCGTGTTCATCACCAGCGCGATGTCGTTGTTCTTCAGACGGTCGACGATGTTCGGGCGGCCTTCGTAGACCTTGGCGACGGCCTCGGACGGCACGTCCTGCGAGGCAAGCCACTTCGCAGTGCCCTTGGTGGCGACGATCACGAAGCCCATCGCAACAAGGTCGCGGGCGGCATCAGCCAGCGCCGGGGTCTTGTCCATGTCCTTGACCGACAGGAAGACGCGGCCTTCGGTCGGCAGGATCGTCCCGGCGCCCATCTGGGCCTTGAGGAAGGCCAGGGCGAAGGTGCGGTCCCAGCCCATCACTTCGCCGGTTGACCGCATTTCCGGGCCAAGGACCGGGTCGACGCCGGGGAAGCGGGCGAAGGGGAGGACGGCCTCCTTGACGGAGAACCACGGGGTGTTCGGGTCGGCCAGCGTCAGCGGGTCGGCGAGCGGCAGGTCGGTGTCGGGGCCGACGCCGGCGGGGTAGGGGGCGCGCATCGGGAAGGCCGAGAGCGGCTCACCAGCCATCAGGCGGGCGGCGATACTGGCGATGGCGGAGTCGGTGGCCTTGGCGACGAAGGGCACGGTGCGGCTGGCGCGTGGGTTCACTTCCAGGACGTAGATCACGCCGTCCTTGATCGCGAATTGCACGTTCATCAACCCGACGACGTTCAGGGCGAGGGCCATGATGACGGTCTGGCGTTTGAGTTCCTCGACGGTCTCGGCGGAGAGCTGGTGCGGCGGGAGGCAGCAGGCCGAGTCGCCGGAGTGGACGCCAGCCTCCTCGATATGTTCCATGATTCCAGCGACATGCACGGCTTTACCGTCGCTTAACGCATCGACGTCAACCTCGACGGCACCGGAGAGGTAGCTATCGAGGAGGACGGGCGAGTCGCCGGAGACCTGGACGGCGGTGGTGATGTAGCGTTCCAGCTGGGCGTCGTCGCGTATGATCTCCATCGCGCGGCCACCAAGGACGAAGGAGGGGCGGATGACGAGGGGGTAGCCGACATCCTGCGCGACGGTGAAGGCCTCATCGCGGCTGCGGGCGGTGCCGTTGTGCGGCTGCTTGAGGCCAAGCTTGTGGAGAAGCTGCTGGAACCGTTCGCGGTCTTCGGCAAGGTCGATGGCGTCGGGCGTGGTGCCGAGGATCGGGATGCCTTCGGCGTGGAGCGCGTTGGCGAGTTTGAGGGGCGTCTGGCCGCCGAACTGGACGATGACGCCGTGGAGAGTGCCGTTCTCCTGCTCGACCCGCAGGATTTCGAGGACGTGTTCCAGGGTCAGCGGCTCGAAATACAGGCGGTCGGAGGTGTCGTAGTCGGTGGAAACTGTCTCGGGGTTGCAGTTGACCATGATGGTCTCGTAGCCCGCGGCGGTGAGGGCGTAGCAGGCGTGGACGCAGCAGTAGTCGAATTCGATGCCTTGCCCGATGCGGTTCGGGCCGCCGCCGAGGATGACGACCTTCTTCGCCTTGGTGGGGCGGGATTCACATTCCACGTCGCCCATCGCGGGGTGTTCGTAGGTGGAATACATGTAGGGGGTCTGGGCCTCGAACTCGGCGGCGCAGGTGTCGATGCGCTTGAAGACGGCGGTGACGCCGAGGCGCTGACGGGCGCGGCGGACCTGCGCTTCGTCGCGGCCCGTGAGTTTGGCGAGGCGGGCGTCGGTGAAGCCCATCATCTTCAGCTTGCGCAGGGCTTCGGGGTTGGTGGGCAGGCCGTCCTTGCGGATGGTGGCCTCGGTGTCGATGATCTCGCGGATGCGGGACAGGAACCAGGGGTCGAAGGATGTGATCTGGTTGATCTCGTCGTTGGTCAGCCCGTGGCGCATGGCCTGGGCGATGACGCGCAGGCGGTCGGGGGTGGCCTGGCCGAGGGCCTTTACGATGGAGGCCTTGTCCGGCGCGCCCGGGATGTCGATTTCGTCAAAGCCCGTCAGTCCGGTTTCCAGCGACGCGAGGGCCTTTTGCAGCGACTCGTGGATGGTGCGGCCGATGGCCATCGCCTCGCCTACGGATTTCATCGCGGTGGTGAGGTTGGGTTCCGAGCCGGGGAATTTCTCGAAGGCGAAGCGGGGGATCTTGGTGACGACGTAGTCGATGGAAGGTTCAAAGCTGGCGGGCGTGACCTTGGTGATGTCGTTGTCGAGTTCATCCAGGGTGTAGCCGATGGCGAGTTTCGCAGCGATCTTGGCGATGGGGAAGCCGGTGGCCTTGGACGCCAGCGCGGAGGATCGCGACACGCGGGGGTTCATTTCGATCACGACCATGCGGCCATCGGCGGGGTTGATCGCCCATTGCACGTTCGAGCCGCCGGTTTCGACGCCGATCTCGCGCAGGACGGCGATGCTGCCGTTGCGCATGATCTGGTATTCCTTGTCGGTCAGGGTCAGGGCCGGGGCGACGGTGATGCTGTCGCCGGTGTGCACCCCCATCGGGTCGACGTTTTCGATCGAGCAGACGATGATGGCGTTGTCGGCGCGGTCGCGGACCACCTCCATCTCGTATTCCTTCCAGCCCAGCAGCGACTGGTCGACCAGCACCTGTGCGACCGGGGAGGCCTCAAGCCCCGAGCGGACAATCGCCTCATAGTCGTCGCGGTTGTAGGCGACGCCGCCGCCGGTGCCACCCAGGGTAAAGGCCGGGCGGATGATGGCGGGCAGGCCGACATATTCGATGGCGGCGACGGCTTCGGCGACACCGGCGGCGATGTCGTATTTGCCGTCGGCCTTCTTCGGTGCCGCGATGATGGTGGCCTTGGGGTTTTCCAGGCCGATCCGGTCCATCGCCTCACGGAACAGCTTGCGGTCCTCGGCCATCTCGATGGCCTCGCGCTTGGCCCCGATCAGTTCGACCCCGAACTGGTCCAGCACGCCCATGTCGGCCAGCGCCAGCGCCGTGTTCAGGCCGGTTTGCCCGCCCATCGTCGGCAAAAGCGCGTCGGGGCGTTCCTTTTCGATGATCTTGGCGACGACTTCGGGGGTGATCGGCTCGATGTAGGTCGCATCAGCAAGCCCCGGGTCGGTCATGATCGTCGCAGGGTTCGAGTTCACCAGGATGACCCGGTAGCCTTCTTCACGCAGGGCCTTGCAGGCCTGGGCGCCGGAGTAGTCGAACTCGCAGGCCTGGCCGATGACGATGGGGCCCGCGCCGATGATCATGATCGACTTTATATCGGTCCGCTTCGGCATCGTAGCCCCCACCTATTGCGCAAAATTGTGCGGGTTATAGACAGAAGCCGGACCGGCGCAAGGGGCAAACCGGCGGGTCGCAAACCCCCTTAAGCCTGTCGGGAAAGCCACTGGCGCGGGGTGCAGGATCGGCCTATCTCGGACGGCAGGACAGTAAGGGTGCGCGGGTGATCCTTCTTGAACATGGGCCAGACGGGGCACCGGCGCTTTTCGACGCGCCGCGCGAGGTCATTGCGGCCCATACGCAGAAAGACGTCGCGCCCGCCCTTGCCCGGGCCGAGGCGTTGCGGGCACAGGGGGCCTGGCTTGCAGGCTATGTCGCCTACGAGGCAGGCTATGCACTGGAGCCGAAGCTCGCCCGCCGGATGCCCCGCAAACGCCCCGGGCCGCTGCTGGCGCTGGGCGTCTATGACGCGCCCCGTCCGGCGGTCGAGGCGCTGGAGCGTGCGGCCCGGGATTCAGGTGCCACTCGCATGACCGCGCCCGCGCCGCTGGTCAGCCGCCGCGCCTATGGCTATGCGGCGCGCAAGGTTTTCGACTATATCGCGGCGGGTGACTGCTATCAGGTCAACCTGACCTTTCCCATGGCGGCGCACCTGGTTTCCGGGACCGCGTTGGGCCTTTATGGCGCGTTCCGTCGCACCGGAGCGGTGGGGCACGGCGCCTATGTCGACCTGGGCGTCGGACCCATCGTCGTTTCCCGCTCTCCTGAACTGTTCTTCATGGTTCAGGGCAGCAAGATCGTCACCCGTCCGATGAAGGGCACGCGGCCCCGCGGCAAGGATGCGGCCGAGGATGCCGCGATCATCGCGGATCTGCGCAGCGACGAGAAGGACCGCGCCGAGAACCTGATGATCGTGGACCTGCTGCGCAACGACATCTCGCGGCTGTCGAAGGTGGGAACGGTGCAGGTCCCGGCGCTGTATGCGATCGAAAGCTATGCGACGGTTCACCAGATGACCTCGACCGTTGAGGGGGTGCTGGACGGACCGGCGACCCTGCCGGGGCTGATGGCGGCGCTGTTTCCCTGCGGATCGGTGACCGGCGCGCCAAAGATCAGGGCGATGGAGATCATCCGCGAGGTCGAACCGGATGCCCGTGGCGTCTATTGCGGCGCGGTCGGCTGGATGTCTCCGCAGGGCGATGCGGATTTCTCAGTCGCGATCCGCACGCTGTCGGTTGACGGGGACCGGATCACGATGAACGTGGGCGGCGGGCTGACGCATGGCTCGACGGTCGATGGCGAATGGGAGGAGGCGCTGTGGAAGGCGCGCTTCGTGAATGCGGCGGTGAGCCGGGACTGAAGCTGATCGAGACGGTGCTGTGGGACGGTCGCGCCGCGCCGCGCTGGACCCTGCATGAGGCGCGGTTGCGGCGGTCGGCTGAACTGCTGGGCTGGCGGTGCCCCGGGGTGATGCCGGACGGCCCGGGTCATCCGGCGCGGCTGCGCCTGACGCTGGATCGGGACGCAAGCGTGGATTGGACGGTGGCCCCGCTGCCCCCTGCCAAGGCCGAATGGCGGGTCGGGCTGGCGCGCGCGCGGTTGCGCTCGGACGATCCCTGGCTGCGGGTCAAGTCGACGCGGCGCGAAGCCTATGACCGCGCGCGCGCGTCGCTGCCGGCGGGGGTGGACGAGGTGATCTTCCTCAACGAGCGCGGCGAGGTCTGCGACGGGTCGATCACCAGCGTCTTCTTCGACCGGGGGCAGGGACTGCGCACGCCGCCCCTGTCTTGCGGCCTTCTGCCGGGTGTGTTGCGCGCGGAACTCGGCTGCCCAGAAGAACTGCTGCGGGCCGAGGACCTGCCCGAGGTGCGGCTTTGGGTCGGCAACGCGCTGCGCGGCCTGATCCCCGCCGTTTTCATCTTTGGATAAATATCCCCGCCGGAGGCCCTTGCGACCAGGGTCGGCTGCCTCCGGCGGGGATATTTGGGCAAAGATGAAAGGGCGCGGGCTTGACTTCGGGCAGGGGGCAAGGTGTATCGGCGCGATGGAATTGAGGCCCTGGAAAGGGGAACCATGATGCACGCCTATCGCAGCCACACCTGTGCCGCGCTGAACAAGGAACATGTGGGGCAGTCTGTCCGCCTGTCGGGCTGGGTCCACCGTGTGCGGGACCATGGGGGCGTGCTGTTCATCGACCTGCGCGACCACTACGGGATAACCCAGGTCCTGTGCGACGGGGATTCGCCCGCCTTCCCGGCACTGGAGAAGGTGCGTAGCGAGTGGGTGATCCGGGTCGATGGCAGGGTGAAGGCGCGGGACGCGTCGCTGGTCAACGGCAAGATCCCGACCGGCGAGATCGAGGTCTATGTGACCGAGGTCGAGGTGCTGGGCGCCTCGGAAGAGCTGCCGCTGCCGGTCTTCGGCGATGCCGAATACCCTGAGGAAACGCGGCTGACCTACCGCTTCCTTGACCTGCGCCGTGACACGATGCACCAGAACATGATGCTGCGCTCGAACGTGGTGCGCTGGCTGCGCAACGCGATGTGGGACCAGGGCTTCACCGAGTTCCAGACGCCGATCATCACCGCCTCCAGCCCCGAGGGCGCGCGCGACTTCCTGGTGCCGTCGCGGCTGCATCCGGGCAAGTTCTATGCGTTGCCGCAGGCACCGCAGCAGTTCAAGCAGCTTATCCAGGTCGCGGGTTTCGACCGCTATTTCCAGATCGCCCCGTGTTTCCGGGATGAAGACCCGCGCGCGGACCGGTCGCCCACCGACTTTTACCAGCTGGACATCGAGATGTCCTTTGTCACCCAGGATGACGTCTTTGCCGCCGTCCAGCCGGTGTTGCAGGGTCTGTTCGAGGCGTTCGGGAAGGGGCGGAAGGTTCATGCGGACTGGCCGCGCATCGCCTATCGGGACTCGCTGAAGTGGTACGGCTCGGACAAGCCCGACCTGCGCAACCCGATCAAGATGCAGGACGTGTCGGAGCATTTCCGCGGTTCGGGCTTTGCGATCTTCGCCAGGCTGCTGGAGCAGGAAGGCAACGAGATCCGCGCCATTCCGGCACCCAAGGGGCCGTCGGGCGAACCCGTGGGCCGCAAGTTCTGCGACCGGATGAACGCCTTTGCGCAACAGCAGGGGCTGCCGGGGATGGGGTATATTTTCTGGCGTGAGGCCGAAGATGGGTCGGGCATGGAAGCCGCTGGCCCCCTGGCCAAGAACATCGGACCCGAGCGGACCGAGGCGATCCGGGTGCAGCTGGGCCTCGACAAGGGCGATGCGGCGTTCTTCCTTGGCGGCAAGCCGGAAACTTTCGAACCCATCGCCGGCCGGGCGCGGAACGTGATCGGCGAGGAATTGGGGCTGACCGACAAGGACAGCTTCCGCTTTGCCTGGATCGTCGATTTCCCGATGTACGAGAAGACCGACGAGGGGAAGATCGACTTCAGCCACAACCCCTTCTCGATGCCGCAGGGGGGCCTTGAGGCGCTGAACGGCGACCCGCTGGAGGTTTTGGGCTATCAGTATGACTTGGCCTGCAACGGCTATGAGGTGATCTCGGGCGCGATCCGCAACCACAAGCCCGAGATCATGTACAAGGCCTTCGAGGTGGCGGGCTATCCGGCGTCGGAAGTCGACAAGCGGTTCGGCGGAATGGTCAAGGCGTTCAAGTACGGGGCGCCTCCGCATGGCGGCTGCGCGGCTGGGATCGACCGGCTCGTGATGCTGCTGGCCGACACCCAGAACATCCGCGAAGTGATCATGTTCCCGATGAACCAGCGCGCCGAGGACCTGTTGATGGGCGCGCCGTCAGAGCCGATGAACGAACAGTTGCGCGAATTGCGCCTGCGCGTCTTGCCCAAGGAGGCGTGATGTACCAGGCCTCGGTCCCCGTCTTCCGGCACTACCTCGCCCGCGTGGCGGCGATGGCCGAGAAGGCGGGACCGGAGGCCCTGGCCGCGCGGATTGCCGACAGTTTTCCGGCCAGCCAGCAATTCGCCACGGCGGCGGGGTTCGCGTTGCGGATTGCCTGTCCTCTGGCCGGGCGCGAGGTGCCGGACCTGCCGCAGGCCCTGGGGCCGCGGCTTGCGGTGGCGCGGGCGATGCTGGGGGCGATGCAACCGGCCGATTTCGAGGGCGCCGAGACGCGGGTGATCCGCCACCAGGCAGGCTTTGCCGTGCTGGAGCAGACGGGGACAGAGTTCCTGCACCTTTACGGTCTGCCGAACTTCTTCTTTCACCTGACGATGGGCTATGCCGCCCTGCGCGCTGCCGGGGTGCCGCTTGGCAAGGCGGATTTCGACGGGTTCCATTCCTATCCTGCGGATTTCCACTTCTAGCCAGCGACTTGCCATGCCCCGCCGCCAAGCCTAGCGTGAGGCGGGGTCAGGGGAGGGCGCGCCATGTCCGATGCACGGCTGGGAGAGATCGTGTCAGGATGGACGCCGCCCCGGCGCCCGGACTTCCCGGCGCTGGAGGGCCACCTGGCAAGGCTGGAGCCGCTGGTGGCAGATACCCATGCCTTCGATCTGCACCAGGCGTTCCAGGGCCATGACAGCTTGTGGGACTACATGCCCTATGGCCCGTTCGCCTCGGGCTCGGCCTATCACCGTTGGGCGCGGGAGCGGGAGGCGGGCGAGGACCCGCGCTTTCTGGTGCTGCGCGACAGGGAAACGGGGCAGGCGGGCGGGATCGCGAGCTACCTGCGGATCGCGCCAGAGGCGGGGTCGATCGAGGTCGGGCACATCTGCATCGCTCCGCCAATGCAGCGGGGTGCGGCCTGGACGGAAGCCATGTTCCTGATGATGGACTGGGCGTTCAGGGCGGGCTACCGGCGATACGAGTGGAAGTGCAACGCGCTGAACCTTGCGTCGCGCCGGGCGGCGCAACGGCTGGGGTTCAGCTTTGAAGGGGTGTTCCGCAACCACCTGATCGTGAAGGGACGGAACCGCGATACGGCCTGGTTCAGTGTAATCGACAGCGAGTGGCCGGCGCTGGCCGAAGCCTATGCGGCCTGGCTGTCGCCCACGAATTTCGACGCGAAGGGACGGCAGAAAGAGCGTCTGTCCGACCTGACGCGGCTGGTGCGGGCGGCAAGCGATCCGGCGCTGGGCCCCGAGTCACGCCAGTGAACTGAGGGCGGCGAGCCGGTCCTCGATCATGCGGGCCAGTTTGGCGCGGTCGAAGGCGGTGTGGGTCTCTTCCACCGCCGCCGCAAGCGCCGTATCGCCCGCCGCGCGCGCGAGGCTGCGCAGGAAACCCTTGGCATAGACTGGATCGCCCGGTGCGGTGATCAGGCTGACGCCGCGCATAAGGTCATCGCGCAAGGCCAGCGGATCGCCCAGGGGGGCGGGGGCGTCATCCCCTTTCTCGACCGGACCCGCTCCGGTGGCAAGCTGGCGAATCAGCCGGACCAGCCCTGCTGCGGAGCCGAGCGGCTTTTCCAGAAACTCCGTCGCCCCGGCATCCAGCGCCGCCTCGCGCCCGTCGGGGTCGCCGGAAAGACCCAGGACGGGAAGCCCCTCGGATGCAAGCTCGGCGATCAGGTCTTCCCCCCTGCCATCGGGCAGGCCAAGGTCGACAATCGCCAGGTCCGGTCGGTGGAAGGCCAAGTGAAGCCTTGCTATTTCAAGGCTTTCCGCACGCCGAAGCCGTGCGCCTGCCCGCTGCAGGATCAGGCGCAGCGCGTCGCAGGTGAAGCGGCTGTCGTCAACGATCAACAGCGACAGGCCCTGCAGCGGCAGACGACCGGGCCCGTGCGAGGGAGGCTGGGGGATCATCGGATCGGGCGGAAATGGCATGAGCTACCTCGTCTTCTTCAGGCCGAGTGTCCTCAATCGCCGTAAAGTCCGGGTTAACGCCTGCGACCCAAAGCCCGCTTGCATGCCAGGGGGCCGGGTCGCATAAGCGGGTCGAGAGCTTGCAAGGGGACCCCCATGATCGGACGCCTGAACCACGTCGCCATCGCCGTGCCCGACCTTGAGGCGGCAGCGGCGCAATACCGCGCGACGCTGGGCGCCAAGGTCGGCGCGCCGCAGCCAGAGCCTGACCACGGGGTGACGGTGGTTTTCATCGAATTGCCGAACACCAAGATCGAGCTTCTTTATCCCCTGGGCGAAAACTCCCCCATCGCGGGCTTTCTGGAGAAGAACCCCTCGGGCGGCATCCACCATATCTGCTACGAGGTCGACGACATTCTGGCCGCGCGGGATCACCTGAAGGCGTCCGGCGCGCGGGTGCTGGGGTCGGGCGAGCCGAAGATCGGGGCGCATGGCAAGCCGGTGCTGTTCCTGCATCCCAAGGATTTCAACGGCTGTCTGGTGGAGCTGGAACAGGCATGACGATCACCGCGGCACTGGTTCTGTACTCGATCACCTGGTTCATGACGCTGTTCTGCGTACTGCCCTATCGCACGGTGTCGCAGGACGAGGCAAAGCACATTGTCCCCGGGACGCCGCCAGGTGCCCCGGCCGGTGAAGTGATGAAGCGCAAGGCCTGGATCACGACGCTGATCGCGACACCGATCTGGGCGGTGATCGCGGGGGTGATCCTGTCGGGCTGGATCACGATGGAAGATCTGGACTGGTTCGGCCGCATGACGCCCTGAGGCTGAGGCCGGGGACAAAATCCTTGAGTAAGGATTTTGACAAATTTCTTGCTCAAGAAATTTGGGTCGCGTTACCGCCCGGCGCTGGCAAGTTGATGATAAAGGTGCGTGAAGGTCGCAACCCCCAGAACTGGGATCACCAGGTTCAGGATCGGGACTGACAGCGGCGCCGCCATCAAGGTGCCCGCAGCCCAAAGCGTCCAGCGGTTGCGGCGGCGCATCGCCTTCACCTCGGACGGCGGCAGGCGGCGAAGTGCGACGAGAGTGAAGTACTCCCGCCCCAGCAGGAAACCGTTCAGCGCCCAGAAGGCCAGTGGGATCGACGGGCCGAGGAAGGGGTAGACGAACAGCGCGCCGATGTTCACCGCAAGTACCAGTCCCAGGAAGTTGACGGACTGGCGCAGCCCTTCGAAGAAACCGGGCGGCGTGGCGGGTGAGAGCTGCGGGTAGTGCCGGTCCTCGACGGCGTCGGCCACGTCCTCCAGGAACAATCCCGTGAAGGCCGTGGCGACGGGGACCATCAGGAAGACCGAAAGCCCGATCATGAACAGGACCGAGGTCCAGCCCAGAAGCGTGTCCATTCCGGTGACGGGGCCGATCACCGGCAAGTCGATCTGGTCGGGCGACAGCCACCAGACCAGTTGCAGGAACAGCGCGTAGACCGCGAAGAGCAGCGCGAGGGCGAGCAGGACACCCAGGATCGCGACGCGGCGGAAACGGCGGTCTCCCAGCTGGCCAACGGCCTTGAAGAAGGCGGCGAAGATCACGCCTCGACCCAGGTGACGATGCGGCTGAGATCCGGGCGCGGCCGGTCGGGTCCATCCTCGGGCGGGGTGGCAATGTGGATGACGCCGGCGACGTACTCGCCGTCAGTACAGCCAAAGGCGCGGGCGGCGAAGGTGGCGTCATGTGCGGTCCAGCCTGTCAGCCATGACGCACCCCAGCCCGCAGCCTCGGCGGAATTGACGATGCCAAGGCAGAGCGCGCCTGCGGACAGGAGTTGCTCTGTTGCCGGGATCTTGGGCGAGGCCTTGGGCGAGGCGATCACCACGACGGCGAGCTTGCCCAGATCGTACTGGCCGCGGCCCTTGGCGATCTTCTCGTCATCGCCTCCCTGTTCGCGGGCGCGCGCTTCGGCCAGGTCGGCCAGCCGCCGGAAAGCCGCGCCCTGAACCACGACCAGCCGCCAGGGTTCCAGCTTGCCATGATCGGGCACGCGGGTGGCGGCGGTCAGGATCTCTTCGACCTCGTCGCGGCTGGGGACCGGGAAGGAGAACAGCTTCGCGGGCCGCGATCGGCGGGACTTAAGGAAGACGAGGGCGGCGTCGTTGCGGGTGGGCATGTCGGACCTTCGGGCAGGATGTCGACCGGAAGGATAGGGGTTTCCACGGCTGCCCGCCAGAGCACCCGGAGACGTCAGCCCTCGACGGCCGAGCGGGCACGCGGTCGGCGGTTTCTGGGAGAATGACGTCCTCGCAGCGTTGGGTATGGACCAACGGCCGGGCCGGACGCCTGTTCCCGGCTCAGAGGCCCAGGGCGGTTGCCGCCTCGTCGATCCAACCCCGCACAAAGGCATCAAAGCGGGCGTCGGGCTGGCGTTTGGCGAGCGTTGCGGCAAGGGGGTCAGCTGCGGCGATGTCCGAGCCGCTGAGTTCCTCCAGAACGGCATGGCCGCAAAAGGGGACATAGACCTCGGAATAGCCGCCCTCATGGACAAGCGTCAGGCGGCCGTCGCACAGCGCGTCGGCTGCGTCCATCGCCATCCGGGTCAGGGCGCGGAACGTGTCGGCGGTACACAGCATCCGGCCCAGAGGATCGACAGCGGCGGCATCGAAGCCGCAGGCGACGATGATCGCGTCGGGCCTGAAGCGGGAAAGTGCGGGCAGGACCACGCGCTTCATCGCATAGAGATAGCTTGTGTGCCCGGTGCCGGGCGGCAGGGGCAGGTTCACGTTTGCGCTGCGGGCCTTCGGACCACCCGTCGCTTCCACCCCGCCAGTGTCGAGCGGATAGTTCCGCTCCTGATGCAGGCTGATCGTCAGGACATCGGGGTCGTCCCAGAAGATCGCCTCGGTTCCGTTGCCGTGATGGACGTCCCAGTCGATCACGGCGACGCTGCGGACCAGCCCTTCAGCCTGGGCAGCGCGGATGGCAATGGCGATGTTGTTCATCAGGCAGAAGCCGTTCGGAAAATCGGCGGTGCAATGGTGGCCGGGGGGACGCGACAGGGAATAGGCGTTGCGCACCTCGCCCGTCAGCACGGCCAGCAGGGCAGCCTTCGCCAGACCGGCCGACAGCGCCGCGATCTCGTAGCCGCCCGCTCCGAAAGGTGTGCGCAGACCAAGCTCGCCCCCGCCCGCGTCCGATGCTGCCTTGAAGGCCGAAAGATAGCTCTCGGGGTGGACGCGGAGAAGGTCCTGCCGCGTGGCAGGTTCGGCCCCGCGCATCGACAGATGGCGGGTCAGTCCCGTGACCTCGATCAGGTTGCGCAGGCGGCGCTTGGTCTCGGGGTTCTCCGGCAGACCGCCGGGCGTCGGTTGCACCAGGCCCGCGACGGGAAGCGTGAAGGCATAGTTGCCGCCGCCATGCCAGAAGCAGCGTTCGTCCCAGAAAAAGGCGGTGGTCATGGGCGTCTCCCTTTGGGTCAAGATTAGGGGCGGCGGGGGTGATTGGCCAGACGGTGCGGCCGGGCGCCAAGATCCTTCGAAGGATTTTGAAGATCTTTTGAAAAGATTTGCCTTGCCCCGACCCGCGCGCCCGGATTTCAAGGCGGCATGACCGAGCTTTCCCACCTGGCCCAACCCGGTGCCACAATCGCGATCCGTGTCACCCCGAACGCCCGCCGCGCGGGAGTGGAGCTCATCGACGGCCAGATCCGTATTGCCGTGACCGAGACGCCCGAGGCCGGCAAGGCGACCGAGGCCGCACGGGCGGCCTTGGCCAAGGCGATTGGGGTTGCGAAGACGCGCCTTACCCTGGTCCGCGGTGCGACGGCGCGCGACAAGCTGTTCCGACTGGATTAGCCCCGATTACGGGACCTTCCGCTCAAGCCGGTAGCTGCCCTCGGGCAAGTTCAGGGCAGCGGCAAGATCACGAAGCTGGGTCGTCGAGAAGGTGATGCGCAGTACCTCGTCGGTCTGGGGGTCGACCTGTTCAAGCGTGACGCAATCCTCGAAGGCATTGATCACGATGTCTTCCAGCAGGGGGGCATCCTCGCCCTCGTCGACCAGGGTGATGACCGTTGCGTCGAATTCGTGCTCGATGGTGAACATGACCGCAGGCTAACCCCAAGGCCGGGCCGCCGCAAGCATGACGCTTGCGTGAGCCGCCCTTTCCCCCGCCCGCCGATTTGCTACCCTTGCCAAAATCCGCTCGAGGTCCCCCATGCGTCTTCCCCTGCTTGCCGCCCTGCTTCTGGCCCTGGGCGGCTGTGTTGCGACCTATCCCGCGCCTCCGGCCCTGCCGCCCGCACCCGTCGGGCAGGTCCAGCCCGCCCGCGCGGCGGCGGAGAATTTCCTGACCGTGCTCAGCCGGGTCGAACCCGTGGCAGAAAGCTACTGCCGTCAGCGCAGCGTGGCAGCGAACTGCGACTTCCGCATCGTGGTGGATGACCGGCCGGGCCAGCCGCCGAACGCGTTCCAGACCCTGGACCGGACGGGTCGCCCAATCATCGGCTTCACTCTGGCGCTGATCGCGGATGCCCGGAACCCTGACGAGCTTGCCTTCGTCCTTGGCCACGAAGCAGCGCATCACATCGCGGGCCACATCCCCAAGCGCAATGATCAGGCGCTGTCGGGCGCGCTGCTTGCCGGAGTCCTCGCGCAGGCCAGCGGCCTGTCACCCGACGAGATCCGCGCCGCGCAGAACATGGGCGCCGAAGTCGCAGCGCGGAGCTATTCCAAGGAGTTCGAACTGGAAGCCGATGCCCTGGGCGCCGAGATCGCCTTCTTCGCGGGCTATGATCCGATACGCGGGTCCGGCTTTTTCGACCGGCTGCCCGACCCCGGCGACAAGTTCCTGGGCAGCCATCCCCCGAACGCGCAGCGCAAGGCGCTGGTCGAGGCGACAGTGCGGCGGTTGCGGGGCTCTTGATCTGGGTCAATGCGGACCGACGCGACCTTGGGCAGCATGGCTTGGTGTCGACCAGGAGGTTTTGCGATGATCGGGTATCCAGAGGCACCGAAGGCATGGTGGCTGACCCGCGGCATGGCGCGGATTTCCGGGGTGAACCTGCCGCGCGCCGTGGTTGAAGGTTGGCTGCAGCGCGATGAGCTTGAACATCTGATCACCCGCTGCGCCGCCTGCGGTCGTGGCGAGGAGTGTGAACGGTGGTTGGTCCGGTCCGGGCCAGCCCATGCGATGCCGGACTTCTGTCCGAACAAGGCCGGGATCGAGGCCCTGGGTTAAGGTCCGGCGCAGGAATTCACTCTGCGGCCTGCCGACGCGGACGTCGGGTGAACGGGGCGGTGGACCATCCCCTCTGGTCCGCTGCCCCATTTTTCCTTACGACGTCTGTCGATGATTGTTCTGGAAGACATCCTGCGGGACCGTGGGTCGCGTTATGCCGCCGCAGCTGGCAGGGTGCGGTCGAAGTCAGACATCGACACTTTTCTGACAACCCTTCGTGGCCGGCGCAAGTTCGGCAAGGCAACGCATCATTCCTGGGCGGCGCTTCTGGCCGACGGCGGCCCGCTGAAGCATGACGATGGCGAGGCCGGGGCGGGCGCGGTCATCCTGAAGATGCTGGAACGCGAGGCCGTGCCGGATTGCATCGTCGTGGTCACGCGATGGTATGGCGGAGTCAACCTGGGCGGCGACCGCTTCGCCCATATCGTGACCTGCACCCGTGCGGCTTTGGCGGCGTTGCGCGACCAGCGCTGATACATTCCAATCCCTGCATCAATTTCTTGGCCCCGCAGTGGGCGATCTGCTAATCTTCGACCACGGGCCAAAAGAGCCCGGTCAACGAGGGAACGGACATGAACATCTCGCGCGGGTTCCTGGTAATGGGTGCGGTCTACCTTGTGGTGGGCATTGTTCTGGGCTCCTACATGGGGGGCAGCGGCGATCACTCACTGGCGCCAGTCCATGCCCATATCAACCTGCTGGGCTTCACGCTGATGACCGTTTTCGGCATCGGTTACCGCTTTGTCCCGGCCTTGGCTGACGGTGCGCTGCCCAGGGTGCATTTCTGGCTGCACCAGGTGGGCGCACTGGGGCTTCTGGTCGGTCTTTTCCTGATGATGTCGGGCCGGGTGGCCGGGGAAGCGATCGGGCCGATCTTCCCGGTCCTTGAAGGCGCGATCCTTCTTGGGGCCGTGCTCTGGCTGGTGGGCATCCTGCGCCGGGGGTGAAACGGCTCTCCCTGGGTGCTTGGCGCATTGGGCATCCGGGGCTAACCTCCGGCGAAAACGGGGGGACACATGCGGGATATGTTGCGGGGCGAGGCGCGTCGGCTGGCAAATACGGTGATCTGGTCCTGGCAAGGCTTCCGCGCAGCCTGGGCCACGGAAAAGACTTTGCGGCAGTGGACCTTGGCCAATCTGATCTCCGCCGCGCTGGCCTGCACGCTGGACCTGACCCCCGGAGAACGTGCCCTGATCCTGGCGCTGGGCCTGTTGATCCTTGCGGCCGAACTGATCAACACCGCCGTCGAGGAAGTGGTGGACATGGTCTCGCCGGGCCCGGACCCGCGGGCGAAGAAGGCCAAGGACTGCGGCTCGGCCTGCGTGGCGCTTGCTGCCATCGCGGCGGGGGTGGCCTGGGGCGTGGTCCTGCTGGGCTAGGGAACAAACGCTGTCTGCGGCGGTTGTGTGGAAAACCCCCAATGCAGAGAGGCTTCCCCATGCAAGACGCCCCCTTCGCCGACCGTGTCCCCGCGTCCGGCCACAGCTCCACCTCCTCGATGGTCTCCAGCGCCGATGTGAACGGCACTTCGGTCTATAGCCCCAGCGGTGATCATCTGGGCCACATCGACCACCTGATGATCGACAAGGTTTCCGGCCAGATCGCCTATGCGGTCATGGGCTTCGGCGGTTTTCTCGGAATTGGCGAGGGCCACCATCCGGTGCCGTGGAAGAAGCTGAGCTATGACACCGATCTGGGCGGGTTCGTCACCGACATCACGCAAGAGCAACTGACCGGTGCCCCGGCATGGAGCGACGACTGGTATGACGACCGCGACTACCAGCGGCGCAACTACGACTACTATGGCGTCCCGCCCTACTGGGTGTGATCGTTGTCACGGGGTCCCGGCCGGATCGGTCGGGGCCTGCTTGCGTTGCCGACGCAGATGCGCCTTGTACAGAAGCGGCGCGGCTATGCGGTCATACAGGACATCGGTAAAGGGCCGGACCAAGGGCCAGTCCGTCACCCTGGCAAGCCAGCGCCACCGCGGCATCGCGGACCAGAGCGCGCGGAACGCGGGCATCCCTGACAGCACCCGTCCGTCCTGCCAGACATGCAACTGCCGGGCAGCACGGTCCGCCGTCAGCCCCCAATCTTCGGCCCGGTCGATCTTGTCGAAACGGATCGGCAGCCCCTCCGTCACAGAGCGGCGGCGATAGGCGTCGATCTCGAACCGGCAGACCGGGCAGGTTTCATTGTAAAGGACGCGGGTTTCCTGGGTCATGGGCCGAAGGTAGTCCGGCGTGGACCGGATGGAAGGCGTCAGGCTGCCGCAGAGATTGGAAACTAACTTGGGCTTCCAAGTGTTTCGATGACTTTCTCTGCCACCAGGACGCCGAAGACAGCAGAAAGGTTTCCGCTTTCGTCTTTTGTCATGCTGGCCATTTCGTTGACGGGTCGAAACTCAGCCAGATCAAGTGCCAAAGCCGCCAGTGCGTAAATGTGTGTTCCCAGCAGGTGCCGTGCGAACTGCTCGTCGAATGAATGGTCTGTGTTACCGATTTCTGGGTTGGTTACATGTCAGTAGATCGTGCGTCGAAAGATGCGCCAAACCCGCGGGCCGAGATCGCTCACACCAGCCGACCCCAGAGGTCATACTCCCCGGCCTCGTCCACCATGACCTGGACGAGGTCGCCGGGGGTCAGTGCCTCGAAGCCCTCGTCGATGAAGAGGTTGCCGTCGATCTCGGGCGCGTCGGCCTTGGTGCGGCAGGTGGCGCCGTCCTCGTCGACCTCGTCCACGATCACCTCTAGCACTTTTCCAACCTTTGCAGCCAGTTTCGCCCCGGAAATTGCTTGGGCCTTTTCCATAAAGCGATCAAACCGATCCTGCTTCACCTCGGCAGACACGTGGTCGGGCAAGTCGTTCGACCTTGCCCCTGCAACGTTCTCGTACTGGAAGCAGCCGACGCGATCGAGCTGCGCCTCGTCCAGCCAGTCGAGAAGGGTCTGAAACTCGGCCTCGGTCTCGCCGGGGTAGCCGACGATGAAGGTCGACCGCAGGGTCAGGTCCGGGGCAATGGCGCGCCAGGCGGCGATTTCGTCCAGGGTCCGCGCGGCGGCGGCGGGGCGGGCCATGCGCTTCAGCACCTCGGGGTGGGCGTGCTGGAAGGGGATGTCGAGATAGGGCAGCACAAGCCCCTCAGCCATCAGCGGGATCAGGTCGCGCACATGGGGGTAGGGGTAGACGTAGTGGAGCCGCACCCAGGCGCCAAGCTTGCCCATCTCGCGCGCGAGGTCGGTGACATGGGCGCGCACCTCGCCCCCCTTCCAGGGCGAGAGGTCGTGCTTGCGGTCGACACCGTAGGCGCTGGTGTCCTGCGAGATCACCAGCAGCTCTTTCACCCCGGCTTCGACCAGCTTTTCCGCCTCGCGCAGCACAGCATGGGCGGGGCG
The DNA here is from genome assembly GCF_030694085.1 of Tabrizicola sp. Taxonomy (GTDB): domain Bacteria; phylum Pseudomonadota; class Alphaproteobacteria; order Rhodobacterales; family Rhodobacteraceae; genus Tabrizicola. The sequence continues at coordinate 544,335 of NZ_JAUXZE010000035.1, read as the reverse complement.
GCTGACCAGTCGCCCGCGCATGTCGGGGATGATGCAGAACTTGCACTTGTGGTTACAGCCTTCGGAAATCTTCAGATAGCTGTAGTGGCGCGGGGTCAGGCTGACGCCCGTCGCGGGCAGAAGGTCGATGAACGGGTCGGGCGCGGGGGGCACTGCGCTGTGGACGGCGTCCAGCACCGCCTCGTATTGATGCGGGCCGGTCACTGCCAGCACCTTGGGATGCGCGCCGGTGATATATTCGGGTTCCGCCCCCAGGCAGCCCGTCACGATCACCCGGCCGTTTTCTTGCAATGCCTCGCCAATGGCTTCCAGGCTTTCGGCCTTGGCGCTGTCAAGGAAACCGCAGGTGTTCACGATCACCGCGTCGGCCCCCTGGTAGTCGGGGCTGATCGCGTAGCCCTCGGCCCGCAGGCGCGTCAGAATCCGCTCGCTGTCCACAAGCGCCTTCGGGCAGCCAAGGCTGACCATGCCGATGGTCGGTTGGCCGGAACGCCGGGTATCTGGCACCAGGGCGCGGGCAAGGTCGGGGCGGAGGAGCGGCGGGTTCTCGGACATGGCTTCGCCCTATACTCTGCGCCGACCTCTGTGGAAAGCCCGCCCTCTCGGCCATTTGATGCCAGTCCGGTCCCCCCGACTTGGCATCCCGCCGCCGGGGGGCTTAGACTTCGGCAAAACAAGAAAATCTCCGAGGAGTTGAGCATGCGCTGGATCGTCCGGGTCGGGGTTACTCTGGCTGTGCTTCTGGTCCTGGGCCTGGGGCTTGGCGCGATGGTGCCGGCCGAGCGGGTGGCCCAAGCGGTTTCCTCGCAGTTCGAAGCGATGACCGGGCGCAAGCTGCAGTTGCAGGGCGAGGTCTCGCCCCGGCTCTGGCCCTCGCTGGGCGTCTCGACCGGGCCGGTCAGCATCGCCAATGCCGAATGGGCGGAGAGCGACCAGCCACTGTTTCAGGCGCAGGGCCTGTCGATCGACGTGAACTTCGGTGCGCTGTTCGGGGGCGAGGTGAAGATCCTCGGTCTGGCCGCCGACCGGCCCGAGATCAACCTGGAACGCAACGCCGAGGGCGAGGCGAACTGGGCCTTTGCCGCCGGAACCGGGGGCGGCGCAGGCTCGGTCCCGGCCCCGGCCACGGGCTTCACGCTGGACGAAGGCACCATCAGCGGCGGCACCATCCGCTATGTCGACCGCCAGTCGGGCCGCAAGATCGCGCTGGACGAGGTGGATGCGACCCTGTCGATCCCGGATTTCTCGGGTCCATTCGCACTGACGGCCAGGGGCCTCTCCGGTGGGCAGGCGGTGGCGCTGGATTTGTCGGGCGGGGTCTTCTCTGCCTTTGCGCTGGGCCGGGTGGTGCCGGTCACGGCGACACTGACGGCGGGCGGCACAAAGCTTAGTTTCGACGGTCGCGGGGGCTATGCGCCGGTGGTTGCCGAGGGCGCGCTTGTCGCTGACCTTGCCGATCTGCCAGCCCTGGGCGCGCTGACGGGATCAGAGCTGTCGCGCCCGCACCCCGGTCTGGGGCAGGACAAGCTGCAGATCACCGGCACCTTGACGCTGGACGGCACCGGCGCGGCCTTCCTGCGCGGGGCCGAGATCGTGGCTGACCAGAACCAGCTGAAGGGCGACCTCGATCTCCTGCCCAGGGAGGCGCGACCGCTGCTTAAAGGCACGCTGGCTGCGGGTCCCCTCGCAATCGGCACTGGCCCCGAGGGCGAGCTGGGCGGCGGCAAGGCCGGCGGGATGGAGGCCGCAGGCTGGCCCGAGGGCGAGATCGACGTTTCGGCGCTGGGCGCTCTGGACGCCGAGGTCGCACTGTCGGCACCCTCGATCGATCTGGGCGTGTTGAAACTGGGCCAGACCCGCGCGCTGGTGACGGTGGACCGCGCCCGCGCAGTGATCGACATCCGCGAGATGCAGGCCTACGACGGCCAGATCACGGGCGATTTCGTTGTGAACGGGCGCGGTGGGCTGTCGGTCGGCGGCAGGCTTGTCTTTGCCGGCCTGCAGACCCAGCCCCTGCTGACCGACCTTGCAGGCTGGGACCGGCTGGTCTCGACCGCCGATGTCGAGCTGGAGTTTCTTGGCGTGGGCAATTCCGTCGACGCGATCATGAAAAGCCTTGAAGGAAAGGGTGCGCTGGAACTGGCTCGGGGCGAGCTACGCGGGCTGGACATCGCCGGGATGCTGCGGACCCTGGACCCCGGTTTTGTCGGCGAAGGTCAGAAGACCGTGTTTGACGGCCTTGCCGGAACCTATTCGATTGCGCGGGGCGTACTGTCCAATAGCGACCTCAAGCTTGTCGCGCCCTATGTCACGGCCTCGGGGTCTGGCGAATTTGGCCTTGGTGAACGCAGGCTGAACTACCGGCTTCGCCCAACCGCGCTGGCGGCCGAGGATGGCAGCGGCGGGGTGATGGTGCCCTTGCTCATCACCGGACCCTGGGCTGACCCCAGCTTCCGGCTGGACCTGGAATCCATCGCCCGCGAGAAGATGGAGGCCGAGGCCAAGGCCGTGGCTGCGCGTCTGGAGGCCGAGGCCAAGGCCGCCGAAGCCGCCGCCAAGGCCGAGCTGGAGAGGCGCCTGCGCGAGGAACTGGGCGTCGAAGTCGCACCCGACAAAAGCCTGGGCGATGCGGCCAAGGACGCGGCGACGAAGGCGCTGGAAGACCAGGCCGTGAAGGCGCTGGAAGAGATCCTGAACGGGAACTGACCCAAAGAAAAAGCCGGTGCCCTGCGGCACCGGCTTTCACGTCCGTCCGGGCGGGCCTAACGGCGACGGTCGCGACGGGCGCTCATCGGCTGGAAGGCGACGCCGACATGGGCCTCGCAGTAAGGTTTGCCGGGCAGGCTGGGCAGGCCGCAGAACCAGAAATCGTCGGTTGCCGGGTCGCCAATCGGCCATTTGCAGGTCCGTTCCGTCAGCTCCATCAGCGTGAGCTTCCGCGCGCGCTTTTCCACTTCGCGGACAGACGCCAGTGCCTCTGGGCTGATCTCGTTCAGGCTGGGCTGCGGTGGCAGCGGCTGGCCGGCCGGGACAATCGCCTTGCGGACCGGAAGCGGCGTCACATTCGAGGCCGAAGCTGCCGGAGCGGCGGGCGCAGCCGCACGCGGCGCTTCGGCGCGAGGGGCGGCAGGTGCCGGGTCCGGTCGCGGCGCAGGCTCTGCCTTGGCGGCCTGGGCCGGAGCGGGGGCCGCTCCGCCCTCTTCCTCTTCGTCCTTGCCGCCAACCCGGTTCGACAGGCCAAGGCGATGGACCTTGCCGATCACCGCATTGCGGGTGACTCCACCCAGCTCCTTGGCGATCTGGCTGGCCGACTGGCCCTCGTTCCACATGCGCTTGAGCGTCTCGACACGCTCGTCCGTCCAGGACATCCCGATCTCCGCCTGTCTTGAATATCCGGGCATTGTATCCGTCCGGGGCAGGGGGCCGCAAGGGTGGCTCTTGCGATTGCGCGTTACGCCTCGGCTTCGCCCCATTCCACCATCACGACGCCTGTCGTCTCCTGCCCGCCCACCACCGCATAGGACCCCCGTCCAGGACCCCCGTCCGGGGCCCCGTGCAAGACCTTGGTCCGCCTCTGTCCGCCCCCAGGTCGCGCTGCAGCCCCTTCGGCGGCCTTCGTCGCAGACCGCGGCAATCAGCGCCGGGCGATCCCCTGGCGTCGGGCATCCCGTTTCGGGCATCCTCGTTCACGCCGGGCTTCTGCACGAAAAGCGCCCACAAGGTAACGCAGCCGTGCGCCGACGTCAGGCCCGCCTGACTTGCTCCCTCTCGGCCCGCCTCCCACTCTTTGTGTGATGCAGGAGTTCCCCCCATGCCGCTTACCACCCATCCGACCCCCGATCTTGCTGTCGGTCCCGACCGGCACCCGCACTGGAATTCGGCCCCCAACCGGCGGCAGGGCTTCCACAGCCTGCACCGGGTCGCCCGCTACACCCAGACCTTCCGCGCGGCCCGCGTCCTTGACCTGCGCCTGTCCGCCGACCTCTCGATCCCCCAGCGCGCCGATGTGTGCCGGCTGACCGCGCTGCCCTGGTTTTCCGCGATGGCGGTGACCGAGGGCAACCGCCTGCTCTACGAATCCTATGCCCCCGACTTCGCGCCAGACCAGCCACACGCGATCATGTCGATCTCCAAGCTGGTCGCGCACCTGATCCTGGGCCGCCTGTGGGAGGACGGGCGGATCGGCATGGATGAAACCCTGGGCGACATCCTGCCCCGGATCGGCCCAGGCTATCACGGCGCCACGGTGCAGGACGTTGCCAACATGAACGTCCATAACGCCTATGACGAGGATTACACCAACCCTGACACCACCGCCTTTCTGCATGAGGAGGCGATGGGCATGCGGCTGCCCAAGGGGCCGGAACCCGCGATCCGCGACTTGCTGGCGGCCATCGGCCTTGCGGAAGGGGCCAGCGACACCCGAAACCCGACGGGCACCAGTCTTTACAAAAGCGCCAACACCGATGTCCTGATGCTGGCCGCCGAGGCGCGCGGCGGGCGGCCGCTGCGGCTCTGGCTTGCTGACCTGGCGGATGCGGCGGGGATCGAGGGGGCCTTGCACATCGGGACCGACCGCCAGGGGATGCCAATCTTCAGTGGTGGGATCTGCCTGACCGCGCGGGACCTCTGCCGCTACGGCGCGCTGATCGCACGGAAGGGGCAGGGGGCGGATGGTCAGCCCTTCGGCTCTGCCGCCTTTCTGGAGTCCACACGTCGCGGCGGTGTCACGATGCCCGCCCCCCGCGCGCATCTGCGCTATTCCAACCAGACCAATACCGACGGCATCTGGGTTGGCCACGGCGGTTATGGCGGGCAGTACCTGGTGGCCAACCCTGAAACGGGCCGCGTCGCCTGCTTCCTGTCGGTCCTGCAGAATGAAGCCGGCTTCGACGCCGCCTATTACCCACCGATCATTCGGATGCTGGCCGCGGTCTGCGCCGGCTAAAGTCGAAGCGCCCGCGCTTCGGCGTTGCGCACGATGGGGAATGCCGCCCGCCGCCGCAGAAGCTCGGCCTCCGGGATCACTGCCTCGACCTCGGCCCGCTCTGCCGCAGTCAGGCCCGACAGCCCCATCTCGCCCGCATGAAAGCTTTCGGACAGCGCCCCTTCGGCCAAAAGCAGCTCGTGCCGGTCGCACAGCAGGACCACGTATTCGACACCCTCTGCGGGCAGGACCACCCGCGCCGCCTGGTCATCGACCAGCGCCTGAGCGGCGACAAGCACCCGGTCCTCGCCAAAATAGACCTCGGCCCGCCAGTCGTCGATCAGCATCCGCTGCTGCGGCGACACCACCAACGGCCGCGTGTTGCCCACGGTCCCTGCTGCAAATTCCACCGGCCGCAGCGCGGGATGGGCCAGCAGTTCCAGCGCCGAGACCCGCCGCCGCCCCACCCAGCGCAGCGGCCTCGAGCCATTGGCCAAAGTGGTCACCACGTCGCCCACAACCAAGGTCTCGACCGCGCGGGGTCTGTCCGGCGTGTCGATCAGCGTGCCTGCGACATAGGCCGCAACCGCCTCGGCCTGCACCTCTCCGGGCAGCAGGGCCGACTGCCAGCTTCCGGCCACTGCGACTGCCACGGGCTTCGGGCCGACCCTGACCAGATACAATCCCGTACGACCGGGAACCGGCTCGATGGCGACCCGCAGTCCTGCCGCATGGCTTGCCGTCGCAAGCGCCGCAGGCTCTGCCAGGGCCAGCCCCTCCGCCGTGACCTCAAGGATCAGGTCGAACCTCTTGGCTCCGGGGGCAAGCGCCGGGTCCTGGTCGGCCAGGCGAAGCGGCCAGCCCTGACCGGCGGCCGCCCGTGGCAGCAGCACATCGTCCAGCGCATAGACGCCGACAATGATGCGTTCCGCAACCATGCCCGCCCGAAATCTCCGGTGTTGCTGTCGCCCTGTTCCCGAGACCGTCGGCCCCTTCGTCCCCCAATCCTGCCTTGCCAGCCTTTACAGGTCATTTCCAGCGAAAACGCCAGTCAGTCACCCCCTCGAATCGGCTTTACCCACCGGCGACTTCCGGCTATCGCTCAGGCATGAAGACCGGGACCCTCCATATCTTCGCCGCGCGCCGACGCCGTAGCGTCTGACGCCGCATCCCGCTGTCCCCGGCGCCCCGCTCGCGTCATCCGCCTTCCCCTTCGTTGACTCCCGGCCAGCCGTCAGGCACCCATTGGCCTTCACCTGCAAGGACATGCCCATGATCCCGTCCGTTCTGCCGACCTACAACCGCGCGCCGCTTGCCTTCGTGAAGGGCGCGGGCAGCTGGCTCTGGACCGACGACGGCCGCCGATACCTCGACCTCGGCTCGGGGATCGCCGTGAACGCGCTGGGCCACGCGCATCCCGCGCTTGTGCAGGCGCTGACGGACCAGGCACAGAAGCTGTGGCACGTCTCTAACGTCTACACGATCCCCGAGCAGGAGCGGCTGGCGAAGCTACTGACCGAGTCCACTTTTGCCGACACGGTCTTCTTCACCAACTCCGGCACCGAAACCGCCGAGCTGGCGATCAAGATGGCGCGCAAGTTCCACCATGACGCCGGCCAGCCCGAAAGGATCGAGATCATCGCCTTCGAGGGCGCTTTCCACGGGCGGTCCACCGGGGCCATCGCGGCCGCCGGGTCCGAGAAGATGGTCAAGGGCTTCGGCCCCCTGATGCCCGGATTCAAGCATCTGAAATGGCCCACGTCCGACGCCGACCACGCCGCCATTCGTGCTGCGATCACCGACCAGACCTGCGCCGTCATTATTGAGCCGATCCAGGGCGAGGGCGGTATCCGCGTCGTCCCCGATCAGTGCCTGAAGGGGCTGCGCGACCTCTGCGACCAGACCGGCACGCTTCTCATCTTCGATGAGGTGCAATGTGGGATGGGCCGGACCGGCCGCCTTTTCGCGCATGAATGGGCGGGCGTCACCCCCGACATCATGATGGTCGCCAAGGGCATCGGCGGCGGCTTCCCCCTGGGCGCGGTCCTGGCCACCGAACACGCCGCTTCGGGCATGACCGCCGGAACCCACGGCTCGACCTACGGCGGCAATCCGCTCGGCTGCGCCGTCGGTGCCAAGGTCGTCGAACTCATCTCCGACCCCGCCTTCCTGGCCGAGGTTGCCCGCAAGGGTGCGCTGATGCGCCAGGGCCTTGAAAGCCTCGTCGCCCGCCACCCGCAGGTCTTCGAAGGCGTGCGGGGCGAGGGCCTGATGCTTGGCCTCAAGTGCAAGCCCGCCCCGACCGAGGTGGTCAAGGCCGGCTACGAGGCCGGTGTCCTCACCGTGGCCGCCGCAGATAATGTCCTGCGCCTTCTCCCGGCGCTCAACATCCCCGACGCCGACATCGCCGAGGCCCTCAACCGCCTCGACCAGGCCGCCACCCGCCTGGAACAACCCGCCTGAATTCATCTTTGCCCAAATATCCCGCGGGGTTCGGGGGCGGCGCAAGCCCCCGATCCCACGGGCCCAAAAAGCGAAACAAAATGAACCACTTCCTCGACATCCACAAGACCGACCCCGCCCAGCTTCGGGCCATGATCGACAGCGCCCAGGCGATGAAGACGGCGCGCAATGGCCGCCCCAAGGGCTCGCCCGATGACGAGACCCCGCTCAAGGGCCGGATGGTCGCGCTCATCTTCGAAAAACCATCGACCCGCACCCGCGTCTCCTTCGACGTGGGCGTCCGCCAGATGGGCGGCGAGACGATGGTCCTCTCCGGCAAGGAAATGCAGCTCGGTCACGGCGAGACCATCGCCGATACCGCGCGCGTCCTGTCGCGCTACGTCGACCTGATCATGATCCGCACCTTCGAGGAGGCGACCCTGCTGGAGATGGCCGAACACGCCACCGTGCCGGTCATCAACGGCCTGACGAACCGCACCCACCCCTGTCAGATCATGGCCGACATCATGACCTACGAGGAGCACCGCGGTCCCATCGCCGGCAAGAAGGTCGTCTGGTGCGGCGACGGCAACAACGTGGCGGCCAGCTTCCTGCACGCCGCCGGCCAGTTCGGCTTCGACTTCACCTTCACCGGGCCGGAAACGCTGGACCCCGAAGACAAGTTCGTCGCTTTCGCCCGCGACAGGGGAAGCAAGGTGACGATCCAGCGCGACCCTTTCACCGCTGTCGAAAGCGCCGACCTTGTCGTCACCGACACCTGGGTTTCGATGCATGACCCCGAATCCGCCAAGGAACGCCGCCACAACCAGCTGCGCCCCTACCAGGTGAACGAGCAGCTGATGTCCCGCGCCAGGCCCGACGCGCTTTTCATGCACTGCCTGCCCGCCCACCGCAACGACGAGGCGACCAGCGCGGTGATGGACGGTCCCCATTCGGTGATCTTCGACGAAGCCGAAAACCGCCTGCACGCCCAGAAAGCCATCATGCGCTGGTGCCTGGGGGTCTGACCCAAGGCCAACAGCCCGGGATCACCGCCGGAACGGCCAGGTCAACTGCCGCAGGAACTCGGGCGGGACCGGATCGCCAGCGATCCCGGTCTCGGGCGGCCAGTCGCGCTGGGGCAGGTGGAAGGTCCCGAACAGCCGGTCGATCCAGGGGAAATGCACGGCAAAGTTCCGGTCGATCGGCTCCACCGCGTGGTGCCAGTGATGAAAGCGCGGCAACACCAGTAGCTGGTTCAGGCCCGGCACGTCAAAGCGGATGTTCACGTGGTTCAGCGTCGCCTGCACCGCGATGATCACCAGCCAGATGTACAGTGCCTGCTGCGAAAAGCCGATCACCAGAAGCGGAGTCAGCGTCAACCCCCGGGTGACGATGATGTCCACCACATGCAGCCGCGACCCGGCAATCCAGTCCAGCTGCCGCGACGAATGGTGGATCGCATGGAACGGCCAGGCCCAGCGGATCCGGTGAAACCCCCGGTGGACCCAGTACTGCGCCAGATCGGCGACCAGCATCACACAGAAGACCTCGACGACCAGCGGCAGCCGGTCCGGGTTCAGGCCTGAAACCTGGGCGTGGACGGTCTGCGCCACCACTGTCGCTGGCAGGAGCGTGAAGAAGGTCATCAACTCGACCGCGATATGGCTGGACAGGAAATAGATCCCGTCCGTGGTCCATCCGGGACGGAAGATTCCCTGGTCCCGGTGCAGGGGCAGCGCGCGCTCCAGCGGCACGAAGATTAGCGCCAACAGGACGATGTTCAGGATGAACCAGTCGATGCCAACCCGGAACAGCGCGTCGCCACTCCCGACCTCGACATTGCTGCCACCGCCCAGGACCGCCGCCAAGCAGAAGACAAGGCCCGTCAGCCCCAGCCGTTTCGACGGGCGCAGAATCACGTTGATCGCCGAAAACAGATAGCCGGCCATGATCGCCAGCGCGAGAAGCGCGCGCATCGTCTCGACCGGATAGCGGGGGGCGGTTTCGGACAGCGTCAGCCACTGGGGAAAGTGGAACACCAGAACCGCCAGGAAGCTGCCGACCGACAGGAAAAGACCCAGCAGGCCAGAATACCAGCCGGTGCCAAAGTGCTTCGGCAGCCGGTCGCCCAGCAGGTCCTCGGCCACCTGGTCAAGCCAGGTCCGTTGCGATTCAGGTGGCTGGGTCTCGTTCATGGCACACCCGGGCAAGTTGCGGTACGCGAATGCGGGTCTTCTGCTCATCGCCAAATGATCCAGACTGTAGGCCCGGACCGTTTGGCGTTGCAAGTGGACTGATCCGTCAGATCCGTGGATCCGGAACCGGCCCGGTAGATGCCATACCAGCCCAATCCAACCAGCTTTCCAGTCTACCAGTACCGCCACTCGACGATTGCCGGCCGTCCGGCTAGGGTTTGCGGGATGCTTAAGGGAGCCCCAAATGCACCGTCGTTCCGTCGCCGTCTTCGACCGCTTTCTTTCCGCCCTCGCCACGATCCTCGACAAGGCCGACTCGCATTGCGAGGCGAAGAAGATCAAGCCCGAGGTGATCCTTGCGGCCCGGCTCTTCCCTGACATGTTTCCCTTCACCCGCCAAGTCCAGCTGGCCTGCGACTTCGCCGCCCGCGGCACCGCGAGGCTGGCGGGGCAAGAGCCGAAAGGCTTCCCCGACACCGAGACCAGCTTTGCCGAGCTGAAGGACCGCATAGCCGCAGCGCGCGGCTACATGGGCAGTTTCCAGGCCGCCGACTTCGCCCATGCCGACACCCGCGAGGTGCATTTCAAGGCTGGGGGCCGCGACATGGTGCTGAAGGGTGACGAGTTCCTGTCCTTCTACGCCCTGCCGCAGTTCTTCTTCCACATCACCACCGCCTACGACATCCTGCGCCACAACGGGATCGACCTTGGCAAGCGCGACTACATGGGTGCGCCATGAGAGCGGTCCTTGTCATCGACATGCAGCAGGGCATGGCCGACCGTATCCGCGAGGGCCGCCCCACCGCGACGCCGGATGCGCCCGACCGCATCGAAGCACTTTTGTCCCAGGCCCGCGCGACCGGCACGCCGGTGATCCATGTCCTGCATGACGACCCCCGCGTTGACTCCCCGTTCCGCAAGGGCTTGCCGGGGGCCGAGCCGATGCCCTGCGCCGTCCCCCAGGCCGGTGAGATGGTGGTGTGGAAACATGGCTCTTCGGCCTTCCACGGCACCGGCCTTGATGCCCATCTGAGGGGGCAGGGTATCACCGAGCTTGTGGTCGCCGGGGCGGTTGCCGCGTTCTGCGTGACCTCTACGGTCCGGCAGGCCTCGGACCTTGGCTACACGGTCCTTTTGCCGCAGGACGCCCTTCTGGGCTTCGACCTGCCCGCCCATGACGGAGGCCAGATCGACGCGGGCACCGTATTGCGGGTAACCCTGTCGCTTCTCGGGGCCGATTTCGCGACGCTGACGACGGTCGAGACGCTCGCGGCCTGAGGCGCCTGTGGGCGGGCGATTCGCCCGCCTGCGTCCGGGCCGGGTCTCGAAACACGCGCCGCCGCGCCGGTCCAGGTCAGGAGCCGGAGGTGCAGGCCTGACGTCCCGCCTCGGCTCCCCGCATCGCGGCAACGCAGCCGTCCAGACCGTCAAGCTCCTCCGCGTCGAAACCCGGTGTCAAAGCCCGGTGCCGAAGCTGGTGTAAGGGCCGGTGTCCCGGCCGGTGTCTCAGCTTATGTCAAAGATGGACCGGGGCAGGCTTCGCGCCCGCGAGCGGTTCGCCCCCGCGACCGGGGCCACTCCGGCCCACACCGAACCGGCCGCGGCGCAAAGCGCGGCAGCCAACCTTACGCCGGCTGCCCCTCTGCCGGGGTCAGCACTTTCGCGCCATCCGCATCCGCCGCCCGCATTGCCAGCAGTGCCACCAGGATCAGGATCAGCGACAGCCCGGCATAGGTGGGACGGAAACCCACATGCTCGGCCACGAAACCGATCGTCGACGGTGCGACAAGGATGCCGCAGTAGCCGACCATCGTGACGATAGAGATCGCGCTTGCCGCCGGCAGCCGCGGATGGTTCCCGGCAGCCGAGAACAGGATCGGCACCATGTTGGCGATCCCCAGGCCCGCAATGAAGAAGCTGACGATGACCATCCAGTCTTGCGTGGCCACCGCCCCGCCCATCATCCCCGCCGCCCCGAGCCAGCCCGAGATCCGCAATGTGCGCACCGCTCCGAACCGGTTCCTGACCGTATCGCCCAGAAAGCGCATCAGTGCCATCGCCCCGGCAAAGAACGCGAAGCCAAGGCCCGACACGAAGACATCCGATCCCAGTTCCTTCTGCATGTAGATCGCCGCCCAGTCGAGGATCGCGCCTTCTGGCACCATCGAGGCCAGCGCCAGGAAGCCCAAAAGCCAGACGTGGAAATCCTTCGGGAACAGCTTGGTCTTCGGTGTGGGCGCAGCATCAAGCACCACCGGCCTCGACTCTTCGGGCAAGAGGAAGGGCATCGCCGCAACGACGATCATCGCAACCAGGCCTGCAGTCAGCAGCGACTGCACCTCGGACCCCCAATGGGCGATGACCCAGGCCCCGGCCGAACCGCCGATGAAGCCGCCCAAGCTCCAGAACCCATGCGACGACGACATTATCGCCCGGTTCAGCCGCCGTTCGATCACCACGGCCTGTGCGTTCATCGCCACGTCCATGCAGCCCGCCATCGCGCCGAATATCGCCATGAACAGTGCAAGCAGCCACAGATTCGGCGAAAAGACGACCATCGGCAGCACCGGGATCAGCGCCAGAGAGAACAGCGACAGCACTCGACGCCCGCCATAAAGGCTGATCAACCGCCCGGCAAAGAGCATCGCCGAAACCGCGCCGAGGCCCAGGACCAGAATCAGAAGCCCCAACGCCGACTCGGTCACGTCGTGACGCGGCATCAGCAGCGGGATCTGCGGCGCCCAGGCACCCATGACGAAGCCGTTCGCCAGGAACATCGCCGCCACCGCCCACCGCGCGCGCCGCGCCTGCGTATCCACCTGCATCATCTGCCCCTGTGATTGTTAGCGCACGTCATATTCCACGCGCCAAGCCGGGGAAAGGCCGCAGCGATCAATCCGTGTTGCAAGCCTGAAAGGAAGGCCGGCCCCCAACCCGCAAAACGAAATCCGCCCGGACGACGCCGTCGACCCTTTCCCAGCCCGGACGCAGAACTGCAATCCAGTTGCCCAAGCCCGGCCAGGGCGGGGGTGTCGCCCGGAAACGGCACGGTCATCGGGACGGGCGAACAACTCTCCAGCCGCCAGTAAGGGAAAAAGCCGCAGAAGGCCGGGACTGGGGCAGCCAGGGGGACCGCGCCACGCAAGAACCGGGCCCGCCAACGCATCGGCGCCTTCCATCCGCAAGACCCAAGCGGGCACTCCGCGCCTCCTGCTCTGGTCGGGATCACTGCCCGACCGCCTCAGGTCCCCCGCGGCTTTGCTCGCAGTGTCGGTTCCGCCTGGGTCGGGTCCTCGGGCCAGGGGTGCCGCGGATAGGCCCCGCGCATGTCTTTGCGAACATCGGCGTAGGAGGTCGCCCAGAACCGGGGCAGGTCGGTCGTCACCTGCACGGGCGCGCGAGCGGGCGACAACAGCGTCACCCTGACCGGCATCCGCGCGGCACCCACCACCGGATGCACCGTTACCCCGAACATTTCCTGCAGCCGCACTTCGATCGCCGGCACTTCGCCCTGATAATCAATCGGGATCTTCCGCCCCAGCGGCGTCTCGAAACTGCCGGGCACCAGACGGTCCATTTCGGCCAGCCGGTCCCAGCCGAGCAGCCCCTGAATGGCCGGAACCAGGTCGAAGCCCCGGATATCCGCCTCGGTGCGCAGGCCCGCCAGATGCGGCAGAAGCCAGTCCTCGGCACTTGCCAGAAGATCGGCATCGTCCAGCCCCGGCCAGGTCTCGCCCCGCGCCAGTTGCGCCCGGGCCCGCAACCGCCGCGCGGCGGGCGACCAGGGCAGCCCCAGCAGGCGCACCCCGTCCAGCGCCGCACGCGCAACCGCTTCGGCCTCAGCGTCCCAATGCCGGTCGTCCAGCACCAGCGCCCCCAGCCGCTCTTGCCGCCGCGATACGACACGGCTCTCACGCCTGGACCATTCACAGACCTCGACCCAGGCGATGCGATCCCCGTAAAGCCCCCGCAGTTCGGCCTCGCTGATCGCAACCGCCTGCCGCACCGTGGCCTCCCGCGCATCGCCATCAAGATCCGTCGCCACGATCATCCGCGCCCCCGAGAGGCCAAGCCCCGCCGCCATCACGGCCCCCTTGCCCGACGACAGGACCCAGCGCGGCGCTTCGCCCTTCCGCCGCAGCCCGATCCGGTCCGGGTACGCCAGCGCCGCCATTTCCGCCAGGCTTGGGCCGGAAGTGCCGTCCCTTTCCATTTCGTTCCCAGAATGGGGAAGTGGCCGACCACCCGCAGGCCCATGACCATCGCCGCTATGCTTCAAGCCCGCCCGATGCAACGGCGATGGCGAAGCTCTGCCCCTTTCCAGCCGAAAGGCCGCCGCCGCCAGCCGCTTTGCTTCGGCCCGGACGCGTTCCACCACGCCACGGTCCGCCTGCGGTCCCGGTCGCGCCACGGCCTGCATCCGCAAGGCCAGGTCCGGCCCCGCCCCCCGCAGCGGATCGCGCTCGGCCAGCAAAGCGGCCAGGGTCGCCGCCTCGGGTCCCGCGACCGCAAGCATGTGCCCAAGCCGGGGATGCAACGGCAGCTCTGCCAGCACGCGTCCGTGGGCCGTGATATGGCCCTTCTCATCCAGCGCCCCCAACCCGATCAGCAGACTCCGCGCCTCGGCCAGGGGTCCTGCAGGCGGCGGCGTCAGGAAGGGAAGCTCCGTCCCGCCCCACAGCGCCAGTTCCAGCGCCAGGCCTGCCAGGTCCGCCACCTCGATCTCGGCTGGCGGGTAGGGCGCCAGGCCGCCCTCCTCCCCCTTCGTCCACAGCCGATAACACACTCCAGCAGCAACCCGCCCCGCCCGGCCCCGGCGCTGCTCGGCCTCGGCCTTTGTCACTCGCTCCGTCACCAGCCGGGACATGCCCGAGTTCGGGTCGAACCGCGCCCGCCGCGCCCGGCCCGCATCCACTACGACCCGGATATCCGGCAGCGTCAGCGAGGTTTCGGCAATGGACGTGGCCAACACCACCTTCCGCCCCTCGGCGGGGGCCAGAGCCGCCCGCTGCGCCGCAAAATCCATTGCCCCGAACAAGGTCCGCACCGCGACCCCCGGCAAGCCGCGCAACAGCCCTTCCACCCGCCGGATCTCGCCTTCGCCTGGCAGGAAGACCAGCACGCCGCCTTCCGTCTCTGTCAGCGCCGCCTTCACCGCCCCGGCCACCACACCCTCCAGCCGCTGCGAGGCCTCTGGCGGACGTGGCAACCAACGCGTTTCCACGGGATACGCCCGTCCCTCCGATGTCACCACCGGCGCGTTCCCCATCAGTGCCGCCACCGGCCCCGCATCCAGCGTTGCCGACATCACCAGAAGCTTCAGGTCCTCGCGCAGCGCCCCCCGCACCTCCAGGCACAAGGCGAGCCCAAGGTCCGCATTCAGCGACCGCTCATGGAATTCGTCGAAGATCACCAGCCCGACGCCCGCCAGCTCTGGATCCGACTGCAGCATCCGCGTCAGGATGCCCTCGGTTACCACCTCGATCCGCGTCGTGGCCGTGACCTTCGCCTCCCCCCGGATGCGGTAGCCGACCGTCCGCCCCACCGGCTCGCCCAAGGTCTCCGCCATCCGCTCGGCCGAAGCCCGCGCCGCCAGCCGCCGCGGCTCCAGCATCAGGATTCGGCCCCGAACCACCCCGCGCGTCAGCAGGTCCAGCGGCACCAGCGTCGTCTTTCCCGCCCCAGGAGGCGCCTGCAATACCGCCATCCCGCGCAAGGCCAACGCCTCGGCAAGGTCAGGCAACACATGGGATACCGGCAGTTCAAGCATCCCCCGCTTATCGCAAGGGTCCCCGGCCAAGACCAGACCCGGCCGCGCCCCTATTCCCTTTCACTTTTGCCCAAGTATCCCCGCCGGAGGCAATCCCGAGCCGATCTGTGCGTCCTTCACGCGCAGATCGGCGAGACAAAAGGCCTTCGCGCGGCACGCGCTCCATTCAAAACCGTCCCGACAAGCAGGTCGCTTGCCTACACTCCCCCTCGCCAAGCCCGGTTCCTTCCGGCAATAAGGCACAAACGAGGGGGGACAATGGACATCCAAGAACGCGCCCGCCTGATCCGCGCCGGGGACCGCCGGGCGCTTGCCCGCGCCATTACGCTGGTCGAAAGCGCCCGCCCCGACCACCGGGCCGAGGCGCTGGCGCTTCTTGACGCGCTTCGCTCGGGCCCGCAGGCGCTTCGCATCGGACTCTCCGGCACGCCGGGGGTGGGCAAGTCCACCTTCATCGAAACCTTCGGCCTGATGCTGACCGCAAAGGGCCTCAAGGTCGCTGTTCTTGCCGTCGACCCCTCCTCCTCCCGCTCCGGCGGCTCGATCCTTGGCGACAAGACCCGGATGGAGCGCCTGTCCCGCGACCCGAACGCCTTCATCCGCCCCTCGCCCAGCCAAAGCCAGCTTGGCGGCGTTGCCCGACGCACCCGCGAAGCCGTGGCCCTTTGTGAAGCGGCTGGCTTCGACATCGTCCTGATCGAAACCGTCGGTGTCGGCCAATCCGAAACCGTGGTCGCGGAACTTTCCGACCTCTTCGTCCTCCTCCTCGCCCCTGCCGGTGGTGACGAGCTGCAAGGCGTCAAGCGCGGCATCATGGAGATGGCCGACCTTATCCTCGTCAACAAGGCCGACGGCGATCTGAAAGCGGCCGCGATGCGCACCGTGGCCGACTACGCCGGGGCGCTCCACCTCCTTCGCCGCCGCCCGCAGGACCCCAAGGGCTTCCCGAAGGCGCTGCCCGTCTCCGCCCTTGCCGACGAGGGTCTGGCCCAGGCCTGGGACGAGATCCAGATCCTGACCGCCTGGCGCAAGGAGCACGGCCACTGGGACCGCACCCGCGCCACCCAGGCCCGCCACTGGTTCCAGGAAGAGGTCCGCCAGGGCCTTCTCGCCGCTCTGATGCGCGAGCCGCAGAAGGGCCTGATGACCAGCCTTGGCGACCGTGTCGCAGCCGGGGACCTGACGCCCGAGGCCGCCGCCACCCGGATGCTCGAACTTCTCGGTCGCGGGCGTTGAAGGGGGCTTACCCGACCGAAACCCTGTTTGACGGCGACCGACTGCGCGCGCGTCTCACCCGCCCGCTGGGCGGCGGCGCGGTCCTCTATGTCACCTTTCGTCAGCGGCTGGACGAGCCGGGCAGCTTCTCGGACGACCCGCCCGTCCGGCAGGCCCTGGCCTTGGGTCTGGCGCACCTGCACCTGCAATCGCGCTGGAACGACTGGTATCTGAACTCCGAGACCGCTGCGCTGGAAGCCGCGCTGCGCCGCCTGCGGCAAGACTTCGTTCAGGCGCGGGCGGTGGGCTACTCGATGGGCGGCTACGCGGCCCTGCGGTATGCGGCGGCGCTCGACCTGACGCAGGCGCTGGTGATCTCGCCGCAGTTCACTCTGGACCGGACGATCCTGCCCACGGAGCGCCGCTACCGGGAAGCGGCAGATTTCGACCGGGTGCTCGGCGACCTAGCCCGCCACGGCAAGCCCGACCTCTGCGGCGCCGTGGTCTTCGACCCCAGCCACCCGCTTGACCCGCTGCACGCCCGCCTGATCCGCCAGACCATGCCCGGAATGGCCCCGGCGCCCTGCATGTTCGGTGGCCATCCCGCCACGCAAGGACTCCGTGCCGGGGGCGGGTTTCGACAGCTCCAGGCGCTTGGCCTGAATGGAGCCCTGTCGGCCCCCGCCATCGTCCGGCTCCACCGAGGGCTTCGCACAACCTCCAGCCGCTACTGGCATTTCCGCGCCAAGGCCTGCCTTGCCCGCGGCAGGACCGCCGAGGCGGAACGCGCGCTCGCCCGCGCCGAAAGGCTTGCGGACGTGTAGGGTGGGCGATACCGCCCACCCTACACTGATGCGTCAAGATCAGCGCCAGCCCCAGGACCGGCAAAGCCGTCCCCGCCCAGTTGGTCAGCGCCACAGCCACGTCGATCAGCGACAGCCCAATGTGCCGCCGTCTCTGATCCGGTCCTGGCACGATTGCCGGGCTGGCCAACGCCGCGCCTGTCCGGCGCCTTTCCTCCCGCCTGACCGCTTGACGCCGCGCAGGATTCCCCTTACACGCCCTCAATCGAATTCGAGGGCTGGGGATTCCCCGCCTTCTCCCGCTTTTGACGAACCGAAGGAACACCAGAATGTCGCGCGTCTGCGAACTTACCGGCAAGGGGCCGATGTCGGGCAACACCGTCTCCCACGCCAACAACAAGTCCCGTCGTCGGTTCCTCCCGAACCTGAACGAAGTGACCCTGATCTCCGACGTGCTTGGTCAGTCGTTCAAGCTGCGTGTCACCGCTGCGGCGCTGCGCTCGGTCGACCACCGCGGGGGCCTTGATGCCTATCTGGCTAAGGCCAAGGACGATGAACTGTCGACCGCCGCGCAGAAGATCAAGAAGGACATCGCCAAGGCACAAGCCGCGGCCTGATCCCTTTGGCACCATCGAAAAGGCCCCGCCTTCGTCAGGAAGGCGGGGCCTTTCGCATTTGATCTGGACGATTTGGTCTGGACGGTGGGCAAATTGCCCACCCTACGCCTGCGCAATGCGGGCAAGCGGTCTGGACGGCGACACCTGCGAAAGGCGGGCGATCCGCCCTGCCTATGGATCATCCGGCGCGGTCGTCAGTGCAGGGGTGTCAAATCCTGTATTGATCACCTCACGCCCCACGTCCGCGCTGGAGCAGGGTGGGCGATCCGCCCACCGCCACCTGCCCAGGATCACCCGGCGCAATAGGCCTGGGCGGTCTGGCCGAAGCTCTTGTAGCGGTCCCAGAACGCATCGTCCGATTTGGATTGCGACACCCAGGTCGAGTGTGCGGCCTCTGGGTCCTTGAAGAATTTCGCCGCCCGCCGCTGGTCTCCGCCCGAAAGCGTCATGTCCGCTGCCTGCTGGATGCAGCCGCAGAGTGACCGGTTGCCACCCCGGTCCGAGGCCATGCAGGCCCGCTCGATCGGGCCGGCATTGGCCACACCGGACATAGCCGAAAAAGACACCGCCGCAACGGTCGCAAACAAGATGGATTTCATTTCGCTCTGCCTCATTCGCCGGGCATGTCGGGTTTACCCGTTCCAATGCCGGTCATTGTGTAAGCGGAATAATGCCAAGTCCAAGCAAAATTTTCAAGCCGTTTCAGATAGTTGCCGCTCTCAGCGGGATTCCGCAACACTTCGTGGGATTGTCCATGCCCCACCACAACATCGGGTATCTGGCTGGAACGGGGCGGGTTCCCCGATCCCGTCTTGCCCGTCCGCCGATTCATGTCCGACCCGCCCGATGCAAGCCGTGGTGCCTGACGTCTTGCAGCACAATCTTGCGGTAAGGGCAAAGACACCCATCAGCTTTCGGTCGCGAACAGGAGACGAGAAGTGAAACCCTCTGCCCGGCCGCTGCCCAAGGCCGCACAGGCGCTGCGGACGGACCTGGCCCGACGCATCGCCGGGTCATTCGATTGGTTCGATCCCCTCGGCCCGGGTTCTCGCCGAAAAGGCGCGCAAGGCGGCCAGCCGCTCGGTCGGTGTCCGAGCCCAGCCCGTGACCTCACCCAGAACCCGCAACGGCGCCTTCGTCCGGTAGGACCGCGTCGGATTGCCGGGGAACTTCTTGTCCGTGACGTTGGGATCGTCCTCAAATGCCGCCTCGGGCGCGACGACATAGACCCGTGCCTCGCCACCCTCGGCCGCAAGCTCTGCCGCCAGGACTGCGATCTCCAGGCGCGCGGTCATGTAGACCCACCCCGCCGGCCGCCCCGCGCCATAGTTCGACCTGTGCCCCGGCACGATCCGGTCGCCCTCGCACAGCGCCACTTTCGTCCCGTGAAAGAAATGCTCTGGTCCGTCCATCCCTGCCGCTCTCCTTCTGCCAAGGCTTGCAAGACTGCCGAAGACTGCGTCCGCTGCCCAGACTTGAACGGAATTCCCTTCTCCCCACATCAGTGCAAAGCGCCCGGGCTTTTCCCTTCCGCATAAGCCCTTCCCGCCTCCCGCGCCCTAAGCTATATGCGGCGCATGACCGAGCTTTCCCAGATCCGCAACTTCTCCATCGTGGCCCACATCGACCACGGCAAATCCACCCTCGCCGACCGGCTCATCCAGATGACCGGCACGGTGGCTGCGCGCGACATGAAGGCGCAGATGCTGGACTCGATGGATATCGAACGCGAACGCGGCATCACCATAAAGGCCAACACCGTTCGGATCGAATATCCGGCCAAGGACGGCAAGACCTACATCCTGAACCTGATCGACACCCCCGGCCACGTCGACTTCGCCTATGAAGTCAGCCGGTCGATGCGCGCCGTCGAAGGCTCGCTTCTGGTGGTGGACGCGTCGCAAGGCGTGGAAGCCCAGACGCTTGCCAACGTCTACCAGGCGCTCGACGCAGGCCATGAGATCGTGCCGGTCCTGAACAAGATCGACCTCCCCGCCGCCGAACCCGAACGCGTCCAGCAGCAGATCGAGGACGTCATCGGGCTCGACGCCTCGGACGCCATCATGATTTCGGCCAAGTCCGGCCTCGGCATCCCCGACGTGCTGGAGGCGATCGTCACCCGCCTGCCGCCTCCGAAAGGCGACCGCGAGGCCCCGCTGAAGGCCATGCTGGTCGACAGCTGGTACGACGCCTACCTCGGGGTCGTCGTGATGATCCGGGTGATGGACGGCACCATCCGCAAGGGCGACCGCGTCCGCATGATGCAGACCAACGCCGTCTACGGCATCGACAAGCTGGCGGTCCTGAAACCCCAGATGGTCGACATCCCCGAACTTGGCCCCGGCGAGATCGGCATCTTCACCGCCTCGATCAAGCAGGTCCGCGACACCCGCGTCGGCGACACCATCACCCACGAACGCAAAGGCTGCGCCGAGGCGCTTCCCGGCTTCAAACCCGCGCAACCCGTGGTCTTCTGCGGCCTTTTCCCCGTCGATGCGGCTGATTTCGAAAACCTCCGAGACGCCATCGAAAAGCTCTCGCTCAACGACGCCAGCTTCAGCTCCGAGATGGAAACCAGCGCGGCCCTCGGCTTCGGCTTCCGCTGCGGTTTCCTCGGCCTTCTGCACCTTGAAGTCATCCGTGACCGGCTGGAGCGCGAGTATAACCTTGACCTTATCACCACCGCCCCCTCGGTCGTCTTCCACGTCCACATGAAGGACGGCGAGGTGCGCGATCTGCACAACCCCGCCGACATGCCCGACCTGACCTACGTCGATCACATCGACGAGCCGCGGATCAAGGCAACCATCATGGTCCCTGACGAATACCTCGGCGACATCCTGAAGCTGTGCCAGGACCGCCGCGGCATCCAGCTGGACCTCAGCTACGCCGGCAACCGCGCGATGGTGGTCTATGACCTGCCCTTGGCCGAAGTGGTGTTCGACTTCTACGACCGGCTGAAATCGGTGACACAAGGCTACGCCAGCTTCGACTACACACTCTCGGAATACCGCGAGGACCATCTGGTCAAGATGTCGATCCTGGTGAACGACGAACCCGTCGACGCCCTGTCGATGATGGTCCACCGCGACCGGGCCGAGGCTCGGGGTCGATCGATGGTCGAAAAGCTGAAAGACCTGATCCCCCGCCACATGTTCAAGATCCCGATCCAGGCCGCCATCGGCGGCCGGGTGATCGCCCGCGAGACCCTCTCTGCCATGCGCAAGGACGTGACCGCGAAGTGCTACGGCGGCGACGCGACCCGGAAGAAGAAGCTGCTGGAGAAGCAGAAGGCCGGCAAGAAGAAGATGCGCCAGTTCGGCAAGGTCGAGATCCCGCAGGAAGCGTTCATCGCGGCGTTGAAGATGGATGGGTGAGGAAAGCGGGCCGTCTCTGTGCAACTGTGGGGACCGAGCAGTTGTTGATGGCGAAGTGGTTGGCGCGCTTGATCAGCATACGCGGCCCACTAACGCCTGACCCGGGAGTCCTTCAAACAGACTCTCCTTAATTACCTGCAAACCCCAAGGTCATCACAGAACACCCCTGCAGCCCCGCCGATCACTGCTCCGGTAATCGCGTTTCCGCCCGTCACGTCGGCGATCACCGCGCCACCTGCTGCACCCGCAAGGCCGCGCTCGGTGTCGGTGTTCAGGCACCCCGACAGGGCCACGGCGCAGGCCAGCAGGCCGAAAAGCTTCACAGTCTTCATCACATTACCCTCCAAGGTTGCGGCCCTGATCCTGCCCGCTCGCTGCGCGCTCTGCATCGGGGAACGCCGCAGACAGCGCCGGGTCGGCGGCGCTCCTCCCACCCGGCACACCGAAACCGGCGGTGATCTGCTTACATTTCGGACTGTGTCTCCTGCGCCTCGTCCTGGATCACCTCTCCGGCCGCCTCCAGATCGCGCCCGGCCCCCTGGACCGTCTCACAGGCGACAAGGCCCAACAGGGCGAGAAGTGCGATGGCTTTGGTCATGGGGTCAGTCCTTCTTTGCTGCTCCCTCCAACAACCCGCCAATCCGCGTCTCGTTCCCGTGGCTGCCACAGCAAGGTTGACGTTCGACGATCTGGCCGTGCGTATGGACGCAATCCATACCGCATCCATACCGAAGCCAGACGCTTAACCCCCTGTTAACCAACCTCTGCCACCCTGACCCGATGAAAGCCCTCATCCCCCTTGTGTTCCTCGCCGCCTGCGGTGCCTCCCCCGCGCCGGAGTTCTTCGGGGCCAGCCGCACCGATGTCACGCTAAATGGCAGGGATTACACGGTTTTCCAGAAAGGGGAGCGGGTCGAGGTCATCCGCCTTGGCTACGCCACCCGCGGCGAACATCAGGAAATCCGCGCCACGATGATCGAACTGATCCCGCGTGTCACGGGCTGCAAGCTCAGGGA
The DNA here is from genome assembly GCF_030694085.1 of Tabrizicola sp. Taxonomy (GTDB): domain Bacteria; phylum Pseudomonadota; class Alphaproteobacteria; order Rhodobacterales; family Rhodobacteraceae; genus Tabrizicola. The sequence goes on along the minus strand of NZ_JAUXZE010000035.1, from coordinate 521,970 downwards.
GTCAACGTTAACCGGCGACAGTGGAGAAATGCGCGGCTCTCTGGACTGTCCGGCTTGACTTGAAGGCCTGAAAAGCCAAGAAGCAGGCACCAAAACCGGGGGCCTGCCATGCGCCAGATCGACCTTTCCCGCACCCTGCCGCACGCAAGGATTCCCGAACTTCCGAACCCCTATTTCGGCAAGGTCCGCGATTGCTACGATCTGCCCGACGGGACCCGGCTCCTGATCTCCTCCGACCGGATTTCGGCCTTCGACCAGATCCTTGCGGTCATTCCGTGGAAGGGCCAGGTCTTGACCCAACTTGCCCGCTACTGGTTTGAAAAGACAGAAGATATCGCCGCGAACCACGTCCTGTCCTACCCCGATCCGAACGTCGTCCTTGGCAAGAAACTGACCATCCTTCCGGTCGAAATCGTGGTCCGCGGCTACCTGGCCGGCACCACCTCCACCTCGATCCTGACGCAGTACAAGGCCGGGGCGCGCAGCATGTATGGCCACACTCTGCCCGACGGCCTGACGCCCAACCAGGCCCTGCCGCATGCCATCATCACGCCCACGTCAAAGGCCTTCGACGGTGGCCATGATGTGCCGCTGACGGCCGACCAGATCATCGACACCGGGCTGTTGACGAAATCCCAGTGGGACGAGGTTAGCCATAAGGCCCTTGCCCTCTTCGCCCGGGGTCAGGAAATGGCCGCCGAGCGTGGCTTGATCCTGGTCGACACGAAATATGAATTCGGCACCGACGCGGATGGCAACATCCTTCTTGCCGACGAAATCCACACGCCGGACTCCAGCCGCTACTGGATCGCTGATGGCTACGCGAAGGCCTTCGAAACTGGCGACCGTCCGCCCAGCTTTGACAAGGACGTGATCCGGTCGTGGGTCGTGGCGCGCTGTGATCCCTACAAGGATCAGATACCGGATATCCCATTGGAAATGATAGAGAAAACGGCAAGAATCTACATTGATGCCTTCGAGGCGATCACCGGCCAGCCCTTCGTTCCTGACACGTCGGGCGCGACCCCGCTGGACCGCGTCCGGGCCCACCTGACGCCGTTCTTCACGACCTGACCTGTTTGCGCTAACAGTAGCGAAACCCAAGGGGGGACGACCATGATTCTCAGCTGTGGCGAAGCGCTTATCGACATGCTGCCCAGGACCTCCACCGCAGGAGAGCCCTGCTTTGCCCCCTACGCCGGGGGGGCGGTCTTCAACACCGCCATCGCCTTGGGGCGCCTTGGCGCTCCGTCGGCGTTTTTCTCGGGCGTTTCCAATGACATGCTTGGAGAAATCCTGGCCGACACCCTAACAGCATCCAAAGTCGACACCCGCTATCTGGCGCGGTCGGACCGGCCGACCACGGTGGCCTTCGTCAAGCTGGTGAACGGCCAGGCCACCTATGCGTTCTACGACGAGGCGACGGCCGGGCGGATGCTGTCAATCGATCAACTGCCCGACCTTTCGGCGGACACTTCGACGCTGTTCTTCGGTGGGATCAGCCTGGTGAACGACCCCGCTGCCAGCACTTACGAGGCGCTGCAGGCGCGCGAAAGCAGCATGCGCGTCACCATGATCGACCCGAACATCCGCCCCGGGTTCATCGCGGGAAAAGAGGTCGAGTACCGTGCCCGGATCGAGAGGATGGTTGCGCGGGCGGATATCGTGAAGCTGTCGGACGAGGATCTGCACTGGCTGGAAGGGCAGGGTGACCTGACCAATCTGGCGCGCGGGATTCTGGCGAAGGGACCGAAGGTCGTTTTCGTTACAGAAGGCGCAAGCGGGGCGCGGGCAGTGACTTCAACGCAGGATATTTTCGTCGCTGCCCAAAAGGTTACAGTCGTCGATACCGTCGGCGCGGGGGATACGTTCAACGCCGGGGTCCTGGCCGCCCTGCATCAGGCGGGGGCGCTGAGCAAGGCCGGGGTCACCAGCCTTTCTGACGCCGCTCTCACGTCCGCGCTGACGCTTGGCACCCGCGCGGCGGCGGTCACCGTGTCTCGCGCGGGGGCCAATCCGCCCTGGATCGCTGAACTGTGAGAGCGGTCCTTCAAAGGGTCACCAAGGCCCAGGTCCATGTGGCTGGGGAACTTGTTGGCGAGACGGGAAAGGGCTTTCTGATCCTGATCTGTGCGATGGGCGGCGACACTGAAGTGCAGGCCGAAAAGCTGGCGGCCAAGGTCGCCAAGCTGCGCGTCTTCAAGGACGAGCCGGGCAAGATGAACCTGTCGATCCGCGACATTGGCGGCTCAGCCCTTGTGGTCAGCCAGTTCACCCTTGCGGCTGACCTGCGCGGCAACCGACCGGGTTTTTCCACCGCAGCACCTTCGGCAGAGGGCGAGAGGCTGTACCTGCACTTCAGTCAGGCCCTTGAAAACGAAGGCGTTCCTGTCGCGCATGGGCAGTTTGGCGCGGATATGGCGGTCAGCCTGGTAAACGACGGGCCGGTGACCATCTGGATGGACACCGACCAGCTTTAGCCTAGTTGAACGGATTGCTCGGGGTCGGGTCCGTGATCACTTCTCCGCACTCCACCAATGCGCCGATCGAGGCGCTGGAGCCGGCCAGTGAGTAGTTCTGCACGTCCGTCCCATCGGCATCCCGCAGGAACAGTCGGCTGCCACGGGCAACCTCGGTTATGAAGTTCACCCCTGCCTGGTCGTCGGGCAGGTAAAACAGGACCGAGTTCTGGTACAGTTCGGCACCCGTAAGGTTCCAGGGCGCGCGGCGGTCGATCTGGACGCCCAGATCGGCGGTCTGTCCCTCCCCGAAGGACCAGGCGCTTGAATAGAACTGCAGCTGGACCGCTCCATTCGGGAACGTTCATATCGAGAAACTTTCACCCGGCGCCGTCACCTCGGCCACGCAACCGATCGAGCCGTCATCCCAGCCGACGACCGAGACCTGCCAATGCTTGTGCGAAAACAGCACTTCGCTTTCCTGCGCGTTTGCTCCGCCCACAGACGCAGCGAACAATGCCGCCAGACTCCAACGAAAGTTCATATTCCGATCCCTTGAAACGATCCCTTCGCGCCTGTCTTCGCGCCACCGCGCGATTCAGGCAAATGAAACTTGCAGTCATCCGGGCGACAGTGTGCGCCCTGTTGCGGCTTCAGGCGACCCACTCCCACGGGTTCGAGAACTGGCCCAGCACCGACTGCACCGCCGCATCCTCGACCGGAGCGGCCTTCTGCAGCTGTGCGACCAGCCCGTGCTTCTTGTCCTCGACCACAGCGGCCACCCGGGCGGGGACCCCAGCCTCGGCCAGGGCCGCGTCGAAGGTCCGGGTGATCGCCATCCGGCGCAGGTCGGGCTTGAAGACCTTGCCCACGGCGGTCTTCGGCAATTCCGGCAGGATTTCCAGATGCTTGGGCAGTGCCGCCCGTTCACTGATGTGTTTCGTGGCATAGGCCATCAGGTCATCCACCGTAGCCGAGGACCCCTTGACCAGTTCGACATAGGCGCAAGGAAGTTCACCGGCATGGGCGTCGGGCTGCCCGATCGCGCCAACAAAACCCACCGCCTCGTGACCCATCAGGGCCTCTTCGATGATCGCCGGGTCGATATTGTGGCCGCCGCGGATGATCAGGTCCTTGGCCCGCCCGGTGATGTAGAGATAGCCGTCGGCGTCGATCCGGCCCAGGTCGCCTGTGCGCAGGAAGCTGCCCTCGGCGAAGAGTTCGCGGTTCTTGTCAGCCTCGGTATAGGTCGAGCCTTCAAAGACCCCGGGGTTCGAGATGCAGATCTCGCCCACCTCGTCGACGGCACATTCGCGGAACTCGGTAGCGCCCTGCTTGGTCAGGATGCGAACGTTGCAATAGGGGAACACGAGGCCGACCGAGCCGATCTTCTTTTCGCCCTCGGGCGGGTTGATCGAGACAAGGCAGGTCGCTTCGGTCAACCCGTAGCCTTCGATGATCTCGATCCCGGTTTCCTTCTTGAAGCGGTTGTAAAGCTCGACAGGGAGCGGCGACGAGCCCGAGAAGGCACTCCGCAGGCTGGAGATATCGGCATTGACCGGGCGCTGCATCAGGGCGGCAAGGGCAGTGGGCACGGTGATCATGTAGGTCACCTTGTAGCGTTCGATCAGCTTCCAGAAGTTGTCGAACACGCCCTCGCCGCGATAGCCCTGCGGGGTCGGAAAGACCACATGCGCGCCCGAGCCGATCATCGACATCAGGATCGGGTAGCAGGCAAAGACATGGAACAGCGGCAGCGGGCACATCACGACGTCCGTGGGCTTGAACAGCAGCGTCGAGCCAAGCCAGCCGTTGTAGACCATGCCGCTGACCTTGTGCTGCGCGACCTTGGGCATACCCGTGGTCCCGCCGGTGTGGAAATAGGCGGCAACCCGGTCCTCAAGCGTGTCCGCGAAGGTCAGCTTGTCCGCCGGCATCCGCGCAAGCTCGACGCTGAAGTCCTTGATATTCGCGGTATGCTGCGCCGGGTTCTTCGGGCGGACCCAGGGCACGATGATCTTCTTCAGGCCCGACAGGTAGGGGACGAGGTCCACCTCCAGCACGGTCTTGACGTTCGGCGCGAATTGCACCGCCTCGGAGACCTTCTGCGGCAGGTCGGTCTTGGGGAAGGCCTTCAGGGTGACGACGACCTTGGCATTGGTCTCGCGCAGGATGGCGCTGATCTTTTCCGGCTCAAGCAACGGGTTGATCGGGTTGACGATCCCGGCAACAGCCCCGCCCAGCAGGGTGACCGCCGTCTCCATCGCGTTCGGCATGATGAAGGCGACCACGTCTTTTTCGCCGACGCCCAGGCTGCGGAACAGGTTGGCGGCCTGGGTGACCTTGGCATGCAACTCGGCCCAGGTGAGGGTCTGCTTCTTGGTCTCCGGCCCCGACAGCAGCTGGTAGCTGATCGCCGGTCGGCCGCCGTGGGCGGCCTTGGCGCGGCTGAGGTATTCGTACATCGATCGTGCCTGGCCGCGGTCGGCCCAGGGCATTTCCGCTTCTATGGCCTTCAGGTCCGCAGCCGTGGCGAAAGTGGTCATGGTTTCCTCCCCTGATGCCCGCTTATCGCGCAGGCTTGGGACGAACATGGGGATCGAAAACGCATTTGTGAAGTCAGTTTGTCCCGACCCCTGCCGCCGGGACGTGACGTCAGGTTCGGGCCTGAAGGGCCCAGGCGCGAAGCGGCAACGTGATCGCGCCATCCGAGCCAGGGGTAAGGTCCGCAGCCAGCCGCTGCCGCAAGCGGTCGCGGATGTCCTCCGGCAGGGTGGCACAATAGCCTGGCGCGGGGCCAGCCCCCAGCGTGAAGGGCCGCCAGAAGTCTGCGAAGTCCGGGAACCTTGCCTCGTCCGTGATGGCCGTGACCGTTATGTCCCTGAAGCCCGCTGCACTGACCATCTCGGTCAGGCCCTCGGGCGTGCAGAATGGAAAGCGCCCGGTTTCGGTCAGGTCGGCTGCGCCCGGGTCAAGTGCGACGGCCGCCGTCCAGAAGGCCCGGATGAACCCGACACCGCCGCCCGGATAATCCCAGACGTAGACGGCCAGCCTGCCCCCTGGACGCAGGACCCGGTGCATCTCGGCCAGCGCCCGCGCCCGGTCCGGGATGAAGTTCAGGACCAGCCCCGCCGTCAGGATGTCTGCGCTGGCGTCGGCAAGGGGCAGCGCCTGCGCGTCGCCCGCAACGAAGCTGGCGCGCGGATCGGCGATGGCTGCCCGCGCGGTGGTCAGAAAGGCCGCCGAAGGCTCGACCGCAGTCAGGCGCGCAGGCGCGGCCCGGCTCAGGATCGCCGACGACAATGCGCCGGTGCCGCAGCCAACCTCGACCCAGTCCTGGCCGGGCCTTGCTGCGACAAGGTCGAGGAACCGATCGGCGATCCGGCGGCTCCAGCGACCCATGTAAAGCTCATAGCTGTTGCCCGAAGACCAGGCGTCGTGTCGGGCAGTGTCCACCATGACCAGCCCCCCGCTAGCGAAGACCCGAAGGATACGCGCGAATCGGCCAGGGACCGAGAGAAAACCCCAGGTCCGCCTAGACCCGGCCGTCGGTGAACTGAAGTCGGGCAAGCCGGGCGTAAAGGCCATCCTCGGCGACCAGCTGGTCATGCGTGCCAAGCGCCACGATCCGGCCCTGGTCGAACACGACAATCCGATCGGCACGCTTCACCGTCGCCAGCCGGTGCGCCACGACCAGCGTCGTCCGCCCCTCGGCGAGCTTTTCCACCGCTGCCTGCACCAGCCTTTCGCTTTCGGCATCCAGTGCGCTGGTGGCTTCGTCCAGCAGCAGGATCGGGGCGTCGCGCAGGATCGCCCGGGCAATGGCCACCCGCTGCTTCTGCCCGCCCGACAGCATCACGCCCCGTTCGCCAAGATAGCTGTCGTAGCCCTGCGGCAGGGTGGTCAGGAAGTCATGCGCGGCTGCGGCGCGGGCGGCGGCTTCGACTTCGGCGTCGGTGGCATCCAGACGGCCGAAGCGGATGTTCTCGCGCGCCGAGGTGGCGAAGATCACCGGGTCCTGCGGCACCAGAGCGATGGCTTGACGAAAATCGGCGCGCGCCATGTCGGGCAGGGCGATCCCGTCCAGGGTGATGCGTCCCGACTGCGGGTCATAGAAGCGCATCAGCAGTTGCAGGATCGTGGTCTTGCCAGCGCCCGAAGGGCCGACCAAGGCGACCGTCTCTCCCGGTTTCACATGCAGGCTGACCCCGTTCAGCGCCGAAGCCTCGGGCCGGGCCGGATAGCGGAAGGTCACGTCCTCGAAGGCGATCTCACCGCGCACCGGGCGGGGGAGGGCGATGGGACGCACCGGGTCCTGCACCGAATCTTCGGTGCCCAGCAGTTCCACGAGCCGTTCGGTCGCGCCGGCGGCCCGTTGTAACTCGCCCCAGATTTCCGACAGCGCCCCCACCGAACCCGCGACCATCACCGCATAGATCACGAACTGGATCAGCGCGCCGACCGACATCTGGTCCGCCCGCACGTCCCGCGCCCCGACCCACAGGACGCCCACAATCCCGGCGAAGGTCAGGAAGATCACGATCACCGTCATCACTGCCCGCGTCTTGATCCGCGTCTTGGCCGAGGCGAAACTTTTCTCGGTCACCTCGGCGAACTGGCCGCGCGTCGCACCCTCATGGGTGAAGGCCTGCACCGTCTGAACCGAGGACAGTGCCTCGGATGCCGACCCCGACGAGGCGGCGATCCAGTCCTGGTTCTCGCGCGACAGCGCCCGCAAGCGGCGGCCCAGGACCACGATCGGCACGATGATCGCGGGCACGATCAGCAGCACCAGCCCGGTCAGCTTGGCCGAGGTCAGGAACAAAAGCACCAACCCGCCCAGCAGAATCAACACGTTGCGTAGCGCGACCGAGACCGACGAGCCGATCACCGACAGGATCAGCGTGGTGTCTGTGGTGATGCGGCTGAGCACCTCGCCAGTCAGGATACGCTCGAAGAAGGCGGGCGACATGCCCAGCACCCGGTCGAACAGCGCGCGGCGGATGTCGGCCACCACGCGTTCGCCCAGCCGGGTCACAAGGTAATAGCGCAGGCCCGTCCCAACCGCGAGCAGGGCCGCGATGATCAGGGCCGCACCGAAATACTGGTCCAGAAGGGCGGCATTGGCATCGTTGAACCCGTCCACGACCCTGCGGACGGCCAAGGGCAGGATCAGGCTGACCGAGGCGGTCAGGATCAGCGCCATCAGCGCCAGCCCAAGCAGGCCCCGATAGGGCCAGAGGAACGGCACCAGCCCCCGCAGCGCGCCCACCTGTTTCGACTTTGGCCGATCCTCAACCGCTGATGTGTCTGCCATCCGACCTGCCTCACCACTACCGGGCATGGGTTTAGTCTGCCGGGGACGCAGGGACAAGCGCCGCGGGCCAAAGGCCGCAGACAGCCCCTTCCGCCGGCCCGCGCCGCGTGCCACCTTGAGGGGATGACCCAGATCTCCCGTTTTCGCGCCCCGGACGGCGCCTGGCTTGCCTACCGTGACGACGGCGCGGGCCTGCCGCTTCTGTGCCTGCCAGGACTGACCCGCAGCATGGCCGACTTCGACTACCTGGCACCGCATCTGCCGCCGCTGCGGCTGATCCGAATGGACTACCGCGGTCGCGGCGCCAGCGACTGGACCGGACCTGCCACCTACACGGTCGAGCAGGAGGGGCGCGATGCCCTGACTTTGCTCGACCATCTCGGCGTCGGCAGGGCTGCAATCCTTGGCACCTCGCGCGGGGGGCTGATCGGCATGGTGCTTGGTGCGGTGGCGCGGGACCGGGTGCTGGGCCTTTGCCTCAACGATGTGGGGCCCGAGATTGCCCGCGACGGGCTGACCCGCATCTTCGACTACGTCGGCCGCAACCCGGCTGGCCGCACCATCGAGGGCTATGCAGAGCGGCTGTCCCGCACCCCCGGTTTCCAGGGCGTGCCGATGTCGCGCTGGCTGGACGAGGCCCGGACGCTTGCCGTCGAGACGCCCGAGGGTCTGCGCATTCCCTACGACCCCGCCCTGCGCGACGCGTTCCTGGCCGCGTTCGACGGCCCGCTCGTCGACCTCTGGCCGCTGTTCGACGCCTTGGCCGGTCTGCCCCTGGCGCTGATCCGGGGCGCGAACTCGGACCTTCTCGCTCCCGAGACCGTGGCAAAGATGCACGCCCGCCGCCCCGACATGGGCTTTGCTGAAGTCCCCGGCCGCGCCCACATCCCCTTCCTGGACGAGCCCGAATCCGTGGCGCTGATCCTGGATTTCCTGAAGAGGCTGGCATGAACCCGGCAATGATCGAAGCCGCCGCCGTGCGAATGGCAGGCCATGTGCGCCAGACTCCGCTTCTGAACGCGCCGCTTCTGGACCGGATGGCCGGTCGAAGGGTTTTCGTCAAGGCCGAATGTCTGCAGGTGACGGGCAGCTTCAAGGCGCGCGGCGGCTGGTCCGCCGTCTCGGCCCTGTCACCCGATGCCCGGGCGCGCGGGGTGATCGCCTTCTCCTCCGGCAATCATGCGCAGGGCGTGGCCTATGCCGCCGCCGCCCACGGCGCGCCTTGCGTGATCCTGATGCCCTCGGACGCGCCCGCCGTAAAGATCTCCAACACCCGCGCCTATGGGGCCGAGGTGGTGCTTTACGACCGTGCCACCGAAGACCGTGATGCCATCGGCGCGCGGCTGTCGGAAGCGCGGGGCCTGACGCTGGTCAAGCCTTACGACGACCCGCAGGTCATCGCCGGGCAGGGGACCGTGGGACTGGAGCTTGCCCGTCAGGCCGCCGAGGTCGGCATCACCCATGCCCCCGTCTTTGTCTGCTGCGGCGGGGGCGGGCTCGCCTCTGGCATCGCCCTTGCGCTTCAGGCGCAAGCCCAAGGCCTTCAGGTCCGCACCGCCGAGCCGGAAGGCTTCGACGACATGGCCCGCTCGCTGGCATCTGGAACGCGGCAAAGAAACCCGGCCCTTAGCGGCTCGATCTGCGACGCGATCCTGACGCCCGTGCCGGGTGAATTGACCTTCCCGATCCTTACCCGCCTTGCCGGGCCAGGCGCGGTGGTCAGCGACGCGCACGCCCTGCGGGCGATGGTTCTGGCCTTCACTCACCTGCGCATTGTGCTGGAACCGGGCGGCGCGGTTGCGCTTGCCGCAGCGATTTTCGGCGAAGGCTTGCCTGACACGGTCATCGCCGTCGCCACCGGCGGCAACGTCGACCCCGTAACCTTCGCCACAGCGCTGGATCATTCTGCGTGACGCTGGTCTGGCTGGAGGACCTGCGGCTGAATGTTGGCCTCTCCGGCCCGGAGGGTGCGTCGCCAGTGGTGCTGATCCACGGACTGGGGTTGGACCTGCGGGTCTGGGATGCCCTGCGTCCTGCTATGCTGCGCCACCGAGTCCTCCGCCTGGACTTGCGCGGGCACGGATCCTCTGACGCGCCGCCCCCTCCCTATGGCATGGGCAGCCTGATCCGCGACGTTGAACGGCTGATGACCCATTTCGCGCTGAGGGATGCAGTCGTGGTCGGCCTGGGCGAGGGCGGACTTGTCGCGCAAGGGTTGGCGGTCAAGCGGCTGGACCTGGTGCGCGCCCTGGTGCTGACCGGCAGTGCGACGCGTTTCGGGAACCCCACGCTCTGGCAGGCCAGGCTGGCCCGCCTTGCCGAGCAGGGGCCTGACCTTGATGCGGAAACTGCAGCCCTTCTTGGCCCGCGCTGGCGGACCTCTCCAGCGCTGGACGCGGTCCGGGTCATGCTGTCCTGCACCCGCAGCGAGGGCTGGCAGGGCGTTGCCGCCGCCACCGCCACGGCGGATTTCTACCAGACCACCGCCACGCTGCGCCTGCCGACGCTGGTCCTCGCCGGGTCAGAGGATCGCAAATGCCCCGCCGACATGCAGCGCGAACTGGCGGATCTGGTCGCAGGCTCTAGCTTCCACATCCTGCGTGGCGGCAGCCATCTGCCGATGCTGACCCACCCCGAGGCCTTTGCCGAGGCGCTGACCACTTTCATGACCCGGATTGCCCATGCCTGAGCTGCTTCTGATCCACGGCACCTGCCACGGCGCCTGGTGCTTCGACCGCCTGCTGCCCGAACTGACGCAGCGCGGCATCCCCGCCCGCGCCATCGACCTGCCCGGCAGGGATGGCCGTCCTACGACCCTGGACGATTACGCTCAGACCATCCTGGCCGCCGCCGCACCGAATGCGATCCTCGTCGGCCATTCCGCTGGCGGCTATGCCATCACCGCAGCGGCCGAGGTCGCGCCCGACCGCTTCCGCGGCCTGATCTACCTTTGCGCCTATCTGCCCGCCGTCGGCCAAAGCCTTGCCGACATGCGCCGCGCCGGGCCGTCGCAACCGCTGATGCCTGCGATCCGCCTGGCCGGGGACAAGCAGAGTTTCACCATCGACCCTGCCCTTGCGCCCGCCGCTTTCTACCAGGATTGCCCGCCTGACCTGGCGAAATGGGCCACCGCGCGGTTGTGCCCGCAGCCGGTCACGCCGCAACAAACTCCGCTCTGGCCCAAACAGGCCGAAACCCTGCCGCGGCACTTTATCGTTTGCGAAACCGACCAGACCATCCCCCCGGACTACCAGCGCCAGATGGCCGCTCGCTTGCCGCAGGAGTGCCGCCACAGTCTGCCCTCTGGCCATTCGCCCTTCCTTGCCATGCCTGTCCAGTTGGCCGATCTGCTGGCGCGGCTGCGTCAGAGCATCCTGGAATAGCAGCTTTGCGTCAAACTCAGGTCGCTTTTCAACGACCGCGTTCAGCGATCCCTCACTAGCTTTCCCTGCACCAAGGTATCCTCGGGCGTTGGGCCTCACCCCACGCTCCTCGGCCAGACAAGGGGCGCGACGCATGAAACTCAAGGACCTCGAAATCTTCGTCGTCGCCCCGCCTTTCCCCGGCTGGGGCGGGCGCTACTGGATCTTCCCGAAGCTGACCACCGACACCGGTATCGTCGGCTACGGCGAATGTTACGCCTCGACCGTCGGTCCCAAGGCGATGCGCGCCGTCATCGAAGACGTGTTCGAGCGCCACATGCAGGGCGAGAACCCGGAAAACATCGAACTGATGTTCCGCCGTGCCTACTCCTCGGGCTTCACCCAGCGCCCGGACCCAACGGTGATGGGGGCCTTCTCGGGGCTGGAAATCGCCTGCTGGGACATCCTGGGCAAGGCGCGCAACCGGCCGGTCCACGCACTGCTGGGCGGCAAGATGAACGACCGCATCCGCAGCTACACCTACCTTTACCCCGAACCCGGCCAGGAATCGGCCGCGTTCTGGGTTGACCCCGACGCTGCCGCCGAAGCCGCCGTCCGCTTCATGAACCTTGGCTTCACCGCCGTCAAATTCGACCCCGCCGGTCCCTACACGATCCGCGGCGGGCATGAGCCCGCGATGTCCGACATCACCCGGAGCGTCGCCTTCTGCAAGGCGATCCGCGCCGCCGTGGGCGACCGCGTCGACCTTCTGTTCGGCACCCACGGCCAGTTCACCACCCCAGGCGCGATCCGCATGGGCCGCGAGTTGGAACCTTACAACCCGCTCTGGTACGAAGAGCCGATCCCGCCCGACAATCTCCTGGAATTCGCCGAGGTCGCAAAATCCGTCCGGGTCCCGTTGGCCACAGGTGAGCGGATGACGACGAAGGCCGAATTCGGCACCCTTCTTCGTGCCGGGGGCGTCAAGATCCTGCAACCCGCCTTGGGCCGGGTCGGCGGCATCTGGGAGGCCAAGAAGATCGCCGCAATGGCCGAAATCTTCAACGCCGAGATGGCGCCGCACCTTTACGCAGGCCCCGTGGAATGGGCGGCAAACGTCCATTTCGCCGCCTCGATCCCGAACCTTCTGATCGCCGAAACCATCGAAACCGGTGGGGCGTTCCACCAGAAACTGATCAAGAATTCGATCAAATGGGAAGACGGCTACATCATCCCGCCCGAAGCCCCGGGCCTTGGCATCGACTTCGACGAGGACGTTGCCCGCGCGCATCCCTTCACCGGAACGGGCCTGCACTTGCAGATGCAGGAAGCGCCCTGCGACTACCGCCACGGCAACCGCTTCGAGGGCGGTGCCCCGTCGACACCCACCTGACTGCCATCCGCGGCAGCGCCGTCCGAGGGGTTCGATGCCCCGAGGACGGCACTCTGTTCTGAAAAGATGGCGGGCCCAGAAGGACTCGAACCCTCAACCTCGGACTTAGAAGGTCCTTGCTCTATCCAGTTGAGCTATGAGCCCGCGCCCCCTGCTTTTGCGACACGGCAAAAGATCAGGCAAGCACCTTCGTCATGAAGACCGAGTTCGGGTCTGGCCCGTAACCCTCGAACGGGGCGCATTCGTCGAAGCCCGCCCGCGCATAAAGCGCCCGCGCCGCGACGAAGGTGGGCTGCACCCCGGTCTCCAGGCTCAGCCTGGAAAACCCGTCTGCCCGCGCAGTGGCGACCAGATGGTCAAGCATCGCCTTCGACAGCCCCCGCCCGCGCGCTTCGGTCAGGACATGCATCGATTTGATCTCGGCATGGGCAGCGTCTATCCGCTTGAACGCCCCCATCGCCAGGGCCTGCTCGCCGTCCCGCAGCACAAAAAACCGGATTCCCGGCGCAGCCAGCGCCGACTTGTCCATCATGTGAATCGACTCCGGCGGGGTATCTGCGTGCATGTCCGCGGTGTGTCGCTGGAACAGCAGCTCCAGATCCGGGGTCAGAGGGTGTTCTTCGGTGATCGTGATCGGCATCCTGGTTCCTCCGCGCCTTTCCTGCCCCGCAGCTGCCCGAGAGGCAAGCAAAACTCCGCTGTCCGGTTGGCGGCATGGTATTCCCCACTTCCAACGCTGGTCCGCTGTGCAACTCTGCCGAAAACGGAGGCCTGTATGCGTCCTTGTTTCTATGTCTTCCTGTTTGGCCTCCTGGGTACTTCGCTTGCTGCGGAAACGCGTCAGCACGGGAACCTGATCTTCGATCTCCCCAGGGGCTGGGTAAGCGGCGGAACACGTGACGGCATCCTGACTCTTCGGTCCGAGCTGCCGGGGGACGAGTGTGAGTTCTGCGCGATCCGTGTCACCCCGGGTACATTGACGGGTGGGCGGGTGGATACCTGGCTGAACCAGCAAACCAGGCGCTTCGTCGATCCCGACGAGACCGATCCGCCAAAGATCACGCAGATCGTGGCGCCCGAGGTCTTCAACCTGAAGGGTCGACCCGGCGCCATCCTGGGCCAGACCGTCGACGGCGATCTTCAGATCCTGTTCGCCGTGCAGCTTTTCGGCCGAATGGAACTGGTCGCCTTCACCGCGCCGGCCTCTGACCCCGAAGACATCCCTCCGGCCATGACCGTCTTCCAACGAGATGTCGTCCCCATGCTTGAAAGTGCGCGGTTCGTCTCGGAAGGGGCTGAACCGCTGATGCCGCCACCGGAGCCGGGCAACCTGAAGGGCGTCTGGTGGGGTACGTCAACGTGGTGGACGATAGGGATCGACGGGATGATGACCATGCAGATCGACCACCACTGGCTGACCTTCCATCCCGACGGCACCTTCTACGACGGCACCGCTCCGACCGGCACCGCGCCTTTCGCCCAGGCGGAGTTGTTGGCCCAGGGCGACATGGATTGGGGCAGTTACAGGTTGAAGGGCGACAGCCTCATGCTGCACTACGCCTCGGGCGAGGTCGAAAGCTATGAGGTCACCGACGACACGTTCCACAAGGGTGATCGCCGGATGGATCCCATCGACCTGCTGGCCGATGGCGCGAAAATCAACGGAGTTATTTCGACCATCTTCGCCTCTGGTTTCACGCCGGGACTCGGCATGTCGGGCGGCGTGACGCGAATGACCGACACCACCTATCGCCCCGATGGAACCTGGGTCTATGGTGCCTACGCCGGGGCCTCGGCCACGTTCGACAATGGCAGCGGGTTCGCGAGCGGCTCGGAGCACTCCGAATCCGGGCGCTATTTGGTGAAGCATGGTTTGGTGGTGCTTTCCGACGAAGAGGGCAGCTTTGTCCGGTCGGACTACATCTTCAAGGCCGGAGACACGATCTGGATCGGATCGGACATCCTGAAATAGCGGTCAGTGCGTCCAGGCACCCTTGCGGTCGGTGGCGAAATTCTCGCCATAGCCGCGGGCGCGGATGATCGGCTTGCGCGGCTTCGGCTCGACCAGGTCATACGCGATGCCATTCTCGGCCGCATAAGCTTCGGCAGCCTCGCGGGTTTCGAACTTCAGCCGCACTTGGCTCTGGGTGTCGCTGGATGAGGTCCAGCCCATCAACGGGTCCACCTCACGTTCGGAAGCCGGAGCAAACTCCAGCACCCACTGGTGGGTCTTGGCAGAGCCGGACTGCATGGCGGTCTTGGCGGGCTGGTAAATGCGGGCGCGCATGGGAATCCTCCGAACGTGTCCCGTATATCTCAATGCTTTGGGGAAAGCGCAAGCGTTTGAAAGGACTGTCGGCCGGCGTCTGGGAGTGTGGGGTGGGGTAGGGTCGACGCCGACCGACAGCTTCAGTTGCTGCTTGCCAGATCAGTCTTGCGCAAGTTGCGAGTCAAATCAACCTAAAGTTGTGCGCCTGAGGCAGAATCTTGCGGATCAATCCTGCCGCAGCCGGATGATCCGATAGCTGTTGTAACGCCGGAACGCTTCAGATGTGCGGCTGGCGCCGGTCAGGCGCTGCATCAGGTTCTCGCGCCGCTTTCGCGACAGGAAAAGACCGATGGCTTTGCCCAGTGCCCAGTGCGCGGTGGGCCGCTTGCCGCGAATCTCGTCCGAAATGCGTGTGACTCCATGCCCCAGGACGTGAAACAGCCGCTGCTCCAAGTCGATCGACGGGGCCACGGCTTCGGTGATCTCCTCCTCGGCATCGACCGTGAAGGCCGAACCGTCCACTGCGGCCCGGAACGCCGCCAGCGGATGACCGCCGCCGGGCTGCGGTCCGTGGACATGGCGTCCCTGATAGGCCTCGGTTCGAAAGCAGTCGGCGATCAGCACCTGGCCGCCGGGCACCAGAAGCTGCGCACATTTCGGCAAGCTTTCGGCAAGGGGAATATACTGGAAGCTTTCCGAAAACAGACACAGGTCAAAGGGACCCTGCCCCGGGAACGCCTCGAAGGTGCATTCGTGGACCGTGGCACCCTTCGCCGTCTCGCGGCAGCGCGCCGCAAGGAACGGGGAGGGGACGACGATCTCGACACGGTGACCAAGGGCCAGCAGTTTCTTCGCCGTCTCGCCGGCGCCCCCACCAATGTCCAGGATGCGCAGCGGGCCTTCAGGCAGGTAACCGAAAAGCTTCGCCGTATAGGCGTCCTGCGCCGCTCGCAGGTTGCCCGCCGTCACCTCCAGCCCGGACCAAAGCCCGTAGTGCAGGTTCTCGGCCCCGGTCAGCCAGCGGATGAACGCCAGCCCCACATCCAGCCCCACGGCCTGCGTGTCGATCTTGTCAGCCATCTGTCACCTCTGGCGGCGAGCCTTAGCCGCTTGGGCCACTTTCGGCAACGGTTTCGCCCGCTGGTGCCGGATCACCGCTTGAACTGGAACAAAAACGGATCAAATCTGTCTCTTCTCCGACTCCCCGAGAGGCGCGCAATGCCGCACAACAACTTCAACGCCCTGACCGAGCGGCCGGACGTGCTGACCAAGCCCAAGCTGGAAGGCGGGCGCCGCTTCATTCTGTCCACGCCCTTCCAGCCCGCCGGTGACCAGCCAACCGCGATCAAGGAACTGACGACCGGCGTACTGGCGGGCGACCGTGATCAGGTGCTGCTGGGCGCGACGGGGACCGGCAAGACCTTCACGATGGCCAAGGTGATCGAGGAGACCCAGCGCCCGGCGATCATCCTGGCTCCCAACAAGACGCTGGCGGCCCAACTCTACGGAGAATTCAAGGGCTTCTTCCCCGAGAACGCTGTCGAATACTTCGTCAGCTACTACGACTACTACCAGCCGGAAGCCTATGTCGCGCGGACCGACACCTATATCGAGAAGGAATCCCAGATCAACGAACAGATCGACCGGATGCGCCACTCGGCCACCCGGGCTCTGCTGGAACGCGACGACGTGATCATCGTGGCCTCCGTCTCTTGCATCTACGGTATCGGCAGCGTCGAGACCTATTCGGCGATGACGCAGGATCTGGTCGTGGGTCAGCTTTACGACCAGCGCAAGGTGATGGCGGAACTGGTGGCCCAGCAATACCGGCGCCTGGAAGCGGCCTTCCAGCGCGGAGCCTTTCGTGTGCGGGGAGATTCCCTGGAAATCTGGCCTGCCCACCTGGAAGACCGGGCCTGGCGGTTCAGCTTCTTCGGCGAGGAACTGGAATCGATCACCGAATTCGACCCGCTGACCGGCGCCAAGACCGACAGTTTCAAGCAGATCCGCATCTACGCCAACAGCCACTACGTCACCCCGCGTCCGACGCTGGCGCAGGCAACCAAGGGCATCAAGGACGAGTTGTTCCACCGCCTGAAGCAGCTGACCAGTGAGGGCAAGCTGCTGGAAGCGCAGCGCCTGGAGCAGCGCACGAACTTCGACCTCGAAATGCTTGAAGCCACGGGCAGTTGCGCCGGGATCGAGAACTATTCGCGCTACCTGACCGGCCGGGCGCCGGGGGAACCGCCGCCGACGCTGTTCGAATTCATCCCCGATAACGCCATTGTTTTCGCGGACGAATCCCACGTCTCGGTCCCGCAGATCGGCGGCATGTACAAGGGCGACTTCCGGCGCAAGATGACGCTGGCCGAGCACGGCTTCCGTCTGCCCAGTTGCATGGACAACCGCCCCCTGAAGTTCGAGGAATGGGACGCGATGCGCCCGCAATCCGTCTTCGTCTCGGCCACCCCCGCGGCGTGGGAGATGGAGCAGACCGGCGGCGTCTTCACCGAACAGGTCATCCGCCCGACCGGCCTGATCGACCCCCAAGTCGAAATCCGCCCGGTCGAGATGCAGGTCGACGACCTTCTCGACGAGATCCGCAAGGTGGCGGCCCGGGGCCTACGGACCCTGGCCACCGTCCTGACCAAGCGGATGGCCGAGGACCTGACCGATTACCTGCACGAACAGGGCATCCGGGTGCGCTACATGCACTCGGACATCGACACGATAGAACGCATTGAAATCCTTCGGGATTTACGCCTTGGGGCCTTTGATGTGCTGGTCGGGATCAACCTTTTGCGCGAAGGGCTCGATATTCCAGAATGTGGACTGGTTGCCATCCTGGACGCCGACAAGGAAGGTTTCCTGCGGTCCGAGACCTCGCTGATCCAGACCATTGGCCGGGCCGCGCGGAACTCGGAAGGTCGGGTGATCATGTATGCCGACCGGATGACAGGGTCGATGGAACGCGCCATCGGCGAGACCAACCGCCGCCGCGAAAAGCAGATCGCCTACAACGTCAAGCACGGGATCACACCCGAAACGATCCAGAAGAACGTCGAGGATGTTCTGTTCGGAACTTGGGTTGGCGATACCGACCAGGCGCGGATCACGACGAAGATAGACAAACCGATGGTCGGCAAGAACCTTGCCGCCCACCTCGACGCGCTGCGCCTGCAGATGCGCAAGGCGGCCGAGAACCTGGAGTTCGAGGAAGCCGCCCGCCTGCGCGACGAGGTCAAGCGGCTGGAGGCCGTGGAACTGGCCGTAGCTGATGATCCGTTTGCCCGGCAGGAGGTGATCGAAGAGGCGGTGGAAGAGGCGGTGAAGATGGCCGGACGGTCTACTGCAGGCCGGGCGGGCCAGCGCGGTGGAAAGCGGTCGCGACGAGGTCGGTAAGGCGCCGGGATGACTGGAGGGTGGGCGAATCACCCACCCTACGCCACCGCCTGTAGGGTGGGCGATTCGCCCACCTTCGCCCGCAGATCGCGGTGAATTGTGGAAAAGGGCCACTCCTCGGGTCGGGTGACCAGCCCATGCCGCACCGGGTCGGTCAGGCAGTAGGCGATGGCGCGACGCTCTTCTTCGGCATCGCGGAGCATGTGCTCCCAAAACCGCCTCTGCCAAAGTCCGGCTTCCCTCTTGCCCGCTATGCTGCGGGACTGCGTCCCGCGCAGCCCCGACGCATGTGTGAAACGTCCCTTTATCTTCTGCCAGCGGCGCGAGAAATCGGCATCCCCTGGCGGCAGGGTCCAGACGGCATGAATATGGTCAGGCAGGATCACCATCGCCTCGCAGCGGATGGGCTGCTCAGTCGTTGTCACCCGATACGCCTCGCGCAAGAGGTCGATGTGGTCGACCAGCGCGGCACCGCCGCGCTCTGCCAGGTTAACGGTAAAGAAATACGTCGCACCGGGAACGCGCAGGCGGCGATAGTTCGACATGGGGATTGCCTCTGAAGGTTTGGTCCAGGCGTAGGGTGGGCGATGTCGCCCACCCTGCGGGTCACTCGATAAGGACGAGATCTTCGTCCTCGTTGGCGCGGTGCAAGGTGCGGCAGGTGACCACCTCGCTTTCCCTGTCGTCCCAATAGCGCGGGTCGGCCAGCACGGCTGCGGGCAGGCGGTCCTTGTTGAACACCCATCACTTCGGGCGCTTGACGGTGATCTCGAACCGGTTCGACTGCAGCCGTGCGCCGGGCTTCAGGAACCCGTCCCGCAGGGCATCCGCCCGGTCCTGCAACTGCCGGATCTCGGCTTTCAGTCGCGCGAATTCGTCCACCGGGTCCATCGGCACCTCCGCTCTTTCCGGCAGTCTCGCCGCAAGGAATTTCGTCTCGGTTAACGCGTCAGGGAACAGGTCGCGCCCACCAGCGTTGACCCGGGAAACGCAGCGCAGGAGACCTCATGCCTCACCCCATCCGCACCGGAGTCGGCGGCTGGACCTTCGATCCCTGGCGCGGGACCTTCTTCCCGGACGATCTGCGCCAAGCCGACGAGTTGCGCTTTGCCGCCCGCGCGCTGACCGCGATCGAGGTCAACGGCACCTTCTACCGCACCCAGGTCCCCGCCACTTTCCGCAAGTGGGCACGCCATGCGCCCGAGAGTTTTGTCTTCACTTTGAAGGCCCCGCGCTATGTTTCGACCCGCCGGAAGCTCGCAGAGACGGGCGATCAGGTCCGTCGGTTCCTGGGGTCTGGGCTGGAGGAACTGGGGCCGAAGCTTGGCCCGATCAACTGGCAGCTTCCGCCGAACAGGGTTTTTGACTGCGCTGACTTGGCGGGGTTCCTGGATCTTCTGCCCGACAGCCTCAACGGACTGCCCCTGCGCCACGCCATCGAGGCCCGTCACGACAGCTTCCGATCCCCCGCCTTTGTGGCGCTCCTGTCCGACCGCAAGATCGCCATTGTCCGGGCGACGGACGGCCCCTATCCCGAAATCGACGCTCACACGGCGCCTTTCGCCTACCTCCGCCTGATGGGCACGCGTGAGGGCGAGCCTATGGGCTACCCGCAGGATGAGCTTGACCGCTGGCCTGGTCGCCTGCGCCGGATCGCCAAGGAGCGCGAGGTCTTCGCCTTTGTCATCTCGGGCCACAAGGTCGCGAATCCGGTCGCCGCGCAGGCCCTCTTGCAACGGCTGGCTTGACGCGGCACCGTTGCGGTCCATTTCCCCGACCATGCGCATGCTGATCGCCCTTGTTCTTCTTGCCGCCCCTGCCTCTGCCTGGGAGTTCACCGCGACTCCGGTCTGCACGATCACGCACGAGACGCCCGATCTCGCCCTACGCATCACCTTCGACCCTGCGCAACCGCAGCCCTATGCCATCGCTCTGACCCGGACGAGTCCCTGGGAAAAGACCGATAGCTTCGGCCTCCGCTTCGAGGGACCTGCAGCACTGACAATCGGCACCGGGAGGCACGAGCTTTCCGCCGACAAGATGACATTGACCGTCACGGACACGGGATTTGGCAATGTCCTGGACGGGCTGGCCTACAACGCCTTTGCCACGGCGCTGGCCGGTACGACCGAAGTTCCCTTCGATCTGACCGGCGCGCGCCCGGTTGTCGAGGCGTTCCGAGCCTGCGATGTTCTGCCTTCGGCCTGAGGCGTCAAAAGACCCCCGTCACCTCGTACATCACCGGCTCGAAGCCCCGGCAAAGCTCGTTGATCTTGCGGTTCCGCTCCCGCATCTCGGGGGTCCGCAGCATCGCCTGGTAGTCCTCGCGCCGCTGCCATTGGCTGTAGTTGCAGATCCGCGTCCGTGCGTCGTTCATGTGCAGACCTGCCGCGATGAAGCCGTGCTGGTGGCTGATGCAGTCGCGGTAGGCGGCCTCCAGTGCCTCGACAAGGTCGAAGGCCATTGCTGGCGTCGTCTCGAAGGTGGTGATGACGGTTTGTCCTTGGAAATCCTTGACAATCTGCGGCATGTCGGTCCTCCCTCTTTCGCGATCAGGATGCCACGAACGGGGATGAAGAACCATGAAGTTTCTCGATCCGAATGATCGCTTCTTCCGCCATGCCTGGGTGCGGTGGCTGACGGTTCTCATGCCCATCGGCTGGGGCTTGTTCGAGCTTCTCTACGTCGGCTCGCCGTTCTGGGGGATACTGTTCCTTGCCACCGGGGGCTATGCCGGATGGATGCTGTTCTTCCAGCGCGATAAGGGCTGAGCCGGAGGTTGATCAGTCCATCCACTCGGGCTGGTCAAGGCCCAGGGCCTGCGGGTCGGACAGATAGACCGCCCCCAGCGCGATGACGGCCACCAGCAGCACCGCAAAGGCAATCTTCCACACCGACCACGGGCGCTCGCCCTGCACCTCGCCGGTCTGGCCGTTCACCAGAAAACGGTAGCTTTTGCCGTTGTACTTGTAGGCCGCCATCCAGACCGGCAAGAGGATGTGCTTGAAGGTCTCGTCCGACCAGGCGGTGTCCACGTCATTGACCCGCTGCTCGTCGCCGCCAATGTCGCGGCGCACGTCCTGAAGGATCACAGCGGACATGCGCTGGCGTGCCTCGTCATGGCCGTCCGCCAGGCCAACCGTATAGCCCTCGGCCTGAAAGCCGGCCAGGTATTCAGGCCCATAGGGCACCAGCGCGCCCATGTCCCAGGGCGTCAACTCGTTGCCAAGTCGCGCGGGCAGGCTGCGCGAGGCCATGATCAGAACGTCATCGAAATCCCGCGCCACGCGGCCCGAAGCCGGATACCAGCGCGTGTGGCGGACCTGTTCCTGCCGGGTCTGCATCCGGCCGTTGACCCGGACCTGAACTGTCCGCGTCTCATAGTAATACTCGCCGCGCTGGCCCGTGTAGCGGCTGGCGGTATCGGCGTCGAACGTCCAGAACGGGACATAGACACCATTCATCGCGCGCCCCTTGCGGGCGTACTCCAGCAGCGTGTTCGGCGCGAACCACAGGCTGCCCATCCAGGCGGTCATCGCCTTGCGCGCCTCTCCCTCCGTCAGGACGAAGGGGATCAGCGCCTGCGGCTTGATGTGGCGCGTTGTCCCGGTGTCCAGCACCACGGGCGTTGCACAGAACGGACATTCGGTCGCGTGGGTCGCGCCGGTGATTTCCACCTGCGCGCCGCAGTTCGGGCAGGATGTCGTCCGCACCTCGACCATGTCGCGGTCGGCAAGGTCGTCCTGCAATCCCTTTGCAAGATCAAGCTCCTGCAGCGCCCGCGCCTTGGTCCGGGGAGCCTTTGCGGGGATGTCCTGCACATGTCCGCAGTGGTCGCAGACCAGCCGCGTCTGGCCCGGCGCGAAGCGCAGTTGCGCCCCGCATTGTTCGCAGGGCCAGCGATATTCGTCCTGCGGCATGGGTCAGGGTTTCGGCGGGGGTGGAGGCACCTGGTCCAGAAGCCGCGCCAGATCCGTCTCGGCGGCCATCTTCCAGCCGTCCTGTCCGGCGGTCCAGACCATCGTCGCGCGGGTCAACCGGCCCTCGGCAGCGGCCGTCGCCAGATCGCCCTCACCGAACGGTCCCGAGGTGGACCCATCCACCGCCAGATGCCACACCTTCGCCGCCGGCGGCGGGGGGGGCGGCGGCGGTGGCGAAGCCGCCACACCAGGCTGCCCACCCCAAGGCCCCATGTTCTGCGCCATTGACGCACCCATCCCCATGCCCATCCCGGCCCCCATTGCCGATCCCATCGCACTGCCGGGCTGTGACATGCTCTCGGCGGCGTTGTACTGCATGTAGCGGTTCAGGTCGCCCACCACGCCCATCGAGGTGCGCTTGTCCAGGGCCTTCTCGACGTCTTCCGGCAGGCTGATGTTCTCGATGTAGAATTCCGGGATCGAAATCCCGTACTCCCCCACCTGCGGCGCAATGGCGTTGGCAATGATTTTGCCCAGGTCCGCCAGGTTCGCGGCCATGTCCAGGACCGGGATTCCCGACTTTGCCAGAACCTGACTGACGGATTGCACGATTATGTTGCGGATCTGGAAGCTGATCTCGTCCGCCGTGAACTCGCCATCGGTGCCAACGATCTCGGTCATGAACTTGCCGGGATCGGTCACCCGCATCGAATAGGTCCCGAAGGCGCGCAGGCGCACGGGGCCGAACTCGGGGTCTCGGGCCATGATCGGGTTCTTGGTGCCCCACTTCTGGTCGTTGAACCGGGTGGTGTTGACGAAGTAGACCTCGGACTTGAAGGGCGACTGGAACCCGTGATCCCAGTGCTGCAACGTGGTCAGGATCGGCATGTTGTTGGTCTCAAGCATGTAGAGACCAGGCTGGAACACATCCGCCAGCTGCCCCTCATGGATGAAGACCGCCGCCTGGCCTTCGCGCACCGTCAGCTTGGCGCCCATCTTGATTGCCTGACCCCGGCGGTCAAACCGCCAGACCATCGTGTCGCGCGTATCGTCGAGCCACGAGATAACGTCGATGAATTCGCCTTTGAGGAAATCGAAGACCATTTGGCCACCCTCCGTTTGGGGACTAACTTTCGCCGCCGACCAACCGGCGTGCAAGGGATTGAACAATCGGCCGGGCTTCCTCGGCGGTCATGCCGGGGCGTAGCTCGGGGCTGTAAAGGATGCGCAGCATCAACTCGTCCTGGTCGGTCAGCAGGGCAAATTCCTCGTCATCGTTGAAGATCGACGGGCGCGCGCGGGGCGAATCGTTCGGCAGGCCAAGGCCTTGCGCGATTTCCTCGTGGAAGCAGGACAGGCGCAGAAGGTCGGGGTTTTCGGCCCGGATGACCGCAACGGCGTTACGGTGCAGGTGGCTTTCCGATCCCGATATTGCAAAGACACTGCAATAGGTCGTCTGGCCCATCTGCGTCACCGCCTGGATCACGTCGGGGGCGATGCCGATCCGCAGGCTTTGCAGATCCGGCCCCAGCGCGACGCGCTCGTCCTCGGAGACGATATAGACCCAGAAGTTCGGTGCCGCATCCGTCAGGCCGATCGGGTGGCCGGTGATCTGGGACAGCCGGGCCAGGTAACTGGCGATCCGCGCCCGGTCGGTGGCCTGCCTGTCCGCAGGCACCGAGGCTCCGAAGCGGATCGCAACGCGCACCGGGTCGCGCCAGCGAGTCAGGGGCGATGCGGTCTCGGTCCGCGAGATCCCGCCACGTCCACGGGTAAACTCCTGATACAGCGCGATGCGTAGGAAATTCTCGGTCAGCCGATCTGCGCTGACCGGGATCTCCGCGCCCGGGTCGGTGCGCAGCATCCCCTCGCGCAAGAGCGCCTGCTGGACCTGGGCGTAGTAGGCTGCAGCCGCCACGCTTTTCGCGGTGGGTTCGGGCGGTGCCACCGGCACCACCACGGGCGGCGGCACGGGCGCGGGCGTGCCAATGCAGCCGGTCAAAGCCAGACAGGCGGCCCCGGTCAGAAGGAACTTTATCCGCACCCGCCCCATGTCGTCCTTTCAGGCCGTTGCCGACGGAGCGGTCTGCCGCGCCTTGGCCGAGGCCAGCGTGTCACGCAGTTCGGCCTCCATCTTCACCAGTTCGGCCTCGGCTGTTGCGCGACGCGCCTTGCCCTCGTCGGCGATGGCCAGGCTTTCGTTGATCGTGGCGATCAGCGTGGCGTTGGCCGCCTTGATCGTTTCGATGTCGAAGACGCCACGCTCCATCTCTTCGCGCACCACCTTGTTGGCTTCCTGCAGGTTCTCGGCATTGGCCTTCAACAGCTCGTTGGTCAGGTCATTGGCATCGCGCACCGCTTCGGCGGCTTCCTTCGACCGCTGGATCGTCACCGCCTGGGCCAACTGCGTCTCCCACAGCGGCACGGTATTGACCAAGGTCGAGTTTATCTTGGTGACCAGCGACTTGTCATTCTCCTGCACAAGCCGGATCGACGGCAGCGACTGCATCGTCACCTGCCGCGTCAGCCGCAGGTCATGCACCCGACGCTCCAGATCGTCCCGCGCCGCCCGCAGGTCGCGCAACTCCTGAGCCTTCATCACTTGATCCGCTTCGGGGGCCGCCGCAACCTCGGCCTCCTTGGCCGGGATCACGGTCGCCTCCACCTCGGCCAGCTTCGCCTCACCCGCCGCAATGTAGAGGGCCAGCTCGTTGTAGAAGCTCAGGGTCTTTTCATACAGGACATCCAGGCTTTTGATATCCTTGAGCAAAGTGTGCTCGTGCGTCAGCAGTTCGGACGTGATCTTGTCGATCTGACCCTGCACATCCTCGTACTGCGCGACGAATTCGGCAAACGGCGCCGCCCGACCCAAAAGCTTTTCCCACCAGCTAGCATCGCGCCGCAGGTCCAGCTCATCGACCGCAAAGCCGCGGATCGTGGTGACGATCTTGCGCAGGGAATCCCCCGCCGGCCCCACGTCCTTGTTCTTGACGTCCTGCAACATCGCCTGGCTGATCACCTGCAACTCGGCCTGCGCGGAGGACCCGAAGGCGATGATCGACTGGGTGTTCGACAGGTCCACCTCGGACATGCGTTTCTTGATTGCCTCGGCCTTGTCCGCCGGAGCGGCCTCCAGCGGGACGACCTCTGCCATCGGTTCGGGCAGGATCACGGCAGTCACCTTCTCGACCTCGGTCAGGAAGGCCTGGGCATCGGCTTGGACGGTCGTGGACATGGGTATCCCCCTGGGTTCAATGGTCAAGCTTCAGACGGTCGCGGAGCACGGCGATTTCCACGTCCAGATCGGTGCGGTTGTTCGAAAGAAAAGCCGTCGTCTTCTGCGCGAAGGTGGTCTCAAGATCGGTCAGCAGCGTCTCGTAATCTGCCCGCGCCCCGGCGTCGCGGGTCTGGGCATAGTGATCGGCAAATTTGACAGTCGCATCACGGGCGCCCATCAAATAGACCGACAGATACTTTCGCGCCGCGGTCAGGTCGCCCGGATCGCCCTCGATCGTGCGGAACAGGCCCCGGGCCACGCCTGCGAACTGCGCGACCCGCCGTTCCAGACTGCGGTCCTTGGCTCGCAGGATCGCATCCTGCATTGCGCCCAGATGCGCCTCGCCCTCCTCGACCGCCTTTGCGACGCGGCCGGTCTGGAAGGCATCAATCCCCTCCATGCCCTTGTCGGCCATCGGGTCCAGTCCGAAGGCTCCCAGATGCAGGCCCCCGCCGACCAAAGCGTAAAGCACCGGATAAACAAGGCCCTGGTCCGCGATCACGCCGCCTACGGCAAGTGCCGCGCCGGTCGCCACGGCCCCTGCCGCCTTGCGTGGGAAGGCCGGGCGCCGCGCCAGCTTGCGGGCGTTGAAGGCGGCTTCGGCCACCATCCCCTCCCGCGTCAGCCAGGCGGCCAGGACGATCAGCCCCCCTGCGAGCAGGCCCAGCAGCATCTCGCGCGGGCCATCACCGAAGGCGGGAAACAGGAACAGGAAGGCGGTCAGGAACAGCACCGTCGTGCGCCATTTTCCCGCCACCTTCGGCGCGGCAGGCGGCGTTGCCACCGGGCCCGCAGACCCGCCACCCGGAGAATACTTGCCACCGAAACGCTCGGCCATCACGCGCCTCCCGACCAGGCGACATAGGCCACCAGAAAGACCAGAAGCACCAACGAGAGCGTCCGAATTCCGCCGCCCGACATGCCTCACGCTCCCCTTGCTGCCGCTTTGCCCGACCTTAGCCGAAGCCCCCGGCCCATGCCAGTCACGGCACGGGTCAATAGGCGGCAATCTTCATCCCACCCGTGCGGATGGTTCACCCTTTGCAACGGCCATCTGGCCGCACGGTTCCCGCACCGGGAAGGACCGCCGCAGCACTGGTCCGGGCGCGACCCACCCGCACCGAAACCACCAGCAGGAGGGCGGGCCCCGGCTGGACCTGAAACATGGTGGCGTTGGCGGCCAAGTCTCACCGGTGTCCGCCCCAGGCCCCCTCGTGCCGATCCGCCCGGCTGGACGCGG
Source organism: Tabrizicola sp. (assembly GCF_030694085.1). Lineage (GTDB taxonomy): Bacteria > Pseudomonadota > Alphaproteobacteria > Rhodobacterales > Rhodobacteraceae > Tabrizicola. The sequence continues at coordinate 495,331 of NZ_JAUXZE010000035.1, read as the reverse complement.
GGACTAGAGGCGAAAGGCCAAATCTAGCCCTTCTTCGGGCCGCCTGACCGCGGCCCGGACCTGGGCATGGGGCCCGGCGGTCGGGAGGAGCGCCCTGTGGCAGGCCGGTCGCCCTTGCTGGCCGGTGCGCGCGTTGCCTTCTGCCAGGTGTCCGACAGCTGCTTCAGCCCTTCGCCCGGCTTCAGCGTCCGGGTCGCAGGCTTTGCCCGGTCCTCGCCCGGCCCCGGGGCGCGAGTGCCCGTCTTGCCGGGTCTGGGGGCCAGCTTGCGGACAGGCTTCGGGGCTTCTTCCGGGTCTGCCAGACCCAGTTGCTCCCGCAGCACGCGGGGTTTCAGCTCTTCGACCTCGCCGGGTTGCAGCTCGTTCAGGCGAAAGGGGCCGTAGGAAATGCGGATCAGCCGGTTAACGGTCAGGCCGATGTGGTTCATCGCCCGCCGGATCTCGCGGTTCTTGCCCTCGCGCAGGCCTACGGTCAGCCAGGCGTTGGCCCCCTGGTGACGGTCGATCTTGACCTCCATCGGCTGGAAGCGGTCGCCGTCGACGGTGATCCCCTTCCGCAAGGGTTCGATCTCGGGCTCGGTCGGGTTGCCCTTGACCCGCACCCGGTACTTGCGCAGCCAGCCGGTCGATGGCAGTTCAAGCTTGCGCTTCAGCTCGCCATCGTTGGTGAGAAGGAGGAGACCCTCGGAGTTCAGGTCAAGCCGCCCGATCGACATCACACGGGGCATGTCCTCGGGCAGGTGGTCGAAGACGGTGTCGCGGCCTTTTTCGTCCGAGGCGGAGGTCACAAGGCCCTCGGGCTTGTAGTATAGCCACAGACGCGGCGGTTCGGGCTGGCCGACCGGCTCGCCCCGGACGGTGATCTTGTCCTTCGGCGTCACGTTCAGCGCGGGGGAGGTGATGGTCTTGCCGTTGACCTTGACCTCGCCCAGTTCGATCAGCCTTTCCGCCTCGCGGCGTGAGGCGATGCCGGCGCGGGACAGGACCTTGGCGATGCGCTCGCCTTCCGGGGTGTCGGCCGCCGAGGCGTCTTTGGCCGCAGTCTTCGGGGCGGGGGGCTTTTCTTTTCCGGGCATGGCCATCATCCTTCGGGCCTTGGTGGCCGGGGGCGGCAGGATAGTGATGCGGGCATGAAAGAGCAACGCGAAGGGTTCCGGTCGTTCATGGGGCTGGCCTTGGAAGAGGCACAGGCGGCTGCTGCACGCGGCGAAGTGCCGGTGGGCGCGGTGGTCGTGCTGGGCGAGCGGGTGCTGGCCCAGGCGGGAAACCGGACGCGTGAGTTGTCGGACCCCACCGCCCATGCCGAGATGCTTGCGATCCGCGCGGCTTGTGCGGCCCTCGGTTCGGAACGGCTGGTCGGCTGCGATCTTTACGTGACGCTGGAGCCCTGCCCGATGTGTGCCGCGGCGATTTCGGCGGCGCGGGTGGGGCGGCTATACTACGGGGCGGCGGATCCGAAATCGGGCGGGGTCGCCGTGGGCGCGCGGGTCTTCAGCCACGCGCAGTGCCACCACGTGCCCGAGGTCTATGACGGGATCGGGGCGGGGGCGGCGGAAACGCTGCTGAAGGCGTTCTTTGCGGGCAGGCGCGGATAGTGTCCACGGTGGACAATCGTGGATGGTCCAGGGATTACAACGGCTTGCTTGCGGGTGTTAAGGATTTGGCAAGACTTGACCGGGGGGGCCTTCCGGTCGAGACCCCGTCCCATCCCACGCCATGAATAGGGGGAAGGGAGCGTCCGCCGGGGCCAGGCCGTGCGAGATGCGCACCGCCTGCGCTGCCCTGACGCCATCGCCCGACAAAGAGAGTGGGCAGCCGGAGCCTTCCCTGCGGCGTTCTGCTCAACGGCGTGGACTGGAAATGAGGCGCCTTCGGCGGGGCTATCTGCCCCGGCATGGAAGCGATCCGTCGCGCCCCGGACCCAAGTCGGATGCCTCCGGCGGGGATACTTGGACAAAGATGAAACGGGGGGAGCCTTGCGGACGCTGGTCGCCGGTTCTTCGGGTGATCCTGCTTGACAATGGGTAAATGTCCACCGTCAAGCCATTGATTTTGTGAACACCTCGGACCCCGTCCAGTGTGGACAGCCGGCCTAGATTCGGATCGGATCAAGGACGTCATGCTCGATAACCTCGATCCCCGGCGGCAGGCCCGCACGCAGGGCGGTCGCATCCTGGGCAAGGATCGGGAAGGTCTTGTAGTGGCAGGGGATCACCCAGCGGAAGTTGAACCACTTTCGCGCGGCCCAGGCAGCGCGCTCCATGTCCATCGTGTAGTGTCCGCCACAGGCCAGGATGCCGATGTCGGGCTGGTGATACTCGGCCATCCAGGCCATGTCGGCCATGATGTCGGTGTCGCCGGACAGGTAGATCGTGTGGCCTTCGCCGGCGATCATGAAGCCAGCGGCGTCACCTGCGGGCAGAAGGCCCTGGTCTGCGAAGTCGATCGAGGCGGAATGGACGGCGTGGACCATCGTCACCTTGGCGCCATTCAGGTTCAGTGTGCCACCCTTGCCGAAGCCGACGGTTTCGACGCCCTGGCCGTTCAGCCATTCGGACAATTCGTGGATGCAGTGGACCTTGATCCCCAGCTTCTTGGCCAGCCGCCCCGCGTCGGAGGCGTGGTCGCCGTGGGCGTGGGTCAGAAGGATATGGGTCGCGCCGGACACCGCCTCATCCTCGCGCCCGGCGGGGAAGAGGGGGTTTCCGGTCAGCCAGGGGTCGACGAGGAGAATGGCGTCTTCGATTTCGATGCGAAAGCCGGAATGGCCAAGCCACGTGATCTGCATGCGTGTTCCTTCACTATATGTCCGGGAGGCGCATACCATCTAGGACTGACGGCAGGATGACAACCATGTTCAACCCCATCGACGCCTATTGCGAGCGGACGAGTGCTGCCTACTGGGCCGAGCCGGTCAACGCGGTGACGAACCTGGCCTTCCTGCTGGCGGCCTGGGTGATGTGGCGGCGGACGGCAGGGCTGCCGCTGGGCCGGGCGCTGAGCGGGGTGCTGGCGGCGATCGGGGTGGGGTCGTGGCTCTTCCACACCCATGCCAACGGGCTTACGGCGGCGCTGGATGTGGCACCGATCCTGGGCTTCATCCTGATCTACATCTTTGCGGCCACGCGGGATTTCCTGGGCTTGGGCGGCTGGCGTCCCTGGGTGGCGGTACTGGCCTTCCTTCCTTATGCCGCGCTGATGGTTCCGGTCTTCGCGGCCATGATGCCGGTCCTGGGGGCCTCGGCCGCCTATGCGCCGGTGCCGCTGGTGATCCTGATCTATGCAGCGGTGCTGTGGCAGCGGGCACCCGCGACGGCCCGGGGGATGGCGCTGGGCGCGGTGATCCTGGTGGTCAGCCTGGCCTTCCGCACGCTGGACGGGCCGGTCTGCGATACCCTGCCGCTGGGGACGCATTTCCTGTGGCACATCCTGAACGCGCTGATGCTGGGCTGGATGATCGAGGTCTGGCGGCGCCACATGCTTGCGGGGCGGGGCGCGGGCCGCTAAACGAGGCCAAACCTCTAGGAGAGCCCGATGGCGATTGACATCGATACCGCCCGCAAGGTGGCAAAGCTGGCCCGCATCCGGGTCGAGGAAGCCGATCTGCCGAAGCTGGCGGGTCAGCTTTCCGGCATCCTTGGCTTCATGGAAGAGCTGAACGAGGTCGATGTGACCGGGGTCGAGCCGATGACCAGCGTCACGCCGATGCGGCTGAAGCGTCGCGCCGATGTGGTGACGGATGGCAACATCCAGGCCCAGGTGCTGAAGAACGCGCCGGACGCGCGTGAGGGGTTCTTTGCGGTGCCGAAGGTGGTGGAATGAGCGCGAACAGCTGGACCATCGCGGCGGCGCGGGATGCGTTGCAGAAGGGCGAGATCTCGGCGGTCGATCTGACGATGTCCTGTCTGACCGCAATCGACGCGGGCGATACGCTGAACGCATTCGTCCACAAGACGCCCGAGATTGCGTTGGAGCAGGCGCGCGCGGCGGATGCTCGGCTGGCTTCGGGAGAGGCCCCGGCGATGTGCGGGATCCCGCTGGGGATCAAGGACCTGTTCTGCACCAAGGGGGTGCCGTCGCAGGCCGCGTCGAACATCCTGAAAGGCTTCAAGCCGGAGTATGAGTCCACCGTCACCGCAAAGCTGTTCGAGGCGGGCGCGGTCATGCTGGGCAAGCTGAACATGGACGAATTCGCGATGGGCTCGTCGAACGAGACCTCGGCCTATGGCAATGCGGTGAACCCGTGGAAGGTCGATGACCGGAAGCTGACGCCGGGCGGGTCCTCGGGTGGCTCGGCGGCGGCGGTGGCGGCGGATCTGTGTCTGGCGGCGACGGGGACGGACACCGGCGGGTCGATCCGGCAGCCGGCCGCGTTCACCGGGATCGTCGGGATCAAGCCGACCTATGGCCGGGTTTCGCGGTGGGGCATCGTGGCGTTCGCCTCGTCCTTGGATCAGGCGGGGCCGATGACCAAATCGGTCCGCGATGCGGCGATCATGTTGCAGGCGATGTGCGGGCATGACCCGAAGGATTCGACGTCAGCCGATATTCCGGTGCCGGATTTCGAGGCCGCGCTGACCGGGGACATCCGGGGCCGCGTCATCGGCATCCCCAAGGAATACCGGATGGACGGGATGCCGGAGGAGATCGAGGCCTTGTGGGCGAAAGGCATCGAGATGCTGCGCGACGCGGGGGCCGAGGTGCGGGATATTTCCCTGCCGCATACCAAATACGCGCTGCCGGCCTATTATGTGATCGCGCCTGCCGAGGCGTCGTCGAACCTCGCGCGGTACGACGGGGTGCGCTATGGGCATCGGGCCAAGCTGGCGCAGGGCGATGGCATCACCGAGATGTACGAAAAGACCCGGGCCGAGGGCTTCGGGGTGGAAGTCCAACGCCGGATCATGGTCGGGACCTATGTGCTGTCGGCAGGGTTCTACGACGCCTACTACAACCGCGCGCGGAAGGTGCGGGCGCTGATCAAGCGCGACTTCGAGACGGTGTTCGCGGGCGGGGTGGATGCGATCCTGACCCCTGCAACTCCGTCCGCGGCTTTCGGGCTGGGCGAGATGGCGGATGCGGATCCGGTCCAGATGTATCTGAACGACGTCTTCACTGTGACGGTGAACCTGGCGGGCCTGCCGGGGATCGCGGTGCCGGTGGGGCTGGACGCGCAGGGCCTGCCCTTGGGGCTGCAGCTGATCGGGCGGCCCTGGGACGAGGCAGAGTTGCTGAATTACGCACATGTGTTGGAAAGCCGCGCCGGGTTTGTGGTCAAACCGGCGAAATGGTGGTAATGGGCCGCAAAACATACCCATCGAGGCAGTGAATGAGCCGTACCTTTCTTCCCGCCGCTGGCGCAGCTCTTGCTGCCCTTCTGGTGGCCGCCTGCACGCCGACGACCACCGAGACCGGCCCCGGTGTGGGTTTCCAGGACTATGGCAGCTATGTTCGGGGCGCCGCTCCGGGCCCTGCGGGCACGCCGGTGACGGTGCCGCCGCCGGGTGGGGCGTTCGACCCCGCTGCGGCAGCGGCGGCGATCGACCGGGCGCAGGGTGTGGCGCCGATGGCCACAGCCTCGGTCACGCCGACCCCGCTGCCGACCCCGGTCACACCGATCATGGCGGGCAGCGCGGATCGACCCAGGGGGGGAGCCCCTGCCGGGATCAAGGAAGAATCGGGCGAGGTCGCGCCGAACAACACGGGCATTTCGGACGAGCAGGACTTCAACGCCGTCGCGGCGCGCGAGACCATCGAAAGCGACGCCGAGCGGATCGCACGGAACCGGGCGGAATATGTGGTGGTCCAGCCGAAGGACCTGCCATCGCGGCCGGGCGATACCGGGCCGAACATCGTGGAATTCGCGCTGGCCACCAAGCATGCCCCGGGCGTCCAGATGTTCAAGCGCTCTGGCATCGGCATCCGCGATGTGAACTCGGCCTGCGCGAAATACGCGTCGCCCGACCAGGCACAGCAGGACTTCCTGGCCAAGGGCGGCCCTGAGCGTGACCGGATGGGCGTCGACCCGGATGGCGACGGCTTCGCCTGCGCCTGGGACCCGCGCCCGTTCCGCACCGCCCTGCAGTGAGTCTGACGCATCCCTCGCCGAACTTTGGCGAGAGGCGGGGCAGGGGCCGGATCGAGCTGGTCGTCCTGCACTACACCGCCATGCCCTCTTGCGCCGCGGCGCTGGAGCGGCTGTGCGACCCTGAGGCCGAGGTTTCGGCGCATTACCTGATCGACGCTGACGGCACGGTCCTTTCCCTGGTGGAGGAAGCCGCCCGCGCGTGGCACGCGGGGGCGGGGGAATGGGCTGGCGCGGGGGATGTCAATTCCCGGTCCATCGGGATCGAACTTGCCAATACCGGGCGCGAACCCTTTGCCGAGCCGCAGATGGCCGCGTTGGAGCGGCTGCTGGCGGGCCTTCTGGATCGCCACGCACTGTCGCCCGAAGCCGTGATCGGCCACAGCGACATGGCGCCCGACCGCAAGGGCGACCCCGGCCCGCGCTTTGACTGGCGGCGGCTGGCTGTGCAGGGACTGGCGATCTGGCCTGAGCCTGCAGAGCCTGGCGACTTTCTGGCCGACCTTCGTTTGTTCGGCTACCCGGACGCCGCGCCGGAGACGCTGCTTTCAGCCTTCCGACAGAGGTTTCGGCCCTGGGCCTGCGCGCCCTTTGACGACACCGACCGGGCGCTGGCAGCTGGGTTGCGGCGCTTTGCTGTTGACGGACGGTCCAGCGATGCCTAACTGACCCCGCGCGGAGGGCTGGATGACCGCGGGCCCCGGACTTGATCCGGGGTTCGAGGAAAGTCCGGACTCCCGTTGGCAAGGGTGCCGGGTAACGCCCGGCGGGGGTAACCCCAGGGAAAGCGCCACAGAGAAGAGACTGCCACGACCCGCAAGGTTCACCTTCGGCAAAGCGTGGTAACGGTGAAACGGTGGGGTAAAAGCCCACCGCGGGACTGGCAACAGGACCGGCACGGCAAGCCCCACCCGGAGCAATGCCAAATAGGGGCCTCGCGGCAGGTCAGGTCTCGGATTTCGGTCCGGGATACCGCTCGCCAGGGATGCCAACGCCCGAGAGGCCCGGGTTGGCAGCTTGACCGCCGTGGTAACACGGTCGGCAGAGGAATGGTCATCCAGCCTCGGGTCACGGCCCGGGGGGGACAGAATCCGGCTTACAGGCTCTCCGCGCAATCGCTTCACGATCCCGTGCCGTTGACGTGGGTCAAGGCATGCCGCCCGTTTCGGGCGCTTTCTGTCTGCATGGGGCGTTTCCGCCCCGCAACAGGAGGCTTGCGATGTTCAAGTTGATCGGTGTCGTTGCTGTCGTGGGACTTGGTGCGGCCACTCCGCTGCTGGCCCAGGGGCAGTCGGGCTGGGGCACGGGCTGGGGTTGGGGTCAGGGACCGGGCTGGGATATGGGCCAGGGCTGGGGTCCGGGTCAGGGCTGGGGCATGGGTCCCGGATATGGTGCGGGCCCCGGATATGGCGGGGGACCCGGCTGGGGGATGGGGCCAGGTGGCGGCATGGCTGGCGGCATGGGTCAGGGACGCGGAATGATGATGGGCAGCCTTGACGCCGACCAGAGCGGCGACATCTCGGCCGAGGAGGCTGCCGCCCACGCCGAAGCGATGTTCGCCCTGATGGACGGCAATGCCGATGGTACCCTGGAAGCAGGCGAGTTCGGCGCGGGCCGCATGGGCATGATGAGCCCCTGGGGCATGATGCCAGGCATGCAAGAGCGCCATGCCGCGCGCTTTGCCGGCAAGGACGGCGACGGGGACGGCAAGGTCACGATGGCCGAATTCCTGGCCGCCGAGAAGGCGCAGTACGATGCCGCCGATGCTGATGGCGACGGCAAGGTGACCCCCTGGGAGCTGCGCGCCGCCATGTGGGAATAACCCGCCCGATTGCGGTTGACTCTGCCACGAAGACGGATAAAAGGCGGGCTTCAAGGATTTCACCGGGGGATACGGATTCCCCGATGCAGAGGAAACGACCATGGCAAAGCCCGCCACCATCAAGATCCGCCTGAACTCGACCGCGGGCACCGGCCACTTCTACGTGACCAAGAAGAACGCCCGTACGATGACCGAAAAGATGGTCATCAAGAAGTACGACCCCGTCAAGCGGGAGCATGTCGAATACAAGGAAGGCAAGATCAAGTAAGATCTGCCTTTGTTCCAGGATAGGGGGCCGTGTCCGATGGGGCGCGGCCCTTTTCCTTTGTCGGTAAGCCGGCGCTGACGGCGTTTTCCTTGACCCCTGCGCGTTGCGGCGCGAGGAGGGGGCAGCAATGGAGGCCGTCATGGAACGAAATCACCGGGAAGAGCACTATGTCGCGCGTGTGGGCTGGCTGCGGGCCGCTGTGCTGGGGGCCAACGACGGGATCGTCTCGACCGCCTCGCTGATCGTCGGCGTCGCGGCGGCCTCGGGCCGGGCCGAAGTGCTGATCGCGGGGGCCGCGGGACTGGCGGCCGGGGCGCTGTCGATGGCGGCAGGGGAATATGTCAGCGTCTCGTCGCAGTCGGACACCGAGGCGGCGGACATCACGCGAGAGCGGGCCGAGATCGCCGCCGACCCCGAAGAGGAGTTGCGGGCGCTGGCCGGCATCTACGAGGACCGGGGCGTCCCGCCGGCACTCGCGCGGCAGGTGGCCGAGGCGCTGCACGCCAAGGACCCGTTGGCGGCGCATGTGCGCGACGAGCTGGGGATCTTCGAGCATACCGAGGCGCGACCACTGCTGGCCGCCGGGGCCTCGGCCCTGACCTTTGCGGTGGGGGCCGCACTTCCCTTGGCGGCAGCGGCGCTGGCGCCCGAGCCGCAGCTGTCGCTCTGGGTGACAAGCTTGTCGCTGGTGTTCCTCGCGCTTCTGGGGGCGGTGGGTGCGCGCGCCGGGGGCGCAGGCATCTCGCGTGCGGTCCTGCGTGTCACCTTCTGGGGCGCGGTGGCGATGGCGGTGACGTGGGCCGTGGGCCGGGTTTTCGGGGCAGTGATGGTCTAGCCCTTTCCTTTCCGGCGCAATGCTCCATCATCTCGTCGCATGGCCCAGACACTCACGCTTCGCCGCGCTGCTCCGTCCGATCTGGCCGGGATCGACCGGCTTTTGATGCGCAGCTATCCCCGCCTGCTGGCGGCGGACTATCCGCCCTCGACCCTGGTGCTGGCGGTGCCCCGCTTTGCGCGCGCGCAGCCCGAGTTGCTGGCCTCGGGCCGCTACTTCGTGGCCGAGGACGCGCAGGGCCGTATCCTGGCGGCGGGAGGCTGGTCGCGGCACAGCCCCTCCGGCGGGCCGGTTGCCGAAATGACGGGGCATGTGCGCCATGTGGCGACCGATCCCGACGTGGTGCGGCAGGGCCTGGGGCGGATGGTGATGGAGCGGGTGATGCAGGAGGCGCGCGAGGCGGGGGTGCGCTGGCTTGACTGCCTGTCGACCCGCACAGCGGTTCCGTTCTATCGGTCGCTGAAATTCCGCGCCTTGAACGCGCAAGAGCTGGTCCTCGGGCCGGGGATCGCCTTTCCGGTGATGCGGATGGTGGCCGACCTTACCCGAGATTAGCGGCACAAAAGAGAAGGGCCGGTCTTGCGACCGGCCCTTTGGCTTCGTGGTGCCTGCGGTGCCTGAGCTATTCGCGGTTGCCCATGAATTGCAGCAGGAACATGAACATGTTGATGAAGTTCAGGTAGAGGTTCAGCGCGCCCATGATCGCGGACTTGCCAAGCCATTCCTGATCCATCGACTGCGCATGAGCGATGTAGTCCGTCTTGATGCGCTGGGTGTCGAAGGCGGTCAGGCCTGCGAAGATCAAGAGACCGATCACCGAGATCGCGAAGGCCAGGGCGCCGGAGCCCAGGAACATGTTCACGATCATGGCGACGATCAGGCCGATCAGACCCATCATCAGGAAGGTGCCCATGCCGCTGAGATCACGCTTGGTGATGTAGCCGTACAGCGACAGGCCCGCGAAGGCGATCGATGTCACGAGGAAGGTCTGCGCAACCGAGACGCCGGTGAAGGCCTTGAAGATCCAGGCGATCGACAGACCCATCGCGGCGGCGAAGACGTAGAAGAACAGCTGCGCGCCAGCCGCCGAAAGCCGGTTGATCAGCGCACCGAAGGCGAAGACCAGCGCCAGGGGCGCGAACATCGCGACCCAGCCAAGGATCGTCATCCCGCCTTCGGGGGTGCGGAAGATCGACAGAAGCGCGTCGGACGTGCCGACGGCCCAGGCGACACCGAACGTCACCATCATTGCCACGGACATCAGTCCGTAGACCTTGTTCATGTGGGCGCGAAGCCCTTCGTCGATCTGCGCGCGGGCACCAACGCCTGCGCTGCGGACCGTATCAAACTGAGCCATAGAAGCCTCCGATGTTGTCCCTAAGGGCAACGCCGGGGGGACCGGCGCGACCTCGTGCACAGAATATTGGGAACCCTATACAGCATTTCAAGCGTCTTGACCGCAGAGAAGTGGCGAAAATGTAAAGGTTTCAGCCCTTCCAGTGCATTGGCGCGTCCCAGGCAGGCAGATGGGCCTCGGATTCGGCCTGCTCGCGGGTCAGGCCGATGTCGCGCAGGATATGGTCGTCCAGCCGACCAAGCGAGCGGCGCGACCGCGCAAGGGCTTGGGCGGCCAGAAGGCGGGCCGGCAACCGGGCCAAGGCGCTGGAGCGGAGGATGGCGAATGGGAGGGCAAGGCGGAGGGTCGGCATGTTGGTCTCCTTCATCTTCTCTGGTGATGGGACAATGCGGTTGCATCAGGATGCTTGAACAATGCGCCTTTCCGGTGCATGATGGAAACGAATGATTGTTGGATCATCCATCAGGATCTGTGATATGCCCCGGAACCTTGACCTTGCCTCGCTGCGTTCGTTCGTCACGGTCGCCGATGTCGGCGGCGTCACGCGGGCGGCGGGTTATCTGAACCTCACGCAATCTGCGGTCTCGATGCAGATCAAGCGGCTGGAAGAATCGCTGGGGATGACCTTGTTCCTGCGCGCGGCCCGCAAGCTGGCTCTGTCGCCAGAGGGCGAGCAGCTTCTGTCCTACGGCAAGCGCATGCTGGCCCTGAACGACGAGGCGCTGTCACAACTGGCGTCGACCTGCTGCCAGGGCGAAATCCGGCTGGGGGTGCCGCATGACGTGGTCTATCCGGCGATTCCCGGCATCCTGCGCCGGATGGCCCAGGCCTATCCGCGGGTTCGGATCAACCTTGTCTCGTCCTTCACCATCCTGATGAAGCAGGACTATGCCCGCGGTGCCTTGGACGTGATGCTGACGACCGAAGACGCGCCCGACTCAGGCGCCGAAGTGCTGTCGACGCGCCAACTGGTCTGGGTCGGCGCCCCCGACGGCAACGCCTGGCAGCGGCGGCCGCTGCGGCTGGGCTTCAAGGACACCTGCATCTTCCGTCCCCGCGCGCAGGCCGCGCTGGAGGCTGCGGGTATTCCGTGGGAAATGGCCACGGGCGGCGAAAGCGAGCAGGCCGTCGAGGCGACGGTCGCGGCGGACTTGGCCGTGTCGGTACGGATGGCCAGCAGTATTCCCGAGGGGATGGGTGTGATCGGGGGCGAGAACCAGTTGCCGCCGGTCGGAGACATGAAGCTGGCGCTTTACCGCGGCAGTCGCCGGTCGGACGAGGCGCTGGACCTGCTGGTCAGCGAATTGCGCTGTGCCTACGGCTCCTGACCGACGCGGATGACCACTTTGCCGGTGGCCTTGCGGTCCCGCAGCAGGGCAAGGCCGTCAAGGAACGCCTCGAAGGGCAGGACGTGGCTGACATGGGGCCGGATCAGCCCTTCGGCCCGCCACCGCAGAAGTTCAGCCATGCTGGCCGCCACCCGTTCGGGTGCGTGTGCCTCGTAGCCGCCGTACCAGAAGCCGGAGACTGTCAGGTTCTTGACCAGAAGAATGTTGGCGGGGATCTGCGGCACCTCGCCCGAGGCGAACCCGATGGCCAGAAGCCGACCGTCCGGCTTGCACGCGCGCAGTGCCGCGTCGAAGGCCGGACCACCCACCGCATCATAGACGACATCCAGCCCGCCCTCGGCCTTGAGCCGCTCTTTCAGATCCGGCGCTTCGCTGTCTATCAGCACATCGGCCCCTGCCACGCGCGCTACCGCGAGGCGAGCTTCGCCCCGCGCCGAGGCAATGACCCGCGCGCCAAGCCGCTTGCCGATCTCGACCGCCGTCAGGCCGACGCCCCCCGCCGCGCCGGTGACCAGTAGCGTCTCGCCCGGCTGCAACCGCGCCTTGTAGGTCAGGGCAAGATGGGACGTGCCGTAGGCGATGGGGAAGCCTGCGGCCTCGGTGAAGCTCATGACCGCAGGGAGGGGGCTTACCCGGACGGCGGGCAGGCAAATGCGGTCGGCCAGGGCGCCTGCAGGGCAGGTCGCAAGCACCGCGGTTCCGGGAGCAGGGCCAATAGTGTCGGGTCCAAGGCTTTCGATCACACCGGCCACTTCCATGCCGGGGACGAAGGGCGCGACCTGTCGGACCTGGTATTTCCCCTGAATCGCCAGCATATCCGCGAAGTTGAGCCCGACTGCTTCCACCCTCAGGACAAGTTCGCCTTTAACGGGTATTGGCGCGTCAATGTCGGTCAGGATAGGGTTGCTACCGAATTCAAGGACTTGCCAAGCGCGCATATAAGCCCCCTTAGGCCGGCGTTGTTTCTACTACCTACAGTGTAGGCGTTTTATCCTGTGTACAGTTTCTTGCAACGCAATGATCAAATTTTTCGCAAAATGCAACGACCCGCTGGAAGCCTATGCAAAATGCAACGCGAAATGCGATACCACTATAGGGCGAGTGATGATTCGGCTCTGCTGCTCTCGCGGGCAGGTCAGGACAACCGCACCGTGTGTTATACACCTGTGCAATTGGGCATGTCCAAAAGGACAGGTTTTGGCGCGCTGCAGATTTTTTTCGTTAACTTCTTCCGGTCCCGACAGATTGGCACGAAACTTGCTTATACAACACTGAGGGGAACGGACACACGTTTTTGGAGTATAGAATGAAACATCCCGTAGACGCCCACGTCGGCAAGCGCATCCGTCACCGCCGCTGGATGGTGGGCATGACCCAGCAGCAACTGGCCGACAAGGTGGGCATCAAGTTCCAGCAGATTCAGAAGTACGAGACCGGCATGAACCGCGTCAGCGCCTCCCGCCTTTGGGATGTGGCCGATGCGCTGGGCGTGTCCATCTCGTTCTTCTTCGAAGGCCTGGGTGAAGGTCAGGTCGCCGCCGGTTACGCTTATGCCGACATGATGTCGGACAAGGAAGCACTGGAACTGGTCCGTTCCTACTACGCCATCCCCGAGGCGCAGCGCCGTCGGCTGTTCGATCTGGCCCGTGTTCTATCCGAAGCGGCCTGAAAGCTGCCTTGACCTCGTCCCCCTGGGCGTTTAGCGCGCCCTTGGGGCGGACCCCCAGGTGCGGTCCGGCAGGCCATGAGGGACAGGATGCGGGTAACCGAGGGTTTGGCGTCCGAGCTGATCGCAACGGCGCATGAATTGGCGGATGTGGCGCGGGTCGCCACGTTGTCGTACTTCCGGTCGCGGGATCTTGCGGCCGAGACCAAGGAAACCGAACGCTTCGACCCGGTTACAGCCGCCGATCGCTTGTCCGAAGAGCGTATGCGCGAAGTCCTTGCCCGGCGCCGTCCCCATGACGGTATCCTGGGTGAGGAATTCGGCGCGCGTGACGGAACCTCGGGCCTGACTTGGGTGCTGGATCCGATTGACGGCACCCGCGGCTATCTGTCCGGCACGCCGACCTGGGGTGTGCTGATCTCGGTCCGGGATGCCGAGGGGGTGCTTTACGGCATCATCGACCAGCCCTACATCCGCGAACGGTTCGAAGGCGGCCTGGGCCGAGCCCGTGTTGTCGGACCAATGGGCGAAGCGGCGCTGTCTGTTCGTGCTGCACGACCGCTGTCGCAAGCGATTGTCTTTTCCACCTTCCCCGAGGTTGGCACCGCTGACGAAGCTGTGGCGTTCCGGCGCGTGGCTGCGGGTGCCAAACTGGTGCGCTATGGCACCGACTGCTACGCCTATGCGCTGATCGCAGCGGGCCAGATCGACCTGGTGATCGAGGCGGGGCTGCAGGCCTACGACGTACAGGCCCCCATCGCAGTGATCGAGGCGGCGGGCGGGATCGTGACCGACTGGCAAGGCCGTCCTGCCCTGGAGGGCGGGCAGATCCTGGCGGCGGCCAGTCGCGAGGTGCATGCCGAGGCGCTGGCGCTGCTGAACGACTGAGGCCGCTTCCCGAGGGAACCCTAACCCGCTATACTTCGACCGCCGCGCGTGTCCTTTTCCCTTCTGACGGGCGGCCCCTGGCGAAGATTCGGGGGGCATCGTGCCGGGCCGAAGGGTGCAAAGGTGCACCCATGTCCGATACCCTGATCCGAAACGCCGATGTCCTGGTCACGATGAACCCCCGCCGCGCGGAAATTGTGCGCGGCGACGTCTACATCCGGGACGGGGTGATCCTTGCCGCCGGGACTGGCCTTCCCGCCGCCGAGGCCGAGGTGATCGACGCGACCGGCTGCGTGGTGACGCCCGGCCTTATCAACACGCACCACCATCTTTACCAGACCCTGACCCGCGCGGTGCCGGGGGGACAGGACGCCTTGCTCTTTGGGTGGCTCAAGACGCTGTATCCGATCTGGGCCAAGTTCGGGCCCGAGGAGATGTTCACCTCGGCTCAGGTCGGGCTGGCGGAACTGGCGCTGTCGGGCTGCACGCTGACCTCGGACCATCTGTATCTTTATCCGAACGGTGCCCGGCTGGACGACACCATCGCGGCAGCACGTGAGGTGGGGCTGCGGTTTCATCCGACGCGGGGAGCGATGAGCATCGGCGAAAGTGCCGGAGGCCTGCCGCCGGACAGCCTGGTGGAAAGGGAAGCGGCGATTCTGGAGGACATGATCCGCGTGGTCGACGCCTTCCACGATCCGAAGCCGGGGGCGATGGTGCGGGTGGGCCTTGCGCCCTGTTCGCCGTTTTCGGTCAGCCGCGAGTTGATGCGGGATGCGGCGCTCTTGGCACGCGACAAGCGGGTGATGCTGCACACCCATCTGGCCGAGAACGACGAGGACGTTGCCTACTCCCTTGCCCAGTTCGGCTGCCGCCCTGGCCAGTACGCCGAGGAGCTGGGTTGGACCGGGCCAGACGTCTGGCACGCGCATTGCGTCAAGCTGGAAGGTTCGGAAATTGAACTATTCAGCCGCTCTCGGACCGGTGTTGCCCATTGTCCATGTTCGAATTGTAGACTCGGATCGGGCATCGCCCCGGTCCGCGGGATGCGGGATGCGGGGGTGAAAGTGGGGCTTGGGGTCGATGGCTCAGCCTCGAACGATGCGGGCAACCTGGTCTCGGAAGCGCGGATGGCGATGCTGTTGCAAAGGGTGGCGCGGGGGGCCGACGCGATGAGTGCACGCGAAGTGCTGGAGATAGCAACCCTGGGTGGGGCAGAGGTGCTTGGCCGGGACGACCTGGGACAGATCATGCCTGGCAAGCGGGCGGATCTGGCGATCTGGGATCTGCGCGGGGTCGAGGCAGCGGGAAGCTGGGACCCGGTCGCGGCGCTGGTGCTGTGCGGCCCGAAGCGGGTGCGGCATCTGTTCGTCGAGGGACGGCAGGTGGTGCGGGAGGGCCAGATGGCAACGCTGGACCTGCCCCGGGTGCTGGAACGTCAGCGGGACCTTGCCGCGCGCCTGGCCCGATAGCGTCCGGTTTTCCCGCCCTTTCCCGTCCGCCCGGAAGGCGGCATGGTCCTGGGGTCATCAACCGGAGACCCCCATGCGCCGCTTTGCTGCCCTGACGCTGACGCTTGCTTTCGCCATGCAGGTCCAGGCCCAGACCGTGCTTTCCGAGGCGAGCGGCAACTGGGCAGGGGCGTCGAAGCAGGGGTTCCATTTCCTTGCCCGTCTGGTCCAGAACGACGACACGGCGCGGCTGATGATCTGGGGCGGAGCATTGGACGGCGTGCCCACGGGCGAGGGTGACCCGGAGTTCGACAATAGGGTCATGGAATTGTCGGCCTTTGCCACTCGGCAGGCATTGGAGGTCGTGGAAACGTCGGATGGGTCGATCCTGCAGGTGGTGGTCGAGTTCGCCGACGAGGATGCCGAGGGCCGGTCGGTCACGCAGCTTCAGTACATCGACAACCAGTATACGGTGGTGGGCTACTATCACAGGTCGAAGTTCTACAATCCGGGTGGCGACCCTTTCACCAGGGAATGTGAGGTCGATCTGTGGAAGATGACCTCGACCGAAGACGGGGTGACGCGGGAACTGGAGCCAGTGGGGTTCGAGGCGCTGAATGCGTCGGACTGGACCTGGGGCTCGGCTTTCGACCGGGGCTTCTGCAGCCGGACCGAGTAGGGTAGAAGGCGGGCAGGGAGACCCGTCATGGACCACAACTTCGAAGCCCAGCGTCGCGAGACCTTTGACACCTTCCGGCAGTCCAAGGGGATCAGCCTGCCAAAGATGGCGGTGGTCGAATATGCCTTCTTCATCGAGGAGACGGATGCCTCGTGGCCAGCGCTGGAACGGGCGCTGCGGATGGAGGGGTTCCAGACCCGGCGGTTGAAGGATGGCGAGACGCTGGTGGCTTCGATCGGGCCGATTGCGGTGACGGCGGAGGAGATCTGGAAGTATGAGCGGATCTCGACGACGGTCGCCCTGAAGCATGATTTCTACCCAGACGGCTGGGAGCTGGCGGAGTAATCGTCCACGCAGGACGATATTCTGCGTTCAATGAAATCAGCGGTTTGGCCGGCGCCGTTCAGGGGGTCTTTACCATGTTCACGCAGAGCCGGTGTGGGCGGTGGCCCTATTCGTCGGGCTTAAGCGCGGGTTGGATCGGCTTTCGGATGGGGTGCTGACGCACAAGGCTTTTGTCTCGCCGCTTTGCGTGAAGGACGCAAAGCGGCTCGGGCCGCGCCTCCGGCGGGGATATTTGTGCAAAGCTGAAACGGAGAAGATCAGGCAGCGAGGCGTTTGCCGCCGACCCAGACTTCGGCGATGGCGCGGTCGTCGCCCATCATGATTGTGGGGAAGAGCTGTTGCCAGAGGTCCGTCGCCCGGCGGGTGGCTTGCTCGATGGCGGGAGTGGAGGCAAGGTCGATGACGATCAGGTCGGCCTCCATGCCCGGGGCGAGGTTGCCGATCTTGTCGTCACAGTGCAGCGCGCGGGCTGACCCTTGTGTGGCGAGCCACCAGAGCTGCGCGGGGTGAAGGGACTGACCACGCAGCTGGGCGACCTCATATGCAGCCGCCATCGTTGGGAGCATCGAGAAGTTGGAGCCGCCGCCGGTGTCGGTGGCGAGGCCGACGCGGAGCTGGGCGGCCAGCTGCATGTCGAAGAGGCCGGAGCCGATGAAGGTGTTCGAGGTCGGGCAGTGGACGAGAGAGGCCCCGGCCTCGACCAGGCGGGCGCGCTCGCGGTCGGTCAGGTGGATGGCGTGGCCATAGACGGCACCTTCGCGCAGGAGGCCTTGCGCTTCGTAGGTGTCGAGGTAGTCGCGCGACTGGGGGTATAGGTCGCGAACCCAGGCGATCTCGTCGGTCTGTTCAGACAGGTGGGTCTGCATCAGGCAGTCGGGGTATTCGCGCCAGAGCGCCCCCAGGGCGGCGAGTTGTTCCGGCGTGGATGTGGGCGAGAAGCGGGGGGTGATGACGTAGGACAGGCGGTCCTGGCCGTGCCACTTTTCCAGCAGCGCCTTGCTGTCGTCGTAGGCGGATTGCGGGGTGTCGCGCAGGCCCTGCGGCGCGTTGCGGTCCATGCAGGTCTTGCCCGCGAAAAGGCGCATGCCGCGCGCCTGGGCGGCGGTGAAGATCGCGTCGACCGAGGCAGGGTGGATCGTGGCGTAGGAGCAGACGGTGGTGGTGCCGCGGGCGAGGACAAGGCCGAGATAGCGGTTCGCGATCTCGGCTGCATAGGCGGGGTCGGAGAAGCGCATCTCCTCTGGGAAGGTGTAGGTGTTCAGCCAGTCGATCAGCCGCTTGCCCCAGGAGGCGATGATGGCGGTCTGGGGATAGTGGACATGGGCGTCGATGAAGCCTGCAGACACCAGTCTGGACCCGTGGTCATGGACGCGCGCCATTGGGTAGCGGGCGCGAAGGTCGGCAGCCTCGCCCACGGCGGCGATGCGACCGGCCTCCACCGCGATGGCGCCATGCGTCAGGACGCGGGCGGCCGAGAGGCCTTCAGCGAACGGGTCGGCGCTGTAGCTGAGGACTTGGCCCAGGATCAGATCGGTCATCATGCGGCACCCCTTGAACCGTTGCAGCGTAGAGGGTTTCGGCCCGCCGGTAAATTTTCTACTGCGGATGGTGACTTGAAACTGTTTCGCAAAAGCGCGAAGGCGCAGGGGCGGACGACGAAACTTTGCCGTCCTGCGGAAAGCGACCTAAGGTCAGCGGCAAGGCAGGGAGGGGCGCATGGCGGATACCAGGGTCAGGACGACGCCGGAAGTTCATGCCGAGCTGCTGGAGGCGGCACTGGACGCAGCCCGCGCGGGTGATGCGGCCCGGGTCGAGGCGCTGCTGGGCCCGGTCCACCCGGCCGACATTGCCGACCTTCTGGAGCAGGTCAACGGTTCCGACCGCGAGGCACTGCTGGCGATGGGCTCGGCGGTCATCGACGGCGAGGTTCTGTCGGAAATCAGCGATGCGATCCGCGAGGAAGTGCTGGACGCGCTGCCCGATCACGTCGTCGCGGACGCGCTGCGTGAGCTTGATTCGGACGACCTGGTCGACATTGTCGAGGACCTGGAAGCCGAGGACCAGGGGCGTCTTCTGGGCGCGATGGATGCGGCGGACCGGGTGGCGGTTGAGCAGGCGCTGGCCTGGCCGGAATATTCCGCCGGACGTCTGATGCAGCGCGAGCTGGTGGTGGCGCCAGAGCACTGGACCGTCGGCGAAGCCATTGATTTCCTGCGGGGAGCGGAACATCTGCCGGATCAGTTCTACCATGTGATCCTGGTCGATCCACGGATGACTCCGGTGGGATATGTGACCCTGGGACGGGTGTTGTCCTCGGCGCGGGATGTCGGGCTGAAGACGATCGCCGAGGAGAGTTTCCGCACCGTGGCGGCGACCGACGAAGAGGCGGACGTCGCCTATATCTTCAACCAGTATCACCTGATTTCCTGCCCTGTGGTCGATGGCTCGGGGCGTCTGGTGGGGGTGATCACCATCGACGATGCGATGAACGTGCTGGACGAGGAGCACGAGGAAGACATGCTGCGTCTGGCGGGCGTGGGCGACGAGGCCGATGTCAGCGACGGTCCGCTGGAGACGGTGCGGCAGCGGCTGCCGTGGCTGGTGGTGAACCTCTTCACGGCGTCGTTGTCGGCGCTGGTGATCACCCAGTTCGAGGCGACGATTGCGCAGATCGTGGCGCTGGCGGCGCTGATGCCGATCGTGGCGTCGACCGGCGGGATCGCGGGGACGCAGTCGCTGGCAGTGGCCGTGCGGGCGCTGGCGACGCGGGACCTGACGCGGGCGAACGCGGGGCGGGTGGTGCGGCGCGAGCTTCTGGCGGGGCTGATGAACGGGATAAGCCTGGCGCTGATCCTGGGGGTGGCGGGGGTGCTGATCTTTGGCGACTGGCATCTGGGGCTGGTTCTGGGGCTGGCGATGATCGTGAACCAGATCGTGGCGGCCTTGGGCGGCGTGCTGGTGCCTCTGACGCTGGAACGGATGGGGCTGGACCCGGCGCTGGCCAGCGGGACTTTCGTGACCACGCTGACGGATGTGATGGGGTTCTTTGCCTTTCTGGGGCTGGCGACGGTGATGCTGACATGACTGATGTGAAGATTGCCGCGCGGGCCGCTGCCTTTGCCGAGCGGGCCAGGGCTTTTGCGGCAGGGCAGGGGCAGGCGGCCGAGATCCTGGCGGATTACCTTGCGGGGCAGAAGGGTCGCGTGCTTGCGGGCTACATGCCGATGCGGACCGAGATCGACCCCTTGCCCGCGATGGCGGCGCATCAGGGGCCGGTGGGCGTGCCGGTGATCCTGGAGAAGGCGGCTCCGCTGCGGTTCCGGGAGTGGTCGCCTGGCTGCCCTATGGTCGAGGGCGCGTTCAAGGCGCTGATCCCCGAGGAGGGGGCCTGGGTCGAGCCAGAGGTGCTGATTGTGCCGATGCTGGCGTACGACGCGCGGGGATACCGGCTGGGCTATGGTGGAGGGTTCTACGACCGGACGCTCGAGGGCCTGCGGGCGCGGGGATCAGTGCTGGCGGTGGGCTTTGCGTTCGCGGCGCAGGAGGTGGCTGAGGTGCCGACGGACGCGTTTGACCAGCGGCTGGATGCGGTTGTCACGGAAAAGGGCGTCACGATTTTCGCATGACGCCCAAGATTCTTGAGTAGGAATTTGGCCCCCGGATCAGTGGGCGATGTCTTCCTGGCGGACGAACATGTTGCCCCAGGCGCGGTCGATCAACTCGGGCGTCATCTGGTAGGGGATGTTCTCGAACTCGCAGACCGCGATCATCTGGTCGATCAGGTAGACCGGCTGATAGTTCGCGTAGTTGTTGGCGATGGTCGGGAACTTGACCTTCATCAGGTGCATCAGCGCCACTTCGTCCAGCGGCATCTTCTTCTTGCGCGCGACCATGGCGAAGATCTTCAGGAAGTTTTCCTGCGACGGGCCGTCGATCTTGATCTTGAAGAAGATACGCCGCAGGGCCGCGCCGTCGAAGATCTGGTTGGGGTGGAAGTTGGTCGAGAAGATGACCAGCGTGTCGAAGGGCACGGTGAACTTTTCGCCCGATTGCAAAGCCAGGATGTCGCGGGATTCCTCCAGCGGCACGATCCAGCGGTTGACGATCTTTTGCGGCGGTTCGGCCTGACGGCCAAGGTCGTCGATGATGAAGATGCCGCCGGTGGCTTTCAGCTGCAGCGGCGCCTGGTAGGTGCGCGCCGTGGGGTTGTAGTTCAGGTCCAGCATGTCGAGCGACAGTTCACCGCCGGTGATGACCGAAGGGCGTTCGCAATAGACGTAGCGGTTGTCGAAGCGGTTCGACGTGCGGCGCAAGGAGTTTGGGTCATCCACCGCGGATTCGGCGGCGGAGTGGACGATGGGGTCATAGACGCTGATGATCTGCCCGGAATATTCAATGGCGCGGGGGACATAGACCTTGTCGCCGAGAGCCGCACGGATGCCGTGGGAGATCGAGGACTTACCGTTTCCCGGGGGGCCGTAAAGCAGGATCGAGCGGCCCGAAGTCACAGCGGGGCCCAGGTTGTCGATCAGGTCGGGCGGCAGGATCAGGTGGCCCATGCCGGACATCAGTTGATCACGGTTCAGGCGGATATCACGGACCGACTGGCGCTTGATCTGCACCGAATACTGGTCCAGCGGCACCGGCATCGCGCCGTAGTATTCGGACTGCGACAGGGCGTCCAAAGCGCGGGCCTTGCCGGCGTCGGTCAGTTCATAGCCCATCTCGCCACCAGCGGTGGCGTGCATGGTGCCAGTCGCGGTCAGAAGCTTCTGCGTGCGCGCGAGATCCACCAGTTCCTGCGTCAGCGGGACCGGCAGGCTGATCGCCTTGGACAAGGCAGAGACCTGGTCCTGGTTGGTGCGGAACATCGTCTTGAGAAGGATGTCCCGCATCATGATGGTGGACAGCCCCGTGTCGGCCAGCGAACGGGGAGAGGGCGGCGGTTGGACGCCGGACACCGGTGCTTCTGCGTTCATAGGGCAAGCTCCGTGGACAATCGTAGCGAACTGCTTCGATTTGAGTCGTAAACGCGACTTGTGTCAGCCCTGTGGCCAGATGGCGGCAAGAAGATAGAAGACCACGATGCTGGACAGCGACAGCCCGAACGGAAAGAAGCGCCGTCGGTTCCAGCTTTCCCAGTCCGGTGTCGCGTTGCGAACGAAGGACAGGCTTCGCAGAATTCGGTGCAGGATCAAGGACCCGATCATGGAAATGAAGGTGATCAGGAGAATCTCACCGATGTTGCCGCCGACGAAAAGGCCCGACATCGCGGCACTGTACTTGGCGTCGCCGGCCCCGAAGGTGCCGGTCAGGTAAAGCAGGAAGCCCGCCACAAAGACCACGGCCATGATCGCAAAGCCCCAGAGCCAGGACTCCCACGGCACCAGATACCAGCCGATCAGCGGCCAGACTGCCGCCATTGCAATGACGGCGGTATTGGGGATCTTCATCCGCTTCAGGTCCGAGACGGCCGCCCAGATCGCAATGGGCAGCACCGGGACGAGAAGGATCAGCGCATCGTTCGGTTCAAGCATTTACATCTTCACATTGGCATCAAGGGCTTCAAGGCTGCGGACGGCGGCTTCGAAGTGCTTCGGATGGGTTTCGATCGCCTGGTTCAGCAGGCCCTTGCCGACCGAAACGTCGCCCTGCTTGATCGCCGCAAGGCCCATCGAATACAGAAGCTCGGCCCGTTCGATCTGGCTCATCCGCACGACTGGCAGATCGTATTTGCGCTGGGCTGCGCGGGCGAGGACCAGATTGTTCTTGGCGGTAAAGAGCGCGGGATCGTAAGTTAGCGCCTCCATGAACAGCTTTTCCGCGCCGGCATGTTCACCGCGCGTCAGTTTGGAGAAGCCCCAGTTGTTCAGGACACCGGCCGGAGTCGTGGTCAGCCCGGTTGCGATCTCGTAGAAGCTGTCGGCCTTCTTCCAGTTCCTGTCGCTGTCGGCGACCATCGCCTCAAGCCGGTAGCGGTCGAAGCTTTCGTGGGTCGGCGGGATCTTGTTCAACTCGGCTTTGGCTTCGGGCCACTTGTTCGAGCGGATCAACGCATCGGCCAGCATCACCCTGTCTTCCGGCGTGGCGTCCGGATGGTCCACGGCGGTGCGCCAGACCTGGGCGGCCTCGGTCGGCTTCTGCGCGCGCACCAGAGACCGGCCCAGACCGCGCATCAAGTCGATCCGGTCGGGGTTCTGTTCAAGAGTGCGGGTGAAATATCCGACCGCTTCAGCGGGGTCAGCAACCGTCAGCATAACGTCGTTGAGGTTCGTCTCGTCGATGACGTTGACGTCCTTGAGGGCCCGCTGCACCTGTGCGTCAGAGTTGTTCTGACAGGCAGACAGGGCAACCGTGCTGCCAAGGCACAGCAAGGCAATTACCGGATGGCGCATCTTAAGCGTCCTTTTTGTTGACTGCTCAGGGCACCGCCTAGAGATCGGACAGGAGAACGAACTTGCCTTTTTCCTGCCGGACGAGACGGAACCCGCCTTTTTCTTGTTCTTGTTCGGGATCATACACATTCGCCTCGCTCTGGGCGATAGCGAGCATCAGATTTTCGCGGATCGAGTCCGTTTCGCCACTATCCAGCGCAAAGGCCTTCTGAAAGAGAACGCGTGCCTCACCCGACTTGCCCTGTTCCATCAGGACGACGCCAAGGTTGTTGATCGCCGGCACGAAGTTCGGGTCAAGTTCAAGCGCGCGGTTCAGGATATTCTCGGCCTGGCCCAACCGGCCGAGCGCAAGATTGGCCGACCCGATTGCGGACAGGACATCGGCGTTTACGCCGGTCTCGCCGGCGCCGCGGAGATAGGCCTTGAGTGCCAGTTCGTGCTCACCCGCCTCCATCAGCCGGTGGCCGACGGTCATGCCGTCGACGCCGTCACCGCGGGCATCCACGCCAAAGGGGCTGTTCCTGGAAACACTACCGGCCGGCGTGCAGCCAGCCAGCAGAAGGGCGCAGACGGTCAATATCGCCGCGTGGCGCAAATCGTTTCCCGTTTCACAGGCTGCTTGACAGCTCGGCCATCATTGTCACCATTCCGTAGACGGAAGGCCCGATGAGAATGACCAGAAGCGGCGGAACTGTAAACAGCATAGTGCCAAGGGTCAGCTTCGTCGGCAACATGTTGGCCTTCTCTTCCGCGCGCATGATGCGCTTGTCGCGCATGTCGGCCGAGTAGACCCGCAAGGCATCGGCAATCGAGGTGCCGAAGGTCGCGGACTGGATGATCGTGGTCACGAACGAAGCGACGTCGGGGACGCCCACGCGTTCGGCCATGTCCTTAAGGACGGAGATGCGTTCCTTGCCGGCCTTGACCTCTTGCGCGACAAGGTCGAATTCGTCTGCAAGGGCGGGGTAACCGGCGCGGCTTTCACGGCCGACGCGGATGATCGACTGGTCGAGCGACTGGCCAGCCTCGACGCAGACGAGCATCAGGTCAAGAGCGTCGGGAAAGCCCTGGATGATCTCGGTCTTGCGCTTTTCGACCCGCTTGTTCACCCAGTAGCGCGGGATGTAGTAGCCGATGGCGCAGGGCAAGAGGCTGTGCAGCATGAGGTCCATGCCGGACATTTCCTGCGACATGGACTTGATCAGCGCAACGATCAGGCCGCCGATCAGGAACAGGATCGCCAGCAGGAACTGGACCGCATGGAACATGCGCACCGCGTTCTTGCCAGTGTAGCCCGCGCGCAGCATGTTCAGCTTGGCGGCCGACAGCTCTTCCTTTTTCTGCGGTTCAAGGAACTGGGCGAACTTCTCAAGCTTGTCGAGACGGTCGGCCTTGCGCAGCCCCT
Organism: Tabrizicola sp.; assembly: GCF_030694085.1. GTDB lineage: Bacteria > Pseudomonadota > Alphaproteobacteria > Rhodobacterales > Rhodobacteraceae > Tabrizicola. Next base: position 470,786 of record NZ_JAUXZE010000035.1, on the reverse strand, counting down.
TCTTCTTTTCGTTGATCGTCTTGGGAACCTGGTCCTTCAGCTCGCGAAAGCGGTCGCGCTTGCGTTTCATCACCACCGGCAGGGCCAGCAGGATCAGCAACAGGCCCAAGAGACCCACCGCCAGAAGTGGCGCCATCGGACCGAAGCGTTCGGTCAGTCCGGTCATGAAGTTGGGAAGGAAGTCCATGTTCGACCTACACTTTGATGTTGGTCATCACCTTCATGTAGATGATGTTGATGATGAGGAAGGTAATGACGAAAAGGGCCGCGGGGATGTAGGCGGTCGTCTCCTTGACTTCGTCATAGTAGTCGGGCTGGACCACGTTGATCATGACCAGCGCGGCGATGGGGAAGCCGGAAAGGAACATGCCGGACCATTTCGCCTCGGCCGTGATGGCGCGGACTCGGCGGAACAGCTTGAAGCGCGCGCGGACCACCTTGGCGAGACCTTCAAGAATTTCGGCGAGGTTGCCGCCGGACTGCTGCTGGATCGAGACGGCGACGGCAAGAAACCGAAGGTCCTGGCTGTCCATCCGTTCGGCAAAGGCCTTGAGCGATTCAGACACGTCGCGGCCATAGGCGGCCTCGTCGGAGATCACGCCGAATTCGGAGCCCAGCGGGTCCGGGATTTCCTTGGCAACGATGCCGATGGCGGTCGAGAAGGGATGGCCGACACGCAAGGAGCGGACCATCAGTTCGATCGAGTCGGGCAACTGCTCTTCCAGCAGGTTCATCCGCTTTTTCGCGGTGCTGTTGACCCAGTAGAAGACCCCGCCGACCCCCATCGCGATGCCAAGGGCAACGCGCAGGCCGGTCTCGGCAGCGGTGAAGACCGACAGGAGGAGGAAGGCAAAGACCGAAAGACCCGCCATGATCCCGATCAGGGCCTGGGGCGAGAAGGCGATGTTGGCCCGCTGGGCCTTCTTGGCCAGCATCGAGTAGAGCGGGATGTTCTTCGCGTTCAGATGCTGGTTCATCTCCTTGCGAAGCTGTTCCAGGACCTGTTCACGGTTCGCGTTCTTTTCCAGAAGCGTGAGCCGCCGGCTGACCCGGCTGTTCAGGCTGATGGATTTTCCGAATACGATCAGATAGATACCGTTGACGATCACGACGACCGCCACGAAGATCATGATGTAGATAAGGGGTGCTGCGCTGATTTCCATGGCGGTCAGATGATCGGTTCGTAGATGGAAGCCGGCAGGTCGAAGCCCCACTGGCGGAAGCGGTCGGAATAGGCCGAGCGGATGCCGGTCGCGTTGAACCGGCCGATGATCTTGCCCGAAGGCTCGACCCCCAGTCGTTCGAAGCGGAAGACTTCCTGCATCGAGATGACCTCGCCTTCCATGCCGGTGATCTCGGTCACCGAGGTCATGCGGCGCGTCCCGTCCTGCAGGCGGCTGGCCTGAACGATCAGGTTGACGGCCGAGGCGATCTGGCTGCGCATGGCTTTCAGCGGCATCTCGATCCCGGACATGGCGACCATGTTCTCAAGACGGCTGACGGCGTCGCGCGGGTTGTTGGCGTGGATCGTGGTCATCGAGCCATCGTGGCCCGTGTTCATCGCCTGCAGCATGTCGATGACCTCTTCACCCCGGGTTTCCCCCACGATGATGCGGTCGGGACGCATACGCAGTGCGTTGCGCAAGCAATCCCGCTGGGTGACGGCGCCCTTGCCTTCCACGTTCGCCGGGCGGCTTTCCATCCGGCCGACGTGGACCTGCTGCAGCTGAAGTTCGGCGGTGTCCTCGATGGTCAGGACGCGTTCGTGGTTGTCGATGAAGGACGACAGTGCGTTGAGCGTGGTGGTCTTGCCCGAACCCGTACCACCCGAGACGATGATGTTCAGCCGGCAGGACACGGCGGCCTGGAGATAGGCGGCCATTTCCTCGGTAAAGGCGCCGAAACGGACGAGATCCTCGACCTTCAGCTTGTCCTTCTTGAATTTACGGATCGAGACGAGCGAGCCGTCCACTGCAATCGGCGGGATCATGCAGTTGAAACGGCTGCCGTCCTGAAGACGGGCGTCGCAATAGGGGTTCGATTCATCGACCCGGCGGCCCACGGCGGACACAATCTTGTCGATGATGCGCAGAAGGTGGCGTTCGTCGCGGAAGGTGACGTCGGAAAGTTCGAGCTTGCCCGCGCGTTCGATGAAGATGCGCTTCGGCCCGTTCACCAGGATGTCGTTGATCGTGTCGTCCTTCAGAAGCGGCTCGAGCGGGCCAAGGCCCATGACCTCGTCATACAGCTCTTGCGTCAGGGCGAGACGGTCATCCTTGTTGAGGGCGACCGACATCTCGTCCAGCGCTTCGGTGGCCAGAGAGGTGATTTCAGTGCGCAGCTGCTGCTCGCTGGCCGATTCAAGTGCCGAGAGGTTCAGGTCCTCGAGAAGACGCTTGTGGATCTCGACCTTGAGTTCGGTGAGGCGCTCTTTGCGCTTCTTTTCCCGGTCGGCGGCGACGGCCTCGGCAGGCGGACGCTGCTGGACCGGCGGCGGGGCGGCCGGAGCGCGGGCAGCGGTCGCGGCGGTCGCAGCCGAAGCCGCAACTGGCGCAGCGCTCTGGACGGGGCGGGCACCGGGCGGCGTATCTTTCTTGAAGCGGCTAAACACTGGTTATTCCCCTTGGATCAGGCCTTGGCGGTTTCAGCGGCTTTGTTCAGGTCGTACAAGGACTTGGCAAGCTTCTGCAGTTCCTTGCGCAGCGGGTTCTTCGCCGCGCTTTCAGCAATCGGCAGGCCGTGGTCGTTGGCCTGGGTCACCTGTTCCCCCCCATCGGGCAGTTGCACCTCGATGGCGATGTCCAGGCTTTCGGCCATGCGCTTGACGCGGGCCTTGGCGGAAAGGTCGGTGAACTTGGGCGCGCGGTTCAGCACATAGCGCACCTTGTCGTGCGGCAGGGCTTCGGCCTTCAGCGCGCGGACAAAGCGCAGGATGTTCTGTGCCGAACGCAGGTCCAACTCCAACAGCGCGAAGTAGACATGGGCGCGGGTCAACACGGCTTCGGTCCAGGCAACCACGGCGCTGGGCATGTCGACGATGACGAAGTCGAAGTTGGCCTGCGCGGTGTCCAGGATACGACCGACGTCTTCGGGTGTGACCATTTCCAGCGGCAACATGTCGGCCGGGGCGGTAAAGACGTGCAGCTTTTCGTTGAAGGTCAGCATCGACTTGATCAGCGAGTCCGCGTCCACCGAGGCGGTGTCGGTCAGGATTTCCAGCACGGCTTCCTTGCGGGGCAGGTCGAGATAGGTCGCGACCGAGCCGAATTGCAGGTCGAAGTCGATCACGCACACCCGCATGCCTTCGGAGTCGGGGGTCACCGCGAGTTCCCAGGCCAGGTTCGCGGCGAAGGTGGTGGCGCCGACGCCGCCCGCCATGCCATGCACAGGCAGGATCACGCCGTTGCGGTCGCCCTTGGCCTTGAAGACCGGGTTGAAGAGGCCCGTATCCGGGTCGTAGCCATCCGGCATCACCGGCGCGGGTTTGCGCAGACGCTCGATCGCGTCGTGCAGCGCGCCTTCGGGCAGCGGATAGGGCACGAAGTCGTCAGCGCCCAACTTCAGCATCTGGTGCAGGACGGAAGGGCTGACCTGGTTGGCGATGAGCAGGACCTTGATCTTCTTGGCCTTGGCGGCCTTGATCACGTCGTTCATCTTCGACAGTTCGGATTCATCTTCGCTGTCGACTGCGATGGCGACGAACTGCATGCCGGTGCTGTCGGGCTGCTTGAGGAACACGAGGGCATCCTCGAAGTTGAGGTCCCCCCAGGCTTCGCCCAGCTCTTGCTCCATGTCGTCGATCAGAAGATCGAATCGCTGCACATCCCGCGAAATCGTGCAGGCGAGGATCGGCGCCGGATCGCTTTGTACAGTGGCTTTGCTCGTCATCTCGCGTTGCGTCCTTTTGGTGCAGGGCGTTTGTCTTTGGATTTCAAGGTCTTGACCGGATATCGTCGGATCGGTCGCGCCTTGGGAAATCAGACCCCCAAACTCATCCTATGGTTTGGACCTTGTTCAAGAATGGTGGCGATAATTGGGCTAAAAGAGCCTGTTTCTGGGATTATCACTATTCTGGAAACGAAGAGGCCGGGCGCAAGGCCCGGCCTCTGATCTTTGCTGAAAGGCGGAGGATCAGCCGCCGCCGGCACCTGCGTCAGCGCGTTCGCCAAGATGCTCACGCGTGCCGCTGATGATGTAGTCGCGCCAGATGATCTCGGCGTACTTGCCGTTCAGGACCAGCGGGTGGCTGCCGACAAAGCCCGAAACCTCGGTCACCGTGCGACGGTTGCGCACTTCGGGGTTCTGGGTCTGCACGATCGGCTGCGTCTCGCCATAGGAAACCACCGCCTCGAGCCGCGACCGGCTGATGCCGAGCGAGCTGAGATAGGCCACGGCGGCCTGGGCCCGGCGGAGGCCGAGACGCTGGTTGTAGCTGTTGGAGCCGACCTTGTCCGTGTGTCCGAAGACGCGGAAGCGAACCTCGGGGAACTGGCGGATGAAGTCGGCCTGCTTCTTCAGGATCGCACGGGCATCGCCCGACAGCTCGGCACTGTTGAAGGCGAAGTTGATCGTGTCGGGCACTTCGGCCGCGAAGCGTTCGGCCAGCGCCACGGTGTACGAGATCTCACCCGTCTGGATGAGCGTGTTGTTCATCGTGGCGTTGCCGAACTGGCCCTTGTCGACTTCGGAGCCAAGTTCGCGGTCCCATGAGGTGGCGTAGTCACCACAGGCGGTCAACGCGAGGAGGGCAGAGGCTGCAAGCAGCTTGGGAAGCATGCGGGTCATCTCCTTACTCCATCACATAGCCGTAGGACGAGCTGAAGTCCTGCCGGGCAACTTCGGCCGCCGCACCCTTCTTGGGGCTGGTGGCCACTTCGCCGAACAGGAACAGCTCGCGTTCGGTCGGGATGCGGACCCGGTCAGTCGGCAGCGCCAGAGCCGCGCCCGCCACCGGATTGACGAGGTGCGGAGTGACAATGATGACCAACTCGCTTTGTTCGCGCCGGTAGTTCGCACTGCGGAACAGCGCGCCCAGGATCGGAATGTCCGCCGCCCACGGCAGTTGGGTCAGGTCGTTGCGGAAGTCGTCTTGCAGAAGGCCCGCAATCGCGAAGCTTTGTCCGTCCCGCATCTCGACCGTCGTGGATGTCTCGCGGCGTTTGAAGGCGGCGATACTGAAGCCTTGGTCGATGGAGAAACCATTCGCCGGGTCAAGTGACGAAACCGCAGCGTCGATGGTCAGGTTGATGATATCCTGATCCACGACCACCGGGGTGAAGTTCAGTTCCACACCGAAGGGTTTGAATTCGACGGTGATCGTGTCGTTGTCCTGCGCCACCGGCACCGGATATTCGCCACCGGCAAGGAACTTGGCTTCCTGGCCCGACAGCGCGGTCAAGTTCGGCTCGGCCAGTGTGCGGACCATGCCCTTGGTTTCCAACGCTTCCAGCAGAACCTGGAAGGACAAATCCCCGACACCGAAACTGACGCCCACGCCACCGAAGGCGTTCGACAGTCCGCCGCCACCACCAATGACGCCACTGCCGCTGCTTCCAGAGCCGGTGAGAGTCAAACCGCCGCCAAGCGCCTTGCTGACCGTCCGGTTCATTTCGGCGAAGCGGACTTTCAGCATGACCTGCTGCGTCCCGCCCACCACCATCAGGTTCGAGACCCGATCCGGCGCGTAGCGGTTGGCGAGGTCGAGCGCCCGGTCCATCTTGGCGGTCGAGGAGACCTGACCGGACAGCACGATCCCGTCGTTGGCGGTCCGAACCTCGATGTTTTCACCGGGGATGATCTGCTGGAGACGCTCCTTGAATTCGGCGATGTCGGGCGTGACGTGCACGTCGACGTTCGAGATCAGTTGCCCCTCAGGCGACAATAGCGTGAGCGTCGTACGCCCGGGTGCCTTGCCAAGAACGTAGATGGAGCGGTCGGACAGCGTCGAGATATCAGCGATGCCCGGGTTCGCGATCGAGAGTTCCGCGAAGGGAACGTCACTTTCGACGACAACGGCCCGGTTCATCGGAACGTTGAGTGCTTCGGAAGCCTGGCCCTGCAAAACGCGCAGGACTTCGGCGGAGACCGGCGTCAGCGCCGTCGATGCGAGAGCCGCACCAATGTACGCTGCAGTCAGAAGTCGTTTCATGTTCATGTGATCTGCCCTTTCGACCACGCCTCGTTTGGGTCTTGAACGCCCTTATGTCCGGGGAGAATGACCCAGTGCCGCTTTTTTTGCAATAATCAATGCTTTGGGGGAAGTTGTTGATGTGGATAAACTGCAACAGGTCGCAACGGATTGAAAAAAGAACGGGGCGCGGCCCCAGATAATGTGGCCGCGCCCCGATGCCTTGTGGATGGCAGTTCAGTCCTTGCAGGGGATCACAACATCGGTGTCGACCAGGACCCCGCCGCTGCGCTGCTTGGCGTAGCACACTTTCTGTTCGATCACCGGAGCCACAACCTCGGGGGCGACCTCGACGATGCCAAGCAGGGACTTGGTGTCGGTCTCGATCGTGCCTTCGACCATCTCGGTGGCGTCGAGCGCCAGCGACAGCGTCAGTTCGCCCGTCGCCTGCGCCTGTGCCAGACGGGCCACCTGCTCGGGCGTTGCTGCGACCGTTACCGTCTGAGCAACAGTGTCCGTGGTGATCTGGCCTTCGTTCAGCGCGTTGTCGACGGCGATGACCTGAACGGCGTTTTCGATCTGGCGCGTGATCCGGCCCTCATAGCCCGGCACGTTGCCGGTCCACAGGATGTCGATGAAGTCGTCCGGCTTCACGAAGTTCGACACACCCGAATCCATGCCCACGCGGATTGCGAAGGCGCGCTTGCCCTTTTCCAGCTTGGAGGTGAGGCTGGCCAGCTGCCCCGGCTCGGTCACCCGGCTGGTGAGAACAGGCTCGAACGCCACGGTCGAGCGCATGATGTAGCGCGGGCCATCGGCATTTGGCGGGAATAGGGTGTCCTTGTCGCGGAAGATCTCTTTCGGCAGCGACTTCTCGGGCCAGTAGATCAGCTGGACATCCCCTTCCGCAAGCGCATCGCCGTAGCCCTTGGCCTTGGCGAAGACATAGACCTCGACCAGCTTGCCGGCCTTGGCGTTGAAAGACCGCTCTTGCTGCAGCGCGGTTTCCAGGTCCGACATGTAGCCCTGGATCATGTAGACGGCCACACCGGCCAGCCCCATGCCGACCAGGAGGACCAATGCAAATACTGCTCTCATTTCTACCCTCTACTTGCTGGGAGCGGCCCTAGGTCTGACTGTGGCGGCCCGGCGCTGCTTCTAGTGTGCTGGGGGCGCCCCTTGCAAGCTTGCGGGCGGGGAGCCCCGAATCGGTGAATGGATCGGTCGTGACTGCCGGGAACAGGGCGGAAAGCTGCTGCGCCCTATGTCCTGCACCCGCGACGGGCGATCCGTGACGGCTGCAGCTTGGCTGGGGAATGCGGCGAAAGTTTAACGGATGTCGGGCTACAATCTTGCAGTCGGGGGGTAACTGTTTCCCGAACCGGCGAGGCACGGTTCCTGAAATTGGAAGGGCCGCGCCTCTGCTGAGGCGCGGCCCGAAGAACGTGCGACCTGGGCTTATTAGCAGGTTGCGGCGTTGTTCTGTTCCATGCAGGCTTGGGCATCTGCGAGTTCGGTGCTGATCGCTTCAGCCAGGTTCGAGACGGCCGGGCGAACCCAGTTGAAGATCAGCAGGCCAAGGCCCACGACAGCGGCGGTCAGAACGACCCAGTCCACGGTCACGGCGCCGGATTCGTCTTTCAGGAAGGCGGAAAAGTTGGTCATGGTCATGTCCCTTCTAAGGTGTTCCCTGTGTCAACCGGTGCGATCTGGCGACTGCCGTGTTCGGTCGGTATGGGAGCATCTGGCCCGACAATCGTGGCAGGAGTTTGGACGGCTTGGGTTATTTCTGGGCCGAGCGTCTGTGGCTTCTGAAAATCGTTCAAGTTATTGATAATTAATGAAATAAATCTTGAATGGCGATCGGGCGGATCACGTTCTTTGCAACTCTGCGGCGAAAGCGGGGTGATCCGGTGGCTTTCGTGGCAAAAGGCGTGAAGTTACCGGCAGGCGTTGATGTCCCATCCTGGATGCAGGGTCTTCGCCCGTCAGGTCGATGCCGAAGGTCCAACCTGCCGGTCAAGACCCGGGGCGCAAAATGCAACTGGCCGCGCTTCTTTCGAAGCGCGGCCAGAGCAGACTATCCGAGATAGTTATTAGCAGTTGGTGCCGTTGCTCGACATGCAGGTCTGAGCGTCGGTCAGCTCGGTGTTGATCGCCTGTGCCAGGTTCGACACGGCCGGGCGGACCCAGTTGAAGATCAGGAGGCCGAGGCCCACGACGGCGGCGGTCAGGACCACCCAGTCAACGGTCACGGCGCCGGCTTCGTCTTTCAGGAAAGCGGAGAAATTGGTCATGGTCTTGTCCCTTTCTAAGGTGCTCATCATTCACTCAACCGCTTCGATCTGGCCTTCGCTGCGCCTTCGTCGTTCGGTATGGACATATATAGCCCCTGAAACGTGGCAGCAGTTTGGACGACATCTGGAGATTTTCGGTTGCCCCCCAAAATCCGCGAAAATATGGGCAAGCTTCTGAATTTACACGAAACAAATTTTAGGAATCTGTTCACCCTTCCATGCTAGGCCGTGGTTTTCCGGTCAATTCTGGCGAAATTGCCATGATTGTACGGCGAAAGTGCTGGCTAGGGTTGTGCGAACCTGCGATTCTTCCCGCAAAACAACGAGGCGAGCAGGCCCCGACATGATGAGCAGAACCTACTGGACCGCAGCGATTCTCTGCGCGGCCCTTCCCCAGGCGTCCTTGGCAGAGACCAGCTTCAAGCGGGTCAAGGTCGGCGAAAGCCTGCCCGGCAAGCGGATCACCGTGCAGATCGACCCCGAGGAACAGGCACGCTACATAGCGGCGCTGCCGAAGGTCGATCCGAACCCCGATCACGGGCTGAAAGAGCCGAAGGTGGCGGACAAGTCCGTCGGCCCGGTGGGCGAGCCCGGGCCAGCCCCGGCTTCGTCCTACGCCTGGTTCTGGGACAAGGTCCCGGCGGGGATCGGCGGGGCGGCGGACCGTTTCGACGTGGCGCTGGCTTCGCTGTCGCAGGGGCCAGATGGGACGGGTGTCAGGGCGCCGCGGCTGCAGACCATGCAGGACATGGCGGACGCCTATGGCAAGGACATCCTGCGCGCCACGCTGGACACCAATGTCTCGCCCGCGCTGGTGCTGGCGGTGATCGGGATCGAAAGCGCGGGGCGGTCGGATGCGATCAGCCATGCCGGAGCGGTCGGGCTGATGCAGCTGATCCCGGCGACGGCCGAACGCTTTGGGGTCAGCGACAGCAAGGACCCGGTGCAGAACATCAAGGGCGGGGTCGCCTATCTGGACTGGCTCTTGGAAGAGTTCGACAACGATCCGGTCATGGTGCTTGCCGCCTACAATGCGGGCGAGGGCGCGGTGCGCAAGAACAGCGGCGTGCCGCCCTATGCCGAAACGCGGGATTATGTGCCGAAGGTGCTGGCGGCCTGGCAGGTGGCGCAGGGGCTTTGCGTCAGCCCGCCGATGCTGGTGACCGACCCATGCGTCTTCCGCACCGACATCGCGGGGCTGTAGAGGGTTAGACGAAGACGTCGGCCCAGTCGGGGTGTTTCTTGCGGGTGGCGTTCACGAAGGGGCACAGGGGGACGACCTTGAAGCCGTCCCTCCGGGCCGCGGCCACCAACGCCTCGACCAGAGCCAGACCCGCCCCCGTGCCCCGGAAGCTGTCCGGGACGCCGGTGTGGTCGGCGATGATCAGGGTCGGCGTCGTGATGGAATAGGTCAGTTCCGCCTCTTCCTCGCCGCGGCGGATCACGAAGCGGCCCTTGGTCGCTCCGTGCTCGCGGGTGACGAGATGGTCAGACAAGGGTGGCCTCGGTCGCGGCGCGCACTTCGGCCTCGGTCACGCCGGGGGCACATTCCACCAGCTTCAGCCCACCCGGGACGACGTCCAGCACGCAAAGGTTGGTGATGATGCGGTTGACCACGGCCTTGCCGGTCAGCGGCAGGGTGCAGGCTTTCAGCACTTTGGACTCGCCGTGCTTCGAGGTGTGGTCCATCACGACGACGACGCGGCCGACCCCGGCCACCAGGTCCATCGCGCCGCCCATGCCCTTGACGAGCTTGCCGGGGATCATCCAGTTTGCAAGATCGCCGTTCTCGGCCACCTCCATCGCGCCCAGGATCGCCATCGCGATCTTGCCGCCGCGGATCATGGCGAAGCTTTGGGCAGAGTCGAAATAGGCGGTCTGCGGCAGTTCGGTGATGGTCTGCTTGCCCGCGTTGATCAGGTCGGGGTCCTCTTCGCCCTCGAACGGGAAGGGACCCATCCCAAGCATCCCGTTTTCGGACTGCAGGGTGACGCTGATGCCCTTTGGGATGTAGTTAGACACCAGCGTCGGGATGCCGATGCCAAGGTTCACGTAGGTCCCGTCCTGCAATTCCTGCGCGGCGCGGGCGGCCATGCCGTTGCGGTCCCATCCTTTGGTCTCGCTCATCACACAGCCTCCTTCTTGCGGACGGTCCGCTGTTCGATGCGCTTTTCGTGCGTTCCGGTGACGATCCGGTGGACGTAGATCCCCGGCAGGTGGATCGTGTCGGGGTCGAGGCTGCCCAGCGGCACGATTTCCTCGACCTCCACCACACAGGTCTTGCCGCAGGTGGCGGCGGGAACGTTGAAGTTGCGCGCGGTCTTGCGGAAGACGAGGTTCCCCGAGGGGTCCGCCTTCCAGGCCTTCACGATTGCAAGGTCGGCGACGATGCCGCGTTCCAGGATGTAGGTGCGGCCGTCGAAGTCGTGGTGTTCCTTGCCCTCGGCGATGACAGTGCCGACGCCGGTCGCGGTGTAGAAGCCGGGGATGCCCGCGCCGCCCGCCCGCATCCGTTCGGCCAGCGTGCCTTGCGGGTTGAATTCAAGCTCCAGCTCTCCGCTGAGATACTGGCGCATGAATTCGGCGTTCTCGCCCACGTAGGACGAGATCATCTTCTTGACCTGCCGCGTCTCCAGCAAAACGCCCAGGCCAAAGCCGTCGACGCCCGCGTTGTTCGAGGCGACGGTCAGGTTCTTGGTGCCGGCGTCGCGGATGGCGGCAATCAGAAGTTCGGGGATGCCGCAGAGGCCGAAGCCGCCGGACGCGATCAGCATGCCGTCATGCAGAAGCCCGTCGAGGGCCGCAGCGGCGCTGGGATAGACTTTGTTCATCGGTGTTCTCCCTCCGGTTCCGCGGCTGGGGCGGGAACATCGGACCGGGCTGATCCTGAAAGATTGCGCGCGGACCTGCCATCCGTAAGAATACGTATATGGCTACGTAGGGAGGGCGGATGCGTGACTATGAGAAGCTGGCGTTCCAGCATGCGCCGGACGCGACGCTGATCCTGGCGGACCGGGTGATCCTGCGGGCCAGCTTGCGGGTCGAGGCGGTGTTCGGCTGGACCCCGCGCGAGGTGGAGGGGCAGTCGATCCGTATCCTGTATCCGGGTCAGACGGATTACGAGCTGATCGGCGAACGCGCACGCAAGGCGATGCAGGGGGCGGCGGTCTACCGCGACGAACGCTTCATGCGGCGGAAGGACGGGCAAGTTCTGTGGATGGAGGGACATGGCTCCGCGTTGGACCGGGAAGACCCGCAGCGGCTGGCCGTCTGGACGTACCGGCCTTTGGAATCGGAAGGACCTGCGGGCGCGCTGACCCCGACCGAGCGGCGGATCGCGCGCTATCTGGTGAACGGGTTCACCTCGAAGGAAATCGCGCTGGCGGTGGGGTCGTCCCCGCGGACAGTCGAGGTGCATCGGGCGAACATGATCCGCAAGATGGGGGTCAGGAACAGTTTCGAGCTGGTCAGCCGGTTGCTGGCAGGGGTTGGCTGATGGTCATGCTGCGGCGCGCTTCCCCTTAGCCTTCGCCCAGCATCCCCCAATGCAGAAAGGCGGTGGCGTTGTGCTGGATGTAGTCGATCTGAACTTTCCGCGCGTCGTCGCCTTTCCAGAACTGTCCATCCGCATACCAGTCAAGCTGCAGGGCCAGGTTCTGGCCCGCATGGACGCGGATGCGGTCCAGAAGGTCCGAAGACAACACGCCTGGATGATCGCGGGCCAAGAGAAGCACGCGGGTCAGCGCCTCGGTCCGGCAGGCGATTGCAGTGGATTGGCGGCGTGCGCGGTAGTGGGTGTCGCCAAGGATCGCTTCCATCAGCCCGGTCAGATAGGCCGAGCCCAGTGCCTCGGGCACTACCCCGCGCGCGACGGCTTCGCAGGCGGCATAGGCCATCCAGTGGCTTTGCTGGGCAAAGCCATAGCCCTTGCGCATCAATGAGGTGGTGACGCGGGTGAGGTCGTCGGTGGTGGGGCCGGATACGAGGAGGCCGAAGATCGCCTCGCCGGTATAATAGTCCGAGCGGAAGCCCAGCACCTCGCCGGTGTCGAAATCGCGCTTGTGGCGAAAGTCGTCGCCCTCGATCTCGTCCAGGGCATAGGTGCGCATCCGGGACATGGTCTCGGGCGGGGGATGGGGCAGGGTCATGGGCGCCAGGGTCAGCGTTTGAACATCGTTGACTTCAGCCAGGGCCAGCAGGCCGAGGCCAAGGCCGCCAAGCTTGACCGCACCATTGCCGACCAGACCAAGGCTGGGCCGATCAGGTGCCGACCAGGGCGGCGGGGCGAGTTTGCGCCCAAGGTAGCCCGTCGCCCGGCCGATGGCGTCCAGAAGATCGGGATCGGCCCGGCCTGGCAGCGTGTTCGTGGCACGGGCCATGAACCAGAGCGTCCCGCAATGGCGCAGGAGGTTGTAGCCGTCATGTGCGGCGGCGATGTCCCCCGCGTCGTGCGCATAGATGAAGCGGCCCGTGTCCAGCACGATCCGGGCCAGATGCGCCAGTGCGGCTGTCACCACGTCTTCGCTGCGGGGCAGGGTCTGGGGCGAGCTGCGCATCGGGCCTCCGTCGGCTTCGCGGCAGGCTAGTCCGCAAGGTCGGGTCATGGCAAGGAGCGGTCTTTTCCCGGCGCACGGCAAAGGCTAAGGTCCGCCCGGCTGCCCGCGTGGTGAAATGGTAGACACTGGGGACTTAAAATCCCTTGGCCGCAAGGCCGTGCCGGTTCGAGCCCGGCCGCGGGTACCAGCTTGGTCTGACCGCATGCCGGACAGTTCCCCGGTGGCAAATGCTCTCAGAAGTCGGCCCGAGCAATTGGCCCAATCATTTGGGCGGAATGGATGCCTCGACCATAGACAGAGCGAGCTGCTGTTCGATTTCTTCCCAGGAATAGGGCTTCGACACGGTTCGCACCCCGAACCTTTCGGTTCGGGCGTTCACCCCGTATCCGGTGGTAAAGACGAACGGTATGCGTCGCTGCTGCAGATCTTCGGCCACCGGATCGCTCCACTGGCCATTCAGGTTCATGTCCAGAAGCGCCGCATCGACAGGGTCCTCCTGCAACAGCTGCATCGCTGCGGGCACCGTCGCGGCGGGGCCTACGACGACGGCTCCACTGTCCTGAAGCATGTCGCACAGCACGGTGGCAATCAGGAACTCGTCCTCCACGACGAGAATCCGGCGGCCCGCTAGAACGCTCATACATTCATCCCTTCGATCGCGGCTTCGATGCGGCACTGCAGGCCGTCCGGTTGAAAATCCAGCTTGGCGACGCCGTTCAACTCGGCGGACAGACCCATTTCCAGCATCAGGGTCCCGAACCCCCGGCGCAAGGGGGCGACGACGGGCGGACCGCCACGCTCTTGCCAGAGGATTTCAAGGCTGTGACTGGAGGGGAGCCGCCACTGTAGCGAGACCGTTCCCTGGTCGACGGAAAGTGCGCCGTATTTCATCGCGTTGGTCTGCAGCTCATGCAGCGCAAGCGCGATGGCCAGGGCTTGCTTCGGCTTCAAGAGAAACGGCGGGCCGTCCGTGACGATCCGGTCCTGGTTGGCGGAAAGTTCGCCCAGCACTTCGCGTGCCAGTTCATGCATGGGCGTGGCTTCCCAGTTCACGCCCGACAGGATGTCATGGGCCCTGGCCAGAACACCGAGCCGCCCAAGGAAGGTATTTACCGGGGGCGCGTTGCGGTCGGACTTGAAGGTCTGGTGGGCGATCGCTTGCACTACAGCGAGGGTATTCTTCACCCGGTGGTTCAGTTCGGCCAGCATCAGCTCACGCTGTCGGGCGACGCTTTCCTGTTCGGTGATGTCGACATTCACGCCGATCATGCCCAGGAAGCGCCCATCGCAGGCATATCTTGGCCGCGCCTCGGTCTGCAGGATGCGCCAGTCGCCCGACACATTGGCGTAGCGGCCGCGCAGGGTTACGGGGCGGTTCTGCGCGATCGCCTCGGCCATCTGCGACAGCACATGGTCAAAGTCATCGGGGTGGATGGTGGCCGAATAATCGAACCCGTCCAACCCATCTTCGGCACGCCCCAGAAATCTCGCGCAAGCTTGTTGAGCTGTTCGCAATGCCCGGTGGGATCGCTCATCCAGATCATGATCGGCGCTTCTTCGGTCATCTGGCGAAAGCGGGCTTCGGACACGCGCAGGTCTGACAGCGCGGCCTCGCGCGCGGCCTCGGCGCGGGTCCGTCCGATGCTGAACCCAAGTTGTCGGGCGATGGTGACGGCCAATGTTTGCGATTGCGGCTGGAAGCTCTGGCGGCGGCTGTAATAGGTCATGAACTTGCCGATGACACGGCCTTCAAGGGTGATCGGCACGAACCCCAGACTGACGATCCCCTCGCCCGCGATCACCGCCTTTATCCAGTCGGGTTCATCGGTTTCGACGATGTTCTCGACAAATATCGGTGCCGGGTCCCTGTCACCCGGCTTCCACGGCGTATGCCCGGCAAGTTGCGTACGGTAGGTGTCGGACAAGCCACGCCAGGCGACGAACTGCATGGTTCCAGCCGCATCGAACAGCAGGATCGACGCCCTGTCGCAGTGCAGTGTGCCGGTGATGACATCCAGCGCAGAGGCATAGATGTCGTCGGCAGAGCGGGCGTGGTAAATTGCGTCGGTGAACTCGTAAAGGGCGCGGAGGTCTTCCTCAGTCGAAAGACCCCTGACTGACCGATCATGCCCCGTCATCCATTCCCCCGTTCCCCCCTTGGTGTCAGTCGCCCAGCACCGCTTGGCGGCAAAACGCACAGGGGGGCCGAGTGGTTCCATGCACAGGAATAATTCTTTCCACCGAGTCGGTCGAGAGGTGGGGCAGGACCGACCACGGGAAATGGCGAACCGCCCGGACCGCAAGGGTCCGGGCGTCCTTGGTGCCCGGCGCGCGATCAGGCGCGCAGGTCGAAGCGGTCGGCTTCCATCACCTTGACCCAGGCCGAGACGAAGTCGCAGACGAACTTCTCGCGGTTGTCGTCCTGGGCATAGACCTCGGCATAGGCGCGCAGGATCGAGTTCGAGCCGAACACCAGATCCGCGCGGGTCGCCGTCCACTTGACCGCGCCGGTCTTGCGGTCGGTGAGGTCGTAGGCGTTGGTTCCCTTCGGCACCCACTTCAGCGCCATGTCCGTGAGGCCGGTGAAGAAGTCGGTGGTCAGCGCGCCGACGCGGTCGGTGAAGACCCCGTGCTTGGTCCCGCCGTGGTTGGTGCCGATCACCCGCATCCCGCCGATCAGGCAGGTCATCTCATGCGCGGTCAGGCCCATGAGCTGCGCGCGGTCGAGAAGCAGTTCCTCGGCCGAAACGGCATAGTCCTTCTTCATCCAGTTGCGGAAGCCATCAGCGACCGGCTCCAGCACCGAGAAGCTTTCAGCGTCGGTGTCCGCGTCGGTCGCATCGCCGCGACCGGCGTGGAAGGGGACCGTGACGTCAACGCCAGCAGCTTTCGCCGCGTGCTCGACACCGACGTTCCCGGCCAGCACGATCACATCGGCCAGCGAGGCCCCGGCTTCCTTGGCGATGGGGTTCAGCACCGACAACACGCGCGACAGGCGGGCGGGTTCGTTGCCTTCCCAGTCCTTCTGCGGGGCCAGACGGATGCGGGCGCCGTTGGCACCGCCCCGGTTGTCCGAGCCACGGAAGGTGCGGGCCGAATCCCAGGCCGTCGCGACCATGTCCGAGACCGAGAGGCCGGAAGCAGCGATCCTGGCCTTCACGGCGTCGACGTTCCACGAGGTCGAACCGACGGGAACCGGGTCCTGCCAGATCAGGTCTTCCTGCGGCACCCACGGCCCCAAGTAACGCACCTTCGGCCCCATGTCGCGGTGGGTCAGCTTGAACCAGGCGCGGGCGAAGGCGTCGCTGAACGCGGCCTGATCCTTGGCGAAGCGTTCGGAAATTTCGCGGTAGATCGGGTCGACCTTCATCGCCATGTCGGCGTCGGTCATCATCGGCATCACGCGGATCGACGGGTCCTCGACATCGACCGGCATATCCTCGGGCGCGATGTTGATCGGCTGCCACTGGAAGGCCCCCGCAGGGGATTTCACCAGTTCCCAGTCGTACTTGAGCAGCAGGTGGAAATAGCCGCCGTCCCACTTCGTCGGGTTGGCGGTCCAGGCGCCTTCCAGCCCCGAGGTGATGGTGTCGCGGCCCACGGAACGGGCGGAGTGGACCATCCAGCCAAGGCCGCCTTCTTCCAGCGCCGCGCCTTCGGGTTCGGCCCCGATGCGGGCGGCGTCGTTGTTGCCATGTGCCTTGCCGACCGTGTGGCCGCCAGCGGTCAGCGCGACGGTCTCCTCGTCATCCATCGCCATGCGGGCGAAGGTTTCGCGGACGTCCATCGCGGTGCGGGCGGGGTCGGGCTGGCCGTCAACCCCTTGCGGGTTCACGTAGATCAGACCCATGACCACGGCGGCCAGCGGGTTTTCCAGCGACGTGCGGTCTTCCTTGGTCGGATAGCGCTGGTCGGTCAGCCATTCCTTCTCGGAGCCCCAGTAGACGTCCTTTTCGGGATGCCAGATGTCCTCGCGGCCAAAGCCGAAGCCGAAGGTCTTGAGGCCCATCGATTCGTAGGCGACGGTCCCGGCCAGAACCATCAGGTCGGCCCAGGACAGGCGGTTGCCGTATTTCTTCTTCAGCGGCCACAGAAGGCGGCGGGCCTTGTCGAGGTTGGCGTTGTCGGGCCAGGAATTCAGCGGCGCGAAGCGGTGGTTGCCGGTCCCGGCGCCACCGCGTCCGTCGGCCATCCGGTAGGTTCCGGCGGCATGCCAGGACATGCGGATGAAGAGGCCGCCGTAATGTCCCCAGTCGGCCGGCCACCAGTCCTGGCTGTCGGTCATAAGGGCGATCAGGTCACGCTTCACCGAATCAAAGTCGAGCTTTTTCACTTCCTCACGGTAGTTGAAACCCGTCAGCGGATTCACCTTGGTGTCGTGCTGGTGCAGGATGTCGAGGTTCAGCGACTTGGGCCACCAGTCCATTACCGAAGTGTCGGTCGTGGTGATCGCCCCATGCATCACGGGGCATTTGCCCGTGCGTCCAACGTCATTGCCGTCCATCTTGCTCTCCCTGAACTGCATCCAAAAAAACGCTCCAAACGCCCGGTCCCGGTACCGGAGGGCGACTCGGATGCGTCATATCGTGGGTTATCGGTAGCACCCTCGGGCGATAATAGGAATTTTCATTTTCCTATCGCCGCGATATGCAGAGCCTATGACAAAGATCACCGTCAAGCATCTGCGGTATTTCGACGCGCTGGCCCGAAACCGGCACTTTGGCCGGGCGGCGGAGGCCTCGTCGATCTCGCAACCGGCGCTGTCGCTGCAGGTGAAGGAGCTTGAAGACATCCTGGGTGCGCCGCTGGTCGAACGGGGGGCGCGGCAGATCAGCCTGACCACGCTGGGCGAGGAATTCGCGCTGCGGGCGCGGGACGTGCTGCGGGCGGTGGACGAACTGGGGGCGCTGGCGCGGGCCTCGACGGGGCCGCTGTCTGGGCGACTGCGGCTGGGGGTGATCCCGACCGTGGCGCCCTATCTGCTGCCGCGTCTGATGCGCGCTTTGTCGGGACGGTTCCCCGACCTGGACCTGCGCCCGCGCGAGGCGGTGACGCCGAAGCTGCTGCGCGACCTGGGCGAGGGGCGGCTGGACCTGGCGCTGCTGGCGTTGCCGGCCGGAGCGCCCTCGCTGGTGGAGCATCCACTGCTGGAGGAGGAGTTCCTGCTGGTGCGGCCCGAGCGGGCGGCAGATCACCCGGTTCCGGCGCTGGAGGAGTTGCGGAAGATGCAGCTTCTGCTGCTGGAGGAAGGCCACTGCTTCCGGGATCAGGCGATTGCGGTCTGCAAGCTGTCGCCGGGGCTGACGGGCGACATCATGGAAGGCTCTTCGCTGGCGACACTGGTCCAGATGGTTGGGGCCGGGATCGGGGTGACACTGATCCCCGAGATGGCCGCGACAGTGGAGGGCCGTGCGGCCCCGGTCGTGCTGCACCGCCTGCGCGAGCCGCGTCCGTCGCGGACAATCGGCATGGTCTGGCGGCGGTCGAACCCGCTGTCCGACCGCTTTGTCGATCTGGCGGAGGGATTGCGCGTCGCACTTGCAGCGTAACCTCCTCGTGCGACTTCGTCTTCTCGTCGGAGCGGACCCCAGCGAGGAGTGACGAAGTCATCGACGAGCGGCCCGGTCAGGCCCCCCAGGTGCGTTCCAGAAGCCGCAGCCAGTTGCCATGTGCGATCTTGTGGATCAGTGTCTCGCCCAAGCCCATTTCCCGCATCGCGGCGATGAGGACCGGCAGACCTTCGACCCCTCCGATGTCCCGCGGCGTTGTCGCCCCGTCATAGTCCGAGCCAAGGCCAACACCGTCCTCGCCGGCCAGTTTCAGCAGGTGTTCGATATGGTGCATGACCGGATCAAGCGTCATCTCGGGGCTTTCGCGGCCATCCGGGCGCAGGAAGCAGGTGGCGAAGTTCAGGCCGACCATGCCGCCGGTCTCGCCGATGGCGCGCAGCTGGCGGTCCGAAAGGTTGCGGCTGGACGGTGTCACGGCATGGGCGTTGGAATGGGTGGCGACCAATGGGGCATCCGACAGCTTCGCCACGTCCCAGAATCCGGTCTCGTTCAGGTGGCTGAGGTCAATCATGATCTTCAGCGCGTTACATTCGCGCACGAGCGCCTTGCCAATGTCGGTCAGCCCCGGCCCGGTGTCGCTGGTCGATGGGAAACGGAACGGGACGCCGTGGCCAAAGATCGTCGGGCGACTCCAGACCGGCCCAAGCGAGCGCAGGCCCATCGCGTGATAGAGGTGGAGCGCGTCGAGGTTCGGGCCAATAGGCTCGGCTCCCTCGAAGTGCAGAACCCCAGCGACCGCACCCGCCGCAATTGCGGCGCGGATATCCGCGGCCGAGCGGCACCAGCGGAAGCGGCCACCCGAGACGCGCTCCATCCACAATAGGTGTCCCAGCATCTCGACCGCGACGGGCTGGGCCGCCCCGTGGTCGATCAACGCCGGAAGCTGCAGGTCGTAGGGCGGGTTGTCCATCAGGTCGTGATAGGCGGCGACGTCTTTGGTCTCGGGCGAGGGGATGTAGATCGCGAAGATTCCGCCCGCGAAGCCCGACGACTGCATCCGGGGAAGGTCAAGGTGCCCGGCCCCTTCGCCCTTCAGCCAGAGTTGTGCGCGGCTCTCGCCCGCGGCGGCGATCTTCAGGACGATGTCGTTGTGGCCGTCGAAGACAGGGACGAGGTCGGGCATCTTGGTAATCCGGGTGACTTGGGTTGCTGCCCCACTCTTTTCCCGACGCCCTGCCAAGGCAAGCCACCTGCGCCGCTTTGCCCGGTTGACCACGTCTTTTGCCCGGCCTAAGCCAGCACGATGCTGGTTCTCGTCGCTCAGCTTCGCCGGATGGTGCTTCTGGCCCTTCTCACCCTGTCGCTGGTCGCGACCGGGTTCGCGCATCGCATGCCCGATGCCGATGACCAGACCGTTGCGGCAATGCTTGCGGCCGGGGCCTCGGTCGCGGACATTTGCGGCACGGCGGGCGACGGCTCACGCCATGCCGATCCGCTGTGCCAGGCCTGCCAGATCGCGGGCGGCGCGGATTTGCCGCAGTTTTCGGGCCCGGTCCGTCCGGCAGCGCTACAGCTCTTGGCCGAGGTGACGGCTCCACGCGAAAACGTAAGGGCGGCTCGGGTCCTGGACCTGGCGCGGGCGCCGCAGGGGCCGCCGGTCGGCTGATCGCGGCCGCGTGCCCTTCTGGGTGCCGCTGCAGACCTCTCCGGCACCATTGGCCCGCCCGGTGCGGCGGATCACTCCCAACCCCTGCATGTCCCCCGAAAGGACCTGACCATGAAACGACTTATTGCATTTGCCACCGCCCTTTTGCTTGCTGCGCCGACCCTGGCGCACGAAATCATCGCGGGCGATCTTCAGATCATCCATCCCCACATCCCCCAGCCTGCGGCCACGGCGAAGACGGCCGGGGGCTACATGGCCATCGTCAACACCGGGTCCGAGGCAGACCGTCTGATAGGGGTGGACTCAGCCATCGCGGCCAAGTCCGAGGTGCATGAAAGCAAGGTCGACGCGAACGGCGTCGGCACGATGACCCATATCGAGGCGCTGGAGATTCCGGCCGGCGGGACCGTCAATCTGGAGCGGGGCGGGTATCATGTCATGTTCATGGGCCTGACCGGGCCCCTGATCGAGGGCGAGATGCACAAGGCCACGCTGATCTTCGAGAAGGCAGGCCCGGTGGAGATCGAGTTCCAGGTCGATCCGGCGATGGGCATGGCGGAAATGGATCACTCGACGATGGATCACGGCACCGCCAACGACTGATCTTGCATCGGGGCCTTCGGCGCATCAGCATGCCGCGACGCCAGAGGCCGGAGGCCCCCTGCATGACCGAGGCTTCCAACGGGAAAACCGTCCGTCCGGGCGAGGCCGCGCTGAGCTTCGACCCTGCCCGGATCGCTGACGATGCGCATCTGCGCTTCATCGGGCGGCTGCGGAGTCCCTGGTCGCAGGGCAATTGCCCGAAAAACCTGCGCGAGGCACGCGAGGCTGGCGGCAAGTTCGAGGCCGAGGTCGACCTGCCGTTCCGGCCAGGCCTGCTGGGGCTTGCGGCGGGGCAGGCCGTGATCCTGCTGTACTGGACCGGGCGGGCGCGGCGCGACATGATCGTGCTGAACCCGCCGCACCGCGCGGGCCCGACCGGAGTGTTCGCCCTGCGCGCGCCCGCCCGCCCGAACCCGATCGCAGTGGGCGTGGTCCGGCTGCGGGAGATCGACCGGGAAGCGGGCCTGCTGACCTTTGATGCGCTAGACGCCTTCGACGGCACGCCGCTTCTGGACATCAAGCCCTGGCTGCCCTCTGTCGATGTGCCGCCGCCGCAGGACTAGACCCCGCATTTACCCGGTCGGGAAGCTGCGCTACACCTGCGGCGCGCGCTTCAGGCAGGACGGAAATGCAGGGATTTCAGACGGAACCGGGTCACGGCAACTATGACGTGGTGATCATCGGCGGGGCGATCATGGGATCGTCGACAGCCTGGTGGCTGACGCAGATGGGCTTCAAGGGCCGGGTCCTGGTGATCGAGCGCGACCCGTCCTACGAGAAGGCCGCGACGACGCTGAGTTTCTCGTGCATCCGCCAGCAGTTCTCGACCGAGTTGAACATCCGCATCTCGCAGTTCGGGGCCGATTTCGTGCAGTCGCTGCGGCAGCGGATGGGGGGCGATCCGCGGGTGCCAGAGCTGAAGATCCAGAATTTCGGCTACCTTTACCTTGCGGACGGGGAAGATTTCGCCAGCGTCCTGCGCGCCAACCAGAAGGTGCAGGCGGCAGCGGGGGCGGGGACGCGGATTCTGACCCCGGACGAGATGCGGGCCGAGTTCCCGTTCATGGTGGTGGATGACCTGGTGCTGGGCAGCCTGAACACGCAGGACGAAGGCTACTTCGATGGTTCGACCGTCTTCGACTGGTTCCGACGCAAGGCCCGCGAGGCAGGGGTGGAATATGTCGCGGACGAGGTGATGGGGCTGGATGTCTCGGGGTCGCGGGTCTCGGGCGTTCGGCTGAAATCGGGCCGGACGGTCGGCTGTGGAACCGTGGTGAACGCAGCCGGGACCCGGGGGGCGAGGGTGGCGGCGATGGCTGGGATAACCATCCCGGTCGAGCCCCGGAAACGGTTCAACTGGGTGATCCAGGCGGCCGAGCCACTGGACCGGCCCTTGCCGCTGGTCATTGATCCGTCAGGGGTCTTCGCCAGGGAAGTGGGCGGAGGGACCTACATGGCTGGGGGCCATGCCGATGTCGACCCGGCGGTGGACTTCGATGATTTTGCGATGGACAACGATCTGCGGCTGGAGAAGATCTGGCCGACACTTGCCACCCGCATCCCGGCCTTCGAGGCGGTGAAGGTGATCAGCGAATGGGCCGGTCAGTACGATTACAACGTCCTGGACCAGAACGCGATCACCGGGCCACATCCCGAAATCGGCAACTTCCTGTTCCTGAACGGCTTTTCAGGCCACGGGCTGCAGCAGTCACCCGCAATGGGGCGGGCGACCGCCGAGATGATCGCGCATGGAGCCTACCAGACGCTGGACATGACCGAATTCCACTACGAGCGTATCGCCGAGGGGCGCGCGCTTGTGGAAGGGGCGATCATCTGAAGCGCGGTCAGTCGGACGCAATCAGGGCGGTCGGTGACTGAACAGAGATCAGGTCCTTGGGCGCGAATACGAATACCAGCACTCCACCATACACGGCAAGGAACAGGGCGACGGCAGCATAGGTTCTGAAGGGGCGGCTACGCGATTGCAGAACTTGGGTCATCTCGCGAGTTCTCCTGACATGGCAGCAAGTCGGGGGCAGCGACTCGGGTTTGATGGGCAGACACTACCATTGATATGCGTGGCGTGGCTCCCCAAGATTTCAGGATTGGCGGAATTTTGTTCCGCGGGTCCGCCGAAGTCGCAAAAATCCGCCCGACGCGGGGGTGTTTCTGCGGCTGCAAACGAACCTTTTTCCGCTGCGCGGCGAACGGACCAGCGCAGCTGCTGCGCGCGATTCGTCTCGGGGAACCGTCTTCCCGCAACTGCATGCAAACGCTGTGTTTCCGAAACGGAACCAGTGTCACACTGTCGAAGGACAGGCCCCGGGCAGACGGATGGCAGTGGCCCGCAAATCCTGGGCCGGGCGTGACGATCGAAGGCCGGTCCCCAGCCGCAGGATTCTGCACCTGCACGAATGGCGGAAAGTTGCCTAGGCTCTCACGCCGGAGAAGCGGCTCTGCCAATCAGCGCGCTCTTCGTCGGTGATCTTGCGGAACAGGTTCTCGGGCACCTGGAAGCGGTGACCAGCGGAGAGGGTCCGCATCGCGGCGGAGATGTCGGCCGGCCAGGTCCAGTCGACCGAGCCGACAGCCTTCATCATCGTGGCCGACGCATCGGGGATAAAGGGGGCCGACAGGATCGCGTAGACCCGGATCAGGTTAAGGGCGAGACGAACGATGGCCTGCGCCTGCTCGGGGTCAGTCTTGACCACCGACCAAGGGGCGGCGGATTGCAGGTATTCGTTACCGATGACCCAGATCGCGCGCAGCTCGGCGGCAGCCTTGCGGACCTCCATCTGTTGCATCAAGGCCGTGTAGTCGGTGATGCGCGCGCCGAGATCGGCGATGAGGGCGGTCTCCAGCGGGCCGAAGGTTCCACCGGCGGGGACGTCATTGCCGAACTTGGACACGGCGAACTTGGTCACGCGGGAGACGAGGTTGCCGAGGACGTCGGCGAGGTCCTTGTTCACTGAGGTCTGGAAATTCTCCCAGGTGAACTCGCTATCGCTCGATTCCGGGGCGTGCGACAAAAGCCACCAGCGCCAGTAGTCGGCGGGCAGGATCGACAGGGCCTGGTCCATGAACACGCCCCGGCCCTGGCTGGTCGAGAACTGGCCGCCGTCATAGTTGAGGTAGTTGAAGGACTTGAGGTAGTCGACCAGCTTCCACGGTTCCCCGGACCCCAGGATCGTGGCGGGGAACGAAAGGGTGTGGAAGGGCACGTTGTCCTTGCCCATGAACTGATAGTAGGTGACGTCGGACGCTCCCTTGTCGGTGCGCCACCAGCGTTCCCAGTCGGCGTCGGTCTTGCCGTTGGCGTCGGCCCATTCGGCGGTGCAGGCGATGTATTCGATGGGGGCGTCGAACCAGACGTAGAAGACCTTGCCCTCCATCCCCGGCCAGGGCTGGTCGCCCTTCTTGACCGGGATGCCCCAGTAAAGGTCGCGGGTGATGCCCCGGTCCTGCAACCCGTCGCCGTCGTTCAGCCATTTCTTCGCGATCGAGGTGGTCAGGATCGGCCAGTCCTTCTTGGAGTCGATCCAGGCTTCCAGCTTGTCGCGCAGGGCGCGCTGCTTGAGGTAGAGGTGCTTGGTTTCCCGGACTTCGAGGTTGGTCGAGCCCGAGATGGACGAGCGCGGATTGATCAGGTCAGTCGGGTCCAGCTGCTTGGTGCAGTTCTCGCATTGGTCGCCACGGGCGGATTCGTAGCCACAGTTCGGGCAGGTGCCGGTGATGTAACGGTCGGGCAGGAAGCGGTTGTCGTCGATCGAGAAGACCTGCTTTTCGCTGACTTCCTCGATCAACCCGTTTTCGGCCAGCTTGCCCGCGAAATGCTGGGTCAGCCGGTGGTTCCGTTGGCTGGACGACCGCCCGAAATGGTCGAAGGACAGGCGGAAGCCGCGCGCGATCTCGGCCTGGACGGCGTGCATCTCGGCACAGTAGGCCTCGACCGGCTTGCCCGCCTTGGCGGCCGCAAGTTCGGCGGGGGTGCCGTGTTCGTCGGTGGCGCAGATGAACATGACCTCATGCCCCATCGCGCGGTTGAAGCGGGCGAAGAGGTCGGCGGGCAGCTGCGACCCGACGAGGTTCCCAAGGTGCTTGATCCCGTTGATGTAGGGAATGGCCGAGGTGATGAGGATGCGTGCCATGTCTGCGCCTTCCGTGAGTCCGGCGATTGCTTAGCCCAAGCGCGGGGAAAGGGCTAGCCGCCTAAGCCTTGCCGCGGATCATCCGGGTGAGAGTCCCGTCCCCCTCCATCTCGCGCTTGAAGGCGGCAAGCATGTGGATGGTGAGAAGGCCGATGAAGACCTTGGTCAGACTGTCATGCAGGCGGAACCAGAAGGCCTCACCAACTTCGGAGGCATCGACCAGGGGCGGAACCGTCCAGCGGTCGGCGATCATCACGTCGATGCCGGTGGCTGAACTGCCGGCCCAGCCGGTCAGGGGAATGGCAATCAGAAGGGCGTAGATCGCCCAATGCGCGGCGCGGGCGGCCCAGAAGGCGGCGTTCCGGGGGCCAAAAGGGAGGGGCGGTGGGCTGACGATGTGCCAGGCGATGCGGGCGAGGATCAGGGCAAGGACGGCGAAGCCGATGGTCTTGTGCAGGCCGTAAAGCCAGAGGTTCGACAGCCCAGGTTCCATGTCGCTGATGCGCAGGCCAAGGGAGAGCTGGGCGATGACGAGGAGCATCATGGTCCAGTGGATGACGCGGGTGACGAGGCCGAACGCGTCGGGACCGTTGCGGAGGGCCATCTCAACCCTGCGCGTCGATGCGGGCGGTGATCAGGATGCGGACCTCGTCGCCCACCATGTCGGCCCATCCGGTCGCCCCGAAGTCGGAGCGGTTGACGCGGCCCGAAAGCGTGATGGTCAGGTGGTCGAGGTCATCGGGCGCGCTGCCCTTTGGGCGGAAGATCTGGGCCTTGAGGGTGACTTCCTTCGTGACGCCCCGGATGGTTAGGTTGCCGGTGACCCGGGCCGCGTCGCCCTCACCCCTGACCGATGTGCTGGTGAAGGTCATCCGGGGATGGCCCCTGGCGTCCAGCACCTTGGGACCTTTCAGCGCCTGGGCGGCAAAGGGGAAGCTGGCCTTTGCCCCGGTCACGTCGAGGGCCACGTCGATGGTGCAGTTCGCGACATTGGCGAAGTCGAGGCCGAGGTCGGCTTTTTCCAGCGGGAAGGACCCGGTGATGAGGTCCGGGCCAAAGTCGGTCTCGAAGGCGACGGTCGAGTTGGCCGTGTCGATCCTGTAGGCGACGGTTCCGGCTTGCGGGGCAGAGGCCATGCCGAGGACGAGCAGGGTGGCGAGGACGAGGCGTCGCATGGGGCCCTCCGGTTGGCTGCGGTGATGCTAGCACCCGGAGGGCAGAGGTCAAAGTCAAGCCGTCGTGCTATTGCGCGCAGTAGCCGCCGTCGACCAGGTGGTAGGAGCCGGTGATAAAGCTTGCCCGGTCCGACAGCAGGTATTGCGTAAGGTCCGCGACCTCTTCGGACCGGCCGAGGCGACCGATGGGGTGCGCACCGATCAGTGCCTCCTTGGCGCCGGGGGGCAGGTTGCCGAGAAGCGGCGTGTCGATGAAGGCCGGGCCGATGGCGTTCACACGGATGCCCTTGGCGGAATATTCCAGCGCGGCCGCGCGGGTCAGGCCCAGAAGCGCGTGCTTGGCGGCGGTGTAGGCCGAGGCATTGGCAAAGCCGACCGAGCCGAGGATCGAGGCGATGTTGACGATTGAGCCCCCGCCCGCGTCCAGCATCGTCGGGATGGCGTAGCGCATGCCATAGAAGACAGAGTTCAGGTTCACGTCCATCACCCGGTGCCAGCCTTCGATGGTGTATTCGCCGGTGGGCAGCATCGGCCCGCTGATTCCGGCATTGTTGACCAGAAGATGCAGGCCGCCACCCCAGTCGGCGGCCTCGGCTACCAGGCGTTCGACGGTGGGGGCGTCGGCCACGTCGCCGCCGGTGGCACGGGCCTCACCGCCGGTCTGGACGATGGCCTCGGCCACGCGGGCGGCGGCATCGCGGTTCAGGTCCTGAACCAGAACCTTTGCGCCGCTTGCGGCCAGACCTGTGGCGATGGCGGCGCCGATGCCGGAGCCCGCGCCGGTGACAAGGGCTGTCTTGCCGTGGAAGGTGATCTCCATCTTCGTCTCCTTGCTCTGGGGTCCTGGAAGCAAGTCACAGGTGGGCGAGGGGTTCCATGATCGAAGTCAAGTCAGAGGTCGGGCAGGGCGCGGGGTTCAAGCTCTTCGTCTTGGCGCCGGATGCGCAGAGACCAGCTGGCGGGGGGCAGAAGGCGGGCGCGCAGGCGGGTAAGGGTGAAGCTGTCCTCGTCCGACCACAGCAGCGCCCGGCTGGGGGCAGGGGCCATGTGCCAGCGGCTTTCCACCCCCTGCGCGCCGCCCTGGCCCGGCAGGAGGATCAGGCCCAGGGGTGGGGTGGCTGTGTCACGGCGCGCGGTCTCGGCCCCCGTCTCGGCCGCCAGGTGCAGGCGGCGGGTGGGGGTCAGGGCGGGGGGCGCGAGAAGCTCGGCGATGACAAGCGGGGCCGCGCCAGAGCGGAGCGATTCCTCGGCGGCCCAGAGAAGACCATCGTCGCGCTGCGCCTGGACGACGATCAGGCGCGACGGGTCGGCGAGGGACTGCAGGCCCGCTGCGTTCAGCCGTTCTGTGGCCCAGCCGGGGCGAATCCAGATCACCGGGCCGTGGCCTTTGGCCATGATCCGTGCGGCCAGCATCAGACGCGATGGGCCGCACAGTTCATGCACTCGACCCCGGTGCAGGGTCAGGCCCCCGGCCAGCGGTTGCTGCGGCTCGGCGCGGCGGCTTTGGTGGTGGATCGGCAGACTCATGCGGAAAAGCTAGCGTGTTCGCACAATGTTCTCAAGCGTGGGTCTTTGCCCTGTCACGGAACCGGCCTAGCTTTGCCGGCAACCAGAAGGAGTTTCCCGATGCAGACCCTGACCCTTGGCAAGACCGGCCTGACCGTTTCCGAGCTGTGCCTTGGCACGATGACCTGGGGAACCCAGAACACCGAAGCCGAGGGCCATGCCCAGGCCGACATGGCGGTGGAGGCGGGCGTGACGTTCTGGGACACGGCCGAAATGTATCCGGTCAACCCGGTCCGCGCGGAAACCGCCGGGCGGACCGAAGAGATCATCGGGACCTGGCTCGCCTCACGTGGGGGGCGGGACCGGATCGTGCTTGCGACCAAGGTGGCGGGCAAGGGGCCGATCCTGCGGCCGGGCGAAGTGACAACGGGGGCGGTGATGCGGGCTGCGGTCGATGCCAGCCTGAAGCGACTGCAGACGGACTACATCGACCTTTACCAGCTGCACTGGCCGAACCGCGGGAGCTACCACTTCCGCCAGATGTGGCGCTATCAGCCGCCGAAGCTGGACCGGGCGGCCGAGACCGCGAACATGACCGACATCCTGACTACGGCGCAGGCGTTGGTGACCGAAGGCAAGATCCGCGCCATCGGCTTGTCGAACGAAAGCGTCTGGGGGGCAGCGCGCTGGCTGCATCTGGCCGACACGCTGGGCCTGCCCCGCATGGCGACGGTGCAGAACGAATATTCGCTTCTGTGCCGCCAGTTCGACACCGACTGGGCCGAGCTTTCGGTGATCGAGGACATGCCGCTGCTGGCCTTCTCGCCCCTGGCGACCGGGCTTCTCAGCGGCAAGTATGCGGGCGACGTGATCCCCGAAGGTTCGCGCCGCAGCCTGAACCCGGATCTTTCGGGGCGGGTAACGGCGCAGGTCTTCCCGGCGGTGGCGGCCTATCTGGGGGTGGCGGCGCGACACGGCCTTGATCCCTGCCAGATGGCGATCGCCTTCTGCCGGACGCGGCCCTTCCCGACGATCCCGATCATCGGGGCAACGACGCTGGGGCAGTTGCGCACCAACATCGGCGCGGCGGGGGTCACATTGTCGTCAGAAGTGCTGGAGGACATAGCGGAAACCCACCGGGCCTACCCCGCGCCCTATTGACGGGACTTGCGGCGCGGGGCGGATCAAGGCAGGTGTTGGCGCGAACCGGAGAGCCTCATGCCCCGCAAGCCGTGCCGTCTGACCCTTGTCGCCGTGCTTCTGTGTGCCACGGGATTTCTGGCCGCCTGTCAGACTGGTGGCCTGGGCGCTGCGGGCAAATCGCCGGACAGTGTCACCACCAACGCGGTGGTGGGTGACCCCATCGAGGTGACAGCCCTGGATGCACCACCAGGCGAAGCGGTCGCTCCTGGTGCTGCGGAAACTGCCAAGGCTGCAGGGACCGAAACCGCCGCCCCGCAAGCCGCTTCGGCGGCTGCGGCCGCGTCAGCGCCAGCAGAGGTCGCAGCGAACCCGGCGCCGCAGCCCGACCTGGCCCAGACGCCGGTGACGCCGAAGTCGGAACAGCAGCTGGCGTGCGAGAAAAGGAAGGGCCGCTGGGCGCGGGTCGGCAAGGGCGAGGGGCGGGCCTGCGTCTTCCAGACACGGGACTCGGGCAAACGCTGCGAGCGGGAAAGCCAGTGCGACAGCCTCTGCCTTGCGCGCTCGGGAACCTGCGCGCCGTTCAAGCCGATGTACGGCTGCAACGAGATCCTGCAGGACAACGGTGCGCGGGTGACCCTGTGTCTCGAATAGCTTTGGCGCTGGCCCTTCTGCTGGCGGGTTGCTCGGCGAAAGTCCCGGCACCGCCGGCCTTTCGGGCCGCGGGTGACCCGATCTGGTCGGCTGCGGCCTTCCAGCCCGCGCAAGTCGCGGGGACCTGGCGTCAGGTGGCGGATTTTCGCACGGCGGGGGCTTGTGACGCGGGCTTAGTCGAGATCACTCCGACGTCCGAAGGACTTCAGCTGCGCGGGACACTGTGCCTGGCAGGGAAAGCCGAAGCGGTTTCGGGCACTGCGCCCTTGATTGGGCCGGGACGGCTGCGGGTGCAGGGAGAGGACTGGTGGGTGATCTGGGTCGACGTGGGCTATCGCACGCTGGCCATCGGCACGCCGTCCGGCCGGTTCGGGATCATCCTGGACCGAGGCGCGATCCCGGCGGACCGGCTGAATGCGGCACGGGAGATCTTCGATTTCAACGGCTACAGGACAGAGGCGCTTATGGCGCTTTGAGCCGCCGCTCGTCGATGACTTCGTCACACCTCGCTTGCCTTGGCCTGTAGCCCCCTTTGCGACGAGAAGACGAAGTCGCACAAGCAGCGGTCAGCGGACCCGGGCGAGTAGTGTTTCCAGATGCGCGACCATGTCACGCGCGCCAACTTCCGCCTCGCGGACCAGAAGGTCGAAGTGCTGGGTGATCGTTTCCACGCGGGCGCTGTCGCGAAAGGCGAGGTAGTGACGGCCAAGATAGATCACCGCAAGCAGGGGCCCGAAGATGGTGACCGGGGCGGAAAAGAGCTTCCTTGCGTCAAAAAGGCAAAGGCGCAGCGAGGGGTAGAGTTGTTCGCACAACGTCATCAGGTGATGCAACTGGGCGCGGCGGATGTCGGCGCTTAGGCCATCGTAATAGCCCGATGCGGTGGCGAAGGCGGCAAGCTCGTGCATCGGCAGCGCGATCTCGTAATCGGACCCTGCGCCACGCATCCAGCGCAGACGGTCCTCGAAAGCCCCGATCGCCTGTTCGGCGGTGCGACCGAGTTGCGGCTCGTATTCCCATTCCACCACGGCGCGGGTCTTCAGCATGTCGGGTAGGGTCGCCGGGACATGGCGGATCTTGTAGCCTGCCGCCTCCTGGTGCCAGCCGAAGATGCGTTCGTCGATCAGCGCACGGGGAGCCTCGGTCAGGGACAGCGAGGCGGCCAGGAGATCCGCGATGGGTTCGGGGCGGCCCGACAGGCCCAGAAGCCAGTCGGCGCTGATCCCCAAAGCCCGTGCGCAGTCGGCGGCAAGCTGGGCGTTCGGCATCCGGGTTCCGTCCTGCAACAGCGCCGAGATGGTCGAGCGATCAACGCCGGTCTGCCGGGCAAGTTCGGCCTGGGTCATCTTCCGCGCCGCCATCGCCTCGGCCAGGCGAGCGCGGAACTGGGGAGCGCGGTCGCGTTTGTCGATTTTATCCATCAGGTGCAGTTTATCCGAAACAGGTGATGGGTAAAGTTTACAATATCCCGAATTCCGGTCCCCCTGCGGATTTGCTAGCGTCACGGGAAAGTTACAAACCGCCGGGAACAATCTTGCAGATCGAGACACGGGCCGTCGAATGGCCCACCCTGATTGTCTTTGCAGCAACTTACAGCCTCTGGGCCCTGGCAACCACATATCTCTGGGGGTTTTCCCCCACCCTCGCCATTCTGACCGCCGCGCTGGCCATCGGACAGTATTCCTCGCTGACGCATGAGGTGCTGCACGGCCATCCGTTCCGGTCACAAACCCTGTCCGAGGCGCTGGTGTTCCCCGGTCTGACGGTTTTCGTCCCCTACCTGCGCTTCAAGGACCTGCATCTGCAGCACCATTTCGATCCGGCCCTGACCGACCCCTATGACGACCCGGAGTCGAACTACCTTGATCCCGCCGTCTGGGCGGGGCTATCGGGTGCGAAGCGGGCGCTGCTGCGGTTCAACAACACGCTTTTCGGGCGGATGTTGATCGGGCCTGCGATATCGGCCTGGGCACTGGTGAAGGGCGACTGGGCAGCGATCCGGCGGGGCGAGCATCGGGTGGCGCTGGCCTGGGGGCTCCATATCGCGGGGCTGGTGTTGGTCTTTGTCTGGCTGAAATGGATCGGCGCGATGCCAGGCTGGGCCTATGTGCTGGCCGCCTATCTGGGCTGGAGCCTGCTGAAGATCCGCACCTACCTGGAACACCGCGCGCATGAGGCGGCGCGGGCAAGGACGGTGGTCATCGAAAGCCGGGGGCCGTTGAGCCTGCTGTTTCTGAACAACAATTTCCACGTGGTGCACCACATGCATCCGGGCGTGGCCTGGTACAAGCTGCCCGCGCTCTACTTCGGCAACCGCGTGCATTACCTGCGGCGGAACGAAAGCTACCGCTATGCGAGCTACGTCGAGATCTTCCGGCAGTTCCTGTTCCGCGCCAAGGACCCGGTGCCGCATCCGGTCTTCCCGGTCGACAGGGGCGGGGCTGCGGGGGGCGGCGTCCTAGACCAGCCGGCGGAACTGCGGGGTGGCGCCGGAGTTGTCGAAGAACGGCACGCCGGGCTGATCGTGGCCCGTCACTAGGGCCGCGACCTCGGCCAAGACGACCTCGGTGATGAACGGCAGGTCCAGCGCGCGCGCGTCCGGCAGAGGCAGCCAGCGCAAGTGCGAAAGCTCGCCCGAGGCCAGGGTGAAATCCTCGCGGTTGTCGTCCAGGCTGTCGGCGTGGGCCAGAAGAAAGCGCGCATCGAAGCGACGCGTCCGACCCGGAGGCGTGATCGCGCGGAAGATGAATCGGAGCGTCGGATGCTCCATCGTCGCAAGGTTCAGGCCGGTTTCCTCGGTCAACTCGCGCAGGGCGGTGGCGACCAGAGTGCCGGGCGCCGGCGCGTCATGCGGGACCTTCAGCGAAAGACGCCGGGCGCAGTCGGGTGTCAGAAAGCCGGGGCGGGCGGCAGCTTCGTCCTCGGGGTCCACGCGGCCGCCGGGGAAGACGAACTTTGATGGCATGAACACCGCCCCCTCGCCGCGTTGGCCCATCAGGACCTGCGGGCCGTCCGGGCTTTCGCGCCAGAGGACGACCGTGGCGGCAGAGCGAATCGGCTCGTCAGTCATTCGGGCGGGTGCCGAAACCGTGCATCCGGTTGGCCCATTGCAGCGCGACCATCGCGCCTTTCAGCCGGGGCAGCAGATACAGCGACAGGGCTACAGTGCCGATGGTGAAGCCCACGGCCATCACCAAGGGCTCGGGCCGGAACTTGGTGAAGGTGAACAGAAGGATCGGCGCCAGAAGGTGGCCGACGATCAGGATCGTCAGGTAGGCCGGTCCATCGTCGGCGCGGTGGTGATGCAGTTCCTCGCCGCAGACCGGGCAGGTGTCGCGCACCTTGAGATAGCCGCGCAGCATTGGTCCCGCGCCACAGTTCGGGCAGCGCCGCCGCCAGCCGCGCAAAAGGGCGGGCTTCAGCGGGCGATCCTCGGCGGCGAGGGGCTGGGCTGTGTCAAGGGTGGTCATGGGCAAGGTCCGGTGTCCGGCCCCAGAGTTGGGGGCGTTGCAGGAGGCGCAACATAGTCACTTCGCGGCACGCTTCACAGAGGGAAGTCCCGCCCTGTGCCCAGATGTCGCAAGATTCTGCGACGGAAAACCAGAGCGAGGTCGTGTGAAGGGCATGAGGGTCGAAACACCGGCCCCGGATACAGGAGAAGAAGATGTCTGCTTCGAAGAAAACGGTCTTTGTCACGCTGGCTCTGACTGGGGCACTGATTGGCTCGGTCGCGCTGGCGCAGAACAAGGGAATGGGTGGCGGCATGGGTGTCGAAGGCCGCGGTGCCATGCTGACCGAGATGTTCGACGCGATTGATGCGGACAGCGATGGCAAGGTCACTCTGGCCGAGCTTGAGGCGCATCGGAAGGCCGAATTCGCCGCCGCCGACACCAACGGCGATGGCGCGCTTAGCCCCGAGGAACTGTCGGCGCACCAGATGGCGCGAATCCAGGCGCGGATGGCCGAGCGGACACAGGCGATGATCGACAACATGGACAACGACGGCAATGGCTCGCTGTCCGAGGACGAGATGGGCCAGGGTCCGGGCGAGCGTCACTTTGCGCGGCTCGACACCGACAATGACGGCGCGATCTCGAAAGCCGAAGCGGAAGAGGCCAGGCAGCATCGTGGCAAGCGCGGTCACGGCGGCGGCATGGGCAACAACTAGGGCTTTGCGGCCCTGCCGCCCAGCCGTTAAGCAGTCGGGATGATGATGGCGTTCGACGCGCATGGGGACACCTCGGATGAGGCGCTGATGGTGCTCTATGCCAATGGAGACCGTCCTGCGGCGCTGGCGCTGACCCAGCGCGTCACCCCGCGCGTGCTGGCTTATGCTGCGCGATTGCTGGGCGGCGACCGGGCCGAAGCCGAGGATGTGGCGCAGGAGACGATGCTGCGGCTGTGGCGTGTCGCGCCCCTGTGGCGGCAGGGCGAAACCAAGGTGACGACCTGGGCCTACCGGGTCGCCACAAACCTGTGCATCGACCGGCAGCGGTCGCGCGGGCGCAGGCGGCAGTTGGCCCTGGACGACGCGCCGGAGCTGGCCGATGGCGCTGTCGGGGCGGAAGGGCAGCTGCAGGAGGCTGGCCGGATGGCGGCACTGGAGGCCGCGCTGGCAGAACTGCCCGACCGGCAGCGGCAGGCAGTGGTGCTGCGCCACCTGGAAGGAATGACGAACCCCGAAATTGCAGCGATCATGGAGATCGGGGTGGAAGCGGTGGAAAGCCTGACCGCGCGGGGCAAACGCGCGCTGGCGGCGATACTTGCAGGCCGCAAGGATGAGCTGGGATATGAGGGTGACCGAGATGCAGGATGATCTGGACGACCTGCTGGCAACAGCGGCGCGGCGGCCTGTCGTGCCCACTGAGGCGCTGATGAACCGGGTGCTGGCCGATGGGCTGGCGCTGCAGCCTGCGGCCGCGGCCCTGAAATCTGCGCCCCGTCCCGGCCTGTTTGCGCGCCTCTCGGGTCTTTTCGGCGGGCCGCCGGTCCTGGCGGGCCTGGGAACGGCGGCGGTCTTCGGGCTGGCGCTGGGCTACCTTAGCCCGACGACGCTGAATTACCTGACGGGGGCCTCGACCGACATGGCCGAATTCTTCCCCGAAGCCGATTTTCTGACCACGGAAGGCTGACTGCCATGAGCGACCCCCAGACCACTGCGCCGCCGCTGGTCGTCTCTACCCCGCCGGGCACCCCGTCGCGCGGGGTGAAGATCGCGTTGGCGGTTTCGGTCGCGCTGAACCTTGCGGTTGCGGGGCTGGCGGTCGGGGCCTGGCTGGGCGGCGGGCATCGCGACATGCCGCGCGACATGTCCTTCGGCCCGTTCAGTGAGGCGCTGGATGACGGCGACCGCCGCGAGATCCGCCGGGCGCTGCTGGACCGGATGGGAGAGTTCCGCGCCGCGCGGACCGAGGCCCGGGCCGAGTTCGAGACGCTCTTGGGTACGCTGCGCGCCGACCCCTTTGACGCCGAGGCGATGAAGGCCGCCCTGGCCGCCATCGAGACCCGCAATGCCGAGCGGCTGCAGCTGGGGCGAAGACTGATCGAAACGCGGCTGATCGAGATGTCGACCGAGGACCGCCAGAGGTTCGCCGACCGGCTGGAGAAGGGGCTGCGCCGTGGTGGGCGCGACGACAAAGGGCGCGATTAGGCAGCCGAAAGTCGGTAGGTGACCTGGTTCCGTCCGGCACCCTTCGATTCCAGGAGCGCAAGGTCGGCCTGTTCCACCAGACCTTCGATGGCATAGCTGTTCTCACCCGAAGCACCCGCGACCGCGACGCCGATCGAGACGGTAACCCGCAACTCTTCGCCCGAATGGAGGCAGATCGGCTGGTCGTCCATCGCCTGACACAGGCGTTCGGCCACCCGCCGGGCGACGGTCATGCAGCTTTGTGGCAGGATCGCCAGGAACTCCTCGCCGCCGATGCGGGCCAGGATGTCGGTGTCGCGCAGGTTGGCGGTCAGGCGGCGGGCGACTTCGACCAGGACCTGATCCCCGGCGGCGTGACCGTGGGCGTCGTTCACCTGCTTGAAGCGGTCAAGGTCCATCACCATGACGGCAAACTGCGACCCCTCCTCTCGCGCGCGGGCGGCGATGGCGGCAAGCTGGGGGGCGGCGCAGCGGCGGTTGTAAAGCCCCGTCAAGGGATCGAGCATGGCCAGGCGCAGCCCGTCCTGCATCCGAGCGCGCCGCCTGTCGGACTGGCGCTTGCGACGCAGCAGGCCCCGGGTGCGCAAGGCCAGCTCCTCGGCCGTGATGCCGGCGCCAACGGCGTCATCCGCACCCAGGTCGAAAGCCATCGCGGCCTCATCCCCTTCCCCTGCGGGACCGACGACGCAGACGGCAGCATGGCGGGTGGCCTGGTGGCTTTTGAGTTCGGACAGAAGGCGTAGGGTTCCCGAGGGGTTCCGGCCATCGTCGTGCAGAATGAAGACCTCGGGCTGGGCCTGGCCGGCCCAGATATCGGCCAGCGCCTCGCGCCGCGAGACCATGACCAGACGGTCGCGCACCTGGCCGGCAAGCTGCGCCCAAAGCGGGTTTCCGGGGTCCGAGCCGACGACAGCGATGGTCCCCTGCGGATCGAAGGCCAGCGGTGCTTCGGCCAGACCGGCAATCGCCAGCCCCTCACTTGCGGGAAATTCGCCCTCGGCCTTCAGCCGCAAGAGGTTGCGAAGACGGGACAGCAGGACACGTTCATTTGCCGGGCGGTCCATGACGTCATCCGCCCCGGCGGCGAAAGCGGCCAGTCGTTCGTCAGCTGTCCCGAAGGCTGTCAGGGCAATGACTGGAATGTCGCGGCTGGCCGGGTCGCGCCGCAGCCGCTGCATCACCTCAAGCCCCGAGATGTCAGGCAGACCGATGTCCAGCAGCACCAGGTCGGGCCGCTCTTCCCGCGCTGCGGCGAGGCAGCTCGCGCCGTCAGCGGCAATGATCGGATCGTAGAAGGCTGCCGAAAGCCGGGCCTGCTGGACGATCCGGTTCGCCGCCACGTCGTCAACGATGAGAATCCGTGCGCTCATCTGCGATGCCGTCTTTTCATTCCACCTGTCGTGGACAACTCTGCCGTCGGGAAGGTTAAGGAATCCTTTCTTTAGGCAGGCAGGCGATCGAATTTCATCTGTCGACACCACAAGGCTACGAAAGCGAGAACAATGCAACCAGAAGTTGCCAAGGAGCCTAGCAGAGAAGCCGCCGTGGTGCTGGCCATTCAGGCGCTGGGATGGATCGCGGCGGATGACGAGGTCTTCCCGCTTTTCATGACGGCCACCGGGTCCTCGATGTCTGACC
The DNA here is from genome assembly GCF_030694085.1 of Tabrizicola sp. Lineage (GTDB taxonomy): Bacteria > Pseudomonadota > Alphaproteobacteria > Rhodobacterales > Rhodobacteraceae > Tabrizicola. Next base: position 434,116 of record NZ_JAUXZE010000035.1, on the reverse strand, counting down.
TGCGCGCCAGGGCAGCCGATCCCGAGTTCCTGGCGGCCGTGCTGGACTTTCTTCTGCAGGATGATCGCTGGGTGGTTGCATTCTGTGATGCCGATGGTCATCCCTACACGGCACCCCAGGCGGCCCGCGCGGCCTTGCCGGGCGGCGCGGTGATGAACTGGACCTGAGGGGCATGATGATCGACGGGCTGATCTTCGACAAGGACGGGACCCTGTTCGACTTCCGCGTCAGCTGGGGCCGCTGGGCCGCGACCTTCCTGCGCCGGATCGCCGCAGACGACGGCCATGCCGTGCGACTGGGACAGGCCATCGGTTATGATCTTGCCACCGCGACCTTCGCGCCCGACAGCCCGGTGATCGCCGCCACCGCCGCCGATATCGCGGCGGCGCTCTTGCCCGAATTGCCGGGCATGACGCTGGCCGAGCTGACCGACCGGATCGACGCCAGCGCCGGGATGGCACCGATGTCCGAGGCAGTGCCGCTGCGTCCGCTTCTGGACGCGTTGCGCGGAAAGGGGTTGCGGCTGGGGCTGGCAACGAACGACTCCGAAGCGCCCGCGCGTCAGCACCTGGAGAGCCACGGGATCACCGATTGCTTCGATTTCATCGCCGGGTATGACTCGGGCCACGGGGCAAAGCCCGGGCCGGGGATGTGCCTGGCCTTCGTGAGGCAAACGGGGCTTCAGCCCGCGCGTGTTGCGATGGTCGGCGACAGCCGGCATGACCTTGAAGCCGGACGTGCGGCCGGGATGCGGACGGTCGCAGTTCTGACTGGGATCGCCAAGCGCGAGGAGCTTGCGCCCCACGCCGATGTCGTACTGGCCGATATCGGAGCAATTCCGGGATGGCTTTCCGGTCTGAAAGCCTGAATCTGCGGGCATCGCGCGAAAAACGACGCTTTTTCGTCGCAAATGCGGTGACCAGATCGGCCCTGCTTCCGTCATCTTCGCCGCAAGCGAATGGAGAGTGACGATGGCGGATGAACCAGCTCGGAGAAAGCGCGCCGGTGGGCGGGCGGGGATGAAGGTCCGTGCGGGCACAGCGGTAATCGACCAGATGCCGTGGCGGATCCCGGTGAACCCCGATGCCCCGACCGAGCCGTTGGACGCCGACGCCGTCCAGCGAGTCCACAAGACCGCGATGCGCATCCTGCGTGACATCGGGATCGAGTTCCTGAACCCAGAAGCGGTGGAGCATCTGCGCCGCGCTGGCTGCATCGTGAACGGGACCAACGTCCGCATGGACGAGGACTTCGTGATGGAGATGGTCGCCCGCGCGCCCGAGACCTTCACCATCACTCCGCGCAACCCCGAGCGGGAACTCATCATGGGCGGCAAGCATATGCTGTTCGTGAACGTCTCGTCTCCGCCGAACGCCTGGGACATGGAGCGGGGCAAGCGGTCGGGCGATTTCGAGACCTTCCGCGAGTTCATGAAGCTGACGCAGTACTTCAACTGCATCCACGTTGCGGGTGGCTATCCGGTCGAGCCGGTGGATATTCATGCCAGCGTGCGGCACCTGGACTGCCTGTATGAGAAGCTGACGCTGACCGACAAGGTCGTCCACGCCTACAGCCTGGGGGCGGAGCGAGTCGAGGATGTGATGGAGATGGTCCGTCTGGCCGCGGGCCTTACGGAAGAGGAGTTCCAGGCCAAGCCGCGGATGTATACCAACATCAACTCGGTTTCCCCTCTGAAGCACGACTATCCGATGCTGGACGGGGCGATGCGGATGGCCAAGCGGGGGCAGCCGGTGGTGGTGACGCCGTTCACGCTGGCGGGGGCGATGGCGCCGGTGACGATGTCGGGCGCGGTGGCCTTGTCGATTGCCGAGGCTTTGGCGGCGGTCGCACTCCTGCAGTACATCGCGCCGGGGTGTCCGGTGGCGATCGGGACCTTCACCTCGAACGTCGACATGAAATCCGGTGCGCCGGCCTTCGGGACCCCCGAATACATGCGGGCGACGCAGATGACGGGGCAGTTGGTGCGCTTTTATGGCGTGCCGATGCGGGCCAGCGGCGTCTGTGCGGCGAACGTGCCGGACGGGCAGGCGATGTGGGAGACGTCGAACAGCCTTTGGTCCGCCGTTCAGAGCCGGACCAACATGGTCTACCACGCGGCGGGCTGGCTGGAGGGGGGGCTGATCGCGAGCCCCGAGAAGTTCATCATGGACTGCGAGGTCCTGCAGATGATCCAGCGCTACTTCGAGGAGGCGACCTTTGCCACCCGCGACGAGGACCTGGCCTTCGACGCGATCAAGGAGGTCGGCGCTGGCGGGCATTACTTCGGGGTCCAGCACACCCAGGACCGCTATCAGGACGCCTTCTATGCGCCGATCGTGTCGGACTGGCGGAACTATGAGGCCTGGCAGGCGGACGGGTCGGTCTGGACGGTCGAGCGGGCGCACCGGATCTACAAGCAGATCCTGGCCGAGTTCGAGGCACCGGAAATGAACGGGGACCATCTGGAGGAGCTGCAACGCTTCGTCGCGAAGCGGAAGCAGGAGGGCGGGGCGCCCACCGACTTCTGATCCTGTCCACGGTGGACAATCCGGGATGGAGATTTGAAAACAATGACTTGGTCGCGGACGTTAGGAGTTTATTAACTTTTGCCAAAGGTGGGTCAACCTGCGCCTGCGGGCGCAGAACGACCCACCCTACATCGGCCCCAGGTCCGGTCCCAGGTCCGGGATCGTCCGGGTGGGGTGGCAGCGACGGCAGTCAAGATGAGCGGCTGCGCCGCGCGTCTTTGTCTCGGCCCCGCGCGTGAAGAACGCGCAGAGCCTCGGGCTGCCTCCGGCGGGGATATTTCTGCAAATGTGAAAGGCGAAGTGTGCGTCAGGGCGAGGCCCGGCCAGCTTTTCCTGGCAAGCAGGACCCGGTGGGCACATTGGGGGAGAGCGGTCTGCGGGCGGCGTTCCGGGTGAAGAACGAGGTCGGCATCAGCGCGAAAGCCAGGACCGCAGGAAGGGAGCCGCCGTTGCCTGCATTGAGGTGGGCCGAAAGCGCCAGCAGGAGATGGTAGAACATGCGGGCATAGGCGAGGTCGCTGAGCCGGACGGAGAGGCGGCTGGGGATCGCGATGGGTGCGGCGATCTTGGCGACGATCAGGACGGGGATCAGGTGGGCCGGGACGCCGGAGGCGACGAAGCCCTGGGCAACCATTTCGCGCTGGGAGAGGTAGACCCCGGCAGCCGCGAGATACATGAGGCACCGGGGAACGGTCGTGACGCAGGAGAGTAGCCGGGCCTTGGTCATGGCATGAATCCTTTCCGGTGGACCGGGCGCGGTGCCGGTTCGGGTTGGCGTTGCGGGTTGGCGGTGCGGTCGGGCGGCCAGTCGGGCGGCCAGTCAGGCGGGGAAGGACAGATCCTCGATCCGGCCGTAGACCTGATCGATGCCGTCGGTGAAGCCTTGCTGGATGGCCGTGGCGCGGGCCTGCGCGTCGCTGTAGCGCATGACGACCGTCATCCGCGTTCCCGGGCCTGCGGGCCAAAGCGTGGTGGTCACGGTCGGCCCTGTTTTGGTGTCGCCGTTGAAGTGTTCGACATGGACCATGCGCTCTGGCGGCCGGGCCTCGAGGATCGGGCCGGAGAAGAAGAGCGCGGGCCAGGCATAGCGGAAGCTGCCGCCGGGGCGGGGGTCGATCTGACACTCGATCAGGTCGGGCGAAAGCCACCGGCGCAGGAGGGCGGGGTCGGTCAGGGCGCGCCAGACCTGCGGCGGCTTGTGCGAGAAGCTGCGGCGGATGACGACGTCGGTGTCACCGTCAAGGGCGAGCCGGGTCTGATCGAAAGTCATGGTCCGGGTCCTTTCCGACTGTCCCGACACGCCTGCCTGCCGCGCAGGGGATCAGGCAGGGATCTGCATGGCGTCGAGCCTGGCGTAGACCTCGTCCATGCCGTCGGTCATGCCGGTGGCGATGGCGGCGGCGCGGGCCTCGGCGTCGTGATAGCGCATGACCATCGTCATGCGGGTGCCGCTGCCCTGGGGCGCGAGGTCGGTGGTGATCCGGGCGGACATGGCGGGGTCGCCGTTGAAATACTCGATATGGCTGATGTGGTGCGGCGGGTTCACCGCGATGACCGGGCCGGAGAAGAAGAAGGAATTGCCGTCCGGCCCTTGCCATTCGAAGTGGAAGGTCCCGCCGGGGCGCGGGTCGAAATCGCACCGCGTCATCGGGTGGTCCTTGACCGCCATCCATTCGCGGATGAGCGCGGGCTGGGTCAGGGCGCGCCAGACCTTTGCGGGCGGGTGCTGGAAGTCGCGGCGCAGGAGGATGTCGGTGTCGCCGTCGAGGACGGTCTGCAAGCGGGTGAGGTCGAGGGACATCAGGGCTTTCCTTCCGTGGAGGGTGGGTCGTCGGGCAGGGTGTCGAGCACCGCGTCGAGCCGCTGGAACTGTGTCTCCCACAGCGCGCGGTACTGGCCGAGCCAGTCCCAGAGCTGTGCCATCGTGTCTGGTTTCAGCCTGCGGGGGCGGGCGGTGCCCTGGATGCGGGTTTCGATCAGGCCGGCATCTTCCAGCACCTTGAGATGGCGGCTGATCGCGGGCTGGGAGATGGCGAAGGGCCGGGCGAGGTCCTGCACCGTGGCCTCGCCTTGCGACAGCCGGGACAGGATGGCGCGCCGGGTCGGATCGGCAAGGGCGGCGAAGGATTGGTCGAGGTCGGGCATGATGCAATCCATTATGTAACGAATCATTTATATAACAAAGTGGCGAATTTGAGAAGGAGATCTGGGCCGGCCAGCCGGGCGGGTGCGGAAATCCGCTGTCGGGGGGCGATGCCTTGACGTTTCACGCCCTGTCCCGCAGGTTGCCGGGCACTTAAACAACGGCCCGAACGGGCGAAAAGGCAGATGGCAAAGAGCACGGCACCCTTCTCGGGCTTTGAATTCATGATCGCCTGGCGCTATCTGCGCGCGAGGCGGGCCGAGGGCGGGGTCAGTGTGATGACCTGGATCAGCCTGATCGGCATCACTCTGGCGGTGTTCGCGCTGATCCTGACCCTGGCGGTCAGGGCGGGGTTCCGGGCGGAGTTCGTGGATACGATCCTGGGGGCCAACGCGCATGTGACGGTCCATTCCTCGGGCGTGGTGGGCGAGGATGGCCAGTTGATCCGGGGGTTCACCGAGCCTGCCGCGATGGCGGCGGCGATCGCCGAGGTGCCAGGGGTGACGCGGGCGGCGCCCCTGATAAAGGGCAAGCTCATGGTCTCGGACGGTGAGGACACCACCGGGGCCGAGGTCTTCGGGATGTCACCGGAGGAGTTTGCGTCGATCCCGCGGATCGGAGCGGGGTCGGATGCGATCGGCGATCTGGCGCGGTTCCCCGAGGGGATCGCGCTGGGGTCGGGCATTGCACGGGAGCTTGGGGTCAGTGTCGGCGACCGGGTGCGGCTGATCGCGCCAGGGGGCGTGCGGACGGCGATGGGGACGACGCCACGGGTCAACGCTTATGAAGTGGTCTATATCTTCAGCGCGGGCCGCTACGACATCGACACCACGCGGATCTACATGCCCTTCACCGAGGCGCAGAGCTTCTTCAACAAGGAGGGGCGGGCGGACGAGATCGAGGTGATGGTCGAGACGCCGGATGCCATCGAGAGCTATGGCAACGCAATTCTGCAGGCGGCGGGGCCGGCGGCGATGCTGTGGACCTGGAAGGACAGTTCGGGCGCCTTCCTGCGGGCCTTGGACATCGAGGACAACGTGATGTTCGTCATCCTGTCGGTGCTGGTGCTGATCGCGGCGATGAACATCGTGTCGGGTCTGATCATGCTGGTGAAGAACAAGGGCCGCGACATCGGCATCCTGCGCACGATGGGGCTGACCGAGGGGTCGGTGTTGCGGGTGTTCTTCATCTGCGGGGCGTTCACCGGGGTTCTGGGGACCGTTGCGGGAGTGATCCTGGGGTGCCTCACGGCGCTGAACATCGACCAGATCATGAGTGCGATCAACTGGGTGAACGGGTCCGAGGTCTGGGACCCCTCGATCCGGGGGATTTATTCGCTGCCGGCCAAGTTGCAGCTGGGCGATGTGATGTCGGCGGTGGCGCTGTCCCTGGGGCTGTCGTTCATCGTCACCATCTTCCCGGCCCGGCGCGCGGCGCGGATGAACCCGGTGGAGGCGCTGCGTTATGAGTGAGATGCTGCGTCTGGAGGGGGTCGGGAAGGGCTACAACCGGGGCAAGCCGTCCGAGGTGATCGTGCTGCGCGGGGCGACGCTGTCGGTCGCGCGGGGCGAGGTTGTGGCGCTGGTCGCGCCGTCGGGCGCGGGCAAGTCGACGCTTCTGCACATCGCGGGGCTGCTGGACGTGCCGGACAGTGGGACAGTCCGGTTGGATGGGCGCGAGATGGGCGGGCTGAGCGACCGGGCGCGGACCGAGGCGCGGCGTGCCGAGGTGGGGTTCATCTATCAGTTCCACCATCTCTTGCCGGAGTTCACGGCGCTGGAGAACGTGGTGATTCCGCAGCTGGCGAACGGCGTCGGCAAGGCGGCGGCCGAAGCGCGGGCAATGGACTTGCTGGACAAGGTCGGCGTCGGCGCGCGGGCGGGGCATCGTCCAGCGGCACTGTCGGGGGGCGAGCAGCAGCGGGTGGCCTTCTGCCGCGCGCTTGCCAATGGGCCGAAGCTGCTGTTGGCGGATGAGCCAACGGGAAACCTGGACCCCGGCACCTCGGACCAGGTGTTCGGAGTGCTGATGGAACTGGTCCGTTCGACGGGGCTTTCGGCGCTGATCGCAACGCATAACCTGGACCTGGCGGCCCGGATGGACCGGGTGGTGCGGCTCACGGCGGGTCAGGTGACCTAGATCAAGGCGTGATCGATCCGGGTCAGGTCCAGTGAGGCTAGAGGAGAGAAAGATGCGTCACCCCATGATGATCCTGTCGCTGTCCCTTGTCCTTGGGGCTTGTGTCGAGCGGAAGACGCTGCCAAGCGGGTCCGAGGATTTCGCCGATTTCTGTGCGGCCTGCCACGGCATGTCGGGCAAGGGCGACGGTGAAGGTGCCGCGGCGCTGGACCGCAAGCCTGCGGATCTGACGCGCCTGTCCGCCAAGAACGGCGGAGCCTTTCCCGGCACACGGGTGATGGCCAAGATCTGGGGCTATACCGGGGTCGCCCCCGGCCGACAGGACGCCGCTTCGCCGATGCCGGAGTTCGGGCCGCTTCTGCAGGGCGACCTGGTGCCCTATGACGGCGGTGACGGGATCGCAACGCCGACTCCGGTGCGGTTGGTGCAGATCGCGGAATATCTGAAGGCGTTGCAAAAGTAAGGCGTGGACCGAGACGGGCTTTTCGCGTGACTGCGTCTTCCCGTCTTGGCGGGAAGATCGGGACGCGCCGAAAACGGCCGCGAAGTGCCGAGGACGCACAGAGGCGATGACAGCAGTTGCTGCGCGCTGGGCAACGCGGCGGCGCCCTTCAGACCGGGAAGGCGACTTCAAACCGTCTACGGCGATGATCCGACCGGTGGGTGACGGGCGGCAGGGCCGACGATCAGCGGTGCGGTCCACAGCCTAGGCTGAGGAGAGCGGCGCCCCGGATTGTAGCGGCCCTTCCGTTCAGAGGGTAGGGCAGTGCCCCGCCCCGCGCATTGACCTGCTATTTCGGCGGGCGGTTGTAGCGGATGAAGGGAGAGACCTTCGCCACCCGGTCGTAAAGCTGGCGCGCCTCGTGGTTGAAGTCCTGGGTCAGCCAGTAGACGGCGGGGGCCCCGGCGGCGTCGGCGGCGGCATAGACCGCCGTGATCAGGGCGCGGCCAAGGCCGGTGCCACGGGCCTGCGGTGCGACGTAGAGGTCCTGCAAGTAACAGACGTCCTCGATCCTCCAGCAGTGCCGGTGGAAAAGGTAATGCGCGAGCCCAAGGAGCTGGCCGTCCTGGTCTGCGACCAGCGCCGAGAAGTCCCGCGGGTCCGGCCCAAGGAGGCGGGCGAAGGTCGAGGCGTAGACCTCATCCGGGACCGAGGTCTGGTAGAACTGCAGGTAGCCTGTCCAGAGTTGGCGCCACTGGCCGCTGTCTTCGGGCAGGAGAGGGCGGATCGTGGCGGGCATGGGGTTCCTGCGGCATCGGACAGTTTCAGCCTGCCGCATGTGTTAACGCTTGGCAACCAGCTGGAAATCCTGACTATGCGCGGCACTGCCCAGACGCATAAGGGCAGACGGAACCGGGAGATTGTGGAATGACGGGCCAGATTGCGGCACGGATCAGGCTTGCCCTGGCGGGTGCGCTGGGCGGGGCTGCGCTTTGGGCGGCCATGGATATCGCCGACCGCGGTTGGCTGGACGATTTCCCGGCGCTGGCGCTGTTCGTGCTGCTGACCACGGCGTTCACTGCGCTGATGGCGCTTGCCGGGCCGATCGGCCTGGGCCGCGCGGTGCCCAGGTCCCTGGGTCTGGGAGTGGTGGTGGCCGCTCTGACCTGGCAGATGGCGCTGCGCTTCGACGAGGTGGACCAGTTTCTGTTCAGTGGGGTCCCTTTGCTGGCGATCCTCACGCTGTCGACGCTGCCGTTGCCGTTTCTGGCAGCACGGGTCCGCAGCCGCTGGAATGACTATCCGGTCCTTTTCCTTGAGGCCTGGTCGATTGTCCTGCGTTTTGCGGCGGCGGGAGCCTTTACAGCACTTGTCTGGCTGGTGATCTACCTGTCGGACGCTCTGCTGCAAATCGTGGGCATCCGCGTGATCGGCACTTTGCTGGAGCATGAGCTTGTGGCGCTGGCCCTGGGCGGGGCGATCTTCGGGCTTGGCATGGCGGTGATTCATGACCTGGCGGACCTCTTGTCGCCCTATGTCGTCCTGCGGGTGTTCCGGCTGTTCCTGCCGGTGGTACTGGCGGTGATGGCGGTCTTTCTTGTCGCGTTGCCGTTTCGGGGGCTGGACGGGCTGGTCAGCGGGCTGTCGCCTGCGACGCTTCTGTTGACGATGGTCGGTGGCGGGACTGCGCTGGTCTCGATCGCCATCGACCAGGCGGATGCGGATGCGACGCAAAGCCCGCTTCTGGTGCGATGCACGCAGGGCCTGGCGCTGATCCTGCCTTTGGTGGCGGCGCTGGCGCTGTGGGCGGTCTGGCTGCGGGTGAGCGACCGGGGCTGGTCGCCCGAGCGGTTGTTCGTGGTTCTGGTGGCAGGCCTGGGGCTGGTCTACGGGCTGGTCTATGCCGTGTCGGTCCTGCGGGGCGGGGCGTGGATGGAGCGGATCCGGCAGGGCAACATCCGAATTGCGCTGGGAATCCTGCTGCTGGCCGCGCTGTGGCTGTCGCCGGTGCTGAACGCCGAGCGGATCTCGGCTGCAAGCCAGCTGTCGCGATTCGAGGCGGAGGGGGTCGAGGCGCTTGACCCGTCTGCTCTGCGGTCCTGGGGCAAGCCGGGGGCGGCGGTGCTGGCGGCCCTGGAGGCGAAGTCCACAGAGCCGGGGCAGGAGGCGCTGGCTGCTGTCCTGGCCGGAGAGGCGACGGGGCAGGCGGACAAGGGCCCGGCGCTGGTCGCCGAACTGGCGGCGCTGCTTGCGGTGCAGCCGACCTCGGCCACCGGGATGCGGGACGTGATTCTGGGTGCCGCCGAGGATTACCAGCTGCAGGACTGGCTGCAGGTCTGCAAGGTGCGGCTGAAGACTGGAGAGCCGGGCTGCCTTCTGGTTGTGGCGGACCTTCTGCCGCTGCGGCCGGGCGAGGAGGCGATGCTCTTCCTGCAGCGCGGGACGGATTACATCGAGGTCAGCGGCCTTTACCTGGATGACAGCGGGATGCTGGTCTGGCGCACGGCGACGCAGCCGGACGGCAACTACCTGTCGCCCGAGGCGGCGGCCCGGCTCTTGCGGGAGTACCATGCCGCTCCGCCGCCGCTGACGGGGGCAGAGCTGAACCAGCTGGGCATCGGCGAGGACGGGCTCTTGTTCCTGCCATGACGAGGAAAGGTTGTTAACCGATGCGCGATAACCTTGCTGCCGAAACTGTCCTGGGGTCGGATATGGATGCGCTGCTGCTGCGGTCCCTGCAAGGCTATGTGATCGACACGTTCGGGGCTGCGCGCTGGCAGATGGTCTGCCGACGGGCCGAGCTGTCCATCCTGAGTTTCGAGCCGATGCTGCGCTATGATCCTGGCAGTGCCGACCGGATCGGGCGGATCGCGGCCGAAGTTCTGGGCCGCCCGGTCGAGGCCATCTGGGAAGACGTGGGCACCCACCTGGTGACGAACCCCGACCGTGAGGGCATCCGGCGGCTTCTGCGCTTTGGCGGGGTCACCTTCGCGGATTTCCTTTATTCGCTGGAAGATCTGCCGGGTCGGGCGCGTCTGGCGATGCCGGATCTGGAGCTGCCGGATGTGACCGTGGACGAGGTGGGTGAAGACCGGTTCGAGCTGCGCTGCCAGTCGCACCTTGGCGCCACGCAGCGGGTGCTTGTGGGCCTTTTGACGGCGATGGCCGACGACTATGGCGCGCTGTGCCTGATCGAGGCGGAGTCTGCCGACTGCACCTCGATCCTGGTTCTGGACCGTCGCCACGCCAAGGCGCGGCGGTTCGACCTGGCGCCGCCGGAGAGATAGCGGATGCAGACACTTCATTTCGAGGACCGGATCGAGCTGGACAGTGCCGCCTCAGCACAGTTCATGCCGATGCACCTGCTGCTGGACGCGGAGGGGCGCGCGATCAGCTATGGACCGACCCTTGCACGGGTGCTGCAAGCCGACGCGGTGCCGGGAGCGCGGTTCGAGGATCTGTTCGAGGTGCGCTCTCCCGGGGGGGCGGTCACGATCGGACAGGTGCTGGCCCGGGGGGGAAATCGCTTTCGGCTGCTGCCGCGCAACGGCCTGCGCGTCGGACTGCGTGGCCTGGGCCAAAGCCTGTCGGGATCGGGCCGCATCCTGCTGAATCTGTCCTTCGGGATCGACCTGATCGCGGCTGTGCGCGACCTGGCGCTGACGGACGCCGATTTCGCCGCGACCGACCTTGCGATGGAACTGCTTTACATGGCCGAGGCCAATGCTGCGGTCACGCGGGAGCTGCGGGGATTGAACCTGCGGCTGGAAGGCGCGCGGATGGCGGCCGAGGAAGAGGCGATGACCGACCCGCTGACCGGCCTGCGCAACCGTCGCGCCGCCGATCTGGTGCTGGAACGGCTTTGCGCCGCCCGGGCAGCGTTCGGGCTACTGCACATGGATCTGGATTTCTTCAAGGCGGTCAACGACACGCTGGGCCACGCCGCAGGCGACTTTGTCCTGAGCAACGTCGGCCGCATCCTGCGCGAACAGCTTCGCGCCGAGGATTGCGCGGCGCGGATCGGCGGCGACGAGTTCGTGGTGATCCTGGCGGGCCGGACCGAACCGAAGATGCTGCAAATGATTGCCGAACGGATCATCGCCCGCATCAGTCAGCCGATGGAGTTCGAAGGCCAGATCTGCAAGGTTTCGGCAAGCATCGGCATTGTCCGGTCGCTGGACCTTGCGGTGCCGGACCCCGTTCAGCTTCTTGCCGCAGCCGACCGTGCGCTTTATGCGGCCAAGCATGCAGGCCGAAGCCGGGCGGTTCTGCTGGTCACGCGCGGAGAGTAGTCGGGGGAGAGCCCCTTGCCTGTCCGTCGACCGGCGCGTCAGCGGATTGGCTGGCCTGGATCAGACAGTGTTGCTTCAGGTGGAAGCAGCCACAGCGCCTCGGGCGGTAGCGAGACCGTCACCTCGCCACCCGGAACCAGCGCACTGGCCAGGTCCGGCGTGGTCAGGGCCTGAAGCGCGGTCCCGTCGACAGCCAGACCGACGCGCGTCTGCGTGCCAAGAAAGGTAACGGATGTGATCCGTGCGGTGCGCGGATTGGGTCCGGGGCCAAGGCGCAGCGCCTCGGGGCGAAGGGTCAGGACATGGTCCCCTTCGGGCGCACCGGGAGGCAGGGTGAGCGGCCCCACGGCAGAGTGGAACAGCCCGCCCTGGGACCGGCCGGGCAGGAAGTTCACCCCGCCGAAGAAGCGCGCCACGGCCAGCGCGGCCGGCCGGCGGTAAAGCGCGTCCGGTGGTCCCTGCTGGGCGAGGCGCCCCTCCAGTATCAGGACAATCTGGTCGGCAAGGGCCACAGCCTCGGCCTGGTCGTGGGTCACGACGATGGTGGTAATCCCGGTTTCCTGCTGCAGGCTGCGGATCAGCTGGCGCATCTCGTCGCGCAACCCCGGGTCGAGGTTGGACAGTGGCTCGTCCAGGAGAAGGACCCTGGGTTGCAGGACCAGGGCACGGGCCAGAGCGGCGCGTTGCTGCTGGCCGCCGGACAGGGCGGCGGGGCGGCGGTCGCCCAGCCCGTCCAGGCGGACCCGGGACAGCATCGCGGCAACGCTTTCCGCGATCCGGGCCGGGGGCAGGCCGCGCATCCGAAGGCCGAAGCCGATGTTCTGCGCGATGGTCTGGTGGGGAAAGAGAAGCGGGTCCTGAAACACCATCGTCACCCCGCGGCGTTCGGGCGGCAGGGCGGTGATGGGCGAGGCGTCCAGCCTCACCTCGCCCGCGTCGGGAGCGATGAGGCCGGCGATCAGCTTCATCGTGGTGGTCTTGCCGCAGCCGGAGGGCCCAAGAAGCGCGGTCAGGCTGCCGCTTTCGACGGTGAGGTCGATGCCGTGGACCGCGGCCTGCCCGGTGCCGGGGTAGGTCTTGCGCAGGCCGTGAAGGGAGAGCCGCGTCACGGGTGCAGCCTTTCGGTCAGGGCCGCTCCACGACCGGTGATCCGGCGGGCGATGACGGCCAGGATCAGAAGACCCGGAAGGATGTACAGAAGTGCGATGGCGGCGGTGATGTCGTTGCGCCCGGCGCTGGCGAAGCTGAAGAGAAGCAGGGGCAGGGTCTGCACCCTGCCTCCGCCGATGGAAAGGGTCAGAAGATACTGCGACCACGAGACGAGGAAGGCGAACAGCGCCGCGATCATCAGGCCGGGCAGGATGGCGGGAAGGGTCACGGTGCGGAAGGTTTGCCAGGGGGTCGCGCCAAGCGAGCGGGCCTGATCCTCGAAGGCAGGGTCGAAGCGGGCGAAGACGGCGGCCATGACCAGGGTCATGTAGGGCAGGACCGGGACAAGATGGGCAAGGATCACACCGGGGATGGTGCCGGCGAGGCCCAGGCGCAGCATCATGCCGTGCAGGCCGAAGACGACGGCGATGCCGGGCAGAAGCGCGGGGGCAAGGAGAAGAAGGAGCACAAGGCTGCGCCCGCGGAAGCGGTACATCCCCAGGGCGCGGCCAGCGGGCAGGCCGATCAGGATGGCGAGCAGGGTCGTCGTGGCGGCGATCAGGGTGGTGGTGGCGAAGCTGGCGAGCACTCCCGATTGCGGCGAGAGGGCGAAGGTCCAGGCCTGGGCAGAAATGCGGTCGGGCAAAAGGTCAGGAAAGCGCCAGCCCTGGGCGACCGACCAGCCGACCAGCGGTATCAGTGGCAGGACCAGAAAGCCCGCCAGCGCCAGTCCCGCAAGCGTGCGGAGGTCAGCGCGCACCGCTGCCGCCTTTCGCAAGCGCCCGCGCATAAAGCGCCAGAAGTGCGACGCCGATCAGCGCAATGACCACGGCCATCGCCATCGCCTCGGGCCGGGTGGCAAGGTCGGTGTCGGTCGAGGCCTGCCAGGCCAGGACCGGCAGCGCCTTCGGGGCGTGGGCGCCAAGGATGAGCGGGACCTCGTAAGCTCCGAAGGCGAAGGCGAAGACCAGGGTCGAGGCGGCAAGGAGGCCGGGCATCAGCATGGGCAGAAGGACATGGCGGAACGCCTGCCAGCGGGACGCGCCCAGGCTTCGGGCGACGGATTCGTGATCGTCGCCAAGGGCTTGCATGTTGGCCAGCAGGATGAGGGTGATGAAGGGCAGTTCCTTCCAGACGTAGAGGAGGATGATGCCGATGCCGGTAGGGTCCTGGGTCAGGATGGGAAACTGGGCCGGAGTGGCGATCAGGCCTGCGGCATGGGCAAGGCGCGCGAAGCTGCCGGATTGCGAGAAGAGGTAGAGGATGCCGATGGCTCCGACGATGTGCGGGATCGTGAGGTTCAGCTGGACAAGAAAGCTGATGATCGCGCGACCGGGGAAGGTCTGGCGGAGGAGGAGGGCCGTGGCGAGGGCCAACGTGGCGGCGATCAGGGTCGAGGTGGTGGCAATCCAGAGCGAGAGGGTGAGCGAGGTCAGAAAGCCCGGTGCCGTCAGGATTGCGACGTAGGCGGACAGGTCGGGGTCGGTCAGGCCGAGCGCGGGCATGTAGCGGAAAGACCGCAGCAGCGTAAGGCCGAGCCCGGTCAGGAAAAGCCCGCCCAGCACCAGAAGTGCGGGGGCAAGAAGAAGGGCAAGGCGGGTGCGGTCGGTCACGCGAGGGCCTTTCGCAGCGGGTCGGGGGCAGCTTGCGTCAATGCGGGGCGGCGGGCAAGCCGGGGGAGGCTCGTCGATGACTGCGCCTCGCGTCGTCGCGTGTTGGGCCGCGGGATGGCGCTCGTCGTCGACTTCGTCGCTCCTCGCCGGTTGCGCACGCGGCTCAGCGAGGAGGAGCCGAAGGCGAACGAGGAGCTGTCAGTTGCCGACGGTCGCGGCCCAGCCCTTTTCGATGGCGGTCAGCCAGTCGGCCTGCAATTCGGGCAGCGCGGCCTTGGCCAGTTCCGCAGCGGGGACGACGGAGGGGTGGGTCTTGATGGTGGCGAAACCCTCCTGCACCGCGGGCGGCGTGCGCGAGACCTCGATCGCCGGGGCCGCGCCCCAGACTTCGGGCTTGGCTTTTTCCAGCTGGGCCTCGCCGGACAGCAGCAGGTTCTGCACCACCATAGCGGCGGCCTTGTTGGGTGAGTTGAACGGGATCAGCGTGTAGTTGGTGTTGCCGATCGTGCCATCCGTCAGCCCGAAGGACCGCGTCGTGTCGGGCCAGGTCCCGGCCTGCACGGCAAGGCCGAACTGGGCGGGATCATAGTTGAAGCTGAAGTCGATCTCGCCATTGGCGAAAAGCTCGTTCAGCTGGGTGACGGTCGTGGGATACGTGGCCCCCTCGCGCCAGAGGAAGGGCTCGATCTCGTTCAGGATCGCCCAGGTCCTGGTGGCGGTCTCGTCGAATGTCGCCTGGTCGAAGGGGCCGATCAGGCCGTCAGGGCCGCCCGCCGCATGGATGAAGACGTGGCGCAGGAAGGCAGAGCCGGTGAAATCGGGCGGCGCGGGATAGGTGAACCGACCGGGGTTGGACTTGATCCAGGCCAGCAGCGAGGCCATGTCGCGCGGCGGGTCGCTGACCACGGCGCTGTCATGGGCGAAGGCGAACTGGACGGTGTTCCAGGGGACTTCGCAGCCGTCCACCGGGACGCCGAAGTCATTGGCAATGGCCGGGTTGTCCCAGTTGATCAGCGTGTCATTGGGCAAGAGCCCGGTGTAGCCGCAGAAGACGAGATCGGCCTGCTTCATCGAGCGGAAATTCTCGCCATTGATCCAGATGAGGTCGACGGATCCGGCGTCGGTCACCCCGGCCTCTTTCTCGGACAGGACCTGGTTCACGATGTCGGCGGCGTCGGTGATGGGCACGCGGTTCAGGGTGATGTCGTAGTCGGCGCGTAGCCGGTCGGCCACGTAACCCGAGACATAGGCGTTGATCGTGTCGGACCCGCCCCACATGAACCAGTTCACCGTGCCGCCGCGCGCCTGTTCAACCACCTGGTCCCAGGTCATGGCCTTCAGCGCCTCGCCATCGGGGGTATCGGCCAGCGCGGCGGTGGACAGAAGCAGGACGACGGCTAGGGATCGCAACATGATGTCTCCGGGCAGTTGATTGCCCCCATGAAGCCGATGCAGGTCCCAGATGCCAGTCACATGGCCGTTGGCGATCTGTAACAGAGGGCCGATCAGGGGCTGGGCTGAGAGACAGGTGGGGGCAGCGAGAAGACCGGGACGAAGCTTGCCGGCGCCAGCGAGCCTTGGGTCACCGCCTCGCCTGCCGTCGAGGGGGTCACGATCCAGACGGGCGGGCCTGCGTGCCGGGTGGACAGCCGGTCTTCCAGCGCGCGGACCGCCATTTCGATCGACAGCCGCCCTTGCAGGACTGGCGAGTCGGTGGGGGCGGCCAGGATGCGGCCACGCACGACGCCGCGATAGACCGCGTGGCTGAGATAGGTCGAGACGACATCGATCTGCCCCTCCAGCCCGCGGGCGCGCAGGATCGGGACTGCGGCCTCGGCCATCGGCCCGCTGCCGACGAGGTAGTCGATGTCGGGCAGGGCTTCGAGCACCTCCTCGACGAGCAGGACCTGTTCCTCGGTGCCGGTGTCGCCAAACCGCGTCATCACGATCTGCGCCGAACTGTCGGCCAGTCCAGCGCGGAAACCGGCCTCGACGAAGGTGACCCAGCCCGCACCCTGCGGCCCCGGAAACCACGCGATGCGGACCGGCGGGCTGCCCTTCGGATGGCGTTCGGCGATGAAGCGACCGGCGGCGGCGCCCATCTCGGTCCAGGGGACGCTGGCCTTGGCGGTGATGCCGCTGTCGTCGATGTCGTTGACGGCGGCGATCACGGGCTTCAGGCGGGCGATCCGTTCGACCTCGGCCGTCAGCCCGGCATAGGAGACGGTGCCCAGGATCACCGCGTCGAATTCGTCGCTGGCGCAGCCCTTCAGCTGGTCATTCTGGCGTGAGAGGTTGGGGTAGCCCCCGGCTTCGAACACGTCGAAGGCGACGCCCAGGCGGCGGGCCTCTTCGACCATGCCGTAGTTGACCGACAGCCAGTAGGCATCCTTCAGGTGCGGATAGAGGACGCAGAAGCGCCAGGGCCGGGTGGCGCGGGCCAGCGGGGTATAGCTAAGTGGCACGGCTGCGCTGGCGTCGTCGAAGGGCACGGCGCGGGCTTCAAGCTGCCAGACCTCGGCCGGGGCAGGGACCGCAAGGCCTGCCACCAGGATCGCCGCCAGACTCGCCACCCGGATCGCCACCAGACCCGCCACCCGGATCGCCGCCGTGACGGCTTTGCGCATCGCATCTCCCCTTTTGCGGATAAGGTGATAGTTTGGGCCCGCAAACCCTGGGGGCGAGCCTTGCGGAACTTCGGCTACAAGTCGAGTCTTGGCGGACGGCTGCTGCTGGCGATCGGGCTGATCGTGGGCTTTCCGGCTGCGACGGGTGTGCTGGGTTGGTTCGAATTGAAGGATGTGGCCGCAAACCAGTCACGGGTGGTGACCGAGGCGATCCCCGCAATTTCCGAAGTGCGGGGCGTGGCCGAGGAAACCAGCCGGGTGGTCGCGGTCGCGCCAGAGCTGGCAGCCGTCACGGATGAGGCGCAGCGGGCCGAGAGGGCGGCGTTTCTCTTCGACCAGGCCAATGCGCTGCGGGCGCGGCTTTTACAGCAGGAAGGGCTGCCGGATGACGCCCTCGCCAATGCGCTGGCGGCCGAAGCGGGCTTGCGGCAGGCGCTGACCACCATCGACCGGCTGGTGCGGCAACGGATCAGCCTGATTGCCCGCCGCGATGCGCAACTGGGAGCGGGCCTGGCGGCGGCGGTGGAGCTGACCGAAATCGCCGACACCCTGGTCGCAAATGCCGAAATGGGGGCCTCGGCGGTGATCTCCAGCCTGTATGGCATGGACGGGACGGACACGGCGAACCCCGAGATCCGGCTGGATACGCTGGACAAGCTGATCGAGGTGGATCTTTTCCAGATGGGGCTGATGTTCGAACTGCGCTCGCATGCGTCGGAGGTGGGGCTGCTGTTGAACCGGGTCGCCGGGGTGCAGTCGCAGGCCGAGTTGCAGGGGCTGCGGGACGAGCTGGCGGCGCGGGTCCGGGTGATCTCGCGGCGGCTGGAGTCGGTGCAGGACCCCCGGCGTGCAGACCGGGTCCGGGTGCTTTTGCGGGTGATCGGAGCTGTGCCGACCGCACCGCCCGAGACGGCGGCGATCTTCGAGAACGCAAGTCAGGTGCTGGCCGTGACCGAGCGGATCTCCCGGACCGAAACCGAGCTGCGTCGGGCGGCGCTGGAACTGGAGACGGCGGCCTCGGCGCTGGCTGACCGGATCGAGGCCAATGCGGTGACGGCGGGTCAGTCGGCCGAACAGGCGATCCTAGCGACCCAGCGGCTGTATGCCTTCTCGGCGATGCTGGCGCTGGTGCTGTCGCTGGGCGTCCTGTGGTTCTATGTCCGGGGCAACCTGATCCGGCGGCTGGATGCGCTGTCGGTGCGGATGACGGGGCTGGCCGAGGGGGACCTGGGCGACGAGATCCCCCGGTCCGGCACCGATGAGATCGCGCAGATGGAGGGCGCCGTGGAGGTCTTCCGCAAGCAGGCCATCGCCAACCGCGAACTTGCGGCGGAACGCGAGCGGCATCTGGAGGAGCTGCGCCGCCACCGCAGCGAACTGCAGGAACTGGTGGACGAGCAGACCGAGACGCTGCGCGGCGAGGTGGCGGCGCATGACGCGGCGCGCGACCGGGCCGAGGCGGCGGACCGGGCGAAGTCGGAATTCCTGGCGATGATGAGCCACGAGATCAGGACTCCGATGAACGGGGTTCTGGGCATGCTGCGCAATCTGCCTCGTGACGGGTTGACGCGGGTGCAGGTGGCGCGGCTGGAGGCGGCACTGGCGTCGGGCAAGGGGTTGATGGGGCTTCTCAACAGCATCCTCGACTATTCCAAGCTGGAGCAGGGCCAGACCGCGGCCGAGACGGTGGACTTCGACCTGGCCGAGGCCTTGGGGGACATCGTGCTTCTGATGGCACCGATGGCCGAGGAGAAAGGGCTACGGCTGGAGACAGAGTTGCCGCAGACCGTCCTGCCGCCGCTTCGGGGAGACATGGGCAAACTGCGGCAGATCCTGTTCAACCTGGTGTCGAACGCGGTGAAGTTCACCGACGCGGGGGAAGTGCGCATCGCGGTGGCGCTGGCCGGTCCGTCCGACACCGACCCTTTGCGCCTGCGCTTCACGGTCAGCGATACGGGGCGGGGGATCGCGCCGGACGCGCTGGAGCGGATCTTTGACGCCTTCCAGCAGGAAGACCCGCAGACCGTTCGGACCTATGGCGGCACCGGGCTTGGGCTGACGATCTCGCGCCGGTTGGCCGCGCTGATGGGCGGTGTCCTGACCGTCGCCAGCCAGCGCGGGCAGGGCGCGACCTTCACTCTGCACGTGCCCTTTGCGCGGGGTGCAACCCGGTCGGCACTGCGGATGGCCCTGGCACCATCCCTGCCGCCGCTCCGCGTGCTGGTGGTCGAGGATCACCCGGTCAACCAGGAGGTCGCGCTGGGTTTTCTGCAGGCGCTGGGTCACCGTCCAGAAATCGCCGCGACCGGCGAAGCCGCGCTGGAGATGCTGGCGGAGGGTGGCTTTGATGCGGTGCTGATGGACGTGAACCTGCCGGGCATTTCCGGCATCGAGGCGACGCGGCGGCTGCGCGGCCTGGCAGGACTGGACCGGCTGCCGGTGATCGGGGTCTCGGCACATGCCCAGCCGCGCGACATGGAGGATTGCCGGGCCGCCGGGATGGACGAGGTCGTGGCCAAGCCCCTGACACCCGAGGCGCTGTCCGCCGCGCTGGAGCGGCTGTGCGGCGCAGGCGTCGCCCCGGCGGCGCAGGAGACGCTGGCCGATCTGGGACCGATCGCCACGCGCGATCTTCTGCGGCTGATGCTGGACCGGCTGCGGCCCGAGGTGGAGGCGCTGGCCGAGGCGCTGCGCCAAGGGGCCGTCGCCGACATCGAGCGGCGAGCGCATCAGCTGAAGGGCGCCGTGGGAAATTTTGCGCTGCCGGAACTGGGCGCGGTGCTGGCCGAAATGTCGCGCCGCGATGCCGCGCCGGGACTCGAGGCCGTGGGGCCGCTGCTGGCGGCGGCAACGGCTGCAGAACGCCAGCTTGCCCGGTCACTTCAGGCGCTGGACGATCTGGCAGGTGTCAGGACAGCGGCGCAGTGAAGACATAGCCCTCGCCATGCGAGGTGCCGAAGATGCGCGGCTGCTTCGGATCGTCGCCGAACTTGGCCCGCAGCCGCTTGACCATCACATCCACCGTCCGCGATCCGGTGTCGCCGTGCCGGTGGGTGATGCTGGCCAACAGCCGGTCGCGCGACAGCACGATGCCGGGATTGAGGACGAAGGTGCGCAGCAGTTCAAACTCGGCCCGGGTCAGCTGGACGCCTGCCCCGTCCTCGCCACTGACATGGCGGGCAGCGGTATCGAATGTGAACCCCGCGAAATGCACAACCCGGCGCGTCAGCTGCCGCATCGCCGCCGTCCGGCGAAGGAGATTCTTGACCCGAGCCAAGAGCTCGCGCCGGTTGAACGGCTTGCAGACATAGTCGTCGGCGCCAAGTTCCAGCCCGACGATCCGGTCCACGTCGTCGGTGCGGCCCGACAGAAGGATGATGCCGATTTCCGACCGTGCCCGCTGTTCGCGGGTAATCTCAAGCCCGTCCTTGCCGGAGAGGTTGATGTCGACGATCAGAAGGTCGGGGTTTTCCTGGGCAAGCACCTTCTCGGCCGCCTCGGCCCCGGCGCAAGCGGTAATCCGGTAGCCAAAGGTTTCCAGATACCCCCCAAGCGCGGTGCGGGTCACCGGGTCATCCTCGATCACGACGATATGGGCAGCAGCGTTCATTCGGACGGAGTCCTGAGGCACGGCCAGAGCTTGTTAACATTTTGTAACAACATTCTCCAGCCTGTTCATCGCTAGGGTCTGACGTGTTCACATACGGTGCATAACCTTGCCTCTCAGGAAAGCGTGCGACTTTCCGGGAAATGTCGGCGCCGGTTGGGGCGCGACCTGAACAGGGATCGAAAAACATGCAGAGATTGACCAGACTGCTTCTTGGCGCGGCGACCCTTGCCCTGGCCTCGCCGGTCCTGGCCGAGGATTCGTCAGACCCGATCGTCATTCCGATCCACAACTGGTCGAGCCAGATCGTGATGTCGAATGTCGTGGGCCAGATCTTCGAAGGGATGGGGAATTCCGTCGAGTATGTCTCGACCGACAGCCAGGCGGTGTACGAGGCGGTGCGCTTGGGCGATGCCACCCTGGAGCTTGAAGTCTGGGAAGGGGCCTTCGGCGCCTCGTTCCGGGCTGCGGTCGAAAAGGGCGGGATCCACGACGTCACCACCCACAACGCGGTGACGCGCGAGGACTGGTGGTATCCGATGTGGACCAAGGAGGCCTGCCCCGGCCTGCCCGACTGGCAGGCGCTGAATGAATGTGCGGCGCTGTTCGCAACGCCGGAAACCGGAGAGAAGGGTCGCTTCCTGGGCGGGCCGGTCGACTGGTTGAAGCATGACCAGGAAAAGGTCGATGCGTTGGGGATGAACTTCGTCGTGGTCAATGCAGGGTCGGCAGCGGCGCTGTGGGCCGAGATCGCGGCAGCCGAAAAGGACAAGACCCCGATCGTCCTGTTCAACTGGACCCCCAACTTCGCCGAAGCGGTCTGGCCGGGCGAGTTCGTCAACTTCCCGGAATGGGTCGAGGGCTGCGACAAGGACCCGGCCGTCGGCCCGATCCCCGACAAGGTCTACGACTGTGGCAACCCGGCCAATGGCTATCTGAAGATCGCCGCCTGGGATGGAATGAAGGACAAGTGGCCGGGTGCCTACGCCGCTCTGCAGAAAGTGAACTTCACCAACGCCCAGATTGCCGAGATGGCCAAGCTGGTCGACATCGACGGGATGGAGCCCGAGGACGCTGCGACCGCCTGGCTGGAAGCGAACGAGGCGGTCTGGACGTCCTGGACCGAATGATCTCCGGCGTCACCTTCGGGTGACCCACCTTGCCACCCGGGACCATTCCCCCCGGGTGGCGCTTTTCTCTTGGGGCAAGCCTATGACCGCAAGCGACGTGGTAATTTCCTGCAAGAACGTCTGGAAGGTCTTCGGCGACCGACCGGAACGGTTGGTCCTGACGCCCTCGACGACGCTGGACGAGTTGCGCGCGACCAACCATATCGCCGCCGTGCGCGACGTATCGCTGGAGATCCGGCGCGGCGAGATGCTGGTGGTGATGGGGCTGTCGGGGTCGGGCAAGTCGACGCTGGTGCGCTGTCTTGCGCGGCTTCTGGACGTCACCTCAGGCTCGGTAGAGGTCGAGGGGCGGGATATCGGCAAGCTGACCGAGACCGAGCTGATCGAGCTGCGCCGCAAGAAGATGGGCATGGTGTTCCAGAGCTTCGGCCTGCTGCCGCACCGCACCGCGCTGGAGAACGTGGCCTTTCCGCTGGAGATGCGGGGGCAGGACCGGGCCTCACGGATCGCTCGGGCGCGGGACATGCTGACGCTGGTGGGCCTGAAGGGCCGCGAAGGTTACTTCCCGCGTGAGCTGTCGGGCGGCCAGCAGCAGCGGGTCGGCATCGCGCGGTCGCTGGCGGTCGAGCCGGACATCTGGTTTCTGGATGAGCCCTTCAGTGCCCTGGATCCGCTGATCCGGCGCGAGATGCAGGACGAATTCCTGCGGCTGAAGGGGATGCTGGCCAAGACGATTGTCTTCATCACCCATGACTTTGACGAGGCCCTCCGCCTTGCTGACCGCATCGCGATCATGAAGGACGGCGCCGTCGAGCAGATCGACACGCCGGAAAACATCGTCATGGCCCCTGCGACGCCCTATGTCGCCAAGTTCACCGAGGCCATCGACCGCACCCGCGTTGTCCATGCGGGCGCGCTGGCCCAGCCGGTCGAGGGTCGCGCCATCGAGGGCGAGCCGCTGCCCGCCGACGAGACCCTGCATGCGCTTGCCCGCCGCATTGTCAGCGACAGCCGGGCGCTGATCCCGCTGTCGCACAAAGGCCGGATCGCCGGACTTCTGGACCGGAAGGCTGCGCTGGACCTTCTTCTGGGGCCGGCGGCATGATGGCGACGACCCTTCCGCAACCGCCCTTCCGTCTGGACCAGAAGCGCATCGCGCAGGCGATCCTGCTGGCCGCTCTGGTGCTGGTCGTCTTCCGGGGGGTCCTGCCGGCGGGCCTGGTCCGCCTGCCCGGCGCGCTGGTCCTGCCCTTCGCCGACTGGATCAACGCCGGCTTCGACTTTGCCCGCGATGACCTTGGCCTGATGACCTTCACTCGCGCCTTCTCGGACGTGGTGGAGTTCTGCCTGGATGTGACTGCGAACCTGCTTTACGGCAAGTCGCGCTGGCCCCATGTCGGCCCTATCCCCTGGGTGGTGATCGCCGCCACCGCCGGGATGGCGGGTTATGCCCTGGGCGGCCTGCGCCTTGGTGTCCTGGCGGGGGGGACCTTCGTCTGGATCGCCGTCATGGGCCAATGGAAATGGGCGATGGAGACGCTGTCGGTGATCGTTGTCGCCGTGCCGTTCTCGGTCATCTTCGGCCTCTTGATGGGAGTCCTCGCCTGGCGCTATCGCATGGCCGAGCGGATCCTGAACCCGATCCTGAACATCGCGCAGTCTTTGCCGCATTTCGCCTACATGATCCCCGTCGTGGTCTTCATTGGCGTCGGCCCCAAGGCAGGCGCCATTGTCACGATCATCTTTTCGGTCCCGCCGATGATCCGCATGTCGCTGCTAGGTCTGCGCGCCGTGTCGCCCGAGATCATCGAAAGCGGCAAGATGAGCGGGACGACGCGCCTGCAACTCATGACCCGCGTCCGCCTGCCCGCGGCGCGAACCGAGATCCTGATCGGCGTCAACCAGGTCATCATGCAAAGCCTGGCGATGGTTGTTCTGGCCAGCTTCATCGGGATGCCGGGACTGGGGCAGAAGCTGCTGCAGCTGCTGCAAGGGCTGAAGATCGGCCTGTCGGTCGAGATCGGCGTTACCATCGTCCTTCTGGCCATCGTGCTGGACCGGCTGTCAAAAGCCTGGGCGCTGAAACAGCCCGAGCATGTCGAGGGGTCCTGGTTGCGCCGTCACCGGGTGCTGGCGGTCTGGCTTGGCCTGGTGGCCCTGGGCTTCGTCGCGGCCTGGTCACACCCCTATTTCGCGGAGGTGGAGCGCAAGCAGGCGCTGAGCATGGCGGGTCCGGTCGATGCCGTCGTCGGCGGGTTCATCGACCTGATCGACCCGGTGACGGACTGGCTGCGCTGGTTCCTGATCACCTGGGTCCTGATCCCCTTGCGCAACGCCTTCCTGTGGCTGCCGACCACGGCCGTCCTGCTGGCGCTGGTGGGGGTCGGCTGGCGGATCGGCGGCTGGCGCTCGGCCCTGGTCTGCCTGGCCTTCGCACTGCCCATCGCGCTGTCGGGCTGGTGGGACCGGGCGATGATCACGGCCTACACCGTCTTCGTCGCGGTCGCGCTGGCGCTGATGATCGGCGTGCCGCTGGGACTGCTTGGCGCCGCGAACGAGACGCGCGCGCGGCGGTTCCTGCTGGTCTGCGACACCGCCCAGACCTTCCCCAGCTTCATCTACCTGATCCCGGTGATCATGTTGTTCGGCGTGAACGACGTGGCTGTGATCGCTGCCGTCATGGTCTTTGCCACCGTGCCTATCGTTCGCTACACGATCGAGGGGCTGCGCAGCATCCCGCCCGAGATCGTGGAATCGGCGCAGATGTCGGGGGCAAGCGCCGGACAGCTTCTGCGCCACGTGAAGTTGCCGCTGGCCGTGCCGACGCTTGTCGTCGGAGCGAACCAGTCGATCATGTTCGCGCTGTTCATGGTGATCATCGCGGCCTTCATCGGCACGCAGGACCTGGGCCAGGAGATGCAGCGTGCGCTGTCCTCGACCGATGTCGGAAAGGGGCTGGTCCTGGGCCTGGCTGTCGCCTTCATGGGCCTGATGGCGGACCATCTGCTTCTCAAATGGGCCAGGAACCACGAAGCTGCGATGGGTCGATGACGGGAAGTGGCAGCCCGTAGGGGAGTCGAACCCCTCTTACCTGGTTGAAAACCAGGTGTCCTAACCGATAGACGAACGGGCCACTGTGGCGCGTCCTACAAGGGCGCGCGGCACGGTGCAAGGGGTCAGCCGTCGATCTTGGCGCCCATGATCGCAATGGCCTGCTGATAGACCTTGGCGGCGTTCCATTGCTTGATCACCGCGAAGTTCGGCTCGCCTTCCTGGTAGCCCTTGCCCGGTTTCCAGCCCTTGCGGTTCAGGAAATTGGCGGTGGTCGCCAGCGCGTCGGCCTGGTTGTAAAGGTCGACAATGCCGTCACCGTTACCATCCACGCCGTAAGTATAGGCGTTGCCGGGCAGGAACTGGGTGTGGCCCAGCTCGCCATGCTTGGCTCCGACGGTGTTGGGCGAGATCATGCCCTTGTCGACCATCTTCAAGGCCCCGATCAGGTGCGGGCGGAAGAAGTCCGACCGGCGACAGTCATAGGTCAGCGTGGCAATGGCCGCGACGACGTTGGTGTCGCCCATGAAGCCACCGAAGCCGGTCTCCATCCCGTGAATGGCGATCAGGACGCCGGCGGGCACGCCATAGGCGGCTTCCAGGCTGGCGTAGAAGCCCGGGTTCTTCGCCTTGCGGCTGCGGCCCTGCTTGACGATGGTGTCGGCGCCCCGGACATTCAGGAACTTCTCAAGGCTGTACTTGAAGCTTTTCTGGTTGCGGTCGGCACCGATGGTCGCCTTGGAGTAAGACGTCGCCATCAGGGCATCGATGCCGCGCTTGCC
The DNA here is from genome assembly GCF_030694085.1 of Tabrizicola sp. Classification (GTDB taxonomy): domain Bacteria; phylum Pseudomonadota; class Alphaproteobacteria; order Rhodobacterales; family Rhodobacteraceae; genus Tabrizicola. Next base: position 408,613 of record NZ_JAUXZE010000035.1, on the reverse strand, counting down.
GACGCCTTCGGCCTTGGCTTCGGCGGCCATTTCAGACTTCCAGGCCTCATACTGCCCACCCGTGTCGCTGCAACTTGCCGCATGCGAGGCGAAGGGTAGGGCAATCAGCAAGGCAGTGGCAGAGAAACGGGACAGAAAGCTTAACATCAGGCACCTGTTCTTGGAATTTTGGCCAATCTATTGAGTGTGCGGCAACAATCAAGCACGCCTTCAAAGGGACGGCGGTGCATCGTCTGACATATTGGTGAAGTGGCAGCCCGTAGGGGAGTCGAACCCCTCTTACCTGGTTGAAAACCAGGTGTCCTAACCGATAGACGAACGGGCCACACTGTCGGTGGGGCGGTGTGTAGAATCTGCGCGGGGGTTCCGCAAGAGGAAAAATGCGCCCTAGGCCGGGGCGGCGTCGTCGAGACGAAGCTGCACCCGGGTACGGCCGTTCCAGTGGTTCAGCTCCAGTTTTCCCGCCAGATGGAAGCGCTTGTGCCCCGCGCCCTCCAGAGTGGCTCCGAGAGGGCCGTCGAAGGCACCGAAAGCGATGGCATCCAGCGCCGGGCCGGACCCGTCGGTAACCGAGAGCTTCAGGTGGCTCTCGCCGATCCGACGGCAGGTGACGGCCGCGTTCGCAAAGGCGAAGCGGGGCGCGGGTGCGGCCTGGCCAAAGGGACCGGCGTTTTCGATCTCTTCGAGAAGCGGCACTGTCGCGGCCGAGGTGGCCAGAAGGCTGTCGATCCGCAGGTCGCGCGGCCCCGTTGTGCCAGCACCCTGGCGGGCAAGGAGATCGCCCAGGCGAACCATTGCGGGTTCCAGTTGCGCCCGGCTGAGCGACAGTCCTGCGGCCATCTTGTGCCCGCCGCCCTTCTGGATCAGCCCTTCCGCCGCGATGCGCTGGATCGCGGCGCCAAGGTCGACTCCTGGGATCGACCGGGCCGAGCCTTTGCCCGCGTCACCGTCGAAGCCGATCACGACTGCGGGCCGGTTCGCGGCCTCTTTCAGGCGGGCCGCGACGATACCGACGACGCCGGGATGCCAGCCTTCGGCCGCGGCCCAGACCAGCGGCCCGTCAAGCCCGCGGGATTCGGCCTGGGCGAGGGCTTCCTCGCGCACCCGTTCGGTGATCTCGCGGCGTTCGGTGTTGAGCTGATCAAGGCGGGCCGCGATGCGGGAGGCTTCCATCTCGTCATCGGTGGCCAGCAACCGTGCACCAAGGTCGGCCTGGCCGATGCGGCCACCCGCATTGACCCGGGGGCCAAGAAGGAAGCCGAGGGCGTAGGGGGTGGGGGCCTGATCCATGCGGGCGACATCGGCCAGGGCCCGCAGACCGGGGCGGTCGCGGCGGGCCATGATCTTCAGGCCCTGGCGGACGAAGGCCCGGTTGAGGCCGGTCAGCGGGGCGACATCGGCGACGGTGGCAAGGGCCACGAGGTCGAGAAGCGCCATCAGGTCGGGGGCCTGCGCGCCTTGGGATTTCAGGCGGCGGTTGGCTTCGACGAGGAGAAGGAAGACCACTCCGGCGGCGCAGAGATGGGCGAGGGCGCCGTCCTCGTCCTGCCGGTTCGGGTTCACGATCGCCAGCGCCTGCGGCAGGGTCTCGAGCGCGAGGTGGTGGTCGAGGATCACCACGTCGGCCCCTTTGGCGGCGGCGATGGGGTCGTGGGACAGGGTGCCGCAGTCGACGCAGAGGATCAGGTCGTGGGCCTCGGCAAGCTGGGTCATCGCGGGGATGTTGGGGCCGTAGCCTTCGTCGATCCGGTCGGGGATGTAGAGGGTCGCCTGCAGCCCGAAGTGGCGGAGCCAGACGAGGAGCAGCGCCGCAGAGGACCCGCCGTCGACATCGTAGTCGGCGAAGATGGCGATCCGTTCCCGCCCGCGCACGGCGTGGAGGAGGCGGTCGGCGGCGGGGGCCATGTCCTTCAGGGTGAGGGGGTCGGGCATCAGGTCGCGCAGCGAGGGGGCGAGGAAGGCGGGGGCGTCCTCGGGGGTGACCCCGCGCGCGGCGAGGATACGGCAGAGGGCGAGGGGGAGGCGGGTCTGTTGGGCCATGCCCTCGGCCAGCCGGTCCTGGGCGGGGTCGGGGCCGACCCAACGGCGGCCGGTGAGGGAGGAGGCGACGTTGAGGAAGGCGGTCATGCGGACAGGGGTGCCGGAAAGGCGGCGGCGTGGCAAGGGGGCTGTGGGGTGTCCACGGTGGACAGGTTTTCGAGGCGTTTGGAATCAAGGGGTTGGGTGCGGGCGTTAACTTTCTGGCAAGATGTTTGGCCGGGTGACCCCCTAGTCGTCCCTTTCCCTTTGAGGGGGAGGGGACGCGAATGGTGGATGTGGCGACTTGGTCAACTCGGCTCGTCCCGGCGGCGGCTTCGCCCGGCCAGCAGCATCAGTCCGGCCCCGCCAAGGCTGAGGAGTGCCGCCACCGCCATGAACGGTGTGTAGGTCGCCCCGGAGTTCAAGGAAAACACCGCCGCCGCGACCCAGACCGAGACCACCCGCGACAGATCGACCAGCGAGGTCGACAGGCCGACGCGGGAGGGGATCGCCTCTTGCAGGTAGCTGATGTTGATGCTGAGAAGCGCCGCGATGGCGATGGCCGCAAAGGCTTGCAGCAGGACGACCTGCAGGAAGCTGGCGACAAAGAGCATCAACCCGAAGTAGACCGCGAAAATGACGCTTGCGGCGGCAAGGATCAGGTCCTTGCGCACCCGCATCGCAAGGTAGCCCCAGCCGATCATCGCCGGGACCTCGATGGCTGCCGCGATCGAGGCGTTGATGCCGACTTGCGCCAAGGTGCCGTTCAGATCGCGCAGGATGACAAGCGGCAGAAGCACCATGTTCAGCTGCACGGCGGCCATGGCGCAGGTGACGCCCACGATCCCGAACCTGTAAGGGGCCGCGATGCGGATGCGGGGTGGCGGAGCCGCTGGCGTGTCCGGGTCGGTGGTCGCAACCCCGATCTTCGCATTCGGTTGCAGCCAGAGAAGGCCGATCACCAGGGTACATCCGACATGGGCCAGGGCCGAGAAGGCAAAGACCGAATAGGCCGACCAGCGCGCGGCGATCAGCCCGGCCAGGGGCGGCACGACGATCCAGGCCAGCGTGAACATGCTGCGCAGGATTGACAGGATGAACTCGGCCCTCTCGGGGTGGGTGCGGTTGTAGAAGGCCCGCGAGTAGGAAAAGCTTTGTGAAAAGAGCGCGTTACCGAAGGGGACCAGCAGGCAGAACGCCAGGACGAAGACGAAGGGCGTCTGGATCGCCCAGATCAGGCCGAAGGCGACGACCCCCATCGCCGCGCAGAGAAAGATCAGGATGCGGCGGTCGGCGACCTTGTCGGAAAGCCAGCCAAGTGCCACCGAAGCACAGGCGCTGCCGACTGCGGTCAGCGCCATGACGGTGCCGAAGGCCGCGTTCGACAGGCCAAGCGAATCGACGCCCACGATGGCGCGATAGGGTGTCATGGCGGCGAAAGCAGCGCCCGACAGGAAGATGTTGGTGGCCAGAAGACCGGTCACGCCGCGGGTCTGCATCATGCTGCGGGTCCTGCTGCAAGGTCCCGCAACGTTACCGAGGGAAGCCTGACGCGGCAACCTGGGTTGTGCTGCAGGCGCGGTCAGGTGAGTCGGGCTGAAGCCCGACCTACTTTACCGGGGTCTTGTAGGTCATGCGGCGGATCGAGCCGGATTTGGAGCGCATCAGGATCGTCTCCAGCGTGACCCAGCCCGGATCGCGCTTGATTCCGGCGAGGAGGGAGCCAGAGGTGACGCCGGTGGCCGCAAAGATCACGTCGGCGCGCACGAGGTCGTCGCGGGTGTAGACGCGGTCGAAGTTGGTGATGCCGGCCTTGCGGGCGCGGGCGCGTTCGTCGTCGTTGCGGAACAGAAGCTTGCCGTAGAACTGGCCGCCCATGCATTTCAGCGCGGCGGCGGCCAGCACGCCTTCGGGTGCGCCGCCGGAGCCCATGTACATGTCGATGCCGGTGATTTCCGGCTCGGCGCAGTGCATGACGCCGGCCACGTCGCCGTCGGTGATCAGCCGGATCGCGGCGCCGGTGGAGCGGACCTCGGCGATCAGGTCTTCATGCCTTGGGCGGTCGAGGATGCAGACGGTGATGTCTTCGGTCGAGCAGCCCTTGGCGGCGGCCAGCGCCGAGACGCGTTCGGAGGGGGTCATCGACAAGGTGACGGTGCCGGGCTTGTGGCCGGGGCCGATGGCCAGCTTGTCCATGTAGACGTCGGGGGCGTGCAAAAGCGTGCCGCGCGGGGCCATCGCGATGACGGTCAGGGCGTTCGGCATGTCCTTGGCGGTAAGGGTCGTCCCTTCCAGCGGGTCGAGGGCGATGTCGACCTCGGGTCCGTTGCCGGTGCCGACTTCCTCGCCGATATACAGCATCGGGGCCTCGTCGCGTTCGCCCTCGCCGATGACGACGACGCCCTTGATGTCCAGAAGGTTGAGTTGGTCGCGCATGGCGTTGACGGCGGCCTGGTCGGCGGCCTTTTCATCCCCGCGGCCGATCAGGCGGGCCGAGGCGAGGGCGGCAGCCTCGGAAACGCGGCCAAGGCCAAGGGACAGGAGCCGGTCCTGGAATTGCGATTTTTCTGACATGGGTCCCCCGGGGCATCGCGCGATTTTTCCCCGTGTAGCGGGGGGTTGGCGGCGCGGCAAGCGTGGTGGCGCTAACGGCGGGGTCAGGGGCCGAAGCCAAGCGTGTCGCGGCGGGCGAGAACGGCCGCGTAGCAGGCGTCGAGGGAGTCCGCGGTGGCGCGGTCGGCGGCGGCGGCAGGGTCGCGGCGAAGGGGGATCAGCGCGGCCAGCCCGCGTGCCGAGGCATAGAAGTCGTCGGCTGGCAGGACAGAACGAAAGGGCTGGGTCGATTCGAAATGGCCGAAGATAAGGCCGGGGTAGGTAAGGACGGCGGTTTCGCAGGTGGCGCTGCTGTCGGGGCAATGGACGCGGCATAGCCCCTCGACCGGGGCGAACTCGCCACGTCCGGCCAGAGCCGTGCGGGCCAACAGGGCTTCTTCTGCGGTGACGGGCAGTTCGCGCCAGGACGAGGGCGAGACCGCGATCATGGCTTGCGCCTCTTTCAGGCGGGTCGCGGCGGTTTCGGGCGAGATTCCCGCCTTGCCGAGGGGATCGCCAAGGCTTGCAGGATCACGATGCAGCCGTTCGACCAGGTGGTTGAGGGCCATCCAGGCGGCGGGAGACTCCTTGGCCAGAAGCGCGGCGAGCAGGTCGTGGTCGGCAGTGGACGGCTCGGACAGGCCGAGACGGAAGGTCAGCGCCAGCGCGCCAAGCCAGGCCGGGGTGTCGGGCGAGAAAAGGGCTTCGGGCAGGGCTCCCACCGCGCCGGTCTGGTTGACCCAGGAGGCGAGGAGCAGCGCGGCCTTCTCTGGCTCGCCCAGGGCGGACAGCCCGGCGGCGCGGCGCAAGAGGTCGTCGGGCGCGTCGGTGTTCTGTCCATTGGCCCAGAGGGCCGTTGCCGCATGCGCCTCTGCGGCGGCGTCCTGCACCCAGATCCCGCCAAGCTTGCGTTGGGCGTTCTTTTCCGCGAGCGAGCCGGAGGGCGGAATCCATTGCAGCGCAAAGGGCAGGGCGACCAGCGCGGCAGGGTTCCCGGTTTCGGCGAGTGCCTTGAGGCGGGCCACAGCCTCGGGCTCGCCGGTATTCAGCGCAAGATCGAGGGCCGCGCGAAAGTCAGGGTCGTCGGCCCCGGCCAGCATCTCGGCGCGCGCCGCAAACGCGGCAAGGGTGCAGGTGAGTGCGGCTAGAGTGGCGAGCTTGCGCATCCTGGCCTCCGACAATGGCTGTGGAAGGGTTGACGCGACGGGTCAGCCTGTCAAGCGATCAGACTTCCTCGATACGGATCGCCACGGGGTTGCCGACAAGAACGCCAGTCGCGGCGAAGCGGGTCATGGCGTGGGCGACGTCGTCGGGGGCGGCCTTGTGGGTGACGATGAGGACCGGGGCGTTGGCGCCCTGGTGGCCGTATTGGCGCATCTGGTCGATGGAAACACCGGAATCGCCCAGGCAGGTGGCGATCTTGGCAAGCGCACCGGGTTTGTCGAGAAGCGTCATGCGCAGGTAGTAGGGCGCCGGCGTCGCCGACTTGGCGGGTTGGGCCGCGGCGAGCTGGCTCGCGGGCTGGCCAAAGGTCGGCAGGCGGAAGCCGCGGGCGATGTCGATCACGTCGGCCATGACGGCGGAGGCGGTGGGACCCATGCCCGCGCCGGGGCCACGCAGGACGATCTGGCCGACCGAGTCCCCTTCAAGGACGACCATGTTGGTGCCGCCCTGCAACTGGCCAAGCGGGCTGTCGGCGGGGACAAGGCAAGGGGTCATGCGCTGTTCAAGCCCGCGCCCGGTCATCTGGGCGACACCAAGAAGCTTGATGCGGTAACCCATATCCTCGGCCAGGCGGATGTCGTCGATGGACACGTTGCCGATGCCTTCCAGTTCCACGGCGTCGAAGGCGACGCGGGTGCCGAAGGCGATGGAGGCAAGGAGCGACAGCTTGTGGCCCGCGTCGATGCCGCCCACGTCAAGGTTCGGGTCGGCTTCCAGATAGCCAAGCTGGCGGGCTTCCTCGAACACGGTCTCGTAGGGCAGGTTTTCGGCCTGCATCCGGGTGAGGATGTAGTTGCAGGACCCGTTCATGACGCCCATGACCCGCTTGATGCGGTTTCCGGCAAGTCCCTCGGTCAGGGCCTTGATGACGGGGATGCCACCTGCGACGGCGGCCTCGAAACGGAGGGCAAGGTTCGCGGCCTCGGCGGCCTCGGCAAGGGCCTGGCCGTGGTGGGCGAGAAGCGCCTTGTTGGCGGTGACGACGTGTTTTCCGGCGGCGATGGCGGCTTCTGTGGCGTCCTTCGCCGGGCCTTCGTGGCCGCCCATCACCTCGACGAAGACATCGATATCCTGCCGCGAGGCCAGTGCGACTGGGTCGGTTTCCCAGGCATAGCCGGAAAGATCGGCGTCGCGGTTCTTCTGCGGGTCACGGGCCGAGACGGCGGTGATGGTCACCGGGCGACCGGCGCGGGCGGCAATCAGATCGGCATGGGCCTGCACGATCTTGACGACACCGATGCCGACGGTTCCGAGACCGGCAAGACCAAGACGCAGGGGGGCGGCGGACATCGGAGAACCTTTGGCAGTTTGCGGCTGACGTCTGTTAGCTGGAAGCCGGGAGAGGTGCAACGCCGTCAAGGTGCGGTTGGGGCAGCCGTAATGGCCGAGGCCCGCGCCCGAAGCCCGGCCGCGCGGGCCAGGACGGCGGGACCGGGATCTTCGGTCTGCGGCCCGGCCTGAGCAAGGAGGTCGTCGATCGGCAGCAACTGCGGCGGCGGGCCGGTGTCCGGGCCCATCGCGTCGATCTCGGGGAAGGGTGCGCAGCCCGGTATGCTGGTCGACAGGAGGAGGAGGAGGAGGATAAGACGCATGGAAACCCCGGCATGACGGGCACAGGCTACCCCCTGAATCGTCCGGGGGGAAGCCGTGGCTGGACAGCGTCCATTAAGCGTCAGGTGCAGGTGTTCGTGCCTTGCAGGCAAAGACGGCGGTGGCGCGGGCGGGTCACCACGAACTCGCCATAGGTGCCGTCGTCGACGCCGACGAGGAAGCCCGCCAGGACGGTCTTCATCTGGGTCTTGAACTCGACCGAAGTCTCGACGACGAAGACGCTTTCGCCATTGTTCAGGACCGGAACCCGGGTGGTCTTCCAGGCCTGGATATTGGCCTCGGTCAGCGGTTGGACCTGGGCGCCGGGCGAGAAGGAGAAGAGAAGCCGGTAGGAGCCACGGGTGCCGTCGCAGGGCTGCGTCACACCGGGCTGCGCGGGCAGCATCGGCGAGATACATTCGAAGCTGGTGATCCGCAATTTGACCGGGTGGCCGCCGGGGGTCAGGAAGTTCGCCACATTCTGCAGCCCGTTGGCGAAGGTCGTGGGCACGGTATCGCGCTGCCGCGACAGAAGGTCGGCAATCGAGTAGGCGGCCTTCTGGGTGACGTTGATCGTGCGGAACACGTCCCAGTAGATGAACATCGCCACCAGCGCCCAGATGATGAGCGGCATCATGACCAGGCCTTCGGCGAGGATCAGGCCATCTTCGTTGCGCAGGAAGTCGTTGAAACGGCGAGTGTACTTGCGCATGGCGGTCATCCCGGCTCGTTCACGAATGTCGAGGTCACGATCAGCGCATAGGTGCCGTCCGGCTCGCTTGCCATGTTCAGAGAGATGGCAGTGGTCGGGAACATCGGCTGTTCCTTCAGGCAGATGCGCAGAAGCATGATGTCGTTGTCGGTCCCGTAGGCGAATTCGTTCGCCGGCGGGTTGTTCAGGTTGATCGGCTGGCTGCGGTCGACGCAGTTCCGGGGTGGCGCGGTCATGGCGAAGGTCCCGGTGTTGACCGGCTGCATCCAGATCTTCATGTCTTGCATGCAGGTCGCGATCGAATTGACCATCATCCCTTCCGAACAGATCCTCTGCTTCAGGTCCTGGTGCGAGAAGTTCCGATAGTTGCCCAGGCGGATCTGGCGCACAACTTCGTCCACGGCGCGGTCGAACATGACGTAGCGCGCCATGAACATGCTGCTTTCGAACGAGGCGGTGAAGACCAGGAAGATGATCGGGAAGACGAAGACGAACTCGATCGGCCCCGTCCCGGTTTCGTCCTGAAGGAAGTTGCGGATCCGGGTCATTGGGTCAACTTCAGCGGTGAGACAAGGACAGCGATCTGCTCGAAGGCGGCGTTCAGCGCGTCGCCGCTGGTCACCTTGTAGTAGTAGCCAGTCCCCGGCGAGGCGCAGTTTTGCACCGGAGCTTCGACGACCGCGTCGCCCAGGATGATGCCGAACACTTCGAACCCGGCGGTCTTTGCGGCGGTGCAGTTCTGGTTAAGCAGATTGTCCATATAGGCGTCGTCGGTCAGGTAGGGGGCGACGAAGGTGTTGCGGACCGTGGTGTAGCTGCTGGTGCCGCTGACGCCCGAGCGCATGTAGAGCTGCTGGACCACCCAGTCGACGCGGACAAAGCGCCAGACTTCCGACCAGTCAAGCTGTCGCACGGTGCCGCTTCCGGTCCAGGCCGGGGTCGCCTGCCAGGCCAGCGGATCGCAGGCGCCCGTGATGGACTGGCCGGTGCCCGCACCCTCGGCCTGGGTGCCGACGCGTTGCGCGACCGCATTGGCCTTGCGATGGGGGATGAAGTATTCGCGGTTGGTCGCGATCGGCCAGCCAGAGCAAGTGTTGGTCGCCGTCGGCATGTAGGGCCGGGTACCGCCGGTCAGTGCAGGTCCGCCGGCCGTGAAGCGGATCGCGAAGTTACCGTCGGCTCCGCGCCAGATCGGCGATAGGCCGGTCTTGTAGGCATCGCGGATGTGGTCGCTGGCGACGTGGTCACCGTCCGTCATCAGCACGATGATCTTGCGGGTCTCTGCGTCATTGTTGGCGACCGGGCGCCCCTCCATGCCGGGGACGCCGCTGCGCAGCGCGTCGTAGATCGGGCGGGCGGTTTCGTCCATGAGCAGCGTGCCCCAGCGCATGCCGACCGCGATCGAGGTCCGGCCGCGCGGCTGCAGAAGCGCGATCTGGCTGGTGACCGTGCTGGGAACCGTCGTGGGCAGCAACACCATGTTGCCGGTGGTTTCGTTTGCGGCCGTGCTGGGATTGTCGCCGTGGTTGCAGATCACGTCGTTGCCGGCCATGTTCGGGACTGATCCGGTTGTCCCCGTGCCAGTGGCGGTGGGGCTGCGGAAGCTGAGCACGACCCGTCCGCCCGTCGTGGACGTCTGCACCGTCGGGTTGGGTATCGTTCCCGGGCGGTATGTGTCGGCAACTGCGGCCAACGGGTAGGCCGTCGTGCGCGACATTGCGGTCTGCGTCCAGGAACTGACCGGGAATTCGAAGCAGTTGATGTTCGGAACGCCCGGAGGCTGCTGCCACCAGTTGGCGATGTTGGAGTAGGTGAACTGGTCACGCAGCGTGGCGGGCATGTTCACGTTCGACGAATAGGGCACCATCCCGATCGAGATCAGGTTGTTCGGATCCTTCGGGATCGTGTAGTTGCCCCCGGCGTCGCGGCTGAACTTCAGGATGTTGACGAAGTTCGTCGCAGCCGTGCGCAGCGCCGCGATCTTGGTGGTCGTGCCCGAGGATTCGCCCATCGAACCCGTGATGTCGAGCACCAGGATGACTTCGATCTTGGACACGCCCTGCTGGGCGCCCGAGGCGACCGGCCCCTCGAAATAGGGGTAGTCCATCAGGTGCATGAAGTGGTTGTAGGACCGCACCCTGGCGGTCCCGACGACCCGGCGCGAGCTGCTGGTGGCTTCGCCGGTGATCGTGGGAGCGGAGTAGTCGACGGTCAGCTCGTCGCCAAGACCCGCGACATCGAACCAGCTTTGTGCCACGCTCTGGGGCGTCTGGTTCGGCGGGATCACAAGGTTCGCCGCCGCAAGCATCGCACGGTCCATCGTTTCCTGCAGGGTGACACGGCGCCATTCGTAGCGCATCACGTCCACGGCAATGCCACCGAACAGGATCATCATAACGAACAGCATGACGACGAATATGGTGACACCGCCTTCTTCCTCGGATCGGAAATCCGAGAACTTGCGGACGACGAGCGGGGAAACCGGTCGCTTGGCAGGTTTTGTCAACATGTCACTATCCATTGCAGCAGCGCCCCAGCCGAAATTGCCGGGCATCGATCAAAGATTTAGGCATAGGATCAGGCAGAAGTGTGGCATTTCCTGATGATGCCCGCGTGTGCTGCCACAATCTGGAAACAATCCGGGGGAATCCGGCGGGTTTTTCTGCAAACGCGAAAATTTTCCAGCGCGTTCAATCTTCGTCAAGGAAAGTGGCCGGAAAATGATTCGCGGCCCCGCGGTCCCCGCCGTCGTTGTCCGGGCCCGTCCCACAGGCCCACTCGCCGCGCTTTCGGGGTTCCCAAGTGCCGGGTCGGATCGTACGGTCCGCCTCGGCGCCAGGCCCACGGTGCCGCCTGTTCAGGGAGGGACAGTATGGCCGTTTCCGGAGAGCCGAGCTTTCGCGAATCCGTTGATTTGATGTTCAACCGCGCCGCGAAACTGATGGACCTGAGCCCAGGTCTGGAACAGAAGATCCGCGTCTGCAATTCGACCTACACGGTCCGCTTCGGTGTCCGCCTGCGCGGCAAGATCGAGACTTTCACCGGCTATCGGTCGGTTCATTCCGAACACATGGAACCCGTGAAGGGCGGTATCCGCTTTGCGCTGTCGGTCAACCAGGACGAAGTCGAGGCGCTGGCGGCGCTGATGACCTACAAATGCGCTTTGGTGGAAACGCCGTTCGGCGGATCGAAGGGCGGATTGTGCATCGATCCGCGGCAATGGGACGAGCATGAGCTGGAACAGATCACCCGCCGCTTCGCCTATGAACTGATCAAGCGCGACCTGATCCATCCGGCCCAGAACGTCCCCGCCCCGGACATGGGAACGGGCGAGCGCGAGATGGCGTGGATCGCCGACCAATATGCGCGGATGAACACCACGGACATCAATGCCAAGGCCTGCGTGACCGGCAAACCTCCGCATGCGGGGGGCATCCAGGGCCGGGTCGAGGCGACGGGGCGCGGCGTGCAATACGCGCTACGCGAGTTCTTCCGGCACCCGGAGGACATCGGCAAGGCAGGCTTGACGGGCGGTCTCGACGGCAAGCGGGTGATCGTCCAGGGCCTTGGCAACGTCGGCTACCACGCCGCCAAGTTTCTGAGCGAGGAGGACGGCTGCAAGGTCATCGCGGTGATCGAACGGGACGGGGCATTGCTGGACGCGAACGGCCTGGACATCGAGGATGTCCGGCAGTGGATGAACCGGCACGGCGGGCTGCTGGCGGGCTATCCGAACGCGACCCACGTGGCGGATGGCTCGGCCGTGCTGGAAGAGCCGTGCGACCTGCTGATCCCTGCGGCGATGGAGGGGGTGATCAACCTGTCCAATGCCGACCGGATCAAGGCGCCGCTAATCATCGAGGCCGCCAATGGCCCCATCACCTTCGGCGCCGACGAGATCCTGCGCCGCAAGGGCTGCGTGATCATCCCCGACATGTATGCCAATGCGGGCGGGGTGACCGTTTCCTATTTCGAATGGGTCAAGAACCTGTCCCACATCCGCTTTGGCCGGATGCAGCGCCGGGCCGAAGAGGCGCGGTCCCGGCTTCTGGTCGAGGAGCTGGAGCGGCTGAGTTCGGACGAAGGCCTGGGCTGGTCGCTTGCCCAGGACTTCAAGGAACGCTTCCTGACCGGCTCGGACGAACTGGCGCTGGTGCGGTCGGGCCTGGATGACACGATGCGCACGGCCTACCAGGCAATGCGCGCGGTCTGGCACAGCCGTCAGGACGTCGAGGACCTGCGGGTGGCGGCCTACATCGTGTCCATCGACCGGGTGGCGAAAACCTATCGGTCGAAGGGGTTGTAAATCGTCCACGAGCACGGCGCGGGACGGATTGGGAGGTAACGATCTCCCGCCCGGTCGCGTGCGCGCGGGTGGCCCGATTCGGAGGGAGACAGGCTGTGTCGCGACGTCTAGAGGGCCTCGGCGATCGGGATGTCGCACATAAATCCGCCACATCACTGGCCTCGCGCAATCAGGGATTGCAGCCAGTCCAACTCACTCGCGGCGTGCCATAGATTTGCCGCAAAGTAGTCCCGATCTTAGCGCCCGTTTAACTTCGGTTAATGTTGCGTCAGATATTCACAGCCTTGGTTGTGTTGGATTTTCCAGCGACGTGATCATTGATCGGGGTGGGCGCCATGACAGTTCCGACGAATGGCATTGCAAGGAAACTTAAGGCATTTTTGCGGCAAGAGGGCGGAAGTTCGACGATCGAGTTCGTGCTCTGGCTGCCCATTGTCCTGGCGATTCTGCTGCTGATCGTCGACTCGAGCATGCTGTTCATGAGCCGCACCCATGCGATCCGCGTCCTGCAGGATACCAACCGGCTCTATTCGGTGGGGCAGTTTACCGGCACTCCGGCCGAGCGGATCACCAAGGCGCAGGCCTATGCGCTGACCCGGCTGCAGGGGCTGTCGCCAAGTGCGACCATCACCACGACCGAAACGAACCGCGTGGTGCGGACCCGCGCCACGATGGAAACCGCCGAGATCGCCCAGATCGGGTTCCTCGGGCTGATGATCGATATGACGATGGTGGTCGCCGCCGAACATAGAGTGGAGTTCTGACATGTCGCGTTTTCGTGCAGCCAGATCGTTTGCCGCCTCGGAAGACGGGGGAATGACGGGCGGTGGCCTGATCTTCATGATCGTCTTCCTGGCGGTTGGCGGCCTGGCGGTTGATGTGTCGAACGCGATCAGTCAACGCACCCACTTGCAGCTGACGGCTGATGCCACGGCCCATTCAGCGCTGTACGTGCGCAATTACACGCTGAACGCCACCCCGGAGGACGCCAAGACCGCCGCCCTGGCCCTGGGCCGGACCAACATGCCGCCGGGTGTCTTTGGCGAGGTGCTGTCGACCCAGGACATCGAGTTCGGCGTCTGGAACCGGGCCAACCGCACCTTCACGCCGGACGAGACGTCCCGCACGGCGGTCCGGGTCTGGACCCACCGGGACGCGGCCGGCGAGAACGAGGTGACGACCTACCTGCTGAAGTTCGCCGGATTCGACTCGTTCGACGTCCGCACCGCGTCGGTGTTTGAAACCTATGTGCCGGACTGCCTGCGCGAAGGCTTCGTTGCCGAAGAGATGGTCGATATCCAAAGCAACAACAGTTATGTCGATGGCTTCTGCATCCACTCGAACGACATCGTGTCGATCAACAACAACAACTATTTCGAAGAAGGCACGGTGGTCTCCATGCCGGATTCGACGCGGCTGGATATGCCGCCCTCGGGTGTCCGGTCCAATGAGGGCCTGACCCAGGCCCTGCGCTATGGTGCCATGCAGATCCGCCTGATCAACGCCCTGCGCGAGGTTCCGTCGTCACCGTATTCCAGCGGTATCGCAGCCATGTGGAACTACATCCAGCTGGCGACGCGCGATGGGCAACTGGGCTATCTGACCGCCCCGCCGCGGAATATCACCATCGTCAATGGACAGCCGTCGCCGTCGGCCGCCAGTTCCGACTCGGTCCAGGCCGGGCGGAACCTGCTTGATCGCAACGATGCCCTGGCGCTGCGGCCCAATGCGGTCAATTACGTCTTCTGCTCAAGCACCAGCACGCAGCTGCAGATCCGCCAGGCGCTGACCAATGTGGTGATGATCACCAACTGCCAGATCAGCTTTGGATCGGGCGGCGCGTTGGAGAACGGGCTGATTGCGACGCTGCACAGGGGTGCAAGCTCGATCTCCGGGTCCTCGGACACGCGGATCGGCGCGATCGACAACTGCGCCGCCGGCGGGGGGGCACAGCTGATCAGTCTGGGCGGCATGAACTTCGCATCTGGTGTCTCGATCCACGGCGGGCAACTGATCGCGCTGCGGGAAATCTCGTTCGCGGCCAATGGCGATGGAGTGCGGGGCACCTCGATCATCTCGGGCGACACGGTGTCGGGCACGTCGAACATGGAGATGGGCCTTTGCGGATCGGGCATGGAGGGCAACCTGTCGCTCGACTACTTCCGCATGGTCCAGTAGCGCAGCATCCGTTTGCGACGCAGTTTGTCGCGGCGGGCGCAGGAATTCCTTGTGCGGTCTTGAATATGCGGCCCTGACCCGGTCTTATGGCCCGGTCTGGGGAGTTTGCCGATGCGTTATTCCGGCCTGAAGGTCATCGCCGAAGGTTTGTTCGGGAACAAGGGCTGGACGCCCGCCTGGCGCAATCCCTCGCCGAAGTCAGAGTACGACGTCATCATCATCGGCGGCGGCGGGCACGGGCTGGCGACGGCGTATTATCTGGCGAAGAACCACGGGATCACCAATGTCGCGGTGCTGGAAAAGGGCTATCTGGGGTCCGGCAACATCGGGCGGAACACCACCATCGTGCGGGCCAACTATTTCCTGCCGGGGAACTCGGAATTCTACAGCCACAGCCTGAAGCTGTGGGAGGGGCTGGAGTCCGACCTGAACTACAACGTGATGCATTCGCAGCGCGGGCTGATCAACCTGTTCCATTCGGACGGGCAGCGCGATGCTTTCGTGCGGCGCGGTAATGCGATGATCAATCAGGGCGACGACGCGATCCTTCTGGACCGCGACGGGGTGCGGGAGCATCTGCCTTACTTGGATTTCGACAACACGCGGTTCCCGATCTATGGCGGGCTGTTGCATCCGCGCGGGGGGAGTGCGCGGCACGACGCGGTGGCCTGGGGCTATGCGCGGGGGGCGGACCGGCGCGGGGTGGACCTGATCCAGAACTGCGAGGTCACCGGGATCGACATCGAGGGCGGTGTGGTCCGGGGCGTGCAGACCACGCGCGGGGCGATCCGGGCGAAGAAGGTCGGGATCGTGGTGGCGGGACGGTCATCTCAGGTCGCGGCGATGGCGGGGATGCGGTTGCCGATTGAATCGCATGTTTTGCAGGCGTTTGTCACCGAGGGGCTGAAGCCGGTGATCAACCATGTGATCAGCTTCGGCATGGGGCACTTCTATATCAGCCAGTCCGACAAGGGCGGGTTGGTGTTCGGGGGGGATCTGGATTTCTACGCCTCCTATGCCTCCCGCGGGAACCTGCCGATGGTAGAGCATGTTATGGAAGCGGGGATGACCCTGATGCCGATGATCGGCCGCGCAAAGGTGCTGAGAAGCTGGGGCGGGATCATGGACATGTCGCCGGATGGGTCTCCGGTGATCGACAAGACGCATGTCGAGGGATTGTTCATCGACTGCGGCTGGAACTATGGGGGGTTCAAGGCGGTGCCTGCCTCAGGCTGGTGCATGGCACATCTGATGGCGACCGGCGAGCCGCACGAGGTCGCCGCCAAGTTCCGGCTGGACCGCTTTGCGACGGGGCATCTTCTGGACGAAGAAGGCACCGGGTCGCAGCATAACCTGCACTGAGGGAGCGCGTGATGACCTTGCACCTGCGCCTTGCGGATAATGCGGATGCCTCCGGCGGGGATATTTTCGGACAGATGAAATCGGGGGTCTTTCCATGCGCCTGACATGCCCCCTTTGCGGTGACCGGGACCGGCGGGAGTTCTACTACTACGGGGCGGAGGATTATCTGCATCGGCCCCCGGAGGGTGCGCCCTTGGCCGACTGGGACAACTACCTGCATCTGCGGGACAATCCGGCGGGGGTGACAAAGGACCTTTGGTATCACGAGGCGGGCTGTGCCCAGTGGCTGGTCGTCACGCGGAACACAGTGACGCATGAGATTTCCGGCGTCGAACTGGTAGCGGAGCGCAAGGCATGAGGATCGACGGCAAGGGTCTGGTCGACCGGACGAAGCCGGTGCGCTTCCGTTTCGACGGGAAGGATTATGCCGGCTACAAAGGCGACACCTTGGCCTCGGCCCTCTTGGCCAATGACGTGCGGCTGGTCGGGCGGTCGTTCAAGTATCACCGACCCAGGGGGGTGCTGACCGCGGGGTCGGAGGAGCCGAACGCGCTGGTGGAGGTGGTGGGGCCGTCGAACCAGACGCCGAACGTGCGGGCGACGATGCAGGAGGTGTTCGAGGGGCTGGACTGCCGGAGCCAGAACCGCCTTGGCTCGCTGCGCTTCGACCTTCTGGCGGTGAACGATTACCTGTCGCCGTTCCTGTCGGCGGGGTTCTACTACAAGACCTTCATGTGGCCGCGCGCCTTCTGGGAGGGGCTTTACGAGCCGATCATCCGCCGTGCCGCGGGCTTGGGGAGCTTGTCCGGCAAGCATGACGAGGGCACTTACGAGAAGGCCTTTGCCTTCTGCGACGTGCTGGTGATCGGGTCCGGCCCTGCGGGTCTGATGGCCGCGTTGACGGCGGGGCGGTCGGGCGCGGACGTGATCCTGTGCGAGGAGAGTCATGCGCTGGGCGGACGGTTGCTCTCGGACGGCGGAACCATTGGTGGCGTGCCTGCGGGCGACTGGGTGGCACAGGTGCTGGCCGAGTTGCAGGCGCTGCCGAACGTGCGGATCATGGCGCGGACCACGGTGACCGGGGCCTACGACAGCGGCACCTATGGCGCGCTGGAGCGGGTGGGGCTGCACAAGCCCGCCCGACCGAACCTGCCGCGTGAGTGTTTCTGGCGGATCGTGGCGAAGCATGCCGTGCTGGCAAGCGGTGCCTTGGAGCGGCCGGTGGCCTTCGAGAACAACGACCGGCCGGGGATCATGATGGCCTCGGCGGTGCGGACATACCTCAACCGCTATGGCGTGGTGCCGGGCAAGCGCGTGACGCTTTTCGCCAATACCGATCAGGCGCGGGGCGTTGCGCGGGACCTGATGGCCTCAGGCATCCAGGTGGCGGCGATCATCGATCCGCGGCCCGATGCCAGCGCGGTCGAGGATTGCCCGGTGCATGTGGGGGCCGAGGTTGTTGGCAGCCGGGGTCGCCTGGGGCTTGCGGGCATCCAGGTGCGGAAAGGCAGCGAGACCATCGAGATCGAGACCGACTGTCTGGCGATGTCGGGGGGCTGGAACCCGACGATCCACCTGACCTGCCACATGAACGGGCGTCCACGCTGGAGCGAGGAACTGGCGGCCTTTGTCCCGATGGAGGGGGCGGTGCCGGGGCTGGTGGCCGTGGGCGCGGCGAATGGGTCGATGTCGACGCATGGGGCGCTGGCGACGGGTCATGCGGCGGCTTTGCGCGCCGTGGAAGCTTTGGGCCGGAAGGTGTCGGTCCTGCTGCCCGAGGCCGAGGACATGCCTTATACGCTGAAGGCGCTGTGGGCGGTCGAGGGGAAGGGCCGGGCCTGGCTGGACTTTGCCAATGACGTGACCACCAAGGACGTGAAGTTGGCCGCGCAGGAGGGTTTCCGGTCGGTCGAGCATATGAAGCGTTACACGACGCAAGGGATGGCGCCCGATCAGGGCAAGAGCTCGAACGTTGCGGCGCTGGCGGTGCTGGCGGAAGCGACGGGGCGGGGGATTGCGGAGACCGGGGTGACCACGTTCCGACCGCCCTATGTCCCGGTGTCGATTGCCGCGATGGGGGCGGGGGGCAGGGCCGAGGGGTTCGCGCCGCAGCGGTTCCTGACCAGCGACCAGGCCAGCCGCGACCGGGGCGCGCCGATGATCGAGGCGGGGCTGTGGTATCGGCCAAGCTATTTCCCGAAGCCGGGTGAGGCGACCTGGCGCGAGGCTTGCGACCGGGAAGTGACCATGGTGCGCGAGACGGTCGGCGTGGCCGATGTCTCGACCCTGGGCAAGATCGACATTCAGGGCAAGGACGCGGGGCGGTTCCTGGACTTTGTCTATACCAACACGTTCAGCACATTGCCGGTGGGCCGGGTCCGCTATGGGTTGATGCTGCGCGAGGATGGGCTGGTGCTGGATGATGGCACCTCGGCCCGGTTGGGCGAGGGGCATTACCTGATGACCACCACCACCGCAGCGGCGGGTCTGGTGATGCGGCATCTGGACTTTGTGCATCAGGCGTTCTGCGCGGATTGGCAGGTGCGGTTCATCAGCGTGACCGAAAGCTGGGCGCAGTTTGCCGTCGCGGGGCCAAAGGCGCGGGCATTGGTGAATTCGTTCTTGGAAGTGCCGGTGGACCTGCCTTTCATGGGGGTGGCACCGGTGCGGATCGGCGGGGTCGATGGTCGGCTGTTCCGTATCAGTTTCTCGGGCGAGGAAGGCTATGAGCTTGCCGTGCCCACCCGCTATGGAGAGGCCTTGTTCCGCGATCTGGTTGCGCGAGCCGAGACGATGGGCGGCGGGCCCTACGGGATGGAGGCGCTGAACGTGTTGCGGATCGAGAAGGGCTTCATCACCCATGCCGAGATTCATGGGCGCGTCACGGCGCATGACATCGGGATGGAGAAGATGGTCAGCGCGAAGAAGGACTGCATCGGCAAGGCGGCGGCGACGCGGCCGGGGATGTGGGGCCCAGAACGCGAGCAACTGGTCGGCCTGAAGGCCAGCGCGCCGATCAGTGCCGGGGCGCATCTGTTCGTGCCGGGGACCGAAGTGCACCGCGAGACCGATCAGGGCTATGTGACAAGCATCTGTTGGTCGCCGACGGTGGGGGCCTGGCTGGGACTGGGCTTTCTGAAGGATGGCCGCGCGCGGCATGGCGAGAAGATCCGGCTGGTCGATCATCTGCGCGGGCTGGACGTCCTCTGCGAGGTCTGCGACCCCGTGTTCCACGACCCGGACGGGGAGAAGCTGCGTGCCTGAACTTATCGCGAAATCGGCCCTTGAGGGGCGAAGCCTTGCTCTTGGGGGCGTGACGCTTGCTGAGGTCGAGGCTGGACCGATTACCTCGATCGCAGTCCTGCCCGGCGCGGCGAAGACGGTGGCGAAGGGGTTGAAAACCATAGGCCTTGCGATGCCGGAGCCGAACCGCTTTGCCGAAAAGAAGGGTGCGCGGATCGTCTGGACCGGGCGTGAGCAGGCCTTTCTGATTGGCGTGGACGCCCCGGAGTTGGAGGGTGCGGCAGTTACGGACCAGTCGGACGGCTGGGCCGTGCTGGAAGTGTCGGGTCCGGCTGCAGTCGATGTCCTGGCACGGCTGGTGCCAATGGACCTGCGGCTGACCGCCTGCCCGGTCGGCTCTGCACTGCGGACGCAGGTGAACCACATGAATACGGTGATCCTGCGGACGGGTGACTACGCCTTCGAGATCATGGTCTTCCGGTCGATGGCCCGCACCGCCTGGCACGAGCTGGAAACCGCTACACATATGGTTGCGGCCCGCGCCAGTGTGAAAATCTAGGCGGAAAGGCGCGAAGCGCAGATTTTGTCACTGGCGTGTGATCATTCAGCAGTTTACACCTTTTCTTAACGCAAGATTTAGAAAAGGTGCACGAATGGCCCCCGACGGTCAGACCCTTGCCCCCAATGTCTACGACTCTGAGCCGATCCCCGATGCGGCCCGGGCTGAGATCGACAGGCTGCTGCAGTCGGGTGATCTCTTTCGCTACACCGCCCCGTCCGACGCTCCGGTCGCCTTGCTGGAAGCCGAGTTCGCAGAACTGCTTGGTGCGCGGTATGCATTGGCGGTGTCGTCCTGTTCGGCGGCGCTGTTCCTGTCCCTGAAGGCGCTTGACCTGCCAAAGGGTGCCAAGGTGCTGATCCCGGCCTTTACCTTCGCCGCAGTGCCGTCTTCGGTGGTGCATGCCGACTGCGAGCCGATGCTGGTCGAAGTGGGCGAGAACTACCGGGTCGACATGGCGGACTTCGCGGCAAAGCTGCCGGGGGCGGATGCGGTGATGATCAGTCACATGCGGGGGCATACCTCTGACATGGATGCGATCATGGCGCTGTGTGACGCGGCGGGCGTGCCGGTGATCGAGGATGCGGCGCACAGCCTGGGCACGGTGTGGGGCGGGCGGAACATCGGGACGATCGGGCGTGTCGGCTGTTTCAGTTTTCAGTCCTACAAGCTGGTGAACGCGGGCGAAGGCGGGATCATGATCACCGACGACCCCGAGATCGCCGCGCGGGCGATCATCATGTCGGGGGCCTACGAGACCAACTGGAAGAAGCATCCGGGCCTGACGAATTCCTGCGCGCACTGGCAGAACAAGCTGCCGCTCTACAACCTGAGGATGCAAAACCTGTCAGCGGCGGTGATCCGGCCGCAGTTGCCTTTGGTTGCCGAGCGGGTTGCGAAGGGCCGGGCGGGGCATGACCGGGTGGCGGGGTCGCTGAACCTGTCGGCGCATCTGGCGGTGCCGGAGGCTTTGGGGCCTGAGGAGCGGGCCCCGGATTCGATCCAGTTCAACCTCGTGGGGGGCTGGACAGATCGGCAGGCGACGGAGTTCCAGGCGGCCGCGAAAGCCCGGGGCGTGTCGGTCCAGGTCTTCGGATTGAGCGAGGGCAATGCGCGGGCCTTCTGGAACTGGCAGTTCCTGGGCGAGGTGCCGGACCTGCCGCAGACCCGGGCGATGCTGATGCGGGCCTGCGATGTGCGGCTGCCGGTGCGGCTGACGGAAGCGGAGCTGGACTATATCGCGGCGGCCATCGTCGATGCTGCGCAAGAGGTTCGCGGCTGATCTGTCCACCGTGGACAAGACGGCGGACCTTCATGAAATCAAGGCATTGGCGTTTTCCGTTAAGGATCGTCAAGGTTTGGCCGGGGTTCCCCCTCACCCGGGCCCTCTCCCCCTAGGGGGAGAGGGGACGTCTGGCCTTGCGGTGGCGCGGGACGTCTGGTGAGGCCCCTGGGCGCGGCGGTGGATGCCTCCGGCGGGGATATTTGGGCAAAGATGAAAAGCGCAGGCTGGCGGGTCAGAGGACGCGCAGATCGGGGGCGAGCCAGGGGGTCGACTTCAGGGCGGGGGCGATGACGACTTCCGCGATCAGCGGCTTCAGGCGCGCGGCGATCTGGGTCGGGACGTCCTGCAGGATGCCGGCGCGGGCCGAGAGCGAGAGGGTCCGCGAGAGTGCCGCGAAGGGCAGGGGGCGGACCTCGACCGAGGCGCGGAAGGCGCGGGCCTGGTGCAGCGCGAGGGGTGTGAGGATGGTCCAGCCTTCGCCGCCCGCGACCATCGCGAGGATCGCGGCGTAGCTGTCGAGTTCGAAGCGATGCGCGGGTTTCAACCCGTGGCGCGCGAGATGCGCGGCGATCTGACGGCCCATCAGGTGCCGGGCGGTGTAAAGGATGAGGGGCAGCTCCTCGATCCGGGCGCCGGGCGGGGCGACGGCCACGAAGGGTTCGGAGAGGATCGGGTGAACCTCGCGCCAATCTTCGGTCACGGCTTCGATGCTGCTGCTGTCGGCGGCGATGACGATGTCCAGGGCGCGGGCCTCAAGCTGGTCCATCAGGCGGTGGCTGGCGCCGGTTTCCAAGAGGAAGCGGCAGCCTTTCAGGTCCTTCGCGAGCGCAGAGAGCAGCCGCGGGGTCACGTCGCTGTCGAAATCCTCGATCACACCCAGGCGAAGGGTGGTCAGGCCGGAGAGGTCGGCCATCGCCAGTTCGGCGCGGGCTTCGGAGGCGGCGTTGAGGATGGTCTGGGCGTGGCGGCGGAACATGGCACCGGCGGGCGTCACCTGCACCGGGCGGCTGGCGCGGTCGAGCAGGATGGTGCCGAGGGCGGTTTCAAGCGCGGAGAGCTGCTGGCTGACGGCAGAAGGACTGACGCCAAGCCGACGGGCGGCCGCCGAAAGCGAGCCTTCTTCGGCGGCGGCGACGAAGACCTCGATCCCCCAGAGCGTGACGCGGCCTTCGGCTTCGGCCATCGGTCAGAGCTTGGAGAGTTTCTTCTGCAACTCGGCCAGTTGCTTCTTGATCTCGGCGATGTCGTCGGAGGAGGCAGGCGCTTCCTCGTCCTTGGCCGGGCCGGAGCCGGACCAGCCGGGCATCCCGACCATCATCGTCTTCAGGAAGGCTTCCTGCTGTTTGCGCAGCGCCTCGAATCCCGGCACGGCGGCAAGGGGGTTCGGAATGGCGGTCAGATTTTCCACCATCTTGGCCTGGCTGTCGCGCAGCATCTCGAACGAGGAGGCGAGGAACTGCGGCATGACCGCCTGCATCCCGGTCGCGTAGCTGCGGACGAGGTCGGTCAGGACGCCGACGGGCAGAACGCTTTCACCTTTGGATTCATGTTCGGCGACGATCTGGAGGAGATACTGGCGCGTGAGGTCATCGCCGGTCTTGAGATCGACGATCTGCACCTCGCGGCCCGCGCGAATGAAGCCGGCGATGTCCTCGAGGGTGACGTAATCCGACGTCTCGGTGTTGTAGAGACGGCGGCTTGCATAACGCTTGATCAGAAGCGGCTTGTCGGTGTCGGCCATGTGCTTCCCCTCCCCCAGGGACTTTCGCGCTTGCAGAGAAGCTTAGGGGAGCGTGCGGCAAAAAGAAAGCTTTCGCTGCGGGTCAGTTTGCGCGCGCGGCATCGGCGGCGGCGAAGTGGTCCAGCTGATCCTGCCGGGCCTTCAGGAAGGCGGGGCGGGTGAGGATGCGGTCGGTGTAGGCGGTGAGGGCCGGGTAGGGGCCAAGGGCGGCGCGCAGCGAAGGGACGCGCAGGATGTCGGCCATAAGGAGGTCGGCCACGGTGAAGCGGTCGGCAGCGAGGTAGTCGCGCCGCGCGAGGACGGCTTCAAGGCGCGAGAGGCGGGACTGGAGCCAGCCTTCCAGCGGGTTGTCGGCGGGCCTGGACAGGCCGATGAACCACCACGGGACCGTGACCATTTCCATCGAGTTCAACCCGGCGATCATCCATTCCAGCGTTTCGGCGCGGGCCTTCGGGGCCTTTGGCATGAGGGTTTCGGATTTTTCGGCAAGATGCAGAAGGCAGGCGCCGCTTTCGAACAGCGTGACTTCACCGTCGTGCAGCGCGGGGACCTGGGCGAAGGGCTGGCGGGAGAGGTGATCGGGTTCGCCTCGATCCTCGAACCTGACGGCGCGGATCTGGTAGGGAAGGCCCGCTTCTTCGCAGGCCCAGCGGAGGCGGATGTCGCGGACGTGGCCGCGCGGGGGTGGCGGGACCCAGTCGTAGGTCCAGATTGTCAGGGGGTTGGTCATGGCGCTTTCCCGTCCTGCCGAGCGTCAGGATAGGGGCAGGGAGCGACAAATAACAAGGCCCGGGGTTTCCCCCGGGCCTTAACAGCGTCCCTGTGGACGCCGAACTCGTTACGAATTACTTCGCAGCTGCAGCGGCTTTCTTGGCGACGTTGGTCACTTCGTTGGTGGCCTTCTTGACGGCGGCGGTCGCGTCTTCCGACATGTCCTTGCCAGCAGCCAGCATCAGCTCGACCGTTTCCATCTGCACTTTCTTGGCGACTTCGGCGAAGGCGGCCAGGTTCTCGGCAGCCATTTCGGCAGCGGCCGAAGCGAAATCGGTCATCGACTTGGTGTAGTCGGTCGGCTCGGCTTTGGCCTTGGCGATGTCGCCAACCTTGGCCAGCGCGTCCTTGGTCCACTTGGCCGAGATCTCGGTCGACTTTTCAGCGGCTTCGATCGCGACTTTCGAGAACTTCTCGGCGAAGGCGGCCTGGGTCTTGAACGCGTTCTGGAACGCCGAAGCGTCAACCGGGAACGAAGCCATCATGTCCTGCATGGTCTTGGCGAAATCGGGGGTCTTGGTCATTTCAATCTCCATGGGGCCAGCGAGGGGGGTAAGGATCGGCCCGTTTCCTGATGACAGACATATACGTGCTGCGGTGCAGCATTTCAAGTCTTTTTCTGCAATGCAGCAAAACCCCGGGTTGCGCCGGTTAACCCTGCGGAAAGCCGGTGAAATGTCAGAGCTGCGGCTGCGCCACGACGTAGGTGCCGGGTGCAGGGGCCAGCGAATCGGCGGGCAAGCGGGCGGGAATCATCGGGCCGGAGTGGCTTGCGAGCCAGGCACCCCAGCGCGGCCACCAGCTGCCCTTGTTGAAGGTCGCGGACTTGAGCCAGGCCTCGGGGTCGCCCGCGACGGGGGCGTCGTTGGTGTAGTGGCCGTACTTGTCCTTGGCGGGCGGATTGATGATCCCGGCGATGTGGCCGGATTGGGAGAGAAGGAAGGTCTTGTCCTTCGATCCCATCTGCTTGATGCCGTTGAAGCTGCCGCGCCAGTGCGCGATGTGATCGGTCTCACAGGCGACGGCGCAGACTGGAAGCTTGAGGTCGGAAAGGTGGACGGGTTTGCCGAACACCTGGAACTGACCCTTGGCGAAACCGTCGCCCTGACAGAGGCCGCGCAAGTATTCGACGGCCATCCTGGCGGGAAGGTTGGTGCCGTCGCCGTTCCAGTAAAGCAGGTCGAAAGCGGGCGGTGCCTCGCCCAGCATGTAGGACTTGATGGCGGGGGTGTAGATCAGGTCGTTCGAGCGCAGGAAACTGAAGGTCTTGCTCATGAAGAGCTTCGACAGGATGCCGTCGCGTTCGGTCTGGCGTTCGATACCGTCGACGAAATCGTCGTTGAGGAAGACGCCGACCTCACCGGGATCGGAGAAGTCAGTGAGGGTGGTGAAGAAGGTGGCGGTCTTCACCGTCTCGTCGCCCGCTTTCTGCAGGTGCGCAAGGGTCAGCCCCAGGGTGGTGCCCGCGATGCAGTAACCGACGGCGTTGATCTGCTTCTCGCCGGTGATGCGGCGCACCTCGGCCATCGCCCTCAGGTAGCCATCGCGGATGTAGTCGTCCATCGCGGTCCCGGCGTATGAGGCGTCGGGGTTGACCCAGGAGACGACGAAAAGGGTGAAACCCTGGTCCACGATCCACTTGATCAGCGAATTCGCGGGCTTGAGGTCCATGACGTAGAACTTGTTGATCCACGGCGGGAAGATCAGAAGCGGGGTCTTGTGGACCTTTTCCGTGGTGGGCGTGTACTGGATCAGCTCAAGCATCCGGTTGCGGTAGACGACCTCTCCGGGGGTGGTGGCGATGTTCTGGCCGACGTGGAACGCCTCCTTGTCGGCCAGCGTCACCAAGAGATCGCCCTGGTTCGACTCGATGTCGCGGACCAGATTTTCCAGGCCCTGGACGAGGGATTCGCCGTCAGTTTCAACGGCCTTTTCCAGCGCCTCGGGGTTGGTGCCCAGGAAATTGGTCGGTGAGAACATGTCGACAATCTGTTTGGTGAAATACTCGACCCGGCGTCGATCCTCGGGGGTCAGCGTCTCCATGTCGCCGACGGCGTTGCTGATCGCCTCGGAGTTCATCTGGTACTGCTGCTTGAGGTAATTGAAGAAGGGATGCGTCTCCCACAACGGGTTCTGGAAGCGGCGGTCCCTGGGGTTCGGATCGGGGGGGGCCTTGAACTCGCCCTTCGCAAGAGTCTGTTGTGCCTCGACATAATGCTTCAGCGTCTTGCCCCAGTAGTTCACCTGATGCTCGACCACCTTGGCGGGATTCGAGACCATCTCGGCGAAGTAGGCGGCGGCAGCCTTCATGTAGACGTCGGGCGCGGGTCCGTGCAGCGAGGGGTCGACCTGACGGCGATGGGTCATGGCCGCGGTCAGGCGCTTTGACAGTTCCTCAACCTTTGCAAGGTTAGCGTTGAGACGTTCGGTCCGCGCGAGTGCTGCTTTGGTCTCGGGGGTGCTGTCTTCTGTTGTCATGCTAACCATTCCCCCTTATCGTCGCCGCTGTGCAGCATAACGGTGCGAACCCTGCCCCGCCATGCGACATCCGCCCGCCCGGGGCAAGGAGATGTAATGAAGTATATGTTCACCTATGACCTGATGGAAAGCGCCCGCAACACGAATGAGTGGTTGGGCGCCTCGGCCAGGGCATTTGCCAGCTACCCGGCGTTTGCGATGTCGATGAACCCGATGCTGCCGATGATGGCGGCCTGGGGCGAGGTCACGGAACGGACCTTCAGCCGCATGATCGCCAAGCCCGACTGGGGCATCCGGTCGATCGTGGGGCCGGACGGACAGGACCACCTGGTCGATGTGACGAATATTGTCGAAAAGCCCTTCGGCAACCTGGTGCAGTTCTATGTGCGCCGCCGGTCGCCGATGGCGCGGAAGGTGCTGCTGGTCGCGCCGATGTCGGGTCACTATGCGACGCTCCTGCGGTCCACGGTTGCATCCTTGCTGCCCGATGCCGACGTTTTCGTGACGGATTGGCACAATGCGCGCGACATTCCGGTCAGCGCGGGCAAGTTCGATGTCGAGGACTATACGCTGTACCTGGCCGAATTCATGAAGGTGATGGGGCCAGACACCAATGTGATCGCAGTGTGCCAGCCGGTGCCGCTGACGCTTGCCGCAACCGCCTATCTGGCCGCCGAGGACCCGGACGCGCAGCCGAAATCGCTGATCCTGATCGGCGGGCCGGTCGACCCGGACGCCGCTGCGACCGAGGTGACGGATTTCGGCCGCAGGGTGACGATGGGGCAACTGGAGCACCTGGCGATCCAGAGGGTCGGTTTCAAATACAAAGGTGCGGGGCGGCTGGTCTATCCGGGGCTTCTGCAACTGCAAAGCTTCATCACCATGAACGCTGAACGTCACGGCAAGGCATTTTCCGAACAGATCATGCGAGCGGCCCGCGGTGAGTCGTCGGATCATGACGCGCACAACCGATTCTACGACGAATACCTGGCCGTGATGGACATGACGGCCGAATTCTACCTGTCGACGGTCGAGCGCATCTTCAAGAACCGCGAGATTGCCTTGAACGAGTTCGTGGTGGCGGGCCGCAAGGTGGACATGGGTGCGATCACCAAGGTCTCGGTGATGACGGTCGAGGGGGCCAATGACGACATTTCCGCGCCGGGCCAATGCGTTGCGGCGTTGAACCTGCTGACCGGACTGTCGGACGACAAGAAGGGCCACCACCTTGAACCCGGCGCGGGCCACTACGGCATCTTCGCGGGCAAGAGCTGGCGCTTGAACATCCGCCCGCTGGTGCTGAGCTTTATCGACCGTGCGGCGGGCAAGCCCAAGGCGAAGATCGCGCTCGCCTCGGCGCAGTAGCCCGTCAGGGCCGCTCGTCGTCGACGTCGTCGCTCCTCGCTCGGGAGGCTGCGCGCGGGTGGCTACCGGAGCATCAGCGTCGGCAACCGCCCCGCAAGGAAGGTATGCAGCAGTCTCGTGACCGCCTCGGGCTGTTCGAGTTGGGGCAGGTGGCCCGCTTCTGCAATGATCTCAAGGCAGCCCTGCGGCATCATCGCGGCCAGGAATTCGGCCCGGCGGCGGGGGACGAGGGTGTCGCTTTCTCCGGCAATGATCATCGTCGGCACATGCACCTTGCGCAGGGTCTTCTGCTGGTCGGGGCGCCGTTGCAGCACGCGCAGGTGACGCTGGAACTGGATCGGACCCAGGGTTTCCGCCATGTCCATGACCAGCGCCATCACCTCATCCCGCCAGGGGGCGTCATGCAGGGCGGTCGGCGGCAGCATCTGGGCCATGCATGCGGCAAGGTGACCGGTCTTTGCCGCGACGATCAGAGCTTCTTGCGCCGCAGCGCGCTGTGGGGTTTCGGGGATCGGGTCGGTGGCGATAAGGGCGATGCGGGTCACCGCCTCGGGCCGTTTGCGCATCAGCTCGATGGCGATGTTTCCACCCAGACCATGCGCGACGAGGGCGAACCGCGCCGGCAAGTGCGGAGAGATGTCGGCGGCGATCTTCTCGACGCTGTCGCCAAGGCCAGGGTTCAGAAGGATGACCGGCCGGTCAGCGCCCAGCCGTGCGAGCTGCGGCATGAAGCTGCGCGCGTCCGCCATGAATCCAGTGATCAGGACAACCGGCTCGACCGGGGTCGGGTTGCGAAGGACGAGTAGGTTCACATCACGAGCCTTCTGCGCAGGGTTTCTGCAAGCAGTGATCTTTGTCTTGTCCGAGGATATTCCACAAGCCTATGGATTCAAACCTGGATTTCGTTAGCCTGAAGATGAGCGGCGGAAAGGCCACATCAGCGGATGTTCGAAATCTTCAAGCCGGGACTTTCCTCCAGCGGCAGCGCCTCACGGGCGCGCAGCACGTCCTCGACCGCTTCGGTGACCATCGCCAGACAGGGCGGAGTCGAGAAACGGTGGTCGGCGTCCTTCACCAGCGTCAGCCGCAGGTCGGGACTGGAGATCTGGTGGAAAAGCGAGATGGCAACGGTCGGGGGCACGTCGATATCGGCGCTGCCCTGCAGCAGACGCACGGGCATGGGCAGGTGCAGGGGGCCGTTCATAACCAGGTTCTGCCGCCCGTCCTCGATCAGTCGCAGCGTGATCGGATAGGGTTCGTCGGAGTAGTCCGAAGGGCGCAGGAAAAGACCCTCTTCCAGCAGGGTCGTGCGTTCGGCGAGGGTGAACTCGGCCTCCCACATCCGCTCGGTGAAGTCGGGCGCAGCGGCGATGCCGACGAAGCCACCGACGCGGTCCGGCATGTCGCGGGCGAGCAGAAGCGAAATCCAGCCGCCCATCGAGGACCCGACCAGGATCTGCGGGCCTTCGGTCAGGACATCGATGACGGCGGCGGCATCCTCACGCCAGTCAGTGATCGCGCCGTCGACGAAGGCGCCGTGCGACTGGCCGTGGCCGGAGTAGTCGAAGCGCAGGAAAGCGCGGCCCGTCGCCTCGGCCCAGGCTTGCAGGGCCTGGGCCTTGGAGCCGGTCATGTCAGATCGGAAACCGCCGAGGAAGACCACTCCCGGCCCTTTGCCGGGGGTCTGGTGGTAGGCGATGTGGCGGCCTTGCGGGGTGGTCAGAAAGGTTGTCATGGCAGGAAGATAGCAATCGTCCGGGCGTTTCGTCAGGGCGGCCGCAACCGACGGGCGAAGAACCGCGCATGGCTTGACTTGGCGCGCGTGCGGGGGCATCTAGCGCGCCGACATAACCCGCAACCGGGCGTTTCGTAGGCGCCAAACTGACGAGGAGCAGGCCCATGAGCCAGATTTCCCTGACATTTCCCGACGGAAACAAGCGCGTGTATGACGCGGGTGTGACGCCTGCCGAAGTGGCGGCCAGCATTGCCCCGTCCCTGGCCAAGGCGTCGATCTCGGCGCAGGTGGACGGCAAGCACTGGGATATGCAGTGGCCGATCCACGCGGACGCGACCATCGCGCTGAACACGATGAAGGACGATGCCGCGGCGCTGGAGCTTATCCGGCACGATCTGGCGCACATCATGGCGCGGGCGGTTCAGGAAATCTGGCCGGAGGTGAAGGTTACCATCGGGCCGGTGCGGGATTACGGCTGGTTTTACGATTTTGACCGGGAAGAGCCGTTCACGCCCGAGGACCTGGGCCAGATCGAAGCGCGGATGAAGCAGATCATCAACGCGCGCGATCCGGTGAAGACCGAAGTCTGGCCACGTGAAAAGGCGGTGGAGTATTACCGGGGCCGCCACGAACCCTTCAAGCTGGAGCTGATCGACCGCATCCCCGAGGGTGAGGATTTGCGGATGTACTGGCACGGGGACTGGCAGGACCTGTGCCGGGGGCCGCATCTGCAGCACACGGGGCAGGTTCCTGCGGACGCGTTCAAGCTGACGCATGTGGCGGGGGCCTACTGGCTGGGCGATGCCTCGCGCCCGATGCTGCAGCGCATCTACGGCGTGGCTTTCAAGAACCGCGACGACCTGAAAGCGCACCTGACGATGCTGGAGGAGGCCGCCAAGCGCGACCACCGCAAGCTTGGCCGCGAGATGGAGTTGTTCCATCTGCAGGAAGAAGCCCCGGGCATGGTCTTCTGGCACCCGAACGGCTGGACGATCTATCGTCAGCTTGAGGATTACATGCGTGGGCGGCTGCGGCAGGCCGGGTATAAGGAAATCAAGACGCCGCAGGTCGTGGACCGCGTGTTGTGGGAGAAGTCCGGCCACTGGGAGGCCTACCGCGAGAACATGTTCATCGTCGAGGTGGACGAAGATGGCGCCAAGGAAAAGCGGATCAACGCGCTGAAGCCGATGAACTGCCCCTGCCATGTGCAGGTCTTCAACCAGGGCCTGAAGTCCTACCGCGACCTGCCCTTGCGGCTTGCGGAATTCGGATCGTGCCACCGATATGAATCGTCGGGGTCCATGCATGGTCTGATGCGGGTCCGCGGCTTCACGCAGGACGATGCACATATTTTCTGCACGGAAGACCAGATCGAGGCGGAATGTGCGGGATTCATCGCGCTGCTCTCCAGCGTCTACAAGGACCTGGGCTTCGAAAAGTTCGACATCAAGCTGTCCACCCGCCCGGACGTTCGCGTGGGCAGCGACGAAATCTGGGACAAGGCCGAATCCGCGCTGGAAGGCGCGATCAAGGGCCTGGACCTGCCTTACGAGATCAATCCTGGCGACGGGGCCTTCTACGGGCCGAAGCTGGATTTCAAGCTGACCGATGCCATCGGCCGCGAATGGCAGTGCGGGACGTTCCAGGCCGACTTCAACCTGCCGGTGCGGCTGGACGCGGAATATGTCGGCGAGGACGGGATGAAGCATCGTCCGGTCATGCTGCACCGCGCGGTGCTGGGGTCGTTCGAGCGCTTTATCGGCATCCTGCTGGAAAACTACGCCGGGAGACTTCCGTTCTGGCTGGCCCCGCGTCAGGTCGTCGTGGCCTCTATTGTGTCGGACGCCGACCCCTTCGTGCATGAGGTCGTGGCCGCCCTCCGCAAGGCGGGCGTCCGCGTCGAGGCCGACGTGCGCAACGAAAAGATCAACTACAAGGTCCGCGAACATTCCGTCGGCAAGGTTCCGGTGATCCTGGCCATCGGGATGCAGGAAGTGGAAGGCAGAACTGTTTCAGTTCGGCGTCTGGGAGAGACGCGGACTGAAACGATTTCGCTTGATCAAGCGGTCGCTGTCTTCGGATTCGAGGCGCTGCCCCCGGCGGGTAACTGAGCTAACCCATTGGTCCTGAATTGATCAGCCCCGGCCCTGGCCGGGGCTTTTCCGTTTGTGCGTTGGCGGAGGGTCTTCACGAAAGCGTGGGGACCCACCCCTTGGCTGTAACCTCTGGCGCACGGTTCCGAACTGTATCCTGCATCGCCCTGAAAGCGGCCGAAGCACGCACGTCGGACCTTGTCCAAGATCAACCAACCGAAGGGAAACTTCCATGACCAACCAATCCAAATCGCTTGTCATCGCCGGCGCTCTTGCCACTGCCCTGTCGGGCATCGCCGGGATGGCCCATGCCCAGGAAAACGAAAAGTGCTTCGGCGTGGCGCTGGCGGGTCAGAACGACTGCGCGGCCGGCGAAGGCACCACCTGCGCCGGGACCTCGAAGGTCGACTATCAGGGTAACGCCTGGACGCTGGTCCCGGCTGGCACCTGCGAGACGATGGAACTGCCCGCCGGGATGGAAGGGATGGAGCGCAAAGGCTCGTTGACCGCGCTGGACCGCGACCTTCCGAAGGCCTGACACCGCTTGCCCCCTGGTCCTTCGGGGTCGGGGGGCACCTTTCCCTGGGGGGACAAGATGCTTGACCAGACCCTGAACGGGCTGCCCGCAAAGCCGGGCGTGGGCTACAAGCCGCAGCACTTTGCCGCGATCCTGGCCGATCCTGGCCCGGTCGGCTGGCTGGAAGTTCATGCCGAGAATTATCTGGGCGCAGGGGGCCGCCCCCTCGCGCAGCTGCGACATCTGGCCGAACGCTTCCCGATCTCGGTGCATGGCGTGGGCCTGTCGATCGGCGGCGAGGGCGCGCTGGACCGCGACCATCTGGACCGGCTGAAACAGCTGTGCGGCTGGCTGAACCCCGCCAGCTTCTCGGAACACCTGGCCTGGTCAACCCACGACGGGGCCTTTCTGAACGACCTTCTGCCCTTGCCCTACACGCCCGCGACGCTGGCCCGGGTCTGCGACCACATCGACCAGGTGCAAGAGGTGCTGGGCCGCCGGATGCTGCTTGAGAACCCCTCGACCTACATCGCCTTTGCCGAAACGGCGATGGACGAGGTGGACTTCCTGGGCGAAATCGCGCGCCGCACCGGATGCGGTCTGCTGCTGGATGTGAACAACGTCTATGTCTCTGGCACCAATCAGAATTATGACCCGCAGTCCTATCTGGATGCCTTCCCGCTGCATCTGGTGGGCGAGATCCATCTGGGCGGCCATGATGAGGACCTGGACGATCAGGGGCGGCGGCTACTGATCGACAGCCACGGGGCCGAGGTGGTGGACCCGGTCTGGGCGCTTTACGCACGGGTGATCCGCAAGGCCGGGCCGCGGCCGACGCTGATCGAATGGGACAACGATGTGCCCGACTGGCCGGTCCTGGCCGCCGAGGCCGCCTGCGCCGCCCGCCTGCTGGAGCCGGTGGCATGAGCCAGACGCTGTTTGCCCAGGCGCTGCTGAACCCCGATGCAGCTCTGCCGCCGGGGCTGGTCGACCCCGAGGGACTGCCCGCGCCGAAGCGGTTTTCGGTCTACCGCAATAACGTCGCGTCCTCGCTGACCCGGGCGCTGGAGGCCGGGTTTCCGACTGTCCGTGCCCTGGTCGGCGACCCGTTCTTCGCGGCGATGGCGCTGATCTTCCTGCGCGCGCATCCGCCCCGGTCGCGGATGCTGATGCTGTACGGCGATGAGTTCCCGGCTTTTCTTGCCGGTTTCCCGCCGGTTGCACATCTGGGCTACCTGCCCGACGTGGCACGGCTGGAGCTTGCGATGCGCGAAAGCTACCACGCCGCCGACAGCACCCCGCTGCCCGAAGCGGAGTTCCAGCGTCTGCTGGGCGCTGAAATTGCCGGGCTGCGGCTGCGGCTGGCTCCGGCGGTGCGGCTTCTGCGGTCGAACTGGCCGGTGGTGTCGATCTGGGCGACGCACCACGAGGATGGGCCAAAGCCCCGACCTGTGGCCGAAGACGCGCTGATCCTGCGCCCTGATTTCGACCCGCACCCGCATCGCTTGCCGACAGGCGGCGCGGACCTTGTCGACGGCCTGCTGTCCGGTCGGACGCTTGGCGAAAGCCTGGACAAGGCCGGGCCGGGGATGGACCTGGCCGCAATCCTTGGCCTTTTGATTTCGGGCCGCGCCATCATCGGAGTTTCGGAATGACCCTCTACGCCCGCGCCGCCGCTGTCCTGGACCGTCAGACCGACTGGGTGCTGCCCTCGCTTGCCCGCCTGATCTTTGCCGCCGTCCTTCTGGGTTATTTCTGGACTTCGGCACTGACCAAGTTCGATGGACCTATCGCGCCGTCCGTGGGGGCCTATGCCCAGATCTTCCCCAAGGCCTTCGAGGCCGTGGGCTACGATCCCTCGGGCCTGTCAATCTGGCACGCGCTGGTCGTTCTGGCGGGGGGCTATGCCGAGTTTCTGCTTCCCGCCCTGATCGTCCTTGGCCTTGTGACCCGGCTGGCGGCGCTTGGCATGATGGGCTTCGTCGTGGTGCAAAGCCTGACCGACATCATGGGCCACGGGGCTTCGGCCGGAGCCTGGTTCGATCGCGCCTCGGATGCGCTGATCCTGGACCAGCGAGCGCTGTGGCTGCTGCTGCTTGCTGTTTTGTTGTGCAAGGGGGCAGGGCCGCTTTCGGCAGATCGCTACCTTGGGGTTGAGCCTGCTCGCCTTGCAGCTTGATTTTCGGCGAATCCTTGGCATCATCGCGGCAGTGACGACAGATTTCCTGCCCGGCTCTCGGAACGAAGCCTTGGAAGACCTGGTGGCACGGCCCGCGGCAATGGCGCCGCGGGGGGTTCTGAGAGGAGAAGCGGAATGCCGACAGGCACCGTGAAGTGGTTCAATTCGACCAAGGGCTATGGCTTCATCGCGCCGGATGATGGCGGCAAGGATGTGTTCGTCCACATCTCGGCCGTGGAACGTGCTGGGCTGAAGGGTCTCAGCGACAACCAGAAGATCGGCTACGAACTGCAGTCGGGCCGCGACGGCAAGCAGTCTGCCGGCGATCTGCGTCTGCTCTAACTGGTCAGCGCGGCTTCGGTCGCGCTGTCCCAGCCCAGGAACCAGCGATCCCCGTCCTGGATGACCGGCCGCTTCATGACGGTCGGCTGCGCCATGATCTGCGCTTCGGGGTCGGAGGCTTTCAGGAAATCATTGAAGCTGCGGTAGGTGGTGGACTGCTTGTTCACCGCCTGATCGCCGAACTCGTGGACGATGCGGTCGACCTCGGCCTGCGTCAGGGGGTTGGCCCGGATGTCCCGGAAGGCGACTTCCTTCCCGGCCCGTTCCAGGGTCTTGAGGGCCTTCTTGCAGGCGTCACAGGTCGAGATGCCGTAAAGGATCATGGGGACTCCTTGGCCAGACGGGGCAGGTTGGCCGTTGCAAATGAATTCAACGGCTTGGCTGCTGCCATTTGTCCCTTGCTACCACAAGCCAACGGCGGGCGCAAAGCCAACTCAGCCGTGGATCATGCGGGTGATCGTCACCCCCGCCCAGGCGGAGAAGGCCGTCAGGACCCCGCCCCAGGTGACATCGGTCACCACCATCGTCCAGTGCCAGTCCTTCATTACGCTCCATGAGGTGAACTCATAGGTGCCATAGGCCATCAGACCGATGATGAGAGCCGGAAGGATGACAGGAGAGCCGGTTTTCAACGCCGGGAGGGAGACCAGGTAGACCAGCCCCGCAACATAGGCGAGGTAGAAAAGGGCTGCAGGCGCGATACGGATCGGTTCGGCCAGAAGCGGGCCGATGTGGCGGGTGAAGAGCGGTTTCATCACCAGCGTCAACATGATCGCATCGAGGATCAGGAAGACGGCGGCGGTTGCGGCGTAGAGGGTGAGGGTCATCTTTGGCTCCTTCGGCGGAAAAGGTAGCATGGCCGCAGGGTCTGACCAGCGGCGGCTTGCAACCATCTTCGAAACTGCGCGTTATCCCGGCAGAAGCGGCCCCTGCGCCGCGCTTCTAGGAAAGGATCCCGCGATGCGGACGTTCACTTTGCCCCTCGCCCTGGCTGCCGGTCTTGGGCTGACTGCCCCGGCCCCAGCGCAGAACCTGGAGGACGTGATCGGGGGAATCGCCCAGACTCTGATCCAGCAGGAACTGGACAAGAACGCCTATCTTGCGGCGCAGGAGGCGAATACGGCCGCCGCCTACCGTGATTATCTGGCGAAGTTCCCGAAGGGTGCCTACCGGGTGAACGCCGAGCGGGCGCTGGAGCGGCTGGGCGCCTCGACCGAGGCGTCGTCGGCAGCACAGGCCGAGGCGCGGCTGGGGATCACGTTTGCCCAGAAGGTCGGGGTGCAGCGGGAGCTGACGCGGCTGGGCTACCGGACCTATGGGACGGACGGCGTCTGGGGGAAAAACACCCGGACGGCCATCGCGACCTGGCAGCGCGACCGGGGTGACAAGGTGACCGGCTACGTGACCGAGGCTCAGTTGCGGCTGCTGCTGCGGGGCGCGGTGGTGACGACGCCGCCTGCGGATGACGGCGGCACGGTGGGGACGAGCCCGGTTGCGGTCGAGGCGGCGCTGAAGCTGACGCGGACGCAGAGGGTGGAAATCCAGCGGCAGCTGTCGGCACTGGGGTTTGACACCGGGGTTGCGGATGGGCTGTGGGGGGCGAAGACCCGGACAGCGATCAAGGCGTGGCAGCGGGCGAACCGGCAAACCCAGACCGGGTACGTGACGGCGGCGCAGGTCAAGCTGATCCGGCAGCAGGCGGGGTCTTCGACGCCCACCCCGGGGACAGACAACGAGGCGGCGCTGGAGGAGAGCCTGTTGGGGCTGACCCGGACGGAACGGGTTGACCTGCAGCGGCGGCTGACCCGGCTGGGATATGAGACGCTGCGGACCGACGGGACCTTCGGGCCGGGCACGCGCCGGGCCATCGCGGAGTGGCAAGCGGACGAGGGGGAGCCGGCGACGGGGTACCTGACCGCGGATCAGGTTCGTTTGATCCGGGTGGAAACCGGGGGGTGATGGGGGCCGCAAGGGACTCCCTGTTCACGGTGGACATTTTTGGATTATGTTTTGGGTTCAATGGGTTGGGCGTGGGCGTTAGGGATTTGGCAAGGGGGTGGTTAATGAGGGAGTTAACCACCTCGTAACCCCAAGTGGGCATGGTGTTGGCCATGTCCGCGTATGTCCGTCCAAGGCTTCCCGGAGCTTGCGTCTTCTTCACGGTCAACCTCGTGGACCGGGGGGCGGATACGTTGGTGCGGCATGTCGATGTGCTGCGGCAGGCGGTGGCGGTGACGCGGGCGAAACGGCCGTTTGGGATCGATGCGTGGGTGGTGTTGCCGGACCACATGCATTGCGTGTGGACCTTGCCGGAGGGGGATGCGGATTATTCGGTGCGCATGGCGTCGATCAAGGCGCAGTTTACGCGCGACGTCCGTAGGTCGGGGTTCACCCCGACTCCCCTCCCACGGAACGGATCCGGCGCAAACGGCGGGCGTGTGCGTCGGGGTGGGGCGTATGAGGAAAGAGTCGGGGTGAACCCCGACCTACGGGGTGAGGCTCCCATCTGGCAGAAGCGGTTTTGGGAGCATCACATCCGGGACGGTCGGGATTTCGCGGAGCATGTGCGGTATTGCTGGATCAACCCGGTGAAACACGGGCTGGTCGGGCATCCCCGGGAGTGGCCGTTTTCATCGTGGCACCGCGATGCGGGCGGAGGATTGTAGGGCGGGGTTCACCCCGCCGATGTGTCGGCGAGAGTCGGGGTGAACCCCGACCTACGGTTGCATCGGGACGGTCGGGATTTCGCGGAGCATGTGCGGTATTGCTGGATCAACCCGGTGAAGCACGGGTTGTTCGGGCATCCGCGGGAGGGACCGTTTTCGTCATGGCACCGCGATGCGGACGGGGCGGTGTGGTAGGGCGGGTCGTATACCGCCATCGGGAGTCGGGCAGGCCCCGACTTATGGGGTGCAATTGAGCGCTACCGGAAAGCAAGTTTCCTAAGTGCCCCTTCATAAGAGCTAATCAGGTTCGTTAGTGGATCAGCATCTTGATAGAATGCATCGGAGTCGACTCCAAACTCCGGAAGCAGGCAAAGCTCTTTCCGTATTCGCTTAACGTCACCAAGAGCAACTTGTTTGCTTAACCCTGGGAATCCAATATTGCAAATTCGATCACCTGGCGTCAATCCGTTCCAAAAGTCACTCTCAAAAGATCCCTTTCCAACATAGACAACGTCAATTGTATTGCCTTTGGGATCGGATAAATCGAAGCCGTACCTCCTCAACGTCACGCCAAGTTCTCTGAAGGTAACAGAATGCTTTACCTTCGATAGTATGCGGGAGTTTTTCCTGAGATATCTCGCCAGGAATACAATTTCTGGATCATCGACGGCTTCCTTTACTAATGCACGATAAGTTGGATACTTGATAAGACTGTGTGACGCCACATCTTCCGTAAAGTTTACTAGTTCGTCCTCATTCAGCGTCAGCGCAATATTGCTACGCAGCAAGAGGTTGGCGCAGCTTACGAGGCCGGTTCTTTTATTTGCATCGTGAAATGGGTGATTGCACACTATCCCAAATAGGAGCGTCGCGGAGATTTCATATGGAGTGCTCCATTTGAACTGATCCGCCGCGCCAACGGTTTGTCTATCTACGGTACTCAGCAGCAGATTGTCATCTCTTGGGCCAACGCCGCCAATTCCCTCTCCACTCTTGTAGAAGAAGTCAGCTATCAAAAAGTGTGCGCTGAGAACATCTTGTACTGACAAGATTGGAAATGGGATGTATGCTGTGCTTCTGGGGTTTATCCTCTCAAGTGCCCTGTCAAACTGAAACTGGAGTTCGGGTTCAATATGAAGCGACATTGAATAGCTGCTCCCTTGCTAGGTCACGTGGCGCGATTGAAATACTCACCCCCAAACCTCCACAAACTCCCGCCACTCACCCTTGCTCATCCCGGAGTCCTCCTGACCAACCGCCTCCCCGGCCAGCCGCCGTTTCAGCACCGCAATCGCCTTCCCGGACAAAGTCACTCCGCCCATCCGGTAGTCCTCGAACGCCCCATACGCCAAGGGCACCCAATCCCGGACACAGGCCGCAATCGCCTCCGCATACACGCGGATTTCGTATTGGGCGTGGGGGTCGGCGCGCAGGCGGAGGAAGTGGAAGAGGTTGTGCAGGTCGACCTTCCAGTACCACTGGGTGTAGATGTTGGCGGGGAGGTTCATCCGGGCGAGTTCCCTCGCGAGGCCTTGTTGGCCGTCCTGGGAGAGCATCGCCTCGTAATGGTCATAGGCGCGGTTGGCGTCGGACTTCAGGAGGTCGAGGACGCGGGCGGCTTCTTCGCCTTGCAGCACCTCGCCCCGGCCCTGGTTGTTGACGGTGGACTGGGCGGCGAGCTGGTCGGGGGCGGGGATGTAGAACTCCCGATCCAGGATCGAGTAGCGGGCGGAGTATTCGTTAACGTTGGCGGTGCGGTGGCGGATCCACTGGCGGGCGACGAAGACGGGGAGTTTCACATGGAGCTTGATCTCGCACATCTCGAACGGGGTGGAGTGCCAGTGGCGCATCAGGTAGCGGATCAGGCCCTCGTCGTTCTGGACGTGCTTGGTGCCCGCCCCATATGAGACGCGGGCGGCCTGGACGATGGCGCTGTCGTCGCCCATGTAGTCGATGACGCGGATGAAGCCGTGGTCAAGGACGCCGGTAGCGCGGTAGAGGTGTGCCTCCATCCCCTCGCTGACGGCGCGGAGGGTGGGGCGGGGCGTGGCCCGTGCGGCCTCGATCTCGGCGGCTTGTTCGGGGGTGAGGGGCATGGCGGGCCTCATAAGGGTTTCGAGTCGGGTCTGACTATAGCTTGCGGTTGCGCGGCGTGATACCGCTAGATGAATGAATGGAGGATGAGATGGGCATCAAGTATCTGCACACGATGGTCCGGGTGAAGGATCTGGAGAAGTCGATGGCGTTCTACAGGCTTCTGGGCCTGAAGGAGACGCGGCGGCACGAAAGCGAGCAGGGGCGGTTCACGCTGGTGTTCATGGCACCCCCCGGGCAGGAGGATTGCCCGGTGGAGTTGACCTACAACTGGGATGGCGACACCGGGTTGCCGTCGGACAGCCGCCACTTCGGGCACCTGGCCTATGAGGTGGACGACATCTATGCGACCTGCGCGCATCTGCAGAAGCATGGGGTGCTGATCAACCGGCCGCCGCGCGATGGGCGGATGGCCTTTGTGCGCAGCCCGGACAACGTGTCGATCGAGTTGTTGCAGAAGGGGGCGGCGAAGGCCCCGGCAGAGCCTTGGGCCAGCATGGCCTCGACCGGGATCTGGTGAGGCGGACAGCCCGCCGCCCTGTGACGGGGCGGCGGGCCGGGGACTTATTCGGTGGCCGGGGCAGCTTCGCCCTCGGCGGGTGCGTCAGCGGCGGCCGGAGCGGGCGAGAGCGAGGCAATGAAGGCGTAGACGTTCTTGGCGTCTTCTTCCTTCGGCAGCTTGAAGCTCATCTTCGACTTGGCGGCCTTGTCGCCGGTCTTTTCCTTCAGGAACTTGGCCGGGTCGGCGACGTAAGCGACGAAGTCGGCCTCGTTCCAGGTGAAGCCCGAAGCGCCAAGGGCGACGATGGATTCACCGTATTTGAATTCCGGGTAGGTGCCGGCGGCGCGGCCAGGCAGGCCGTAGAGGTTCGGGCCGGTCTTCGAGTTCTTCCCGGCCAGGGTTTCGCCCGCCTCATTGGCGATGACGTGGCAGGTCTGGCACTTGGCGAAGACCTTTTCGCCGGCAGCGACGTCACCCGTGGGCGCGTCCTGCGCGAAGGCGGGGGCGGCGACCAGGGCAAGGACGGCGGCGGTAAGCTTGAGTTTCATGGGTTCCTCCGGGGTATTGGCGAGGGCATCAGATGCGCTGCGCTGCGCAAAAGGCAAGGGGATTCGAGACACTTCGGCGCGATCTGGCGCTTCAGGCGACGGCGTGGGCGATGGCACAGCGGCTCCACAGCGAGGAGAGCGCGGTGATGAGGTGGGCGATGTCCTGGGCCGAGTGCAGGGGGCCGGGGGTGATGCGCAGCCGTTCGGTGCCCTTGGGCACGGTGGGGTAGTTGATCGGCTGCACGTAGATGCCCCAGTCGGCCATCAGCATGTCCGAGATCATCCGGCATTTCACCGGATCGCCGATCATCACCGGGATGATGTGGCTTTCGTTGGCCATGTGGGGGATGCCCTTGGCGTCCAGCTGGGCGCGGACGAGGGCCACGTTGGCCTTCTGGCGGGCGCGTTCTGCGGTCGATTGCTTGAGGTGCTTGACCGAGGTTTGGGCAGCGGCCGCACAGGCCGGGGGCAGGGCGGTGGTGAAGATGAAGCCGCTTGCGAAGCTGCGGACGAAATCGATGAGTTCCGCCTTGGCGGTGATGTAGCCGCCGACGACGCCGAAAGCCTTGCCGAGGGTGCCTTCGATGATGTCGATGCGGTGGGCAAGGCCGCGTTCTTCGCTGACGCCACCGCCACGGGGGCCGTACATGCCGACGGCGTGGACTTCGTCGATGTAGCTGAGCGCGCCGTGGGCCTCGCAAACCTCGACGATTTCGCGGATGGGTGCGATGTCGCCGTCCATCGAGTAGACGGATTCGAAGGCCACGATCTTCGGGCGGTCGCCGACGGCGTGAAGCTTGCGGTCAAGGTCGCGCCAGTCGTTGTGCTTCCACAAGACCTTGTCGGCGCGGGAATGGCGGATGCCTTCGATCATGCTGGCGTGGTTCTTTTCGTCCGACAGGATCACCGCGTTGGGGATCTGTGACCCGAGGGTCGACAGCGCCGCCCAGTTCGAGACGTAACCCGAGGTGAAGAGAAGCGCGCCTTCCTTGCCGTGGAGGTCGGCGAGTTCGCGTTCCAGCATGACGTGGTGGTGGTTGGTGCCCGAGATGTTGCGGGTGCCTCCGGCGCCGGTGCCGCAGGTCTGGACGGCGTCGACCATCGCGGCCACCACGTCCGGGTGCTGGCCCATGCCGAGGTAGTCGTTGGAACACCAGATTGTCACCTCTTCCCTGGTCCCGTCCGGGCGGTGGCGTTCGGCCTTGGGGAAGCTGCCGCAGCGCTTTTCCAGATCGGCGAAGACGCGGTAGTTGCCTTCGGTTTTCAGGGCCTGGAGACGGTCTTGGAAATAGGTGGCGAAGTCCATGGAACTGCTTCCTGTCAGGTGTCTTGTTTCGTTGGTTGGACGGTGGCTGCTTCAGGAAGCATCCAGCGCCAGAGTTTCTGGTCGGGGATCGGCAGCACCATGAAGAGATGCTCGATCAAGGCAAGGGCGGTGAGAACGGCCAAGAGAAGATAGCCGATGAAGGGGGCGTCTTCGGTCGCGTGGGCGGCCTGTGCGGCCCACCATCCGGTCGCCAGTGCGAGGGCAGCGACCGAGAGCGGCAGGAGCGCCGTCATCGGTGCCTTGCGGAAGTGGCTGGCGATGTGGGCCAGCGGGCGGGGCAGGAATTCCACGTTGATGCGGGGCGCGCCAAGGAACAGGTTCAGCTTGGCCGAGACGCGGGCGAAGAACAGCGTGGCGAAGGTCAGCGCCGCAAAGGGGTTCGGGGCGTTCATCGTGAGGTGCGTCAGCGCCAGAAGGCCCGCGATCAGGGCAAATTCATGCCAGAGGATCGAGCCGACCGCGCGCCAGATCCGTTCGGGCAGTTTCGCGCCGGGCGGGCAGGGTTCGCGGTGCGGGCCGGTGACGATGCCCGAGAGAAACGCCAGTTCGATCCAGCCCCAGAAGGCGAGGGCGGAAAGGAAGCCACCGTAGACAGAGCCGACGCTCAGGCTGCTGACCGAGGCATGGGCGCCGACCGCCCCACCGACCAGAAGCGGCAGGCCGAGGAGGACTGACCAGAGATGGTCATCCGGTCCGCCCAGATCGGCCTTGCGCACGCGCCAGAGGATCAGCCCGGTCGAGGCCCACCAGAGGAAGATGGCCGAGCACGCGATGATCCAGGGATTAGTCATGTGCGGCACCCCCGAAGGGATGCCGCACAGGATGCCGGGACGCGCCCATCCCGCATCCTACCTTCCGCTTGCGCGGCGGTATGATGGTGTGAGGTCAA
Organism: Tabrizicola sp.; assembly: GCF_030694085.1. Classification (GTDB taxonomy): domain Bacteria; phylum Pseudomonadota; class Alphaproteobacteria; order Rhodobacterales; family Rhodobacteraceae; genus Tabrizicola. The sequence continues at coordinate 366,296 of NZ_JAUXZE010000035.1, read as the reverse complement.
TACGTCGGCTCCATCCGCACATTGGCGGGCGGGGTCGAGGGAATGACCGGTATGAGGTAAAGCCGGGCGAAGGCGAGCATCGCGCGGGCGGAAGCGGTCGCATGGGCAATGCGGCCAGTGATGCCGCCCTTGCGCTTGCCCTTTTCCATGTCGATCATCGCGGCGTTCATCCGGTTCAGGTTCGGAATCCAGGCCTTGTGGTCGATGTCGATCTCCATCGGGAAGACCTGACGGGCGATGGCCGAGGTCTTGCGGTAGACCTCCTGGTCATACCAGTCGATATCGACGCCGAGGGCGTTGTGGAAGTCTTTCCGGGCGTGGTCGCGGACCCACATCGTCGAGTAGACGGCGACGAGGAAGAACTTGATCCAGAGCTTGTTGGTGAAGCTGGTCGTCAGTTTCGGGTCGGTCCGCATCAGCAGGGCGAAGGCCTCGCCGTGGGAGAACTCGTCGTTGCACCATTCGCGGAACCACTTGAAGATCGGGTGGAACCGCTGTTCGGGATGCGCCTCCAGGTGCCGGTAGATGGTGATGTAGCGGGCGTAGCCGATCTTTTCCGACAGGTAGGTGGCGTAGTAGATGAACTTCGGGCGGAAGTAGGTGTACTTCTTGGCCTTGGTCAGGAAGCCGAGGTTCACGGCAACCCCCGCCTCACGCAGGGCGTCGTTGATGAAGCCGGCGTGGCGGGCCTCATCCCTTGCCATGTAGTTGAACAGCTCGCAGATGTCGGCGTTGGTGCCGCGGCGTTTCATTTCCTTGTAGAGCACGCAGCCGGAGAATTCGGCGGTGCAGGAGCTGACGAGGAAGTCGATGAACTCGGTCCGCAGGGCAGGGTCCATCCCCTCCCAGTCGACCTTGTCCCAGGCTTCGGTCTTCTTGAAGTGGCCCTTGTTCGGGTCGGACTTCATCTGGGCCAAGAGCGCATCCCATTCCTTGCGGACGGGGGTCACGTCGACGCGGTCCATCTCGTCGAAGTCGGTGGTGTAGAAGCGGGGGTTCAGAAGCGTGGTTTCGGTGGCCATCGCCGTGGTGTCGAACTTGCCCGCCAGTTCGGAGTGAAGCTCGCCGTGCGTGGTGTCGTGAGTATTTTCCTGGGTGAGGTCTTTCATGACAGCAACTCCTCGGAGAACGAGAATTCACACAGTTCCATGAAGCCGAAATCGCCCGTGGCGCGGGTCCACCAGCGTTCGATGGGGGTGGCGCGGGTGATCGTGGCGGTGCGGTCCTCGACGATGACCTCGCCATAGGCGGCCAGGACCGGCGCGCCGTGAACGAGGACTTCGTCCCCCGGATAGACCACGGCGCCGTTGTTGAAGCGGACGTGGGCATGCAGGCTTTCGAAGCGGTGGCTGACTTCGACCGTGCAGGGCACGATCTCTTTCGCTTTGGTGAAGATACCCATGATTTCGTTCCCTTATTGTTGATCGAGAAGCCGCTCTACGGCAGCTTTGTTGTCACCACCGAAGGCGTAAAGTTCGATCGACGCCCCCGTGGCCGGGTCTTCGGCCACGAGGCGGCCGTTGTCATACTTGACGATCCTGATCGGCGGGTTGCCCTCTACGCGGGCCACGGTGCGGGCGCGCTGGATGGCGTTCTGGATCACGGTGATGAAGCCGCCGTGGTCCATGTCGGCAAGAAGGGTGCCGTCGGCCGAGTAGACAGTGACGGCCTGGGCCGAGCGGCCCTCCAGGATCAGTTCGCGTTCAAGGACCACGGTCCCGGCTGGCGGTGTGCCGGTGGCCGGGCGGTCGGTCAGGACCGCGAAGGTGGTGATGGCCAGTGCCGAGACGGCCAGCGCCAGCATCCCCCAAAGAAGCGTCCGCGGGATCATCTCGCGTTCGGGGCTGGGGCGGTCGGCGAGGGTTTTCATGTAGGACATCGGACCCTCCTATTCCGCAGCGATCGGGCTGGACGTGGTGAAACTGACCACGGGTTCATTGACCCGCGTCTGGGCCGCATCAGAAAGGATCCGGGCCACCCGGGCGGCATCGGGGATGCAGCGGAAGGCGGGCTGGACCTTCTTCGCAAAGCCAGGGCGCAGGTGCGGCCAGAGCGCGAGGTAGGAGATGTGCTGTCCGTCCACCAGTTCCAGCGCGACGGTGCCGGTCCCGGTGGGCCGGGTGGCAAGCGAGGCGGAGGCGACCTTGGTGAAGGGGACAGTCCAGGTCACCTGCAAGGCGGCCCCGATGCGCAGGATCACCCGGTGAGAGGTGATCGAGTAGATCGCCGCTTTCGCCGAAGCGCGGGCGAGAAGGCGGACGATGCCGAAACCCGCAAGCGCGAGGACGAGGTAGGGCAGGAAGACCGCGACGGACAGGGTGAACCCGCCATCGGCAAAGGCGACGCTCGCACGCCAGACGGCGATGACGAGGAGGTAGCCCAGAACCCAGTTCGCCTTGAAGGCTTCGCGGGCCAGGGTGGCGCTGTCGGGGCTGCCCTGCCACAGCAGGGTCTCCCCCTCGGGTAGCGGTTTGGGCAAGCCGGGCTGGCTTTCGAAGTCGAAGTCATGGTCTGACATGGCAGACCCTTTCGTCACTTGGGTAAGACGAAGCGGCGCGGGCGCGCGCCGCTTCCCTTGGGTTCAGAAGCCGCGCTTGCGGCCTGTGGCATACATCCAGCCCGAAGCGACGTAGGCCGAGATCTTGTCTTCCTCGAGCTTGGTCACGCTGGTCTGGCTTTTCGTCGCGGGGATCGCGTCGAAGAGGTCGGAGGTGATGGCGTTGATCCGCACCCGGTCGGCCCAGATCTTGCACATCGTCATCGGCACAAGGCGGGTGCCGCCAGAGTTCAGGTCCAGTTCCAGGTAGCGGACCAGTTGTTCCGGCACGTCGACCCAGAGGTCCTTGACCCGACCGACGACTTCAAGGTCGCCCGCCTGAACCGGCAGCCCGCGCGGATCGCGGCCGGCGCTGACGGCCATGCCATCGACCTTGGACAGCGGCTGCAGCTTGGCGTGGCCGTGGGCGTCAACCTCGGGCTCGTCCTTGCGGGGAACCCAGGAGGCCGGGCCGACGCCGTCGAGCATCGGATTGCCGGTCGGGGCGTGCGGGAAGCCCTCGGACACGGCGGTCCGGGCCAGGGCCAGATCGCTGCGCCGGTGGGCGGCCTCGTTCTCGGCCGACGGCACGGTCACGGTGCCCTTGCCAAGGCCCAAGAGGAAGGTCTTGGGCTTGGGGACCGGGAAGGGGCCCTGGTTTGCGGCTTTGGTCCCGTCCTCGTTCTCAAGCGGGTAGCCTTCGCGCATGTTCTCGGTCTGCAGATAGTAGATCAGAACCGCGAAGAAGCCCCAGAAGAGCCAGATCGACAGGCTCGCCAGATCGAAGTTTCCAAAGAAATTGACACCAACCATTCAGGGGTCCTCCGTTGTCAGGTTGGGAATTCGGTCAGCCGCAGGTGCGACTGGCCTTGGTCCGGTGTGGATGGGGTTGTGCCGAGGCGGACAAGCGGGCCCAGAACGGCGAGAGTGAGAAACAGCAGGGCGATCTCGACATGGTAGACCACAGTGTAGCCAAGGCTGACATCGTGGATCGGGCCGAGAAGGCCGGAGTCGACAAGTTTGTTGACGGCGTCACGCAGGATGCCGCCGGTCAGGATGGCAAGGCCCGCCGCCGTGGCCTGGGCCGAGCCCCAGGCGCCGAGGATGAGGCCCGCGCCAAGCCCGCCCTGGGTGCGGGCCATTGCCGCGTTCAGGGTGGAAAGGCCGAAGACGCCGTTGCCCAGGCCGATGGCGAAGGCCCCGGCGTAAAAGACGGCCCAGCTGTCCAGCGGGCTGGCGAAGATCACGGCGGAGAATGCGGCAACGCCGATCAGAAGGCCCTTGGCGGACTGGCGGTAGGGATCGGCCCCTTGGCTTAGGCGGCGGGTGGCCCAGAGGAAGCCGGTCAGCGCCCCCACTGCCCAGAGCGCGGTCAGGACGGTGGTGGCACCGACGGAAAGGCCGAGGACCTGGCCGCCATAGGGTTCCAGGAGCACGTCCTGCATGTTGAAGGCCAAGGTGCCAAGGAAGACCACGACCAGCAGGCGGCGGGCGCCGTCCTGCTGCATGAGCTCCTTCCAGGCGGCACCGAAAGCGGGACGCGGCGCTGCACGTTCGGCCTTGGACATCGGCTTGACGCGTTCCTGTTTCCAGAAGGCGACGACGTTCAGGATCAGGGTGGCGGCACCGCAGCCCTGGACGACCTGCACCAGCCAGATCGGGTCGTAGTTGCGCAAAAGGAAGCCGACGATCAGGGCCGAGATGCCCATGCCGACTAGGTAGAGGATATACAGCATCGCCACGACGCGGGGGCGGGTGTCCTCGGTCGCGCGGTCGGCGGCAAGGGCGAGGCCCGCGGTCTGGACCATGTGCATCCCAAGGCCGGCCATCAGGAAGGCGACGGCGGCAAGCGCCTCACCGGCCCAGGCGGGGCCTTTGTACTGGTCACCGGACAGGACGATCAGCGCGAAGGGCATGACGGCCAGGCCGCCCATCTGCCAGAGCGAGCCGAACCAGAGGTAGGGGATGCGCTTCCAGCCAAGCGCGCTGCGGTAGGTGTCGGAGCGGTGGCCAAGAAGCGCGCGGAACGGAGCGACGAGGACCGGGATCGAGATCATCAGCGCCACGACCATCGCGGGGACCGACAGTTCGACGATCATCACCCGGTTCAGGGTGCCCAGAAGCAGGACCTGCGCCATGCCGACGGAAACCTGAAAAAGCGCAAGGCGCCAGAGCTGCCCGATGGGCAGGTCGGCCGAGGCCGCGTCGGCGAAGGGCATCCAGCTGGCCCCAAGTTTCGCGACATCCTTGCGACGGAGGATCATGGGCGATGCTCCAATGCTTCCGAGATGTAGAAGCCCGAGGTGATGCGACCGATCTTGGTCAGGCTGCCGGGGCAATGCTTGGCCAGCCGGGCGGCATCATGCGGGATCATGGTGGGCGAGCGGTCGGAGCGGGGGAAAAGCTTGCCCAGTGTGAAGAAGGCCATCAGGAACGGCGTGCGCGGGGCGACGGTGAAGACGATGGCCTGGTTTGTGCGGGCGGCGAGGTTGTCGATCACGCGGCCGATGTCGGCGTCGCGGTAGTAGATCAGGCTGTCCATCGCCAGGGTGAAGTCGAAGGTCCCGAGGGCGGGGTTCGACATGTCGCCGGACTGGAAGTCGACCTGGTCTGCCAGCGCGGGATGCAGGCGGCGCTTGGCGATGTCGATCAGTTGCGGCGAGATGTCGACGGCGGTCACTTGGGCGCCGCGAAGGGCGAGTTCCGAGGCCATCGCCCCGGTGCCGCAGCCTGCGTCCAGCACCCGCGCGCCGCGCAGGTCTTGCGGCAGGCGCGACAGCATGAGGGCGCGCATCTGGTCGCGGCCCTTGCGAACGGTTTCGCGGATGCGGGAGACCTTCTCATGGCTGGTCAGCCGCTCCCACGTCTGGGTCGCGGTGCGGTCGAAGTAGGTCTCGACGCGGTCGCGGGTGAGGCTGTAATCGGGCATCAATCAAATCCCAGGAGTTCGAAGATTTCGCGGTCGGGCAGCGGTTGCGGGGTCGATCCCTCGCCGTTCACCGACCGCCAGAGGGCGTCAGCCAGCCGGATGTATTCGGCGCGGGCGGTGACGATGTCCTGTTCGTCGTCCATCTCGAAGAGGGTCTTCTTTTTCAGACGGCTGCGGCGGATGGCGTCGATGTCGGGCATGTGCGCGAGGCGGTTGAAGCCGACCTTCGCGCAGTAGCGGTCGACCTCGTCCGTCTCGCGGCTGCGGTTGGCGACGCAGCCTGCAAGGCGGACCTTGTAGTTGCCGGACTTGGCCTGGACGGCGGCGATGATGCGGTTCATCGCGTAGATGCTGTCGAAGTCGTTGGCGGTGACGATCACCGCGCGGTCGGCGTGCTGGAGGGGGGCCGCGAAGCCGCCGCAGACCACGTCGCCGAGGACGTCGAAGATCACGACGTCGGTGTCTTCCAGAAGGTGGTGTTGTTTCAAAAGCTTGACGGTCTGGCCGACGACATAGCCGCCGCAGCCGGTGCCTGCTGGCGGCCCGCCAGCCTCGACGCATTTCACGCCGTTGAAGCCGGTGGCGACGTAATCCTCGGGGCGGAGTTCCTCGGAGTGGAAGTCGACCTCTTTCAGGATGTCGATGACCGTGGGCTGCAGACGGCCGGTCAGGGTGAAGGTCGAGTCATGCTTCGGGTCGCAGCCGATCTGCAGGACACGCTTGCCCATCATGGAAAACGCGGCGGAGAGGTTCGACGAGGTGGTGGACTTGCCGATGCCGCCCTTGCCGTAGACCGAGAACACTTTCGCGCCTTCGATCTTGACGGCGGGGTCCAGTGCGACCTGGACGGAGCCTTCGCCGTCAAGGCCGCGTAGGTTCGGAATTTCGTCGCGCGGGCTCATGTCGTGGCCCCTTTCATATAAGGTGTCATTCTGCGGCGATCCCTTCCAGGCGATCCTCAAGTTCGTCGGCGGCGTTTTGCAGCGCGGCGAGGGTGGCGGGATCGGGTGTCCAATAGGCGCGGTCGGAAGCCTCAAGCAGGCGCTGGGCCATGCGGGAGGAGGCTTCGGGGTTCAGGGCGGCAAGGCGGCGGCGCATCGCCTCATCCGTGACGAAGGTCTCAGTGAGGCGCTGGTAGACCCAAGGTTCCACTTTGCCGGTGGTGGCGGACCAGCCGAAGGTGTTGGAGACGTGGGATTCGATCAGGCGCACGCCCTCGGCCCCGTGGCGGAGGAGGCCTTCGTAGAACTTGGGATTCAGGGTGCGGGAGCGGCTTTCCAGCGCGATCTGGTCCGAAAGCGTGCGGACGGTGCCGCCGCCGCGCGTCTGGTCGCCGATGTAGACCGGGGTGTCCTGGCCGCCGCGCGCGCGTTTCACGGCGCGGGCGATGCCGCCGAGGGTGTCGAAGTAGTGGTCGACCGAGGTGACGCCCAGCTCGACGGATTCGAGGTTCTGGTAGGCGAGGTCGACGTCTTTCAGCGCCTTTTGCAGGAGCGCCGGGTTGCCGGTGGCCTTGCCGGTGACGCCGTAGGCGAAGCTTTTGCGGTTTTCATAGGCGTCGGCGAGTTCGTCTTCGTCGCCGAAGGCAGAGCTGTCGACGAGGATGTTTACGTTGGACCCGTAAGCGCCTTCGGCGTTGGAGAACACGCGGAGGGCGGCGGTTTCCATGTCGGTGTTCATCTCAGCCGCGTAGCGCAGGGCGTGGGCGCGGATGAAGTTGAGGGCTTCGGGTTCGTCGGCGGTGGCGGCCTTGAGGGCGGCTTCGGCGAGCATCCGGGTTTGCAGGGGCAGGAGGTCGCGGAAGATGCCGGAGAGGGTCATCACCACGTCGATCCTTGGGCGGCCAAGCTCGGCCAGCGGGATCAGATCGGCACCGCCGAGGCGGCCATAGCTGTCAAAGCGGGGCTTGGCACCCATCAGCGACAGGGCCTGCGCGATGGGGCCGCCGTCGGACTTGATGTTGTCGCTGCCCCAGAGGACCAGCGCCACAGTGCGGGGCATCGTCGGGTGGGTCGCCAGCAGACGGTCGGCCTGCGCCTTGCCGTCGGCCAGCGCGAAGGCGGTGGGCATGCGGAACGGGTCGAAGGCGTGGATGTTGCGGCCCGTGGGCAGGATTTGCGGCGAGCGGATCAGGTCTCCACCGGGGACGGGGGAGATGAAGCGGCCACCGAGCGCACGGAGGAGGGCGGGGATTTCTGCGTCCCGCTGGAGGTGTTCGGCGGCGATGGCGCGGGCCTCGGCGTCGTCGGGCATGAGCGCGAGGTATTCGGCGCGCTGGGCGTCGGTCATCTGGCGGCCAAGGACGTGGAGGCCGTCGGTGATGAGGGCGCCTTCCGTCTCCAACAGTTTCAGCCAGAGCGCGTCGGGGTTGGACGGGTCCATGTCCACGGCGCGGGCCTGTTCGGAGATCAGGAGGGCGAGGTCCTCGCGGTCCGGCGCGGCGGGGGCAAGGGCGCGGAAGCGGGTGAGGCTGTCTTTCAGGTCTACGAGGCCCTTGTAGAGGCCGGATTGCGCGAGGGGCGGGGTCAGGTGGGTGACGGTGACAGCGTTCGACCGGCGCTTGGCGAGGGTCGCCTCGGACGGGTTGTTCGCGGCGTAAAGGTAGACGTTCGGCAGGTTGGCGATCAGGCGGTCGGGCCAGCATTTGCCGGAAAGGCCGGCCTGTTTGCCGGGCATGAATTCAAGCGCACCGTGCATGCCGAAATGCAGAAGCACGTCGGCGCCGAAATCGCGTTTCATCCAGTCGTAGAAGGCGGTGAAGGCGTGGGTGGGCGCAAAGCCCTTTTCGAAGAGGAGCCGCATCGGGTCGCCTTCGTAACCGAAGACGGGTTGGATGCCGACGAAGATGTTGCCGAACTGGTGGCCAAGGACGAAGACGTCGGCCCCGTTGGATTGGGCGCGGCCAGGGGCGGGGCCCCAGACTTTCTCGGTCTCGGCCAGCCAGCGGCTGCGGCGGACAAGTTCCGAAGCGGGGATGCGGGCGGCGACGTTGGCGGGCTGGCCGAAGGCGGCGGCATTGCCTTGCAGGACGGCGGCGCGCAGGGCCTCGACGGTGGCAGGCGGGGTGACGTCGTAGCCGTCGGCCTTCATCGCGTGGAGCGTGTTCAGGAGGCTTTCGAAGACGCCAAGGTAGGCGGCGGTACCGACGGCCCCGGCGTTCGGCGGGAAGCCGTAAAGGACGATGGCGACCTTGCGTTTCGCGGTGTCGGACCGGCGGAGGGTCGAGAGGCGAAAAACTTTTTCAGCCAGTGCCTCGATCCGTTCCGGGCAGGGGGCCATCACGCGGGAGGCGTGGTCGGCGGGGGCTTGGCAGTTGTGCGCGCAGCCGGTGCAGCCGCTGGCGTCGTGGCGGCCGGCGAAGACGGTGGGGTTGGTCGCGCCGTCGATCTCCGGCAGGGCGATCAGCATGGTGGTTTCAACGGGCCCGAGGCCGCCTTCGGTGGTGGCCCATTGGCCGAGGGTCTGGAATTCCAGGGGATGCGCGGCGACGTAAGGCACGTCCAGCGCGGACAGGGCGGCGATGGCGGCGGGGCTGTCGTTGTAGGCGGGGCCTCCCACCAGCGAGAAGCCGGTGAGGGAAACGAGGGTGTCGATCCGGTTATCGGACATGAAGGCGTCGATGGCGGGGCGGCCGTCGAGGCCAGCGGCAAAGGCGGGGACGCAGGCGATGCCGCGGGCCTCAAACGCGCGGATGACGGCGTCGTAATGCGCGGTGTCCGAGGCGAGGATGTAGGAGCGCAGCATCAGAAGGCCGACGGTGGCGGTGGTGCCATCGGGTTTCGGCAGAAGCGAGGCGTCGGTGAAGACGCGGGCGGCGACATCGGGGTGGTAGAGGCCGACATCAGGGTAGTCGACGGGGAGGGCCGCCTTGACCTTGTTCCAGTCGCGGTTCGGGGCATAGCGGCTGACGAGGAAGCGGACCATGCTTTCGATGTTGTCGTCGGAGCCGCCGAGCCAGTACTGCATCGACAGGAACCAGGCGCGCATGTCCTGGGCCTTGCCGGGGATGAAGCGCAGGATCTTCGGCAGGCGGCGGAGCATCGCCATCTGCTTTTCGCCCGAGGAGCCGGAGGCGGATTTGTTGCCCCTTAGCTTCTTGAGGAAGGCCATCGCGCCCGAGGCGGGAAGCGACATGTCGAGGTCGCCCATCTTGGTCAGCTTGACGATCTGCGGGTCCGAGATGATGCCAACGCAGGCGTCGAGGCTGTCGCGGCGGGCCTGCATGTCGGGCAGGATCTGGGTCAGGTGCTCTTCCAGGAAGATCAGGTTCGCGACGATGATGTTGGCCTTGGCGACATCGGCCTTGGCGCGGGCGAGGGCGGCTGGGTTCTCGGCCCATTCGGCGGCGGCGTGGACGGAAATCGCGATGCCGGGGAAGTCTTTCGCCAGACGGCCCGCGACGCGCTGGGCGGGGCCTGCGGCGTGGGCGTCGAGGGTGACGATGACAAAGTGGTAGAGGTCCGCCGGGGCGGTTTTCCGAAGGTCCGGCGATGTGTAGCGGTCATCGCGCATAATGGGCCTTTGCCTCGTAGAGGGTCTCGATGCTGATCTGGGTGACGCCTTTTTCTGCGGCGTATTTCTCGGTGTTGCGGCGGGCCTTGGCGCGGACGAAGAAGGGGATCTTCTTGAGTTCCCGCTCGGCATCCGGCAGCCAGTGGAGGGCGTCGGCGAGGGCCTGGGCGGCCTCGATCATCTGGGTGGCAGCGTTGGCGGTGGGTTCGAGGATTTGCTGCACGGGGGCCGGGGTGGCCTTGCCGCCGTGGTGGCTGGGACCGGCGGCGTCGTGGAATTCGAAATCCTCGCGGAACATGGTGAGGAGGTGTTCTTCGAGGCCCATGACGAGGGGGTGAATCCAGGTGTCGAAAAGGACGTTGGCACCTTCAAAGCCCATCTGCGGCGAGTAGCGGGCGGGGAAGTCCTGGACGTGGACGGGGGCCGAGATCACGGCGCAGGCGATGCCGAGGCGCTTGGCGATGTGACGCTCCATCTGCGTGCCGAGGATCAGTTCCGGGGCGGCGGCGATGATGGCGGCTTCGACGTCGAGGTAGTCGTCGGAGATCAGGGCCTCGAGCCCGTATTCCTTGGCGCAGGCGCGCATCGGGCGGGCGAATTCGCGGTTGTAGCAGCCGAGGCCGACGACTTCGAAGCCGATCTCGTCGCGGGCGACGCGGGCGGCGGCCATGGCGTGGGTGGCGTCGCCGAAGATGAAGACGCGCTTGTTGGTGAGGTAGGTCGAGTCGACCGAGGCCGACCACCAGGGCTGGCGGAGGTTGGTTTCGTCGACCTGCGGGCTGACACCGGCCAGGGCGGCGACTTCGGCGATGAACTCACGGGTGGCTTGTGCGCCGATGGGGGTGGTTTTCGTCCAGGGCTGGGCGTGGGTCTTTTCCAGCCAACGCGCGGCACCTTCGCCGGTTTCCGGGTAGAGCAGGACGTTGAAATGCGCGGCGGGGAGGCGTTTCAGGTCCTCGGGGCTGGCGTCCAGCGGGGCGGCCACGTTAATCGCGATGCCCATGCTGCGCAGGAGGGTGGCGATCTCGGTCACGTCATCGCGGTGGCGGAAGCCGAGGGCGGTCGCGCCGAGGATGTTGCAGGAGACTTCCCTGGTGCGCTCACACGGTTGGGCGAGGGCGCGGACGAGTGCGTGGAAGGTTTCATCCGCGCCGAAGTTTTCCTTGCGGGAGTAGCTGGGCAGGTCCAGCGGCACGACGGGGCACGGCAGGCCAAGGGTCGAGGCGAGGCCGCCGGGGTCGTCCTGGATCAGCTCGGCGGTGCAGGAGGCGCCGACGATCATCGCTTGCGGCTTGAAGCGGTCATAGGCGCCTTGCGCGGCACGCTTGAAAAGGTTCGCGGTGTCGCCGCCAAGGTCGGAGGCCTGGAAGGTGGTGAAGGTGACCGGCGGGCGGTGATTGCGGCGCTCGATCATCGTGAAGAGGAGGTCGGCGTATGTGTCGCCCTGGGGCGCGTGCAGGACGTAGTGCACGTCCTTCATGCCGGTCGCGACGCGCATCGCGCCGACATGCGGGGGGCCTTCGTAGGTCCAGAGGGTGAGTTTCATGCCTGACCTCCTGCCAGCATCGCGCGGCGGCGGAGGGGGCGGGAGAAGAGGCCGGCGAGGTCGCCTGCCTGTTCGTAGAAATGGACCGGCGTGAAGACGAGTTCGATCGCCCACTTGGTCGCGTAACCGGCGGCTTCCAAGGGGTTCGCAAGGCCAAGGCCGCAGACGGTGAGGTCGGGCTTCAGCGCGGCGTGGCGGTCAAGCTGCAGGTCGACGTCCTGGCCTTCGGAAAGGACGGTCTGCGGCAGGAGGGCAAGCTCGGGTTCCATCAGGCCGCGGTGGAGATAGGGGGTTCCGACCTCGACCGGGAGCATGCCACATTCGCGGGCAAGGAAGCGCGCAAGGGGGATTTCAAGCTGGCTGTCGGGGAACATGAACAGGGTCTTGTCGCGCAGGGTTTCCGCGTGGGCGGCGACGGCCTTGCGGGCGCGGGCGCGGGGGGCGGCGGTGACGGCCTCAAACGTTTCCAGCATCACGCCCTGGGCCTTGGCAACGGCGCGGAGCCAGTCGGTGGTGCCTTCCTCGCCGAAGGGGAAGGGGGCCACGATACGCTCGCCGCCGCGACGCTCTACCGCGTGGGCGGTGTCGGCCAGGAAGGGCTGGGTCAGGATGAAGCGGGTGTTCGGGCCGACCTTGGGTGCCGTTGCGGCGCGGCGCGAGGGCAGGAAGCTGACGTTCTTGATGCCCATCTGGGTCAGAAGCGACAGACACTGGTCTTCGACCACATCGGGCAGCGCGCCGACGACGAGAAGGTTCGCCTCGGCGGTTTCCTCAAGCGAGGGGACCATCGCGGCCAGGCAGGCGTCTTCGCCCTGGGTGAAGGTCGTCTCGATCCCCGAGCCGGAGTAGTTGTAGACCCGGACCGCGCCGCCGTGGCGTGCGTTCAGGCGTTCGGCAGTGCGCGAGAGGTCAAGCTTGATCACTTCGGACGGGCAAGAGCCGACGAGGAACAGCTGGCGGATGTCGGGGCGGCGGGAGAGGAGGCGTTCGACCTCACGCTCAAGCTCGGTATGCGCGTCGGCAAGACCGGCGAGGTCCTTCTCTTCGAGAATCGCGGTGCCGAATCGCGGCTCGGCGAAGATCATCACCCCGGCGGCGGATTGCAGCAGGTGGGCGCAGGTGCGGGAGCCGACCACCAGGAAGAACGCGTCCTGCATCTTGCGGTGGAGCCAGATGATCCCGGTCAGGCCGCAGAACACCTCACGCTGGCCGCGTTCGCGGAGGACCGGGGTGTGCAGGCAGCCGGTCGTGGGGGTGTCGAGGCTCATGCCGGGTGCCCTTCTGCGGGAGCTGCGGCGGGGCCACTGTCAAGGCGGGCGCGGCGGAGTTTCAAAAGGAACTGGGTGGCGTTGATGAAGTAGGCCGCATAGGCCGCAAGCGTGATCCCCATCAGCTGAAGCGGCGTCAGGGATTCTGTAAGCAAGCCATAGAGATACAGGGTGTGCAGCGCGATGACGCCGAAGCTGACGACGTCTTCCCAGAAGAAGGCGGGGGCGAAAAGATACCGGCCGAAGACGACCTTTTCCCAGATCGCGCCGGTGACCATGATGGTATAAAGCAGGGCAGTCTTCAGCAGGATCGAAACCGTCGCGGCCGCATATCCGTCGCCGGTGATCAGGTAGCGCAGCACGAGGACCAGCGAGATGGCGAAGACCAGGAACTGAAGGGGGGCGAGAACGCCCTGGACCGTGGTCCAGACGGTTGCATCCCGACGGGCGCGCTGGCTGGGCGTGTAGAGCGGTGTGGAAGATTTCAGTGAGGCCGGACCGGACATTCCCTACGCCTCTGCATAAGCCGCGTTGACACTCAAAGTAGTCAGGCAGCACTGTCTGTCAATGTAGATTTACACATTCCGCTGATATTTCGGTCGCCAACGCTCCCCGAGATCACACCGTCAGTGTGCAGGCAGAGCGACTTTTTATCATTCAAAGTCATATGATTAACCGGTTTCGCCCGCACGTATTGAAGTAAAGTGTCAATTTAAGTGGACATGTCGTGCGCTTTGGGGTGTCATGGGGACAGCGAGTCGACGGCTTTTAAATGCACACACACAGTGCTATCGTGCCCCGGCATCTGCGGTAGGACCCAAGGAGGGTCGCCGATGCGTGACAATGGGATACCGGAAGCCCAAGGCGGCCAGATTGGCCTTGATTGGTTTGCTGGGCTTGCGAAGGAGGCGTTGGGTCGGTTGGTTTCGGTTCGCGACCAGGAAGGCGCCGTGGTAGCGCAGGACCATCTTGACCACTTCTTGCGGATATTGCGAGAGGCCCGCTCGATCGATCCTGCCGTCCTGCTGGCCGAGATGATGGCCCGCCAGATCGATCCGGCTGCGGTCGCCTGCCTTTACGTGCCGGCAGCGGCGCGGTCTCTGGGGGCCGGGTGGGCCTCCGACGAAGTCAGTTTCATCGACGTGACGCTGTGCACCGAGAAGCTGCAGGCCGTGGTGCGCCGGGTCGATGAGCTTTTGACAGAGGTGCGGCCGGTGACCGGCCCGTCGGCGCTGGTGCTGGTGGCCGAAGCCGAGCAGCACACGCTGGGCGCAATGGTGCTGGCGCTGGAACTGCGTCTTTCGGGGTTCACCGCGATGGTCCGGGTGGCGCCGCTGTCCCGGGAACTGACGCATCTGATGTCGGGGAACCGCTTTGACCTGGCGTTGGTTTCCCTTGGCTGCACCGCGGCACTGGAGTCTGCGGTTGGGCTGGTGCGGACTTTGCGCCTGCTCTCGCGGAATGACGAAATGTGCATCTTTGTTGGCGGGGCCATTCCTGTGGAAGATTCGCTTCTTCTAAGTGAAACCGGCGCGGACCGAGTCTTGCGCCATGTTTCCGCTCTTATCTCAGAGTATGAAGCGTGTCGCGGAGGACGCCAGCTTGATCGGGACCGGAAAAGAAGCCAAAGCAGCATCGTCCGGTCTTTGTTGAAAGGGGACGGGAGTTGACCAATGACGGGCACTCTATGGCGGTTCTGCCAACCGATCCGGCCGCACGAAATGTGGTCCTGGATCTGGTAAGCGCCGGATCGGACCTGACTTTGGTGGTGACGCCGGAACGTTTGGTCGAACGGGTGCTGGCCGCCCCGCAGTCCGGCCTGGCCGCAATGGTCGCAGGCTGGGAAGGTCGGGACTTGCAGTCCTTGTTCGCCGAGGAAAGCTGGGCCAAGCTCTCTGCCCGCCTTGCCGGACCAGATACCGGATCGGCGCTGGAGCTGAACCATGCCGGGCCTGTGCAATACGAGTTTCCGGTCCGATATATCCTGCGCCGACTGCCAGGGACCGAGACGCTTTTGATGCTGGGCCGCGATCTGCGCCCGCTGGCCGAGGTGCAGCAGCAGCTGGTCCAGGCGCATCGCGCCATCGGCCGAGACCATGAGGCGCAGCGCGAGCTGGAGACCCGGTATCGCGTGCTGATGGAAGAAAACTCGTTCCCGCTGCTGATCGTCTCGGAGACGACGGGCCGGATCGTCGACCTGAACAGCTCGGCCGCGCGGCTGCTGGGGGCACAGCGCAACGACCTGTTGAATTCGCCGATCGCACAGGAATTCGATGGCCGCCGTCGCGGCGAGCTGATCGAGACACTTGCCCGCAATGCGACGAATGATGACGGAGAAGTTGTCGACCTGAACGTCCGCCGCACCTCGCAGCGGGTGAAGGTCAGCGCGAAGATGTTCCGCGCCTCACGCGATCGGCTGCTGCTGTGCCGGATCGGGCTGTCGGAAAGCGCCCAGTCCCGCGAAAGCGACCGCAGCCTGATGATGCAGAACCTGTTCGAGAAGGGGACGGATGCCGTCGTCTTCCTGGATGGGAATGGTGTGATCAAGGCCGCGAACGAATCCTTTCTGCACATCACGGACAGCCACAGCACCTCGGTCGTGATCGATCGGGCGTTTTCCGATTTCCTGTCGCGGGGCGCGGTGGACTTGAAGGTGCTACTGGACAACGTCAAGCGCGTGGGCCACCTGCGGCACTACCGGACCCGGCTGAACACGGATTACATGGGCGAGGTCTCGGTCGAATTGTCGGCGACTTTGTTCCAGGACAACGGCAAGCAGATCATCGGCATTGTCGCGCGGGATTCGGTGGTGACCGACCGCATAGTCTGGCCCGCCACTGGGACCGAGAACGAGGGCCTGCGCAATGTGATGCGACTGGTCGGTTATTCGACTTTGAAAGAGATCGTCGACGAGACGACCGAGATCATCGAAAAGATGTGCATCGAGGCGGCTCTGGAGATGTCAGGCAACAACCGCGCGGCTGCGGCCGAGCTTCTGAGCCTGTCGCGCCAGTCGCTGTATGTGAAGCTGCGCAAGTTCGGTATCCTGAACAAGGAAACCGACACTCCGCAGGCTTGATCCAGGTCAAGTCGGCCCCCCTTCCAATCTGTCAATCTAGGTTGACACCGTCGCTGGTGACGGGTGCCTTGGCACGGAAGGGGTTCTCATGCGTATCGTCTTCATTCACCCCAATTATCATTCTGGCGGGGCCGAGATCGCGGGCAACTGGCCTCCGGCCTGGGTGGCCTACCTCGCGGGCAGCCTGAAGCGGGCGGGGTTCGACGACATCCATTTCCTGGACGCGATGACCTATCACCTGGGGCCAGAGGTGCTTCGGACGAAGCTGGCCGAGTTGCAGCCGGACATCGTGGGGGTGACGGCGATCACCCCGTCGATCTACGAGGCCGAGGAGGTTCTGCGGATCGCGCAGGAGGTGGTGCCGAACGCGCTGCGGGTCTTGGGGGGCGTGCATGCGACCTTCATGTACCGGCAGGTGCTGTCGGAAGCTCCTTGGGTGGACGTGATCGTCCGCGGCGAGGGCGAAGAGATCATGGTGGCGCTGGCCGAGGCGGTGCGCGACGGTCGCTGGCCTGCGGACAAGCGCAAGATCAAGGGCTTGGCCTTCACCGACGGCGAGGAGATCGTGGCGACGCAGGCGGCCAGCACGGTCAAGGACCTGGACGGCATTGACCCGGATTGGTCGATCCTGGACTGGGACAGCTATATCTACGTGCCGCTGGGCGTGAAGGTCGCGATCCCGAACATGGCGCGTGGATGTCCGTTCACCTGTTCGTTCTGTTCGCAATGGAAGTTCTGGCGGGATTATCGCGTGCGGGACCCGAAGAAGGTGGCGGACGAGATCGAGCGGCTGGTCGATCAGCATGGGGTGGGGTTCTTCATCCTGGCCGACGAGGAACCCACGATCAACAAGAAGAAGTTCGTCGAATTCTGCCAGGAGCTGATCGACCGGGGTCTGAACAAGCGGGTCAAATGGGGGATCAACACGCGGGTCACCGACATCTGGCGCGACCGCGACCTGTTGAAGTTCTACCGCGAGGCGGGGCTGGTCCACATCAGTCTGGGCACCGAGGCGGCGGCGCAGATGAAGCTGGACATGTTCAACAAGGAAACCACTGTCGCGCAGAACAAGGAGGCGATCCGCCTGCTGCGCGAGGCCGACATTTTCACCGAGGCGCAGTTCATCGTGGGGTTGGACAACGAGACGATGGAAACGCTGGAGGAAACCTTCCAGATGGCCTGGGACTGGCAGCCCGACCTTGCCAACTGGGCGATGTACACGCCCTGGCCCTTCACGCCGCTGTTCCAGGAGATAAAGGATCAGGTCGAGATCTTCGACTTCTCGAAATACAATTTCGTCACGCCGATCATGAAGCCCGCTGCCCTGACCCGGGGCGAGCTTCTGGACGGCGTGATGAAGAACTATCGCCGCTTCTACATGCGCAAGGCGCTGTTCCACTATCCGTGGCGTGGCACGGGGTTCCGGCGGAAGTACCTGCTTGGGTGCCTGAAGGCCTTTCTCAAGGCCGGGGTGCAGCGCACCTTCTATGACCTTGGAAAGGCTGGATATTGGGGGCCGCAGACCAAGGGAAAGGTCGATTTCCATTTCGACGAGACCCGGACGATTGCCGAGGCGCAGATGGCCGACTGGGACGCCACCGCCGAGCGCAGCCGCAAGCACAAGGAACGGCAGGAGGCTGTCCGGGCGCAGATGCAGGAGCGCGCCAAGGACCGTGCCGCTCCCGATCTGGGTCCGATGGCTTGTGGCGGCGGGCGCGAGCAGATGCAGGAGCCGGCGGAGTAATGGAGGCTGCGGAATAATGCAGGCGGGCCGGATCGGGCCGAACGCGATCCTGCAACTGGTCGATGTGCTGGAGCGGCGCGGGGAGGGGGACCTTTGCCGCGCCGTTCTGGCGGAGGCCGGGGTTGCAAGGCCATCGCGTGAGTCGGGGATGCTGCCGGAAGCTGACTGCGCGGCGGTGCATCAGGCTTTGCGACGGCTGACACCCGAAGCCGAAGGCGTGTTGGCCGAGGCCGGTTTGGCGACCGGGGATTACATTCTGGAGCACCGGATTCCCAGGGCCGCGCAGGCGGTGCTGCGGCTTTTGCCGGGGGCCTTGGCAGCGCCGGTCCTGACGAGGGCGATTGCAAAACACTCCTGGACCTTCGTCGGAACCGGGACGTTCGGGATGGAGGCGTCGCGTCCCTTGATGCTGTCGGTGGCACGCAATCCGCTGGTGGTGGGGTGGCGGGCCGACACGCCCCAGTGCATCTGGCACGTCTCGGTGTTCCGGCGCCTGTATGGGCAGTTGGTCTGGCCGGGCGTGGAGGTGCGCGAGGTGGCTTGCTGCGCCTGTGGCGACCCGGCCTGCCGGTTCGAGGTGTCAGGCTGAGGCCTGCGGCAATGTAAAGCTTGCCAGACTCGGAAGTGTCAGGTTTAATTGACACCATGAGCGACGCACTCATCCAACCCCCGCAAAGCTGGCCGGAACCCCGTGCCATGCTGACGCTGATCAAGCCGATCACCTGGTTCCCGCCGGTCTGGGCCTATCTGTGTGGCGCGGTGTCCTCGGGCGTGCCCTTGGGCGCGAACTGGACGACGGTGCTGCTGGGCATGGTGCTGGCCGGTCCCATCGTCTGTGGGATGAGCCAGGCGGCAAACGACTGGTGCGACCGGCATGTCGATGCGGTGAACGAGCCGCATCGGCCCATTCCGTCAGGGCGGATACCCGGACGCTGGGGGTTGTGGATCGCGCTGGCGATGACGGTGCTGTCGCTGGCGGTGGGTTGGCTGCTGGGGCCTTGGGGCTTTGGTGCGACGGTGGTGGGCGTGATTGCGGCCTGGGCCTATAGCGCGGAGCCGGTGCGGCTGAAGCGGTCGGGCTGGTGGGGGCCGGGGCTGGTCGGCCTGTCCTATGAGGGCCTGCCCTGGTTCACCGGGGCGGCGGTGCTGCTGGGCACGGCGCCGCGGTTCGAGAACGTGATGATCGCCGGGCTTTACGCCTTTGGCGCGCACGGGATCATGACGCTGAACGATTTCAAGGCGCTGGAGGGTGACCGGCAGCATGGCGTGCGGTCCTTGCCGGTGGTGCTGGGGCCTGAGGTCGCGGCCAAGATCGCCTGCACGGTCATGGGCATGGCGCAGGTGCTGGTGGTGGTGCTGCTGCTGATCTGGGGCAAGCCCTGGCATGCGCTGGCGGTGTTTGCCGTGCTGGCCGCGCAGGTCGCGGCGATGCGGGTGCTGTTCCGTGATCCGAAGGGCAAGGCACCCTGGTACAACGGGACCGGCGTAGTGCTGTATGTCACGGGCATGATGATTTCCGCTTTTGCAATCAGGGGGATGGCATGAGGCTCTCGTGGCTTCAGATCGTCCGGCTGGGGCTGGTGCAGTTGTGCTTGGGCGCGGTGGTGGTGCTGACGACCTCGACCCTGAACCGGCTGATGGTGGTGGAGCTGGCTTTGCCCGCGATGCTGTCGGGGGCGCTGGTGGCGCTACATTCCTTCGTGCAGATCACGAGGCCAAGCTGGGGGTTCCTGTCGGACGCGCAGGGCAACCGGACGCGGTTCATCATCGGGGGGATGGCGGTGCTGTCCGCCGGGGCGGCGCTAGCGTCGTGGATGGTGGCGCTGGGGATCGCGGGGCATGGGGTCGGGCTTGCGGGGTCGGTCGCGGCCTATGTGCTGATCGGGATGGGCGCGGGGGCCTCGGGGACCTCACTTCTGGCGCTGCTGGCAAGCGGTTGCGCGCCCGAACGGCGGGCGGCGGCGGCGACGATCACCTGGCTGATGATGATCTTCGGGATTGCGGTGACCTCTGGCGTGATCGGGGCGATGCTGGACCCGTATTCTCCGGCCCGGCTGATGGCGATTGTCGGCGTCGTGACCGTCGGTGCCGTGCTGCTGACGGCGGCGGCGATCTGGGGGATCGAGCGGCGGGTGATCCCGGCGCGGTTGCCGGATGAGACGCCGCTGATGCAAGGGCTGGCCGAGGTCTGGGCGGAGAAGCGGACGCGGGTGTTTACCCTGTTCATCTTCCTGTCGATGACCGCGTTTTTCCTGCAGGAGCTGATCCTGGAGCCCTATGCGGGGCTGGTCTTCGCTTATTCTCCGGGCGCGTCCACCAGCCTGTCGGGCGCGCAGCATGGCGGGATGTTCGTGGGCATGCTGGCTGTGGGCATCGCGGTTTCGGGCCTGAAGATCGGGTCCTTGCGAGCCTGGGTTACCGGCGGATGCCTGGGGTCGGCCTTCATGCTGGCGGTGATTGCCGCGCTGGGGCAGATGCAGATCGGGCTACTGACGCCTGCGGTGGCGCTGCTGGGTGTGTTCTCGGGCATGTTCGCCATCGCGTCCATCGGGGCGATGATGCAGTTGGCCGGGCAGGGCCGTGCGGGACGCGAGGGGACGCGGATGGGCGTCTGGGGCGCGTCTCAGGCGATAGCTCAGGGGTTGGGCGGATTCGCCGGGGCGGCGCTGGTCGATGCGCTGCGACTGTCGGGGTCCACGGCAAATGCCTTCGGGATCGCCTTCGCGCTGGAGGCGCTCTTGTTCGTAGCTGCCGGGCTGATGGCCTGGCGGATCATTGACGGGGGCCGTCTTCGCGCCTCGACGCGGCTGGTTCCGGGAGAATGACCATGTATGACGCATTCGTTGTGGGCGGTGGGCCTTCGGGCGCGACGGCAGCGGAGGATCTGGCGCGGGCGGGCTACAAGGTGGCCCTTCTGGACCGCGATGGCCGGATCAAGCCCTGCGGGGGCGCGATCCCGCCACGGCTGATCCAGGATTTCGACATTCCCGACCATCTGGTCGTGGCCAAGATCAAGACGGCGCGGATGATCTCGCCCACGGGGCGGGCGGTGGATATCCATATCGAGGGCGGCTATGTCGGCATGGTCCAGCGGCTGGATTTCGACGAGTTCCTTCGCGACCGTGCGCGGATGGTCGGGGCGGAACGGCTGACCGGGACCTTCCTGCGGGTGGAGCGGGATGCGAAGGGCACCCATGTCGTCTGGCGCGAGAAGGCGTCGGGGCAGGAGCAGCGGTCGCGGACCCGCGTCGTGATCGGCGCGGATGGGGCGAAGTCTGGGGTCGCGCGGGCGGAAGTGCCGGGCGGCGACAAGATTCCTTACGTCATTGCGTATCACGAGATCATCAAGGCCCCGGCGGCGAACAGCGGGTATGACCCGGTGCGCTGCGATGTGATCTATGACGGTCAGATCAGCCCGGACTTCTACGGCTGGGTCTTCCCGCATGGCGACACGGCGTCGGTGGGCATGGGGACCGAAGACGGCGCGGTGGACCTGAAGAAGGCCACGGCGGACCTGCGGGCGATGTCGGGGCTGACCGATTGCGAGACGATCCGGCGCGAGGGGGCTCCGATCCCGTTGAAGCCGCTGGACCGTTGGGACAATGGGCGGGATGTGGTGCTGGCTGGCGATGCGGCGGGGGTGGTTGCTCCGTCCTCGGGCGAGGGGATATTCTACGCGATGGCGGGCGGGCGGGCGGCTGCGACGGCGGCTCAGGCGTTCCTGCGGTCGGGGAAGGCCAGTGAGTTGAAGCTGGCGCGGAAGCTGTTCCTGAAAGAGCATGGCACGGTCTTCAAGGTCTTGCGGTCGATGCAGAACGCGTATTATCGCAGCGATGATCGGCGCGAGCGGTTCGTGAGTCTGTGCCACGACATCGACGTGCAGCGCCTGACCTTCGAGGCCTACATGAACAAGAAGCTTGTCGCGGCGCGTCCCCTTGCCCATCTGAAGATCGGGGTGAAGAATGTGATGCACCTGATGGGAGTCGTCAGTCCAAAATGGTCGTGATGGAGCCGATAGACCTGCCGATCCCGGCCTTTGGGCCTGACGGGGAGCTGCGCCCGGTGGGCAAGCTAGCCGTTCACCGGCAGGGGCTGCGGCATCCGGCGGTGTCGGTGTTTGTGCTGCGCGGGCAGGAGATTTTGATCCAGCAGCGGGCGGCGGGGAAGTATCACACTCCCGGGCTTTGGGCGAACACCTGTTGCACGCATCCGAACTGGGGAGAGAGTGCTGCCGACTGCGCTGTGCGGCGGTTGGGGCAGGAGTTGGGGATCGACGGTCTGGCGCTGCGGCATGTCGGGCAGGTGGAATACCGCGCCGAGGTGCCGGGGGTGCGCGAGCCGCTGATCGAGCACGAGGTGGTCGAGGTTTTTGTGGGCGAGGCTGGCTGGCCCTTGGACCTGGACCTGGACCCCGACGAGGTGCAGGCGGTGCGCTGGGTGTCGCTGGACGCCTTGCGGGCCGAGATTGCGGCGAAGCCGGAGGCGTTCACGCCCTGGCTGCGGATCTATCTGGAAAAGCACGCGGCGATGATCTTTGCGGCCTCAAGCCTGGCCGAGGCTGTCCAGGATCAGGGCTGAGAGCCCGTCCTCCGTTTCTTCATGCGCAAGATGGCCGAGTTTCGGCAGAAGGTGCAGTTTTGCACCCGGGATGCGTTTGGCGGCGTCGATCGAGACTTGCGGCGGGACGGCGCGGTCCCCTTCTGAGGCGATCAGGGTGACTTTTGTTTGCGTCTGCGGCAGGCGGTTCAAGAGGCCTTGCAGCTTCCAGTCGGCCATCATTCCAAGCGCCCCGGTGATGTGATCCGGGTCGCGGACGAGCTTCAGGTATTGCGCGCGGCCTTGCGGGTCGAGCGGAGAGCCGGTGCCGGTCAGGATACGCTCTACCGTGCCGGGGCGGCCGAAGAATGTCGTGATGGCCGAGGAGGCGAAGGGCAGGGTCGCAAGGCCTTTGGCGATGATGGGAAAGAGGAAGGCGGCGGCGCCGTCGAATTCTCCCAATGCGGCGTTGAGGCCGATGACCTGTGGGATGGGGCGAAGCTCGGCCATGCGCAGGCCGATGGCGGCCCCGGCGGAGTGGCCGATGATCGCTTGGGGCTGGATGTTCAGCGTGTCGCAGAGCGTCCAGAGGTCTTTGGCCATCGCGTCGAGGCCGAGGCGGCCGGCGAAGCCTTTGGCAGAGCAGCCGTGGCCGGGGAGGTCGGGGGTGATGACCCGGTAGTGTTGCGACAGGCCGGGGATGGTGCGGCGGAAGCTGTGGGTGGAGGCTCCGGTCCCGTGGAGGAGGAGGAGGGTTGGCGCGTCTTTCGGGCCAGTGTCTGTCACCCAGAACCGCTGGCGGCCCGTGGCGATCAGGCTGGATTGGGCCTTGAAGGGCCAGTCGGCGGGCAGGGCGGCGGGGGTCATGTCAGGCCAGCGTTGCGGCAATCGCCCGGGCGTCGGCGCGGGGGAGGGGGACGTAGCGGCTGTTCATCAGGGCGGAAAGCTGGGCGAGGGCCGGTTGCGGGCGGTTGGCGACATCCAGCGTGACGGCGGCGATGCCGGCGGCGCGGATGGCTGTCGCGATCTGCTCGGCATCGGCTTGCGCCTGGGCGCGGTCGGGCTGGCCCGAAAGCGCGATGTTGGCGCGGCCGTCGGTGAGGAGGGCGAGGCTGGGGGTCATGCCTTGGCGCCTTGCGCGAAGGGCGGTGTCGAGGGCCGTGGCGAGGCCCGAGGCGAGGGGGGTGCCGCCGCCGCCGGGCAGGCCACGCAGGCGGGCCTTGGTCGTGGTCAGGCTGCGGGTGGGGGGGAGGATCAGTTCCGCTACGGTGCCGCGCATGACGATGAGCGCGACGTGGTCGCGGCGGCTGTAGGCCTGGGCAAGCATGAGTTCGACAGCGCCTTTGGCTTCACCGAGGCGGGCCATGGCCGAGGAGCCGGAGGCGTCGACGATGAAGATCAGGACGCGGTCGGAGACCTCTTTGAAGCGCTTCAGGCGGAAGTCGGAGCGGTGGACGATCAGCGCGCGGTTCTGGGTGTCGCTGCGTTTGCGCAGGACCTGCCAGGGGGCGGCTTGTCGGAGGGTGGCGACGAGGTCGATGCGCGAGCGGCCATCGGGGCGGCCGGGGCGCGAGGGAAGGGGGCGACCCCTCCGGTTGCCTGCTTTCGATGACCCGGTGCCTGACGCACCCCGCGCGGCGCGGTTGGCGCGGTCGGACTGGAGTTTCGCCAGGATGTCGGGGGGGAGGGCGGCCTGCGCGGCCTCGATCAACAGGTCGGCGAGGGACTGGAGGTCCTGTTCCTCGGGTTGCCCGTCCGGGGTGTCGGGTTGGTCTGGCGGAGGCGGCTCGGGCGGCTGGTCGGGCTGGGCTTCCGTTTCAGGCAGGGCGCGGTGAGCAAGGCCGAGGGAGGCGGCTGCGATCAGGTCGTCTTCGGTCACGGTGAGGCGGGCGTCCAGCGCGGCGATGGCGCGGGCGGCGCGGCGGGTGGTGAGGAGGGCTCGGGTGGAGGCAATGCCAAGGCGGGCGGCGAGGGTGGCGAGGGCCTGGGTCAAATCGTCGGGCAGGGTGACGAGGGGGTAGAGGGCGCGGGCCTTGGCGAGGGTGCGGCGGCCGATGGGCTTGGGGAGGATGCGGGGGCTGCGTTCGCCTTCGAGGCTGAGAAAGAGGCCGAGGCGGTCGGTGAGGGCGGAGGGGAGGCCCTCGCCATCCTCGGCGGCTTCGTCGAGGGCGATGAGGGCGTGGTGGCCGCGGTCCAGCGCCTGCGCGAGGCGGGCGGTGAGGGATGCGGGGGCGGTTTCCGCCATCGGCAGGATGAGAAGCGCTGGGTCGGACAGGAGGCCCGGGCGCTGGACAGGGCGGCCTACGGCGAGGGTGGCGACGGGGTCGGGGCCTCCCAAGAGGGCGAGGTCGTCTATGCTGACGGAAAGGCGGCGCTGGGGACGATCGAAGGGGGTTTGCGACAGGGCCGTGGTGGCGATGTCACGCACCGGACCGGCGCGGGAGCGCAGCCAGAGGCCGCCGAGGCCGACCGGATCGACGGCAAGGATGCGCAAGCTCAGGGACAGGCGCGCCCAGGTCATCAGGCGAGCGTCTCAGAGACGGCGCGGGCGACGCGGTCAGAGGCTCCGGCTTCGTCCAAGGGGTCGCGGCGGAGGCGGTGGCCGAGGGACATGGCGGCAATGCGGCGCAGGTGGTCGCGGGTGACTTGCGCTGCGGCTTCGCTGGCGGCAAGGGCGCGGGCGGCGCGGAGGAGGGTCAGTTCGCCCCGGACGCCGTCGGAGCCAAGCGCGATGCAAAGGGCGGCGCAGTCTTCGAGGACCGGGCGGGGGGTCTGGACCTTGGGCAGGGCGGCGCGGGCGGCAAGGATCGTGGCGCGGAGGTCGGCCTCGGCGGGGCCGTAGCTCGCGGCAAAGGCGAAGGGGTCGGATTCGTAAGCCTCACGCCGCAGCACCACTTCAACGCGGGTGGCGATGTCGCGGGGGGAGCGGACCTCGACGGACAGGCCGAAGCGGTCGAGGAGTTGGGGGCGAAGGTCGCCTTCCTCGGGGTTGCCGGAGCCGACGAGGACGAAGCGGGCGGCGTGGCGGATCGACAGGCCGTCGCGTTCGACGACATTCTCGCCCGACTGGGCCACGTCGAGGAGGAGGTCGACGATGTGGTCCTCCAAGAGGTTGACCTCGTCGATGTAGAGGTAGCCCCGGTTGGCGCGGGCGAGGAGGCCGGGCTCGAACGCCTTGACGCCCTGGGCGATGGCACGTTCGACATCCAGGGCGCCGGTCACGCGGTCCTCTGACACGCCCAGCGGCAGGTCGACGACGGGGGTGGGTTTTTCGACCACGGCGGGGTCGGTGATGCCGGCCCAGTCTGGGCAATGCGCAGGATCGGCGCTGTTGACCGGACAGGCCCGGACGGCCCGGATGGGCGGCAGGAGCGCGGCAAGGCCCCGGACGGCCGTCGATTTGCCAGTGCCCCGGTCGCCGAACACGAGGACTCCGCCGATCAGCGGGTCGATGGCGGTCAGGGTCATCGCAAGGCGCATATCGTCCTGGCCGACGATGGCGGTGAAGGGGAAGGGCGGCTTTGCCCCGGAGGCCGGTTGCGGCCGCGTGGTCTGGTTGCGGTGAAGCGCGGTCATGCGGCGTGCCTTTCTGTATCCCAGGCCCCGGCGAGGGGGTCGGCCCCGTTCCATTTCCCTTGTGTGCCAAGGACGTGGAAGCGGGCGTAAAGTTCTTCGGCGAACCAGCCGTTGTCGCGGGCGGCCTGCATGGCGGCGGCGTGGGGGCCCATGTGGCGGGCGAATTCGGCCATGCGGGCGGCGTCGGGCCAGATCGAGAAGGTGATCTGGTGAAGAAGCGGGACCTCGCCGATGCCGATCTTGAAGAGGACGTTCGGATCGGCACCGATGCGGGCCGAAATGTCGGGGACGCGCTTCCAGAAGGCCGGGGCGTGATGCGGTTTCACGGTGGCGCGGGTCAGGGCGGCGATCGGGCCGACGTGCGCATTCGGGTCGGTGGTGCCAGTCAGCGGGTTGACGCCGGCCCAGCTGCCTCGAGCAGAGAAGGGGGCAAGGAAGACGGTCCAGCTTTCGGCGGCATGGTCGCGCCAGCGGGTGATGATCGGGTGCGTTGCGATATGGTCTCGCGCGCTTGCCTCATCCGGCCAGACGGCGAAGATCGCCCAGACCGACCAGTTGGGCTTGGGCGTGAAACCCTCACCCGTGCCGGACCCGCACAGCTTGACAAAGCGCGCGCCGGACCAAAGCCGCCGCGGCCGCGCAAGGGCCATCTGCGCGATCACCCAAAGTCGGCTGGCCGGCGTCGCAAAGCGGAAGAGGCTAAGCGTGGCAACGGAAATGGTGTGATCCTCCGGCCCGTGACTCAGGGCATGTGTCAGGACAGGATTACACTTAATGCAGCCGCAGGGAAGTCAAATCGGCCTGTTTTGCGGCCTCAAAAAGCAAAGTTGTAAATCCAGGTGGACACTATACACTGGTCGAATGACACAAACTCCTCGGTCCGGGCAGGTCGACATGCTGCCCTCTGCACTGGATGGCCACGGGCGGGCCGTCGTGATTGGCGCGGGTCTGGGTGGCCTCGCCTCGGCCATGCGGTTGGGGGCGAAGGGCTGGCAGGTGACGGTGGTGGACCGGCTGGACCGGCCCGGCGGGCGGGGGTCGTCGATCACGCAAGGCGGGCACCGGTTCGATCTGGGGCCGACCATCGTGACGGTGCCGCAGGGCCTGCGCGACTTGTGGGGCGCTTGCGGGCGGGACTTTGACCGGGATGTGACGCTGGTGCCGATGGACCCGTTCTACAAGATCCTGTGGGAAGACGGATCGAGCTTCACCGCGCGTTCGGGCGATGCGGCGATGGAGGCCGAAGTGGCCCGCCTGTCACCGGGGGACCTTTCGGGGTTCCGCAAGTTCCTGAAGGACGCCGAGGCGCGCTACTGGTTCGGGTTCGAGGATCTGGGACGCCGGTCGATGCACAAGCTGGTGGACCTGGTGAAGGTGCTGCCGAAGTTCGCGATGATGCGGGCGGATCGGTCGGTCCATGCCCATGCGGCGCGGCGGGTGCGCGATCCCCGGCTGCGGTTCGCCCTGTCGTTCCATCCCCTGTTCATCGGCGGCGATCCGTTCCACGTGACCTCGATGTATGCGCTGGTCAGCCATCTGGAGCGGGCATTCGGCGTCCACTATGCGATGGGCGGGGTGCAGGCGATTGCCGAGGCGATGTCCCGCGTCGTGACGGACCAGGGCGGCCGGGTGGTGCAGGACGCCGAGGTCGACGAGATCCTGGTCGCCAGGGGCCGCGCCTCGGGTGTGCGATTGGCGGATGGGCGGGTGCTGGCGGCGGATGTCGTGGTGTCGAACGCCGATCCGGGGACGACCTATACGCGGCTGATGCGCAACCAGCCGGTGAAGCGGTGGACGGCGCCGAAGCTGCTGCGATCACGCTGGTCGATGAGCCTGTTCGTCTGGTACTTCGGGACCAAGGGGACCAAGGGGATGTGGCCCGAGGTCGGGCATCATTCCATCGTCGTCGGCCCGCGCTACCGCGAGCATATCCGCGAGATATTCCAGACCGGGAAGCTGTCCGAGGACATGAGCCTTTACGTCCACCGGCCATCGGTGACCGACCCGTCGGTCGCGCCCGAGGGGGACGACACCTTCTATGTCCTGTCGCCGGTGCCGCATCTGGGCCACAAGGACCCCGTGGACTGGAAGGCGATGGAGGAGACCTATCGCCTGAAGATGCTGAAAGTGCTGGAGGAACGCCTTTTGCCGGGGCTGACGGGCCGGGTGACGGAAAGCCTGGTCTTCACGCCGGACACGTTCCGCGACCGCTATCTGTCGCCGCATGGCGCGGGCTTTTCGCTGGAGCCGCGCATCCTGCAATCGGCCTGGTTCCGGCCGCACAACGTGTCCGAGGAACTGCCGGGCCTGTATCTGGCGGGCGCTGGGACGCATCCGGGCGCAGGCGTGCCGGGGGTGATCGGGACGGCCGAGGTGCTGGCGACGTTGGTGCCGGATGCGCCGGTCCGGGCGGCGGCCCCCTTGCGGATGGCGGCGGAATGATCGGCGCCGAGGATATGGCCGCCTGCCGGGCGATGATCCGCACCGGAAGCCTGTCGTTCCATGCTGCCTCGCGCCTGCTGCCCGCACGGGTGCGCGATCCGGCGCTGGCCTTGTATGCTTTCTGCCGGGTGGCCGACGATGACGTGGACGAGGTGCAGGACAAGGCCCGCGCGGTCTTGCGGCTGCGCGAACGACTGGACCTGATCTATGCGGGCAGGCCCGAGGCACGGCCATCGGACCGGGCCTTTGCGGCGGTGGTCGAGGACTTCGACATGCCCCGCGCGCTGCCGGATGCGCTGCTGGAAGGGCTGGCCTGGGACGCGGTGGGGCGGCGCTATGCAAGTCTTGCGGACCTGAACGCCTATAGTGCCAGGGTGGCGTCCAGCGTCGGCGTGATGATGTGCGTGCTGATGCGGGTGCGCGATCCCGATGCGCTGTCGCGGGCGGCGGACCTGGGCCTTGCGATGCAGCTGACCAACATTGCCCGAGACGTGGGCGAAGATGCCCGCGCCGGGCGGTTGTTCCTTCCCCTGGACTGGCTGGACGAGGCGGGGATCGACGTGGAGCGGTTCCTTGCGGACCCCCGACCCTCGGTCGCGCTGGCCCGGGTGGTGCGGCGGCTTCTTTCGGTGGCGGATGAGCTTTACCGGCGGGCGGGGGCGGGGATATCCTCGTTGCCGGCGGATTGTCGGCTGGGGATCGCGGCGGCGCGGCATATCTACAGCGCCATCGGGACCGAGGTGGCGCGGGCCGGGCATGACAGTGTGACGACGCGCGCGCGGACCAGCCGGGGGCAGAAGCTGGTGCTGATGGGCCGGGCGATGGGATCGGCGGCGCTGACCCAGGTGATGCCGCGCCCAGCACTGCTGCATGCCCGTGCGGAACCCGAGGTGGCCTTTCTGGTCGACGCCGCGGGCCAACGTTCGCCCAGGTCGCAACGGTCGGAGACATTGCTTGATATCCTGGCCCAACTGGAAGCACGCGACAGGCGCGGCGCGGCAGGCTAAGGAACCACGGCGCGAGTGCTGGCGTTTCCCGGCACAACCTTCAACGGATCGGCGTCATGGATATCTGGGTGTTTCTTGTCTTCCTTCTGGCCTGCGGCCCTTCGGCCGCCACGGGCGCGATGTTTTCGCCCGGCGCGTGGTACGAAAGCCTGGCGAAGCCCTCCTGGACGCCGCCGAACTGGCTGTTCCCGGTGGCCTGGACAACGCTTTACATCTGCATCGCTCTGGCAGGCGAGCGGGTGGCGCGGCAGGCGGGGGTGAACCCATCAGTGGGAATGGCGCTGGCGCTCTTTGCCCTGCAGATGGGGTTGAACGTCCTGTGGACTCCGGTCTTCTTCGGGCTGCGGCGGCTGCGGGGCGGGATGGTCGTGCTGGCGCTGCTGTGGCTGGGTGTGGCCGCGACGCTGGTCGCGTTCTGGCGGGTGGACTGGGTCGCGGGTCTGCT
Organism: Tabrizicola sp.; assembly: GCF_030694085.1. Lineage (GTDB taxonomy): Bacteria > Pseudomonadota > Alphaproteobacteria > Rhodobacterales > Rhodobacteraceae > Tabrizicola. The sequence continues at coordinate 336,676 of NZ_JAUXZE010000035.1, read as the reverse complement.
GTTCGTGCCGTATCTGACCTGGGTCACGATTGCCGGTGCGCTGAACTGGTCGGTGATGACCCTGAACCCGGATGTCGCGAAGAACCCCGACGCGGCGCGCGCCTAGGGCCAGCGGGCGCGGCGCGGGACCCGGACGGCAAGCATCGGTTTGATCAGTTGCGAGCGGAAGCGGGTGAGGTCCAGAGCCTCATGCATGCCGATGGTCGTCTCGCCGTCGATCTGGGTTTTGACCAGCGCGCGCGAGTAGAACGGCGCCTCTAGTAGCGACAGGTGCGGGCGTGGTCTCGTCCCCGGGTCGGCGCGGGTTTCGCGGCGGACGGCCCAGGGGTTTCGGGCAAAGCGGGTTCGGGGCGGGGCAGTGGTCTTGCGGACCTGGCCGTCGGGGGTGATCTCGACGGCAAGGTCGAAGTGCCTCCCGTCGCGCAGTTCCGCGTCATAGAAGCACATGGCTCGGTCTTTCAGCGGGTAGCGGCCCCAAGTCCAGAAGCTGAAATCCGTTTCCAGCGCGCGGGTGCCGAAGTTCGCGTCGAAATAGCCGTGGCCGCGCCAGCTGTGGCCTTGGGTCAGCTGAACCTCGATGTCGGCGATGGGCGCGAAGGGGCGCCAGAGATGGGCGCCGTCAGGGGTCAGGAGGACCTCGGTCTGCGTGACCGCGCGAGGGGTCAGGATGACGCGGCCCCGGACGGGAGTGACCATCGGCAGCGCGCCCCATTCATTGATGTCGATCACCAGTTCCTGCCCGGTCCAGGTGACCGAGGAGGGGCCGATGTCCAGCCGGTCGGGCGATTGCCTCAGCGCCTGCTGGCCCCGGTCGGTCATGGTGAAGCGACCGTTCAGGCCCGAGGTGACGACGTTCAGGCAGCAGTGGTTCTGCGGCTGACGCCTGCCGGACCATTTGTACCAGGGCGAGAAGACGGACCCGATGAAGGCGATCAGCGAGACGGCTTTCGTTCCGTCCTCAGAGATCCCGTCGACATACCACCAGGCATAGCCGTCCGGCCCGACGTCGAGGCTGAAGTCAGGTCGCTCAGCGCCTGTAAGGCGGCCTGCTTGCCGGAGATAAGCGCCATCGGCACCCCGGCCCCCGGATGAACTCCGCCCCCCGCCAGATAAAGACCCGGCAGGGTGGTCCGCGCCACCGGACGCTGAAACGCCGCCAGCGCCCCCTCGGGTGAGGCGCCGTAAATCCCACCCAGCGAGGCCGGGAACCGCGATGCGAGGTCCCGTGGCCGGGTCAGAGCCTCGGATCCCGGCGGGGGCGAGAAGGTCAGGCCCATCTGTTCCAGGGGCGGGAAGGTGCGGTCGTGACATGATCTGTCCTCGTCGGGATGGTCCGGGCGGTTGGCTGAGGTATTTGCCGGGCCGTTCATGATGATCTGGAATCGTTCAAGCGCGGGGATGGTTCCCAGTTCGCGGTTCTGGGCATTGAGATAGAGAGTGGGGCTTTCAGGCATCTGCCCTTCGCCGATGGGGCCGAATTCGGCGCCGGGATCGGCGGTGAAGAAGAGGTTGTGGTGGATCAGGTCCGCCGCGCGCGGGCCCTGGGGCGTGGCAGCGAAGGACCAGACCCAGGCGGAAAGGCTGGGCTTGCCGGGGGGCTTCAGGGCGGTCTGCGCGGCTTCGCCCAGGTGGCCGTCGGTCAGGGCGCGGGGGTCGCCGTTGAAGACGACGATGTCGGCGGGATGGTGGCCCCGGTCGGTCTCCACCTGGGCGATGCGACCGGACTGGCGGGTGATGCGCTGGGCGTTTGTGGCATAGTGGAAGCGCACGCCCAGAGTCTCGGCGGCACGGGCGAGGGCCTGGGCGAGGGCCTGGATGCCGTCCGCCACAGCCCAGACGCCCTGTGCCTCGGCCTGCCAGACGAGGGACAGAACGGCAGGGGTATGGGTGGGGCGGCCTCCGACGTAGGTGGCGTAGCGGCCGAACAGCTGGCGCAGGCGTGGGTCGCGGAAGAACTGGGTCAGCCAGCGATCCAGGGTCATGCCGGGAAGAAGCGCGGGCCAGAGGCCGGGTTGGCGAAGCGTGGTCTTCAGGATGGCGGGCAGGTCTGGCTTCGCGGCCTGCATCACCGGAGTTTCGAAGGCCAGGTAAAGCGCGCGGGTTCGGCTGTCGAACCGGGCGAAACCGTCTGCCTCGCGGTCCCCGGCGAAGGTGCGGATCGCCTCGATGGTCGCGTCGCGGTCCGCGAACAGGTCCAGCGGGCCAGAGCCGGGCCACCAGTGGCGCGCCAGGCGGGGAAGGCGCGTCAGGGAGGTTTCGGCCTCGGTCTTGGTGCCGGCCAGGGCGAAAAGCGCGTCGACTTCGGCTTTCAGGGTCAAGACGGTGGGACCCATTGCGGAGGGTCCGGCGTCCGTCGCGCGGGCGCGGGCCTTGCCGCCGGGGGCGTCCGCAGCCTCGACCACAGTGACCTGGCAGCCCCCGGCCGCCAACCGGATCGCGGCCGCAAGCCCGCCCATCCCCGCGCCGATCACGACCGCGCGGGGTCGGCCTGTGCTGTCGGAGGAGGGCATCGGCTTGGGCCTCGTGTCAGATGGGAATGACAGCATAGTGTAAATTCAAGTTTACACATGCCGGTTGCAATGCCAAACTGAATCGACGGGCCAATGCAGTTGGTCCCTGGGCAAAGGAGTCCCCCCGTGCCGTTTGCCGAACGTATCGAAAAGGCGCTTCACGACAGTCTTGCCGTCCTGAACCGCAAGGATGCACCGCCGAAGCTTTCCGCAGCGATCCCCTATGCCGTATTCCCCGGCGGCGCGAGAATCCGTCCGACGATCCTGCTTGCAGTGGCTGCGGCCTGTGGCGACGACCGGCCAGAGCTGTCGACGGCCGCCGCCGTGGCGCTGGAAATGATGCATTGCGCAAGCCTGGTGCATGACGACCTGCCCGCGTTCGACGACGCCGACCTGCGGCGCGGCAAGCCCACTCTGCACCGCGCGTTCAGCGAGCCGCTGGCGGTCCTGTCCGGCGACAGCCTGATCATCCTGGCCTTCGAGGTTCTGGCCAAGGCCGGTGCTGCGGCCCCCGACCGGGCGCTTGCGCTGACCTCCACCCTGGCACGCCACGCGGGCGCGCCCTTCGGGATCTGCGCGGGGCAGGCCTGGGAAAGCGAGTCGAAGGTTGATCTTCTGGCCTATCACCGCGCCAAGACGGCGGCGCTGTTCGTGGCGGCGACCCAGATGGGGGCCGTGGCGGCGGGACAGGAGGCCGAGCCCTGGGCCGACCTTGGCGACCGGATCGGCGCGGCCTTCCAGGTGGCGGATGATCTGAAGGATGCGCTGCTGACCTCGGACCAGACGGGCAAGCCTGCGGGGCAGGATGCCGCGCATCTGCGGCCCAATGCCGTGCAGTCGATGGGTGTCGAGGGGGCGATGGCCCATATGAAGGACATCCTGGGCGGCGCGATTGCGTCGATCCCGTCCTGTCCGGGCGAGGCGATGCTAGCAAATCTGGTGACGGCCTATGCCCGCAAGATGACCGTTCTGCCCGAGGCTGCAACGAGATGAACGCCGAACCGCGCCCGCCGTCCCCGCGGCCCGAGGCGCTGGGGTTACTGACCCGACTGGCGCTGTCACCGCGCTTTCACAAGCTGGCGGCGAAGGTTCCCGGCCTGCGCTGGAAGGCCCGTCGCGAGGGGGAGGCGCTGTTCGGCATCCTGTCTGGCTTCGTGCAAAGTCAGGCTCTGGTGGCGCTGGTCGAAGGGCGCGTGCTGCATTTTCTGGCTGCGGGTCCGATGACGACCGAGGACCTTTCCAGACGCTGCGCCATGCCGCCTGCGCCTTTGGCCGTCCTCTTGAAGGCGGGGGCCGCATTGAAGCTTATGTCCCAGGACCGCCAGGGGCGATGGCACCTTGCCCCGCGCGGCGCGGCCTTCCTGGCCGTGCCGGGGCTCGAGCCGATGGTGCGGCACCACCATGTGCTTTACGGCGACCTTGCCGATCCGCTTGCCTTCTTCCGCGGGCAGACCGAGACGCAGCTGGCGGGCTTCTGGCCTTATGTCTTCGGACCCCTGGCGCAAGAGGACGCAGGGCTTGCCGCGCGCTACAGTCGGCTGATGGCGGAAAGCCAGGTGCTGGTCGCCGAGGATACGATGCGTCTCGTCAACCTGACACATCGACAACATCTGCTGGACGTGGGCGGCGGCACCGGGACATTCCTGGCCGAAGTCGGCAAGGTGCATCCAGGGCTGACCCTGTCCCTATTCGACATGCCTGCCGTTCTGGCCGCTGTCCCCCCATCGCTCCGCGACCGGCTTCGGCTTTGCCCTGGCGATTTCCGGGCTGATCCCTTCCCGGTCGGAGCCGACACGATCAGCCTGATCCGGGTGCTTTATGACCACTCGGACGCCAGCGTCGTCGCATTGATCGCTAAGGTTTTCAATGCGTTGCCCGCTGGCGGAATGATCCTGATCTCGGAGCCGATGTCGGGTGGCGACCAACCGGACCCGGCCACCGACGTCTACTTCGCGATTTACACTCTTGCGATGCGGACCGGGCGCACACGGTCGGCCGCTGAAATCGCGGCGGTGCTGGCGGCGGCTGGGTTTCAGACCATCCGGGTCCGCCCCGGAGATCGTCCGTTCGTGACATCGGCCGTGACCGCCCTGAAGGCCTGATCGTGGCCGGACAAACCTTCTGCAATCGGCTACACAGAAATGTGTCCAATTAGTTTGACATCCTAAACTGTCAGGCTAGACTGACACTAAGCGCGGATACCGTGCCGAGTCAGGAAAGTCCCAAGCACGTGGATACCCATGCCGTCATCCTCTCTGGTCCCCAATCCCTGAAACTGGGCAGGGTCGGATTAAGGGCGCCCGCGAGCGGGGACGTGGTGGTCAAGGTGCATCATTCCGGGATTTCGACCGGCACCGAAAAGCTGTTCTGGCAGGGCACGATGCCGCCCTTTCCAGGAATGGGTTATCCGCTGATCCCCGGCTATGAAAGCTTTGGCGAAGTTCTGGAGACCTGTGGCGAAACCGGGCTGCGGGTCGGCGACCATGTCTTCGTCCCCGGCGCGAATTGCTTCGAGGATGGCGTGCGGGGCCTGTTCGGCGGGGCCTCGGCCGTGCTGGTAACGCCTGCGGCGCGCGTGGCCCGTTTGGATGCCGCGCATGGCGAAAAGGGTGCGCTGCTAGCTCTGGCAGCGACAGCCTATCATGCGCTGGCCGGTGGTCCGCTGCCCGACCTTATCATCGGACATGGAACGCTTGGTCGGCTTTTGGCCCGGATCACGCTGGCAATGGGTGGCCCGGCCCCAACGGTCTGGGAGATCGGCGCGATTCGTCGGTCCGGTGCCGAGGGGTATGAGGTCATCGCCCCTGAAGACGATTCGCGCCGCGACTATCGGGTGATCCTGGATGCCTCGGGCGCGGCCGGGCTGCTGGACACGCTGGTCCCGCGCCTGGCGAAGGGCGGCGAGGTCGTGCTTTGCGGCTTTTACACCGCCCCCATCAGCTTTGCCTTCCCGCCCGCCTTCATGAAGGAACTGCGGCTGCGGATTGCCTCGGAATGGCAGCCCGCCGACCTGGAGGCGACGCGTCGCCTGATGGACGAAGGCCGCCTGTCGCTGGACGGCCTGATCACGCATCGCGCCGCCGCTGCCGACGCAGGGGCTGCTTACGAACGGGCCTTCACCGACCCTGCCTGCCTGAAAATGATCCTCGATTGGAGTGCTGCTGCATGACCGAAGTTCCCAATCTGAAGGATTTCGACGCCCGACTGCGCGCTGAAGCCAGCGAAGAGCCTTCGCTGGAGGTCCCACATGATCCGCCGTCGAAAAAGACGCAGATCATCGCGATCTACGGCAAGGGAGGGATCGGCAAGTCGTTCACGCTGGCAAACCTGAGCCACATGATGGCCGAGATGGGCAAGCGCGTGCTGCTGATCGGCTGCGACCCGAAGTCGGACACGACCAGCCTGCTGTTCGGCGGCAAGGCCTGCCCGACGATCATCGAGACCTCGACCCGCAAGAAGCTGGCCGGTGAGGAAGTGAAGATCGGCGACGTCTGCTTCAAGCGCGGCGGGGTCTTCGCGATGGAACTGGGTGGCCCGGAGGTCGGTCGCGGTTGCGGCGGGCGCGGGATCATCCACGGGTTTGAGCTTTTGGAGAAGCTGGGGTTCCACGACTGGGACTTCGACTATGTGCTCTTGGACTTCCTGGGCGACGTGGTTTGCGGCGGCTTCGGCCTGCCGATTGCCCGCGACATGGCGCAGAAGGTGATCGTGGTCGGCTCGAACGACCTGCAGTCGCTTTATGTGGCGAACAACGTCTGCTCGGCGGTGGAATACTTCCGCAAGCTGGGTGGCAATGTCGGCGTCGCGGGCCTTGTCATCAACAAGGATGACGGCACAGGCGAGGCTGCGGCCTTTGCCAAGGCGGTCAACATTCCGGTTCTGGCCTCGATCCCAGCCGATGACGACCTGCGCCGGAAATCGGCGAATTATCAGATCGTTGGGACCAATGCGACGCAGTGGGGGGCGCTTTTCGAGGTCCTGGCCTGCGCCGTCGCCGATGCCCCGCCGCTGCGTCCGAAGCCCCTGACACAAGACGGGCTTCTGGGCCTGTTCGATGCCGAAACGACCGGGTCGAACTTCGTCCTTGATCCCGCGACGGACGCCGACATGCGCGGCTCCTTTGCCGCCGTGAAACCCAGCCTGGAAGTGGTCTACGACAATGTTTGACCTCGAAGCCCTTGCCCTCATCGAACAGGTGCTGAAGGCGCTGGCCGGGGGCGCCAAGTGAACGACCTGACCGCCACCCCTTCGGTCGACGGACTGGGCTGCCACGCGGGTGCGGGGCAGATGGCGGAAGCTGCGCGGGCGGCTGGCAATTCGGAAATCCTGGACCAATATGCGGCGGACTATCCGCAAGGGCCGCATGACAAGCCGCAATCCATGTGCCCGGCCTTCGGGTCGCTGCGTGTCGGCCTGCGGATGCGGCGGGTGGCGACGGTTCTCTCGGGTTCGGCCTGCTGCGTCTATGGCCTTACCTTTGTGTCGCATTTCTACGGTGCCCGCCGGTCAGTTGGTTATGTGCCCTTCAACTCGGAGTCGCTGGTGACCGGCAAGCTCTTCGAGGACATCCGCGACGCGGTGCATGAACTTGCCGACCCGGATCGTTATGATGCGGTGGTGGTGACGAACCTGTGTGTGCCGACGGCAAGCGGCGTGCCGCTGCGGCTGTTGCCCAAGGAAATCAACGGTGTGCGGATCATCGGCATCGACGTGCCGGGCTTTGGTGTCCCGACCCATGCCGAAGCGAAGGACGTGCTGGCTGGTGCCATGCTGGCCTATGCCCGGGCTGAAATTCAGGCGGGTCCCGTTGCGGCCCCGGCGCAAGGACGCAGCGACCGGCCGACCGTGACCCTGCTGGGTGAGATGTTCCCGGCTGATCCCATGATGATCGGCGCGATGCTGGCCCCGATGGGTCTGGCCGCGGGTCCCGTTGTGCCGTGCCGCGAATGGCGTGAGCTTTATGCGGCGCTGGATAGTGGCGTCGTGGCGGCGATCCATCCGTTCTATACCGCCTCGATCCGTGAGTTCCAGGCGGCTGGCCGCACCATCGTCGGTTCGGCCCCCGTGGGCCATGACGGCACGATGGAGTGGCTTGCGGCGATTGGGGCGGCTTACAACGTGGCACCCGATCTGATTGCAGCGGCGCAGAATGCGTTTGGTCCGGCGATCAAGGGGGCCCTTGCGGCCAACCCGATCAAGGGGCGGATCACGCTTTCGGGCTATGAAGGGTCCGAACTTCTCGTCGCGCGGCTTTTGATCGAGAGCGGCGCGGATGTGCCTTATGTCGGCACGGCTTGCGCGAAGAATGAATGGTCGGCGGCCGACCGCGCCTGGCTGGAAGCCAAGGGCTGCGTGGTGAAATACCGTGCAAGCCTGGAGGATGACCTTGCCGCGATGGAGGCGTTCAAGCCGGACCTCGCCGTCGGGACGACTCCGGTCGTGCAGAAGGCCAAGGAGCGGGGGGTCCCATCCCTCTATTTCACCAACCTGATTTCCGCGCGGCCCCTGATGGGACCGGCGGGGGCAGGGTCGCTGGCGCAGGTCGTCAATGCGGCGATGGGCAACAAGACCCGGATGGAGGGCATGAAGGCCTTCTTTGAAGGCGTCGGAACCGGCGATACCTCGGGCATCTGGGAAGGTGCGCCGAACCTGCGCCCCGATTTCCGGGCGATCCATCAGAAGAAACTCGACAAGGCGGCGAAGGCTGCCAAGGCGGAGGAGATGATATGACGCTCCGCCAGTTCCACCCGCGCCAAATTCCTTCGAAGGAATTTGCAAATCTTTTCGAAAAGATTTGCGGCCCCCGGCTGGCGGAGGTTGCGCCATGCTGATCCAGGACCATGACCGGGCAGGCGGCTACTGGGGGGCGATCTATGCCTTCTGTGCCGTGAAGGGCCTGCAGGTCGTCATCGACGGACCCGTCGGGTGTGAAAACCTGCCGGTGACCTCGGTGCTGCACTACACCGACGCCTTGCCGCCGCATGAGTTGCCCATCGTGGTGACCGGGCTTGGCGAAGGCGAGATGACGTCGGGCACCGAAGCCTCGATGGCGCGGGCCTGGAAGACTTTGGACCCGGCTTTGCCTGCGGTGGTGGTCACTGGAAGCATTGCCGAGATGATCGGCGGGGGCGTCACCCCTGCTGGCACCAACATCCAGCGCTTCCTGCCGCGCACCATCGACGAAGACCAATGGCAGTGCGCCGACCGGGCAATGACCTGGATCTTCACCGAATTCGGGATGACCAAGGGGCGGATGCCACCCGAGACGGCTCGTCCCGAAGGCTCGAAGCCGCGCGTCAATATTCTGGGGCCAATGTATGGCACCTTCAACATGGCGAGCGATCTGCACGAGATCCGCCGTCTGGTCGAAGGCATCGGGGCCGAGATCAACATGGTGATGCCGCTTGGAGCGCACATCGCCGAAATGCGGAACCTGGTGAACGCCGACGTCAACGTGGTGATGTACCGCGAGTTTGGCCGGGGCCTCGCCGAATGTCTGGGCAAGCCGTATCTGCAAGCGCCGATGGGCCTGGAGTCGACGACCCTGTTCCTGCGCACGCTGGGCGAGATGCTGGGGCTGGACCCCGAGCCGTTCATCGAGCGGGAAAAACATTCGACGCTGAAGCCCTTGTGGGACCTCTGGCGGTCCGTCACGCAGGATTTCTTCGCGACGGCCAGCTTCGCCATCGTCGCGAACGAGACCTACACGCGCGGCATCCGCAAGTTTCTGGAAGACGACCTTGGCCTGCCCTGCGCCTTTGCGGTGCCGCGGCTGGCGGGCAAGAAGACCAACAACGAAGCCGTCCGCGCGATGATGAAGCAGCACCGGCCGCTGATCGTGATGGGGTCGATCAACGAGAAGATGTATCTGGCGGAACTGAAGGGTGGGCATGGCCCGGCCCCCAGTTTCATCCCCGCCAGCTTCCCCGGCGCCGCGATCCGTCGCGCCACGGGGACGCCGTTCATGGGCTACGCCGGTGCGGTCTATCTGTTGCAGGAAGTCTGCAACGGGCTGTTCGACGCCTTGTTCCACATCCTGCCCCTGGGGTCGGACATGGACAGCGCCTCGGCCACGCCCACGACCCTGCGCCGTGACATGCCCTGGGACACCGACGCGCAGCTGGCGCTGGACCGTATCCTGCAGCAGCACCCGGTGCTGACCCGCATTTCCGCTGCCCGCACGTTGCGGGATGCGGCCGAAAAGACCGCGCTCGACCACGGGGCCGAGCGGGTCATCCTGGAATTCGTCGAACCTCTGGCAGGCGGAAGCCCGGCAGCGGTTGAAAGGGGAGAGAGACCATGAGTGACCAGAGCTACATCAGCCACGTCCATCTCAAGTCGCCGCCAAAGCGCACGCCGAAGGCGGAATACGCCACCTACTTCGGGCTGATCCTGATCCTCGCGCTGCCGGTGCAGTGCCTGGTCTGGCTCGGCTCGGCTCTCCGCCACATGCACCTTCCGGCGCAAGGCCCCCTGGCGCGCGCGCTGCGCGACGCCGAGGAGATCACGCCCTCGATCTTCCGCCCCTGAAAGGCGGAGACTTACGACCTGACGAGGTGCGCCCGCCCGTCCGGTGAAGCCTTCGGGGAGGGCGGGGGAAACCCCGGCCTTTCCGGACCAGACGGAGCAGCAGTCCGCTGTCCCGTGAACCCAGCCGCAGGGTATGCGGCGTCAGTCAACCCCTTCGGAGGATAACATGGCTGATAAATCTGACCTGAGTTTCACAGGTCTCACCGACGAGCAGGCGCAAGAACTGCATTCCGTCTACATGAGCGGGCTTTGGCTGTTCACAGTCATCGCCGTGGTTGCTCACTTGGCGGTCTACATCTGGCGTCCGTGGTTCTGAGGAGGAACGAGAAATGTCCAAGTTCTACAAAATCTGGCTGATCTTCGATCCTCGTCGCGTCTTCGTGGCACAGGGCGTGTTCCTGTTCCTCCTGGCGGCAATGATCCACCTCGTGCTGCTCAGCACGCCGGCCTACAACTGGTTCGACATCGCGGCTGCCAAGCATGGCTACACCGCGACTGCCGCTGCCAGCGAATAAGGTCCTACATATCGTCGGGGGCGGCGCAGCGATCTGCCCGCCGCCCCTGGCAACCTGACGTCTGACACACATCCGGCACGCCACCGCCAGCGCCCGACGGCGGCATTGACCGGTAAAAAAGCGAGAGGGAAGCATGGCACTGCTCAGCTTCGAACGGAAATACCGCGTGCCTGGCGGCACGCTGATCGGGGGCAACCTATTCGACTTCTGGGTCGGCCCCTTCTACGTCGGGTTCTTCGGGGTCCTGACCTTCTTCTTCGCAGCTCTTGGCACCATGCTGATCCTTTACGGCGCCGTGCTGCAGGGGACCTGGAATCCCTGGCTGATCTCGATCAACCCGCCGCCCGTGGAAATGGGCATGGCGATGGCACCGCTGCGCGAAGGCGGGCTCTGGCAGATCATCACGATCTGCGCGATCGGAGCTTTCGTGGCCTGGGCGCTTCGGGAAGTCGAGATCTGCCGCAAGCTTGGCATCGGGTATCATGTGCCCTTCGCCTTCGGTGTCGCGATCTTTGCCTATGTGACCCTGGTGGTGATCCGCCCGGCGCTGATGGGCTCATGGGGATACGCATTCCCCTACGGGATCTGGACGCACCTCGATTGGGTGTCAAACACCGGCTACACCTACGGCAACTTCCACTACAACCCGGCGCACATGATCGCGGTGAGCTTCTTCTTCACCAACGCGCTGGCGCTTGCCCTGCATGGCGCTTTGATCCTGTCGGCGGCCAACCCTGAAAAGGGCAAGGAAATGCGCACGCCGGATCACGAGGACACCTACTTCCGTGACCTTATCGGCTATTCGGTCGGCACGCTGGGCATCCACCGCCTGGGCCTTCTGCTGGCGCTGAACGCCGGGTTCTGGTCGGCGATCTGTATCGTGATCTCGGGCACGATCTGGTTCGACCAGTGGGTCGTCTGGTGGGACTGGTGGCTGCAGCTGCCCTGGTGGGCTGGCATCGAGGGAGGCGTAAATGGCTGAGTATCAGAACATCTTCACCCAAGTTCAGGTCCGTGGCGCCCCCGAAATGGGGCTGACCGAAGAGGTCGAGCTGTCGAACCGCACGACGGGGGCCAGCTTCTCGAACCTGGCTGGCTGGTTCGGAAATGCCCAGCTTGGGCCCGTCTACCTGGGCACGATGGGGGTGATCTCGCTGGCCGCAGGGGCAGCCTGGTTCTTCACCGTCGGCATCTGGTACTGGTTCCAGGCGGGCTTCAACCCGGCCGTGTTCCTGCGCGACCTGTTCTGGTTCAGCCTGGAGCCACCGGCCGAGGAATACGGCTTGGGCTTCGCGCCTCTGGCCGAGGGGGGCGTCTGGATCATCGCCAGCTTCTTCCTTCTGGTCAGCGTCTGCGCCTGGTGGGTCCGCACCTACCTTCGGGCGCAGGCCCTGGGGATGGGCAAGCACGTCAGCTGGGCCTTCGCTTCGGCGATCTGGCTGTTTCTGGTGCTGGGCCTCTTCCGTCCGATCCTGATGGGCAGCTGGAGCCACGCCGTGCCTTACGGCATCTTCAGTCACCTCGACTGGACCAACAACTTCTCGCTGCAATACGGCAACCTGTTCTACAACCCGTTCCACGCGCTGAGCATCGTCTTCCTCTACGGGTCGGCACTGCTTTTCGCGATGCACGGGGCGACGATCCTGGCCGTCAGCCGCTTTGGCGGCGACCGGGAGCTTGAGCAGATCGCCGACCGTGGCACCGCGTCCGAACGGGCGGCTCTCTTCTGGCGCTGGACCATGGGGTTCAATGCGACGATGGAAGGGATCCACCGCTGGGCTTGGTGGTTTGCCGTACTGGTCACGCTGACCGGCGGCATCGGCATCCTGCTGACCGGCACGGTCGTCGACAACTGGTACGTCTGGGCACAGGAGCACGGCTACGCGCCGTTGCAATAAGGGGAGGTCGAGATGCCGAACGACTATTTCGAAGAAACCAAGCAGACCAACCTTGTCTTCTGGAGCCTGGGACAGATGCTGAAGGGCGCCGGTTACGCCGCTGCCTTCGTCATCGCGATCTCTCTGGCCTTGTGGGCGATCTACCTGGTCGGTCTGCTTCTGCCTGAGGAAAGCCGCCAGACTCCATCGCCCTACGGGGCGCTGGAAGCCCCCTATGTGGCCGAAGGTCACGACCTGGCCTGAGACAGTCGGGCCCGCGGCGGTGCTTCGGGCCCAGCATGCCGATCCTGACCCTCCCACGGGTCAGGATGTCGGGACCTCCGGGCCCCGGTTCCCTTCCTGTCTGACGACAGGCACTTGTGCCGTGTGGCTTCAACCCACACGGCACCCTTTGCCCGAAAGGAGCAAACCATGACCGCGCCCGGTTCCAATTCCATCTTTGCCGAAAAACCGATGCTTGACCGTGTCGTCAGTCCCGCCGACCTGCGGGCGCTTGCGGACCACGACTTGCCCCAGCTGGCGGACGAGTTGCGCCGCGAGGTGATCGAGGTGGTCAGCCAGACCGGCGGGCATCTTGGATCCTCGCTGGGTGTGGTCGAACTGACCGTGGCGCTGCATGCGGTCTTCGACACCCCCCGTGACAAGCTGATCTGGGACGTGGGCCACCAATGCTATCCGCACAAGATCCTGACCGGCCGCCGTCACCGGATGCTGACCCTGCGTCAGGCCGAGGGCATCAGCGGTTTCACCAAGCGGTCGGAAAGCGACTACGACCCGTTCGGGGCGGCACATTCCTCGACCTCGATCAGCGCGGCCCTGGGCTTTGCGATGGCCCGGGAACTGGGACAGCCCGTCGGCGATACCGTGGCGGTCATCGGTGATGGCGCGATCACCGCAGGCATGGCCTATGAGGCGATGAACCACGCGGGCCACCTGGGCAAGCGGCTGTTCGTGATCCTGAACGACAACGACATGTCGATCGCCCCGCCCGTTGGCGCGATGCAGACCTATCTGAATTCCATCGCCGGCAAGGGGCCGCTGGCCACCCTGAAGGCGATTGCCGAGGGGTTGGAGGACCATCTGCCCTTCCCGCTGCGCGAAGGGGCACGGCGCGCGCGTGAGATGGTCAGCGACCGCCCGGGCGGCGTGACCCTGTTCGAAAAGCTGGGCTTTTCCTACTTTGGCCCGGTCAACGGTCATGACGTGCCGATGCTGCTGCATGCTCTGCGGTCGATGCGGGCGCATGCCGAGGGGCCGGTGCTGCTGCATGTGGTGACCAAGAAGGGCAACGGTTATGGCCCGGCGGAAGGCGCGGACGACAAGTATCATGGCGTGGCGAAGTTCGACATCGCCTCGGGCAAACAGCACAAGACGCCGGCCAACGCTCCGAACTACACTGCGGTCTTCGGCCAGACCCTGACGGACGAGGCCGCGCGCGATCCGCGCATCGTGGCGATCACCGCAGCGATGCCGGGGGGCACCGGCCTTGATACGATGCAAAAGCGCTTTCCGGCGCGGGTCTTCGACGTGGGCATCGCGGAACAGCACGGCGTGACCTTTGCCGCCGGTCTGGCGGCTGGGGGGATGCGGCCCTTCTGTGCGATCTATTCCAGCTTCCTGCAACGCGGCTATGACCAGATCATCCATGACGTCGCCCTGCAGAATCTGCCGGTGCGCTTTGCCATCGACCGGGCGGGCCTGGTCGGGCAGGACGGTGCCACCCATGCCGGCGCGTTCGACGTGATGTTCCTGGCAAACCTGCCGAACATGACAGTCATGGCGGCCGGGGACGAGGCCGACCTTGTCCACATGATCGCCACTGCCGCCGTTCACGACCACGGTCCCATCGCGCTGCGCTATCCGCGAGGCGAGGGGATGGGCGTGCCGATGCCAGACCGGGGCGTCCCGCTGGAAATCGGCAAGGGCCGGACCTTACGCGAGGGCACCGATGTCGCCATCCTGTCCTTCGGCGCGCAACTGTCCGAAGCGCTGGCTGCCGCGATCATCCTGGAGGCTGAGGGGATTTCAGTCACCGTCGCGGATGCGCGCTTTGCCAAGCCCCTGGACACTGCACTGATCGACCGGCTGTACCGCGAACACCGTAGCCTGATCACCGTAGAGCAGGGGTCCACCGGCGGATTCGGGGCGATGGTCCTGCATCATCTGGCGATGAGCGGACAGCTGGATCGCGGCGCTCCGGTGCGGACGATGACCCTGCCGGACCGCTTCATCGACCAGGCCAGCCCGACTCAGATGTATGCCTGGGCCGGTCTGGCCGCCGCGGATATTGCCGCAATGACACGGGGAACGCTGGGCACGGCGGCAACGGCACAGGTTGTCAGATTGCGCTGACAGTCGATGTTCGGTTGGTCCAAAAAAGCTGCATAAGTGTAAACTTCTCGCACCATTCCGTGCAGACCGTGTTATGGTCGCGCTCGGAATGCGTTCGGGAGGACGGCAGCAGTGAAGTTCCAGCAGGTCTACGCCGTTGTAGACAGCGAATTCCGACTGCTTTGGGTGGGCGGAGAATGGGATGAGTTCGCACTGCAGAATGCGGCTCAGCATGCGCTTGCGAACCATGTCCTTTCCACCTCACTGTTGGCACATATCGCCGGGGACGAGACGCGAAGGCTGACGGCGCGGCTGGTCGAGACGGTGCTTCAGACCAAGCGCCCGGTGCGGGTCCAGTATCGGTGCGATTCGCCCAGCATGGCCCGGTCCTACCAGCTGACGATCCAGCCGATGAAGGACGAACGCGCCCTGATGGTGCACGATCTGAAGGACGCCTGGCACTTTTCGCCCCCCCTGAACATCTGGCACTACGATCCCAATGCGCGGGACTGCAAGTGCAGCTTCTGCGGCGACATCCGCTTTGGCGGCGCGCCGGATTGGACCAGCTGCGACGACATCGGCGATCGGCACCCAACCCATGTGGTCTACGAAGTCTGCACCAGATGTCAGGACACCGTGGCCGAGGCGGTCAGACTGGTGCTGGAGGGAAATGCGTTCACTCCTGCACTGGACAGCGAGGAGGTCCCCGCCTCCGGTCAGTCCAGAGACCAAAGGGAATAAAGATCGGGTCCCAGCACCTGGGTTTCGCGCAAGACCGGGCGGGACGCATCGGCAAGTGCGGCAAGGCACAGCTCTCCCAGGGCAGGACGGCCGTCGGCGCCGATCAGGACGGCCCCGGTGAAAAGCGCAAGCTCGTCCGCCAGTCCCGCCTTGACCAATCCGGCCGCAAGGGTGCCACCACCCTCGCCAAGAACGCGCGTGATACCCTTCCAGGCCAGGGCCGACAGGGCTGCAGCAAGATCCAGCCCCCCTTCGCCCTCGGCAACCTCGATCAGCGTCGCACCCGTTGCGGCCCAGGCCGCCCGGCGCGCTTGTTCGGCCAAGGGACCATGCACCAGCCAGACCGGACCTGCGCTGCTGGATCGCCCGAGACGACTGTCGGGATCGTGGCGGAGGAGCCGGTCCAGAACGATGCGAACGGGTTGGCGCTGTGCGCCCAGGTCGCGGACCGTCAGGTCGGGATCATCTGTCAGCGCCGTACCCGAGCCCACCATGACCGCATCATGGGCCAGCCGTAGCGCATGGACCTTGCGGCGGGATTGCGGCCCGGTGATCCAGCGGGATTCACCGCTGGAGGTGGCAATGCGGCCGTCCAGCGTGGCTGCGAGTTTCAGGGTGACGAAGGGTAGCCCACGGGCCACCCGCTTCAGGAAACCGGCGTTAAGGCGCGAGGCTTCGGCCCTCATGACGCCCTCGGTCACCGCGATCCCGGCGGCGCGCAGCATCTGATGCCCTTTGCCCGAGACGCGTGGGTCGGGGTCGGTCAACGCGGTGACGACACAAGCCACACCGGACGCGATCAGCGCCTCGGCGCAAGGGGGGGTGTGACCGTGGTGGGCGCAGGGCTCTAGCGTGACGTAGGCCGTCGCGCCCTTGGCCGCCGTGCCTGCCTGCTGCAAGGCGCGAACCTCGGCATGCGGACGGCCGCCGGGTTGCGTCCAGCCGCGCCCGACCACCAGACCATCCTTGACCAGCACGCAGCCCACCGCAGGGTTCGGCCAGACATTGCCAAGGCCCCGCGCCGCAAGGCGCAGGGCATGGGCCATGTAAGCCGCGTCGGTCACTCTTCGTGGGTCGCGCCGGGCCGCAGCTCGGAGACGAAACCGTCGAAATCGTCCGCGGTCTGGAAGTTCTTGTAGACGCTGGCAAAGCGCACGTAGGCCACGGTGTCGATCCGCGCCAGGCTTTCCATGACGATCTCGCCGATGGTCTTCGACGGGATGTCGGTATCGCCAAGGCTTTCCAGCCGCCGCACGATCCCGCTGATCATCTGGTCGATGCGTTCTGGGTCGATGGGGCGTTTCTGCATCGCGATGCGGATCGAGCGTTCCAGTTTCGACCGATCGAAATCCTCACGCTTGCCCGAGGACTTGATGACGACCAGATCACGCAGCTGGACGCGTTCATAGGTGGTGAAGCGGCCGCCGCAGGCCGGACAGAAGCGGCGGCGTCGGATCGAGACGTGATCCTCCGCAGGCCGCGAGTCCTTCACTTGCGTGTCGATGTTGCCGCAGAATGGGCAGCGCATCGGCCCCCTCCTTGCTTTATTGTTATACCTGCCTCAAGGCCGGGTGTGTTCCCCGGTTTCCCCCACTGACTATAGGAGAGGGGCGCGGATTTGGGGAAGGCATATATTTGCGCCCCAGAATATGGGGCCGGAACTGTGGCGGGCGGGACTCAGCCCCGGCACGTCTTGAACCCCGACACCCCGGATGCGTAGATGCTCGCAGCGAGGGTGGGGCTGCGAAACGCCCGCACAAGGCAAGGGGCGTGATTTGGCAAGTATCGCACTGTGTGGCATCGTTCGAAACGAGATACGGTCGGTTGTGGAGTGGTTGGCGCATTACAAGGCGCTGGGGTTCACCGACTTCGTCATTTACGACAACGACAGCACGGATGGGACCAGCGAGGTCTTGCAGGTGCTTGACAACGCAGGCGAAATCCTGCGACTTGGCTGGCCGCACACAGTTGGCGCGCGACCACAGCGGCTGGCGTATGAGCATATGCGGAAGCACGCTGCCGTGGACTGGATCGCCTATTTCGATGCAGATGAGTTTCTGTTGTTGCGGCAGGACGACAGCATAGCGGACTTTCTTGGCAGGTTCGGCGATGACGTGAACGCGATTGCGATCAACTGGGTTGTCTTCAACAGTGGCGGGCAGGACCAGTATCGCGCGCTGCCGGTCATTGAGCGATTTACCGAATCCCTGCGGCGTCGCGACCCCTACAACCGCAGCATGAAGTCGATCGGCCGCCGCGAGAAACTGGCCGGGACGGGCATCCACCGCCTTGAGGTTGCCGAAGGGCGTTATGTCACGCCTTCTGGCCGCGATGCGCAGTTCTCGACCGGCCAGATCATGCGGTCAATCGACGTCGAGGTGGCGGTGCTGCATCACTACATGGTCAAGTCGCTGGAAGAGTTCGAGGAAAAGCGCAATCGCGGCCACGCCAATTCGCAGGATCCCGAACGCAAGCGCACCAAGCTGGACACCCGCTTCGCCGAGGCGAACGCTCCTGGCAGACGCAACACCGACATGCTGGCCTGGTCGGGCCGGATGCGGGCCGAGGCGATGCGCCTGCGTGGAATTCTGCTGGCGGCTGGCCTGTCCTATCCGGTCTGGCCCTTCGTCGAGGATGCGGGCTAGGCGGAAAATCCGCGTGAAAATCGTCATGCCCGTGTTACGATTCCGTGCATGTGGTTGCGACTCATCCCTTTCCTGGTTCTGGTGACCCCAGCCTTGGCTGAAAGCCCGATTGCCGAGGTGATCTGCGTCCCCCGAGCCGAGCTTGTCCAGCGGCTGTCCGGGGCCCAGGTGTCGGGGTCAGGCCTGCGCGACGCCGAGACGGTGCTGGAGGTCTGGACCAGAGCCTCGGGCGACTGGACGCTGGTGCAAAGCTACGCCAACGGCACCGCCTGCATCCTGGCGATGGGTGAGGCGTGGGAGGCGGTGATCCCTCCGCCCGCCTAGTTGCAGAGGCCCCAGGTGCGGCTATCCATGTCCCAGCACTGTCCGATCCCCGCCTTCAGGTCGTTCAGCCCATCCATCGGCGTGGCGGTGCCGCGGTTGCAGCTGAGTTCGGCCACGATCGCGTCGCCTTTCAAGACACGCACCCCACCCGATCGCGGTTCGGTCGCCTCCGGGTCGCGTTCCACGCTGGTCCAGACCTCGTAAGTGTAGCCGTCATTCTGGAACACCACCGTCTCCCACATGCTGCTCCCGATGCCGGGCCAGGGGGTGAAGTCGACGGTTTCCAGGCGCTCGTTCAGGAAAAGCTCGGGCTTGCCCTGGGGGCCGTAGGCGTAGGTCAGCATGCCTTTCCAATAGCAGACCTCCAGAGTCTTGGTTCCGATCTGGCAGGAGAAGGCCTCGTCGCCCTGGCAGGCGGCGTGCGCAGGGGCGGCGGCGAGAAGGGCGAGGAGAAGGGCTGTGCGCATGGGGACCTCCGGGTCTGGAGGGAGTTTGCGGCGGAGGAGTGGCCGACACAAGGCCAGGATTCCGGCCTGCTGCGGTGCTGGGGCATCTGGTTGCCGGCGCAACGTTGGCGCGCCGGGCAAAGGACAGAGCGGAAACTAGGCCCCTTCGTTTCCATCGGCCGACTTGATCAGCTCAAGCCAGAGAAGAGCTGTCCCCGCATCCGCGATGCGCAAGGTGATTTCGCCACTGTTGGTCAGGCGGGCATCAGGGAAGGTCGCCATCACCATGTCCGGCGTGATCTTGCCTTTGCGTAGCTCGGGCTTGCGAATGTAGGCTAAAACCCACTTCTCGTCGGGAACTACGGAAAAGCAGAACTCTTCGTTCCGCTTGATCCGCAGACTGTTGAGAAAGCCCTGCTCGTGCGCGGCCACAGAGAAATCCCCTGACGTCGAAAACCCCTCGACGATCACGTCAAAGGCAGCTTTCGCGTCAGCGGAGGCGATTTCGTCGCGCAGGTCGGCGATGTTCAAGACCTGCTCGCTCACTGATCCAGGAAGCTGCGCAGTTTGCGCGACCGGCTGGGGTGCTTCAGCTTGCGCAGCGCTTTGGCCTCGATCTGGCGGATGCGTTCGCGGGTGACGCTGAACTGCTGGCCGACTTCCTCAAGCGTGTGGTCGGTGTTCATGCCGATGCCGAAGCGCATCCGCAGGACGCGCTCCTCACGCGGCGTCAGGGACGCCAGAACCCGCGTCGTCGTTTCCTTCAGGTTCTCCTGAATCGCGGAATCCAACGGCAGGATCGCGTTCTTGTCCTCGATGAAGTCGCCAAGCTGCGAATCTTCCTCGTCGCCGATGGGCGTCTCCAGCGAGATCGGTTCCTTGGCGATCTTCATCACCTTGCGGACCTTTTCCAGCGGCATCTGGAGTTTCTCGGCCAGTTCTTCGGGCGTCGGTTCGCGGCCGATTTCGTGCAGCATCTGGCGGCCGGTGCGGACCAGCTTGTTGATCGTCTCGATCATGTGCACGGGAATACGGATCGTGCGGGCCTGATCGGCGATGGACCGGGTGATCGCCTGGCGAATCCACCAGGTCGCGTAGGTCGAGAACTTGTAGCCGCGGCGGTATTCGAACTTGTCAACGGCTTTCATCAGGCCGATGTTGCCTTCCTGAATAAGATCAAGGAATTGCAGGCCCCGGTTCGTGTATTTCTTGGCGATGGAGATCACCAGACGCAGGTTCGCCTCGACCATTTCCTTCTTGGCCTGACGCGCCTCTTTCTCGCCCTTCTGGACCTGGTTCACGATCCGGCGGAATTCGCTGATGTCGACACCGATGTACTGGCCGACCTGCGCCATTTCCGTTCGCAGCTCTTCGACCTTATCGCGTGACCGTTCGATCAGCGCCTGCCAGCCCCGCCCGGCCTTCTGCGCCATCCGGTCCAGCCAGGACGGGTCAAGCTCATACCCCTGGTATTCCTGGATGAATTCCTGACGGTTGATCCGCGCGGCGTCGGCCAGCTTCACCATGCCCGAGTTGATCGACATGATCCGCTTGTTGATGCCGTAAAGCTGGTCGATCAGCGCCTCGATCCGGGAGTTGTTCAGGTGCAGCTCGTTGACCAGCAGCACGATTTCAGACCGCAACTTCTGATAGGCCGCCTCGTCGGTGGTCGAGAAGCGGTGGGTCGAGGACAGCGTCGCGTCCATCCGAAGCTGCTGCATGTCAGCCAGCTTGTCGTAGTCGCGCGCGATCAGGTCCAGCGTTTCCAGCACTCGCGGTTTCAGCGCGGCCTCCATCGCGGCCAGCGACATGTTCGAGGCTTCGTCGTCCTCGTCCTCGTCCATCTCGGCCAGGATCGGGTTGCCGTCGGCGTCCAGTTCCGGCTCGGCGCTGTTGGCCCGGCGGGGTGCAGCTTCGCCAACGCCGACTTCGTCCAGAGCCGCCCCGTCCAGCTCGCCCTCTTCGCCGTCCAGAGACCGCCCGAAGGTGGCTTCCAGATCGATCACGTCGCGCAGAAGGATTTCCTCAGACAGAAGTTCGTCACGCCAGATGATGATGGCCTGGAAGGTCAGCGGGCTTTCGCAAAGCCCCGCGATCATGGTGTTGCGGCCGGCCTCGATCCGCTTGGCGATGGCGATTTCACCCTCGCGCGACAGCAGTTCGACGCTGCCCATCTCGCGCAGGTACATCCGTACCGGGTCGTCGGTCCGGTCCAGCGTTTCCGTCGTGGTGCCTGCAACCGCGATCTCGCGGCTGGTTGAGGTTTCGACCAGCTCGCCCGCCGGGGCTTCGCCTTCCTCGACTTCTTCGTCTTCGATGATGTTGATGCCCATCTCGGACAGCATCGACATCACGTCTTCGATCTGCTCGGACGACACCTGTTCGGGCGGCAGGACCGTATTCAACTGGTCATAAGTGATGTAGCCACGCTCTTTCGCGTCGGCGATCATCTTCTTGACCGCCGCCTGGCTCATGTCGAGCGAGACGTCCGCATCGTCGGTGTCCGGCTTGGCGTCGTCGGTGTCCTTGAGGGCCATGGGGTCTCCATAAGGCGAATCGGCAGGGATGCGAATCGAGTCGGGGCTGTTCGAATCAATAACGCGAATCAGGCCGGGGGAAAGGCCGAATCAGCGGTTTTTCTTGACCCAGACCTGGCTATCGATCAGGGATTGCAGATGTCTTGACAGTGCGGTGCGGTCTTCGCCCAAGTCCGAGCTGTCTCTCGCGCCGCCTTTTTCCGACCGATGGCGGGCTTCGGCGGCTTGGCTCAGCCGCCAGGTCAGGCCCTCGTCGGGCAGGCCGTCCATATCCTCCATCGCATCTTCAATCTCGCGGCGCGCGCCCCGGCGGGCTTCCAGCTTGGCCAGTTCCTCGGCCAGGCAGAGGGCGGCAAGCCCGTCATCGTCACGGTTGCGCACCGGGGGGGCGATGGCGACATGGGGACGCGACAGAAGCGCGTCAAGGGCAGCGGGCGCGGATTGTTCGATACGGTGGTGCAGGTCGGGCCAGTCGGCCCCGCTCAGGATCATCTGGCGCAGGGTGTCGTGATCCTCGCCGGTCAGGTCCAGCCGTTCCAGCGCGGATTCAAAGCGGTGGATCAGCGCCGGGTGCAGGATGCAGGTCGCCAGGATCACCGCTTCGCGCAGGATCTCGTCGACCGGCCCCGAGCCTTGTGCAAGAAGCGAGGACCGGGTCGAGGCCAGCGCGCCGCCGGGGGGCGCATACTTGCCGCGACCACGGAAGGGACCGGGCTGGAACGGGCGGGTCTGGCCGGTGCCGAACAGCTCCAGCCGCAGACGCTTCATCTCCTCGGCGTAGTGGCTTCGGATCGAGGCATCGGCGATGCGCGCCAGGTGCCCGCGCAGGGTCTTGTCCAGCGAGGCGCGGCGTTCGGGGCTGTCGAAGATACGGCCTTCGGTCTCGCGCTGCCACAGAAGCTGGACCATCGGTTTCGCCTGGTCGATCACCGCCTGCATCGCCGGCGCCCCTTGCGCTTTCAGCAGGTCGTCCGGGTCCATGCCGCCGGGCAGGATCGCAAAGCGCAGCGCCTTTCCGGCTTCGAGCAGCGGCAGGGCAAGGTCGATCACCCGCTGTGCGGCCTTGAGGCCCGCGTTGTCCCCATCCAGCGCCACGATGGGTTCATCCGCGATGCGCCAGATCATGCGCAACTGCTCTTCGGTGACGGCCGTCCCGAGGGGGGCGATGGCGGCCGTGAACCCGGCCTCGGACAGGGCAATCACGTCCATGTAGCCTTCGGCCACGATCAGAGGCTTGCCCTTGCCCGCCGCCTCGCGCGCGGGGGAATGGTTGAACAGGCTGCGCCCCTTGTCGAAGAGCTCGGTCTCGGGGCCGTTCAGGTACTTTGCCTGCGCATTCGGGTCCAGGCTGCGCCCGCCAAGGCTGATCGGGCGGCCGCGTGCGTCGTTGATCGGAAAGATGATGCGCGCGCGAAAGCGGTCGTAAAGGCTGCCGTCATCGCCCTTGGCGATCAGGCCCGAGGCGACCATCAGGTCGGGTGAGACGCCCTTGGCGGCGAGGGCGTCCTTCAGCGCGTGGCGGCTGTTCGGGGCCCAGCCGATGTCCCAGCGGTCCCAGGCGGCTTCGGTCAACCGGCGTTTCTGGCCAAGGTAGGTCCGCGCCTCGGCCCCGGCGCTGGTCTTCAACTGCAGGCGGTAGAACTTCACCGCCTCGTCCATCACCTGCTGCAGAAGCGTCCGCCGGTCGGCGCGTTCAGCGGCCTTGGGGTCGCGGGCGGGCATCTGCATGCCCCCTTCGCGCGCCAGGATCTCGACCGCTTCCATGAAGCCCAGGTTCTCTGATTCCTTGACGAAGGTGACGGCGTCGCCCTTCGCGTGGCAACCGAAGCAGTAGTAGAACCCCTTGCGGTCATCGACGTGGAAGCTGGCGGATTTTTCCTGATGGAACGGGCAGGGCGCCCAGAAATCGCCCTTTGCCATGTTCGATTTGCGCATGTCCCATGTGACTTTCCGTCCGACAATGGAGGAAAGCGTGACGCGGGTGCGAAGCTCGTCGAGGAATCCGTTCGGCAGGGACATGGGTCCGCTTATATCAGATCGCGCGCGCTGTGCAGCCCCCGGGGGCGCTTCGCCCCCCGGACCCCCAAAGGATACTTGTGGACAGATGAAATCAGCAGGGGGTCAAAGGCCAAGCCGGTCCCGCATCGCATACCAGGTCATCGCGGTAACGAGGAGCGGCCAGCGCAGGGCCGCGCCACCGGGGAAGCGGTGTTGCGGCAAGCTGGCCATCAGGTCAAAGCGCTCCATCCGGCCCGCGGTCGCCTCGGCCATCAGCTTGCCCGCCAGCGTCGCCATCGCGACCCCGTGGCCAGAGTAGCCGGAGGCCGACAGGACGTTCTGGCCAGGACGGGTAAAGCAGGGCATCCGGTTGACGGTGATCGCCAAGGTGCCGCCCCAGGCGTAGTCGATCCGGGTCTTGGCCAGTTGCGGGTAGACCTGCAGCATGGGTTTCGAGACAGTCTTGATGATTTCGGGAAACCGGTAGCCGTAGCTTTCCCCGCCGCCGAAGAGGAGGCGGTTGTCTTCGGAAAGCCGCCAGTAGTTCACGACAAAGCGGGTGTCGGCGACGGCGACGGGTTCGGACAGAAGGTCGCGCGCCGCTTCACCCAATGGTTCAGTTGCGACGATGAAGTTGTTGATCGGCATGACTTTTGCCGAAACCTTGGGGGACAGTTGACCAAGGTAGCCGTTGCCCGCCAGAACGACCGTGGCGCAATCGACATGGCCCGAGGGCGTGCGGACCACGGGGCGGGGTCCGGGTTCCACGCGGTGCACTTCGGACAATTCATGGATGCGCACACCGGCCTTCGCCGCCGCCTGAGCCAAGCCGATGGCGTAGTTCAGCGGATGCAGGTGGCCCGCGTCGCGGTCAATCTCGCCGCCGACATATTCGGTCGATCCGATCAGGCGGCGGATGCCGGTTCGGTCAAGCGATTCAAGGTGCTGGTAGCCATAGTCGCGGCGCAGCTTTTCGGCGTAAGCGTGGGTGTCGCGGACCTCGGCCTCGGACCGGCAGGCGTGGGCGATGCCGGGGTGGAAGGTCACCGGCATGGCGTGGTCGCGGACCAGTGACTTGACCAGGGTCTTGGCCTCTTCGGCCAGGTCCCAAAGGCGGCGCGCATTTTCGCGGCCCACCGCCTTCTCGATCCAGACCTGATCCTGCCGCTGCCCGCTGCCGACTTGCCCACCGTTGCGGCCCGAGGCCCCGAAGCCGACGCGGTGCGCTTCCAGCAGGACCACGTCAAAGCCCTTTTGCGCCAGATGCAGCGCGGCGGACAGGCCGGTGTAGCCGCCGCCCACCACGCAGACGTCAGCCTTCGTCGCGCCTTTCAGGATGGGAAAGCGGTCCAAGGGCGCAGCGGTCGCGGCATAGTAGCTGGCGGGATATTCACCCCGCCGGTCGTTGATGTGCAGCAGGTTCATCAGACGTTGAGCAGGAGATGCTCCCGCTCCCACGGGCTGATGACCTGCAGGAACTCCTTGTATTCGTTCCGCTTGACCGAGTCGTAGACCCTGACGAAGTCCTGGCCCATCACCTCTTTCAGCGCCTCGTCCTCGTCCAGAAGGTCCAGCGCGTCGCCCAGGTTGACCGGGATGTCCTCGCTGTCGATGTAGGCCGAGCCGGTGAATTCCGGCCGTGCCTGCGTCTTTTTCATCAGACCCAGATAGCCGCAGGCAAGCGTCGAGGCGATGCCCAGGTAGGGGTTGCAGTCCATACCGGGCAGGCGGTTTTCCACCCGGCGTCCGGCTGAACTGGAAATCGGGATACGCAAGCCCGTGGTGCGGTTGTCGCGGCCCCATTCCAGGTTGATCGGGGCGGCGAAGTCGGGGACGTAGCGGCGGTAGCTGTTCACATAGGGCGCAAACAGGGCCACGGCCGCGCCAAGATGCTTCTGCAACCCGCCGATGAAGTGCATGAAGGCTTCCGTCTCCACGCCTTTCGGTCCCGCGAAAATGTTCTTCCCGGTCTTCGTGTCCACGACCGAGGTGTGGATATGCATCGCGCTGCCCGGTTCCCCGGCGATGGGCTTGGCCATGAAGGTGGCAAAGCAGTCGTGGCGCAGCGCCGCCTCGCGGATCATGCGCTTGAAGAAGAAGACGTCGTCGGCCAGACGCACCGGGTCGCCGTGGGCGAGGTTAAGCTCGATCTGCCCCGCGCCGCCTTCCTGCAGGATGCCGTCGATCTCCAACCCCTGCGCCTCGGCATAGTCGTAGATGTCGTCGATGACCTTGCCGTATTCATCGACTGCGGACATCGAATAGGCCTGCTTGCCTGCTGCCCGGCGACCGGAGCGGCCCATCGGCGGCAGGATCGGCTGGTTCGGGTCGATGTTGCGGGCGGTCAGGAAGAATTCCATCTCGGGCGCGACAACGGGCCGCCAACCTTGGGCGGCATAAAGGTCGACGATCCGGCGCAGGACGTTGCGGGGGCTGAACGCAATGAGGTTCCCCTGCTGGTCCTTCGCGTCATGGATCACCTGCAGCGTCACATCCGCCGTCCAGGGAGCGGCGGTGGCGGTGGACCAGTCGGGTTCAAGCACCATGTCGGGTTCGGTAAAGGCGTCGAACGGGTTGTCTGCCCATTCGCCGGTGATCGTCTGCAGGAAGATCGAATTCGGCAGGAAATAGCTGGTCTGCTTGCCGAATTTGGCGGCAGGCATCGCCTTGCCCCGCGCCACCCCGGCGATGTCGCCGATGATGCATTCCACTTCGTCTACCCGGCGGTTGCCGATGTAGTCGCGCGCTGCCTCGGGCAGCTGGTCGGTCCATTTGGACATAAGGTCACACGTCTTTGGGGGGTGGCCCCCGCACCGTCAGGCGCGGAGCTTCTCGGCCCCAGTTTTCGTAGGTCGGGTCAGAAAGAATTCCGCGATCCGGTCGGCCATCGAAGGGCTGTCGAGGGCCGTGTCGAGCCTTTGGGTGGCATCGGCAAGAAGCGCGTCGGGGACCAGACCCGGCCCCCGGTGCTGGATCAGCCCCGCCATGAACTCCTTGCGGAATTCGGGGTGGGGCTGGACGGTGAACATGCGGTCGTCGTAAAGCAGCGCCGCGTTGTCGCACATGGCGGTGGAGGCGAGGACCTTCGCCATCTCGGGCTTCTTCACCACCTGGTCCTGGTGCCAGGCGTTCAAGGTATAGCTCTGGTCGCCAAAGTCGTATTCGGTCGGCCCCACCGTCCAGCCGCCTGCATATTTCTCGACCTTCCCACCCATCGCCTGCGCGATGATCTGGTGGCCAAAGCAGATGCCGACGACGGGGACGTGCTGGGCATAGGCCCGGCGGATGAAATCCTCCAGCGGCGGAATCCAGTCATGCGGTTCATAGGCCCCAAAACGCGAGCCGGTGATCAGCCAGCCGTCGCAGTCGTGCACGTCCGCGGGAAAGTCGTTGTGCAGCACCGCCCAGCGACGGAAGGTCAGGCCCTTGCCGGCCAGAAGCGTCTCGAAGAAATCCGGGTAGTCGCCCTGGTCGCGCAGCGCGTCGGGGCTTTCGCCGGTTTGAAGGATGCCGATCTGCATGGGGATGTCCCTGGGCTTCGTCTGCATGAGTTGGGCGCAAGGCCCCCCTTTGGTCAAGGGGGGCAGGCTTACACGGTGTCGAGGTAAAGCTCGACCCGCTCTTCCGGCGACAGTTCCGCGATATAGTGCAGTTCCTGCCGCTTGGTCTGCACCAGGTTGCGGATCAACTCCTTGGGCAGGAAGCGATACAGCGTGTCGGAATGTTCGAACGCGTCGATCGCTGCTTCCCAGGTGGCGGGAATCTGCGGCAGGTCCATCGCATAGGCGTTGCCGGTGACGGCGGGCGGCGGCTCCATCTCGTCCTCAAGGCCGGTGAGGGCGGCACCCAGGATCGCTGCCAGCATCAGGTAGGGGTTCACGTCCCCGCCCGCGACGCGATGCTCGATCCGGCGCGCGGCCGGGTTGCCGGCGGGGATGCGGATTGCCGCGGTGCGGTTCTCATACCCCCAGGAAATCGCGGTCGGCGCGTGCTTGTCGGGCACCAGACGTTCGTAGCTGTTGGAATGGGGTGCAAAGAGCAGCGTGGAATCGTGCATCGCATTCAGGCAGCCTGCGACGGCGTGGCGCAGTTGTGCGGTGCCCTTGGGGCCGCCAGAGTCGAAGATGTTGTCGCCCTTCGCGTCGATCACCGAGAAATGCGTGTGCAGGCCCGAGCCGGAGTATTCGGCATAGGGTTTGGCCATGAAGCTGGCGGCAAAGCCGTGGCGGCGGGCCAGGCCCTTGACCAGCATCTTGAAAAGCCAGGCATCATCGGCGGCCCTGAGCGGGTCGTCGCAGTGCATCAGGTTGACCTCGAACTGGCCAAGACCCGTCTCCGAGGTGGTGGTGTCTGCCGGAATGTCCATCGCTTCACAGGCGTCGTAGAGGTCGGTGAAGAAGGTGTCGAAGGCGTCCAGCGCGCGGATAGACAGCGTCTCGGCCGCCTTGCGGCGCTTGCCGCTGCGCGGGCTTGCGGGAACCTGCATGGTCTTGCCGCTGTCGTCGATCAGGAAGAACTCTAGTTCCATCGCGCAAACCGGGGTCAGGCCCTTTGCCTTGTACCGCTGGACCACAGAGTTCAGCGCGTGGCGCGGGTCGCCTTCATAAGGTGTTCCGTTCTCGCGGAACATCCAGATCGGCAGAAGGGCCGTCGGTGCCTCCAGCCAGGGCATCGGCATGAAGCCGCGCTCGGTGGGTTTCAACACGCCGTCGGCATCGCCCTGTTCAAAGACCAGCGGGCTGTCGTCGATATCCTCGCCCCAGATGTCCAGGTTCAGGACCGAGAAGGGAAAGCGGGTTCCGCTTTTCACC
This sequence comes from Tabrizicola sp., assembly GCF_030694085.1. Lineage (GTDB taxonomy): Bacteria > Pseudomonadota > Alphaproteobacteria > Rhodobacterales > Rhodobacteraceae > Tabrizicola. The sequence goes on along the minus strand of NZ_JAUXZE010000035.1, from coordinate 308,390 downwards.
ACATTCTCGGCAAATCGGGCGGGGACGCGCTTGCCGCGCGCCTGCCCGTTCAGGTCGACGGCGGCCACACGAATGGTCCGCACGTCGGGGTGCTTTCTCAGCCAGTCCTTCATCATGTCGTCACGAGGTAAAGGCACGACCCCCGCGCCCGCGACCCGAAGGCCGCCCTCTGCGCAGGATGGGACCATGCCCTTGGTCCTTCCCCTGGTTTCGATCTCCTCTCCCACGCGGGCCTTGTTTTCGGCGTTTCCACGGGGTCCGGGCGGGTGCCCGAATAATTTGATCAAAAGTAGCCTACTACCGGATCAACTGCGGACGCAAGCGGATTCTGCTGCGGATGTTCGAAGGCAGGTGCCGGTTCAGGTGCCGGTTCACCCGGCCGTAGAAGAAAGTGACGGCCAGAGTCAGCAGGATGAAATAGAAGGCGACGATGGGATAGGGGATGAACGGGTTGAAGGTCTTGTCGGCGAAATAGTTCGCGTAATAAAGCGCATCGCCCTTCTGCTGGAAGGCCGGGAAGCCGCTGAAGAAGACCAGCGTTGTCGCGTGGAACAGGAAGATCGCCTCGTTCGTGTAGGCGGGCCAGCCCAGCCGCAGCATGGTCGGCCATTCGATACGGATGAACTTCTTCCAGCCGGTCAGGCCATAGGCCTCGGCCGCCTCGAGATCGCCCTTGGGGATCGACTTCAGCGCGCCGTGAAAGATCTCGGCCGAATAGGCGGCGGTGTTCAGGAACAGGACCAGAAGCGCACCGGCCCAGGCCCGCGTGGTCCAGGCGGTGTTGAGATGGATGCCCAGGATGTCCACCCCGCCCTTCGGCAGCAGGACCAGCGCCTCGTAGGCCAGGAAGAACTGAATGAACAAGGGCGAGCCGCGGAAGATGAAGACGAACCACTCGGCCGGCTTGCGGATCAGCGGGTTCCGGGCGGTCCTGGCCAGTGCGACGGCATTGGCCAGGAAGAACCCGGCGATCAGCGCCAGCAGCCCGAAGTAGAGGTTCCAGAGCATCCCCGACCCGATCAGGGTGAACTGCTGGCAGAGCGTGAAGTCCGACCGGGGCAGAAGGTTCTCGCCGATCCCGATGGACCGCAAGCCGTAGGCCTGGATGGTTTCCCAGCAGGTCATGCTCATGCTGCCGTCTCCCGGCTGGGCCAAATTCCTTCGAAGGAATTTGCAAAAGTCTTCGAAGACTTTTGGCCCTTCATGCCCGCGCCCTCCGCAAGGCTTCGCCGCCCGCCGTGGCCTGGCCGTGGCTTAGCTTTTTCGTCAGCCGCGAGATTCCGATCTCGGATATCCTGGTGAAGACCAGATAGAAGACCATCAGCCCGATGAAATACCACAGGCGCCAGTCGCCGTGCGGGTATTCATAGGCCTGGGTCTTGGACCCGCCCAGTTCCCGCGCGTAGTAGACGATGTCCTTGACGCCCAGAAGGAACAGCAGCGGCGTGGCCTTGATCAGGATCATCCAGAGGTTCCCCAGGCCCGGAAGCGCATAGACCCACATCTGCGGGATCAGCACGCGACGGAACACTTGCCCGCGCGACATACCGTAAGCCTCGGCCGTTTCCAATTGCGCCCGCGGCACCGCGTTCATCGCGCCGAAGATCACGTTCGCCACGAAGGCGCCGAAGACGATGGCAAAGGTCACCACCGCCAGCATGAAGCCGTAAGCCTGATGCCAGAAGGCCGAGGATTTCCCCAGCGGGACCTTGGCCTCGGGGCAGACCCGGAACTCCAGCCCCTGCCAGGGCCAGGCGTGGCTTTCGCAGACGATCAGGCTTTTCGAATATTCGATGACCTGGTCCAGCGCGATGACGAAGAAGAGAAAGAAGATGATGTCGGGCACGCCGCGCACCATCCAGATGTAGATCTTGCCCAGCCAGCTGACCGGCGCGAGATGCGACCGGGCGGCGGTTGCGCCCACAAAGCCCATGGCAAGGGCCGCAGGCGCGGTGATGGCCAGCAGCAAGAGGACGGTCAGGAAGGACCAGTAGAACAGGACATGCTTGGCCGAGGTCAGGTAGCAGGCGGCCCAGATCAGGCCCTCGATGGCTTTCGGATCGGCGCAGGCTTCGAACATTCGCGGGTCCCGTCATGAAGGGGGCGGGCCCGAAGGCCCGCCCGGGTCAGGCTCAGCAGCCTTCCTTGCCGTCGTCGCCCCAGGTCTTCGCCTCGGGTCCGAAGTATTCCGGCCGGGCGATCATCGCGTCCAGCGTGCCGTCGCACTTCATCGACTTGATCGCCGCGTCGAACTTGCCGCGCAGGTCGTCGTCGCTGTCGCGGAAGCCAAGGCCCACGCCGCCACCGATCGCCTCTTCGCGTTCAAGCAGGACCAGACTTCCGCCCGATTCATTGGCCATCGGCACCAGATAGTCCTTGTCGGCCAGCACCGCGACCGCTTCGCCGTTCTTGACCGCAGCCACGGTTTCCTCGGGCGTTGCATATTCGACCAGCGTCATCCCGTTCTCGGCCACGAACGAGGCCTGGATCGTGCCGGTCTGCGCCGCGACCGGGCCGGACATCAGGTCGGTGTCCGCCGACAGCGCGAGATAGGCAGACGAGGCCGGGGGAAGATAGCCCTGGCTGAAGTCGATGACTTCCTCGCGCTCGTCGGTGATGCTCATCCCCGCGATGATCACATCGTAGTTGCCGGACTGCAGGTTCGGAATGATCGAATCCCAGTCGTTCGTGACCCACTCGCAGGTCAGGCCCGCGCGGTTGCACAGCTCGTCGCCGAACTCGCGCTCGAAACCGGCGACCTCGCCGGCGTCGTTGATGAAGTTGTAGGGCGGGTAGGCGCCCTCGGTCCCCAGGCGCACGATGTCCTGCGCTTGGGCCGCCCCGGCCATGGTCACCAGGGCGGTCGCGATCAGCAGTCGTTTCATCCTTTGTCTCCCTTAACGTCGGATGGGTTGGTGGTTCATTCGAACCAGCGTGCTTCCAGGCTTGCAAGCGTTCCGTCGCGACGCATCGCGTCGAGGGCGCCATTCAGCGTGTCCAGAAGGTCGGTGTTGCCCTTGCAGACGGCCATTGCCACGCCATCATCCGGGATCATCTCGGAGTAAACATAGTCCAGCCCCTTCGCCGCGACGAAGGCATGTATGTCGGACCGGGTCTGGAACGGACCAAGGGCCAGATCGACCTCGCCCTCTGCCAGCGCAGCCAGCACCTGCGGCTCGGTCGGATACGACGTGTGGCGGTAGCCCATCCGCCGCAGATGCGCCTCATGCACCGTCCCTGACTGCACCCCCACCAGCGCCACCGCTGGCACGGGCGCGCCCGGCGGACCGATGTACCACTCCTCGGGATCGGTGCCGTGATAGGTCTGGCTGAAATCCACCAGCGCCCGGCGGTCGTCCGTCACCGCCATCCCGCCCAGCACCACGTCGAAACGTCCCGACATCACCCCCGGGATCAGCTGGTCAAAGTTCGCCAGTTCCCAGTCGCAACGCAAGGCGGCACGGGTGCAGACCTCGTCCATCAGGTCCTTCTCGAAGCCGGTGATGAGGCCCGTGGCATCAAGGTAAGTGTATTCGGGAAAGGGCGCGTCCGTTCCGATGGTCACCGGCTCGGAGGAGGCCAGGACCAGTCCGGTCACGGCCGCCGCGATCGCGCCCAGGCAGACCATCAGGCCGCCGTCGCCGAGAGGAACCCGCGCAACCGTTCGCTGCGGGGATTGCCGAACAGGCTTTCCGGCGGGCCCTGCTCTTCAATCTTGCCCTTGTGCAGGAAGATCACGTGGTCCGAGCAATCCGCCGCCAGCTTCATGTCATGGGTGACCAGAAGCATCGTCCGCCCCTCGTCGGCCAGCGCCTTGATCACGCGGACGACCTCCTGCTCCAGTTCGGGGTCCAGCGCGCTGGTCGGCTCGTCGAACAAAAGCGCGCGCGGCTCCATGCACAAGGCGCGGGCAATCGCCGCCCGCTGCTGCTGGCCGCCCGACAATTGCGCCGGCCAGGCGTCGGCCTTGTCGCCGATCCCGACCTTGGCCAAATAGTGCCGCGCCTTTTCCTCGACCTCTTTCGGGTCGCGCTTCAGGACGGTGACGGGGGCTTCCATCACGTTCTGCAGGATGGTCAGGTGGGACCACAAGTTGAACTGCTGGAACACCATCGACAGGTTGGTGCGGATGCGGGTTACCTGGTCGCGGTCGGCCGGGTGGCGGTTATGCCCTTCGCCCTTCCAGCGCACGGCCTCGCCTTCAAAGCGGACCTCGCCCTGCTGGCTTTCCTCCAGAAGGTTGCAGCAGCGCAGCAGGGTCGATTTCCCCGACCCGGAGGATCCGATCAGCGACACGACATGCCCGCGCGGCGCGACCAGGTCGACGCCCTTCAGCACCTCGAGCGGACCATAGCTCTTGTGCAGGTCGCGGATCTCGATGACCGGGGTGTCGGCGCTGGGGTCGGGCATGGGGTACACGTCTGAAGCGATTTGGTCAGGCAGTAGGGAGCAGAATTTGCGTCAATGCAACGGCGATTTGGCCGGTTGGCATGCCCTTCGCCGGTGATTTGATCACATTGGCACGGCAATCTGCTCGGGTGCGGGTGGATTGGGCACGGCGAGGTAGTCCGCGACCGGCAGCCGGACGAAGCCTTTCAGACGCAGGGTGTCACGGTGCACCGGGTCCAGCGCCGCGATGGCTTCGCTGACCGCGTCGAAGATCGGTTGCGGGTCGCGCCCTTGCGCGGTGATGTAGGGCAATCCCGGTGTCGGATCGGTCAGGCCGACAACGCGCAGGGCGGCGGCCTCGGGATCGACGGTCTGCAGCAGCGCATGGGTCACCGCATCCAGTGCCGCGATGTCGGCCCGACCCTCGGCCACAGCCTTCGCCGACAGACGGTGTCCCCCGGTCTGGACGACGGGCACCAGCCGGATCCCAAGCCTGGCCGCATGGGTCTGCGGCGCGGCCCAGCCGGATTGCGACAGAGGCTCGTTATAGGCAAACCGCGCTGCGTCGAACTCGACAAGGGTCCGGCGTGGATCGTCCGCGCGGGCCACGAAAACCGACCGGTAATGGCCCGGAGCACAGCCCTCCACCCCGTAGTCCGGCGTCCCGACATAGGTCACCTGACCGTGCAGCCGGGCGCGGAACGGATAGCCGCAGGTCTGCGACAGCAGCAGGTCGGGCGACTGCCATGCATCCCAATAGGCATGTTCACCCCGGATCAAGGCCTCGGGTGCCGCGATCCCGCGACCGCGCAAGCCGGTGCGGATCAACGCCCAGAGCCGGTCGTTCGCGGCCTGCGCCGGCCCGAAGTCGTACATCGCCAGGCTGGCGATCATTCCTGTTCCGCCTTCTGCCGCGCCAGCGCCGAATCCACGTCCGTCAGCCCCAGAAGGCTTGCCACCAGCCGCATCAGCCGATCCTCATGCGCCTCGCGCAGACCATCCGCCAGCGCCACCGACCAAAGCGCGGTCATCAGTTCGGCCCGGTCCTCCAGCGGGACCGCGTCCTTTAGCGCGCGGGTAAAGCGGACGGTGTCCGGTGCCTCGTGCTCCAACTCCTCGGCTTCGGTCCGCAGCTTCGCCGTGGCAAAGGGGTCAAGGCCGTAACGGCGCGACAGAACTCGGTCGATACGCTCCACCTCCTCGACGGCGTAAAGCCCGTCGGTGCGGGCGATGCGGACCAGAAGCGTCGCCAGTGCCAGCTGGGCGTCGGGTTCGGGAAGGCGGGCGGGTTCGGGGGCCAGAAGCCGGCGGAGAAGATCGATCATGCGGTGAACCTAGGGCTTCATTGCAGGCTTGGAAAGTCGGGCAAACCGGGATGTGAGCGCCTGAAGCTCCTCGGCCAGCCCATAAGGCGGGTTGACGACGAAAAGGCCCGACCCTTCCATCCGGTGCCCCTCGCGCACGGGCGGGAAGCGGACCTCGTGGCGCAGACCCTCGGGGAACGCGGTTTCCAGAGCCTTCAGCATCGGGCCATGCGCACCGCCCTTCAGGATTGGATACCACAGGATCAGGATGCCCACGTTCCACTTGCGTTGGATGTTCGCCATGTGGCGGGGGATCGTTTCGTAATCCGCCTTCACCTCGTAGGACGGGTCGATCAGCATCAACCCGCGCCGCGGAGTGGGGGGCGTCAGGGCCAGCGCCAGTTCGAACCCGTCCTGCTGGTGGACATGCGCGCCCCAGTCCTTTGCGACCGCTTTCAGATGGGTGGCCTCCTGGGGATGCAGTTCAGCCAGATGAAGGCTATCCGTCTCGCGCAGCCCCAGCGCCGCGATCAGGGGCGATCCGGGATAGGCCATCGGCCCATAGGTCGCCCGCGCCTCGTCCAGCCGGTGCCGGTAGGGGTGGTCGGGCGGGAACAGCCTCTCGGCCAGCGCGATCCCCGCCGCCGCCTCGCCCGTCTTGACCGCCTCATCGGCCCCCAGGTCATAGACCCCGCGCCCGGCATGGGTCTCGATATAGGTCAGCGGCTTGTCCTTGCGGGTCAGATAATCCAGCACCCAGGCCAGTGCGGCGTGCTTCTGCACGTCGGCCAGGTTTCCGGCATGGTAGAGATGCTGGTAGGAAAGCATGGTCCTGCCTACCCGCCCCGCCGCCCCGCTGCAACCGGGTTGAACCCGCTGCGTTGTAGGCGTAGCACCGGGGAAAACCGATTGGGACAGTCATGGAAATCTTCACCTACGAGGGCATGATCGCCCTGTTGCAGGTCATCGGCATCGACCTGGTGCTTGCCGGCGACAATGCCATCGTGATCGGCCTGGCCGCTGCGGGCCTGCCAAAAGAGCAGCGGGCGAAGGCCATCCTGGTCGGCATCGCGGCCGCCACGATCATGCGCATCGGTTTCGCACTGGTCACCACCCAGCTCCTTGCCATCGTCGGGTTGCTGCTGGCTGGCGGTATCCTGCTGCTTTGGGTCTGCTGGAAGATGTGGCAGGAGCTGCGTGCCGGGGCCCATGAGCATGACATCGAGGCCGTCGAGGCGCTGACGAACGTCGACATCGACAAGGATGGCGCCATCGCGGACGACGCGCCGAGGAAGACCTTCCGGCAGGCTGCGACGCAGATCGTGGTGGCGGATGTGTCGATGTCGCTCGACAACGTGCTGGCCGTGGCGGGGGCGGCGAAAGACCACCCCACCGTGCTGATCATCGGCCTGGTCCTGTCGATCGCGATGATGGGGCTGGCTGCAAGCTATATCGCCAACCTGCTGAACAAGTACCGCTGGATCGCCTACATTGGCCTTCTGATCATCCTCTACGTCGCGCTGAAGATGATGTGGGAGGGCTGGCACGAGGTCGAGCCGGTCCTGCTGGGGGCGCTGGGCTGACCACGGAGGACAGCCTTGCCACACCTAGAAAGATCAATGGCTTGGCTGTGGGCGTTCAGGTGGTGTTTACCAAGGGTCGGGGCCGCAAAGGCCTCGGCCCTTTGCCTTCGGGGTGGGGAAGCCCCACCTTGCCAGAGCTCCGCCTGGCCGTCAGGCTTGACGGACCACTTGCCGGAGGCCCGCCGATGCTTCGCCTTACGCTTGCCACCGCACTTGCGCTGCACCCGTCCCTGACCCTGGCCTGCGCCCGACCCGAGCCGCCGCGCTTCGACGGCGGGTCGACAAGCGGCGTCTCGGTCTCGGTCGGGCAGATGGCCGATTTGGTCTGGGTGCCGCTGGTGCTGGACGGACTGCCCATCGCAGCGGAGGCGGGGCTCTGGCTGCAGGTCAGCTTCGATGGTCGCGTCGACGGCGGGACCGGCTGCAACCGCTTTACCGGCATTGCAGAGCTTGACGCGGGGGTGATGGAGTTTGGCCCGCTTGCTGTCACCGAAATGGCCTGCGCCGACCCCGCAGCGATGAGGCGAGAGGCGGCCTACTTGGGGGCCTTGGCGGAGGTGGGCGGCTTCGTCGTCAGCGCCGACGGGATGTGGTTGACCCGCGAGGACGGGTCGGTTGCGATGTGTCTGTGGTGAGCGGCGTCAGCCTGCCCTGAATAAGTATGGCGCGCCCCAGCAGGGACGCGCCACCTAAGAAATTTCCGTGCGGATCAGCACTGCTCGTTGTTGCAGGGGGTTGTTTCAACGTCCTTGCCGGTCGTCGTGCCCGTGACTTCGCGGGTGCTTTCGGAGACGGTCTCCGTGCTGGTGCCCATCAGTTCTTCCGAGGTCGAGGTTTCCACGTCGACGACAACGATGTCTTCGGGCTGTCCTTCGGGAGCCTGGTTCACGCTTTGCGAGCGGCCGGGATCGATGTCGTAGATGTCGGTCGTGGTGGTGGTGGTCTTCTTGGTTTCGGTGACGAGGTAGGTCTCGGTGGTCTTCACCGTCTCGGTGCCCGTCGTGGTGTAGACATCATAGGTGACCAGATAGGTCGTCTGAAGGTTGCACTCTTTGCCTTTTCCACAGCCAACCAGCTTCGTCGACTCGACGACGCGATCCGTTTCGACGGTGGTCTTGGTCACCGAAACGACAACCGGCTCTCCTGTCGTGACGTCCGTCACGGTGGTCTGCGAGGTCGAAGTCTGAACGTCCACGGTGGTTCCACCAACCTGATCTTCAGTTCCGTTGCCGCCGCCGGCGTTGGACTTGATCCCGGTCTTGCCCGCGTTCAGGGGCTTGGTCTTTTCGGCGAAGGCCATGTCCGCCGAGGTAAACGAGACGCCGAGTGCAAGCACGGCGAAAAGCGCGGTTAGTTTGAATTTGGATTTCATTCTGCTTCCTGTAACTTCTGGTCCGTCACAGGGCATGTGGTCACAAGAAATAGTCAAAATTTTGTTAAACGCAGTGCAATTTCTATTCGCTTGAGGCCAAGCAGCGATGATTTGCATCCTGAAGAAGATGAATTGGATAATTGAACAACTTTGGGTTGCAACTCAAAACCCGCGAATGGCGTGAATTGCAGTCTTGATCGGAGGGGCAAGGAAAAACCTAGACCAACCTCGACACCTCGACCGCCGCCCTGACGAAATCTGCGAACAGGGGATGCGGCGCGAAGGGCTTCGACTTCAACTCGGGATGGAACTGGACGCCGATGAACCAGGGGTGGTCCTTGACCTCGACGATCTCGGGCAGCTTGCCGTCGGGGGACATGCCAGAGAAGATCAGCCCGCATTTTTCCAGTTGGTCGCGGTACTGGATGTCGACCTCATAGCGGTGGCGGTGGCGTTCCTCGATCACGGTCGTGCCGTAGATGCGGGCGACGGCCGAGCCTTCTTTCAGGTTCGCGGTATAGGCGCCAAGCCGCATCGTGCCGCCCTTGGCGTCGTCGGCCTTGCGGCGCACGGTGTGGTTGCCCTGGACCCATTCCTTGAGGTGATAGACGACCGGGGTGAATCGCTTTTCGCCGGCCTCGTGGTCGAACTCCTCGGACCCGGCATCCTTGAGGCCGACAAGGTTGCGGCTGGCCTCGATCACGGCCATCTGCATGCCCAGACAGATGCCCAGGTAGGGGATCTTCTTTTCGCGCGCGAAGGTCGCGGCGCGGATCTTGCCTTCGGTTCCACGCTCGCCAAAGCCGCCGGGAACAAGGATGGCATGGAAGTTCTGCAGGTAGGGGGCGGGGTCTTCGCGTTCGAAAATCTCGGCGTCGATCCATTCGGCGCGGACTTTCGTCCGGTTCGCCATGCCGCCGTGGGTCAGCGCCTCGGCGATGGATTTGTAGGCGTCTTCCAACTGGGTGTACTTGCCGACGATGGCAACGCGGACCTCGCCTTCCGGGTGGGTCATGCGGTCCATGACATCCTCCCAGCGGGCAAGGTTGGGTTTTGGCGCAGGCGTAATGCCGAAGGCGTCCAGCACCGCCTGGTCGAGGCCCGCGTGGTGGTAGGCCAGCGGGGCCTGGTAGATCGTCTTCAGATCATAGGCGGGGATGACGTGCTCTTTGCGGACGTTGCAGAAGAGGGCGATCTTTTCGCGCTCACGGTCCGGGATCGGGTGTTCGCTGCGGCAGACCAGGACGTCCGGGGCAAGGCCGATGGACTGGAGTTCCTTGACGCTGTGCTGGGTGGGCTTGGTCTTCAGCTCTCCGCTGGCGGCGAGGTAGGGCAGCAGCGTCAGGTGCATCAGGATCGACTGGCCGCGCGGGCGTTCATGGATGAACTGGCGGATGGCTTCGAAGAAGGGCAGCCCCTCGATGTCGCCGACGGTGCCGCCGATCTCGCAGAGCATGAAGTCGACCTCGTCGTCGCCGATGCGCAGGAAGTCCTTGATCTCGTTGGTGACGTGGGGGATGACCTGGATGGTTTTGCCCAGGTAGTCTCCGCGGCGTTCCTTTTCCAGCACGTTGGAATAGATCCGGCCGGAGGAAATGCTGTCGGTCGTGCGGGCGGAAACGCCGGTGAAACGTTCGTAGTGGCCAAGATCGAGGTCGGTCTCGGCGCCGTCGTCGGTCACGAAGACCTCGCCGTGCTCGAAGGGCGACATCGTGCCGGGATCGACGTTCAGGTAGGGGTCAAGCTTGCGCAGGCGGACAGTGTAGCCGCGGGCTTGCAGAAGTGCGCCCAACGCGGCGGAGGCGAGGCCCTTGCCGAGGGAGGAGACTACGCCGCCGGTAATGAAGATGTAACGCGCCAAGGCGGACTCCCGTGATTGAGACGGCGATTCGGGTAGGGTGGAATCGCGGCACCACGGGAGTCGAGGTATAACGACTCCCGCAGGGGTTCGCAACGCCTCACGCTAGATCATGCGGGCATTGCCTGGGATCGGGGCAATCTGTTGTGGATCAGGGATTGGTGGCCGGCGCCGGCTCGTCCGCGCGGGGCGGGGTCGCGGGGGCGTCGGTCGCGGTGCCGGGCAGCGTCAGGTCGGTGCCGGCGAGGCCGCCGCCAGGGGCGGGCGTCTCGGTAGGTGGCTCGGTCACGGTGTTGGTGGTGGTGGCTGCATTGTCCACAACCGAGCCACTTTCGCGGCCCCGTGTGGCAAGGATGGTCAGCGTGATCGACGTGATGATGAAGGCCACAGCGAAGAGCCAGGTCAACTTGGTCATGGCGGTGGCCGCGCCGCGGGCCGACATGGTCCCCCCGCCGCCGCCGCCGATGCCAAGGCCGCCACCCTCGGAGCGCTGCAAGAGCACCACGCCAATGAGGAGAAGCGCGAGGATCAGGTGGATGGTGAGGATGACGTTTTCCATTGGGCTTCCCGAACGCTGACGCGCCTATCTAGGCGGAAGGGGCCCCGGGTGCAAGGGTGTGGCGCAAGGGTTCGCGCACGGGTTCGCGGACGGGGAAGCCGCCTCGGGGGGCATCGAGCCCCCGCTTGGCGGCGCTGCCGCGGACGGTGGCCGGGGCGGGATCGCGTGTGGAGTGCGCTGGAGCCTCCGGCGGGGATATTTTGGCAAAGATGAAAGCGGGATCAGCCTTCGTGCACGGCAGAAAGCTTGTTGCCGTCGGGGTCACGGACGAAGGCGGCAAAGAAGGCGGGGCCGTAGGGTCGCAGGCCGGGGGCGCCTTCATCCGTGCCACCGTGGGCGAGGGCTGCCGCGTGGAAGGCGGTGACGGCCTGCTGGTCTGGAGCGATAAGCGCGGGCATCGAGCCGTTGCCGATCGTGGCTGGCTTGCCGTCGAACGGGAGCGTGACCCAGAGCCGTGTGCGGGTGTCGTCGGCCAGCCCGTAGCCGACCTCGGTCGCTTCGGTGGCGCGACGGATCAAGCCCAGGGGCGCGAGCGCCGCGTCGTAGAAGCGGGTGGCGCGGGCAAGGTCGTTGGTGCCGAGGGTGAGGTAGAGGAAGGTCTCAGCCATCGACTTCGTCCGTGGTCTGCTGGCCCGACAGGCGCTGGCGCAGGATCGACCAGCTCATGCCGACGCCGAGGATCAGCGAGAGGACGAGAAGGCCGAGCCAGGTGTTCAGCGCCGAATTGTCGAGGCCGAGGAGCCCCCAGTCCGTCAGCACCCAAAGCCCGGCGGCGAAGACTGCAGCGATGACGGCGGCCCCCAGGACGCCGATCGAGCGCAACGTGGCGACCAGGTAAACCATCGCCGCGACGGCAAGGATCAGTCCAAGGAAGACGATCAGCGGCGTCTGCTGCCCCCAGGCCGCGCGCGCCCAGGTGACGTAGTTCCATGACGTCGGATTGAAGATCGCGGCGAGGAGGAGGAAGGCACCAAGCCAGCGGAGGAGGAAGCCCATGGTCATGCCCTTCGAAGTTGTCGTCAGTCCATGCTAGCCTTGAAGCGATGGTCAGGCCAAGGGGGCTGAATGGACGCGCTGTATCAGGACCCCGCACTGGCGGCGTTCTATGACTGGGACAACCCCTGGCCTGCGGATTTCGACTGGTTCCTGTCGCTGGTCGAAGGGGCGGGATCGGTGCTGGATCTGGGCTGCGGGACCGGCATCTTCGCGGCGGCGCTCGCGGCGCGGGGGGCCGAGGTTGTCGGCGTCGATCCGGCGGCGGCGATGCTGGAGGTGGCGCGGGCGTGCCATGCGCCGGTGACATGGATCGAGGCCCGGGCGCAGGGGCTGGACCTGGGGCGGCAGTTCGACGCGGTGGTGATGACCGGGCATGCGTTCCAGACGCTTCTGACGCCGGAGGATCGGGCGACCTGCCTGGCGACCATCGCCCGGCATCTGGTGCCGGGGGGGCGGTTCTTCCTGGACAGCCGCAACCCCGAAGCGCGCGCGTGGGAAAGCTGGACGCCAGAGGTCACGCGCGAGGTGCGGGCGCATCCCAGGTTCGGGCTGGTCGAGCGCTGGAACGACGCGGCCGAGACCGGCGTGCCGGGGGTGGTCGAGTATCAGACGCACTACCGGCTGGAGGACGGGCGGCATTTCGCGGCACGGTCCCGGATCGCATTTCCGGGCCTTGACGCCCTGTCCCGGGCGATTGCTGCGGCGGGGCTGGCTGTGGACCAATGGTATGGCGATGCCGCGGGCGGGCCGTTGCGGCCCGGTTGCGCCGATTTCATCCCGCTGGGTCGGCTGGCGGATTGACCGTCCATCGCCCCGGACGGCACGACGCGGCGGCCGGGTGATTTGCAGGGTTTCCCCCCCGCCTGCCGGTCGCTATACCCGGCGTGGTTTGACGCGTGACTCGGGGGAATGAATGGCCAACGTCGTCGTGGTGGGCGCCCAGTGGGGCGATGAAGGCAAGGGCAAGCTGGTCGACTGGCTCTCCGAGCGCGCCGACGTGATCGCGCGGTTCCAGGGCGGGCACAATGCCGGGCACACGCTGGTCATCGGGAACACGGTCTACAAGCTGTCGCTTTTGCCCAGTGGCATCGTGCGCGGCGGTAAGTTGTCGGTCATCGGCAACGGCGTGGTGGTGGACCCCTGGCATCTGGTGGCCGAGATCGAGAAGCTGCGCGGCCAGGGGGTCGAGATCAGTCCCGAGAACCTGATGCTCGCCGAAAACGCGTCGCTGATCCTGCCGATCCACGGTGAGCTGGATCGGGGCCGCGAGGCGCAGACGACTGTGGCGAAGATCGGCACGACGGGGCGCGGGATCGGTCCTGCCTACGAGGACAAGGTCGGCCGCCGGGCGATCCGGGTCGCGGATCTGTTCGATGCGGCAACGCTGGACACCCGGATCGGGCGGCTGCTGACGCATCACAACGCGTTGCGGGCCGGACTGGGGCTGGAGCCGGTGGACCCTGTTGCGCTGAAAGCATCGCTTCTGGAGATCGCACCGAAGATCAAGCCCTATGCCGGGCCGGTCTGGAAAGTGCTGAACGAGGCGCGGCGGGCGGGCAAGCGGATCCTGTTCGAAGGCGCGCAAGGGTCGCTGCTGGACATCGACTACGGGACCTATCCCTACGTCACCTCGTCGAACACCATCGCCGGGCAGGCGGCGACCGGGACGGGGGTGGGGCCGACAGCCATCGACTTCGTGCTTGGGATCGTCAAGGCCTATACGACGCGGGTCGGCGAAGGCCCGTTCCCGGCCGAGCTGCACGACGAAGACGGGCAACGGCTGGGTGAGCGGGGTCATGAGTTCGGCACTGTCACCGGGCGCAAGCGTCGTTGCGGCTGGTTCGATGCGGTGCTGGTGCGGCAAACCTGTGCCACCAGTGGCGTGTCGGGCATCGCGCTGACCAAGCTGGACGTGCTGGACGGGTTCAAGACGCTGAAGATCTGCGTCGGCTATGATCTGGACGGCAAGCGGATGGATTATCTGCCCATCGCGGCGGACGAACAGGCGCGCTGCACGCCGATCTATGAGGAAATGGAAGGCTGGTCGGAAACGACCGCCGGTGCGCGCAGCTGGGCGCAATTGCCGGGGGCGGCGATCAAGTATGTGCGGCGGATCGAAGAGTTGATCCAGTGCCCGGTCGCGCTACTTTCCACATCGCCCGAGCGGGATGACACCATCCTGGTGACCGACCCCTTCGCGGACTGATGACGCGGCGCGACGTGTCACTGCGCTCTCTCCTTCCAGGGGGGGGCGCTGGAAAGGATGGACAATGCCACTTAGCTACAAGGCCCGCAGGCGCTGGGCGCTGGTGATCCTGCTGATCGGGCTGCCGCTGTACGTGGTGGCGGCAGTAAACGTGATCGATCTTTTCGAGCGGCCTTCGGTGCTGATGGAACTGGCGGTCTATGTGGCCCTGGGCTTCCTCTGGATAATGCCGTTCCGCTTTGTGTTCCGGGGGATCGGCCAGGCTGACCCGGATGCGGAAAAGACGAATGGGCAGGGCCCATCCGTCTGAAATTGCTGAAAAAGGCTTCGAAAAACGCTCAGGACAGGCGGCGTGCCTCGGCCAGGTAGGGCGAGTTGTCGGCCAGGCAGTAGTGGCCGCGGGTGACCTTCTCGATCCGGCCGGTCCGCAGAAGCGTGCCGAAGCTGCGCAATCCGTCCTCGCGGCTGACCGACTTGCCACCGGCCGAGGCCATCATCCGCCGCATCAGCTGCGGACGGGTGAACTGGCTGCGGTTCTCGACGCAGGTGGCGTAGGCCGCGGCGGCTTCCAGCATCTCGGCCATCGAGCGCGCGCCGACCATCTCGGCGAAGGAGGCAAGACCGGCTTCGTTGATTTCCTTGGCGTCCTCGGCCAGATCCTCGTCTTCCTCGGTCTCGGCAGCGGTGCCGTAAGACGGCTTTTCCAGGACCAGGTTGCGGGCGGGCAGGCTGGAGCTGGCAACGGCTGCGCCGGCGCCGATTGCGCCCGACAGGCGTCCGGTGCGCAGCGCAACCATCGGCTGCCCGTCCGAGTGGCCAATCCCCGGGGACGTCGGCGCCGACTGCGGGGCGGCTGCCGGAGCAGGGGCGGCAGTCGGGGTCGCAGTCGGAGCGAGAGCGACGGCAGGGCCAACGCGGTCAATGCGCTGCTCAGAGACCAGGACCAGCGGTGGCGGGCTGATCATGCCGGGGCGGATGGTGCCGGGGCGCGGGTCCGCAGAGGGTCGGATCGTCACCGATTTGCGCCGCGTCGGCTTCACCTCGGGCTCGGGCTGCAGGTCGGTCTCGGGCGGGGGCTGGATCGCCTCGGCCAGATCATCGCGATAGGGGTCAAGGTTGGCGTCCGCCTTTGGCGCCTCGTAGTCGATGTCGGCGCGGTCGGCTTCGGTCGCGACCACAGCGGCTTTCAGGCGCGACAGAGCCTCGTGGCGGCGACGGTTTTCCACGTCGGCCATCACTTCGTCGGCCTGCTGCATCAGTCGGGCGACTTCGTTCGCTTCTTCGCCCTGGTCAAGGACCCGGGTGGCGCTTGCATCACGGGCATCCTGGCTGGGATGGATGCGCACGACGCGGGAATTGACCCGGCGCGAGCGGGCACCGGACTTGCCGGGCAGGTCTGCGGGCGCTTCCGCCTCTGCTGCGGGAGCGTCGGCAAGAGCGACCTCGTCAGCAAGCTCTTCGGGAAGAACGTCGGTTGATACATCCAGGCTGACGGATTCGGGCAGCGGGTCCTGCAGGGCGGCATCGGCCAAGTCCAGCGCTACGGGTTGGTCTTCCGGCAGGGTTTCGTCAAGTGAAGCGGCCAGGCTGGTTTCGTCGAAGACGGTGCCGTCGAGCTGGGCCAGAAGGGCGACATCTTCGGATGTGAAGTCGGATTCAACAGGATGATCTGGCAGGGTCGCAAGCGCGGCATCATCCAGGTCGTCCACGATCGAAAGGGCCGGAGCGGCCGCTTCGACCACGGGATCGACAGCCAGGGCCACCAGATCCTCGTCCTCTTCGACCGGAAGCGGGGCTTCGTCGATCAGCGCAGCACCGTCTGCCGCCAGGGGCATAGCCGCGTCGGCGTCGGCATCGACGTCGGCAAAGCGGGCGTCGTCAGCAGGTGCGTCGGTCTCGGCCTCTGCGGCCTCGCTGGTCCAGGGGTCGGTCGGATCGGCAGCAAACGCGACCGTATCCTCCACGGCAACCTCTGCCGCAGAAGCGGGCAGCGGGTCCGACGAAGGGTCCGAAGAAATCAGGGCGCCCAGGCGCTCGGCAACGTCGCCAGCGTCATTCGGGCTGGTTTCGGCAAGAGCCGCTTCGGCGGTTTCGGCAGCGTTAAGGGGGGCCGAAACTTCGGGATCGGCGCGGAACGGCGCTTCGGCCAGCGGGACCGAGGGGTTCACGGCACGGCGGATGCGGGCAAGCTTGGCCGCAACACCGTCGGGGATCACATCGGTCAGCGAGGGTGCGGGGGCTTCGGTCTCTTGCGGCTCGGGCTCTACCGGCGGGGCGGGGCGGCGCAGCACGGGATTGATCTGGATGCGTGGGGCGGGACCTTCGACCGCGTCAGCGCTGTTGAGACGCGCGGCGTCGTCCAGCTTGCCGGCGGCAAGACGCGCGACCTCACGTTCGGCCAGGCGGTGCAGCATGGCGGCATCCGGTGGCGGCGGTTCGGCCCCGAAGTGGCGATCCTGCGCGGCAAGGTCGCGGAAGTATTCGGCAATCGCCTTCATCGTGTCGAAAGGATCATCGAACCCCTCCAGCGTGCAGCTGAAGGTCCCGTATGAAACGGTCAGGATCTTGCTTTCACTGGTCATCGCTGGACAGCCTTTCGCCTTGCTCGCTACTACATACTACTCCGAGACGGTCCTAATGCATGGACAGACAGGGGTAATTTGATGGATTGATTGTGGCCGGACCCCAGGAATCCTGCCTTAATTGGATACAGTCTTACATGAATTCGCCGATTGTCCAGTCAACCCACGGTGTAACCCTGGCCGGGGGTGGACCGTTTTCCGCACGTGACCTTAAGCTTGCACTGGCGCGTGCGCCCCTGGTCGTGGCGGCCGACAGCGGGGCGGACCGCCTGCTGCGCTTTGGCGTCGCGCCCCAGGCCGTGATCGGCGACATGGATTCGATCTCGGCTGCGGCGCGGGCCGAGATTCCCTTGGAACGTCAGTATCTTGTGCCAGAGCAGGCGACAACCGACTTTGACAAGGCGCTGCGGTCCATAGACGCGCCGCTGATCCTGGCGCTGGGCTTTGCCGGTGCGCGGCTGGACCACGGACTTGCGGCGTTTTCCACCCTTGTCGCGCGGGCAGACCGCGGCTGCATCCTGATCGGCCCGCAGGACCTTGCCTTCGCGGCTCCGCCCCGCCTGACGCTGACCGTCGCCCCCGGAGAGCCGGTGTCACTGTTTCCGATGTCGCAGGTCACCGGGCGCAGCGCGGGCCTGGAATGGCCGATCGAGGGAATCAGTTTCGCCCCGGACGGGATGATCGGCACCTCGAACCGCGCGGTGGCGCGGCGGGTGGTGCTGGAGTTCGACCGGCGCGGGATGCTGGTGATCCTGCCGCGCCGCAGGCTGGACGCGGCAATCAGAGCGCTTCGGGAAGCACGGTGACCGGGGCGGACCGCTTGGCCCGGGCGGCCAGCCGCTCGCGGTGGATGATGTAGAGGCCGGAGGAGACGATGACGGCGATCCCGGCCCAAGTCATCGCATTGGGGAAGTCGTCGAAGATCAGGTAGCCCAGGATCACGGCGGTCACGATCTCGAAGTAATGCAGCGGCGCAAGCGTCGCGGAGGGTGCGAATTTCAGCGCATATGTCATGCACATGTGGCTGACCGCAGCCCAGAACCCGACCATGAACAGCCAGAGCCAGTTCCAGCCCTGCGGCCAGATCGGGTCCAGCGACACGATCCCGGACCCATCGGCCAGGACCATCACCGGCAGGCACAAGAGAAGCCCGGTCCAGGAGGTGTGGAACTGCATGGTGACGGGGTGCATCCAGCCGGAAATGGCCCGTGTGACCAGCATGTAGAGCGCGAAGAGGACGGCGGTGGCCAGGGGCCAGAGCGCCACGAGGCCGAAGGCGGCGAGCGAAGGCTGGATCACCAGAAGCGCGCCGCAGAAGCCCACGACGCAGGCCGCGATCCGGCGGGGGCCGACCTGGTCGCCGAAGATGATACTGCCGAGAATCAGCAGGATGAACGGCTCGACGAAGACGATGGCCAGGGCGTCGGCGATGGGCATGACCTGGATGCCCGACACGAAGGCATAGGTCGAAACGAGAAGGAGGGCGGCACGCAGCGTGGTGTAGCCCAGCGCCCGGGCGTCCAACCGGACGGAGAGGCGCATCAGCAGGACAACGGGCAGCATCAGCGCGGTCTGCACGACGAAGCGGGCGGCGGTGACCTGGCCGACCGGCACGCCATTCTCGGCGGCCAGTTTCGCGCCCACGTCCAGCAACGGCGCAAGTGCGCAGAAGACGAGCATCAGCAGGACGCCCTGAAGGGTCGTGTCGCGGGTCATGCGGCAGGGCTAGCCTGTGGCGAGGGCGGATGCCTGCCTGAAAGCGACATCGCCCGGGTTCGGGCGGTTTTCAGATTGAGCGCTGACGCGCAAGTCTTTTGTCTCGCCCATTGCGCGTGAAGGACGCGCAAAGGGCTCGGGCGTGCGCGCCGCGCGGGGATATTTGTGCAAATGTGAAAGGCTTGTCAGCAGTTCGGCACGTTCACGGCAAGGCCGCCGAGCGAGGTTTCCTTGTATTTCTCATGCATGTCGCGGCCGGTCTGGCGCATGGTTTCGATGCAGACGTCAAGGGAGACGAGGTGCTGGCCGTCGCCGCGCAAGCTGAGGCTGGCGGCGGAGACGGCCTTGATCGCGCCAAGGCCGTTCCTCTCGATGCACGGCACCTGGACCAGGCCCTTGACCGGGTCGCAGGTCATGCCAAGGTGATGTTCCAGCGCGATTTCGGCCGCGTTTTCCACCTGTTCCGGCGTGCCGCCCAGCACGGCGGCCAATCCTGCGGCGGCCATTGCGGCGGCCGATCCGACCTCGGCCTGGCAGCCACATTCGGCGCCGGAGATGCTGGCGTTATGCTTGCAAAGCCCGCCGATGGCCGAGGCGGTGAGGAGGAAATCGGCGACCTTGGCCTGGGATGCGCCCGGCACATGGTCGAGGTAATAGCGGATCACGGCAGGGACCACGCCAGCGGCGCCGTTGGTGGGGGCGGTGACGACCTGGCCACCGGCGGCGTTTTCTTCGTTCACCGCCATCGCGTACAACGACATCCAGTCGTTGATCGTGTGCGGAGGCGTCAGGTTCAGCCCGCGTTCGGCCAGAAGCGCGTCGTGGATGCCCTTGGCCCGCCGGCGCACCTTCAGCCCGCCGGGCAGGATGCCCTCGCCCAGCATCCCGCGCGAGATGCAGTCGTTCATCACCTGCCAGATGCGGTTTATTCCGGCCTCCAGCTCGGTATTGGTGCGGAACTTCACCTCGTTGGCGCGCTTCATCTGGGCGATGGTCAGACCGGATTTCTGCGCCATTTCCAGCATTTCTGCCGCCGTCTCGAACGGGTAGGGCACGTCGGCCCTGGCCTTCGACCTGGCGCCCCCGGCCTCGGCCAGTTCCGCCTCGGTCAGCACGAAGCCGCCGCCGATGGAATAGTAGGTCTCGGTCAAGATCACGTCGCCTTGGGCATCCGTGGCCCTCAGGATCATCCCGTTGGCGTGGCCGGGCAGCGCCGGGCCGTAGTCGAAGACCAGGTCACGGCCAGGATCGAAGGCCAGGGGGCCAAGGCCGGGGGCCTCGATCACCTGCGTTTCCTTGATCTTCGCCAGCGCCGCATCGGCCCTATCGGCGTCGTAGGTGGCGGGTTCGAACCCGGCGAGGCCGAGGATCGTCGCGCGGTCCGTGGCATGGCCGACCCCGGTGAAGGCCAGCGATCCGTGCAGCGAGGCCTTCAGCCCGCGGAAATTGAAGGGCGAGGCGCGCATCGTGTCAAGGAAGCGGGCGGCGGCGACCATTGGGCCCATCGTGTGGGACGAGGATGGGCCGATGCCGACCTTGAACATGTCGAAAACTGAGAGGAACATCAGGTACCTGGATGAGTGAAAGGGGTGAGGCCGAGGCCGTCCGAGGCCGCAACACGCTGTGCTGCGGGCAGCGTTTCATGCGCGGCAAGGACGGCTTTGAGGTGCGGGAAATGGTCGAGGTCGATACCGTAGGGTGCGGGCGGCAGAAGGATCAGCCAGCGCACCAGCATCCCGATGTAGTAGCCCAGCACACCGGGATGATCCGGCGACAGCCAGCGCGGGGCCTGGGTCGCGATCATCGCCTCGATCAGCCCCAGCCGCGCGACGATCTGGTCGTGGGCGGCGGCCTGGGCGGCGGCCGAGTTCGCCTCTCCGGCCGGACGGTGCGGGTAGAACATCGCCAGGGCCGCCTGGTGCAGCGCGTTCGAGGTGAAAAAGAGCCAGGACAGGAACGGCCCCCGATCAGGGGCGGTCGGTCCGGGGCCAAGCCGCCCGGTCCGGTCCACCAGCCACAAGAGGATCGCCGCCGTCTCGAACATCGGGCCTTCGTCGGTTTCCAGCGCCGGGATCAGCCCGACCGGGTTCACCCGGCGGTATTCGGGTGACGCCAGCGTCCCGCCGTCGATGTCGACGATGGCAAGCGTGTGCGGCAGTTCCAGCTCTTCCAGCGCGAAGCGGACGATGGTCGAGGCGAAGTCGGGTGCATGGTGCAGGGTCAGGGTCACAGGACACTTCCTTCCGGCGGGTTCGGAAGTTCGGGACGGGTAAAGGGATGCGGACCCAACCCCTCGGCCCGGGCGATGACCCGGGTCTCGACGCGGGCCTCTTGCGCGCGGGCCAAAGCCGCCAGCGTCGGGAAGTCGGCCATGTCCAGCCAGCGCGACCCGTCGACCGGGTAAAGTGCGGCCCAACGGGTCAGAACCAATATGTAAACACCCAATGGCCGCCCAGGGGCGAACAGCTTCGGCAGCGCGCTTGCCGCCGCATCGAGAAGTGCGAAATGGCGCTTTATTCGGGCCGACACGATTTCATAATGCGCGCGATGGCCGTCGGCTGGGGCATATAGGTGCGGGTAGAAAATCTGGCGCAGCTCGGCTTGGACGGTGTTCGACAGGAAGAAGAGCCATTTCAGGAAGACCGGGCGGTCGGAGTCTGCCGGAGCGGGACCAAGCCGATGCGTATCCACCAGCCACAGAATGATCGCGCCGGTTTCCGAGATCGGGCCGTTCGGGGTCTCCAGCGTCGGGATCAGCCCGGTCGGATTCAGCGCCCGGTAAGCCGCGCTGTCCTGCTGCCGCGTCGCCCGGTCGACCAGCGCCGTTCGATAGGGAATGCCCGCCCCGTCCAGCACCAGTCGGATGATCAGCGAGGCGTTGTCGGGGGCGTAGTGCAGCGTGTACATCGTCGGTCCTCTGACGGAAGCCTTGCGCAAGTCTAGCGTCGCCGCAGGGCGAAAAGCGACTCCTTCTCGGCCCTTTGTCGTCCGGTTGTGCCGCCGGGTCGCCGGAAGATCCCGGTCGTGGTTAACCAGCCGTCAACCATTTCCCCGCCAGACTGTCGCGCGACATCCGAAGGAGGGGATTGATGGCACGGGCACTGGTGATCCTGGCACTTCTGGTCTGGCCGCTTGCGGCGATGGCGCAAGAGACTGCGACCGAAGCGACGGCGCTGCAGAAGGCGATGCAGAAGGACCCCGAACGGTTTGCGGGCCGGGTGACCGACCTCATTGCGGGCTTCGGCGGGCCCGAGGGGCTGACGCTGGCGGGGATCGACGAACATATCGCGCTGGAACGCGCTGCGGCGCGGGCCTCGGCCCTGCGGCGCTTCCTGGCGATGGACCTTGATGCCGACGGGACCGTCACCCGGTCTGAGCTGCAGGTCAGCCAGCGTGCCGCCAGTTCTGACGCCCGTGGTCGGATGGAGCGGCAGTTCCTTGCGGCGGATGCGGATGGCGACGGCCGGGTCGATGTGGCCGAACTGGCGGCACAGGGCCGACTTGCCGGCCTGCGCGCGCTGGGCGAAGACGAGGCCGGGTTCCTGCGCGGGCTCATGTCGCTGGATGCCGATGGCAACGGTGCGCTGACCGGGGCCGAGGTTGCAAAAGCCGTAGTAGGGCAAGAGGGGGCGGGACCGGAAAAGGCCGACTAGCGCAACGGTCTGTCGCCATTCAAGCCTCTCGCCCTTTCTGGCCGATTGCGCTATTCGGGGTTGGAAAAACAGGGGGACTGTCATGGCTGCAGAGCTTTCGCCGATCGATCAGGCCAAGTTCGTCGCCGCGCGCAGGTCAGTGGATTTCGTCGAGGACGGAATGAAGCTGGGGCTTGGCACCGGATCGACTGCGGCCTGGATGGTGCGCTGCCTGGCCGAACGGGTGCGGGACGAAGGCTTGCAGGTGACTTGCGTTGCGACCTCGGCGAGGACTGCGGATCTGGCGCGCGGTGTCGGTCTGAAGGTGGTGGGCCTGGACGAGACCCGGTGGCTTGACCTGACCATCGACGGCGCGGATGAGTTCGACCAGAACCTCAACCTCATCAAGGGCGGTGGTGCCGCGCTGTTGCAGGAAAAGATCGTGGCAACGGCCAGCGACCGGATGATCGTGATCGCCGACGCGGCCAAGGAAGTGGCCCAGCTTGGGGCCTACCCATTGCCGGTCGAGGTGATCCCCTTCGGCTGGCAGACGACCAAGGCCCTGATTGAAGAGACGCTTTACAGCCTGGACGTGATGGCCCGCGATGTGGCGTTGCGGATGGCCAAGGATGTACCGCTGATCACCGACGAGGGGCATTACATTCTGGACCTCAACCTCAAGCGGATCGGCAATCCCCGGCAACTTGCGCTGGTGCTGAACCAGATCCCCGGGGTGGTCGAGAACGGACTTTTCATCGACATCTGCGACGTGGTGGTCATCGGCCACGGTGACGGGCGGGTGACGGTGCGCGACATCAACTCGGGCAAGGTCGAGACCGGGTCGGTCGACATCACCGAAAGCCGCAACATCTTTGCCGATCTGGACTAGTCGCCTCCGGCTCGGTAACGCAAAAGCGCGCCTTTAGGTCTTTCGTCCCGGCGCGGGACGGAATAGCTCTGTCGCACGGCAATGGCACAGGGGCCTGGCATGACGTTCGACTATGATCTCTTCGTCATCGGCGGTGGCTCCGGCGGTGTGCGGGCGGCGCGGATCGCTTCGGGCGAGTATGGCGCGAAGGTTGGTCTGGCCGAGGAAAGCCGGATGGGCGGCACCTGCGTCATCCGGGGCTGCGTGCCGAAGAAGCTGATGGTCTTCGCGTCGGCCTATCCCGAAGCCATCGCCGAGGCGCGCGAATATGGCTGGGACGTGACGGCAGGCGGTTTCGACTGGACCCATTTCCGCACCCGGCTTGAGACTGAACTGGACCGCCTGGAAGGCGCCTACCGGAATACACTGAAGTCCGCGGGCGTCATCATCCACGACGAACGCGCGGTGATCGTCGATGCGCACCGCGTCCGCCTGGCTTCGGGGGCTGAATTCACCACAAAGCACATCCTGGTCGCCACCGGCGGCTGGCCCTTCGTGCCGGATTTCCCTGGGCGCGAGCTTGCCATCACCTCGAACGAGATGTTCCACCTGCCGGTGCTGCCAAAGCGGGCGCTGGTGGTGGGGGGCGGCTACATCGCCAGCGAATTCGCCTGCATCCTGAAAGGCTTGGGCGTCGAAGTCAGCCAGTACTACCGGGGAGCGCAGATTTTGCGCGGCTTTGACGACGAAGCACGGGGCCACGTGGCCAACGCCATGCGGCAAAGCGGGGTGGACCTGCACTGCGGCACCGACGTGATGCGGCTGGAGAAGACGGCGCCGGGCATCCGCGCCGTCGCCACCGACGGGACCGAGCGCGAATTTGACATGGTGCTCTACGCCACCGGCCGGCGGCCCAACACCGCCGGCCTGGGGCTGGAGGCGCTGGGCCTGACGCTTGGCCGCAACGGCGAGATCCCGGTGGACAAGTTCAGCCAGACTGCCGTCCCGTCGGTCTTTGCCGTCGGCGACGTGACCGGTCGGGTGAACCTGACCCCCGTCGCGATCCGCGAGGGGCACGCCTTCGCCGACACCGTCTTCGGCGCCAAGCCGACCGCCTTCGACCATACGCTCGTCGCCTCGGCCATTTTCACCCAGCCCGAGATGGGCAGCGTGGGTCTGTCCGAGGAAGCCGCGAAGGAGCAGGAGCCGATCGAGGTCTACTCCACCGCCTTTCGTCCGATGCGGACGCTCTTTGCGGGCAAGCAGGACCGGGTGCTGATGAAACTCATCGTCAGCCAGTCCAGCCGCAAGGTCCTGGGTTGCCACATCGTCGCACCCGAAGCGGGCGAAATGATCCAGCTTGCGGCCATCGCGATCGGCATGGGCGCCACCAAAGAGGATTTTGACCGCACTTGCGCGGTCCATCCCACGATGGCCGAAGAGCTGGTCACGATGCGAAAACCGGTCAGAACGGCCTGACATCTGGCTTGGATGGGTTGATTTCCGGCTGGATATGACCAGCTTAGGGCAAAGGTAAGAACAAGGGGTTTTCTTAAATGGCAGGAAGTGGCGGTCCCTGGGGCGGCGGTGGCGGCTCGGGTGGAGACGGCAACAGGGGCGATAAAGACGACGAGGACCGCCGCGGCGGTCGTCGTGGCGAGCCTGGACCCCAGATCCCCGAGATCGACCAGTTGATGAAACGCGGCCAGGAACAGCTGCGCGTCCTGATGGGCGGACGCGGCAACCGTGGCACCAGTGGTCCCGGCGGCGATCCCGGCGGACCGGTCTTCACCAAGCAAAGCCTGGGCCTTGGCGTTCTGGCGCTGATCGCCGTGTGGTCGTTCATGTCCTTCTACACCGTCCGGCCGGAAGAACGCTCGGTCGAGCTTTTCCTTGGCGAAAGCTCTGGCGTGGGCAATCCCGGACTGAACTTCGCGCCCTGGCCCGTCGTGACCTACGAGAAGGTCCAGGTCACCGGCGAACGCACGACCGAGATCGGCACCCGTGCTGGCAGCAACGACGTCGGGCTGATGCTGACGCGCGACCAGAACATCGTCGACATCGGCTTCCAGGTGGTCTGGAACATCTCGGACCCCGAGAAGTACCTGTTCAACCTCGTCGACCCGGAAGAGGCGATCCGCGCCGTCAGCGAAAGCGCGATGCGCGACATCATCGCCAGATCCGAGCTTTCGCCGATCCTGAACCGCGACCGGGGCGTCATCGCCGCGGACCTGCGGACGGCGGTGCAGTCAACGCTGGACAGCTACAACGCCGGGATCACCGTGATCCGGGTCAACCTGCAAAGCGCCCAGCCCCCGCGTGAGGTGATCGACGCCTTCCGCGCCGTGCAGGCCGCCCAGCAGGAACGCGACCGGCTTGAGAAAGAGGCCGACGCCTATGCCAACCAGGTCACCGCCGGTGCCCGAGGCGAGGCCGCGCGGCTGCTGGAAGCTGCCGAAGGTTATCGCGCCCAGGCGGTGAACAGCGCCCAGGGTGAATCGGCGCGGTTCCTGTCGATCTACAACGAATACGTGAAGGCGCCCGAAGTGACCCGGCGGCGGCTTTACATCGAAACGATGGAACGGGTGATGGGGGGCATGAACAAGGTGATCCTTGACGGCGTCTCGGGCGGTGAAGCGGGGCAGGGCGTCGTGCCCTTCCTGCCGCTGAACGAGCTTGGGCGGACGACGCCCGGCCAGGGTGCCGCTACGACCGGGGGGACCAACTGATGCGTGCGATATACATCATTCCGGCCTTCGTGGTCCTTCTGGTGCTGATCCTGTCCTCGGTCTTCATCGTGGACGAACGCAAGCGCGCGCTTGTGCTTCAGTTCGGCCAGGTCATGCAGGTCAAGGAAGACCCCGGTCTTGGGTTCAAGATCCCGCTGGTGCAGGACGTGGTCCTGTATGAGGACCGCATCCTGGGCCTGCAAACCCAGCCGATCGAAGTGACCCTTCTGTCCGACCGCCGCCTGGTGGTCGACGCTTTCGCCCGCTGGCGCATCGTCAACCTGATCGAGTTCCGCCAGTCCGTCGGCACCGCCGGCGAGGACCGCGCCCAGCAGCTTCTGGGCAACATCCTGTCGCAGGCGATCCCGGAAGTCCTGGGTAACGCCACGCAGGAACAGGTGCTGAGCCAGGACCGTGCCGGGCTGATGAACCAGATCCTGACCATCGCCAAGCGTGAAGGTTCGGCATTGGGCATCGACGTGATCGACGTGCGCCTGACGCGCACCGACCTGCCCGAGCAGAACCTGGAAGCCACCTTTGCCCGAATGCGTTCCGAACGCGACCGCGAAGCCGCGGACGAACGGGCGCGCGGCGGCGAAGCGGCGCAGCGGGTGCGGGCCTCGGCCGACCGGACGGTCATCGAGCTGACCTCGGACGCCCGGCGTCAGGCCGAAGTGATCCGCGGTGAGGCCGATGCCGAACGGAACCGCATCCTGGCCGAAGCCTATGGGCAGGACCCGGAGTTCTTCGCCTTTACCCGGTCGCTCACGGCCTACGAGGTCAGCCTTCAAGGCGGAAACTCGTCCATCGTGATGCAGCCGGACAGTGAGTTCTTCGACTACCTGCGGTCCGATGCCGGACGTCCCAGCGGCGCCTCGGTCGGCCCGACGACGGCGGCCCCTGCGGCTGACGCGTCAGCTCCAGCGGTAGCTCCGTCGGACGTCGTTCCGGCGGAACCGGCGGCGGAAGAGGCTCCGGCCAATCCGTGAGCCATCTGGTCCTGGCACTGGGACTGGTTCTTGCAATCGAGGGGCTGGTGCTTGCACTGGCCCCTCGGCGGATCGAAGATGCTCTGCGGTTTCTGGCCAGCCTTGGCCTGGACCAGCGCCGGATGATCGGGCTTGCCTCTCTGGCTTTCGGGGTCGCGCTGGTCTGGCTGGCCCGGGTTTGATGACATATTCCTTCACATCACCTTGATACACCGCGACTGGGTTTGCATTGCTTTCGGCGTTCCCTAACTGTTTCTTCAGTTCCGACACGGCAGGGAGGATCCCCGATGCCGTTGCCGCCACATCCGCCGCCATATCCGATTGAACAGGAGTTCGCATCGTGCCCGACCTCACCCCGTCCATCCGCAACGCCCTGCGGTCCAGCACGCTTCTTGCGCTGGTCCTGGGATTTGGTCTCAGCGTCGCGCCCATCCATGAGGCGCAAGCCTTTGGCGCCCCGGAAAGCTTTGCCGAACTGGCGCAAAAGATCAGTCCGGCCGTCGTGAACATCACCACTTCGGCAATGGTCGCCGCCCCCACCAATGGGGCGCCGATGGTGCCCGAGGGCAGCCCCTTCGAGGATTTCTTCGATGACTTCGGTGGCCCGGGGCCGGGTGGCCCGCAGCGGTCCGAGGCCTTGGGCTCGGGTTTCGTCATCTCCGAGGACGGCTATATCGTCACCAACAACCACGTGATCGAAGGCGCCGACGAGATCGAGATCGAGTTCTTCTCGGGCGAACGGCTGAAGGCCAAGCTTGTCGGCACCGACCCCAAGACTGACATCGCGGTTCTGAAGGTGGAAAGCGACAAGCCCCTGCCGTTTGTCAGCTTCGGCAACTCCGACCTGATGCGCGTCGGCGACTGGGTCATGGCGATGGGTAACCCGCTGGGCCAGGGTTTCTCGGTCTCGGCCGGGATCGTTTCGGCGCGTGGGCGGCAGCTTTCCGGCAGCTATGACGACTTCATCCAGACTGATGCCGCGATCAACCGGGGCAACTCGGGTGGACCACTGTTCAACATGGACGGGCAGGTCGTGGGTGTGAACACCGCGATCCTGTCGCCCAACGGTGGCTCCATCGGCATCGGTTTCTCGATGTCGTCGAACGTGGTGACCAAGGTCGTCGACCAGTTGAAACAGTTCGGTGAAACGCGGCGCGGCTGGCTTGGTGTGCGCATCCAGGATGTGACCCCGGACATCGCTGAATCGATGGCTCTGGCCGAGGCCAAGGGTGCGCTTGTGACCGACGTGCCGGATGGCCCGGCGAAGGAGGCGGGCATCCGCTCCGGTGACGTGATCACCCGCTTTGCCGGGGCTGAAGTCGCCAGCGCCGGCGACCTGACCCGCCGCGTGGCCGACGCCCCCATCGGCGAGGCGGTCCCGGTGATCGTGCTGCGCGACGGCAAGACTGAAACGCTGGCCGTCACGCTTGGCCGCCGCGAAGAGGCCGAGGCCGCGACGATGCCTGCCTCAGCGCCCGCGCCCGAGGCGCCGAAGGAACTTGAGACACTGGGCCTGACGCTTGCGCCCCTGGACGACGAGACGCGCGGTCGCCTGGGCCTTGAGGCCACGGCCGAGGGTCTGCTGATCACCGCCGTCGACCAGGCCTCGGAAGCCTTCTCCAAGGGCCTGGCCGAGGGTGATCTGATCACCGAGGCCGGTCAGCAGAAGGTCATGCGCCTGCAGGACCTGGAAGACCGGATCAAGGAGGCCAAGGATGCCGGCCGCAAGTCGATCCTGCTTCTTGTGCGCCGTGGCGGCGACCCGCGCTTCGTGGCGCTGTCGATCGAATAGGGCTGGCGGATCAGATGACTTCCTGGCGGTGGGGCTCTCTCGCCGCCAAATTTCTTGAGTAAGGAATTTGGGTCCCGGCCCTACGGTTGGTCCCCCGCCCGCACCCCGTCATAGCGGAACCCGGGGTCCAGCAGCCGGTCCAGAAGCGGCGACAGATCCTCGATCAGCTCTGCGACCACATGCACCACCCCCGCCTCGCGCTGAAGCTTCCCCGTCACCCGCAACAGCCGCCCCGCGATCACCGCCCGGCGGAAGCGTTCGTAGACCTGCGCCCAGACCACCACATTGGCCGTCCCTGTCTCATCCTCAAGCGTGACGAAGATCACCCCCTTCGCCGTCCCAGGTCGCTGCCGCACCAGCACCAGCCCCGCCACCGTCACCCGCGCGCCTGCGGGCGGCTCGCCCAGGCGGGCGGCCGGCAGAGCGCGCGGGGGGCGCGGCCAGGCACCGGACTGCGAAGAAGGGGACAAGACGACAGCCATTGGAACAATAGTAGAACATCCTCGCCGCAGGGCAAGCCCGCACCCTCTGGCAAAACGCGCCGGACTGGCCTATGTCACGTCTGACGATCCCGGGAGAGCTGAAGAATGGCGAAAATCACTTACGTCGAACACAATGGCAAGGAACACGTCGTCGAGGTCGCGAACGGCCTCACGGTGATGGAAGGCGCGCGCGACAACGGCATCCCGGGGATCGAGGCCGATTGCGGCGGCGCCTGCGCCTGTTCGACCTGCCATGTCTATGTCGACCCGGCCTGGGTCGACAAGCTGCCGAAGAAGGACAACATGGAAGCCGACATGCTGGACTTCGCCTGGCATCCCGACCCGGCCCGGTCGCGCCTGACCTGCCAGATCAAGGTCTCGGACGCGCTGGATGGGCTGCGCGTGCAGATGCCGGAAAAGCAGATCTGACCGAACCGCTTATCGGGGACGTCGTCCCGCTTCGACGACGGGACGCAGTCGAACGAGGAGCGGTCAGTCGGCAGACTTGCCCAGCCGGTCGGCCTTGCGCTTGACCAGCATCGTCCGCAGGTCGTGCATCGCCAGCAAAAGCGCGTCCGTAACCGCGTCAAGCTGGCCATCGGTCGCGCGCGACTGCGCCCATTGCGTCGTCAGGTTCAGGTGATCGACCGTGCGCAGGATGTCGTCGACCTCGCGCGCGGCAAGTTGGGCCTGGCGTGCCACCAGCCAGTCTTCGATGGCGGCCCGGTCGGCCTTGGTCAGTTCGACCTCGCCATGCGGCTTGATGTTGCCGTTCTTGACGTTGACGGCGGCGATCTCGACCATCTCGATCCGGCGCTGGCGGTTCTCGGTCCCGATACGGAACACGGCCGCACCGTTCTCGCGCACCCGGAAATAGTAGTCGGGAAGGTCTGCGCCCATCGCCCTGCCTGATCCAATCCTGCCCGGCCGCAGTGGCCCGTCCCGCCATTCCTTCCCGAGTGCCGCAGCTTCGTCAACCCGCAAGCGGTCCCCGGTCAGACAAGCGAGGCGCAGAAGCGCTGGATACGGGTGCAGGCCTCGCGCAGCACCTCGTCCGACGTGGCATAGCTCACCCGGAAGTTCGGCGACAGTCCGAAGGCCGCACCAAAGACCACGGCGACCCCGGTCTCTTCCAGCAGCGCGGTCGCAAAGACCTCGTCATTGCTGATGACCGTGCCCGCCGGCGTGGCCTTGCCGATGCAGCCGGAAATGTCGGGATAGACGTAGAACGCCCCTTCCGGCTTCGGGCAGCGGATACCACGGGCCTGGTTCAACATGCCCACCACCAGGTCGCGGCGGCCCTGGAACACCTTCCGCCAGTCGGCCAGAAACTCTTGCGGGCCGGACAAAGCCTCCAGTGCCGCCCACTGGCTGACCGAACACGGGTTCGAGGTCGATTGCGACTGGATCGTCCCCATCGCCTTGATCAGCGACACCGGGCCGCCCGCATAGCCGATCCGCCAGCCGGTCATCGCATAGGCCTTGCTGACGCCGTTGCAGGTCAGCGTGCGGTCATAAAGCCCCGGCTCGATCTCGGCCGGCGTGCAGAACTCGAAATCATCGAAGACCAGGTGTTCGTACATGTCGTCCGACATGACCCAGACCTGCGGGTGGCGCATCAGCACATCGGTCAGCGCCTTCAGTTCCGCCCTGGTATAGCCCGCACCCGTCGGGTTCGAAGGCGAGTTGAAGATGAACCACTTGGTCTTCGGCGTGATCGCGGCCTCAAGCTGTTCCGGCGTCAGCTTGAACGCGGTCTCGATCCCCGCCACCACCGGCACCGGGGTCCCGCCTGCAAGCAGCACCATGTCGGGGTAGCTGACCCAGTAGGGCGCGGGGATGATCACCTCGTCGCCGGGGTTCAGCGTGGCCATCAGCGCGTTGTACAGGATCTGCTTGCCGCCCGTGCCCACCGAAATCTGGCTTGGCGTGTAGGTCAGGCCGTTTTCGCGGAGGAACTTGGAACAGATCGCCGCTTTCAGCTCGGGTATCCCATCGACTGCCGTATAGCGCGTCTTGCCATTGTCGATGGCGCGCTTTGCCGCGTCGCGGATGTTTTCGGGCGTGTCGAAATCCGGCTCGCCCGCGCCAAGGCCGATCACGTCCTTGCCTTCGGCCTTCAGCTGCGCGGCCTTGGTGCTGACTGCGATGGTGGGCGAGGGTTTCACCCGCGCCAGCGTGTCGGACAGGAAGGCCATCGTTGCACCTTTCGGGGAGGGTGGAGTTTCGGGCACGCCTGTCTTAGGGTCCGCCCCTACGGGGTTCAAGCGAGAACGGTGGCAGAATGGGCGAGACGGCTGAAGCGCGCCTGAAGCGCATGGCAATGCGGTCCTGGCGGCGCGGCACCAAAGAGATGGACCTGGTGCTGGGTCCGTTCGCCGACGCGCACCTGGCCGGGTTGTCCGAGGCCGAGTTGGAGACCTATGACACTTTGCTGGAAGAGAACGACCAGGACCTCATGGCCTGGATCCTGGGCCAGTCCGCCCCCCCGCCTTTGCTCTCCGGGCTTCTGGCCCGGATCACCGCCTTTGCGGAAACGCGACTTTCGCGCGGGAAATAGCGGAAGTTCTCTGCAAGTTTACGGAATGTTTGCGCTTTGTGCCGATTCTACCCCCGTCCGAACGGTGGAGAAACGGTATGACAATCTATGCCCCGCTGCTGGATGGGTCGCAAAAAGCGTTCCTGTCCTGCTACCTTGACAACCTTGCTCTGGTCGAACGGCTGCATCGCCTGCTTCTGGACGTCATCAAGGACGAATTCGAACGGTTGAACATTCTGGAAATCAACTCGGTCCAGGCGCTTTTGCTGTTCAACATCGGCGAGAACGAGGTGACGGCGGGTGAACTGAAATCACGCGGCTACTACCAGGGGTCGAACGTCAGCTACAATCTGAAGAAGCTGGTCGAACTCGGTTACATGCACCACCAGCGGTCCGAAATCGATCGTCGGTCTGTGCGGGTCCGCCTGACCGAGAAGGGCCGCCATGTCCGCGGTCTGATCGCCGATCTCTTTGCCCGCCATTCCGACGGCATCGAAAAGCGCGGGCTGATCGACGCCTCCGGCATGGACGAGATCAACATGTCCCTCAAACGGATGGAACGGTTCTGGACCGAACAAATCCGCTACATCTACTAGACCTGGCCGTCTGATCTGGTGCTGCGATGGGGGCGGGCAACCGTTAACAATTCCTGAACGCGCGCGGCCAGGCCATTGATTTTAAAGACGTTCGGCGTTTTGTCCACCGTGGACGGATTTCAGTTCATCTTCCGGGTTGGCAGAAAGGGCAGGGGGGCGACCGGCAGGCCCTCCTCGATCATCGCGCGGGCTTCGTCCGGCTTCGCCTCGCCGTGGATCGCGCGCTCCGGGGCGTCTCCGGCATGGATTTTCCGCGCCTCGGCCGCGAAGTTCATGCCGACGTATTCAGAGTTTTCCTCGATCTGCCTTTTCAGCGCGGCAAGTTTCTCTTCCAGTTCCGACCCCGGGGCCGACAGGTCCGGCTTCGCCGACGCAGCCTTGCGGGCGGGTCGGACGGCGGGGGCCATCAGCTCCTTCTCGACCCTTGTAGATCCGCAGACCGGGCAGGCCACCTGCCCAGCTGCCTGCAGCGCCTGGAACCCCTCGGCGTTCTTGAACCAGCTGTCGAAGCCGTGCCCGGCCCCGCATTTCAGGCTGTAGCGGATCATCTCTTGCAGTCCCGTCCCGGACCCAGGCCCAAACCCTGACTTTGGCTAGCTAACCACTCGCCGCGAAAGATCAATGCCCCTTGCGCTTGTCAGCCCGCGGACCTTCTGCCGACCCTGCGATGTCATCGTCGTCGTCGCCTGCAATCGGACCGGGCCGACCCTGAAGCGGCGGCAGAAACTGCGCGATGATCGTGGCAAGTTCAGGCTCGGCCACCAGCGTCGCAGCCTCGGCCAGAGGAAACCACTTGCGACGGCGCTCTTTCACCTCAGGGAAGGTCTTGGCAAGATCGTCGACCCGCAGCCCGTAGACCGCCACGGCACAAGGCACGCTGGCCCCGGCTGGCAGATACTTCTGATACCCGTACCGCCCGATGCAGAGCGGGTTCATCGTGCCCTGCACCCCCGCCTCTTCCCAGGCCTCTTGCGCGGCCGCAGCCTCGGGGGCGAGGCCCGGCATCGGCCAGCCCTTCGGGATCACCCAGCGCCCTGTGTCACGGCTGGTGATCAGCAGCACCTCGACGCCTTCGGCCCCAGACCGCCAGCAAAGCGCCCCGTACTGCATCCGTGTCCCGTCGGTATTGGCGCCTTGCGCCGCAATCTTGTCTTGCCAACCCATGCCAGTCATCCTGGCCGCCCGGTTCCCGGGTCTGGCCGCTGCTCTATTCCTCAAGCTGTAGTATCGCATATATATGGCGCCAATTGGAAAAAAGTTCCCGAAAATTGACGAAAACTGCAGTCGGATTATCTGTTGCTGCATGAAAACGATGCAAGAGCAGGGGATGCGGTCATGCGATATCTGATGGCGGGCGTGCTTGCCGTGCTGGCGACCCCGGGCCTCGCAGCTGGCGGTTTTCGCTTCGCGTCGATCGACGGCGGCGAGATTGACCTGGACGACTGGCGCGGCAAGCCGGTTCTTGTGGTCAATACGGCTTCTCTTTGCGGGTTCGCGGGTCAGTTCGACGCATTGCAGGACCTGCACGACCACTTCGCAGACAGGGTGCTGATCCTTGCCGTCCCCTCGAACGACTTCGACCAAGAGCTTGCCGACGAGGCTGCGGTCAAGGAATATTGCGCCATGACCTTCGATCTGACTTTGCCGATGACCGAGATCACCAAGGTGACGGGCGCCGGTGCGCATCCCTTCTATGCATGGGTGCGAGACCAGACGGGCTTTGTTCCCGGCTGGAATTTCAACAAGGTCCTGATCGCGCCGGACGGCAGCATCGCGGGCACCTTCGGGGCGCCGGTCAAGCCCGAGGGGCCGCAGATCGCGGGCCGGATCGAGGCAATGCTGGAATGATTTCAGGGCCGCCGCCCGCCCCTTGTGCATCGGTGGCGCCCGCCCTTTTCATCGGCTCGGACATCTACCGGGGTTCGTCCTATGGCGCGCGTCACCCCTTGCGCGTGCCACGGGTCTCCACTGTGATGGACCTGGCCCGCGCGCTGGGATGGTTGCCGCCAGAGAGCTTTCGCATCAGCCCCCGCGCGAAGCCCGCAGCGCTCAGCCTGTGGCATGAGCCCGCCTACATCGCCGCGTTACAGGCCGCCGAAAAGATGGGAGAGGCGACCGAGGACATGCGCGCCCGCTTCCACCTTGGCACGCTGTCGAACCCGATTTTCCCCGAGGTCTACCGTCGCCCCGCCACCGGGGCCGGGGGCGTCATGCTGGCGGCGGAACTGCTGGCCACAACGCCGGGTCTGATCCACGTCCCTGGCGGCGGCACCCATCATGGGCTGCCCGGTCGGGCGAACGGGTTTTGCTATCTCAACGACGTGGTTCTGGGGATCAAGGTCCTGCAACGGGCCGGGCTGACGCGAATCGCCTATGTCGATCTTGACGCTCATCACTCTGACGGGGTGGAACTGGCCTTTGCAGGCGATCCGGGGGTACGGATGATCTCGGTCCACGAAGAGGGCCGCTGGCCGTTCACCGGGCTTCTGGCGGACACTGCCGGGGGGAGCGCGTTCAATATGCCGGTCCCCAAGGGCTACAATGACAGCGAGGCGCGGGCCGTGCTGCACGATCTGATCCTGCCACGCGTTGACGAGTTCCGACCGCAGGCGCTTGTCATCCAGTGCGGCGCGGACAGTCTGCTGGAGGATCCGCTGTCTCGGCTTGCCCTGTCCAACCGTGCCTATCTGGAGGCGTTGCGGGCACTTTTGCCGCTTGCCCCCCGCGCGCTGGTGCTGGGCGGGGGCGGCTACAACCCGTGGTCGGTCGGTCGGCTATGGACGGCGATCTGGGGGCTGGTTTCGGGGTGCGAAGTGCCGGACAGGTTGCCGGACACGGCCCAGGCAGTGCTGGCGGGCCTTGGTTGGGGCGGAGGCGGGCGGCCAGACCCGGCGCCAGCGATGCGGTCCACACTCATCGACGCCCCCCGTGAAGGTCCGGTTCGAGAGGAGATCCGCGACCGCCTGGCCTTTCTGGCACAAAGATGATCCGCGCCTTCCTGGGGATCGACCTGCCGCTGGCGGTGCGCGGTGCGCTTCAAATCCAGCAGTTCCTGTTGCCGATGCCGCGCAAGGTCGCGCCTGAGGACCTGCACCTGACGCTGATCTTCCTGGGCGACTGCCCGGAGATCGCGCTTGACGCCGCGCATGAAGGGTTTGAGACCCTGCGCGAGCCTCGCTTTTCGCTGGCGCTTCAGGGCCTGGGTCTCTTTGGCAAGGACAAACCCCGCGTGGCCTGGGCCGGGGTCGCCCCTTCGCCCGAGTTGATGCACCTGCAAGCCAAGGTCGAGACCATCGCCCGCCGCGCCGGGTGCCCCATCGACGCGCGCAAGTTCGTGCCCCATGTCACCCTCGGGCGCTTCCAGCCGCCACCGCCGCCCGACGCGATGCGGCTGGAACGTGCCGTGGCGATGGGGCAGGGGTTTCGCGGCGATCCTTGGGAGGTCACCGAGCTTACGCTCTGGCGCAGCCACCTGACCGGCAAGGCTCCGCACTACGAAATGCTGGCGCGCTACCCCTTGGCTTGACAGCCGGAACGTGCTGACGCACCACGGGCGACAACCGACGGAGACACCCCATGAAGATCGCCCACCGCGAGATCGGCCCAAACCACCCGCCTCTGGTGATCGCCGAAATCGGCATCAACCACGGAGGCGACCTTGCCGTGGCGAAGGAAATGGTGCGCCTGGCAGCCGGTGCGGGGTGCGAGATGATCAAGCATCAGACCCACATCATCGAAGACGAGATGACCGAAGAGGCGAAGTCGATCTTTCCGCCCAATGCCGACGTCTCGATCTGGCATGTGATGGAACGCTGCGCGCTAGGTCTTGACGAAGAGGCCGAACTGAAGCGGTACACCGAAAGCCTGGGGCTGATCTGGATCTCGACGCCCTTCAGCCGGGCCGCCGCAGACTGGCTGGAGACGCAGGATGTGCCCGCCTACAAGATCGGCAGTGGCGAGGCTGACAACCTGCCGCTGATCCGCCACATCGCGCGGAAGGGCAAGCCCGTGATCCTGTCAACGGGGATGCAGACCATCGATACGATCCGCGCCTCGGTCGACATCCTGGACCAGGCGGGCTTGGACTATGCGCTTTTGGAATGTACGAACCTCTATCCCAGCCCGGCCGAGATCGTGTCTCTGCGCGGCGTGACCGAGCTGCGTCAGGCCTTCCCCCGCGCGGTCGTCGGCTTTTCCGACCACTCCATCGGCCCCGAGATGGCGCTGGCCAGCGTTGCCTTGGGCGCCTGTATCCTGGAGCGGCACTACACCGACACCCGCTATCGCAAGGGGCCGGACATCATCAACTCGATGGACCCGGCCGAGCTGCGCTTCCTGATCGACCGGTCGAAGGAAATCTGGATCGCCGCGAACAACCCCAAACAGCGGTCTGCCCCCGAGGAAGACGTCTACCGCTTCGCCCGCGGCTCGGTCGTGGCCGACAAGAACCTGCCCGAGGGCCACGTGATCCAGGAGGCCGACATCTGGGCCCGCCGCCCGGGGTCAGGAGAGATCGCGGCCTATGATTTCGACAAGGTCCTGGGCAAACGCCTCACCCGGGCGGTAACGCGGAATACGCAGCTGAAGTGGGGGGATCTGGCGTGAAGGCAGGTTCAGTGCCAACGCAGCACCTTGCCTTTGTCTGTTTGGACCCCAGAAGGGTGAAGCGTGGCATTATCAGAGGTCTGTTAGAGCCTCTGGGCCAAATCACGTGGAAACGCTTTCCTGCTATGCGTCTATCTTCCTACCCGGAAACAGCGTCCCGCGCCGAAGAAGCCTATGCAGCGGCGTTGCGGCCGCGACGTCCATCCGCGTTGGCGTGGCCGCAAAAACAATTCTACGCGTTTCATTACAATGGAATCCGCAACTGGTTCGAACGGCATCCCGACAGGATTGCAGTCGCATGGAACGGACTGAACGGACTGCGCCGCATCTTCATGGACGCTGCTCGCGATGCGGGGGCGCGGACCTTATATTTTGAACTGGCGCCGTTCAAGGGCCGGATTACGTGCGACCCGGTCGGAGTGAACCAGGCAAA
This sequence comes from Tabrizicola sp., assembly GCF_030694085.1. Classification (GTDB taxonomy): domain Bacteria; phylum Pseudomonadota; class Alphaproteobacteria; order Rhodobacterales; family Rhodobacteraceae; genus Tabrizicola. Next base: position 271,160 of record NZ_JAUXZE010000035.1, on the reverse strand, counting down.
CGGTCTTCCGCGCACTGCAGAGTTCTACCTTGACTGGATGACGCGCTCGACGGCGCAGGCGGATGAATGGCGGCGCTATCGCACCAACATCGCACAACGTGTGCCGGCTCATGCTAAGCCAGATGGCACTGCACAGGCGAAACCTGCAGGGCCCTATCTGTTCGCCCCCCTGCAAGTGCCCGGAGATTCACAGTTACGGCTTTTTGGCGGCCGGTTTCGCACCGTTCCCGACTTCATCGAAGCCCTGATTTGCGCTGCGGAAGCATTGCCAGAGGGTTGGCATCTGAAGATCAAGGAACACCCGACTTCCCCGATTTCCTTTGCCGACCGTCTGGTCGGGCGCAGTCAGAGGGTTATCCTGGACAATCGTTCGGACACGTTCGCGCTGGTTGACGGCTCGGCTGGCGTGGTGACTGTGAATTCGTCGGTCGGACTGGAAGCCATGTTCTTCGACAAGCCCGTGGTCGCCTGTGGCGAGTGCTTCTGGGCAATTCCCGGAGTGGCCGAGACTGCCTCCGATCCTGCGGCCCTTGCTGCCGCCTTCACCCAGCCCGAGGCTTGGAGCTTCAGCAGCGTAGCCAGAGGGGCCTTCCTGACCTACCTTCTGGACGAATACTATGTTTCGACTGACGGGACGTCTGCTGAAGGCGAAAAGATCCGCCGCAGGCTGGTTCGGGACAATTGGCCATGATCCCTTGGTGGAAGGTCAAGCGAGAGACTGTGCGCCTGCGGGAACAGAGCGCCGCCTGGCTAAGCAATCTATATGAACCATTCCTGCAGAAGCGCCACGATCGCTGGCGCGAACGGCAGCCACAGCCAGCAGACCTTGGTGTCGCTCTTGACCGCAAAGTTGCGATCTTTCTGATCTACCAGCCAAAAGGCGTGGCACCCTCGATCCTGGTAACCCTGCAGTGGCTGGTCGACAACGGCTATGCACCGTTGGTCGTGGCGAACACGCCGCTTTCGGATCAAGATCGCGCCCGCGTCAGCCCCTTGGCCTGGCGGATCTTCGAACGACCGAATTTTGGGTACGATTTCGGCGGCTACCGAGACGGTATCCTTCTTCTTTCAGCCTGGGGATTGGTTCCGGACCGATTGCTGATCATCAATGACTCGGTGTGGATGCCGCTGCGTCAGGATTCTACATTAATTGCGCGTCTTGAAGCTATGGATGCAGATCTGGTAGGCGGAATACAACATACTGACAATAAGAATTCGTCTGGGAAGGTTCGACGCGGACACATCGAGTCGTACCTTTATCTGCTGAATTCAAGAGCGGTTCGGTCGCAGGGGTTTCAGGCATTTTGGAAGAACTATCCGGTTTCCAGCAATCGACTGAATGCCGTCCGTCGGGGTGAGCGTCAATTCACACATCTGATGCATGTTGCAGAACTGAAGGTCTGCGGGATATTCTCCAAACAAGTGTTTCTGGACGGGATATCCGATCAGGATGATGATTTCCTTTGGCGAACGCTACTTTATGGATCCTACGTCGAGACCTACCTTCGCCAGGAAAGGGACGATTTGGTGAAACAGGAAGTCTCGGCGCCAGGTTGGCGCGACGCGGCCCTAAGACATATCAAGCGGACAGCAGACCGGCGTCGGTTCAACGCGTGTTTTGCCTATCCATCGGACGCACTTCTCGGCATGGACTTCATGAAGAAATCAGCGGGCTCTACAGGGGACGGTGGCGCATCGCTGCATAGTCGATTGCGGCAGCAGTTGCTGCAGGCCGTTGCGGCAGGCGATTTGCCGCCTCTTGCACCTGCTGTGCACGCTGAAATCTATGAGAAAGATTACGACATCACGGGCAGTCGGCTCAAATCGGAAATCGCTCCCGCATCTGTTGGCAGGACCTGATTCCAATTAATGATTGCCGCCCACTCAACACTCAGGAAATGACATGAAGCGCGCGCTTGCCAATCTTAGCTTCGGACTTCGCAAAGTTCTGCCTCCGCTGGACTTTAGGGGCGTCAAGGTAAGGATGACCGGGGATCATGTTTCCCGGGGCGTCTGGAAGCGTGTCTTTCGCGGGGACTATGAGCAACCCGAAGTCGAGGCTCTTCTGGCGCTATTGCGCCCGGATGATCGCGTTCTGGAAATGGGAACCGGCATGGGACTGGTATCTGGGCAGGCGGCCAAGCGCTATCCCGGCTTGAAGGTGGAATCCTACGAAGCGAATCCCCGAATGATCCCTGTTATCAGGGAGTTCCATCAGATGAACTCTATACGGAACGTAACCCTGAATAACGCAGTTCTAGTAGACGGTGACGGAACCGGTTCGCGCCCGTTCTATCTCCACGGGTCATTTGCACAAAGCTCTTTAGTCCCAATGGCGAGCGGGCAGCAGGAAACGGTCATGATTCCAGAGCATAGCATCAAACGCGTTCTTTCAGAGTTCCGGCCTCATGTTCTTCTGTGCGACATCGAGGGCGGCGAGGCAGAGTTGTTTCCGGGTCTCGACCTGTCAGGTCTTCGCGCAGCAATTATCGAATTGCACCCAAACGTGATCGGTCGCCAAGCGGAGGCCAGCATTTACACGGCGCTCGCGGCCGCAGGCCTTTTCCCAAGGATCGAGCTTTGTTCTGGAACGGTTGTGGCCTTCGAGGCTGTAGAGGGCGCGGTGCGGTGAATCGGCCCTCATGACCCGCCACCTCCTCTTCCTTACCGGCACCCGCGCCGACTTCGGCAAGTTGGAACCCCTTGCCGCCGCTGCCCGCGACGCAGGCCACCGGGTCACCTTCTTCGTCACCGGCATGCATATGATGGACCGCTATGGCCTGACCCGGAACGAAGTCCGGCGGATGCCCGGGGTTGGGGTGGAGGAGTTCGTCAACCAGGCCGAGGGCGACCCGCAGGATCTGGTCCTGGCGCGTACGGTCACCGGCTTTTCGGCCTACATCAACGCCGCGCGACCCGACCTGATCGTCCTGCACGGCGACCGGATCGAGGCGCTGGCGGGGGCGCTGGTGGCGGCCACGAACTATGTCCGCTCGGCGCATGTCGAGGGTGGCGAGGTCTCCGGGACGATCGACGAGGTCTTCCGCCACTGCAACACCAAGCTGTGCACGCATCACTTCGTTTCGTCCGAAGCCGCCGGTCGCCGGGTCCGCGCGCTGGGCGAGCCTGAGAAGACGATCCACCCCATCGGCTCGCCCGAACTGGATTTCCACGCCCGCCCCTCGGGTGTCACCCTCGACGACGTGCGCGCCCGATACGAGATCCCGTTCGACCAGTATGGCATCGTCACCTTCCACCCGGTCACCAGCGAGCAGGATACCATCGGCCAGCAGGCAGCGGACCTTTTCGGCGCGCTGGAGGCCTCGGGGCGCAACTTCGTCGTGATCGCACCGAACAACGATCCGGGCTCGAAAGACATCTTCCAGGTCCTTGAGAGGCTTCCAAAATCCCGGTTCAGGGTCCTGCCCTCGATGCGGTTTGCCCACTTCAGCGAACTGATGAAGAACGCAGCCTGCATGGTCGGCAATTCCAGCGCCGGGGTGCGCGAGGCCCCGTTCCTGGGGCTGCCGTCGCTGGACATCGGGACGCGGCAGTCGAACCGGTCCGATGCCCCATCGGTCTCGACCTGTGAAGCTGCGGACCGCGCCTCGATCCTTGACTTTCTGGTCAGGCATTGGGGTCGCCAGGCGACCCCGCACGAAGGCTTCGGACAGGGCGGCGCGGCCGAGCGGTTCGTCGAAACGCTGGCGCGACCGGACTTCTGGACCCTGAGCCTGCAGAAGGTCTTCCGTGACTAGGCCCGGCCTTTCGCTTGCAACCTACCTGGCGGCCTCCCGCCTGATCCCGCTGGCCGCACCACGGCTTTTGGCCCGTCGGCTGGCGAAAGGGAAAGAACTTCCCGACCGCTGGCGCGAAAAGCTGGGAGAGCCGTCGCTGCCAAAGCCGGACGGTCCGCTGATCTGGTTGCATGCTGTGGGCCTGGGCGAGGTTCTGGCGCTGCGTGGGTTGATTGCGGCGATGGCCGGGCAGTCGGATGCGAATTTCCTGGTGACCTCCACCACCCGCGGCTCGGCCGAAGTGCTGGCAAGGAACCTGCCGCCCCGGACCCGTCACCAGTTTCTGCCACTGGACGCGCCCGCCTATCTTGCGCGGTTCCTTGACCACTGGCGACCGGACCTGTCGATCTGGGCCGAGCAGGATCTCTGGCCCGGCGCTGTCCATGCGGCGGATACCCGGGGCATCCCGCTGGCCTTGGTGAACGCCCGGATGAATGTCGAGGCTTACGCCCGCCGACGCAGATGGGTCGGCCTGTATGCTGACCTCTTCGCCCGCTTCCGCCTGATCACCGCGCAGGACAACGCGACAGGCCGCCACCTGCAAGCCCTTGGTGCGGTGGTGGTATCTGTCCGCACTTCGCTGAAGGCCGCTGCTCCGCCGCTGGCAGCCGACCCACAGGCTCTGGCCCAGACGCGCGAGGCGCTGGTCGGGCAAAGTCCGGTCCTTCTTGCCTCGTCGCACCATGAGGACGAGTTCGTGACCCTTTCGGCGTTCCGCGCGCTTCGGCAGCGGCCGCTCCTGATCATCGCCCCGCGCGATCCGTCCCGCGGGCCCGAGATCGTGGAGCGAGTGGCCGAACATGGGATGACGGCTACCCTGCGGTCTGCGGGGCAGGGGCCGGTGGCGGATGTCTGGATCGTGGATACGCTGGGCGAGATGGGGCTCTGGTACCGACTTTGCCCGGTCACGATCATCGGTGGCACCTTCGGCCCGACCGAGGGCCACAACCCTTGGGAGCCCGCCGGCTTGGGCTCGGCCATCCTGCATGGTCCCCGCATCGCCAACTTCGCGGCTGACTTCTGTGCCCTGCACCAGGGTGCCGCGGCCCGTCTGGTGATGCCCGACAGCCTGGCCGCCGCGCTGGCCGAGGATCACTCTGGCATGGCCTCTCGTGCCAAGGCAGTGTCCGAGGCCGCACAAGGCTCTTTGGACCCGCTCGCTGGCGAGCTTCTGACCCTTGCGGGGCTAGCATGAGGCTATGGTTCTTCCTGCGCCTCTGGTCTGCGCTTTGGCACCTGGGTTTGCCATTTGTGCTGGTCTATCTCTGGCGCCGGGGGCGCAAGGACCCCGACTACACCCGTCACCTTGGCGAACGCTTCGGTCGATACCCGCAACGCCGGCCGGGCGCGGTCTGGGTTCATGCCGTCTCATTGGGCGAGGTGCGCTCGGCGGTGCCGCTGATCCGTTCGCTCCTGGACCGGGGTGAAACGGTCGTCACCACCCATTTCACGCCCGCCGGCCGCCGCGAGGCCTGCAAGGTCTTCGCCGCCGAGATCGCCGTGGGCCGACTTGCCGCCGTGTGGGTTCCTTTTGAAACCTCATGGGCTTACGCGGGATTCTTCAAGGCATTTCAGCCCAGGCTGGGCCTGGTGATGGAGATTGAGATCTGGCCACGGATGATCTTTGCCTCCCGCACTGCGGGGGTGCCGCTCTACATGTGCAACGCGCAGTATCCGACGGATTCGATGATCCGGGACGCCCGTTTTGGCATCCGCCCCGGTCTGATGCGCGGCTTTGCCGGGGCCTTCGTCAAGTCGGACCTGCAGGCGCAACGCTTTGCCTCGGTGGGTGTGCAGAACATCACCGTGACCGGAGAATTGCGCTTTGACCAGCCGATCCCCGCGGCGCATCTGGCCGCCGCCACTGCCCTGCGTCCCAGCCTTGGCCCGCGTCGCGTGATTGCCTTCGCCTCGGTCACCGAGGCCGAGGAGGCGCTGTTTCTGGCGGCGGCTCGGGAAATCCTGTCGGTCCGCACACCGCCCGTCATCCTTTTCATCCCCCGCGCGCCCGAGCGTTTTGGAGCGGTGGCCAAGGCCATGACGGACAAGGGCATGCTATTTTCCCGCCGCAGCCAACGGTTCGACCGCAGCTTTGCCGCGCTCTCGCAAACACCGATGGACGTGCTGCTGGGGGATTCGCTGGGCGAGATGTATTTCTATCTTGGCCTCGCCGACCGCGTGGTGGTGGGTGGAGGGTTCCAGCCAAAAGGCTCGCACAACATTATCGAGCCACTGGCCCTGAAGCTGCCGGTGCTTGTCGGTCCGCAGATCCAGACCATCGAATATCCGGCGGTCGAGGCGATTGCGGCGGGGGTGTGCCATCAGACGTCCGCCGAACGGTTGGTAAGGGACGTGCTGGATTGGCCGGACCCGTCGCCACAAGCGATTTCCGCGTTCATGGCGGCCCATTCCGGCGCAACGGCGCGGACCTTGGCTGCCATTGTGCCGCTGCTCAGGCCTTGACCAGCCCATCCTTCAACTGCTCGGACAAAAGGAACTCCACCAGCCGGAAGTCATAGGGGGTGTCGATGTCATGGCAGCGCTCGGCGGGCAGGACATAGGGGATGACCCGGCCCTCGTAGATTGTCTTTGCCCGACGCAGATAGTCCGGGTTCACAACGTAGACCATGCCCACATGTTCATAGACCGTGGGCGCATCCTGTCGCGCCCAGACCCCGCCAGGCAGGGGTTTCGACACATGCAGCGACCCGGTGGTGTCGGGCTCCACAAGGTTGAAATATGGATTCTTTCGTGCCTCACAGACACTCATGACCATGTCAGGATGTTCGATTTCGTAAAGCGTCAGGGCGCCGTCGATATCCTCGGGCAGGCGCAGGGGCGAGGTGCAGTCAAGGTCCAGGAAGGCCGCGACCGGACCGAGCAGAGCCTCGCTGGCGGCCAGTGCATGTTGCCAGACCCCCCATTTCGGCGCGGTGTCGGTGGCAAGCTCGGCGGGGCGCAGGCCGATGTCCAGCGCTCCCCGCCTTACGGCGTGGGAATAGATCGCCTCGTCATCCGTTGACACGACAACCGCGCCCACCCGGGGATTGGCGAAAAGCTGGTCCAGTGACCAGTCGATCAGCGGCTTGCCGCACAGCGGGCGAAAGTTCTTGCCCGGCACGCCCTTCGACCCCTTGCGCGCGCCGATATGCCCCAGGATCATGCTCAGCCTCTCCTCTTGGTGGAAGCCTTAGCGCGATGACGACGGTGATGCCAGCACCGGTGGGCGGCGCTGCGGCCATTCGGTCGCGCGGTGCCAGGCCTGGCCGATCGCCAGCACCTTGGCGTCATCGCCTGACCGGCCGATGATCTGCATCCCTATCGGCAGACCCTGCGGGCCAAAGCCCGCTGGAACCGACAGGGCGGGCAGGCCGATCAGGCTGGCGGGAATGACCACCTCCATCCAGCGGTGATAGGTGTCCATCTTGTGACCGGCGATCTCCTCCGGCCAGCGCCAGTCGGCCGGAAATGGCCAGACCTGGGCCGAGGGCAGGACGACAGCGTCATACTGGTTGAACATCCGCGCCGCATGGGCATGCCAGCGGCTGCGGATGACGCTGGCCTCATAGACGGCTTGGGCGGACAGCCCCAGGCCCTGCTCGATCTCCCAGATCGTCTCGGGCTTGGTCAGGGCGCGCTTGGCCGGGTCTTCCGCCAGGGCACGCTTGCCGCCGGCGTTCAGCATGGCGCGCAGGGTCACCCAGGCGGACCACAGACTTTCGGCCGGGAAGGGTGGGGGCAAAGGCTCCACCACCGCGCCCATATCCTCCATCTGCCGCAGGGCAGCCTGGCAAAGGTCCAGGATGCCCGGCTCCATCGCATAGGCGCCACCCCAGTCGCCCAGCCAGCCGATCCGTATCCCGCCCATGCCGCGGTCAAGGCCCGGCAGCACGTCCGGCACCGCGCGGGGGAAGGGGACCTCGGGGTTCTCGCCCGCCAGCACCATCAAAAGGCGTGCCACGTCCTCGATCGTGCGGCCCATCGGGCCTTCGGTAGACAGCGTAGAGAGGTAGCTGTCCCCCTCGGCGTCCTGTGGCACCAGGCCCCAACTGGGCCGGAAGCCATAGAGGTTGCAGAAAGCGGCAGGGTTGCGCAGGCTGCCCATCATGTCCGACCCGTCCGCCACCCAGGCCATCCGCGCCGCCAGCGCCGCCGCGGCCCCGCCGGAGGAGCCCCCGGCGCTGCGCGACAGGTCATAGGGGTTCCGCGTCACCCCAAACAGCGGGTTGAAAGAATGAGATCCCTGGCCCCACTCGGGAACATTGGTCTTTGCCGCGATCACCGCTCCCGCGGCCCGCAGCCGCGCGGCCACGAGGTCGTCCTTCGCCGGCACATGGTCGGCATGCAGTGGAGACCCCCAGGTGGTCCGCAGTCCCTGGGTCGCCACAAGATCCTTTACTGCAAAGGGAATCCCATGCAGCCAGCCCTGTGGCGTCACATCGTCCAGCGCCCGCGCCTCGGCCATCAGCGCGTCGGGGTCGCGCATGCTGACGATGGCATTCACTGCGTGATTGACCGCCTGAACTTGCCCAAGCCAGGCTGCCATGACCTCGGACGGCGCAACCTTTCGGGCGTGTATCGCCACCGAAAGCTCCGTCGCCGACCACTCCAGCAAGTCTTTCATCTTTGCTCAAATATCCCACGGGGGGTGCGGGGGGTGTGAAACCCCCCGCGTTCTTCGGATCAGCCGAAGCTTACTTCTGCAACTCGGTCCAGATCGCAGTCATGTATTCCAACCCCTTGCCCCGGCAGGTCGGCAGGAACTTGCCAGCGGCCTTGTGCTCTTCGGGGACCACCACTTCGGGCGCGGTCTTCATGTCTTCCGGCATGAAGGCTTCGGACCCGGCGACGCCGTTGGCATAGCGCGCAAAGGCCGAGATCATCGCGGCGTTCTCGGGCAGCATGATGAAGTCCATGAACTTGTAGGCTTCTTCGACGTTCGCCGCGTCCTGCAGCAGCATGACCGAGTCCATGAAGATCGGGTAGCCTTCCTTGGGATAGCCGTATTGCACGTCGCCGTTGGTGTTCAGCCGCACCCGCATGGTCGAGCCGTTCCAGTTGACGCTGGCGGCCCAGTCGCCGTTGGACAGCCGCTCGGTCGCGCCGTAGTCCATGCTGATCCAGTTCGGCTTGGCGGCCAGCAGGACGTCACGCGCTTTTTTCATGACCTCGGGGTCTTCGCTGCAGGGCTCGCCGCCGACATACATTGTGGCCAGGGACACGATGTCGATCATTTCGGGTACGACGTTGATCTTGCCGACAAGTTCAGGCGGGACGTCCAGGAACACGGCAGAGGTGTTGATGTCACCGCCATAGATCTTGGTGTTGACCGCAATTCCGGTCGTCCCCCACTGCCACGGGATCGAGTATTTCCGGCCCTGATCCCAGTCCACGTCCGTCCATTCCGGCGCGATGTTCTTGTGGTTTGGCAGCTTGGACAGGTCCAGCTCCTGGACCAGGCCCTTTTCGACCCAGATCGGCACATAACTGGCCGAGGGCACGACCAGATCAAAGCCTGACCCACCCGCCTCTACCTTGGCCAGGGCCACGTCGTTGCTGTCATAGTCGGTGACGGTGACCTTGATCCCGGTCTCCTGCTCGAACTTCTTCAGAAGCTCGGGGCTGGTGTAGTTGCCCCAGTTGTACAGCTGCAGCACGCCCTCGGCCCCGGCCAGGGAAGCCGAGGCCAGAAGCAATGCCGTTGCGGACAGAAGATGTTTCATTTCTTGTCTCCCAATTGGTTATTAGTCGTTCTTGCGCGTCAGAAGGAAGAACAGGGTCAGAAGGACCACTGTCAGCCCCAGAAGCATTGTCGAGATCGCGTTGACCTCGGGCGTGAAGGACCGGCGCAGCTGGCCCAGCATGTAGGTGGGCAGCGTGTCCTGTCCGCCGGACTTGACGAACTCGGTAATCACCACGTCATCCAGGCTGATGACGAAGGCCAGCATGGCGCCTGCCATGATGCCCGGTGCCAGAAGCGGCAGCGTCACCCGTCGGAAGGTCTGCCAGGGTGTCGCGTACAGGTCGGCGGCGGCCGTCTCCAGCGCGAGGTCCATGCTTTCCAGCCGCGCCCGGATCGGCAGGTAGGCGAATGGGATACAGAAGGCGGTATGGGCCACGATCAGATAGCCCAGGCCTTGATAGCCGGTGGCCACCTTGATGATCCCGAAGAAGATCAGAAGGGCGACAGCTGTCACCACCTCGGGCACCATCAGGGGCTGGTTGATCACGACGTAGATGAAGGTCTGCCCCTTGAACGCCCGGCGCCGCGTTGTCCCCAGGGCGGCCATCGTCGCCAGTGTCGTGGACAGGACCGCCGCCGACGCCCCGATCACCAGCGACCGCATGGTGGCGGCCTTCACGTCGTCGTTGGCCCAGGCATCGGCATACCAGTGCAGCGAAAACCCGCCCCAGATCGCGACCGAGTTCGAGGCGTTGAAGGAAAACGTCACCAATGTGATGATGGGCAGATAGAGCAGCACGAAAGCCGCGATGGCGATGGTCGCAAAGCCGGGCAGGCGGCTGATCTGGAACCCACGCTCAGCCATGCCCGGCCCCCCGGTCCCGGTTCGCGACCCGGACATAGACCAAGAGCGCGGCCATCACGATGAACAGCAGCGCCACCGACAACGCCGCGCCCAAAGGCCAGTTCTTGCCTTGCAGGAACTGCAACTCGATGAAGTTGCCGATCATCATGTTCTTGCCGCCGCCCAGGATGCGCGGCGTGACATAGGCCCCAAGCGAGGGAACGAAGACCAGGATCGACCCGGCGATGATTCCGGGCTTGACGATGGGCAGGATCACCCGGCGCAGGGTGCGCAAGCGGCTGGCATAGAGGTCGTAGGATGCCTCCAGAAGCCGCATGTCGAAACGCTCGATCGTGGCGTAAAGCGGAAGCACCATCAGCGGCAGGTAGACATAGGTCATGCCGATCAGGACGGCGGTCTCGGTGTAGTTGATCTGCAAGGGGGTCTCGATGACCCCGGCCCAGATCAGCAGGGTGTTCAGAAGGCCCTCGTTGCGGATCACCTCGTTGATCGCAAAGGTGCGGATCAGCAGGTTGGTCCAGAACGGAATGGTGATCAGGAAAAGCCACAGCGCGCGCTGCTGCTGCGGTCGCGTGGCGATGAACCAGGCGGTCGGAAAGCCGATGGCGAAGGTCAGCGCCGTGGTGGTCAAGGACAGCCAGACCGACCGCCAGAAGATCGTAAGGTGCGCATCGGCCAGGGCGTAGCGTTCCTCGAAGATGTCGTAGGTGAAGAAGATACCCTTCCACCCCTCGATTGACCATTCGTGGATCACGTTCCCGGTGTCGTTCGCAGTCAGGAAGGAATACCACACGACGATCAGCAGTGGCCCCGAGGCCGCAAAGGCCAGCACCACCAGCGCCGGCAGCGACAAGAGCCAGCCGTTGCGGGCCGAAGTCCTTACTGCGTTGTCCTCGGCGGGGCTCATCAGTCTTCCACCCGTTGCACGGCGCCCATGGCGAAGGTGACGCCGACATCCTGGCCTTCTGCCATGCCCGCTTCGCCGGAAACCGGGTTCTGCAACCGCGCGACCAATTCGGTCCCGTCGGCCAGGGCCATGTGGCAATGCGTATCGGTGCCGAAATAGACCAGGGTTCTGACCCGAGCCTGCAAGCCGCCGTCCTCGGCCCGACCAAGACGAAGCTGTTCGGGACGCACGCTGACCGTGGCCTGACCGCCTGCCCGCAAGCCCGGCACGTCGATCCTCTCGCCAGTGGGCAGGCGCAGGGTCGCATCCTCGGCGGTGCCGGTCAGGAAGTTCGTCTCGCCGATGAAACTGGCGACGAAGCGGTTCTTCGGGTGGATGTAGATGTCCTTGGCCGTGCCCACCTGCTGGATTTGTCCCGCGCTCATCACCGCGATGCGGTCAGACATGGTCAGGGCTTCTTCCTGGTCGTGGGTCACGAAGATGAAGGTGATCCCGGTTTCCAGTTGCAGGCGCTTCAGCTCGATCTGCATCTCCTTGCGCAGCTTCAGGTCCAGCGCGCTGAGCGGTTCGTCCAGCAGTAGCACCTTCGGTTGCGGGGCCAGCGCCCGGGCCAGCGCCACCCGCTGCTGCTGGCCGCCCGACAGCTGGCCGGTCTTGCGGCCCGCCATCGCCTCCAGCTTGACCAGTGCCAGCATCTGTGCCGTGCGCGCCTTCACTTCGGCGCCTGGTTTGCCAAGCATTTCAAGCCCGAAGGCGATGTTCTGCGCCACGGTCAGGTGGGGAAACAGCGCATAGGACTGGAACACCGTGTTCACCGGCCGCCGGTTCGGCGGCAAGGTTGTGATGTCCGTGCCGTCCAGCAGGATCGTGCCCTCGGTCGGCATCTCGAACCCGGCGATGAGGCGCAGCAGCGTGGTCTTGCCGCAACCCGATGGCCCAAGCAGAGTGAAGAACTCCCCCCGCCGGATATCCACGGAAACATCGTCCAGCGCCCGGACTGCACCGCTGCCTTGCCCGAATGCCTTGACGACATTGCGCGCCGAGATCGTCACCTCATCGGTCACCGAAGCCCCCTCGAATTCCCCGTTTGATCATATTGATCCGCCGACTTGTTCGCTGACAAGCGATTTCTTCCCCCTATTCGGCCATCGGCGCACGCTTGCCCGCCCAGGGGCTCGCCCGCTCGATTTCTGCACATAGCGCGATCAGTTCCTCATCCTGCCCGAAGGCTGCGGCCAGATGCACTCCGATCGGCAGACCTGCCTTCGACCAGCCCAGGGGCAGGCTTGCCGCCGGCTGTCCCGAAGCGTTGAAGACCGCGCAGAAGGGGGAATAGGCGAAGATGCCCTGCGGCCCGGTGCGATAGCCGACGTAATCCTCGGTGTCATGGCTGAACCGTCCCACCTTGGCCGGAGGCTCTGCCAAAGTCGCGGACAAAAGGATGTCCGGCCCTTCGTCGAAGAACCCCGCCATCTGCCGCCCGAAAGCGTGGATCTGACCCACGGCCTCCAGATAACGCGTCGGATGCAGCGACTGCGCATAGGCCCAGGCGCCGCGGCCCACCGCCTCGACCTCATCGAGCCGCGGCGGTCGGTCGCCCAGCTTCGACCGGATCGACAGCGCGGTGCCGATGCCGACGATGTCGGTCCAGGCCCGCATCATCATCGGCACATCGGCGCGGGGACGCGCGGGTTCCACGTGATGCCCCAGGCTTTCCAGCAGCCGCCCGGTTGCCCGAACCGCCTCGGCCACTTCTGAATCGATTGGCTCTCCGGTAAAGGTCGTGTCGCAAAGACCAACCCGCAGTCGCCGGGGCGGGCGAGAGATCGCTGCCGCATGGCCGCGTCCCAGGGGTGGCGCAAAATACGGCGCGCCCTGGTCGGCCCCCTCGCAGGCGTCCAGCATCACCGCCGTATCGCGGACCGACCGCGTAAGGAACCCGTCGATCGCCATGCCCGCCCAGCCTTCGCCGGCGTAAGGCCCGTCCGGCAGCCGCGCCCGCGTCGGCTTGAACCCGAAAAGCCCGCAGGACGCCGCCGGAATCCGCACCGACCCGCCGCCGTCCGACCCATGCGCGAAGGCGACGATCCCCGCCGCCACTGCTGCGCCTGCCCCGCCCGAGGACCCGCCCGAGGTATGCTCCAGCCCCCAGGGATTCCGCGTCGGACCGCCGTAGACGGCCGCCTCGGTTGCGGCACCCACGCCCCCTTCCGGCGACGTGGTACGCCCAAATGTGACCACGCCTGTCGCCTTTATCCGCGCGAAGATGCTGGAATCACCCGGATAAACCGTGTTCGCAAACAGGCGCGAGCCATTGTGCGACGGGAAATCCCTCGCCTCGATCCCCAGGTCCTTGATCAGGAACGGCACCCCCCGGAACGGCCCGGCAGGCAAGCCGTCGGCTATGGCCTTGCGCGCAACGCCTTCCTGCACCAGGACAACGGCGTTCAAGGCAGGGTTCCGCGCCTCGACCGCCGCCAGCGCGGCATCCAGCAGCTCCGAAGGCGTCACCTCGCCCGCAGCCACCAGTGCGGCCAGGGCGGTTGCATCCGCCGCGCCCAGATCTCCGATCATTTGAACCCCCGTGTTGATCCACCCAGACTGCGGCCCCGCGCCCGGCAGGGCATGTCCGGGACCGACACCGCTGGCCCGGATGCGTCAGCGGCGCAGAACCTGGGCCAGCACCTCGCGCAGGGTCTCGGGCAGGATCGGTTTCGGCAGGAACCCGTCCAGCCGCTCACGCAGCGTGTCGTCGCGCCGGATCGACAGGACATCCGCCGTCATCGCCACGACGGGGATCTTGCGGCCATGCGTTTCGCGGATACGGAACAGTGTTTCCTGGCCGTCCATGCCCGGCATCATGAGGTCCAGAAGCACCGCGTCGATGCCGCCCTGCTCCAGCCGGGCCAAGGCTTCTGGACCGCTGCCCGCCTCGACCGGGCGGGCACCCGCCGCCGTCAGAAGCTGCGCCGCCACCAGCCGGTTGGTGGCGATGTCATCGACAACAAGGATCACCCGGTCGCGGAAATCGGCGATACCATGCGCTTCCGGCGCCGCTTCCGCCTCGGGGGCGGCGACCGTCAGCCGGAACGTCGTGCCTTGTGCCACTGGCAGCAGGACCAGGTCCCCGCCCATCTGGCGCGCCACCGCCCGGCTGATCGCCAGGCCAAGACCCACGCCCGGAGTCTCGCCCGCGCCCCGGAAGAAGGGCTCGAACACCCGATCCTGCAGCGAAGCGGGGATCCCCTTGCCCAGGTCGGCCACGTCGATCTGCAGGCGGCCCCGTTGATGGCGCACCGTCACCGTGACGGGCCCGCGCGAGCTATGCTTCAGCGCGTTGCCGATCAGGTTGCCCAGACACTGTCGCACGCGCTGGCTGTCGATCAACACCACCGGGGGGACGTCGCGGCCAACCCCGACTGTCAGCTCGCGCCCTTGGTTGCGCGCCTGCAGCTCGAAGACCAGCAGGCTGGCCGACAGTTCGGGCCGCAGCGCCACGGGCCGGGGCGTCACCGCAACCCGCCCCTCGGTCAGCGCGGAATAGTCGACGGCATCGTCCAGCATCACCGCAAGGTCCCGGGCCGACGTCGCCACCGTCCGCAGCCGTTGCCGTGACGACCCTGCCGCATTGGCGGCCTCGATCTCGACCAGTCCGATCACGGCGTTGAGCGGGGTGCGCAGCTCGTGGCTGATCTGGGCCAGGAACCGGCCCTTGGCGACATTCGCGGCCTTTGCCGCCGCTGTGGCCTCGGCACCGGCACGGTGCAACCGATGGTTCGAGATCATCGCTGTCGCCGCATAGACGATGGCCGCAATGGCCGTCAGCGTCGACACCGCCAGTCCGACTAGGTTGCCTTCGCCAAGCCAGTGGACGGTATTGAACGCTAGGACCACCACCGCCACCGTCACCATTCCAACGACCCCCAGCGCCAGGTGGATCGACCGGACCGAACACAGATGCAGAAGTGAGCCCATGACGATCCCGACCGCGATGGATTTGGCATAGGGATCGTCCTGCAGCCAAACCAGCCCCGCCGCAGAGATCAGCGCCGCCTCCATCGGCACAAGGCTCAGCAGGAACATCTGGTAGCGCCGCGGCGCCCGGAGCGGGTCAAGACCGCGCAACAGGTATTGCGAGATCACTTCGCCGCCCACCTCGACCACGAACAGCGCGATCATGATCCAGGGCGCAACGAACTGCGCGCAGATCGCATAGGCCAGACCCACAAGCAGCAGCCGGGGCACCACCTCGCCCCGAAGGATGCGATGCTGGCGCGCCAGTTCATCGCGCAGCCGCTCTCCGTCGGCGTTGGACATGGAGGAGAGCGAGGGCATCACGTCCGCACCAATGGGTTGCAACCTGGGCCTGACAGTAGCCTCATGGCTGCATCATCGGTCAAGGGCCGGGGGTCGTTTGAATTGGGACCTCTTGCAGCAACAGACCGTTGCTGTCGAAGATCAGAATGGTGTCGTCGGTCGTGACGACGGCGGTCCAGCCAGTGCCGAAAGTGACCGCGGCGGGTTTTGCTCCGTCGGGAAGACGCACCTCGTCGGGCAACCGCGGGGCAGATACGGTGAAGGCCTGGGGCATCCGGGTGACAATCAGCGCAACCACGGTTATGACGCCACCGATCATCGTCAGCGTCAGCAGGATGACCAGCCATTTAAGAAGCCGCAGGCTGGGCGGCAGGGCCGCATCGGAGGCGTCGGACATGTCGACAGGCGGGGCAGGATCGGACATGGACGGGCCTTTCGGAGACGACGATGGTTTCGGCGACGGCGGTGGGTCGGGCGGCGGGTCAGGCGGCGGGTCAGGCGGCGGGTCGCTTGTCGTCACCATCGGCGAGGATGCTCCCGCCCGCCTAGATAAGGCGCTTGCGGCCGCCGTGCCAGAGGAAGCGGCGTTGTCGCGATCCCGTTTGATGCGGATGATCGCCGAGGGTGCGGTGCTGCGCGACGGGCTGGCCGTGACCGACCCCAAAGCGAAGGTCGCCGAAGGCGAGACCTATACCCTGCGCCTGGACCCGGCGGCCGTGGTCGAGACGCTGGCCGAAGACATTCCTCTGTCAGTGATCTGGGAGGACGGCGACCTGATCGTCATCGACAAACCCGCGGGGATGGTTGTCCACCCCGCGCCGGGATCGCCCTCAGGGACGTTGGTCAACGCGCTACTGCATCACTGCGGCGACACGCTGTCGGGGATCGGGGGCGAGCGGCGGCCGGGGATCGTCCACCGGATCGACAAGGATACCACGGGTCTTCTGGTCGTCGCCAAGTCCGACCGGGCGCATCATGGGCTGGCCCGGCAGTTCGAGGATCACTCGGTCAACCGGCACTACCTCGCAGTGGTCCACGGCGTGCCCTCGGGCACCGACCCTCGGTTGCGGGGGCTGCGGGGGATCAGCTTCGAGGCGGGCGGCATCCTGCGGATCGCGACGCACCTGGCCCGACACAAGACCGACCGGCAGCGGCAGGCGGTGGTCTGGGACCAGGGTCGCCACGCCGTGACCCGCGCGCATGTGGTGGAGGGGTTCGCAGGGCAGGCGGCGCTGGTCGACTGCTGGCTCGAGACGGGGCGGACCCATCAGATCCGGGTTCACCTGGCCTATGCCGGGCATGGGCTTCTGGGGGACCAGACCTATGGCGGGAAAAAGCGGCTGTCGGACAAGGCGCTGGGGGCGGCGGCGGAGATCGGGAACAGCTTCCCCCGGCAGGCCCTGCATGCGGCGAGCCTGGGGTTCGATCATCCGGTGACGGGGGAGCGGCTGGAGTTCACCTCGCCCCTGCCGGGCGACATGGCGGGGCTGATCGCGGCGCTGCGGGCGGGGTAGGCCGCAGGGGTGTCCACGGTGGACAAAACCCGGGACGCCCGCAAGATCAATGACTTGGTCGCGGACGTTAGGGATTTGGTAAGGTGTCTGACCGCAGTCCCAGGGGCAAATTTCTTGAGGAAGAAATCTGTCAAATCCCTTCCGCAAGGGATTTGGGTCCGCTATGTTGGTGCTGCACGGGCAGACTTGGCCCCTGGAGTGCGCTTTATGTTCGAGACTGTCTTCGCCTGCTGACGTCATCCGCCCCGCCTGCCGGGGTGACGGGATGACATGAACGACCGACGCAGCGCATTGGCCTGCGTTCGGTCCGGCATGGCGACAGACCACGGACTTTGCAATGAACATCTCACGGACCGAGCAGCGGGTGCTGCACGTCCTCGCCCTTGGCGGGCGCATCGACCATTCGCGGCAGGGCAGCAAGATCGACGAGATCCTGTGTGTCACCCGCGACGGCTTCGTTCTGGCCGACTGCACGCTGGACGTCTTCAGACGCCTGCGGCGCAAGCGGCTGATCGCCTCGGAAGGCGGCGGACCCTACCGCATCTCGCGGATGGGGCGGCTGTCTGTCCGGGCACAACTCGACAATCAGGGATAGACCCATGACACAGGACATCATTCGCCCGCTGCGGCGGGACGACCTTGCCGCAGTACAGGCCGTGATCGCGGCGGTTGACCTCTTTCCGGCTGAGATGCTTCCAGAGATGGCGGCGCCTTGGCTGGACGGCTGCACTGCCGCGCTATGGCTGGTTGCCGACGACGGCACGGGTCTTGCCTATGCCGCGCCAGAACAACTGACCGACGGGACCTGGAACCTGCTTTTGCTGGCGGTTGATCCAGTACGGCAGGGGCAGGGTGTCGGCCGTCGACTGGTGGACGCAGTCGAGACGGCGCTGCGCGCAAACGGGGTGCGGCTCTTGCTGGTCGAAACCTCGGGTGCACTGGGATTTGCCAGACAAAGGCGGTTTTACACCCGGATTGGCTTTCGGCGCGAGGCACGGATCCGGGACTATTACCAAACCGGGGACGACAAGGTGATCTTCACAAAGACCCTGTCCGGCTGAGCCGATGCGACCGGCGGTCCAATCCCGCCGGTCGCGACCTCAGTTGCTGACCCAGGCTGCCGGGCTTTCCAGGACCTGTTCGATCTTGCAGCCCTTGCCGCCCTGGCCTTTGCAATAGCGCAGCACCTTTTTCCTGGCCTGGCGCGCATCCTCGCCCCAGTCGGTGTGCAGCGCCCCGCTGCTGTCGATGGCGATGGCGATCGCGCCGTTCGTCACGCCCATCGCGATCCGGCAGTCGCGGAAACCCGAGGACTGGCACTGGGCGATGGCACCGGTGTCGGCCTCGGCCTGGCTGGTGGCGTTCATGTACCACGAATAGGTCGGCCCGCCGTTCGGATCGGTGCCCCAGGCCAGCGTCGCATACTGGTCGACCCAATAGCCGCCGGGGTCGCTGAAGCCGTCACCACCGCCACCATCCTCGCCCACATATTCGCACAGGGGCGTCGGAGCGATACCGTTGCCGCCGGGGTCGACACCGATCAGCACCTCGCCCGGGCCAGGTCCGTTGCAGGGGTAGTAGGCCAAGGCCTGGCCAGGGATCAGCCAGACGAGGGAGGCGAGGGCGGCAAGGCAAAGCGGCAGATGGCGCATGGCAACCTTTGTGGATTATCCTGTCGGACCCGAGGCATAGCCGCAAAACCCACCGCTGTAAGGTGGGGAGAACCTGATCCCGGACGGCGGCGGCTTGCCCATGTCCAAGCCCGTGTCCACGCCCGCATCCAAGCCGGTCTCCGCCGCTTTGCAGGCGCAGCATTGTCACGCGACCGTTATCGGGCTATGCCTGTTCGCACGCCGGCGTCTGAGTCGGTAACGGCATCGGAGCCAAAGCGCACCCCTCCTGCCAGGGGGGAACCGGACCCGGCCTTCGCCCTTTGGGCGAGATGGCGATCTGCCGGACATGCAGCCAAACCCCATCCACCGTCCAAGCAACACCCAAGGGTGAGCCATGATCCACGACCCGATTCCGCGGGACGTCCAACCCGCTTTGCCGCTATTCGATGAAGAAGCGCTGGACATCGCCGACTACCTGCAGGCCGAGACCGTTCCAGACGACATCCACCGCGACGCAACCCACCGCCAGGGCCTTGGGGCGCTGACGATCGGCGCGATCGGGGTCGTCTATGGCGATATCGGCACTTCGCCGATCTACGCCTTCCGCGAGGCGCTGCGTGCCACCGGCGCGGCACGTCCCGGTGCCGCCGAAGTGCTGGGCATCCTGTCGCTTCTGATCTGGACCTTGGTCCTGATCGTCACGGTGAAGTATGTCTTCTTCCTTCTGCGCGCAGACAACCGGGGCGAGGGCGGCATCCTGTCGCTGTACACGCTGGTGCGGCTGGCGGCGGGAAGACGGTCGGTGCCGGTCCTGCTGCTGGCGCTGTGCGGGGCGGCGCTTTTTGCGGGCGATGCGGCGATCACTCCGGCGATCTCGGTCCTGTCGGCGGTCGAGGGGATGGGGCTGATCCTTCCCACGCTTTCTGCCTACGTCTTGCCCATCACGCTGGGTATTCTGATCGCGCTCTTCATGGTGCAGCGGCGAGGAACGGCCAGCGTGGCCGCGCTTTTCGGGCCTATCTGCGTGGTCTGGTTCCTGGTGCTGGCGGGCCTTGGCGTCTGGCATATCGCGGATGCACCTTCGGTGCTGGCAGCCATCAACCCGGTCTGGGGCATAAGCTTTCTGCTGTACCATACCGGGGTGGCCTTCGTTGTCCTGGGTGCGGTGTTCCTGGCCGTGACCGGGGGCGAGGCGCTGTATGCCGACCTTGGGCATTTCGGACGACCGCCGATCATGTTGGCATGGTTCGCGTTGGTGCTGCCGGCACTGGTGCTGAACTATCTGGGGCAGGGCGCAATGGTCCTGGCCGCACCGGAAAAGGCCGGGGACTCGTTCTTTGCCATGGCGCCCGAGTCGAGCCTGCCGTTCCTTGTGGGCCTGGCCACCATTGCGACAGTGATTGCAAGCCAGGCGGTGATCACCGGGGCGTTCTCGATGGCGCGGGGGGCGGTCCAGCTGGGCTTCCTGCCGCGGCTGCGCATCGTGCATACCGCCGAGGGGCAAAGCGGGCAGATCTACATCGGGGCGGTGAACTGGCTGCTGCTTGGAGGGGTGTTGTGGCTGGTGCTGTCCTTTGGGTCGTCCTCGGCACTGGCTTCGGCGTATGGAATCGCGGTCACGGGGACAATGGTGCTGACTTCGGTGCTGGGCGTGTTGTACCTGGTGCGCTCGGGCCGGTTGCGCGCACCGTGGGCGGTGCTGCTTGCCGCGCCGATCCTGGGGGTGGAACTGGTGTTCCTGGCCTCGAACGCGCTGAAGATCGCCGATGGCGGCTATGTGCCAGTGGTCGTTGCGGCGGTGGTGGGGATGCTGATGTGGGCCTGGTGGCGGGGCACGCAGGCGGTGAAGGCGCGGGTGGCGAAGCTCGCGATCTCGGTCGCAAGCTTCGTGCGGATGATGCGGAACTCCAGCGTGAACGTGATCCCCGGCACGGCGTTTTTCCTGACCGGCGATCCGGGGATCGTGCCCTCGGCGCTGTTGCACAACATCAAGCACAACCGGGTCCTGCACGAGCAGACGGTCCTGCTGACGGTGGAAACCCTGCGCGTGCCCTATGCGACGGCTGACGAGCGGGTGACGGTCGAACCGCTGGGGGGCTGCTTCGTGCGGCTGATCCTGCGCTTCGGCTTCATGGAGACGCCGAACGTCAGCCGGGCGATGGTGCATGCGCGGGCGGCGGGGCTGAAGTTCGATGTGATGGCCTCGACCTTCTTTCTGGGGCGCAGGCGGGCGGTTGCGACGGGAGCAGGATGGGAGCTGGTGTTGGACCGGATCTATGTGGCGCTGTCCCGGATGGCGGCGGACCCGACGGATTTTTACCACCTGCCGCGTGACCGGGTGGTGGAACTGGGCGAGCGGGTGGCAATATGATTAAAACAGTCGGGAATTCTGACATTCGCGTGAAACCCTTGACATGATCCTTCATTGCCGACGGCGGGGCGCACACTTGACGTTAAACCTTGTGTGTCACGGAACCCTTGCAAGGGTATGCAGGTTACTTTAGGTTATCGCGTTCCCGGGGGCGCTGACGCACCGGGCAGATGAGGGGGCAAGGATGAGCACCTACACGAACTTACCCGCGCCAAGCCCGGAACAGGGCTTGAACCGGTATCTGCAGGAAATTCGGAAGTTTCCGCTTCTGGAACCTGAACAGGAATACATGCTGGCGAAACGCTGGGTCGACCATCAGGATGCCAACGCCGCGCACCAGATGGTGACCAGCCACTTGCGCCTCGCCGCGAAGATCGCGATGGGCTATCGCGGCTACGGTCTGCCGCAGGCAGAGGTGATCAGTGAGGCGAACGTCGGGCTGATGCAGGCCGTCAAGCGCTTCGACCCGGAAAAGGGCTTCCGACTGGCCACATATGCGATGTGGTGGATCCGCGCCTCGATCCAGGAATACATCCTGCGGTCCTGGTCGCTGGTAAAGCTGGGCACGACCAGCGCGCAAAAGAAGCTGTTCTTCAACCTGCGCAAGGCGAAGGCCAAGGTCGGCGCGCTGGAGGAAGGCGACCTGCGGCCCGAGAATGTGGCCCAGATCGCCAAGGACCTGTCGGTGACCGAGGCCGAGGTGGTGGACATGAACCGCCGCCTGTCGGGCTCGGACGCGTCGCTGAACGCGACGGTCGGCTCGGACGGCGAAAGTGCCACCCAGTGGCAGGACTGGCTTGAAGACGAGGATTCCGACCAGGCCGAAGCCTATGAGGAAAAGGACGAGCTTGACGCCCGCCGGGCGCTTCTGGTGCAGGCGATGTCTGTCCTGAACGACCGGGAAAAGGACGTCCTGATGCAGCGCCGCCTGTCGGAAGACCCGGTGACGCTGGAAGAGCTGTCGGAAAGCTATGGCGTCAGCCGCGAGCGTATCCGCCAGATCGAGGTCCGCGCCTTCGAGAAGTTGCAGGCCAAGATGCGGGAACTTGCCAAGGGCAAGGGCATGGTGATCCCGGCGTAAGCAAGGACTGTCAGACCTAAGGCCGTGACCCTGGGTCACGGCCTTTTCGTTTGCCCAAGGGCCTTTGGAAGGGTAGGAGGACGTCCATGCGCATGATCGACACCTTTCTCAAGCCGATGCACCCCGAGGGGTGGAAATTCGTTCCCGTCTTCGCGGCCGTCTCACTGGTCCTTTTCTGGCTGTGGGACCCGCTGGGCTGGCTTGGTCTGGGCCTGACCGTCTGGTGCTACTATTTCTTCCGTGACCCCAAGCGCGCGGTGCCCGAGAACGCAGGCCTGCTGGTCAGCCCCGCCGACGGCGTCGTCAGCCTGATCGAGCGCGCGGTGCCTCCGGTCGAGCTGGGCATAGGCCCAGAGGCACTGGTCCGGGTTTCGGTCTTCATGTCGGTCTTCAACTGCCATGTGAACCGCGCGCCCATTGCTGGCCGCGTTACCGCCGTCGCCTATCGGCCTGGCAAGTTCTTCAACGCTTCGCTGGACAAGGCATCGGAAGAAAACGAACGCAACGCCCTGGCAATCGAGATGCAGGACGGTCGCAAGATCGCCGTGGTGCAGATCGCAGGCCTGGTCGCACGCCGGATCATGTGCTGGAAAAAGCCCGGCGACAGCGTCCGCACCGGCGAACGCTTCGGCCTGATCCGCTTTGGCAGCCGCCTTGACGTGTATCTGCCCGAGGGTGTGCAGCCGCAGGTCGCTCTGGGCCAGACGATGGTTGCTGGCGAAAGCGTCATCGCCTTCATCGGGCAGGATGCGCCCGCCCGCGCCGCGCGGGTGGAGTAGGCATGGCGCGCAGGCCGTCCGACCCCCCGCGGGAGCTTCTGCTGCTGAAGCTTCTGCCGAACTTCGTGTCGATCCTTGCGCTCTGCTCGGGTTTGACGGCGATCCGCTACGGCATCGCCGGAAACTTCACGATGGCGGTCCTGCTGATCGGGGTTGCTGCGGCGCTGGACGGGCTGGACGGACGGCTTGCCCGGATGCTCAAGTCGGAAAGCGCCATCGGGGCGGAACTCGATTCCCTGTGCGACTTCGTGAACTTCGGTGTCACGCCGGCGCTGATCCTGTACATGTGGGGCCTTCGGCCGGAAACGAGCCTTGGGTGGATCGCCGTGCTGGTCTATGCGGTGTGCTGCATGCTGCGGCTGGCGCGGTTCAACGTGGGAAGCAGGAACACGGTGGGCGAACCGGCCGAGAAGACGGTGTTCATCGGAGTGCCGTCACCTGCCGGGGCCATGCTGGTCCTGTCGCCGCTTTACCTGTCCTTTGCAACCGACCGGGCCCTGCACCTTCCCCCCGTGCTGGTCGCGGCCTGGATGGTGGGGATCGGCGCGCTGATGATCAGCCGGGTCCGCACCCCGTCCTTGAAGCGTATCACCATTGCGACCGACTACGCACGCTATGTGCTGGTGGGCGCGGTGGTCGTGGTTGCGGCTCTGCTCACCTATCCCTGGACCACGCTTCTGACCCTGTGCCTGGCCTATCTGGCCGGGGTCCTCTGGCTGGCCGTTCGCAGTCTGGGCAAGCCCGGCATCGGCTGATTTCCCGCGCAGGTTGCGGCTTTTCCTTGCAATCCGGGGTGCGGGCGGCACTCTCGCCTTTGCGGAAATGCCAAAGGAATCATGTGCATGCAAGTAGAGGCCATCCAGAAATCCTATCGCCGCTGGGCGCCGGTCTATGATCTGACCTTCGGGCGGATCACGCAGGGCGGGCGCATCCTGGCGGCGGCGCATGTGAACGCCCAGGGCGGGGCAGTGCTGGAGGTGGGGATCGGAACCGGCCTGGCGCTGGGCTACTATGGTGCGCATGTGCGGGTGACGGGGATCGACCTTTCCGCCGAGATGCTGCGTGAGGCCGAGGTTCGGGCGCAGAAGGGCGGTTTGAAGAACCTGGACGGCCTGCACCAGATGGACGCGCGGCGGATCGCCTTCCCGGATGCAAGTTTCGATCATGTCGCCGCGATGCATATCATGTCCGTCGTCCCCGAGCCGGAGCGGGTGCTGGACGAGATGGCCCGCGTGGTGCGCCCCGGAGGCTCGGTGATGATCGCCAACCACTTCGCGGGCCGCGCCGCCGAAGGCTGGGCGGTGGCCGAGCGGCTGGCGGCACCCTTGGCGAACCTGCTGGGCTGGCACTCCGACTTTGCCATCGACCGGGTGCTGGGGCATCCGCTGCTCCGGCTGGAGGAGAGCCGCCAGGTAAGGCCCTTTGGCCTGATGACCTTCCTGCGCTTCCGCCGGGTTGAAGGTCCCGTCAAAACCTGACCTATTGGCGTCGGTGCTTTCGGGGAGGATGACATGAAGCCGGTCAGATGGGGTGTATTGGGTGCGGCGCGGTTCGCGCGGGAACACATGGCTCCGGCGATCCACGCCGCCGAGGGGGCGGAACTGGCCGCGCTGGCGACGTCGGATGCGTCGAAGGCCGCGGGGTTCCAGGCCTTCTGTCCCTCGCTGACAGTCCATACCAGCTATGAGGCGCTTTTGGCCGACCCGTCGATCGACGCGGTCTACATCCCGCTGCCGAACCACATGCACGTCGAATGGACGCTGAAGTGCCTTGCGGCCGGAAAGCATGTGCTGACCGAAAAGCCCATCGCCTTGAAAGCGCGCGAGATCGACCAGATCATCGCGGCGCGGGATCGCTCTGGGTTGCTTGCGGCAGAGGCCTACATGATCGTCCACCATCCGCAGTGGCAGCGCGCGAAGGAATGGTTCGAGGCCGGAGAGATCGGCGATCTGGTCCATGCCGACGTCGCCTTCAGCTTCAACCTGACCGACATGGGCAACATCCGCATGAAGCCGGAAACCGGCGGTGGGTCGTTGCGCGACATCGGGGTCTATACCTTCGGGTCGATGCGCTTTGTCACCGGTGCGGAGCCCGTGGACATCTCGGCCCGCATCCACCGCGACAATGGCGTCGATACCTTCGCCCAGGTCGCGGCCACGATGGAGGGGCCGCCCAATAAACCTTATGCAGGGCGCTTCACCTATGGCTCTGTGACCTCGATGCGGATGTACAACCGGCAGGTCGCGACGTTCCAGGGGACGAAGGGTATGATCCGGCTGGAGGGCGGTCCTTTCAACGCCAACGTCAACGACCTGGCCGAGGTGGAACTGCACCAGGACGGCAACCGGGTGATCGTCGAACGCTTCCCCACGGCCAACCACT
This sequence comes from Tabrizicola sp., assembly GCF_030694085.1. Lineage (GTDB taxonomy): Bacteria > Pseudomonadota > Alphaproteobacteria > Rhodobacterales > Rhodobacteraceae > Tabrizicola. The sequence continues at coordinate 245,851 of NZ_JAUXZE010000035.1, read as the reverse complement.
ACAAGCTGCAGGTCGAGGCCTTCGGCCGAACCGTCCGCGAGGGAGCAGCCTATCCCTGCCCGCTGGAATTCGTGCGCGGCACCCAGGCGATGATGGACCGGGTCTACGAGGTCGCCGTCGATATCTGACACCCGCTCGTCGATGACTTCGTCACTCCTCGCTGGGGGGAGGCGCATCACGACGAGGCGACGAAGTCGAACGAGGCGTGGTCCGGGGGTTTTCCCGGACCAACCGCAAGCCTAGATCAAGCGAAAGTATACCGGAGGACCCGATGACCCTGCCCCTGCCCAAGCCCGTTTTCGATGCAAATGCCAGCGGGGGCGGGTTCGGCGATTTGCCCGACTGGGACCTGACCGACCTTTACCCCAGCGCCGATGGCCCGGAATTCGCGGCCGACATGGCGGAACTGGAACGCGCCTGCGCCGCCTTTGCCCAGACCTACGAGGGGCGGCTGGGTCGGCAGGACGCGGCGGGCCTTCTGGCCTGCGTGCAGGAATACGAACGTATCGAGGTCATCGCCGGGCGGCTGATGTCCTATGCGGGGCTGCGCTATTATCAGAACACCATCGACCCCGAACGTGCGCAGTTCATGGGCAATGCCCAGGACAAGGTGACCACGGCGACGACTCCGCTGGTGTTCTTCTCGCTTGAATTCAACCGGCTGGACGATGATCACCTGGTCCGCCTCCTGGCCGCCAACGCGGACCTTGCGCGCTACAAGCCGGTCTTTGACCGGATGCGCGCGATGCGTCCGCACCAGTTGTCGGACGAGCTGGAACGTTTCCTGCATGACGAGTCGGTCGTCGGCGCGTCGGCCTGGAACAAGCTGTTCGACGAGACGATGGCGGGCCTGATGTTCGCGGTCGAGGGCGAAGCGGAAGAGCTGAACCTGGAAGCCACGCTGAACCTTCTGACCGACCCCCAGCGCCCCCGGCGTCAGGCGGCGGCGCAGGCGCTGGCGGGGGTGTTCGAGAAGAACGTCAAGCTCTTCGCCCGCATCCACAACACGCTGGCCAAGGAGAAGGAAATTCACGACCGCTGGCGCAAGATGCCCTCGCCCCAGCATGGTCGTCACCTGTCGAACCACGTCGAACCCGAGGTCGTCGAGGCCCTGCGCAACGCCGTGGTCGCGGCCTATCCGAAACTTTCGCACCGCTACTATCGGCTGAAGGCCAAGTGGATGGGCCTGGACAAGCTGCAAGTCTGGGACCGCAACGCCCCGCTGCCGTCGGAAACTCCGCGCATCGTGGACTGGTCCGAAGCGCGCCGCATGGTGACCGAGGCCTACGCGGCCTTCGATCCCCGGATGGCCGACCTTGCCACGCCCTTCTTCGACAAGGGCTGGATCGACGCTGGCGTGAAACCCGGCAAGGCCCCCGGTGCCTTTGCGCACCCCACGGTCACCACAGTCCACCCTTACGTGATGCTGAACTACCTCGGAAAACCGCGCGACGTGATGACGCTGGCACATGAACTGGGCCACGGCGTGCATCAGGTTCTGGCAGCGGGGCAGGGCGAATTGCTGTCCTCTACCCCCCTGACGCTGGCGGAAACCGCCAGCGTCTTCGGCGAGATGCTGACCTTCCGCAAGCTTCTGGACCAGGCGAAGACCCCAGCGGAAAAGAAGACGCTGCTCGCGGGCAAGGTCGAGGACATGATCAACACGGTCGTCCGCCAGATCGCCTTCTACGACTTCGAATGCAAACTACACGCCGCCCGGGCGCAGGGGGAGTTGACGCCCGAGGATATCAACGCGCTGTGGATGTCGGTCCAGGCGCAGTCCCTGGGCGACGCCTTCGAGTTCATGGATGGGTATGAGACCTTCTGGGCCTATATCCCGCACTTTGTCCACTCGCCCTTCTACGTCTATGCCTATGCCTTCGGAGATGGTCTCGTGAACGCGCTTTACGCGGCCTATGCGGGCGGCCTGCCGGACTTTCAAGAGAAGTACTTCGCCATGCTGAAGGCGGGCGGGTCGATGCACCACAAGGACCTGCTTGCGCCCTTCGGGCTGGACGCCAGTGACCCGAAGTTCTGGGACAAGGGCCTGTCGATGATCGCGGGCTTCATCGACGAGCTGGAGGCGATGGAGGGGTAGGATGCATTGGTCCGACCTTCAGCGTGCCGTGGCGGCCTGGAGTGACCATGAGCGGGTCGAGCCGGCCGACGCGGTGCGGCGGGTTCGGCAGGTGGCGTACCTGCTTCACATCGGAGCAAGGTCGGGATCGCTTCCTACCGCTGAGGCTGTTGATCGGCTGGACTGTCGGATACCCTTCACGCAGCAGGGCGGGCGTAGCATCGGTATCAGGGACCGCTACGATGACCTGGCCGAGGTGGGCTCGGCTCGGATTCTTGGCTCGGATTAGCGAGGGCTCGCCCTTCTTCGACGACATCTGGCAGCGATATCAGCTGCACTGCGTGGAACTGGGTCAGCCGCCTGCCTGCTTCATCGGCGACAATCCCAGGACGGGCCGGATATTCTTCTGCTATCCCGCCTGATGGCCCGCCCCCGCTGTCTTCCGATTGGGTGGCAGTAACTGAGAGCGGTGCTGTGCTAACTTGATGTATGGTGGCGAAGGGTGGAGCAAACTCAGCCTTTCGCCTCCAGATGATCCAGCAGCTCGTGTTCGGGCACGTCGGACAGGTCCTTCGAAAACTCTGCCGTGATCTCATGCGCAAGGTCCTTCGGCATCGCCTTGCGCAAGGCTCCCAGCATCTTCGGGCCCGCGGCAAGGACGATGCGGCCAGCGCCGCCCTTCTTCCATTCGGCCTCCAGAGCGGCGACGACATGCTTGGCAAGGCGCGGACGTTCGATCGCGTCGTCATCGCTTCCACCGTTGCCGAAGTTGATCCCGCCCGAGCGGTTGCGGCCAGTTTCGGTGATGGTGTGGGACCAATCGGCGAAATCATCCGCTCCGGCGGCGTGGATCGGGTCCAGTTTGCCACCGTTGCCGCGCAGGAGCCGGAAGCCCCGTTCGTCGGCGATGCAGTAAAGCGTGTCTGCGGCTTTCATGACATTTCCTTTCTTGTTGGCTTGCGGGCAACAGTCCGCAAGGATGAGCGGCTGCACCATGACAAGGATCAGGGCATGCCACATTTTTCACTGGCGCTGCCCTGCATGCGGCGGAAACGCGCATGTTAGCAACGTGGGGCTTGGCAAGCCGGTTCCGCGCCCCTAGCTTCGGAAGGAAGACAGGAGATCAAGATGCCCAAGCTCGTTCGCCTTTACCTTGAAAGCGTCGCCGTGGGCTTCGCGGTGGCTGCGGCCTTCACCGGCGGGCTGATGTGGCTGGATGTGGCGGGGATCGGGCATCTGGTGCTGGGGTCTGACATCGGCCTGATCGCTGTCGCGATGCTGGTGATCTTCAATGGCATCGTCTTCTCGGCCGTGCAGTTTGCGTTCCGTATCATGAACATGGCGGAAGACGACGCGGGTCCGATGGGGGGCCGCGGCGCGCGCGAGCCGGTCCTGGTGCCCGTGCCGGTTCCCGTCAAGCAGCGGAACGGTCGGCGCTAGGCCCCGATTTCTTCGAAGAAATCGGACCGGAGTTTTCGAAAACTCCGGGTGCCCGGATAACGGGTGGCGGGCCCGCAGCAGCCGTGGAGTGCCGGGATTTCCCGAGAGCCAGAGGTCTCAGGTGGGGACCAGGTAACAGGACCAGGATCCTGTCAGAGCCAGCCCCCGTGCGTTTGCTTATCGGCCACTGGAAAAAAGGCCTCGCACGTGAGGAGCAGAACCCGCCAAGGCTCAAGATAGGCGTGTGGGGGGCCGGGCGCAAGGCTGGACAGATGTTCACCTTTGGTTCATATTTGCCCACATGGACATGCCGGTCGACATCGCAGAAACCCTGCCCGCCCTGCCGGGTCAGCGCCTGCAACGTGGCGTCTGCCGGGGCCTGCGGGCCCTGGATTTCGTTTGCGTCGAGGAACTTATCCCGACGTCGGGCCTGCGGGTCGATGTGATGGCGCTGGGACCGAAAGGCGAGGTCTGGGTGGTTGAGTGCAAGTCGGGCCGGGCGGATTACCGGGCCGACCGCAAGTGGCAGGGCTACCTCGACTGGTGCGACCGGTTCTTCTGGGCAGTGGATGCCGATTTCCCGGTGGAGCTTCTGCCACCCGACACCGGGTTGATTCTGGCCGACCCCTACGATGCCGAAGTTGTGCGGATGGCACCGGAGACGCCCTTGTCGGGCGCGCGGCGCAAGGTGGTGCTGCGGACCTTCGCCCGGGCGGCGGCGGGGCGGCTGCAGTTGATGCGGGATCCCGTCGCGGGGGTTTGAGAGCCAAATCTTTTCGAAAAGATTTGCAAATTCCTTCGAAGGAATTTGATCCGGCCCCTACCGTGCCGCGACACCCCCCGACGTGTCGTCGTCCTTCACCGGGATCAGGCGCGGTGCGTCCTTTGCCGCCGTTCCGCGGCCCGAAAGCGAGGGGTTTTCCATGAAGAACTGGTGGCAGTTGAACAGCTGCGCGCCCTCGGGACCCAGGTCGCGGGCATAGCTGCCGTCGGGCGACAGGACCCAGCTTTGCGCCTCGTCACCCAGGTTTGCGGCCATGATCTGGCTGAGGATCTGGTTCTTGACGGTGGGGTTATGCACCTCGACCAGGGTTTCCACCCGCCGCGTCAGGTTGCGACCCATCCAGTCGGCAGATGAGAAGAACACCCGCGCCTTCTTGGCCGGCAGCCCGTAGCCGTTGCCGTAGCAGACTATGCGGGAATGTTCCAGGAAGCGCCCGACGATGGACTTTACCCGGATGTTTTCGGACAGGCCCTTCACCCCGGGCCGCAAGCCGCAGATGCCGCGCACGATGAGGCTGATCTTCACCCCGGCCTGGCTTGCTGCGTAAAGCGCGTCGATCACGTCGGGTTCGATGATCGAGTTCATCTTGGCCCAGATCTCGGCAGGACGTCCGGCGCGGGCGTGGTCGGCCTCGGATGCGATAAGGTCCAGAAGGCGCGGCTTCAGCGTGATCGGGCTGATCGCCAGGTTCTCCAGACCCTGCGGCTGCACGTAGCCAGACAGGTAGTTGAAGACCTTGGTCGCATCGCGGCCAAGCGCCGGGTCGCAGGTGAAGAACGAAAGGTCAGTGTAGATCCGCGCGGTGATCGGGTGGTAGTTGCCGGTGCCGTAATGGGTGTAGGTGACCAGGTGGTCACCCTCGCGGCGGACGACGGTGCTGATCTTGGCGTGGGTCTTGTAGTTGACGAAGCCGTAGACGACATGCGCCCCGGCCCGTTCCAGCCGCCGCGACTGGCGGATGTTCGCAGCTTCGTCAAAGCGCGCCTTCAGTTCCACCAGCGCCGTCACCGACTTGCCGTTCTCGGCTGCTTCGCACAAAGCGCTGACGATGGGACTGTCCCAGGAGGTGCGATAGAGCGTCTGCTTGATCGCCAGCACGTTCGGGTCGGTCGCCGCCTGCTGCAGGAAACGGATGACCATGTCGAACGTCTCATACGGGTGATGCAGCAGCATGTCCTTTTGCCGGATCGCGGCGAACATGTCGTCCTCGTGATCCTTCACCCGTTCCGGCACCCGGGGGATGAAGGGGGGCCACATCAGGTCCTTGCGGCTGGACAGGATCAATTCCTTGAGGTCGGCGACGCCCAGCAGGCCCTTCACTTCCACCACCTCGTCCTCGGTGACGGCAAGCTCTTCCATGATCAGCGCGCGCAAGCTTTCCGGCGCACCGGCGGAAAGCTTCAGGCGGATCACCTCGCCCCGGCGACGGCGCTTCAGCGCGGTCTCGAACTCGCGCACCAGGTCCTCGGCCTCGTCCTCGACTTCCAGGTCGCTGTCGCGCAGCACGCGGAAGGTGCAATGGCCGCGGTCGGTGTAACCGGGAAACAGCATGTCGAGGTGCAGAAGCAGAAGTTCTTCCAGCGGCAGGAACCGGTGCTCGCCCTCTTTTCCCGGCAGGGGCACGAAGCGCGCGATCTGCTGCGGGATCGGCAGCAGTGCCTTCAGCGGGCGGTGATCGGTGATCCGCTCCAGCTCTAGCGCCAGGGAAAATCCGGTGTTCGGGATGAAGGGAAACGGGTGTGCGGGGTCGATGGCCAGGGGGGACAGCACCGGAAAGACGTTCGACAGGAAATGCGTCTCAAGATGCTTCAGGTCGCGCGCCGTCAGTTTCGTCCGCTGGACCAGGGTGATCCCCTCGGTCTCCATCTCTTTGCGAAGGCGGTTGAAGGTGGTCTGCTGGGTCTGCATCAGACTGCGCGCATCGGCGTTGATCAGCTGCAACTGTTCGGCCGGGCTGCGGCCATCTTCGGACAGGGTGGCATTGCCGTTGCGGACCAGGGCGCGCAGGCCCGCCACGCGGACGGTATAGAATTCGTCCAGGTTTGTGGCGCTGATCGACAAAAAGCGCAGCCGTTCCAGAAGCGGGACCTGGGGGTTCGCGGCTTCTTCCAGCACACGCCAGTTGAAGGCCAGCCAGGAGAGCTCGCGGTTGAAGAAGCGGCCGGGGCCGGCGGTCTCTGCGAAGGGCAGCTCGACGGGCGCGGGGAACGGGGAACGAAGGAAATCAGCCTGGGTCATGGGCGCGCTTATGCCGTCCACACTGTGAAACTATTGCGACAGTTAGGCAGCTTGTCCGCAGACTGTCCAGCAAAGCTGATGTGCGTCCTAATCAAGGCCAAGAACCTCGCCCGCCAGCGCCCGGGTGATGGGCCGACCGGCGGCCAGGGCGCGGGCATCCAGCGCCGCGACAAGGCCCCGAGCGGCGCCGATCGACCGGGGCATCCTGCTGACCAGATAGGGGATCAGGTTCGGCGGCACTGCGACCTGGCGGTCGGCGAAGAGCTTGACCAGCACGGCCGAAAGCAGCGTATCGTCCGGCCCGTCCAGGGTCGCGATGGCGGTGGCCTGCATCCGGCTTTTCAGGTCGGCAAGCGCCAGGCCCCAGTCGCGCGGCGGGGTGCGGGCGGTCAGCAGAAGCGCGCCCGAAGTGGTGACGAGGTTGTGCAAGTGGAAAAGCTGGGCCTCGGCCCCCCCGCTTGCGCCCCCGCCGATCCGGTCGGCATCCTCGACTGCCACCGCCCGCCCGGCAAGGCTGGCGATGTCCACATCGGCCAGCCTGTCGGCGGGCAGGATCACCGCCTCGGCCAGAGCGGCCCAGACATGCGCAAGATGCGTCTTGCCCGAGCCTTCTGGGCCGACGATCATCTGCTTCCGGCCCGGCCAGTCCTGCCAGCCCTCGACCGCCTGCAGTGCCAGCGCGTTCGAGGGAGCCACGAAGAAATGCTCGCGCGTCATCGCCTCGGGGTTGGGCAGGTCGAACGCAAGCTGGCGGGTCACGCGCCCTCTCCGGCCCCGCCGGTGGTCTTGCGGCTGCGCTTCTGACGGGGCACCGGCGCGGCGGGCAGCGGCACGGCTTCGGGCGGCTGGGCGCTGCGCGCGGTGGTCCCCTTGTACAGCAGGCTTGCGCGGTATTGCTCGATGCCGAAGCGGGTAAGCACCCCGATCGAGGCGGCGACAGGCACCGCGATCAGCATGCCGACGAAGCCGAAGACGGTGCCGAAGGCTGACAGCGCGAACAAAAGCCAGACCGGGTGCAGCCCGACCGACTTGCCCACCAGGCGGGGGGTCAGGATGTTGCCCTCGACAAACTGGCCGGCCGCGAAGATGGCCGCTACGATGCCGATCTGCAGCCAGTCGCCCCAGAACTGGAACAGCGCAAGGCCGACGGCCAGAATCCCGCCGACCAGCGAGCCCACGTAGGGGATGAAGGTGATGGCGCCCGCGATGGCCCCGACGATCAGGCCGAATTGCAGGCCCGCCGCCATCAGGGCGACGGCGTAGAAGGTGCCCAGCGCAAGGCAGACCGAGACCTGGCCGCGCACGAAGCCCGCCAGCACCGCGTCGATCTCGCGCGCAAGGCGGCGGATCGTGGGGGCGTGGTCCAGAGGCAGCATGGAATCGATCCGGGCGACCATCTCGTCCCAGTCCAGGAGAAGGTAGAAAGCCACGACCGGCACGACGACGATGAAGACGACGACCGAGATCACCCCCAGCGCCGAGCTTACGACGCCCTGCACCAGCTCTCCGCCCCGCGCCTGGATAGCCGCGCCAAGTTCGGCAAGGGTCTGGCGGATGGTCGAGGTGCTGTCGGCCAGCTCGGGGAAACGTTCCAGCAGGAAGCCCTGCAGGCGTTTGGCGATGTCGGGCGCTGCATTGACCAGTGCGGTCAGCTGGTTGACCAGCGTCGGGATCACCGCCAGCACCAGCAGGACGACCAGAAGCAAGGCCACCAGCGAGATCACGGTCGTCGCGGTGACGCGGGACATGCCCAGACGCTCCAGCCGGTCGGCCACTGGGTCCAGGAAATAGGCGATGGCGCCGCCGACGATGAAGGGCAAGAGCACATTTCCCAGCAACCACAGAAGCAGCAGGAAGACCGCCGCGGCGATGCCCCAGTAGCGCAACTGGTGTGAGATCGGCAGGGCCATGCGGGTTCCTTCGCTTTGCCCCACATATCGCCCGCGCTGCCAACCCGCGCAAGGGGAGAGACGGGCGGAAACCCGCTGTCAGCATGTGCTTAAGTCCGACGGGGTAAGCGCCGCCGGGATGGAGGCGGGGCTTGGGATCGGTGCAGAAGGGGTCATCCGGGACGCGGTGTCCCGGCTCTGGCCCTTGCTTCCTTGCAAGGCCGAACCGAAAGGCAAGACGATGAAACTGAAGCTTCTCACCCTCCTTGCACTGACCTCGATGCCGATGGCGGCGCTGGCCATGCCCGTTGTGGGCGACCTGATCGGCACCGACCCGACCACCGCCACGGCGGCGCTGGAAAAGGCAGGCTGCAAGGTGACCGAGTTCGAGGCCGAGGATGGCAAGATCGAGGCCAAGTGCACCGACACGGCCACCAGCAAGCCGATGGAGGTCTACCTTGACCCGGCTTCGGGCAAGGTTGTCGAGATCAAGGCGGAAGACTGACATGGCAACCCCCCGGACTACCGCTGCCCCGCCCTCGCTCTGGGACCCCGTCGTGCGGATCACGCATTGGGGGATCGCCGTTTCGGTCCTGGTCAACGCCGCACTGGACGAGGGCGGCAGCCTTCTCCACGTCTCGCTTGGCTGGCTGGTGCTGGCGCTTTTGGTGCTGCGGCTGGTCTGGGGGGTGCTTGGCCCCCGGGAGGCCCGCTTCTCGGCTTTCCCGCCCAACCCCGTCGCCGCGCTGCGCCACGTGCGCCAGCTTGCTTCGGGCCGGGTGCGGCATTACCCGTCACACAACCCCGCGGGCGCGCTGATGGCTTATGCGTTCTGGGCCTGCCTGGCACTGGTCACCGTCACCGGGCTGGTGATGACCGGCGGTGCGACACCGATGCAGGTGGCCGACGACAAGGCAGCGGTTGCATCCGGCGACTGGTCTGCTTTGATCAGGGAGAGCGAAGGCGAATCCTCGGAAGACGGGGACAACAGCCTGCGTCACACAGCCGAAGAGGTGCATGAAGTGGTTGCCAACCTGCTGTTGATCCTTGCCGCGCTGCACGTCGTCGGCGTCTTCGTCGAAGCCCGCGCCCTGCGTCGCAGCCTGGTCGCGCCGATGGTGCTTGGCCAAAGGCGCAAATGACCGCCGCCCCGGACATCATCACTGCAGGGCGCCGCCAGACTGCGGCGCTCTCGATCTTTCTGGTGGTGCAGACGCTGGGGACGGTGTTCTTCGTCGGCGACGTGATCGGCGACCTGCGCGCGGATCCGATGTCGGTCCACTTCATCTTCGAGGCCGTGGTGACCGCGGCCCTCGTCCTTGGGATCCTCTTCGGCACCTTCGCCCTGCGCCGCACCATCGAGCTTCTGCGCGCCCAGGACCAGGCGCTTGCGGTGGCTCGCGGGGCGCTGTCGGACGTGATCGACCGCCAGTTCCAGGCCTGGGCGCTGACGCCGGCCGAACGAGACGTGGGGTTCCTGGCGCTGAAGGGCCTTGACGTGGCCGAGATCGCCGAGCTGCGTGGCGCCGCGCAAGGCACGGTGCGGGCACAGCTGACACGGATCTATTCCAAGGCCGGGGTCTCGGGCCGCGCCCAGTTTGCGGCGTTCTTCGTCGAGGATCTGTTGGGTGCAGCTGTTCCTGCGGCAGCGTAGGGTGGGCGATATCGCCCACCCTACTCAGGCCCGCAGCGTGAAGCCGCGCGCCAGATGGTTTCGGACGAACCAGATCATCGCCACCCCCGGCACGAGCGACAGGCAGGTCATTGCCATCACCATCCCGATGTCGGTCTGAAAGCTGAACATCGCCTGGATCGCCATGGTGACCGGCTTGCCCCCGGTGACCGTCAGGATGCGGGCGAAGACGACCTCGACCCAGGAAAAGATGAAACAGAAGAAGGCCGCCACCCCGATCCCCGGCGCGATCTGCGGGATAAGGTGGCGGAAAAAGAACGAAGCCCCCGTGTGACCGTCCAGGAAGGCCGTCTCGTCGAACTCTCTTGGCACCGCGCGAATGAAGCTTTCCAGCACCCAGATCGCCACCGGCAGGTTGAACAGGCAATGCACCAGGGCGATCCCGACGGGTGAGTTGACCAGGCCGAACTGGCTGAACAGGATGAAGATCGGCAAGGACAGCACCACCGGCGGCGTGACCCGGAACACCAGGATCATCAGCAGGAAATGCCGGTCCCCGGCAAAGCGGTAGCGGGCCAGCGCATAGGCTGCGGGCAGGCCGATCCCGATGCAAAGCCCGACGTTGAGGACCACGTAGATCAGCGAATTTACCATAGCCGCCTTCAGCTCGGGCGCGGCCAGGACACTGCGATAATTCATCAGACCGATGGTCCCCTCGGCCACCCGATCGGTAGGCAGCGTCGCCGTGAAGCTGAGAATGACGGCCTGCACCAGCGGCAGCAGGATGAATCCGGCAAGCGCGAGGATGCCCAGGTGTCTCATGTCTCGCGCTCACGCGTGGCGGCGACGAAGGCCCAGACCACGGCCAGCACGATCAGGAAATACAGCGTCGCCCGCGCGGCCGCCTGGCCATAGGAAAAGCCCTTGATTTCCTCACCCAGTTCCAGCGTCAGGAAGCGGGTGGCGTCGTTGGGGCCGCCCGCGTTGATCGCGAAGGCCTCGGTGTAGATCATGAAGCTGTCGACGAAGCGCAAGAGGAACACGATGGCCAGCGCCCCGGTGATGCGCGGCAACTGGATGAACCGGAACACCGCCCAGCGTGAGGCGCCGTCGATGGCCGCCGCCTGCAAGTAGGCGGGCGGGATCGCCGGCAGCCCGGCATAGGCCAGCACCACGACCAGGCCCAGCCAGTGCCAGGTGTCCATCACCAGGATCAGCACCCAGGTATGCCAGCCGGTGAACTTCCAGTCGAAGCCGACTGTGGCGAGGCTCGGCCCCAGCAACCCCGTCTCGGGCTGGATCAGCCCCAGCCAGAACATCGGGATCATGTTCCACGGCACCACCAGCGGCAGCGCCACCAGCATCAGCCCCCAGACCGCCCGCCTGCCATAGGTCAGCAGCAGCAGCGCCACCCCGATCCCAAGCGGAACCTGGATGCCAAGGGCGAGGATGGAGAACAGAAGGCTCCGACCCAGCGAGGCAAGGAAGCGGTCGGACTGCAGGATGTCCGCAAACCACTGCGGCCCAACCCAGAAGACATCGGACAGGGTGAAGATGTCGTGAAAGCCGTAGTTGATGACCGCCAGCAGCGGCAGCGCGCCCACAAGGCCCAAAAGCGTCAGGGCAGGCAGGATCAGGAACCAGGCGCGATTATCATGCGGACGCATGGGAAGGCAGGGGACAGGCAAGTGTTTCCCAAGTCAACCCCGTGCCTTGCGGCTGCCATCGCGGCCTGACCTTGCGCTCACCCCTCGCGCAGGTAGCGTCCGTTCACCCATCCGGTGACCTGGACCCCGCCCGTCTTCTGGATCTTGCACCAGCGGGATTGCCCCGACACCTGGCACCCAAGGTTCTTGACCCTGGCCCCCTGGGCAAGTCGGGCAATCACCGTCCCCTGCGTCGACGCCTTGGAGCGCACGTTCAGGAAATCGCCGGCAGCCAGCCCGGCCACTACATAGAAATCCGGGCCGGAGCCACCGGACCCGCCGCCGACCGGGGGCTGGATCGCAATCGGTCCACGCGATTCGCGCAGGTAGCGGGCGGCGACCCAGCCGGTGACGTCCATCCCGGTGAGCGATCGGATCCGGCACCAACGCTGGGACCCGGTCATCCGGCAGCCAAGGTTTCTGACGATCTCGTCGTTCTTCAGCGTGGCAAGCACGGTCGAGCCGGATCTTGGCTCAAGTCGGACACCAAGGCGTTCGTTGGCCGCAAGGCCCCGCACCGCCCAGTAGTCCGGGCCGCCCGCCAGATCGTCGTCGGTCGGCCTCTCCGCCCCTTCCACAAGGAAACGCCCCGAGACGTAGCCCGATATCTTGCCATCCATCGTCTCGACCTCACACCACCGGGCGCTGCCGCCCCCGATGCAAAGCCCCTTGGTCACCCGCGTTCCGTAGCCAAGCGTCCCGACCACCGGGAACAGCGCGGACGGGCCGCTGCGGACGTTGATGCGCGCGCCGGTCGCAATGCCTCCGATGGTTGTCACGCCGGGGCCCGTCACCGGCTCGGCCCGTTCTGAAACCTGGGCTTGTGACGCCAGGGTTGTGGCCAGGAGAACCGCCAGAACGAACCCCGCAATCAAAGGAAGGCGAATTCTGATCGATCTTGCAAACGACATATCCATGCGGGGTCCTCGAATCATTGCAGGTCAACGCGGAAACTTCATCGTAGCATCAGACGGGGCGTTCTTCACCGACGAGGTAATTGCAGACACTTGATGCCAGGTCGCAGCCACGCGCCGCCACGGCGCCGTTGTAACAGCCGTCCGCGCAGGGCCGCATGCCGGTGTCGCCATCAACCCAGTGGGTTGAGCCTTGGCATGACCCCAGTTACGGGCGCCGGACGTAGTGCAATCCCTAACCCGCGGTTAACGCCCGCAGACAACCCACTGGAATCCCTTGATGGGCCAAGCCTGTCCACCGTGGACACCCGCTCGCGCTTGCCTGCCTGCTTCCGACCCGCTAGGAAACGCGGGACCCTTTGCATGGCAGGCCAAAATGCGTCTCTCCCGCTACTTCCTTCCCGTCCTCAAGGAAAACCCCGCCGAGGCGCAGATCGTCTCGCACCGCTACATGCTGCGGGCGGGCATGATCAAGCAGCAGGCCGCAGGGATCTATTCCTGGCTGCCGCTGGGCCTGCGGGTCCTGCGCCGGGTCGAGGAGATCGTGAACCAGGAACAGATCCGCGCCGGTCACATCCCGCTTCTGATGCCCACCCTGCAGCCCGCCGACCTGTGGCGGGAATCCGGCCGCTACGACGACTACGGCCAGGAAATGCTGCGGATCAAGGACCGGCAGGAGCGCGAGATGCTCTACGGTCCCACCAACGAGGAGATGATCACCGACATCTTCCGGTCCCACGTCAACAGCTACAAGGACCTGCCGCTGACGCTCTACCACATCCAGTGGAAGTTCCGCGACGAGATGCGGCCCCGCTTCGGCGTGATGCGCGGGCGTGAGTTCCTGATGAAGGACGGCTACAACTTCGACGTTGACCGCGACGCGGCGCTGCATGCCTACAACCGCCACATGGTCAGCTACCTGCGGACCTATGAACGCATGGGCCTGACCGCGATCCCGATGCGCGCGGCCTCGGGTCCCATCGGCGGCGACAACACGCATGAATTCCTGGTGCTGGCCCAGACCGGAGAGAGCGAGGTCTTCTACGACGACCGCGTGACCGCCCTGAAACTCGGCCAGCGCGACATCGACTATGACGACCGCGATCAGGTGGCCGACGTCTGCAAGGAGTTCACCACCCTTTACGCCCGCACCGACGAGACCCACGATCAGGCGGTATTCGACCAGGTCCCCGAGGCGCATCGCAAGGTCGGCCGCGGCATCGAGGTCGGGCAGATCTTCTACTTCGGCACCAAGTATTCCGAGGCGATGGGGGCCGAGGTCACGACCGCCGAGGGCACCAAGGTTCCGGTCGAGATGGGGTCGCACGGGATTGGCGTCAGCCGCCTTCTGGGCGCGATCATCGAGGCCAGCCACGACGACAAGGGGATCATCTGGCCCGAGGGGGTCACGCCCTTCCCGGTCGGGATCGTGAACCTCAAGCAGGGCGACAGCGCGGCGGATGCGGCCTGCGAAGGGCTGTACAAGGCGTTGAAGGCCAAGGGGCTGGAGGCACTTTACGACGACCGCGACGAACGCGCCGGGGCGAAGTTCGCCACGATGGACCTGATCGGCCTGCCCTGGCGGATCACCGTCGGCCCTCGGGGTCTGGCGAACGGGGTGGTAGAACTGACCTCGCGCCGCACGGGCGAATCCGAAGAGGTCTCGCCCGGGGCCGCCGTCGACCGCATCGCCCAGATCTACGCCGGGCACTGATTTGGCGGATTGCGGCTGTTGCGGCCGCGACCCGAAACCACCTCCTCGGGTTTCTGCTGACCTCAGCGCCTGCGCCCGTTATGCTGCGCCGGAACGGAGGCCGTCATGTCAAAGCTCGTCGTCCGCTGCTTCTCCATTTCGGTCGACGGCTTCGGCGCCGGGCCGGACCAGTCGCTGGCCGATCCTCTTGGCAAGGGCGGCATGGCGCTGCACGGCTGGGTGTTCAAGACCAGGACCTTTCAGGCGATGCACGGCGCGGGTGGGGGCGAAGCCGACAGCGTGGACGAAGGCTTTGCCGCCGAAGGGTTCCGCAACATCGGTTCCTGGATCCTGGGCCGCAACATGTTCGGCCCGGTGCGCGGGCCTTGGCCAGACGAGGACTGGAAAGGCTGGTGGGGCGACGAGCCGCCCTATCATTGCCCGGTCTTCGTCCTGACCAACTACCATCGGCCCGACCTGGTGATGGCGGGGGGCACGACCTTTCATTTTGTCACCGACGGGCTCAACGACGCCCTGACCCGCGCCAGGGCCGCTGCCGGGGGCAAGGATGTGCGCCTTGGCGGCGGGGTCGCGACCCTGCGCGAGGCATTCCGGGGCCGCCACATCGACGAGGCGCATTTCGCGGTGTCGCCCGTCTTGCTGGGCCAGGGTGAGGCGCTGTTCGCGGACCTCGACCTTCCGGCCCTTGGCTACCGCGTTATGCGCCAGGTCGCGGGCGAGGGGGCCAATCATATCGTCATCGGGCGGGACTGATCCGACCTAAACCCCTTGACCTTTGCGGCCCTGCGGTCACCTTCACCCCCGACACGCACATTCAGGAGGCCATCATGGACTATCGTCGCTTGGGCAAATCGGGGCTGAAGGTATCGGAGTTCTCTTTCGGTTCTTGGGTGACTTTCGCCAAGCAGGTCGACCTGCGCCCCGCCAAGGACCTTCTGACCGCCGCCTATGACGCCGGGATCAACTTCTTCGACAACGCCGAAGGCTATGAGGCGGGCGCGTCCGAGCTGGTGATGGGTCAGGCGATCCAGGAACTGGGGTGGGGCCGGGACAGCTATATCGTCTCGTCCAAGGTGTTCTGGGGTGGCGAGAAGCCAACCCAGCGCGGGTTGTCGGCCAAGCATGTGACCGAGGCGTGTCACGCGGCGCTGAAGCGGCTGCGGGTGGAGCATCTGGACCTTTACTTCTGCCACCGCCCCGACATCGACACGCCGATCGAGGAAACCGTGCGGGCGATGCACAACCTGATCGTTCAGGGGAAGGTTCTGTATTGGGGCACCTCGGAATGGTCCGGCCAACAGATCACCGAGGCGCATCTGGTGGCGCGGCGCGACGGCCTCACCCCGCCGGTGATGGAGCAGCCGCAATACAACCTCTTCGAGCGGGAAAAGGTCGAACGCGACTATGCGCCAGTCTATGACACCTTCGGACTTGGCACGACGATCTGGTCGCCTCTGGCCTCGGGCTTGCTGACCGGCAAGTACAACGACGGCATCCCGCAGGACAGCCGGGCCGCTCTGCCCGGCTATGAATGGCTGCGCGACATCATCGCCGGGCCGAAGGGTCGGCGGCGGGTCGAGCAGGTGAAGGCGCTGGCGAAGATCGCCGAGGGCGCGGGGATGCCGATCCATCACCTTGCGCTGCTGTGGTGCCTAGCGAACCCGCGGGTCTCGACGGTGATCCTGGGGGCCTCGCGGCTGGAGCAGCTGACCGACAACCTCAAGGCGCTGGACCACAAGGCCAAGCTTACGCCGGATGTGCTGGCAGCGATCGAGGAAGTGGTGCAGAACAAGCCCGAAGCACCGCAGCGGTTCTGAGGGAAAGCGAATGGCAAAGGCACTGGTCACCTGGGGCGGATGGGAAGGGCACGAGCCCGAAAAGGTCGGCCCGATGTTCGCCGACTGGCTGCGCGAGGAAGGGATGGAGGTCACGCTGACCGACAGCCTTGCGTGTTTCGACGACGCAGAGGCGCTTAAGGTCTACGACCTGATCGTCCCGGTCTGGACCATGTCGAAGATCGAAAAGCAGCAGGCGTTGAACGCCTGTGCGGCCGTGGCGGCCGGCACCGGGATCGCCGGCTGCCACGGCGGCATGTGCGACGCCTTCCGCGAGAACGTCGACTGGCAGTTCATGACCGGCGCGCAATGGGTGGCGCATCCGGGCAATGACGGGGTGGAATACGGGGTGCGGATCACCTCGGACGCCCCTCTGGTCGCGGGCGTCGGCGATTTCACGGTGACGACCGAGCAGTATTACCTGCACGTCGATCCTGCGGTGAAGGTCCATGCCGTCTGCGATTTCCCGGTGGTGGACGGCCCGCATGCTGTGAACGGGCCCGTGGCGATGCCGGTGGTCTTCACCAAGGGCTACGGCGCGGGGCGGGTCTATTACAACGCACTTGGCCACCAGAAGACCGTCATCGACCACGGCCCGGCGGCCGAACTGATGCGGCGCGGGCTTCTCTGGGCCGCGCGGCGGTGACGTGGGGTCAGATCGCGGGAAGGTGGCTTGACCGGCGCATGGCCCCGGTCATCTTCTGGTAACAATCCCTTGCCAGACTGGACCCATGCCCCTTCCCGCCGATCACTACCGCACCTTGAAACGCGAGCTGTCGCTGGGCGAATTGCTGGCCGACGGCATCGTGCATGCGCTGGCCCTGCTGGCCGGGTTGATCGCCTTCCCGCTGTTGCTGTTTCACGGATTGCAGACCGCCGGCCTTGGGACCTTCACCGCCCTGACGGTCTATGCGGCCGGGTTCTTCCTGATGTGGGGCTTCTCGCTGGCCTACAACATGACCCCGCCCTCGGCGTTGAAGTGGCTGCTGCGGCGGTTCGATCATTCGATGATCTATGTGATGATTGCCGGGACCTACACGGCGCTTATCCCGCATCTCGACGGGGCGTGGCCCTGGGTGCTGGGTGGTGTCGTCTGGACCGGCGCGGTGCTGGGCATCCTGGTAAAGGTGGTGCTGCCGGGTCGCTATGACCGACTGTCGATCCTGGCCTATGTCATGCTGGGCTGGGTCGGGATCATCGCCATCGGCCCGGTGACTGCGGCCTTGCCCGCCGTCTCGCTCTGGCTGCTGGTGGCTGGGGGTGCGACCTATGTGGCGGGCGTCGGGTTCTACATCTGGGAACGGTTGCGCTTTCAGAACGCGATCTGGCACGGCTTTGTCGCCGTGGCCGCAGGGTTGCACTTCGCCGCCGTTGCGGTCGCCCTTGCCTGACCGGGCGGTGGGCGGATCGCCCACCCTACGCCTGCCTCCTCAGCCCATCGTCACGACAAGATTACCCGGCTTGTGGAAGCTTTCGGCGACCCGGTGCGCCTCGCTCAGCTGGGAGAAGGGCAGGACCGGGCCGACGATGGGCGTGTAGCCGCCCGTCTTGTGCAGATCGATCAGGCGCTGCATGGACGGCAGGTCGTCCTTGTTGGTCCCGGTGATGAACCTTCGGGACCGCAAGGCCGAGGCAAGCATTTCGGACAGATCGGCGGTGATCAGGACCAGTCGGCCCTTGGGGGAGAGGAGAGGCTTTGCCCCCTTCCAGCCAAGGCTGCCCATCACGTCGAGGATCACGTCGAACGGACCCTTCGGCGGTCCGCTGCGGTAGTCGGTGACCTCGGACGCGCCAAGCTGGCGGGCGAGGGGGTGGTTGGCGGGCGAGGCGGTGGCGGCGACTTCGGCTCCGATATGGCGGGCGATCTGGACAGCGGCACTGCCGACAGATCCGGTGGCCCCTGCAACAAGCAGGCGTTCACCGGAAGCAAGCTTGGCGCGGTCGATCAGGAACTCGGCGGCAGTGAGGCCGCCGAAGAAGAAGGCGGCGCCCTGTTCGTAGCTGAGGCTTTCAGGGAGGGGCAGCACGGCCCCGGTGGCAGGGATCGTCAGGTATTCGGCATGCGCGCCGCCCTTGAACCCCTTCAGGCCGAAGACGCGCTGGCCTTCCTGGAACGTGGTGACGTTGAAGCCGAGGGCCGCAACTTCGCCCGCGAAGGCCCATCCGGGGGCGACCTTGGGGCGGGACCAGCCGATGGCCAGGCGGATCATCAGGCCGAGGCCACGGGGGACCTTTCCCGACCGCATGCGGGCGTCGCCTGCGGTGACGGGGGCGGCGCGGGTGCGGATCAGAAGCTCTCCCGGTCCCGGGGTGGGGATGGGGGCGTCTTCCAGGACGACGGTCTCGGGGCCGCCGTAGGCGGTGTAGCGGGCGATTTTCATGGGGTGAGGGTGGGGGTCGCAAGGGTGCAGGTCAAGGGAGGGGAAACCGGACCTTGGATGTGTCCACGGTGGACATTTCTGGATTACGGTTTGAAGTCAAAGGGTTGGTCTTGGGCGTTAACCGGGTGGTAAGGTTTGGGCGGCGGTGCTTTGCGGCCCGTGAAAACAGTCCAGTGGACATTTGTCAGCCCCGAACACCCGCGGCCGCTGCCAAGGGCCGGGGGAGTCGGGCTGAAGCCCGACCTACGGGTTGGGCGCTGCGACCACCCGGGCTATTTGACCTTCTTGCCCGCGATGACCATGCCGTCCTTGCTGAGGCCCGAGTTCGCGGTGGCCAGCACCTTGGGGGCTTCCTTCTTGGGCTTCTTGGCCTCTTTGTTGCCTTTGCTTCTGTCCTTGGACATCTGGGGGTTCCTTGTCTGCCCGGAGGAGGCTGCCGCCAGAGGCTGACGGGCGTCAGCGCGCGGCATCAGGGGCGCACCGCTTGCGCGGGGACGGAGCCTGTAGGGGAGAGGTGGGGGGCGGGGGGAGGGAATGCAAGGGTTCGGGTGGGGGGCTTGGTGTGGCGGGGGGAGTCGGTCTGAAGCCCGACCTGCGCAGTGCCTGTCATCCCCGCGAAGGCGGGGAGCCAGTTGCATCGGCAGGCCATGGGTCCCCGCTTTCGCGGGGATGACAGGGGGAGAGGGCAACGCCGGGGTGCATAGCTGACGGGGTCGGTAGCAGGTGAAATTCCATCTGCCGTTGTGCTAGGATTGTGAGGATGAAACACGCCCAACACTTCTTATATCCTAAGAATTCTTGAAACCTCAGCTAATGCCGATTTAGCATCACCAAGTTTCACTAAATCAATTTCTGCTATTCTAATCGTCGGTGAAAGACCATTTCGCAACGGAAGAATGTCTCGAAGTGTGTCAAACAATGCTCTTTGGCAGTGCCGTCCACCCAAGAATGGAAACTCTGCTGTTGGCCTTCGAAACCCTGCCGCCCCTTTTCTCATGGCGGCGTCTTGGTGCATTTGACAAAGAGACATATAGTATGCCCGATCAAATCCAAGTTTAAGTTCAGCAGGATATAGAGAGAGTGCTATCTCTCTTTGACTAGTAAAATGCTGAGTTTCATCAAACTCAAGTATGCAGTTCAGATCTGGGAGAAACGCATCTGGTCTCAACTTCGATTCTCTCTTGCTTTGCATGCCAGAAAGGTCGCCTCCAAGAGCACGAAATACAGCCGAAATATCTTCATCGTCCGGATCAAAGGTGTTTGTCAGCCACGCGAAAGTGCGTGCCTCAACTCGCGTGATCGACTGAACCATGCCAATGAAGTTTCTCTCAGCGCTTCCCACGATTGAACATCCAACTCCTCCACAAACCGCGCGTTCATCTGAATAGACTGAAACCGCCGCACCGGATTCTTGCCCATCAGGCGCTCAACACCCGCTGCACAATCCCCGGCTCCTTGGCGATCAGCGCAAGCAATACCCGCGCCGGGCCGTCGGGCACGCGGCGTTCCTGTTCCCAGTTCAGCAACGTCGCCTTCTTCACCCCGATGGAACGCGCGAACTCGGCCTGGCTGAGGCCGGTGCTGGCGCGGATGGCCTTGACGTCTGGGGTGGGGACTTCGATGTGGTGGACCACATAGCCTTCGCGGGCGCCTTGCAGGTAGGCTTCGACCTCTTGCAGGCCGCGCATGATCGAGTCGTAGGTCTTGGTCATTTCTTGCCTCCGTAACTTCCTGCGATGCGCGCTGCCGCGTCATTCATCGCTGCCTGTTCGCCCGCAGTCACGTTTTCTCGTTCATTCTTGGCAAACACATCCATCAGAAACACCGGCAAGCCTTGGCCCGGCGCGTAGAAGTGGATCGTTCGGAAACCACCGCTCTTTCCGCCGCCTTCACGCGCGAAGCGCACCTTGCGCAGACCGCCGCCGAGCGACACGCCTGCCTCTGGCTGCACAGACAGGGTGTCCACTATTCTCATTCGCTCCACCTCGGTCAGCAGCGCTTTGGCCTTGCGCGAGAACTCTGGCGTTTCGACGACCGTTACGCGCATGTATGCGCCATTGGCGTATAAGTCAATGACTCACACATCCAACTCCTCCACAAACCGGGCATTCTCCTGGATGTACTGAAACCGCAATTCCGGCTTCTTGCCCATCAGGCGCTCCACCAGGTCGGAGGTGTCGCCCGGTTCGTCCTCATCAATCGACACCCGGATCAGCTTGCGGGTGGCGGGGTTCATCGTGGTGTCTTTCAGGTCCTTGGCGTCCATCTCTCCCAGCCCCTTGAAGCGCTGGACGTCGATCTTGCCTTTGCCTCCCAACCCCTTGGCGAGCCACAGCTCTTTTTCGGCGTCGTCGGCGACGTACATCCTCCGCGCGCCTTGGGTCAGGCGATACAGGGGCGGGCAGGCGAGGTAGAGGTGGCCCTTGTCGATCAGCGGGCGCATCTGGGTGAAGAAGAAGGTCATCAACAGGCTCGCGATATGCGCGCCGTCGACGTCGGCGTCGGTCATGATGATGATCTTTTCATAGCGCAGGTCATCGAGCTTGAAGCGGGTGCCCATGCCGGTGCCAAGCGCCTCACAGAGGTCGCGGATTTCGGCGTTGTCGTTCAGCTTGGCGGAGGCCGCGCCGAGGACGTTCAGGATCTTGCCCTTGAGGGGGAGGAGGGCCTGAGTCTCGCGGCTGCGGGCGCCCTTCGCTGACCCCCCAGCCGAGTCGCCTTCGACGATGAAAAGTTCGGTGTTGTCGCGGGTCTTGGAGGAGCAGTCGGTCAGCTTGCCGGGCAGGCGCAGCTTCTTGGTGGCGGTCTTGCGCTGGGTTTCCTTTTCCTCACGCCGCCGCAGGCGTTCTTCGGCGCGCAGGACGAGGAAATCCAGGATCGCCCCGGCGGACTTGGTGTCGGCGGCAAGCCAGGTGTCGAAATGGTCGCGGACGGCGTTTTCGACCCATTTGGCGGCTTCCTCGGTGGAAAGCCGGTCCTTGGTCTGGCCGACGAACTGCGGCTCGCGGATGAAGATCGAGAGGAGCGCGCAGCCGCCGGTCAGAAGGTCTTCGCGGGTGATCTGCTCGGCCTTGCGGTTCTTGACGCGTTCCCCGTAAGCGCGGATGCCTTTCAGGATCGCGGCCCAGAACCCGGCCTCATGCGTGCCGCCTTCGGGGGTGGGGACGGTGTTGCAGTAGGAGTGGAGGTAGCCGTCCTGCGCGGGCGTCCAGTTGATCGCCCATTCGACGGAGCCGGGGAGCTGGTATTTCTCCTCGAAGCTGACGCGCCCGGCGAAGGGGCGGTCAGAGTAGGTGGTGAGTTTCTTGAGGCTGTCGTTGAGGAAGTCGGCGAGGCCGCCGGGGAAGTGGAAGGTGGCCTCTTGCGGCGTGTCGCCGTCGGGGATGGCGGATTTCCAGCGGATTTCGACGCCCGAGAAGAGGTAGGCCTTGGACCGCGCCATCTTGAAAAGGCGGGAGGGTTTCAGGGTCTGGTGGCCGAAAATCTCGGGGTCGGGGTGGAAGGTGACCCAGGTGCCGCGGCGGTTCTGGATGGGGCCGAGTTTCTGGATGGGGCCAAGGGGGATGCCGCGGGAGAAGCTTTGTTCGTAGAGTTCCTTGTTCAGCGCGACCTGCACTGTGAGGGCGTCGGAGAGGGCGTTGACCACCGATGAGCCGACGCCGTTGAGGCCGCCGGAGGTGGAGTAGGAATTGGCGTTGAACTTGCCCCCTGCATGAAGGGTGCAGAGGATCACCTCCAGCGCGGATTTGCCGGGGAATTTGGGGTGCGGGTCGACCGGGATGCCGCGGCCGTTGTCGCGCACGGTGACCGAGTTGTCGGCGTGGAGTTCCAGTTCAATGCGGTTGGCGTGGCCTGCGACCGCCTCGTCCATCGCGTTGTCGAGGATCTCGGCGACCATGTGGTGCAGCGCGCGTTCATCGGTGCCGCCGATGTACATGCCGGGGCGTTTGCGGACCGGCTCCAGCCCTTCGAGGACCTCGATCGAGGAGGCGTCATAGGTGGCGGCGCCGGAGAGCAGGTCGTTCATGGGTCACCCTTTGGGAAAGTGGCGGTATTAGAGCATTGGTTGTGCACAGGGCGCAAGATGTGGGGTCTGGTCGAAGCGGGCAGGGCGGCCTAGGTTGGGGCAAAGCAATGGAGGATGTGGCGATGCGGGTACTCTTTACGGGCGGATCGGGCAAGGCGGGCAAGCATGTGGTGCCCTATCTTGTGGCGCAGGGGCACAAGGTGATGAACTTTGACCGGGTGCCGTTGGGGCTGGCGGGGGTGCATGACCTGACAGGCGACATCTGCGACGCGGGGCAGGTCTATTCCGCGATGCGGACCCATGCGGGGTATGAGGAGATGGAGGACGGGGCGGCAAAGCTGTTCGATGCGGTGGTGCATTTCGCGGCGGTGCCGCGCTACGGGATGGTGCCGGACACCGAGTGCTACCGGGTGAACACGGTCGGGACCTACAACGTCATCGAGGCGGCGTTGAAGATGGGAATCCGCAAGGTGATCATCGCCTCGTCCGAGACGACCTATGGGGTGTGTTTCAGCGATGGGGTGGTGGACCCGAAGGTCCTGCCGCTGGACGAGGACTACGACATCGACCCGATGGACAGCTACGGCATGTCGAAGAAGGTGAACGAGGTCACGGCGCGCAGCTTTCAGCGGCGGTTCGGAGCGGATGTCTATGCCCTGCGGATCGGCAACGTGATCGAGCCGCATGAATATGCGACGGTCTTCCCGGCGGCGGCAGCGGACCCTGGCCTGCGGCGGCGCATCACCTTCAGCTACATCGACGCGCGGGATCTGGGGCAGATCGTGGATCTGTGCCTGAAGAAGGATGGCCTCGGGTTTCAGGTCTTCAACGCGGTGAACGACGAGAATTCGGTGCCGCAACCGAACTCGGAACTGCTGGCGACGTATTTCCCGAATGTGCCCCTGTCGCGGCCGGTGGGAGAGCGGGAGAGCCTGCTCTCGAACCGGAAGATCAAGGAGGTGCTGGGGTTCAAGGAGGCGCACCCCTGGCGCAAGCAGGTTTCCTGACTGGAGACATGAGGCGGGCCGCAATGCGCCCGTGGCAGGATAGGCACGGCCTTGGGTTGAAGCCGGACCGCCGCACCGTCGGGTGCAGCGGTCTGCAAGACTAGGTATGGAGCACGGCGCCAGGGTGTGCCTGTGCCCTGCGGCGCAGGATTTGCAGAAGTTTGCGCTCCAGCCAGATGTAGATGCGGGCCGAAATGATGCCGGCCAGGATCGACGCGAAGAACGCCACCCACGGCACCGCATGGCCGAAGGCCTTGTTTACCACAGAAAGCATCGGGTAGTGCGTGAGATAGATGAACATCGAGGCTCCGGCGATCTCGGCCACCACGGTCTTCAGCTTGGCGGGGACGGCAAGGGATCGCACGAATATGATCAGAGTGCAGCCACCAGCGACGTACAGCGCGGCTGACGATGGTTCAAAGTAGTACGGGGCCCAGACCGCACACAAGACGCCCGCGAAGATCCGCGACGGCATGGTCTTGGCGGAGGCGATGATCATGCCAAGGGCGAAGCACCAACCGTAATGCCAGGGCGTCCGATGGTAGTTGTAGTCGCCATCCCAGTTTGCCTCGACGAACATGTCGATGGCGATCGCGAAGACAAACAGGGCCAGGGCACTTGGAAGCGGATGGCTGTGGAAGGCTGCGCGCACCTTTGGCACCAGGAACAGAAGCATGCAGACAAGCATCAGCTGGATGTAGATTTCGGCGAAGTAGAACGTGTAGCCGGTAATGTTTGCCGGGGTCTGGTAGTTCGAGACAAGGACCAGGGATGGCCACTCGAAGTTCCGGGTCGCCAGTTCAAAAATGGCGTCTATCAGGACTGTCGGGATCGCGACCGCGAAGATCGTTCCCCACAGCGTCTTTACGCTGCCCGAGCGGATGATCTCGGGCATCTGGAAGCGGGCGACCGAGTATCCCGCAAGGATCAGCAGGAAATAGGCCGCGCCCCAGTTCTGGCTGTAGACGAATGCATCGGCATGAAGGCCGATGATGCAGATCATGAAGAAGGCCCGCGTCAGGGTGACTGTCTCCAGCTGGCGCCAGGTCGACTTGTCGCTGTTCTGAACGTGGCGCTGCAAGTCGGTTGTGCTCAGCCTCTCCCATTCGTCGGGCAGCGCACCGAAGTGCCTCTCGAAGGACAGTGAGAACTGGATGTAGTGAAGGGAATCGCCACCCAGCGATTCGAACGAATCTTCGGGCCGCACGTCTTGCCCCGGAAACTCGAACCGAAAGAGCGAGATGACGTCGGTGATCTTGTCCGGGCCAATGGTCGCCTGAACGGGCGCCGTCGCCTGGCGTTCTTCAAACATCTGGGCAAGCTTGCGGCGTTGGACTTTGCCGGTGCCGGTGACCGGCAGGGCATCAACGGTCATGACATGAAGCGCGCTACCGGCGGCAATACCCATGTCCTGAAGGGCTGCCGCCGCAGCGGCCTTCACCTTTTCGGTCGTGATTGCCTGACCGACTGTCGCGACCAGAACCCCTTCACCGCGCTGGGCATCGGGGACCTTGGCGACAGCAATCTGTGCTGTTTCGGTGAGGCGGGCGCGAATTCGTTCTTCCAACTGGTCGGGAACGATCTTCTGGCCGCCGCAGTTGATCAGGTCGTCGGCGCGGCCGTCGAAGAAGAGATAGCCGTCCTGCAAATGACCAAGGTCATTGGCCTGCAGCCAGCCGTCGGCATCGGTCAGGTCATGCAGTCCGTCCGCGTCGATTCGAGACCTTGCGACATGAGCGCCGCGGATGCGGATGCGGCCGTCAGGCTCCAGGGCAATTTCGCCCGTGCCAACGGGATGGCCGACCGAGTCCAGCAGGTGATCGGGCACCTCCGAGATCTGCAGGAAGGTGCTGCGCGAAGCTTCGGTAAGGCCATAGTGCTGCACGATCAGGGCGTTCGGGAACATCTCGCGGATGCGGCGCTTTTCGTCAGCGGTCATGTGCTGCGAGCCGATTTCCATCCAGCGCAGGGCCTTGCCCGCCACGCCGACAAGCGCGGGGTCGGCCAGAAGCAGGCGCAGAAGGGTCGGAACGGCAGACAGCGCGTTGACCTCGCCCGCGGACAACATGCGGGCCAGTTCCAGCGGATCGAAGCCACGCGGCGGAAGATAGGCCTTGCCGC
The DNA here is from genome assembly GCF_030694085.1 of Tabrizicola sp. Classification (GTDB taxonomy): domain Bacteria; phylum Pseudomonadota; class Alphaproteobacteria; order Rhodobacterales; family Rhodobacteraceae; genus Tabrizicola. The sequence goes on along the minus strand of NZ_JAUXZE010000035.1, from coordinate 220,085 downwards.
CCACCGCGCTGACGGCCCGGTAGCGGGCCATGCCGAAGCTGAAGGTCGCAGGCACGCCGACGTATTCGCGGATCTCGGAGGTCATCCGCATCACGTCGATGATGCGTTCGGTCGTGTCGCCAAGGTTGCGGTAGGTCAGAAGGATGCCCTTCGGTACGCCTTCGGTGCCCGAGGTGTAACTGATCTGGGCGGGCGTGTCGTCCCGGATTACCGCATGCTTTGCGGTGAACCAGCCGGTCTTCTCGACCGGGTCGATGCAGCGGTCGATCGTCAGGCCGTGTAGTTGGCCGACCTGGCTGGCGTCCGTGACCAGGACCAGCGGCCGATGCTGGTCGTAAAGCGCGAACATTTCTTCGACGAAGCCAAGGGAATTCTTGCGCACAATCGCAGTGGCCTGAAGCCCGTCAGTAGACATCTTGTTCGCCTTCCTGGACTGGGCATGATGAACGCCCGGCGCCGAGCAGTAATCCCGGTTCGTGACCAAAGATTGTCCTAATCTGGAATTGATTTCGCACATGGGCGCTCTGGCGCGCCCTGCGCTTCACGGGTCAGGTCGGGTTTACGGGCTCGGCCATCCTTGCGGCCCACATCCTCTGGAACGCCTCGCGCGACTGGCAGCGGTCAAGCCAGGCCTTCACGGCCGGGAATTCGGCCAAGAGGGTCGGGTGGCCCTGGGCGTAGCGCAGGCACTCGGCCAGGTTCAGGTCGGCGACGGTGAAGCGGTCGCCCAGGAGGTAGCCATGCGCGGACAGGTGTTCCTCCAGCCGGGCCAGGGGGCGGCGGAGTTTCGCGGCGCAGATCGAGATCGCGGCCTGGCCCTCGGCGGTCTTGTCGCCGCCCTGGCCGGTGATGGTCTGGATCTCAAGCGCCGGGCCTTCGATCGAAGTGACGGCGAGGAGCGTCCACTGGTCCAGATGTGCGGCCTCGGCCGGGGTCTGTGGGGCCAGCGCGCCGCCGCGGGTGCGGGCGATGTGGTTGGTGATGGCAAGGCTTTCGGTCAGCACCAGATCGCCGTCGACGTAAGCCGGTATCTGACCGATGGGGTTGACCTTCAGGAAGCCCGGCGAAGCGGTGTTGAATGGTGCGTCGGTGGCGCGTGCGTCCTTCAGCCGGTAGGCCTGGATTACCGGGACGTGCTCGAAGGCTGCGTCCAGTTCGTACAGAAGCCAGATCGGACGCGAAGCGCGGCTGCGGAAGACGCCGTAGAGGGTGGGCATGGGGGACTCCATCGCTATCGTGTCAACCTATGCCGGGCGCCGGGGAAGCAAAAGGGGCTACCGTTGGCACGCGGTCTTGATCGGGATCAAGGCAAAATGCCGCAGTCCATGCCAAGGGTTGAGCGATCACGGTGACTTGGAGGTGCCCCGATGGACGACAGCGCGAAGACCCTGAACCCCGAGGCTGCCGAAGCGGTGCCCGGCCCCAGGACCTTTCCGGTCGCAGACAGCCCGCTGCATCAGGCCTTCGAGTCCGGCCGTTATCCCTATGCCCGCCTGTTGGGCCGCGTCGCCTACGAAGCCGAGAAGGCGAAATTTCAGGCCGAGCTTCTGAAGGTCCAGATCTGGGCGCAGGAGACCGGCCAGAAGTTCGTGATCCTGATGGAGGGGCGCGATGCGGCCGGCAAGGGTGGCACGATCAAGCGGTTCATGGAGCATCTGAACCCGCGCTACGCCCGGGTCTGCGCGCTGACCAAGCCCTCGGATGTCGAGAAGGGCCAGTGGTTCTTCCAGCGCTACATCGCGCATCTGCCGACGGCGGGGGAAATGGTGTTCTACGACCGCAGCTGGTACAACCGGGCGGGGGTGGAGCGGGTGATGGGGTTCTGCTCACCCACCGAGTACCTGGAGTTCATGCGCCAGGCGCCGGAACTGGAGCGGATGCTGGTCCGGTCCGGCATCCGGCTGTACAAGTACTGGTTCAGCGTGACGCGCGAAGAGCAGCGGGCGCGCTTCATGGCGCGCGAGACCGACCCCTTGAAGATGTGGAAACTGTCGCCCATCGACAAGGCGTCTCTGGACCGTTGGGACGATTACACCGAGGCGAAAGAGGCGATGTTCTTCTACACCGATACCGCCGACGCGCCCTGGGTGATCGTCAAGTCGAACGACAAGAAGCGCGCGCGGCTGAACTGCATGCGGCATTTCCTGTCCACGATCGACTACCCGAACAAGGATCATGCCGTGGTGGGCACCACCGACCCGCTGATCGTCGGGCGGGCGCAGCAGGTCCTGGGGATGGGGCCGGACATCTATGATGCGGCGACTCATCCGGCGATGCAGCGCGGCTGATTGGTGCCGGGGGTGGGCCGCAGCCCTTGGCGTTCGGCCCGCGGACCATTACCTTGCGCGGCATGTGGCGAACGACATTCCCTTCTGTCCTTTCCGTGTGTCTTGCGGCTGGACCGGCCCTGGCCCATCCACATGTCTTCATCGACACCAGGATCGAGATCCTGCTGAACGACCGGAACGAGGCGACGGGCCTGCGGGTCAGCTGGACTTATGACGACCTCTATTCGCTGTACATCGTCGGCGACATGGGGCTGGACCCGGACTGGGACGGCAAGCTGACCCCCGATGAGGTGGCCCGGCTTTCCGGTTTCGACATGGACTGGATCGACGGCTTCGAGGGCGACACCTTCGCGCTGATGGCGGGTGCGCCTTTGGGCCTGTCGGGGCCGCGCGACTGGACGGCGGGCTATGCCGACGGCAAGATCACCTCGACCCATGTCCGCGACTTTGCCGCCCCGGTGGCGGTCGCGGCCGAGCCTCTGGTCGTGCAGGTCTATGATCCAGGCTATTACGTGGCCTATGCGATCCCCTTCGATCCGGTGGTGACGGGTGGCACGGGGTGCACGGCGCAGGTCTTTGTCCCGGATCTGGACGCTGCGTCCGAGGCGTTGCAGGCCGCGCTGGCGGAATATACCCCCGATGTGGACCTTGAAGCCGAGTTCCCCGCCGTGGGCGCCAACTTCGCCGAGGAGGTTCGCCTGACATGCGCCGCGCCCTGACCTATGCCGGTCTGGCGCTTGTGGTATTGGGGGCGGTGCTTTGGCTGACCGGCGCGCTGGGGCCGGCGGCCGACGCGTTGCAGGCGGCGCAGCGCGCGGCGCAAGAGCGCCTGGCGGGCGCGATCCGCGCCATGCGGGGCGGCGAGCCGGGCGCCTTGGCGGCCTTCTGGGCCGTGTGCTTCGGCTATGGCGTGCTGCATGCGGCAGGGCCGGGGCATGGCAAACTGGTGATCGGAGGCTATGGCGTGGCGCGGCGGGTGCCGGTGGGGCGGCTGGCGGCGCTTGCGTTGGCATCCAGCCTGGCGCAGGCGGCGGTGGCTGTAGGACTTGTCTATGTGGCGCTGGCGGTTCTGGGGCTGACGCGGACGGCGGTGGAGGGCACGGCAGAACGCTGGATGACCCCCGTCGGCCACGCGATGATCGCGGGGCTGGGGCTGTGGCTGGTGTGGCGGGGGCTGCGCAGTCTGCGGCGGCAGCAGCAAGAGGAGGAGCACCTTCAGCCCGCCGACGGGCATCCCCACGACGAGCATCCCCACGACGGGCATCGCCATGACCACATCCACGGGCCGCACTGCAAACATGCGCATGGGCCAAGCGTCGAGGACGTCGAACGCATCGGCGGTTGGCGGGACGGGCTGGCGCTGGTCGCGGGGATCGCGCTGCGGCCCTGTTCGGGGGCGCTGTTCGTGCTGGTCCTGACCTGGCAGTTGGGGATCGCGCTGGCGGGGGTGGCCGGGGCTTTCGTCATGGGCCTGGGCACCGCTATCGTGACCGTGGCCGCGGCGCTGCTGGCGGTCTGGGCGCGGGAGGGGGCCTTTGCCGGCCTTGGCTCCTCCGGGGTCGCGCGGGCGATGCCGCTGGTTCAGCTTGCCGTGGGCGCGGTGATCGCGGTGGCGGCGGGGGGGCTTCTGATCGCCAGTCTCTGACGCCGCGATGCGGCGGAGAGGGTGGGTTGTGCCCCGCCGGACGCGGCGGTAAGTCAGCGCCATGACTGTACAAATGTCCAAGTCGGCCCACGCGAGGGAGACCCTCGTGCTGGGCCTGCCACTCATCGGATCGCATCTGGCCCAGATGGCGCTGCATGTGACCGATACGGTCATGGTCGGCTGGTATGGCGTCGTGTCGCTGGCTGCCGTGGTGCTGGGTGCCTCGTCCTTCTTCATCGTCTTTGTCGTCGGCTCGGGCTTTGCCAAGGCCGTCATGCCGATGGTCGCCTCGGCGCTGGGCCGGGACGACGAAACCCAGGTCCGCCGCGACACGCGGATGGGGATCTGGCTGTCCATCCTGTATGGCCTTGTCGTCTATCCGCTCTTCTGGTGGTCCGAGCCGATCCTTCTGGCGCTGGCCCAGGACCCGGAGGTCGCTGCGCTGGCGCAGGACTACATGCGGATCGCTGGCCTTGGCATGGTTCCTGCCCTGATCGTCACGGTGCTGCAAAGCTACCTCTCGGCGCTGCACCGGACGCAGGTTGTCCTCTGGGTCACGCTGGCTGCGGTCGCGGTGAACATCGGCGTCAACTGGGCGCTGATCTTCGGAAATGCCGGCTTCCCCGAGATGGGCGTGCGTGGCGCGGCCGTCGCAACCGTGGTGGTGCAGGTCCTGTCGCTGGCAATCCTGGGGCTATACGCCCATCTTCTGCCGGAGCTGCGGCGATTCCACCTGTTCCAGCGGTTCTGGCGGCCGGACTGGCACGCGATGCGCCAGGTGTTCCGGTTGGGCCTGCCCATCGGACTGACCGGACTTGCCGAGGGCGGGATGTTCCAGGCCTCGGCCCTGATGATGGGCTCGATCGGGACGGTCCAGCTTGCGGCGCACGGCATCGCGCTGGAAGTCGCCGCGCTGACCTTCATGCTGCATGTGGGCCTCTCCAGCGCCGCAACCATCCGCATCGCGCGGTTCGACGGGCAGGGCGACCGGGTGGCGTTACGGCAGGCGGCGCAGGTGGCTGTAGTGATCTCGCTTGGGGTGGCCCTTGCCTCGGTGGTGCTTCTCTTGCTGACGCCGGGACCCATTGTGGCGCTTTTTCTGGACCTGTCGAAGGCGGAGAGCGCGGCGATCCTGGCCTATGGCACGGTGCTACTGGGGGTGGCGGCGCTGTTCCAGCTGGCCGACGGGACGCAAGTGATGGCGCTGGGTCTGTTGCGCGGGGTGCAGGATACGCGAGTGCCGCTGATCCTGGCGGCGGTCAGCTACTGGCTGATCGGCATCCCGTGCAGTTATCTGCTGGCCTTCCCGCTGGGCTACGGTGGCGTCGGGTTGTGGTTCGGTCTGGTCATCGGCCTCTTTTGCGCCGCGGGCAGCCTGATGTGGCGGTTCTGGCGGCTGGTGCGCTAGGATGGCGCGTCGATGACGTCGTCGCTCCTCGCGCTGGCCATCCGCGACGAGAAGACGAAGTCGCACGAGGAGCCTAGCGCCAGAGATGCGCGTAGCTTGCCAGGCGGCCCTGCAACTTTGACAGCAGGCGGTTCAGCCCCCCCGGAGGCGGGATCTCGTCCCCTGCCAGCCGTTCCAGCGCGACCTCGACCGGGCAGGGGCGTCCGCTGACCGGGTCCCAGTAGCGCGGGTAGGCGATCAGCGCGGCATGGACCAGTTGCACAAGGTCGGGCCGGGCGGCCCGGCGGTCGGGTACGGGGCCAAGGTCGCGGGTGAGGCCCCAGCCGGCATAGAACGGCGCGCCAAGGCAGGTGACCGGCACGCCCCTGACCAGCGCCTCGAAGCCCAGAAGCGAGGTCATGGTCCAGACCTCCTGCACCTCGGTCAGCAAGGCTGCCGCGTCGCTGCGGGACAGGATCATGTCGGCAAGGCCCGTCGTGTCCATCGCACCGGGGCGCAGGCCCGCTTCGACGTCAGGATGCGGCTTGTACAGGATCAGCGCATCGGGGTTGGCCGTCCGCACGGCTTGCAGAAGGCCCCGGTTCGTCCGCGCCGCGCCCGCTCCCAGCCGGATCGAGGCGTCGTCCTCGACCTGGCCTGGCACCAGGATTCGGTGGCCCTGCGGCAGGGCGGGGGCAGCGCCGGGCAGGTTGTACTTCGTCAGCCTCTCGGCCCGCAGCCGGTCGATCAGCGCCTCGGCCCTGTGTCGCTGGTGGCGGGTCAGGGGCGAGGCGATCAGCGACTCCAGCCGTGAGGGGCGGGTCGGGTCGTAGTAGATGCCAAGGTCGTCGGTCACCAGCGACAGCGGCGGGACCAGTTCAGCCCCCAGCCCGCGCGAGCGCAGGAAGCCGTCCTCGACCCGCAGGCAGGGGGCTTGGGGCGCGAAACCCTCGGGCTCTTTCCCCGCCCAGAGGAGAAGGCTGCGCCCCGTGCGCCGGGCCAGTCGATCGGCGGCTTTCGGTGCGTCGCGGAAGCGCAGGGGTTTCGTGCCGCCGAACACTTCTTGCAGCCGTCCGCGTTTCCACAACCGCATCCCGGCGGCCACATGGCCCCGGCCATCGTCGCGCCAGGCGCGGACCTCTGCCTGCAACTGGTGGATCACCTGGTCCAGCCCGCACAGCCGGTCGCGACAGGGGTCATACCAGAGAGGCGCCAGCAGCATGGCCCCGGCAAAGAGTTCTTCTTTGGTCAGCGTCCGCATGCGCCGGGGCAGGGGGTGTTCGTCCTGACTAAGGCCCCAGCCGGCATAGAAGGGTCGACCGAACACATGCGGGCGGTGGCCGTGCAGGATCGCCTCGAACCCCATCTGCGACGAGACGGTATAGACCTCGGCCGCTCCGGCGAGGAGAAGGTGCGGCGAAACCGGAGCCGTCAGCAGGCTGACCCGACCCCCCGCATCGCCCGATCCGTAATGGCCGGGCCGCAGCCCCGCCCGGCTTTCGGGATGGGTGCGGATGACGATCCGCCGTTCTGGATGGTTGCGCTTTGCGGCGGCGAGCATCTCGCGAAACGTCGCCATCGTCGCCCCTGAAAAGTGGATCGAGGCATCACCGACGGTCTGGTCGATCACCAGCACGTAGCCGGGGGTGGGGGCGGGTAGACTAGGGTCAAAATTATTGTATTTGGACAAGCCGACCCCAAGAAGACAGTCACTTAGGCGTCGCGCCTCATCCAGAATGTTCGAATCGTACAAGCTTGCATCCAGCAGGATCTCTTCGATCCGCGACGGACGGTCGCCGATGAAGTGCAGGCCGACAGGGTCGAACAGCAGGCCAAGCGGGGCTTCCCCCAGCGCCCGCCCCGGATGGACCGAGCGCAGGAAGGCGTCCTCGACCCGGACCAGCTGCACCTTGCGCTGCTTGGCAATCCGCTCGCCGCGCCAGGCGGTCGGGCTGGCGCCCCAGACCAGGACACCATCCTCGCGCCCCGGAAGGCCGAAGTGCAAATCGTGCCCGGCAAGCTTAAGCACCCGGTGCAGGCGGTGGTTGCGCAGGAAGGACAGGTTCTGGTGGTAAAGCCGCCGCGGCACCCCGCTCAGCGCACCGGACCCCTGAGGCACGGCGGTCTCAGTTCCCGGAATTGGCGGTGTTGGCCAGGTTCGACGCTACGGCGGTCGAGCCGGTGATCGCGCCCAGGGTCTTCTGCCACTGCACGTACGGCGCTTCGGTCACGTAAAGCGTGTCGCCGTCGCGGATCTGGAAATCCCGCGCCTCGAAGAGGCCGGTGGGCTCGGTCAGGTCCAGGACATAGACAATGCGCTGCTCGCCGATCAGGTCGGACCGTCCCAGGACCGCGCGGGCGATCCCTTCGCTTTCGTCGCGCAGGATGAAGACGCCCTTGGGGTCCGCTGCCATCGTCGACAAGCCGCCCACCGTGGCAATCGCCTCCAGCGCCGAGAGCGTCGGCGATTCGAACGGCACCGTACTTTGCGTGCCCGTGGCCCCCAGCGCGATGAACTTGCGGCTGTCTTCCTCGATCATGATCTTGTCGCCGGGGCGCAGCGCGATATCCAGCTTGGGGTTCTCGTACAGGTCCTGCAGCCAGATCCTGCCGGTATGGGCGCCCCGCGTGACCCGCACGATGGCAACGGCCGGATCCACGGTGACGCCGCCCGACTTGGCCAGCATCGACGCCAGCGTCCGGGTCGAGGATTCGATCGGGTAGACCCCGTTCGACGCAGCCTGGCCCGAAATCGACACGGTCGACCCGCCGCCCGCATTGCGTGAGACGCTGATCTGCGGGTCGGGGGTCTGGTCTTCCAGTTTGCGGGTGATCGCCTGGCGCAAGCCCTCGGGCGTCTGGCCCGCCGCTTTGATCCGCCCGGCATAGGGAATGTAGATGTAGCCCTGGCCATCGACCTGCAGTTCGGACAGGCCCGAGACACGTTGCCCGGTGTTGCCCAGAAGCGGCTCGTCCTTGACGTTTTCATAGACCGTGACGCTGATCGTGTCGCCGATCGCGATCGTGTCAGACCCAACCAGACCTGCGTTGCGGAAGCTGGCGCTGAACCCGAAGCTTGGCTGCACCGCTGTTGCGGCCGAGACCGCCGGAGTGACCGGGACGATGTAAGCGTCGCCCTTGGCCTCGACCGATCCGGCGAGAACCTGGCGCTTGGTCGGACCGGACCGTGGCAAACCACAGGAAGCTACAAGCGACAGGGCCGTCAACAGGACGACCGCCTTGACTGTGTACGACATACGGAAGGTCACCGCCCTTAGCCCCTGCGTTCTGCGTCAGGATATTGCCGGGAACTCTAGCGAAACGCCCCAGGGTTGACCAGTCCGGCAATCGCAAATCATCGGACGAGGCGCAACTGTTGCCGCGGTGCCGCTTTGCCGGATGTCAGCGCCTGATAGGGGTCCTCGGGCGCCAGCATCAGGTCGACCACCTGGCGCAGCAGGCGCCTGCGCCCCCGCGCGGAATAAAAGCCGCCGACCAGTTGCGATGTCTCCAGCAGGAACTGCCGGTAGTCGCGGTAGGCGCGGGTGTCGGGGCGCTGTGGCGTTGCGAAGAAATCCTCTAAGGGCTGCGAGGAGACGAACTCGGGCTTGGCATAGACGGCGTCGCCGAAGGTGCGCAGCGGCAGGCCCCGCCAGAGCGCCTGCTGCCCGGCTGTCGAATTCACTGTCACTGCCGAGCGCGCATCGTTCAGAAGCTGCGCCAGCTTGCCGCCGCGGACGAAATGCACGCGGTCGGCCAGGCCCCGTTCGGCGGCCAGGCGGCGGATCGCGGGCAGGATCGGGATGCGCCCGTCCTCAAGCGGGTGGGCCTTGAAGACCAGGTGATGATGCGTCGGCGCGCCCCTGTCGAAACCGTCGATCACCACCGCCAGGAAGTCGGTCATGCTGGCAAAGGGCGAATGGTCTTTGAAGCTGGCGTCATGTTCCAGTTGCAAGATCGCAAGGTGATAGGGAAAGCCGCCCCGCCGGATGCGGAAGGTGGCAAGCCGACGCTCCAGCCGGTGTAGGGGCATCAGAAGGAAGCGCCAGAGGTGAAGCTGGAACTCCTGCCAGACGGTCAGCGCCCGGTGCGGTCGGAAATTGCGGTAGGCGCGGCCCCCCAGCGCGACGAAGCCGTGGTAGATCGCGCCCCAGAACATATGCTCGCGCATGTCGCCCCAGGTTGCGGGGACGTCGGGCAGGTCGGGATCGACCCGCTCCATCGCGGCGCGCATCTGGGGGACATCAAGCTGCATAAGCTGGGAATGTCCATTCGACCCACCGCGTTCGTAAGTCACCCAGTAGGGGCGAAGGTAGCCTTCCTCGAAGACATGGACGGTGATGCCCCGGTCGCGGGCCAGACGGATCGCCTGGGCGTGGATCGGCCGGGTATCGCCGTAGACGACAAGGTCGGTGATCTGGTGCTGGTCAAGAAGGGTCGCGCAGCGGTCCGGCCAGCGGTCATGGCTGTCCTTGAACGCGATGTAGTCCGGTCCCGGCCAGAACGCCCGGTCGCCGAGGTTGAAGCCCACGCGCCAGACCTTGGCCCCCGTGGTGCGCAACAGGTCGGCCAGCCGATGAAACCAGGGTCCATGCGGGCCTTGCAGGAACAGGAAGCGGCGGACGGGGCAGGTCACGTTGGGAAGTGTGCCTTGGATCGGTTGCAAAAGAATGAATCGATAAGGCCCGAAGCGCCGCAGGCTTGCAAGCACGGCGGGGGGGCTTTACCTCAAACGGATCAGCAGGAGGCGCGCATGTTCACCGGAATTGTCACCGATGTCGGTCGGATCGTCGAGACGAAGGTCACCGGCGACCTGCGGGCGCGGATTGCCACGCGCTATGACGTGGACGGCATCGACATCGGGGCGTCGATCGCCTGCGACGGGGTCTGCCTGACGGTGGTGGCCCTGGGCTCGGAGCCGGAGAACTGGTTCGATGTCGAGATCTCGGCCGAGACGGTGTCGAAGACCAATCTCGACGACTGGGTTCCCGGCAAACGGGTGAACCTTGAACGCGCGCTGAAGGTGGGCGACGAGCTTGGGGGCCACATCGTATCCGGCCACGTGGACGGGCTGGCCGAGGTGGTGGCAGTTCGGCCCGAGGGCGGGTCGGTCCGGGTGACCTTCCGCGCGCCAGAGGCCCTGGCCCGGTTCATCGCTCCCAAGGGGTCCGTCGCACTGAACGGCACCTCGCTGACGGTGAACGAGGTTGCGGGGGCGGAGTTCGGAGTGAACTTCATTCCGCATACGCAGTCGGTGACGACATGGGGCGAGGTGGCCGTGGGGGACCGGGTGAACCTGGAGGTCGACACGATGGCCCGCTACGTGGCGCGGCTGCGGGAGTATGACTGAGGTCGCGCCTTTGGCCGGCCCCCGGGGGTTTTGCACCCCCGGACCCCCGCAGGATATTTGCGCAAAGATGAATGAAACTTTGAGTCAAATGCCGCGGAGCGGGTGATGGGCGAGATCGGGCACAATGGCGGGCCGTCGTTGGAAGGCGGGGTCAGCTGGCGGCGGCATTGCTGGTCCTCGGCGCGGGAGCGGTTGTTGCCGGTGCTGCCCGTGGAAGTGGTGCGGCTGCGGGTGAAGCGGGCCAAGGCGCTGGGGCTGGATTACAGGACCTATGCCGGGGTGCGGGCAGCCACGGGGCATGATGTGGTGGCGTTTCTGTTTTCATCCAATGCCTTGCGGGTGTCGCTGCTTCGGCCTGCGATGCCGGAGGATCGGGCTGGGAAGCTGGCCGTGGTGCAATGCGGGCGGTTGGCTTTGGCGGTGGCGCCGCTGACTCCGGGGATGGTGGAGGCGGCCAATCCGGTGCTGGATGGGGCTTGGCCCGCACCCTATGCGCTGGCGGGGTTTGGCGAGATGCGGGACCGGCTTCGTGCGGCGCTGGGGAAGGTGCCGTCGGACCAGGTCATCCTGGTGGGCGACTTGGGGCTGGAGCGCGACTGGTGCGCGGCGGGGCGGTTGGCGGGGTATTTGCCGGCGGAGCGGTATTTCGGGTGAGGCGGACAATGCCCGGGGACAGCAAATGAAGCCTGCTGGTCGCAGGACATTGGAAGAGATCCTCGCGTCTTGCTCTGACAGCCTTTTCCCTGCCGGGATGGGCAGTGCTCCTGTGCATCTGCACTCGGTCGATTGCGATGGCGATACGCCACTTCATGTCATGCTGTGGCGCAACGATACCGGCGCGGCGCTTGCGCTGATTGAAGCAGGGGCAAGGGTGAATGCAGCTGGCGACATGTCGGAAACTCCGCTGCATATCGCTGTCCGGCAACAGAACCTGCAAGCTGTAGACGCACTTCTGAAGGCGGGGGCTGACCCTGACGCGATCTCGGAATTCGGTGAGTCGCCGCGGAAGATGGCAATGGAACGCGCGCCTCAGTTGCGAAAGCTGCTCGCGTCCAAATGAAAACGGCGGCCGCGAAGGGCCGCCGTTTCAATTCACCAAAAGGAACGGTCAGGCCGCGACGCGACCCACGAGGACGCTGTCGACCTGCTTGGCAGCCCCAGCCTCATCCACACCGGACACGGCTGCCACTTCGCGGGTCAGGCGTTCGAGGGCGGCTTCGTAAAGCTGACGCTCGGAGTAGGACTGTTCACGCTGGTCGTCGGTGCGGTGCAGGTCGCGGACGACTTCGGCGATGGACAGCAGGTCGCCCGAGTTGATTTTCTGTTCGTATTCCTGGGCGCGGCGCGACCACATCGCGCGCTTGACCTTGGCCTTGCCCTTCAGCGTGTCGAGCGCCTTGGTGATCACGTCGGGTGCCGACAGCGCGCGCATGCCGATTTCCACCGCCTTGTGGGTGGGGACACGCAGGGTCATCTTGTCCTTTTCGAAGGAGATGACGAAAAGCTCCAGCTGAATCCCGGCGATCTGCTGCTCCTCGATCGAGATGATCTTGCCGACGCCGTGCGCCGGGTAGACCACAAAATCGTTCGGACGGAATTCAGGCTTCTTCGACTTGGTCATTCAGCTTTCCCCAAAAAGAGGCCCCCTCCGCGACAAAGGCCCCGCGCGCCCTGAACCAAAGTTCAGGCGAGTGGAGCTGGATTGTCACAAAAGATTTGGGCCTAGGCGATATGCGCTAAGCCGGTTCAGGCTTCCATGCTTGCTTTGTAAACGAACAATAACACAAAAACGCACTGATTCCAACTGCCGCGAAACCGGGCAGTTCATGCGTAACGCATTGAAATTTATAAACTTCGCCCGCCGTAACCGATTCGTGGCCACACTTGCGCCCGAATCGGACCGCGGTCAGCCGCCGGCGCCGGGCGCTTCCGAGAAGTACTTCTGCAGCTTGCCGGTTTCGCCGTCACGCTCTTCATAGTCGGGCAGCGGGTCCTTCTTGGTCACGATCACCGGCCACTGCACAGCATATTTCCGGTTGAAGGAAACCCATTCCTCCATGTCCGGTTCCGTGTCGGGGCGGATGGCGTCGGCGGGGCACTCGGGTTCGCAGACGCCGCAGTCGATGCATTCATCCGGGTGGATGACGAGCATGTTCTCGCCCTCATAGAAGCAGTCGACCGGGCAGACCTCGACGCAGTCGGTGTATTTGCAGGCGATGCAGTTGTCGATGACGACGTAGGTCATGGGCGTGGCCTTGGTGCGAAACGTTTGCGTCTAGCTAGAGCAGGCAGGCGGATCATTCAAGCGGGTCCGGGTCAGATGTTCCCGGATCAAGGTCAAGATAGAGCTCCTGCGCCTCGGTCGCCGGGCCGCGCCTGACCCCGGGCGCCAGGACGCGGATCACGCGGATGCGGTTGCCTTGCGGGAAGGTCAGCGTGTCGCCTGCGCCCACATCCCGGCCGGGTCGGCTGATGCGGGTGCCGTTCACGCGGACATGGCCGTCGGCAATGACCTCGGCGGCGGTGCTGCGCGACTTGAAGAAGCGGGCCTGCCAGAGCCATTTATCCAGCCGCAACCGTTGGGCGGCGGCTGGATCAGGTTTGCCCGAAGGCCCCGCCAATCAGATCTTGCCCTTAAGCGCAAGAAGAGCGGCGAAGGGGTTGTCGGGATCGATGGGCTTTTCCTGCCGGGGCGGACGGGCCTCGAACGATTTCTGGCGGTCGTCGCGCTGCGGTTTGCCGCCTTTGTAGTCGCCCTTCGGCCGGTCGCCCTTCGGACGGTCGCCTTTGGGGCGGTCGCCGCGCGGACGGTCTCCCTGCGGACGGTCTCCTTTGGGACGGTCGCCTTGCGGATGGTCGCCTTGCGGGCGGTCGCCACGCGGGGCACGGGGCGCTTCGCCTTCCTTGCGCTCGGGGCGGGGGGCGCGTTCGGGGCGTGGACGGGGCTTCGGCGCCCAGGTGAAGGTGTAGAACGCCTCCATCTCGGGTGCCGCAGGTTCGGCCTCTGGTTCCGGCGGCGGGGCCAGGATCGAGACTTCTTCGGGGATCGGCACGCCCGCCGCAATGGCTGCGGCGGCTTCCTCAGAGATCTCGGGGGCCTTCGGCGTCTCGGCTTTGACCTTCGGGCGCTCGGCCTTTTCACCCTTGTAGCCCAGGCCCGCCATCAGGTCGGCGAACTGGTCTAGGGTCATGCCGGTGATCGACAGCATGTCGGGGGTCGCCTCGAACCCGGCGCGGCTGTCCTTCTGGCGCAGGATGTCGGCCAGGCGTTCCAGCATGTCGATGCGGATCGCGCGGGTTCCGGCGGGATGGTAGCCGGCCAGCGTGTAGTGCTGCGTCGGCACTTCCTGGACGTTGGGGATCGTCACCAGACCGGGGGGCGGAGATTCGGGGAATTCCTGCAGCCCGTTCCACAGCGACCACAGCACCAGACGCAGACGCGTGGGGGCTGGTTTCAGAAGGGCGGGCAGGAAGATGGTGAACTGGCCGAAACGCACACCGTGCTTGCGCAGGGCACCACGGGCCTCTTGATCCAGTTCCTTCACTTCGTTGGCGACGGCATCGCGCGGCAGGACGCCCATCGCCTCGCTTAGACGGAATGCGAAACCGCGGGCGAGGCCGGTCAGCGTCTCGTCGCGGGACATGTTGAGGAGCGGCTCGAACTGCGCGGCAACCTTGCGGTCGATGAAGTGCTGCAGGCGGCGGCGGACCTTTTCCACCACCTCGGGGCCGGCTTCTTCGTCCACGAAGGCCTCGACTGCGGGTTTTGCGGGCTCGGCGCCCTTGACCAGCTTGCCCACCGCGTTGGTGCCCCACATGAGGCCACCCTGTTCGGTGAAATCAAGCTCGGTGTCCGGCGCGTTGTAGAAGCGGTCGGCGCGCAGGTGGAATTCCGGCTTCAGGGCCTGGATCGCGGCCTGGGCCAGCGTCCGTGCGGCATCGGGCGTCGCACTGGCATCCTGCTTGAAGCGGAAGCCTTCCAGTTTCCCGGCGAATTCGCCTTCGACCGTCACTTCGCCCTTGTCATTCACTTCGGCCACGAGAGCCTCCTTCTGCTTCAACCGGCGGAGGAGAACGGATGTCCGCCGGTCGACAAATCGTTGCGTCAGCGCCGCATGCAGCGCATCCGACAGGCGGTCTTCTACAGCGCGCGTTTCCTCGCGCCAATGGGTTTCGTCTTCGACCCAGTTTTTCCGCTGGGTGACGTAGGTCCAGGTGCGGATATACGCCAAACGGCGCGATAATGTGTCGATGTCGCCGTCGGTCTTGTCGATCCGCTTGATCGCAGTTGCCAGCCAGTCGCTTGGGATACGGCCTCCGCCCAGGCCGCGACCCACCAGAAACTCGAAGATGCGCGTCAGCAGTGTCGTGTGTTCGGGTCCTGATGAGGAGCGGAAATCGGGGATGCGGCAGACATCCCACAGAAGCTGCACGCGCTTCGGTTCGGTCAGCTTGTCCTGCACCTCGGGCAGGGCGGAGAGCGCCTTCAGCGCCAGAACGTCGTCGGCATCCCGGGCGCGGGTCAGCCATTCGTTGAAGGTTGGGGCCTCCAGGCTGCGGACCAGGCGGTCAGCCGACCCGAAATCCATCGATTCGTTACGCCAGTGCAGCTTCTTGACCGGGGCAAAGCGGTGGGTCTCGATGGCATCGACCACATCCTCGTCGAAGGGCCGCGCCTCGCCGGTGACGCCGAAGGTCCCGTCCTCGGTATGGCGGCCCGCCCGGCCTGCGATCTGCGCCAGTTCCTGCGGGTACAGCGCGCGCATCCGGCGACCGTCGAATTTGGCGGTCGAAGAGAAGGCGACGTGGCTGATGTCGAGGTTGAGGCCCATGCCGATGGCGTCGGTCGCCACGAGGTAGTCCACGTCGCCGTTCTGATACAGCGCCACCTGGGCGTTACGGGTGCGGGGGCTGAGGGCGCCCATGACAACGGCGCAGCCACCCTTCTGGCGCCGGATCAGTTCCGCAATCGCATAGACGTTCTCGACCGAGAACCCCACGATGGCCGACCGTGCGGGCATCCGGCTGATCTTCTTCGACCCGGCATATTTCAGCGTCGACATCCGGTCGCGTTTCAGGAACGTCACATGCGGCACCAGTCCCGCAATGGCCCCCCGCATGGTGTCGGAGCCCAGGAACAGCGTCTCGTTCAGCCCCCGGGCGCGGAGGAGGCGGTCGGTGAAGACGTGGCCCCGGTCGGCATCGGCGCAAAGCTGGATCTCGTCCACAGCGACGAAATCGGCCCCGATCTCTAGCGGCATCGCCTCGGTCGTGCAGACCCAGTATTGCGTTCGGTCGGGAACGATCCGTTCCTCACCCGTGACAAGTGCCACGACGGACGGACCGACCTTGGCCACGATGCGGTCATAGACCTCGCGCGCCAGAAGCCGCAAGGGCAGGCCGATGACGCCCGTCCGGTGCGACAGCATCCGCTCGATCGCATGATGGGTCTTGCCAGTGTTCGTCGGCCCTAGGACCGCCGTCACCCGCCGCGGGGCGTCCATGACTTAAAGCTCCTGACCCTCGGCCTCGATCTGCAGACGCTCGACCGCTTCGGTCGCGCCCTGCAGATGGGGATGGATGGCGAGGGCTGCCTTGTAAACCTCCAACGCGCGTTCGGACTTGCCGGTTTCTTCCAGAATCATCGCAAGTCCCGACAAGGCCCCGAAATGCCGCGGATTCAGTGTCAGGACCTTGGCGATGTCGGCAACCGAAGGTCCGAACTCGCCCGCCATGTAATAGGCGGTGGCCCGCGCGTTCCAGGCTTCGGCAAAATCGGGGGAATGGTCGATGACGGCGGTGAAATGTTCGATGGCCTGACCCGCGTCGCCCAGGTTCATCGCGTCCTTGCCACGCTGAAGCAGCAGGTCCATCGCCGGCGACCCGGATTTGGACCATTCGATCCAGATTTCCGTCTCGATCCGGCCTGCCTCGGCCGCTTCGGCAGACTTGAGCCGGTCGAACAGGCCATCCAGCTTGGCGGTGTCTTCAGCAAACGCGACAGCACAAGTCAGGAAAAACGGCAAAAGTGCCGCAACGAGACGATTGAGAATGGCGGCCTGGAGACCCATAACATGAAAGTAACCGATCCGCGCCAGATTGCCAGAGGTGCCAGGGTCACGAACCGGAGACTTGTGATGAGCGAAATGATCGATGCCGCCGTGAAGGCGCTAACTGCGAAATTGTCGGCCGGGTTTGACGGCGTCGCCAAGTTCGTGATCCCCGGCGAAGGGGCGATCATGCTGGACCCCGCAGGCGTGCGCGCTGGCGACGACGAGGCCGATGTGACCCTGACCGCCGAGGCCGACGTCTTCCGCGCAATCCTTGACGGCGAGATGAACCCGACGATGGCGTTCATGACCGGCAAGCTTTCGGTCGACGGCAACATGGGGCTGGCGATGAAGCTGGGCTCGGTGCTGGGGTGAAGGACAGCGCGGTCTCCGAGGCTCCGTTCCACGCAGACCTGGCCGAAGGGCCGCCCGGGGCGGTTTGCCTCTGGCTGCAGGCTGGTGCAGCGCGGATTCGCGTGGCCTGGTGGAAGGCGGGGAACAAGGGAACGGTGCTTCTCTTTCCCGGCCGCACCGAATGTGTCGAGAAATACGGGCGCGCTGCGGGCGATCTGGTGGCACGCGGCTTTTCGGTGATCACGATAGACTGGCGCGGGCAGGGACTGGCGGACCGGGCGCTCCCGGACCGGATGACCGGCCATGTCGGGGATTTCGATGAATACCAGCAGGACGTTGATGCGATGCTGGCCGAAGCCGGTCGCGCGGGACTGCCGGAACCCTTCTTCTTGGTCGCACATTCGATGGGCGGTTGCATCGGACTGCGCAGCTTGATGCGCGGCCTTCCGATCCGCGCGGCGGTCTTCTCGGCCCCGATGTGGGGGATTGCAATGGCCGCCTGGCTGCGCCCTGTCGCCACGGTCGTGGGGGCGCTGGCCGGACCACTTGGCTATGCCCATCGCTATGCGCCGACGACGGGGGGGCAGGCCTACCTGTCCAGCCAGCCCTTCGAGGGCAACGTGCTGACCACTGACCGCGAGATGTGGGATTACATGCGCCGTCAGGTTGTCGAGGTGCCCGAGCTTGCGCTTGGCGGCCCCTCGATCGGCTGGCTGCAGGCCGGGCTGCGGGAATGTGCCGCGCTGTCCGCACTTGCGGCACCAAGAGTGCCGGTGATCTGCGGCCTCGGGACGGCCGAGAAGGTGGTGGACGTGCCGCCGATCCACCTGAGGATGGCGGGTTGGGGCACCGGGCAGCTTGATCTCTACCCCGGGGCCGAGCACGAGATCATGATGGAAGGCCCCGCAGCACGGGCCCGGTTCTTCGACCGCGCGGCGGCCTTGTTCGACGCGAATCGGGGATAGGGGCGGCTCATCCCTCCCTGACGGTCGGTCTTCGCCGGGCAGCCGCGAAGAGCGACCGAAGGGACGCGATGGGCCCGTTGCCGGGATCTACCTTGCGTCCAGCTTGCGCTCGATCTCGGCCAGTCGCGCCAGGACCTTTTCCTCGAAGGCATGGGTCTCCTCGCGGGTTTCCTCGCTTGCCGCCTCCTGCATCGAGTTCACGATCAGGCCGACGATCAGGTTCATCACCGCAAAGGTCGTCATCAGGATGAAGGGCAGGAAGAAGGCCCAGGCGTAGGGATAGACCTCCATCACCGGGCGGACGATGCCCATCGACCAGCTTTCCAGCGTCATGATCTGGAAGAGCGAATAGGCGCTGGCACCGAGGTTGCCGAACCAGTCGGGGAAACTGGCGGCAAAAAGCTTGGTCGCGATCACGGCGGCGATGTAGTAGATCAGCAGGATCAGCAGGAAGACCGAGCCCATCCCCGGCAGCGCGCGGCCCAGCCCGTCGACCACCCGCCGCAAGGATGGCACCGCCGAGACCACGCGCAGCACCCGCAGGATGCGCAACGCCCGCAAGACCGAAAGCCCGCCCGCCGCTGGCAGAAGCGAGATGGTGACGATGGCGAAGTCGAAGAGGTTCCACCCCGACCGGAAGAACCGCAGCCCCGTCGCGTAGAGCCGCAACCCCAGTTCGACCACGAAGATTCCCAGGCACAGCCGGTCAATGGCGACCAGCAGGGTCCCGGCCCGGGCCATGACGGCAGGGAAGGTCTCCAGCCCCAGGGTGACGGCATTGACCAGGATGACCGCGATCAGAAAGCGCGCGACCGTCGGGCGGTCGAGAAAGGCGGCAACGGTGGCGCGGCTGGTCATTTTGGCCTTCGGTCTGAAGCGGGTTCCGCCGGGATATGGAGCGTGCGGGGCGCCGCGTCCAGCCCCGGCCGACGCGCGGATGGTTTCAGGCGGCAAGGTCCTGCAACCGGCGGGGAATTTACAGGCCTATTGCCTGCCTAAGCAGGGTGCTGCCAGTCGCAATGCGGTTGCCCTGCGGCGTTGTGCGGTTGTGCGTTCGGCCCGTGACGGAAGGAAATCCAGATCAGCTGCAGGATCGCATCTGGCCACTACGCCTCGAAATCCCTTGCGGCCCGGCCCTACACCAAGGCCCTCGACGGTGACGTCATGCTTCAGCTCATCGACCCGACGCCGGATGGCGGGCGTATCAGTTCGGGGCGGCCAATACTGCCGGACAACGTGCCGACCCGGGCACAAAGAAGGGGTGGCAGCCTCATGACATTTCCGCATCTAGAGTTCGACCAGCTCAATTCTCTGCCCTTCGTGTCCGACGGGGTGCGCGATATGATCGAGGCGCTGGAACCCGCTGTGCACCAGTTCCTTCCTGTCGAGGTCACCGGCCGGGACTATGTCGCGCGCCGGCATATCCTGATCGTGTGCAATCGGCTGGACACTTTGCATCCGACGCTGACCTTCCCGCGCAACGAGCGCGGCTTCTACGATGGCGTCATCGGCAAGCCCCATGCGATCGTCCACAGGGCCAATGCGATTGCCGGGTATCACCTCTGGCACGAGAAATACGCGCAGGGTCTGTTTGCCTCGGACGAACTGGTAGGCCGGATGCTTGTCACAGAGACCAGCGGTCTTTTCGTGAGTGACCGGCACGAAGCCGTCTAGCCCTTCGGCGGGCAGGTGGTGCAGCGGGTCAGGGTGCTCATCAACTCGCGCGCGAATTCCATGCTGCGGCCGTCCGGCCCGGTCAGGACCAGGGTGCGGTCGCCCACCCGCTCCAGCCGGGTCATGGCGGCAAGGGCGGCGAAGTAGACCTGTTCGTCCTGCAGCCTGTCGCAGGCCATCCGGGTCGCGGCCACCCCGCCCAGCATGAGGTCAGGCAGGTGGGCCTGGTTGCGGCCCGTGTAACGGTTGCAGGGTGCCTTGCCCGAGAGCGTGCCCTCGGCATCGACCGTCAGCGTGGCGGGGATGTCGACGACCTGGCCGTCGATGGCCAGAAGCTCCCATTCGACGCCGGTCGGATCCTGGGCCTCGGCGGTGCAGGCGGTCATGGCAAGGACGGCAAGGACAGGCAGAAGGCGCATGGATCGGGCTCCGTCATGAGGTCATATGGTCCTTTGACGCGTCAGAAGGCCTCGGGCTTGGCTTCGCGCGCCATGTGATCAAGGACGGCGTTGACGAACTTCGGTTCCTTCCCTTCGGGGAAGAAGGCCTTGGCCACGTCGACATATTCGGTGATCGCCACCTTGGGGGGCGTGACCATGTCGACAAGCTCGGCCCCCGCCGCACGGAACAGAGCGCGCAGCACCGGATCGATCCGGTCGATCGGCCAGGCCGCGACCAGCGCGCGGTCGGTCAGCTGGTCGATCTTCGCCTGCCAGTTCACCGCAGCCGCCACCACGGCGCGGAAATGGTCGACGTCGCCCTCGGCAAACTCGCCCTCGTCATAGGTCGCGCCAAAACGGTGCGTCTCGAACTCGCGGGTGACGGCTTCCACCGTCTGGCCCGAACTTTCCATCTGGAACAGCGCCTGCACGGCATAAAGCCGGCTTGCGGATTTCATCTGGCGCTTTTCGTCACGCTTGGCGGTCGTCATGCCCGGAAACCGATCCCCTTGGTCTTGCCGGCCCATTTGCGCGACAAGGCGACCAGATGCAAGGCCGCCGCTGCGGCACCGCCACCCTTGTTCTGCCCCGCCGGGTCCGCCCGAACTTCGGCCTGAGCGCGGTTTTCCACCGTCAGGATGCCGTTGCCGATGCAGACGCCCTGCAGGCCCAGAAGGCTGATCGCGCGGGAGCTGTCATTGCAGACCGTGTCGTAATGTGTCGTCTCGCCCCGGATCACGCAGCCCAGGGCCACGAAGCAGTCATACTCCGCCAGCCGCTGCGCCATCGCGATGGCCGAGGGGATCTCCAGCGCGCCCGGCACTTCGACCAGGTCCACCTCGGCCCCGCAGGCAGTTCCCACGGACCGCGCGCCCGCGACCAGGTTGTCGGCGATGTCCTTGTAGTAGGGTGCGACGACGATCAGAAGCTTCACCGGCTTGTCGAAGCTGGGCAGGGGCAGCGTGTAATGCGTCTCGGCGGTGGCCATGACTTACTCCTTGATCGCGCGGGTGCCCGCGATGGTCAGGCCATAGGCGTCCAGGCCGACGAACCGTGGTGCGGCAGAGTTCGTCACCAGGGTGATCGCCGACAGGCCCAGCGTCGACAGGATCTGCGCGCCAAGACCGTACTGGCGCAGAGTCTGCGGCGAATGTTCGCCCGGAGCGACCATCTTCATCGTCGTGTCGCGCAACAGGACGACAACGCCGCGCCCTTCGGCCGCGATAAGCCGCATGGCCTGGGGCAACTCGCCGCCGCCACCGACGCCCAGCACATCCTCCAACGGGTTCAGCGCGTGGACCCGAACCAGCACCGGGCCGGGGGCCGCCAGATCGCCCTTCGACAGGACGATATGCTCGTCACCGTGGGTCTCGTCGGCGAAGACCCGCATCAGCCAGTCGCCGCCATGAACGGACTGCACCGCCTTGACCGCCTTTTCGGTGATCAGGTTGTCGTGGCGGCGGCGGTAGGCGATCAGGTCGCTGATCGTGCCGATCTTCAGGCCGTGCTTTTGCGCGAAGGAAATCAGGTCGGGCAGGCGGGCCATCGTGCCGTCGTCATTCATGATCTCGCAGATCACGCCCGAGGGGTTCAGCCCCGCCAGGCGGCTGACGTCCACCGCCGCTTCGGTATGCCCGGCGCGGACCAGAACGCCGCCGTCCCGCGCCTTCAACGGGAAGATATGCCCGGGAGTCGCAATGTCCGCCCCGCCCTTCGTCGGGTCGATGGCCACCGACACCGTCCGCGCCCGATCGGCCGCCGAAATCCCGGTCGTCACCCCTTCGCGCGCCTCGATCGACAGCGTGAAGGCGGTTTCATGACGGCTGGAGTTCTTCGGGCTCATCAAGGGCAGCCCCAGCGCGTCGATCCGCGCACCCGGCAGCGCCAGGCAGATCAGCCCGCGCCCGTGCGTTGCCATGAAGTTGATCGCCGAAGGCGTGCACATCTGCGCCGGGATCACCAGGTCGCCTTCGTTCTCGCGGTCCTCATGATCCACGAGGATGAACATCCGCCCGTTGCGGGCGTCTTCGATGATCTCTTCGGTCGAGGAGATGGCGTCGGAAAAGTCGGACATTGGGTGCCTCGCAAGCTCTGCGCGCCCATGTATCGCGGGCGGGGCGCAAAGGCCAGAGGTTCAGCGGTGCGCCGGTGCAGGCCTAGCCCGCGCGGGCGGACAGAACCGCGAGGCAGGCCACCTCGGCCAGTTGCTGCGAGGCGCCAAGGATGTCGCCGGTCTGCCCGCCGATCTTCCTCAGGGCAATGAACGCCAGAAGGATCGCCGCGCCCAAGGCTGCGAAGCCCAGCGAAACCGCCGTCCAGCCGGTCAGGGCCACGGCAATCGCCAGGGCGATCAGCAGCGCCGCCAGTGCGGTCGCGGCACTTGGCCGCCCGGTGGCATGGCTCAAACCCTCGCCACGGGCATTGGGCAACAGCGCCATCACCAGCGCCATCGGCGCGCGGGACAGGGCACCCGTGGCAATCAGCGCGGCCCAGAGCCCGCCCCCGTTCTGGCCGTAGACCAGCACTGCTGTCAGGGCCGACCAGCGGGCCAGCGTGACCAGGACCAGCGCCAGCACTCCGTAACTTCCGACCCGGCTGTCCTTCATGATCTCCAGCCGACGCGCCTTGGTCCAGCCGCCGTAAAGCCCGTCCGCCGTGTCGGAAAGCCCGTCCTCGTGCAGGCCGCCGGTCAGCATTGCGGACAGCGCCAGTACCAGCGCCGCCGTAACCCCCGGCGTCACCCCCAGCCACAACGCCGCGCTGGCCAGGGCCGCCCCAAGCGCCCCCAGCACTGCGCCGACCAGGGGCCAGGCCCAGGCCGAGGCGGCCCCGGTGCCGTGGTGGTTCGGCAACGGCAGCCGCGACAGCAGCGCAAAGGCCGACAAAAGGTCGCTGGGCAGCCGAATGGCGATGTCGCGGATTGGGGTCAAAGCGGCTTATCCCGGCTGGCGTTCATGTGGACCTTGGGGTAGCCCCAGATGCGATAAGGTGCAATCCGGAGAAGACGATGCCGTTCCAGACCCTTGCCGATGTCCGTGCGATGCTGGCGAAGCTTCCGGCACCCGACGCCGTGGCCATCTCGGCGGCCGAGGCGCGGAACGGACAGCTGACCAAACCGCCGGGCGCGCTGGGGCGGCTGGAGAAGGTGGCGATCTGGATGGGCGGCTGGCAGGGGACTGCAAAGCCCACCGCCGAAAGGCCTCAGATCGTGATCTTTGCGGGCAATCATGGGGTTACGGCCAAGGGCGTCTCGGCGTTCCCGGCCGAAGTCACCGCGCAGATGGTGGCGAACTTCGCCCACGGCGGGGCGGCGATCAACCAGCTGGCGCATGCGTTCGGGGCCAAGCTGGATGTCCATCCGCTTGATCTGGACACCCCGACCGCCGATTTCACCGAGGCCCCCGCGATGACCGAGGATGAGGTCATCGACGCCATGCGCAAGGGCTATGAGGCGGTGAACCTTGAGGCCGACCTTTTCATCGCGGGCGAGATGGGCATCGGCAACACCACCGCCGCCGCCGCCATTGCCACCGCGCTTTATGGCGGCGTCGGCTGGGCGGGGCGCGGGACAGGCGTGGACGATGACGGCCTGCGCCGCAAGGAAGCTGCCGTTGCGGCGGGGCTCGAACGGCACAAGGCGCTCTTGGGTGATCCGCTTCAGGTCCTGCGCTGCCTTGGCGGGCGCGAGATCGCGGCGATGACCGGGGCCTACCTTGGCGCGCGGATGGGCCAGGTGCCGGTGATCCTGGACGGCTTCATCTCCTGCGCCGCTGCCGCCGTGCTGGAGAAGGCCGCGCCGGGGGCCTTGGACCACTGCATCGCGGGCCACCAAAGCGCCGAGGGTGCCCATGCCCGCCTGCTGGAGAAGCTGGGGAAGGAACCACTTTTGTCGCTGGGCCTGCGGCTGGGTGAAGGGTCCGGTGCGGCGCTGGCAATCGGTGTGGTGCAGGGGGCCGTCGCCTGCCATTCCGGGATGCTGACCTTCGCCGAGGCCGGGGTGGCTGCCGGCTGAGGAAAGCTCCTCGTGCGACTTCGTCTTCTCGTCGCTATCCGGGCGCGAGGAGACAAGCAGGCGCGAAACACGTTGCCAGAGGGTTAAGGTCCACAGTCAAGTCTTTGATCTTGCAGGGACCGTCAACCCTGACCCGCGTGGACAGGGTCAGGCCTTCGGCATCTTCAGGCTGATCAGCCGCCCACCCTTCTGGTAGCGGACCTCGGTCTCGGTGATCGCCTTGATGGTGCCGCCGTCGATCTTGTCGCCAACCTTCACCTTCTTGTATTTCCCGTTCGACTGCCGGACCAGAGCGTAGCGACGCGAGTCGGTGCCATAGGTGCCGATCAGGTTGATCTTCGACAGATTGATCGCGTTCGCGAAGGTCGCCTGTTTTGCGACGCTGGCCTTGGTCGGGATCGAGGGCGCAGCGCGCGCTGGCTCGGGCTCGTCCAACTCGTCCAGCTCTTCGGGCTTGGCCTCCACCGCTGGCGCGGCGGCGGCAAGCTCGACCTCGGGTTGGGGGGCAGGCTCGCGCACGGCAGCGGCCACGGCGGCCTCGACAGCGCCGGAGAAGTCGTTCGGACGCGAGGCGGGCCGCATCGAGATGGCGACGATCGACGGGTTCTGGGCCTCCAGCGCGGCGGCCTCGGCCAGCTTTGCTTCGGCTTGGGCAGTCAACGAGGCAGCCTGTGCGCCGAGGTCAGGTGTCTGGGTCGAGGCGGCGGCCGCAGCTGCGGCCGCAACGTTGGCGGGGCGCGGCAGGGGGCGAAGGGTCGCAAATTCGGTTGCGCTCACCGGCGTCAGGGCGGCATCGTCGGGCGCGTCCGGGGCCAGACCCTCGGGCCTTGGGCGCGGGCGGAAGCCAGCCATCGCAGGGTCGGCGGGCGGAAGCTCGACCGCCGGGTCGGCTTCACCGGCAGTGACCAGCGAGGCATCGGAGGGCGACGTGGGAGCAGGCGCGGCGTCGGGAGACGCCTCGGGTGCCGCAACAACGGGTGCGGCCGCCAGGGCGGCGGCCGTTGCTGCGTCGCTGCGGGCGGGCGGGAGCAGGGGCGGTTTCCCGGCGATCAGGAACACGCCTTCCGGGCTCATGATCCCGTCGGGCGTCGCTTTCAACAGGCCGTTCGCGTCGAACTGGTAGACGGTCCCCGGTGCCGGCGGTGGCATGACGGGATCGGGCAGCACATCCCGGGCCACGGCCAGCGCCGGCAGGGCCAACGCGTCCAGGGCCGGGGGCGGTGCATCCATCGCGGACAGGAAGATCTCGTCCTGATCCTCGACCGGGGCAGATGCGGCGGAGACGTCGGTGGCCACCACCGTTGCCGGAGCCGGTTCGGGTGCAGGCGCGGCGGCAACCTCGGCAATCTGCTCTTCGGTTTCGGCGACGGGCTCAGTCGTCGGGTCTTGGACAGCAGCCGCCGAAGCCAGGTCTTCGGCTGCTGCGTCCACCGGCCCGACCCCGGCGAGGTCAGCGCTGGTGTCTTCGCCGCCGATGTTCACTGGCAGGCTTTCCGTTGCAAGCTCTTCGACACTGGCTGCGGCGACGCCTTCCGCCTCGGGGATGGGATCGGTCATCCCTTCGGGGTCCTGCATGTCGGCCAGCATCTCGTCGTCGACGCCCGGCACAACCTGGGTCGTGGCGGTGGTCTCTTCGGTCGGGGCTCCGTTTCCGCCGACGAAATACGAGGCCCAGGCAGCAACAAGGGCGAGGAACAGCAGGAGAAGCGCAACCATCACCATGAAGACGGTCCCGGTCCGCTTCTTTGCGGGAGCGACCGTGCCGAAAGTCCCGCCGGGACGGGCGGGCGACTTTACGGTGGTGGGGCCGCCGATTGCGGGGCGCGGGATGTCGCTGCCCTTGAGTTTTGGCTTGGCGCGGGTGCCGGGAATCGACGGGGCGGTGACAAGCCCCGAGAAGGCCTTGCCGGTGGACGGTCGTGCCGCCGGCGCGGGTTTCGCCGTGCCGGCCGCGGTGACACTGCGCGTCACCCCGTCCATGGGCCGAACGGCGCTGTCGGCGGCGGCGCCACGGCGGCTGGCGAAGGCCACCATCGCGGCCGAGGGCGGAGCGGGAGGAATGTCGTCCTCGATGTGATCGACCGCCATCTTCCGCGCAGCTGCGGGCAAGCCGTCACCTTCCGGGAAAGCGGAGGTGTCGGTCACATGGGCGAAGGGTGCCTCTTCGACCTCGATCACGGGCTGTGCTGCCACAGGGGCTATGGGCGCAGGGGCTGACGCGGGCGCGGCAGGTTCTGGGTCCCGGGCGGCGGCGACCGGTTCGGTTGCGGCTTCGCGGGACAGTGTCGCCTCGGGTTCAAGAGCGGACGCTTCGTCGATCAGGTCCTCGACCGGATCAAGGGAAGGCGGGGTCGCAGGCGGGTTGGCCGGTGCAGCGATCGGGGTCGTGACCTCTTCCGGCAGGTCGGAGTTCAGGGCATCGGCAAGACCGGGGAGATCGTCGTCGGCCGGGGCGGCCACAACGGCGGGCGCAGGCTCGGGCTTGTCGACGGACGCAGCCACAGCGGGTTCGGCCTTGGGGAGTTCGCGGTGCAGGATCGAGACCGGCTCGCGGTCGCGGTCGACCGTCTCATCCTCGGCCAGGATCGAGGTCGCCGCGGCGGTGGGGCCGAACCAGGGCTCGCCGACGAAAGCGCCATCTTCCGGGATTGCGACAAAGGAGACCGGGTTCAGCCGATGCTCAACGGCAAAGCCCTCGGCCTGTTCCAGGGTCTCCCTGGCGATCACGGCGACCTTGACGGTCGCGCCCTTGCCGGACCAGTCGAAGACCAGATCCTCGACGGCATAGGGCGTGCGGCCCTCCAGAGCGGTGGCGATCTGGCGGCGCTTGTCCTCGCGGCTGGGGCCGGGGGCTGTGACGTCGGTGTAGAGAATCTGGCTGTTCGGCAGGATCAGCTTGGTCGCAACACCCAGGGGCGAAAGGCCAAGCGCGGTCTTGCGCAGGTAGTCCATCGCTTCGGGCAGATCGGGTGCGTCGAACGCAACCTCGCCGATCGACAGCCAGCCTTTTGGCGTCCGGTGCAAGAGACCGATGGTCTCGCGCGTCAGGTCAAGTGCAAATGTGGGTTTCATGTCGCGGGTCTAGCACGGTTTCTAAAGGTGCTGGAACGTGCCCCAGCTGTTGCGCGCAGGTTTAAAGCAGCTTTTCGCCGAAGGGAAGGAAAAGGGCCAAGGAAGTCGTTGCGGCGCGCGTCACAACTGCGAAATGTCACGTAAACCGAAGGAGACCCTCATGCGTGTTCTGTCTGCCCTGATCCTGTCCACCGCGCTTGCCCTGCCGCTGGCCGCCCCTGTCCTGGCCGAGGACCTGTCGCGCACCATCAGCGTGACCGGCACTGGCACCGTCGAGGCCGCGCCCGACATGGCGACGCTGATGATCGGCGTGACCACCCAAGGCGCCACCGCCGCCGAAGCCCTGGCCGAGAATTCCAAGGCCACCGATGCGGTGATCGCACGCCTGACCGCTTCCGGCGTCGAGGCCCGGGACATGCAGACCTCGAACCTGTCGATCAACCCGAACTGGACGGGCTATGACAGTTCGACCCCGACGATCTCGGGCTATGTCGCGTCGAACATGCTGACCGTGCGGGTCCGCGCGCTGGACACGACGGGGGCGGTCCTGGATGCGGCCGTCGCCGACGGGGCCAACACGCTGAACGGCATGACCTTCGGCCTGGCCGACCCTGACCCTGCCTACAAAGAGGCCAGGAAGGAGGCGGTGGCCGATGCCCGCGACAAGGCCGAACTCCTGGCTTCCGCTGCCGGAGTAAAGTTGGGGCAGGTGGTGTCGATCAGCGATGCGGGCGCGATGACCGATCCGGCGCCGATGTACCGCGATGCGGTCTCGGCCTCGCCGGTGCCGGTGGTGGGGGGCGAGCTGGGACTGATCGCGAATGTGTCAGTGACCTGGGAAATCGCCGATTAAGTTAAGCGGCAACCGGCGGGATTCGCAAGGATTCCGCCGGATTCCGTCATGATTTGGCCCAAGTCGCCGGGCAGATTGGCGCCAAGAGAAGAAGGCAGGAGCAGTTCCCCATGATCCGCGGACCGATCAGTTTGTTGATCGTCGGTGCCGTCATGCTTGGCGCCACGCTGCTGGTCACGCTTGGCCCTCGCGCGTTCGAGGGGATTCTTCCGGCCGCAGTGCTGGATGCCATGGACGGCACCACGATCGGCGAGTTCACCAGCCGACGCACCGGGTCGGGCGAGACTCCCGCCGACTTCCTGAGCGATGGTCCCGACGGTCTGGAAGTCACGGGCCCGATCGCGGCGGCAGCGGGCAACCGGCCGGTCTTCATCAGGGATGTCATCGACAATTACACCACACGGGTCGGCTCGGGCGCTCCGGCGGAACTGATGACGATCCGCCCGATTTCCGGCTGCCGGTTGACGCCTCCGCTTGAGGGGACCACCGTGGGCCATGTCACCGCCGGACGAACCGGACTGGACCTGCCCATCCTGGCCTACAACGACAGCGACCTTGCTGCGGCGGTGCAGGTTTTCGTCAACCGCTATCGCAAAGCGGGCGCAGTCGATGTCAGGCCGTCGGCGGAACTGGCCTACGAGGTCTACGATGTCGCCGTGACCGAGACGCGGGCACCAGTCTACCTGGTGCTGGAAAGCTTCGTGCGAAACCGGATATGGAACATCCACCTTGCGCCCGGCGCCCGGATCGAGCGGGTGGTCCTCTTGGGCGGGACGCATGCCGGGGTCGCAAACCTGGACCCTGTCGTTCCGGTCGAGGTCCTGCCCGCAGCGGCGCTGACGGCCTGCGGCATCCAGCCCGCCTATGCCTTGAACCCCGGACACAGGTTCTTCGAGGTGCTGTCGGACGGTCCTGCGTCGTACAAGGCCGAGGCGGAAGTGAAGTTTGTCGCCATGCAGGACAGCATCGCTGCCTACAACACCTGGTTCCGCGACAGTTTCGGGGTCATGGCCGATGTCTCACGGGCAGGCTTCGGGGGCACGATATCGGTCGTCGGGCCGCAGCCGGGCGCAGCGGAGCCAAAGGCCGTCTATGCGTCGATCCAGGGCGCGCGCATCCGCATGACGCAGGACACTTATGTCGAGATCGAGGGCCAGGTCGCCGAGGGCGAGGATTTCGCAGCGCGGGTCCGGGCCATCGCGACGAGCTTTGCGTTCGGCGATCTTGCGAACCTTCGTCAAGGGGTGCAGTTCTGATGCTGCGGCTGCTGATCGGAACCGGCGTCCTCTTGATGGCCGTGGGCTTTGGCGCGGCGGGCTGGCAGTATTGGCAGTCGCTGCCCAATTCGGCGACGGTCGAACCCGTTGCCGCTGCCGACGCCGGCCCTGCGCCCGTGCGGCAGAACTGGCTTATCTCGCCGACCGGGGGACTGGTCCGTCAGGACGAAGTGCGGGCCTATCTTGCGCAAGACCGTTTCGCGCCCGACCGCGTGGTCCGCATGCAGCGCCAGGCGAACCTGGCCGACCTACTGGCCGAGGGCGAAAAGCTGCCCGAGCCGGCTTTCCTGCAAGTCCTGGCCGACATCCGTGCGCCGAAAGTGGCCGAAAAGCTGTGCCCGGTACTGCAGAAGACGTTGGTCCAGGACTGTGCTGTGCAATCGGCCCGGGTGGTCGAGGGCAGCGTCGACCTTGTGCAGGGCACTGCGCTGTTCCAGATCGAGCTGGTCTTCCGGCTGAAGGATGAGGGGGCCGAACTTCCCGACCTGGCCGCGCATGTCCTTCGGTCGGACACCGTGCGCCTGGATCTCGAAGCCGGGGCCGAGGGCACGGCCAGCCCCGAAGCTGCTCTTCTGGCCATGCTGGCGACGGTGGCCGAGGCCTGCGCCTCGGACGCGGTGGGCAAGATCTGCCGTCCGATGCAGCTTAGCCTGGACTGGAAACCGGGCGAGCCGGTTTCCGCGCGGGCCGGAATTGCCTGGCTCGACCCGCTGCCGAAGGGAATGTTCGTGGCCCCGCCGCTTGGCGCCCCGTAGGACGGACAGGCGGCGGGTCCGACTCAGGCTGTCGCCTTGGCCAGCGCCTGATCAAGATCGGCGATGATGTCCCGCACATCCTCGATCCCGATCGAGACGCGGACCGAATCCGGCGCCGCACCCGCCTTGACCTGGGCATCTTCGGTCAACTGCCGGTGTGTGGTCGAGGCCGGATGAATGATCAGCGACCGCGTATCGCCCAGGTTCGCGACGTGGGAAAACAGCTTGACGTTGTCGATCAGCTTGACGCAGGCCTCATAGCCGCCCTTGACGCTGAAAGTGAAAAGCGCGCCGGGACCCTTGGGTGTGATCATCTTCGCCATGTTGTGATAGGGCGAGGACTTGAGGCCGGGGTAGGTGACCTTGCTGATCCGGGGGTCCTGCTCCAGCCAGTCGGCGACGATCTGAGCGTTCTGCACGTGCCGCTCCATCCGCAGCGCCAGCGTCTCGATCCCCATCAGCGTGTAGTGGGCGCCTTGTGGGTTCATGGTCATCCCCAGGTCGCGCAGGCCAATGGCGATGGAGTGGAAGGTGAAGGCCATGTTGCCGAGCGTCGGGTGGAAGACAAGGCCGTGGTAGGCGGGCTCGGGCTGGGAAAGCGAGGGGAACTTGTCGTCCTTCGACCAGTCGAACTTGCCCGAGTCGACCACGATCCCGCCGGTCACGGTGCCGTTGCCGGTCAGGTACTTGGTGGCCGAGTGGACGACGAGGGTCGCGCCATGCTCGATCGGGCGGCAGAGGTAGGGGCTGGCGGTCGTGTTGTCGACGATCAGCGGGATATGCGCCTGGTTTGCGACGCGGGCGATGGCAGGCAGGTCGGAGAGCGCGCCGCCGGGGTTGCAGATCGTTTCGCAGAATAGCGCCCGGGTGTCGGCGTCGATGGCGGCCTCGATGGCCTTCGGGTCGTCGAAGTCGACGAACTTGGCCGACCAGCCGAACTTGCGGATCGTGTTGGAAAACTGCTGGATCGTGCCGCCGTAAAGCCGCGTGGACGCGACAACATTTCGCCCCGGCTGCATCAGCGGAAAGAGCGCCATGATCTGCGCGGCGTGGCCCGAGGAACAGGCGATGCCGCCCGCCCCGCCTTCCAGCGCCACGACACGGTTCGCCAGCGCCGAGACGGTCGGGTTCGTCAGGCGGGAATAGATGTAGCCCACCTCTTGCAGGTTGAAGAGCTTGGCGGCGTGGTCGGCGTCGCGGAAGACGTAGGCGGTGGTCTGGTAGATCGGGACCTGCCGGGCCCCGGTCGCGGGGTCGGGGTCGGCGCCGGCGTGGATGGCAAGCGTCTCGAAGCCGAGGGGTCTGTCTGTCATGGGTCGTCCTCCCTTGTTTTGGGGGAAGGGTAGGGGGGAACGGACCGGCTGGCAACGGGGGGATGTCCACGGTGGTCAGGCTTGGCCGAGATAAGGAAAACAATGGCTTGGTCGCGGACATTTACGGAATTTTCATCCTTGCCAGCCGCATGCAGGGGAAGGATTGTTGCGGTTTCCGGGCTTTCCGTGCTTGGATCGCCCCTGCCTGACCCCGGAGCGTGCCGCGATGCTGACCCCTTTCCACCTGGCCTATCACGTCACCAGCCTGGACGAGGCCCGCGCCTTCTATGGCGGGGTTCTGGGTTGCCGCGAAGGGCGCAGCACGGAGACCTGGGTCGATTTCGATTTCTTTGGCCACCAGATCAGCCTGCATCTTGGGACACCGTTTGCCACGACGGACACGGGCAAGGTCGGCGACCACATGGTCCCGATGCCGCATCTGGGACTGGTGCTGCATCTGCCCGACTGGCAGGCGCTGGCCGACCGGCTGACGGCGGCCGGTGTAGCGTTCGTCCTGCCGCCGCAGGTCCGGTTCCAGGGCCAGCCGGGGGAACAGTGGACGATGTTCTTTCGGGACCCGTCCAGCAACCCCATCGAAGTGAAGGGGTTCGCGGACCTGGCGAACGTTTTCGCGGGCTGAGAGGCCGGGTGCAGGGGGCGTCGGGCTGAAGCCCGACCTACGGCGGTTTTACCGGTTGCGCCCGGTTGCGGGGCGGGTGAGCGTGTGACTTCGGCACGGAGGGGACGGTATGGCGGCAGAATCGGCGGGCGTTGATCTGGTCTCGGTCGTGACGCTTCTGGGTGCGGCGGTCGTCGCGGTGCCGGTGTTCAAGCGGATCGGCCTTGGGTCGGTGCTGGGATATCTGGCCGCCGGGCTGGCCATCGGGCCTTTCGGTCTGGGGCTGTTCGCGGACCCCATGGCAATCCTGCATGTGGCCGAACTTGGCGTCGTCATGTTCCTGTTCATCATCGGGCTGGAGATGGAGCCGTCAAAGCTTTGGGCGATGCGGCGCGACATCTTCGGGCTGGGGCTGACGCAGGTACTGGTCTGCATCGCGGTGCTGAGCCTGGTGGGCTTTGCCTTGGGCTATCCCTATGCCGGGTCGCTGATCGCGGGCGCGGGGTTCACGCTGACCTCGACCGCCATCGTGATGCAGATGTTGCAGGAGAGGGGGGACATCAGCGCGCCCAAGGGGCAGCGGATCGTGTCGATCCTGCTTCTGGAAGACCTGGCCATCGTGCCCTTGCTGGCGCTGGTCGCGTTTCTGGCCCCGGGGGGCGAGGATGTGACGCTGGCCGACCGGCTGATGGGCGTGGGGATCGGGCTGGGGGCCATCGTCGCGCTGGTGGTGGCGGGGCTTTATCTTTTGAACCCGATGTTCCGTCTGCTGGCGGCGTCCCGCGCGCGGGAGGTGATGACGGCGGCGGCGTTGCTGGTGGTGCTGGGATCGGCTCTGTGGTTGCAGCTTGGCGGGTTGTCGGCCGCCATGGGTGCCTTCCTCGCGGGCGTCCTTCTGTCGGAATCGAGCTTTCGTCACCAGCTTGAGGCGGATGTGGAGCCGTTCCGGGGCATCCTTCTGGGCCTCTTTTTCCTGGCGGTGGGGATGGCGCTGGATCTGTCGGTGATCGCGGCGAACTGGGGGCTGGTCGCCGTTTCGGTGGCGGCGCTGATGCTGCTGAAATCGGCGATCATCTACGGGATTGCGCGGGTCTACCGGGCCAGCCATGCCGAGGCGCTGGAGCGGACCGTGCTGATGGCGCAGGGGGGTGAGTTCGCCTTTGTGCTGTATTCTGCGGCGCTGGCGGTGGGGCTTTTGTCGCTGGAGGAAAACGCGATCCTGAACGCGGTCATCATCGTCTCGATGGCGCTGACGCCGCTGATGGTGATCCTGCATGACCGGCTTCGGCCCGAGGCGGTGGTGTCGCTGGAGGGAATGGAGGCGCCGGACGGCTTGTCCGGCAGCGTGCTGATCATCGGCTTCGGGCGCTTTGGCCAGATCGCCAGCCAGCCGCTTCTGGCGCGGAAATGTTCGATCACCATCATCGACGACGACCCCGAGATGATCCGCGCGGCAGAGCGGTTCGGCTTCAAGGTCTGGTTCGGGGATGGCACGCGGCTGGACATCCTGCAGGCCGCCGGGGCGGGCACGGCGCGGGCGGTGATCATCGCCACCGACCGCAAGGAGGTGACGACGCGGATCGCCCGGCTGGTGAAGCATGAGTTCCCGAACGCGGCGGTGCTGGCGCGGGCCTTTGACCGGGCACATGCGCTGGACCTGATCAAGGAGGGCGTGGACCACCAGATGCGCGAGGTCTTCCACTCGGCCCTGGCGCTGGGCGGCGAGGTGCTGGAGGTGCTGGGCGTGGACCCCGACGAGATTGCCGAGATCGCCGACGGGGTCCGCAAGCGCGACGCGGAACGGCTGGCGCTGCAGATGACGGGCGACATCTATTCCGGCACCAGCCTGCTTCTGGGCAATGCCGAGCATACCGCGCGGGCGGCGTCCTAGTCGGGGGTGTCGCTGGTCGGCGCACCCACGGCGCGGCGGTCCGGGGTCGGGGCGGGTTCGGGCGGGGTCATCAGGCTTTCCAGCTTGGCCTTGACCGCCTCTGGCCAGGGCATCGACGTGTGCTTGTCCAGCCAGGACGCCGCAAGGACCTGTTCCACCGACCAGCGGTGTTCCTCGCCACAATGGATGGTGTGGTGCAGGCGGACCGAGGATTTGCCGACCTTCAGGATGGACAGCCGGAAGGTCAGCTTGTCGCCGAAGAACGACGGTTTCGAGAAGTCGCAGGACAGGTGGACGGTGGGCGTGCCCCAGCGTTCGTTCCAGATGATCTCATGCCAGGGCCAGCCGATATGGGCCCAGAACTCTTCGACCACGCCGTTCAGGATGTTGAGGTAGGCCGGGTAATAGGCGGTGCCCGAGATGTCGCAATCGCCGAAATGCAGCATCCGGTCGGTGGTGTAGCAGACGGTCATTCCTGTCCCCCCTTTTTCGTCAGGGTGCCGGGTTTCGACCGGTTGTCAATCCAGCGGAACCGCGGTGGTGTACTTGGTCTGGCGCAGGACGAAGTGGGTGGTGGAGGAGCGGACGACGCCAAGCGCCAGCAGGTCGTGCATCAGGAAGCGCTCCAGATCCTCGGGGTCGCGGGCCATGACCTTGATCATGTAATCGTCGGCCCCGGTGATGGTGGCGGATTCGACGATGCGGTCCTGCCTTTGGATGAAGTCGTCAAGTTTGCGGATGGTGGCTTCCGAATGGTCGATCAGGGACAGGTGGATGTAGGCGAGGACCGGCATGCCGACGCGGCGACGGTCCAGAAGGGCGACCTCGGCCCGGATGACGCCCGCATCGCGCAGGGACTTGACGCGGCGCCAGCAGGGCGAGGGGGACATGCCCGCGATCTCGGCCAGGGCCTGCACCGAGAGGGTGCTGTCGCGCTGGAGCGCCGTCAGGATGCGGCGGTCTGCGTCGTCGAGTGGGAAATCAGGTTTCATATTCGGGCGACTTCATGGAATGGCATGCCCCGATTATCGCATAGGTCACGCAAAAAGAAATGTGATTCCGGCAGGACGCGGCAAACTGGAAGGGAGGCAAGAACGAGGCCGCCCATGACAAGCTATGCCGCCAAGACGCCGGATGCGGCGGGGTTCATCGACTATACGGCGGAGGAGGATGCCGTCTGGCGGGACCTCGTCGCCCGGCAGTTGCCGATGGTGCAGCGCCATGCGGCGGAACCGTACCTGCGGGGGCTTGAGGTGCTGGACATGCCGCGGGACCGGGTGCCGCAATGCCCGGACCTGTCGCGGAAGCTGCGCGCGTTGACCGGCTGGCAGGTGGTGCCGGTTCCGGCGCTGATTTCCTTCGGGCGGTTCTTTGCGATGCTGGCAGAACGGTCTTTTCCGGCGGCAAGCTTCATCCGCAGCCGCAAGGACTTCGACTACATCGAGGAGCCGGACATCTTTCACGAGATCTTCGGGCACACGCCCCTGCTGACCGATCCACGCTTTGCCGGCTTCAGCCAGGCTATCGGTCGGGCGGGCATGGCTTGCGCGAAAGAGGATTACGCCTGGCTGATCCGGCTTTACTGGTTCTCCATCGAATTCGGGCTGACGGTGGAGGGCGGCGAGACGAAGACGCTGGGCTCGGGCCTGGCGTCTTCGCCTTCTGAACTGCTGTGGGCTGTGGGGCAGGGCGCGGGGCAGCCGGAGTTGCGGCCCTTTGACGTGATCGACATCCTGCGCACGCCCTACCGGATCGACATCCACCAGCCGGTCTATTTCGTGATCGAGCGGATGGACGACCTGTTCGCGGCGGCCGAGCGGGACCTGCTTGCCGATGTGGCAAAGGCGCGGAAGCTGGGGCTGCATGCGCCGAAATATCCACCGAAGCAGGAGACGGCGTGATGGAGCGGCTGGATGCGGACGCGTGTGGCACGCGGATGAAGGGCCTGCAGGGGGATTGGGTGCTGGATGCAGCGGCCGGGACGCTGACCCGCAGCTTTGCGTTCAAGGGCTTTGCCAAGCCGGTCCAACTGGCGAACCTGGTGGCCTGGCACGCCGAGAAGATCGGGCATCACCCGGACATCTGCCTTGGCTGGGGCTATGTCCGCGTGACGTGGACCACGCATGATGCGGGCGGGCTGACCGGGGCTGACTTTGCCGCAGCCGAGGGGCTGGACCGGCTGCT
The DNA here is from genome assembly GCF_030694085.1 of Tabrizicola sp. Classification (GTDB taxonomy): domain Bacteria; phylum Pseudomonadota; class Alphaproteobacteria; order Rhodobacterales; family Rhodobacteraceae; genus Tabrizicola. The sequence continues at coordinate 183,956 of NZ_JAUXZE010000035.1, read as the reverse complement.
GGCCTAGGCGCGGTCGTCCTTGGGGCTGCCCATCACGACGAAGGTGGTGATCGCGCGGACCTGCGGCAGGGTGCCGAGGATCTCGGTATGCCAATGCTTGTAGGCGGCCAGGTCGGCTGTCTCGATCCGCAGCAGGTATTCGACGGTGCCGGTGATGTTGTGACACTCTCGCACTTCCGGCGCGCGAGAGACGGCGCGTTCGAAAGCCTCCTGCGCGGCCTTGGTATGGGTGCCGAGGCCCACGGTGACATAGGCGACAAAGCCGATGCCCAGCTTTTCGGGGTCAAGGACGGCGCGATAGGACCGGATGACGCCGGCCCGTTCCAGCGCCTGCACCCGGCGCAGGCAGGCCGAGGGTGACAGGCCCACCCGGTCGGCCAGCGCAAGGTTCGGCTGGCGGGCGTCGCGCGTCAGCTCACGCAATATCCGGTGGTCTATGTCGTCAAGTTTCGTCATTTGTTGCGAAACTATCGCGCGAAGGCAGGAAATTGCAATCAAAAGCCACCCGTGACGCCGCATGATTGCGCCATGACAAATGAGCTTTTCCTTGCCCTCCTGGGCTTTGCCTTCGTCACCTCGGTTACGCCGGGGCCGAACAACATGATGCTTCTGGCCAGCGGCGTGAACTTCGGCTTTCGTCGGACCGTGCCACACATGCTGGGGATCAGCCTGGGCCATGCGCTGATGGTCTTCCTGGTCGGGCTGGGGCTGGCGGGGGTGTTCAAGGCCTGGCCGCCGGCGCTGCTGGGGCTGAAGGTCGCGTCGGTGGCCTATATGCTGTGGCTGGCCTGGAAGATCGCGCAGGCGGGGGCTCCGGGTGAGGGGCGGGCGAAGGCGGCGCCGATGACGTTCCTGCAGGCGGCGGCGTTCCAATGGGTGAACCCGAAGGCCTGGGCGATGGCGCTGGGGGCGGTCTCGGCCTATGTGGTCGAGCCTTCGGCGCTGGCCTATGCGGCGGTGGCGGGGGTCTTTGCGCTGGTCAACCTGCCCTCGGTGTCGGTCTGGGCCGGGGCGGGACAGGCGGTGCGGCGCTGGCTGGACGGGCCGGGGCGGCTGCGGGCGTTCAACTGGACGATGGCGGGGCTGCTGGTGCTGTCCTTGTGGCCGGTGGTGACGCTGGAGATGTGAGGGCAAGCGTAGGGTGGGCGATATCGCCCACCCTACCTAACGCACCCAGAGGCCTTCGCGTTTCAGCGTGTTGCGGATCATCTGCTCGCGGCGGGGCAGGTTCTCGCGGTCGAACAGCGCCCTGGCCTTTGCGCCCTCGCCTTGGATCACCATCCTTTTGAAGGCCCCCCATTGGCGCAGGGCGGGGCGGAGGTCGGGGTCGGCGGCGATGTCGGTCAGCACTTCGACAGCCCGGTCGCTTTCGCGGGCGTAAAGGAGGGGCAGGGTCCGGTAGTGACAGGTGGCGCTGCCGTCGAGGGGTGTCAGTTCCGCACCGGGTCTGCCGCCGCCGTAGGAATGGATGACCAGTGGCAGGGTGATCTGGTCAAGCCAGGGGTAAAGCTCCTGGCAGACCAGTTCTTCAGGCGGGTTGGCGCGGATCTCCCTGGCCCAGGCGAGAAAGCGGTTGCCGAAGGCGCGCGGGCTTTCGTGGAAGAACCAGCCTGCGTTGAAATAGAGGAAGCGCTGCCAGTAGTCCTCGGGGTGGCTGGGATCGAGGCTGCTCTCGAAGTCGAGGTCGAAGCGGTCGTAGAGCGCCTTCCAGGTCTGGGTCGCCGTGGGGCCGTAGAGTTCGACCTTGGGCCAGGTGTTCTCGCGCCGCATCGAGGCGGAGGGTTTGGTGAAGTCGAAGGGGATGGCGCTGATCGGGCCAGTGACCAGTGTGTCGGTATCAAGGAAAAGGAAGGGCGCGTCCGGGAGCGCGGCCAGCGCCTCGATCTTGTTGCCGTGCGGGTAATCGGTGCCGAAGGCGCGGGTCTCCAAGGGCAGGATCTGTGCGCCGAGCGAGGCGAGGATCTTGCGGGTGCGTTCGGACATCCGGGGGTCGTCCTGCCACTTCGGGCCGGGCTGGGGTTCGGCGATGAAGAGGGTGCCGGAGAAGCCGGGGTCAGAGAGGCGGAGCGAAGCTGCAAGCAGGATCGCCTCGTGCTCCAGGCGGCCGGATTGCCCGACGGCGAGGAGATTGAAGGTCATGATGGCGTGAAGCGCAGGGACAGGCAGGACATGCCGCCGTCCAGCTTGGCACATTCGGAATTGCCGATCTCGCGCAGGGTGAACCCTGCCCTGGTGATCGCATCGCGGGTATGGGGGAAGCCTGCTGGCATCAGGACAAGGTCGTTGAACCGGATGGTGTTGGCGGCGGCCTCTTCGCCGTCGGGGATGTCGATGACCGTATAGCCTTCGAAGCAGCCCGAAGCGGAGAGGCGGCTGGTCGACAGGATCGTGTCAGTGTCCAGCAGCGAGCAGTCGGTCTTGAAATGGAGGACGCCGGGAGGCGTCAGGACCTCGCGGACCTTGTGGCCCCAGGGGGCAACAAGGCGGGTCAGCTCGGCGATGCCGGCGGCATTGGTGCGGGCCGAGCGGCCGACGAGGATCTCGCGTCCGGTGACGAGGATGTCGCCGCCCTCGATGAAGCTGTCCGAGCCGGTGATCGCGACGACACGGGTGTAGAGCGCCTGGAGATGCGGGGCCATCTCGGCCGCCTCGCCAAGGCGCGAGGGTGCGCCGGGACGCATGATCACTGCGCCTTGCGGCAGGCAAAGCGCGGTGTCCTCGACGAAGACCGAGTCGGGGTAGGCGTCTAGCGCGGGGAGTTCGACAACAGTGGCACCGGTTTCGCGCAGCGTGGCGATGTAGGCGGCTTGGTGGGCCTGCATCAGCGCGAGGTCGGGCGTGCCGGTGTCGACCGCTCGCAGGCCCCGGGTGATCGAGGCCGAGGGGCGGCGGGTGATTGCATGGCTGAAGTGGGTGGAAAAGGACATGGCCGACCCCGGGAGTTGCGCGTCTTGTGTCGCATCAGCGCGGGGCCGGGCGCAAGGGGGAGGCAGGGGCGGAATCTCTGTGCTAGAGATGGCAAAAGCGGAAAGGAACGCCGGATGACCATTACCAATGCCGAGGAGTTGGAAGGTCTGACGACCATCGGCCGGATCGTTGCGAACACCATGCAGGCCATGGCGCGGGCGATGGAGCCGGGGATGACCACGCAGGAGCTGGACGGGATCGGTCGGCAGTGCCTGGACGCCGCAGGAGCACGGTCGGCCCCCGAAGTGACCTACGCCTTTCCGGGCGCGACATGTATCAGCGTGGGCGAAGCGATCGCGCACGGTATTCCGGGTGACCGGATTCTGGCCGTGGGGGACCTGGTGAACATCGACGTCTCGGCCGAAAAGGGCGGGTTCTTTGCCGACACGGGCGCAACCTTCCGGCTGGGCAATGTCAGCCCGGAGCTGGACCGTCTGTGCCGGGACGGCAAGCGGGCTATGCAGGTCGGGATCGCCGAGGTGGGGCATGGCAAGCCGCTGTCAGGCATCGGCCGTGCCATTGGGCGGTTTGCCGCGAAGCGCGGCTATACGCTGATCAGCAACCTTGCGAGCCACGGGATCGGTCGCGCCCTGCACGAGGACCCGGAAGAGATCGCGACCTGGCCCAACCGGGACCGGCGCCGCATCCATCGCGGTCTGGTCCTGACCGTGGAGCCCTTCCTGTCCTTGGGCGGGCGAGTCGCGGTGGCGGGGAGTGATGGCTGGACGCTGCACGCAAGCCCGCGCGCACCGGCGGTGCAGTATGAGCATACTGTGGTCGCGACAGACCGAGGCGCACTGGTGGTGACGCGGCCGGGCTGAGGGGTGGGTCCTGTCGGGGCAGGGCGGGCAGCCCTGACGCTTTCCCTGGCGTGGAATGGGCACTGATGCTCACCACCGTGCATCCGTGGCACCGACCTATCCGGCCCAGGGCAGCGTCAGCGCCGGATGGAACAGCCAGCGCCACCAGGCGTGATCGAGGAACTGGCCAGACAGGATCAGGAAACTGAGTGCAAGGCTGATGCCCGATGCAACGCCATACCAAAGCGCGGTCATCCAGCGCGACCGGCGGCGGGCGGGTCGGGCGGCCTCGGCCGGTTGGGTCCCGTCCCAGAGGCCGGGTTTCAATCCGGCGGCGCGGGGGGCGGCCAGGGCATAGCTGCGCGCGGCCAGACTGCGCAGAAGCCAGGACGTCACGAAGGCGAGCGCGGCAAAGCCAAGGGTGATCTGCCCTTGCAGCGCGGCAAGCTGGTCGGGGGCCAGATCCTGGACCCAGGGCGCCCAATCCGTAGAGGTGGTGACAAGGCCGCGGGCCGCGGCGAAGGGCAGCGCGCAAAGCGTGGTCACAAGCATCAGCGCCGGGATGCGCCAGGTCGCCTGGGCAGTCAGACTGCGCACCCGGCGAAGCTCGAAGGCGGCAGCGAGTCGGTCCTCGGTTGCGAGATGCGCCAGCATCAGGGGCAGGGCGGGCAGGATCAGGGCGGCGAGGAGCACGCCAAGAAGGAACACCGAAGGTCCGACAAGGGCCTGTTCGTAGCCTTTGTTGAACGAGTTCTCCCACCCCGCCCACCAGGCACCAAGCCAGAGCAGCGTAAAGGGCAGCGTCCAGGCCAGAAGCGCAGTCAAAGCCATCAGGCCAGCGCGCGTGTTTGCGGCAAGGCCTCCCAGCGCGCGGACAAGCCGTCCGGTCGGGCGGCCGTTCCATTCGCGGGGACCTCGTAGCCAGCCGGGGGGGTCCTCGGCGGCCCCGAAGCGGTCCCGCGCAAGGTAGCCCTGGCGGCGGGTCAGCCAGCCGAGCGCGATCAGCGCGGTGACAGGGCCGGTGCAAAGAAGCGTGCCGATGATGCCGTTCAGAAGGAAGCGGCCAAGGCGGGCCAGGCGGCCGGGGCCATAGGCGGCGCGGCCCAACCCCGGTTCGGGCATGGGAGTCACAGGAAAGCCCCGTCGATGACACTGCCTTCGGCCCGGGTGGCGGCGAAGCCCATTGCAGCGGCGATGGTCGGGGCAATGGCGGATTGGTCGACGGGCTTGTCGATCACGCCCTTGCCGATGCCGGGTCCAAAGATCACCGCCCAGGTCTCGTGGGCGCTGCGCGAGTTGAAATGGTGCTGGAACGGCACCTCGGCCAGCGGGTTCGCATCGCGGCCGCAGTCGGGGGTGATCACGAAGATCGTATTCTCGCGGTAGAAGGGGTCGGCGTCGACGGCAGTGGTCAGGCGCTGCAAGCCTTCGTCGATGATCGCGATGGCCCGGGTGTAGTGGCTTGGGTTGCCCCAGTGGACGTAATCCGGGTCCTGATAATTGACCATCAGAAAGCGGGGTTTAAGCTCGGCCATCGCGCGGACCGACAGCTCGGTCAACAGCCGGTCGCCGCGCGGGTTCTTCAGGCCGGTATCGCCAAAGTCCTGCCGCCAGCGGGCCCAGAACGCGTTGACCTCGGGCGAGGGGTCCGGGGTCGCGCCACGCGGGTCGCGCGTCAGGAGCGTCTGACGTTCCTCTTGCACCTTCAGGACCTGATCCTCGGGAAGCGATGCCTCAGCCAGTTGCTGCGCGGTGCGGTAAAGCTTGTAGCGATGCAGCGACAGCATTTCGGAGCGGTAATCGATGCCGAAATGGTCGCCGGCGCCGAAGGTGAAGAACTCCTCTTGCGGCCGGTCCTCGCCGTTGACCAGCAGGACTTGATGCGACGGAATGTCGAAGCTGCGGCGCAGGTATTCGAAAAGCGTGGGTTCGGTCGGTTCCAGCCGGTCGCCGACTGATGACAGCTCGCGGTACGCGAGATAGCGCCCGGTCAGAAGGTTGAGCGTGCCCTCGGCGTGGCTGGTGTTCACCCCCTCCAGCCTGTCGATCCTGAGGTCGGGGATGAAGGTGCCGCGCGGGGCGAGGACGTGGCGGAGAAAGGGTGCCCAGGTCGCCGCCGCATCGATGGTTTCGGCCCGGCGGACGCCGCCGCCGAAACGCACGAGGATCACGTTAGGTCCGCGGTAGGCTGGGGTTTCGCCGTGGATCGGGCTGGGGGCTGCCAGACCGGCTGCAAGCCCCAGGCTTCCAAGGGTGAACTGTCGGCGATCCATCGGGCGACCTGTGGCTTGTTAACGATATTAACATTACACGAAGTCACGCCGGATTCGAGTGATTCGTTTGCTGGGTCGGGCCTGCGCTCTGGTGCAGATGAAGCGGTCTCGGACCCAAGGCCTGATCATGGCCCTGGTCCCATCGGGGGCAGGTATCCGGTCTGGTGACATGCCGGTCGATGGCAGGGCGTCCCGGACCGCAAGCGGACCCACCGCCGCGACCCGCCTCGCCTATGGGCTGTCGGGGGCGGGTTGACCTTATTGCGGTCGCCAACGCGCATGCCACCGAGCCTGCCTCTGGCGCGAAGCCGAGCCTGACGTTACTGCCAAAGGGAAAAATGGTGGGCGATCCTGGAATCGAACCAGGCATGAGTCGCCTCGGCGGAGTTACAGTCCGCTGCCACACCTTGTAGCATATCGCCCACTGGGCGTTCGTCTACTCAAGGCGGCAGGGGGCGTCAAGGGCAGTCGGCGGGGGATCGGGGAAGTTTTCGGCTTGCATCCCGGGCCGGGTCCAAGCCAAGGTCCGCACTGGTTTTGGAAGGGTTCAGGACATGGCAGCGGGCGGAAAGAAACCGGCCTGGGTGGTGGAAAAAGAGCGTGGTGAGCGGCGCGAGGCGCGGGAAACCGTCTGGCTTTTCGGCCTCCACGCCGTGCGCGATGCGCTGGTGAACCCCCGGCGCGAGAAGCTGCGTCTGGTCCTGACCAAGAACGCGCTGGACAAGCTGGAAGAAGCCGTTGCGACTTCGGGGCTGGCCCCCGAAGTGGTGGAGCCGCGAAACTTCGACGTGCCGATCGATGAGGGATCGGTGCATCAGGGCGCGGCGGTCGAGGTCAGGCCCTTGAACTGGGGCAAGTTCACCGACGTCTGCGCGGCGGGTGACGGTCTGCCGCTGGTCGTCCTTCTGGACCGGGTGACCGATCCGCACAACGTAGGTGCCATCCTGCGCTCGGCCGAAGTCTTCGGGGCACGGGCGGTGATCGCGCCAAAGCACCACTCGGCCCCCGAGACCGGCGCCCTTGCGAAGACCGCCAGCGGCGCACTGGAGCGGCAGCCCTATCTGAAGGTGACAAACCTGTCCGAGGCGATGGAGGCCCTGAAGGACATGGGCTTCACGCTGATCGGACTGGAAGGCGAGGCCCCGGTCGCGCTGGACAAGGCGGTGGCGGATGTGAACGGCAGACCCATCGCTCTGGTGCTGGGGGCGGAAGGTCCGGGCCTGCGGGAAAAGACAAGGCTGACCTGCGATGTCTTGGCCCGTATCCCCTTTGCCGGGGCCTTTGGCAGCCTGAACGTCTCGAACGCCGCTGCCGTGTCGCTTTATGCGGCGACGCGAGGTGCCGCGTGATCACGTCTTTGAGACGGGTCTTCAATCCCGGCGCTTGCTTCCTAAATGAATGTGTAGAGGCACGGGTCCGGAACCCCGTACTCTCTTCACTGTCCCTCGTTCCGCTACTTGGCGCCTGAGGTTATCCTTGGGCGCCATTTTCTTTTCGGAGGTCTCATGCCAAGCGACAGTGAAATCCGTGACATCCTGACCAGCGTCAAGACGATCGCCCTGGTGGGCTGGTCGCCGAAGCCCGACCGTCCAAGTCACCGGGTGGCGGATTATCTGAAACGCAAGGGCTATCGGGTGATCCCGGTCAATCCGGGGCAAGCCGGGCAGAAGGCGCTGGGCGAGACGGTGGTGGCGACGCTGGCCGAAGCCGGCCCGGTCGACATGGTCGACATCTTCCGCCGCAGCGAGGAAGCCGGAGCCGTGGCGGACGAGGCGGTCCGGCTGGGCGCGAAGGTGGTCTGGATGCAGCTTGGCGTGATCGACGAGGCGGCAGCGTCGCGGGCGCGGCAGGCGGGGCTGCAGGTGGTGATGAACCGCTGCCCGGCGATCGAGATCCCGCGACTGGGGCTTTAGGGCGGCGGCACCTCTGCGCGTGACTTTTGCTGCGATTTGGGGTATCTTCACGACAATTGGACTATTGCCTGCCCATTGACTCTTCCTGCCAGAATTTAACCCGCCCCTTCCTGCTACGGAGCATTTTCATGGCTTTTTCAACGGTTACCGTCACCCCGCAGCTGACGACTTCGGTCTGGGCCGCACCCCCCACCGCCATTGTCCTGCATGCCACTGCCGGCTCTACTGCCCGATCAAGTATCGACCATCTCCGGTCGGTCGGCCTTGGCTACCACGTCATCATCGCTCGCGACGGGCGCGACACGGCCAAGACCATCAATGCCGACGGGTCCGATCCGATCGTCTATTTCTGCACGCCGTTTGCAAACCGCGCGGCGCATGTCGGGTCGAATGTGCCGATTGAGGGCGGTGGCGGCCGGATCGCCAACCGCTGCGCTATCGGGATTTCGCTGGCCAACCGGCAAAACGGTGAGGCCTATACGGCGAAGCAGATTGCTGTCCTGTCCGAGATCATCGAACATGTTAAGGTGAAATCCAGCCGTGGAACCGCGCCGATCCGCTGCAGATCAACGGCAAGGCGCTGGCCGAGAAACACGGGCTGAAGTGGTTCCAGCCGACCGCGGCCGTGATCGCGCAGTTCACGCCAAAGAAGCAGGGCAAGAAGTAGGCCGCCGGATCGGGTCAGCCCGCCGGTCGCGGGCTTGATCTAGCGTCCGGCCTTTTCGGCGATGCCGGACGTGCCTTCGCGGCGGTCGAGTTCCGCCAGGACCTCTTCCAGCGTCACGTCCCGCGCGGCGAGCATCACCAGGAGGTGGTAGAGGACATCAGCCGCTTCCGAGGTCAGCCGGGCGCGGTCGCCCTTGACCGCCTCGATGATCGCCTCGACGGCCTCTTCCCCGAACTTCTCGGCGCATTTCTCCGGCCCCTTGGACAGCAGCTTGGCGGTCCAGGAGGTTTCGGGGTCGGCCCCCTTGCGGGCGGCGATGGTGGCGGCGAGGCGTTCGAGGGTCATGACAGCCTCACGGGGATGCCGGCGGCGGCCATGTGGGCCTTGGCCTGGCCGATGGTGAAGGTGCCGAAGTGGAAGATAGAGGCGGCGAGGACGGCGGAGGCGTGGCCTTGCGCGATGCCCTCGACGAGGTGGTCCAGCGTGCCGACCCCTCCGCTGGCGATGACGGGGATGTCGACGGCATCGGCGATGGCGCGGGTGAGGGGGATGTTGAAGCCCTGCTTCGTGCCGTCGCGGTCCATCGAGGTCAGGAGGATCTCTCCCGCGCCTTTCGCGGCGACGGTGCGGGCGAAGGCGACCGCGTCGATGCCGGTGGCGCGGCGACCGCCGTGGGTGAAGATTTCCCAGCGGCCCGGCGCGACCGTCTTGGCGTCGATGGCGACGACGATGCACTGGCTGCCGAAGCGGTCGGCGGCTTCGGCGACGACGTCGGGGCGGGCCACGGCGGCGGAGTTGAAGCTGACCTTGTCGGCCCCGGCCAGGAGGAGGGTCCGCACATCCTCGGGCGTGCGGACGCCGCCGCCGACGGTGAGGGGCATGAAGCACTGTTCGGCGGTGCGGGTGACGAGGTCGTACATCGTGGCCCGGTTGTCTTCGGTCGCCATGATGTCGAGGAAGCAAAGCTCATCCGCGCCGGCGGCATCGTAGGCTTTCGCGGCCTCGACCGGGTCGCCGGCGTCGATCAGGTCGACGAAATTGACGCCCTTCACCACGCGACCGTCGGCCACGTCGAGGCAGGGGATGATGCGGGTCTTGAGCATGGGGGCAGAAATGGCCCGAGAGGGTCGGAAAAGCAAGCGGGATTGGCAGCGGACGTGTCCACGGTGGACATTTTCCGAAAATATATAACTATCAATGGTTTGAGCGCGGTCATTAAGGATTTGGAAACCCAATGGTTAATGCAATGTAGCCATCCGCGCCACCGCCCTGCGCGCGATCAGTTTGCGGGAGGGCAGACCCAGGCACCGACAGACCTGGAACCAGACATTGTGCTGGGGAACCCAGGTTGACTCGCAGGTGCGGCCCGCCCGTCGGATCAGGCTGATGCGCAAGTTCAGGTGACGGTCGTTGGTGCCGGGGATGATCTGTCGCGGGAAAGGGCCGAAAGCGCGCTGATCATCCCCGGCGTTGCGCTTCAAGCGCCTCCAACAGCAGGTCCAGCCCGAACGCCATATGGTTCACCCCGTCATAGGACCCATCGGCCACCATCTGGCCCAAGGCGCAAAAGTGTGGATAGCGATCCGCATCGATCGCGGGCAGATAGGTGTTTGCGGCGTCGGCGTAGTTCTCGGGTTCCACGGGCATGCTGCGTTCAAGCAGGTGGAAGCCGTAGATCAGACTGTCGAGAGCGATCATCGCGTGATCGGCCTGGACGTAGCTGAACCCAGCCGCGCGCAGGCAGCCCAGCGTGGCGTCCATGAGCGCCAGCGCGTTGGGGCCCACATTGATCCGGCCCACGATCAGCGGAGGGGCCCAGGGGTGGGCTAGAAACACCGTTCGCATCGAATGTGCGCGTGCCCGAAGCTCGTCCTGCCAGTTGCTGCCTGCGCTTGGCAAGGCGATGCGGCCTACCACAGCGTCGACCACCGAGCCCAGGAGGTCATCCTTGTTGCGGATGTGGTTGTAGAGCGACATCGCCTCGACCCCCAGTTCCTTGGCCAGAGCGCGCATGCTCAGGCTGTCCACGCCGCGCGCGTCGGCCAGCGTCAGCGCAGCTTGGGTAATCAGGTCCCGGGTGAGGCCGGGTCGGCGGGGTGGGTCAATGGTTGTCATGGTGCGAAGTCCACGATGCGGGTTGACATACTTACAGTGTAAGTTATAGCGGTCGCGCGTCAACTTACAAAGTAAGTATAAGGAAGAACGAATGCATCCGTCCAGACAACACACACCCTTTGGTCCGGGGCTGGCCCTTCTTGTCGCCCTTGGCTTTTTTTCGCCGCCGGGCAGCGCGCAGGCCGAGGGCCTGCGCTATACGGTCGGCCTTATTGCGGGGGCCGGGCAGTCACCGTTCGAAAAGGATGGAACCGAGTCCGGCCTGATCCCCGATTTCCTGATCGAAGGGGATCGTTTGAGTTTCGGCACCTCTGGCTTGACCTACAAGGCCATTGACTCGGGGGTCTTCACGCTTTCGGCACGGCTGGCACCGCGCTGGTTTGTCGCGGACCCGACGGAGGTCGCCGGTCTTGAGCAGCTTGAACGGGATATCGCCATCGAAGCCGGCCTGTCCGCGCGCTTTGCCTTTGGCAACGTCCAGGCAGAGATCGAGATGCTTCAAGACGTTTCGGACACGCATGGCGGAATGGCCGTGACTGCCGCGCTTTCGACCGGGTTCAGCGTTTCCGATCGCTTCATGATCGGTGCAAGGATGGGTGCCACCTGGATGGACGCGGACCTTGCCACATACAGTTATGGGGTCCTGCCCGCCGAAGCGAGCGGGTCGCTTGCGGCGTATCGGGTGCGGGACTCGGTCATTCCTTCAATCGGCATCAACGCAAGTTATGCCTTTGCCGACCATGTCTCGCTGACGGGCGGGGTGGAAACCAGTTTCCTGCCGGACAGCGTCACGAACAGTCCCATCGTCAAGCGCGATACCCTGACGTCTGTTGTAGTGGGGCTGCGCTATGCGTTCTAGGCCGGTGGTGGAAGCCGCAGACCCCAACCGGCGCGGGGACGCGGGCTTGCCGAGGCCAGAGGAAGGCGCGGGCCGCTGCGTCACGGAAGGACTGCCAGGATGACGCTTCGTCTTGTCAGCCCTGGTGGCGTGACGGCCGCCTTGTACTTTGGGACTTTCCTCACGATCCTGTTGGCGTTGGTGCAAGTGGTTCAGATCCCGCTGAGTGCCCTGCCCGAGGACAGCCAGCGGCTGACCGCCGCCCCGGTCTGGCATTTCATCCATGTGCTTGGCGGCGCCACGTTTGGTATTCTTGGACCAATCCAGTTTGGTCGCGCCCTGGTGCCGAAGTACGGGCGTTTGCACAAGATTGTGGGGCGGGTGTTTGTGGCGGCGGGGGCGATGATCTCGCTAAGTTCGCTGGGCCTTCTAGTGCGCTTTCCCGACGCCTATTCGGTGGCCATCAGCAGCGGGCGGTTGGTGTTCGGGATCGGGCTCGGTGTGGCCTTGGCCGTTGCGATGCAGGCGATCTACACGCGAGATTTCAGCCGTCACCGCAACTGGATGATCCGCGCCTATGCAATCGGCATCGGGGCCACGGCCGTGACGATGGTGTTTTTCCCGATTTACCTGATCACTGGAGCGCCCCCGATGGGCATAGCCGCTGATATCGCCTTTCTGGGGGCCTGGACGGCCTGCGTTGTCTTTGCGGAAGTCCTGGTGCGCCGGATCTGACCGCTACGGGCATCGTGTCAGCTGATCGACGCGAGCGCCTTCAGGGCAGCCGCCAGATCAATCGCTCCATCATATAGCGCGCGGCCCGAGATGGCCCCGGCGATGATGTTGGTGTCGCGCAGCGCGATCAGGTCTTCCATGCGGGAGACGCCGCCCGAGGCGATGACGGGGATGGTGACGGCGCGGGCGAGGGCTTCGGTGGCCTCGATGTTGGGCCCCTGCATCGCGCCGTCGCGGTCGATGTCGGTGTAGATGATCGCGGCGACGCCGGCGTCTTCGAAGGAACGGGCAAGGTCGGTGGCCATCACGTCGGTTTCCGTGGCCCAGCCCTTTGTCGCCACGCGGCCCTTGCGGGCGTCGATGCCGACGGCGACCTTGCCGGGGAAGGCCTTTGCGGCCTCGCGCACCAACGCGGGGTTTTCGACGGCGACAGTGCCGAGGATGACGCGGGCGAGGCCCTTTTCCAGCCACGCAGCGATGGTGGCCATGTCGCGGATACCGCCGCCAAGCTGGGTGGGGACGCTGACCGCCTTGAGGATGGCCTCGACAGCGGCGGCGTTCACCGGTTGGCCGGCGAAGGCGCCGTTCAGGTCGACGAGGTGCAGCCAGTCGCACCCCGCGTCCTGGAACTTCAGCGCCTGGGCGGCGGGGTCGTCGCCGAAGACCGTGGCCTCTGACATCTCTCCGCGCAGAAGCCGGACGCACTGGCCGTCTTTCAGGTCGATGGCTGGGTAAAGGATCATGTCTGCCCCCGTTCCGGTCGCGCCGGTCTTTGGCATGGGGCGGCGCGAAAGAAAAGGCGACAAAAGCGACCCCACGTCACGCTTGATCGGTTTGCAGACGGGCGCAAAGTCGCGCGAGAGGGATATTGCGGAGGAGGACGCAAGATGAAGGTTATCGCATTTGCCGCGGGCTTTGCGGTCATGGCCGGGATGGCGGGCGCCGATCCGGCCGAGGGGATCTGGCAGACCCGGAAGGACGACAACGGCAACTTCGGCCATGTCCAGATCAAGCCCTGCGGTCCGGCCGTCTGCGGCACGCTGATCAAGGCGTTCAACGGCGAGGGCAAGGAGATCGACAGCCCCAATGTCGGCAAGCGGATCGTCTGGGACATGGTGCCCTATGCGAACGGGCTGTACGATGACGGCAAGATCTGGTCGCCCGACCGCGACAAGACCTACAACGGCGACATGACACTGGCCGGGGACAGCCTGTCGGTGCGGGGTTGCGTGCTGGGCATCTGCCGCGATGGCGGGACCTGGAAGCGGGTGAAGTAGCCCCAAGCTTCGGGTCGCCTTTCGCTGCCGCATCGGGCATCAGGGGCGGATGAAGCCGATCGACTGGATACTGTTGTGGACCCTCTCCCTTCTGTGGGGCGGGTCCTTTCTGTTCAACGAGCTTGCGCTGGCGGGCCTGCCCGCGATCAGCATCGTCTGGGGCCGGGTGGCGCTGGCGGCGCTGCTCTTGGCGTTCGTCCTGCGGCTTTCGGGGCAGGGGATGCCGCCGAGGCGGATCTGGCCGGCGCTGGCGGTGATGGGGGTCTTGAACAACCTGGTGCCCTTCACCCTGTTCGTGCTGGCGCAGGGGCAGATCACCGGGGCGCTGGCGAGTGTGCTGAACGCCACGACCCCCCTGTTCACCGTGCTGGTGGCGCATGTGGCCACGGTGGATGAACGGCTGACACCGCTGAAGGCGACCGGGATCGGGCTGGGGTTCGGCGGGGTGCTGGCGATGATGGCGGGCGAGGATCTGCGGGGCGAGGGGCTGGCGATGCTGGCCTGCCTGGGGGCGGCGCTGTCCTATGGCTTCGCCGGGGTCTGGGGGCGCAGGTTCAAGGCAGCGGGAGTGACGCCGCTGCAGACGTCGGCGGGGGTGGTGACGTGCAGCGCGGGACTGCTGACGCCGGTCTGGCTGGCGGTGGACCGGCCCTGGGCGCTGGACTGGCCGGGGGTGGTGCCGGTGGCGGCGGTGGTGGCGCTGGCCGCCCTGTCCACGGCGCTGGCCTACCTGATCTTCTTCCGCATCCTTGGCCGCGCGGGGGCGACGGCGATCTCGCTGGTGACGTTCCTGATTCCGTTCAGCGCGGCGGGGCTGGGCTGGCTGGTCCTGGGCGAGCGGCTGGAGATGCGGCATGTCCTGGGTCTGGGGCTGATCCTGGGCGGGCTGGCGCTGATCGAGCGGACGCGCGTCGCGGGGCGTTGACCCCGGGCCGCGAAGGCCGCAGGATTTTCGGCATGACACCCTTTGCGATCCTGGAATCGGCGGTCTATGCGGCCGACCTGACCGCAGCGGAAGCCTTTTACTGCGGGCTTCTGCGCCTGCCGGTGATTGCCCGGGTCGACGGGAGGCACGTGTTCTTCCGGGTGGGCGCGGGGGTGCTGCTGGTCTTCAACCCGGATGCGACCGAGGTGGCTTCGGGCAACCCGGACTTGCCCGTCCCGGTGCATGGTGCGCGGGGGGCGGGGCATGTGTGCTTTGCGGCAAGCCGGGAGGAGATCGGCGACTGGCGGCAGCGGTTCATGGCAGCGGGCGTCGAGGTCGAGGCCGAGTTCGACTGGCCGAACGGCGCGCGGTCGCTGTATGTCCGCGATCCGGGCGGCAACTCGGTGGAGTTCGCTGAACCCCGGCTTTGGGAGGCCTAGCCGAAGATCGACCAGCCGGTGCGGCGTGCGAGCATGTCCAGCGCCTCGGTGCCAAGCCGGGAGTTGCCTTGCGTGTTGAGGCCGGGCGACCAGACGGCGATGGACGCGCGGCCGGGCGCGATGGCAAGGATGCCGCCGCCCACCCCGGATTTGCCGGGCAGGCCGACGCGGAAGGCGAATTCTCCCGAGCCGTCGTAATGGCCGCAGGTCAGCATCAGGGCGTTGATCCGGCGCACGCGTTCCGGCGAGATCAGGCGCTGGAACCCGGCGAGGAAGCGGCCGGCGCGGGCCAGCTGCGCGACGGACATCGCGATGGCGCATTGGTGGAAATAGGCACCGAGGACAAGCTCGGGCGGGTTCGTCAGATTGCCGTGCGCGCGCAGGAAATGCGCCAGCGCAAAGTTGCGGTGGCCGGTTTCGGTTTCCGACCGGGCGACGGCGCGGTCGATGTGGATGTCGTCGTCGCCAGCGGCGGTGCGCAGGAAGGTCAGAAGCTCGGCCAGGTATTCCTTGGGCGGGCGATGGCCCAGGGCCGCGTCGGTGGTGACGATGGCGCCGGCGTTGATGAAGGGGTTGCGGGGGATGCCGGCCTCGTGTTCCAGCTGCAGGATCGAGTTGAAGGCATGGCCCGAGGGTTCGCGCCGGACGCGGGTCCAGAGCTGGTCGCCCATCCGGCCAAGCGCGATGGCCAGACCGAAGACCTTGGAGATCGACTGGATCGAGAACGGCGCAGCACTGTCCCCGGCAGAGTGCTGGCTGCCGTCGGCAAGGCAGACGGAGATGGCGAACTGGTCCGGGTCGATGGCCGCAAGCTGGGGGATATAGTCGGCCACCAGCCTCGGTCGGTGCGCGCCGCCATCTCGGCTCGGCCGCGATCTCGGCCAGATGCTGCGCGATGTCCTGGGTCACGGCGCCCAGCGGAGGAAATTGCCGATGAGGCGAAGGCCGGCGGCCTGACTTTTCTCGGGGTGGAACTGGGTGCCGAGGATGTTGTCGCGGCCGACGATGGCGGTGATCGGTCCGCCGTAGTCGCAGAAGGCGAGGCGGTGGGCCGGGTCGGTGACGCGGAAGTGGTAGGAGTGGACGAAATAGGCGTGGTCGCCGGTCTGGATGCCGTCGAGAACGGGGTGGGCCTGTTCCACGACAAGGTCGTTCCAGCCCATGTGCGGGACCTTCAGCGTGCGGTCCGCAGGTTCGATCCTGACGACGTCGCCGGGAATCCAGCCAAAGCCCTGGGTCGGGCGGTATTCGTGGCCGCGCGAGGCGAGCATCTGCATGCCGACGCAGATGCCGAGGAAGGGGCGGGCTTTGCGGGTGACCGCCTCTTCGATGGCTTCGAACAGGCCGCCATAGCTGCCAAGGGCCGCGCGGCAGGCCGGGAAGGCGCCGTCGCCGGGCAGGACGATGCGGTCGGCGCGGGCCACGTCCTCGGGGCGGGAGGTGACAAGGATGTCGCCGCCGCCCACTTCGGCGGCCATGCGCTGAAACGCCTTCTCGGCCGAATGAAGGTTGCCGGAATCGTAGTCGACGAGGGCGGTCAGCATGTCAGTATCCGGTGCGCGGGCGGAGGGGTCGGAGCCTCCGGCGGGGATATTTGGGCAAAGATGAAAGGCTAGAGCGCGCCCTTGGTGGAGGGGAGCGCGTCGCCGAGGCGGGGGTCGGGTTCGACGGCCTCGCGCAGCGCGCGGGCGACGGATTTGAACGCGGCCTCGGCGATGTGGTGGCTGTTGAAGCCGTGCAGCTTGTCGACGTGCAGCGTGATGCCGCCGTGGGTGGACAGCGCCTGGAAGAATTCGCGCACAAGCTGGGTGTCGAATGTGCCGATCTTGGGGGTCGGGAAATCGACGGTCCAGATGAGGTAAGGCCGGGCGGAGAGGTCGAGCGCCGTGGCGATCTGCGCATCATCCATCGCCAGCCGGAAATGGCCGTAGCGGCGGATGCCGCGCTTGTCGCCGAGGGCCTTGGCAAGGGCCTGACCGAGGGCGATGCCCACATCCTCGACCGTGTGGTGGTCGTCGATGTGCAGGTCGCCCTTGGCGCGGATGGTCAGGTCGATCAGGCTGTGGCGCGCGAGCTGGTCGAGCATGTGATCAAAGAAGCCGACGCCGGTCTGGCAGTCCTGCGTGCCGCTGCCGTCCAGGTTGACGGTGACCGATATCTCGGTCTCGGCGGTGGTGCGGGTGACGGTGGCCTGGCGCATGGGCATCCCCTTGGTGACGCAGGCGTTATAGGGCGCAGGGCGGGCGAGGGGAAGGCGGTTCCTGGCGGGCGTCCGGGGGTGGTGTGGCGCGGACGCACATCGCCTGGCGCGGCGATGGTTGCAATCGGAGGACAAATGATTATGCCCTTTGCCAGAATCCGGGCTTAATCTGGCCCAGACTTTCGCCAAGACATTGCTGATGCCAAAGTTGGAGTATGCGCAGGTCATGCCTGATATTTTTCCGGTTCTGTTGTGTGGCGGGTCGGGCACCCGACTGTGGCCCGTGTCGCGCAAGAGCTTTCCCAAGCAGTTTGTGCCGTTGGCCGGGCAGGAGACTCTGTTTCAGGCTGCGGCCGAGCGGATGCGGGGTGCCGCGGGCGTGGCGAGCCCGCTGGTGATCACCAACTCGGACTTCCGGTTCATCGTTGCCGAGCAACTGGCGGTGGCCGGGATCAAGCCCGGCGCGATCCTGATCGAGCCTTCGGCGCGCAACACGGGGCCGGCAATTCTGGCGGCGGCGCTGCACCTGGCGGCACAGGACCCCAAGGCGCTGCTGCTGGTGATGCCGACGGATCATTCGATCCCGGACGTCGTGGCATTTCAGGCGGCGGTGGCTGTGGGCATGCCCCGGGCAGAGGCCGGGCAGATCGTGACCTTCGGCGTGCGCCCGGACCGGCCCGAGACCGGCTATGGCTGGATCGAGGTGGCCGGAGCGGTGGTTGAGGGCGAGGCGCAGAAGGTGGCGCGGTTCGTCGAGAAGCCGGTTCTGCAGCGGGCCGAGGCGATGCTGGCCGAGGGGCGCTATCTATGGAATGCGGGGATCTTCCTGGCCTCGGCCTCGGTGCTGATCGCGGCCTTCGAGGCGCATGCGGCGGACCTGGTCGGGCCGGTGCGGGACGCGGTTCAGGGCGCGCGGAAGGATCTGGAGTTCCTGCGGCTGGCCGAGGGGCCCTGGGCGGGCGCGCGGGATATCTCGGTCGACTTCGCGGTGATGGAAAAGGCCGCGAACATCGAGGTGGTGCCGTTCGGGGCGGCCTGGTCGGACCTGGGTGACTGGAACGCGGTCTGGCGCGAGAATGGCAGCGGGACGGTCCGCCAGGGTGCGGTGACGGCCATCGACTGCGAGGGAACCCTCTTGCGGTCCGAGGTCGAGGGGCAGCATGTCGTCGGCATCGGTCTGAAGGATCTGGTCGTCGTGGCGATGCCGGATGCGGTGCTGGTGGCCGACCGGTCGCGGGCGCAGGACGTGAAGGCGGCGGTGACCGAGATGAAGGCCAAGGCGGTGCGCCAGGCCGAGGTCTTCCCGCGCGACCACCGGCCCTGGGGCTGGTTCGAGACGCTGGCCCTGGCCGACCGCTTCCAGGTCAAGCGGATCGTGGTCAAGCCGGGCGCGGCGCTAAGTCTGCAAAGCCACATCCACCGGGCCGAGCACTGGATCGTGGTGTCCGGGACGGCTCAGGTCACTGTAGGGGACGAGGTGAGGCTTTTGGCGGAGAACCAGTCGATCTATGTCCCCTTGGGCGCCATTCACCGGCTGGCGAACCCCGGCAAAGTGCCGGTCGTGATGATCGAGGTGCAGACGGGTGCCTATCTGGGCGAGGATGACATCATCCGCTACGAGGACATCTATGCCCGGGGCGACGAGAAGGGGCCGGCGCGATGACAGAGGTGGTGCGATGACGGGGGCTGCTCCCGCGCTGTTCGACCGGCTGGCCATCGTGATGGCGCACCCGGATGACGAGGTGCTTTGGGCCGGGTCGGCGCTGCGGGCGGCCGAGAAGATCGTGCTGGTCTATGGCGAGCTGCCCTGCGCGCCGGACCTGACCGAAGGCCGCAAGGCGGCGATGGCGGCGTTTCCACTGCCGACGCTGGATTGGTTGCAGATGGTGGAATCCGGGGTCTTCGACAGCGCCGCGTGGCCGACCCCGCTTGAGACGGACTATGGGGTCTACCCCCACCGGGCGCTGCGGGTCCTGAACAGCTTCGATCCCGACCGCTACCGGCGGCAGTTCGACGAGATGCGCGCGCTGCTGCGCGGGCGGCTGGCCGGGATCAGGAATGTCATCGCCCACGGACCCTGGGGCGAATATGGGCACGAGGACCACATCCAGGTCTTTCGCGTGGTGGCAAGCCTTGCTGGCGAGATGGGGTTTCAGCTGTGGGTGCCGGGCTATGTGGCACCCAAGGCCGAACCGCTGATGGCGAGGAACCTGCGGTACCTGGGCCGACCGACCCAATCGCTGCCGATCGATGCGGGCCTCGCCGATGACATTGCGCAGGTCTACAAGCGCACGAAGACCTGGACCTGGTTCGACGACTATGTCTGGCCCGCGACCGAGCAGTTCTTTCCCTGGCATGCCGAGGGCGCAAGACAAGGTGAGGCGGCGCGGGACGAAGAGATCCAGCGCATCCGTTTGCCCGCCGATTTCGAGAAGAACCGTCGGGCCTGGGAAAGTCGCAAGCGCAGATTTGTGCGCCTGATGCTGGCGTGGCTGAACGGGCGCAAGGCAAGCTAGGTGGAGCTTCTTCAGACGACGCTGACCTGCGCCTTTGCCCGGTGGAGCCCCGGACTTGGCGACAATCATCCGGTGGGTTGGTTAACGGTGCTGGTCTATCTGGCGGCAGGACTTGCGTCGGCCCGCGCAGCCCTTGGCTGCGGGCGCGAGGGCGCCGAGACGCTTGAGCGCCGCTTCTGGTGGGTCACTTCGGCGATCCTGCTGTCCCTGGCAGTCAACAAGCAGCTGGACCTCCAATCGCTGCTGACGATGGTGGCGCGCTGCCATGCCTCGCTGGCCGGCTGGTATGGCGAGCGTCGCGGGTTCCAACGCGCCTTCATCTGGCTGGTTGCCGGGGGAAGCATTGCCTTTCTGGGCCTGTTGGCGCTGCTGCTGCGCCGAATTCTGGGCCGGATCTGGCTGGCACTGGCCGGCCTGGCCTTTGTCTGCAGCTTCGTCCTGATCCGCGCCGCCAGCTTTCACCAGATGGACGGCCTGATCGGCAGCGTCGCGCTGGGGGTGAAGGTGAACTGGCTGCTGGAACTGCCGGGGCCGCTTTTGGTCCTTGCTGTCGCCTGGCACCGTGGACGGGGCGGAAATCCGGCCTGAGTGTGGCGATGACGAATCGCCAATACGGTCTTCGGAAGGCCTCGGATGCATCGGATGCCTTCGGTTCGGGCGGCTCGGGTGGTTAACGGACCACGTTAACAAAAAATTCACCGTTTCGAGATTCAGCATAATTTCGTGCTTAGAACGAGTGTGCAAATGCGCCTTCACCGCGGTTGCATGCCGCACTGCAGCAGCGGCGGCCAGGCCCGCCCGCCAAAACGCGTGGAAAAACATGGCAATGCTGTGGCGAAACTTCGCTTTGTTGCCAAAATCCTCTGGACTCGGGTTCCGAGGACCCGTTTCCAACCGGTGCTCTGCTCGGCTTGGAATACAACCATAGCGTGTAAGCTGATGAGAAGTAACCACTTTCTGTGCGTTTCGTCACTTATGGCGACATTGCGGCACTGGAACCAGAATGGTAGAAGCAGGTTGTGAAGTAGACGGCGTTGCGAGTGTCAGGTTGAGACCGGGTCGGCAGTATAGGGCCGGTTTGGCAGGATTTCGCTCAGCGATTATACCCTTTCGGAGGCGTTGCAGATGGATGTTCGTTCTGAACTAAGCGAGCCCAATTTCGAGCGACCTTCGATCACTGTCGGTCAGGGTTGGGTGCGGGTCCGGAAGGAGCCGCTGTATCGTCGGGTTCTCAAGCGCTGGATGGATGTGGTCCTGGTTGTCATGGTCGCGCCGTTTGTTGTGCCGGTCGTGCTGATCCTTGCGCTTGTCCTGAAGCTGACCGGCCATTCGCCGTTTTTCTTTCAGGACCGCGTTGGCAAGGATGGCCGCATCTTCAAGCTATGGAAGCTGCGCACCATGGTTCCCGATGCTGATGCCCGGCTACGGGCCTATCTGCAAAGCGACGAGGCCGCGCGCCAGGAATGGGACTCCTTCCAGAAACTGTCGTCCGACCCCCGGATTACCGAATTTGGCCAATTTCTTCGCAAAAGCTCGCTTGATGAGCTGCCGCAGCTCTGGAACGTGCTGATCGGCGACATGAGCCTGGTCGGTCCCCGCCCGATGATGGTGGACCAGCAGGAACTTTACCCCGGCAATGCCTATTACGCCCTGCGGCCCGGCCTGACCGGCACCTGGCAGATCTCCGAGCGCAATCAGTCGACTTTCGCGCAGCGCGCCGAGTTCGACGCCGAGTACGAGCGCAACCTGACCTTCTTCAAGGATTTGAAGATCCTGCTGGCGACTGTGGGTGTGGTGCTGCGGGCGACTGGGAAGTAAGCGGCGGTTGCGTCTGCGCATCACGCGGGCTGTTCTTGATCCAGGCGCAAAGGGCGACCCCCGGCAACAGGATCATGGTTCCGGTCGCGGGATAGGCGAGGAGCACAGCCCAGATGGGAAAATCGTAAAGAAACAGGACCACCGAAACGCTGGCAGCGCCAATCATAGCGATCAGTACCAGGCCCAATGCCATCCGTGTCTCCCCGCTCGGAGCAACATCGTTACATAACCCCGATCAATTCTACAACCTAGGCTTCTCGGGGCATAGCGTCGAGAAATTAAGCGTGAATGAAATTGCGACGAATGGGTATTGTGTCTGCGATTGGCAGGACTTGGCCGATCATCTTCCGCCTTGTGAGGCCGTTTCCGCCCGATCAGTCTCGCGAAAGACGCTTTGTGGCGGGTCAGGCCTGGGTGCGGAGCGCCCGCTGATCCGGGGCGGACTGACGGGACCGGATGCTGAACAAGGCGGCTGTCATCAGAAGCGTAAGGCTGCACACGGCCGGGTAGCTCATCACGACGGCCCAGGTCGGAAGCGACAAGGCCATTGTCATCGCCACGGCCCCCATACCGACCACTGCGGAAACCAGAACCATCCCTGCCATCATCTCACGCATCCCTTGTGCGGTGTGTGCTGTCAGGGTGTTGGTGCGCCGTGGCAAGATTATGTCCATGAGTTGGAAAATCTGCGTCGCCTTCAGATCGCCGATCTGGCGCATATCGCGACGGCCGGGATCGTTCCGGGGCTGGCTTCCATAACGCGAGCGGGTGGCGGCAGAGTTCGGCTTCAGGTTGAGGCGCGCAGGTATTGCGGGCGGGTGGAAGTCAAGCTATTGGCATCGCAGGGGAATTCGTATTCCCCCGGCCCGCCTGCCCGGTGTTTGTCGCCAGGTGGCGGCGGGAGGATCAGGGGGCGACCGGCAGGCGCGGCGACATGTCGCAAGGCCAAGGCACTGTCTTGGCAGACAAATTCGGAAGTTGCCGAGGAATGCCTTTCTTTTGTCATTCCGGGACAGCAAGGTGGGCCCGGAAATCGGGGTGAAGTGCATTGATCGCGACATATCGCAAGCTTTTCGCATTATTTGACCGGGTCGAGCGCAAGCGATTCTGGCTGCTTACGGCGCTGATGGTCATGGTCGCGGTCGCCGAGATCATGGGTATTTCGGCGGTCATGATGCTGCTGAATGTCCTGTCTTCGCCAGATATGGTGCAGACCAACGCCCGTATGGCGGCTGTTTACGATTGGGTCGGTTTCGACAGCACCTTCTCGTTCCAGGTCTGGCTTGCCGTTGGTGTCCTGGTGGTGGTCATGGCCGGATTGGCGGTGAAGGCGCTTGGGACCTACGCACTGATTCGCTTTTCGACCATGCGCGGTTACACGGTATCCACGCGTCTCTTGTCGGCCTATCTTAGCCAGCCCTATCCCTGGTTTTTGGACCGCAACAGTGCCGAACTTGGCAAGAATGTCCTGAACGAGGTCGATGGCCTGGTGGCCCGCGTGATCCAGCCCTGCCTGCGCCTGGTGGCCAACAGCCTGCTGGTTCTGGCGATTCTGTGCTTCCTGATGGTGGTGGACCCCTTGGTCACGGTGTTCTCGGCCCTGTTGCTGGGTCTGGGCTACGGGCTGATCTATCTGCGGTTCCGCGGCCGGCTGCACGGCCTGGGCGAGGACATGATGAACGCCTTCGAGGACCGCTTCGTCGTCGCGCAAGAGGCGACTGGCGGGATCAAGGATGTCAAGGTGATGGGCCTGGAGGCGACCTATGTCAGCAGCTACGCCACCGCCGCATACAAGGCCGCACATTCCGGCGCGACGATGGGGGTGATGGCGGAACTGCCCCGCTTCATCCTGGAGGCGATCACCTTTGGAACGCTGCTGGGGCTGATCCTGCTGCTGTTGTTCCGCAACGAGGGCAACATCACGGCCATCGTCCCCACCCTGGGGGTCATCGCCTTTTCGACGATGCGTCTTCTGCCGTCGCTGCAGCAGATCTATCACTCGCTGGTGTCGATCCGCGGGGCGACCCCGATTCTGGACACGATCGTGCAGGACATCGCGGCAACGCCGCCGCGGCCGATCCTGGAGGCGCCCACGCCGAAACCGATGGCGCTGGAACGCTCGCTTGAGCTGTCGAAGATCAGTTTCGCCTATGCCAATGCCGAACGGCCAACGCTGCGGGGCGTGGACCTGGCGATTGGCGCGCGCACCACGGTGGGGATCGTCGGAGGAACGGGGGCGGGCAAGACGACGCTGGTTGACCTGGTATTGGGCCTGCTTACGCCGGATGAAGGGACGATCCGGGTGGACGGGGTCCCGATCACCGACGAGAACCGGCGCGCCTGGCAGATGACCCTGGGCTATGTGCCGCAGGCGATCTTCCTGACGGATGACACCATTGCCGCCAACGTCGCCTTCGGCGTGCCCAAGGACCAGATCGACATGGCGGGCGTCGAGCGGGCGGCGCGCACGGCCGCGCTGCATGACTTCGTCATGTCCGACCTGCCGCAGGGCTATCAGACCCTGGTGGGCGAGCGTGGCGTACGCCTGTCGGGCGGCCAGCGCCAGCGGATCGGCATCGCGCGGGCCCTGTATCGCGACCCGACGCTTCTGATCATGGATGAGGCGACCTCGGCCCTGGACAACATCACCGAGCGTGTGGTGATGGAGGCGGTGCAGAACATCCGCGCCGACAAGACGATCATCCTGATCGCGCACCGGCTGAGCACGGTGAAAAGCTGTGACACGATCTTCCTGATGGAGCGTGGCAAGCTTTTGGCCCAAGGCAGCTATGACGAGCTTCTGGCCGGGAACGAGGTTTTTCGGCGGATGGTTTCCGGCGGGGTGGAGGAAGCCCATGCCGAAGTTTGAACGTTCCACCATTTATCCACACCCGGGCTGCCTTCCGGCCCGCGTGTCAGACTAGACTGAGAGGTTATCATGTCCGTCAATTCCCTGGTCATCGACCCTGAAACGCTGTTGATCTCGGCCGATGAGGCGCGCGAGTTCGGCAAGGCGGCTGCTGCCGAGTATCGGAGCCGGACCCCCTATCCCTATGGCTGCTTCGACAACTTCATGCCGCCCGAGATCCTGGACCGGGTCCGCGAAGAGCTGCGCAACCTGCCTGCGGCCGAGAGCTTCTTCAACCGCCCGCAGGAAAAGCTGAAGGCGGCCTACATGCCCGAGCGCCTGGGCCCCTATACGCGCGCGTTGTTCCATTCGCTGAACTCCAAGGCCTTCCTGTCGTTCCTTGAGGAGCTGACCGGAATCGAAGGGCTGATCCCCGACCCCTATTTTGCGGGCGGCGGCATCCATGTGGTGTCGAACGGCGGGCACCTGGATATCCACGCCGACTTCAACCACCACGGCAAGCTGAACCTGGAACGCCGGATGAACGTCCTGATCTACCTGAACAAGGACTGGAAAGAAGAATACGGCGGGTCGTTCGAGGTCTGGAACGACGACATGACCGCAAAGGTCGCGGGCTTCGTGCCGCTGTTCAACCGGATGTGCTGCTTCAACACCGGGTCAAGCACCTGGCATGGCAACCCCGAGCCGGTGAACCACCCGAACGGCGAGCCGCGGATGTCGATCGCGCTGTATTATTACACGGCAACCTGGGATTCATCGCGGGAGTCGCACACCACGCTGTTCAAGCCGCGCCCCGGCACCAAGGACAAGAAGGACCGGCTGGAGGCGCGGCACCGCTTCCTGAGCAATGCCTTGCCGCCCTTCATCTGGCGCCGCCTGGACGGACGGCTGCGCAGGCTGGGAATCTGAGCCTTAGCTGCGGCAGATCCGCGCGAGGAAGGTCGCAACCTCGCGCGCGATCACCTCGGGCGTGAAGCGTTTCTCGACATCGGCCCGGGCAGCCTGGCCCAGGCGCAAGACCAGAGCGGGATCGGTCAGCAGGCGCAGGCAGGCATCGGCCATTGCGGCTGCATCTTCGGACGGCACCAGAAGACCCGTCTCGCCGTCGCGCAGAATCTCGGCGCAGCCCCCGGCCCGGGTGGCGACCACGGCGGACCCCGCCGCCAGGGCCTCGATCAGGGCGACGCCGAAGGTTTCGTAGCGCGAAGCAATCAGTGTGATCGGGTAGTGCCGCCGAAGTTCGGCGATTTCGTCCCGGGTGCGATGTCCCAGGACCTCGATCCGGTCACGGGTTGCGACGGGCAGGCGCGCAAGGGCCTGCGCCAGGTGCAAGCGGGACCCGTCTGGCTGCGGGATACCGATGTCGGGGCCGACGAAGGTCAGGCGGGCGTCCGGGCGGGTTGCGGCGATGCGGGAGAAGGCATCCAGAAGGATGTCGGCGCCCTTGATCCGGTCGAAGCGCCCGATGAACAGCAGCCGGGGTTCGGTGGACTGCGCCGCAGGCCGGTCCAGTGCGGGAAGTGCCACGGCATTGCCGATCACAGTGGTCGGGACCTCCGGCAGGCCCCATACCGCCCGCGTCCGGTCAAGCACATCGCGCGAGGGCGAGATGATCGCGTCGACGCGTTGCAGTCCGGCCTGCTCCCAGCTTTCGCGGCGGGCTTCAGGTCCGCGCCGTTGCGGGGCGGGCGAGACACGGTGCAGCCATTGCGGCCCGTGCAGGGTCGCAACGACCGGGATCTGAAGGGCCGCGCGGACTGCTCCGGCCCAGCCGTAGGATTCCTCCATCAGCAGGACCTCGATGTTGTGGTCGGTGATCGCCTGCTGCGCGCCAAGGATCAGTTTGCGGATGTTCACCCCGCGCAAGCCCCTGTCCGGGAAGAAGCGGCCGGTAAGCCGTTCGGGCAGGCTGAAGGGCAGGGGCGCAAGCTGCACTACCCGCGGATGCCGGTGCGGCCCGTCGATCAACCCGGTCAGGATCGTGACTTCGTGTCCGATCGCGCCAAGGCCCTGTGCAAGGTGCGCAGTGGCAGAAGCGATGCCGTTGGCGGTGGCCGTGCCGGGCCAGGCCGGGGTCAGAAGCCCGATCCGAAGCGGTCGGGCGGCAGGGGGGAGGCTCATCGCGCGGTTCCCCGAGGCTCCGACCGTTTCTGGCGCAGGGGTGGGGCCGTTTCTTCGGTCATCAGCCAGGCCGCCCGGAAGTTGGCCCCGGCAGACGAGCCGACAAGCGCGTCGCCGTCTTGTGGTTCGCGCCAGAGCACATGGCCAAGAATGGCCCCGGCCATGAGCCAGACATAGTTCACCAGCCCCGCGTTGGGCAAAAGGTCGATCAGGTTCGCCGCCAGCACGATCATCAGGCCGGGAGTGATGAGCGAGGCGCCAAGTTGTCGATGGCGCAAGGCGAAGAACAGGATCGGGGCGGTCAGAAGACCGAAGCGGCCGATGTAACCGATCCAGCCGAACATGCCGATGAAGATGATCCACATCCCGTCGGTCGTGCTGATCATCTCGCCGCTCGCGGGATCGTAAAGCTGATTGCGACCCCAACTGCCCCATCCAGACAGCGGCTTCTTGTTGGCGTGTTCAAGCAGCGCGTCTTCATTGTCCAGCCGGAACCGCAGTGAGGCGGCGCGATCCTCGCTGATCGACAGGGCGAAGTTGTAGACCGTTTCCACCGGAATCCAGCCGGCGCCGCGCAGCATCGGGTAGAACATGACGACGACCGCCACGACGACGGCCAGCATCACCTGCAGCCGACGACCGAGGAACAGCACGGCCGATCCGAAGATCACGGTCAGGATCAGCGCCGAGAGGGCCTTGGACAGGACGAGAACGCCCGCCAGCCAGAGCATCGCGATGAACCATTTCCAGGACGGGCGGCCTTCGCGCCGGGTTTCGCGGAACAGGACCGCCGCCGAGATGACCCCAATGCAGAAGTAGATGCCGACCATCAGCCCGTGGTTCAAAAAGACCACCGGACGGAAACCGCCGTCGCGGATATGCTGGACGAAGTCATGCGGGAAGAAGCCGTAGATCCAGCTGTGCAACTGGGGGCTGAGACGGATCTCGATCAGTGCCGGGAAGGTATAGAGCACGGCAGAGATCACGAAGGCTTCCAGGAGGGCCCGGTGACCGTCGCGCGTGTTTAGGTAGCGCAGGCCCAGCCAGAGCGGGATCAGGGTCGCCAGGATCGTCGAGATCATGCTGAACGCGTCGTAAAGGCTGAGACCCGGCAGGTAGCTGCGGCCCTGGATCAACGGCTCGGTGTTCTGAAGTACGGTCAGGAAGGGCGTCAGCAAAGTCATCGCCAGCAGAACGAAGATCACCTGCCTCCCGAAGCGGGCTTGTAGATTGGTGGCGATCTGCTGCCGCGGCGCCATCAGGGCACAGAGGACCAGCGCCGTGACGGCGGGCACCAGCGCCCGGTCGATCAGCGGCACCATCGGAATCTTGATGTGCATCGACGAGGGCAGCAAGAGGTGGCCCGAGATCATCGTCCAGATCAGGGCGCGCTGCAGCGGCAGAAGCCGGAACAACACCACTGCGAACAGCGGGAAACTTAGAAGAACCAGATAAGCAAATGCGTTCGGCATCCGGGCCCGTTCGGCAGCGGTTGGAATGACCTCTTCTAGCCGGTCTGGCCAGCGAAGGAAAAGGCCAAGTCAGCCCCTGGGGCATATCCTGAGCAATTTTCGCAGTCTGCCTGCCTTGGAAGCCCGCTGGATTTCCGTCAGTGTGCCGCCATGACCGCCCCGGATCCCGAATCCCGCCTGTGACCGACACTGAACGTACGCCTGGCCGTGTGGGTGCGGTGGTGATTGGCCGCAACGAAGGCGCGCGACTCATCGCCTGCCTAGCCTCGTTCCCGGTCTGGGTGCGCCCCCTGGTCTATGTCGATTCCGGTTCGACCGACGGCAGTGCCGCGGCGGCGCGGAAGGCGGGTGCCGAGGTGGTGGCGCTGGACATGAGCCAGCCCTTTACCGCGGCGCGTGCCCGGAACGAAGGCTTCGCCCGCCTGCGGGAGCTGGGCGCGCCCGAGTTTGTGCAGTTCGTTGACGGGGATTGCCGGATGCAGCCCGGCTGGCTGGAGGCGGCGGTAGCCTTCCTTGCAGCCCGCCCGTCCGTTGCTGTCGTCTGCGGGCGGCGGCGCGAGGTCCATCCCGAGGCTTCGGTCTGGAACCGGCTTTGCGACGCGGAATGGGATACTCCGCCCGGTCAGGCCAAGGCTTGTGGCGGCGATGCCTTGATGCGGGTAACGCCGGTGGCGGAGGTGGAAGGCTACGATTCAAGCCTGATCGCCGGCGAGGAACCGGAGCTTTGTATCAGGTTGCGCCGGGCCGGGTGGGAGGTCTGGCGGATCGACCAGGAGATGACCCTGCATGACGCGGCGATGACGCGGATCGGCCAATGGTGGAAGCGCACACGGCGCGGCGGGCATGCCTTTGCGGAAGGGGCTGCGATGCACGGAGCGGCGCCGGAACGGCACTGGGTGGCCGAAACCCGGCGGGCAGTCCTGTGGGGGGCGGTCCTGCCGCTGGTCACAGGGCTGGGGCTGGTTTTGACGCCGTGGGCCGGGAGTCTGCTGCTGGCCTATCCGCTTCAGATCCTGCGGCTGTCTCCCAGTCTGGGCTGGGAACGTGCGACCTTTCTGGTGCTTGGCAAGGTCCCGGAAGCGCAGGGCGTGCTGGAATTCCATCTGAACCGCCTGCGGCGGCGGCGGGCCGGGCTGATCGAATACAAGTAGCGACTGCTCCTCGTGCGACTTCGTCTTCTCGTCGCGAGATCTGGCGACAGCAAGGAGCGGCGGAAGCGACGCCTAAGGCCGCAGTCGACCCTCTGGCCCACCCTGACGAAAAAGCTGTGCCAGCCAGGCGCCTTCCCGGGCGATGTCGAACTGTTGCTCGACCGCGCTGCGTCCGGCGAGGCCCATGTCGCGGGCGGCGTTCGGGTTGTCCATCAGCCGGATGATCCGGTCGACCAGCGTCGGCAGGTCACCCGGCGGGACGGCATAGCCGGTCACCCCGTCCTCGACCAGTTCCTGCACCCCGGCCACGCGGCTGGCGACGACGGGGATGCGCGAGGCCAGCGCCTCCATGTAGACCACCGGGAGCCCTTCGGCGAAGGAGGGCAGGACCAGCATGTCGGAGTTGGCGAGGAGGTCCGCGACCTCACCCTGGGTCAAGAAGCCTGCGAAACGGACCGCGCCGTCGATGCCAAGCGCCCTGGCCCGTGCTTCGGCCCCCGCGCGCGCGGGTCCGTCTCCGGCGAGTGTGAGGGTCGCGTCGGAGTGGACCTTTAGCACCTCGGCCATCGCCTCGATCAAAAGGAGCGCGCCCTTGACCGGGTCCAGCCGTCCGACGAAGGCCACCCGCTTGCCATTGCCGCCGGGATCGCGCCGGTAGGCCGAGGGGGTCACGCCGCAATGGACGATGCCGATCTTCGGCCAGTCCGCGGGTTTGGAGAAAAGCATCAGCTGCGCCCGGCAGAAATGGGTGATCGCCACGACGAACTTGGCGCGCGCGATCTTTTCCGGCAGCGACCAGCGGTCGACCTCGAAGAAGATCGCGGGGCCGTGTTCGGTGAAGCTGAAGGAGATGCCCGCCAGTTTCGCGGCCAGAACCGCGACCGAACAGCTGGAGTTGGCGAAATGGTTGTGCAGGTGACGGACGTGATTGCGCGCCAGGTGGTCGGCGAGCACCCCGGCTTCGAGGAAATAGAAGACCTGCCAAATCAGCGCCTTGAGCCCGGGCGAGCGCATGCGAACCGCCAGCGCCAGGGTCGCTGCCCAGGTGCCGGGGCTGCGCAAGAGCGCGCGGCCATGCGCGCCCAGCAAGCGGAGCGGGTTCTTTGCGGTCTTGATGACGTAGAAGGTTTCGGCCCTTGCGGCGATTTCTTCCTGACCCTTGAACTCCGATTCCGGAGGCTGACGGATCGAGCAGGTGAGGACCTTTAGTCCACTGTCCCGGACGGCCTGCACTTCGCGCTGGATGAACGTATGCGAGACCTTGGGGTAGTCGCCAGTCAGATAGGCGATGGGGCCGGACATCGGGGTTTCGGTCATGCGCGCACCTTTCGCCACCACCACAGAAGCTTGCCCGCCCCGCCGGTAGCCGCCAGGCGATAGCGGATGGACCGGGCCTGCGCGAAAGGGCGGGTCAGAATCGCTGCCAGTCCAAGAACGACGAGTTGCGTCGCGCCAACCGCCATCCATAAGGCGACACGGCCTGCGGCCCGAAGTCCCCCGGCATCGCTTTCGACCAGGCAGCGCAGCTGGCCGTCACTGAACCGCCGATGGCGCAGGAAGGACAGGGAAGCCCGGTGCGGTGGAACGATTTCGTGCACAAGAGCGTCCGGTCGCCAGACCATCGGCACGCCGTGGCGATCCACCAGTTGCCGGAAGAGCCAGACATCCTCTCCCCCCGCGTTGAAGGCGGTATCGAAGGGCGGATCCACCAGCGCCAGCGTTGCGCGCGAGAACATCGAATTGCCCGATCCCAGATAGGCACGCAGGTGCTGCACCTCGGCGCCCGGAGCGGCAGACAGGCGACGGCTGAAGACCCGGTCAAGCGGAGCGCGCAGGGCAGGTGGCGGATCCTGGGGATAAAAGGGCTCGACCGCGCCGAAGGAAGCGCGGATGCCATGAGCGGCGGCATCCGCAAAGGCCACCAGCCAGCCAGGGGCCGGCGTCTCATCATCGTCAAGGAAGATCACATGGCCGCCCCTTGCTTCGGCCACGCCCCGATTGCGGGCATGGGCAACGCCGGAGCGGGGTTCGTGGATATAGCGGACGAAGTCAGGGGCGGGGACGGCACGCGCCGACCCTTCGGGCGAATTATCGACCAGCACGAGTTCAACCGGAACGGCGACCGTCCCGATCTGCGCTGCGACGGCCTGAAAGAGCGGGGGCAGGAAATCCTCGCGTCGAAAGGTGGGTACAACGATGGACAAGGCTGGGGCATGGGCAGTGGAAAGGTCCGGTCGCTCCGGTGTCCCTTGAAATGCCTCATCCGCGAATGTCACGAAAAAACCCTGCCAATCCTGTCTTGCAGGAGACTATCCGCTTGACGCGGAATGGACAATCGCCTGCAAGTCTGGATCATGATCAGAGACTTGTGACGACAGAATGGCATAGGGAGAGCAGGATTTGAACGACCGTGCCGACGCAGGTGCCGACGCTCTGGCACTGGTCAATTTCCCGACAGAGGCCGCCTTGCTGGCCGATGTCGAGGCGCGACTGACTGCGGGGCGGGGCTTCGCCATCGCGACGCTGAACCTTGACCATGTGGTCAAGATGCGCCGCGATTCCGGGTTTCGCCGGGCCTATGGGGCGCATAGCCATGTGGTGGCGGATGGCAACCCTATCGTCTGGCTTTCGCGGTTGGCGGGGCGCCGTCAGGTCGCGCTGGTGCCAGGGTCGGAGTTGATCGAGCCGGTGGCGGCGCTTGCGGCGCGGCTGGGGACTCCGCTCGCGTTCCTGGGGTCGACCGAGACGGTGTTGCAGGCCGCCGCGGCGCAGTTGAAGACGGATCATCCGGGGCTGGAAGTCGCAGCCTGCCTCGCGCCGCCCTATGGGTTCGATCCTGAAAGTGCGGCGGCGGATGCGCTGCTGGACCAGGTTGCGGCCTCGGGTGCGCGGATCTGCCTTCTGGCGCTGGGGGCGCCCAAGCAGGAGGTGCTGGCGGCGCGCGGGCTGGCGCGGCATCCGCAGCTTGGGTTCCTGTCGATCGGCGCGGGGCTGGATTTCATTGCCGGGCACCAGGTTCGAGCGCCGGTCTGGGTGCGGAAGATCGCGATGGAATGGCTGTGGCGGATGCTGAGCAATCCCCGGCGGCTGGCGCGGCGCTACCTGGACTGCGCCTTGGTGCTGCCGTCGCTGACCGGCGCGGCCCTGACGGAGCGCAGGCGGAAATGACGGGGGCAGGGATGACAGGTGGACCGACCGTCCTGACGGTGCTGCTGAACTGGCGCACGGCGGAGATGACGCTGAAGGCGGCAGAGTCGGCCGAGCGCGCGATGGAGGGCATCGCGGGCGCGATCGTGGTCGTGGACAATGATTCCGGCGATGGGTCCTTTGAACGGATGTCCGAAGCCCTGGGCGACCGTCCGCGCTTTCGCGTGGTGCAGTCGGGCTGGAACGGCGGGTTCGGGGCGGGCAACAACGTCGGTATCCGGCTGGGCCTGCCGGATGGCAGCCGGCCAGATTATGTCTACATCCTGAACTCTGACGCCTTCCCGGCCCCGGACGCGATCCGGCTGTTGCGGGACTATCTGGAAGCGCACACCAAGGTCGGTTTTGCCGGCAGCTACATCCACGGCCCGGACGGCGAGGCGCATCAGACCTGTTTCCGCTTCCCCTCGGTCGCGTCCGAGCTGGAGGTGGCGGCGCGGACCGGCCCGATCTCACGTCTGCTGGCGCACCGGACGGTTGCCCTGCCGGTGCCTGAGGCGACGGGGCCGGTGGACTGGCTGGCCGGGGCCAGCATGATGATGCGCGACAGCGTGTTGCGCGACATCGGCCTGTTTGACGAGACCTTCTTTCTGTACTTCGAGGAAACCGATCTTTGCCACCGCGCGGCCCAGGCCGGGTGGCCCACGCATTTCGTCCGCGAAAGCCGGGTGGAGCATATCGGGTCGGTGTCGACCGGCATGAAGGCCTGGCGCCGGGTGCCGGGATACTGGCTCGACAGCCGCTGGCACTATTTCAGGAAGACCGGCGGCACGTCGCGCGCAGTTGCGGCGACGCTGGCGCACGTGACTGGAGGGCTGATCCTGCGGCTGCGCCGCCTGGTGCGACCCAGCATCCCGCCAGGGGCGCCACATTTCCTGCGGGATCTGATGGGGCATGCGGCCCGCCAGCTGATGCGGCCGACCCGCAAGGGGTAGGGGTCAGGGGCGAACCTGGAACTCGCGGCTGAGCGCGACAAAGACACCGGGTGAGCGCGCCCGACCATCGGCATCATCGCGCACCCGATATTCGACGCCGGTGTCAAGGTTCCAGTCCTGGGTCAGCTGCTGGCTGTAGCCCGCGCCGAACGAGACCTGCTGGATCGTCTCGACGTCCGAGTCGCTTTGCTCGTAGGCGACATCAAGCGAGATCGAGGAGACTTCGTTGAT
Source organism: Tabrizicola sp. (assembly GCF_030694085.1). Taxonomy (GTDB): domain Bacteria; phylum Pseudomonadota; class Alphaproteobacteria; order Rhodobacterales; family Rhodobacteraceae; genus Tabrizicola. Next base: position 150,489 of record NZ_JAUXZE010000035.1, on the reverse strand, counting down.
GTTCTTCAACCAGGTGACGCTGACAATCGAAGTTCCAATCTCGCCATCGTCGTCGTCAAAGCTGACGCGATGGGCCAGTTCCAGACCCAGGGACCCGTCGGGCAGGTCCCGGTCCCAGAGCAGGCTGCCGACCAGATCGGTGCCGGTCGTGTCGGCCCGCGTGACGCCCAGTCGTGCCGAGATCGTATCGCGCGGAGTTTCCATGTCGCGGCCGATCTCGAAGGTTTCGCGCCGGTCATCGTCTTCGTCCGTCGTCACCCGCAACAGCGCGGACAGGGTGCCGACGGGCATGTCGTACGTCGCGCCCAACCGCAGATCGGGGCCGGTTACCCGCTCGACAAGACCGAAATCCTCGGTCTCGATCTCGGCGTAGCCAACCTCGGCGCTGAGGTCGAGGCGTTCGCTGACCGAGTAGTCGAGGCCCGCGTAGGAGACCAGCGTCCGGGTGACGGTCGCGCCGGCGGTTTCTTCCTCGCGTTCGGAGTAGCGCAGGCCCAGCCTGCCGGTCGCCACTTCGGAGAACCGCAGGATCACAGCCGCATCGGCGCGGGCTTCAGTGGTGTCGACCAGGTCAGGGTCCGAGACATCCTGGTAATCCGTGGCCTCGTATTCAAGACCCAGGGCAAGGCCCACGGTCGAAGTGCGGCCAATTTCAAGCCGGGCAGCCAGCCCATAGTCGGTCTGGGTGCCGCTTTCGTCCGCCGCTGCCAGATCTTCGAAGCTGCCGACATCATCGTTGCGCAGGGAGGCGTTGAGTTCCAGAAGCGCCGATGGCACTTCGCGGCGATAGTCCAGCGCCACGGTGGCACGACCGAAGTCGAGTTCGGTGCCCGAGTCGCCTGCCGCATTTTCGACGATCGCCGCGCCCGAGGCGAAAAAGGCCAGCCGGTCCAGTGCCGTTTCGCTGCGCAGCCCGAAGGACAGGAACGTGGCGTTGGCCACGTCTGTCCCGTCCGCCGGGACGGAAAGCGCCTCGTTGCGTATGACTTCCAGACGGTTCTCGATCCCGAAGGTCAACAGGACACCGCCCTCTTGCGCGACTGCAGCCAGAGGCGACAAGACTGTGGTGACGGCGCAGACCCCGCCGAACGCGATACCGGACCGGCGCATTCTGGCTTACTCGAACAGTTTGCGCTGCGGGATGACGATCACGTCGCCGCTGACCAGACGGGTTGCACCGCCACCTGCGGCTCCACGTTCGATCGCGTCGAGGTCGAAGTTGTAGACCTTCTCGGCCCCCGACTTGTCGACACGCCGCAGCTGGACACGCTTCTTGGCGGCGAAAGGTGACAGTCCACCCGCCTGAGCCAGTGCCTGAAGCAGGGTTGCACCCGGCTTGACGTCGACCCGGCCCGGAGCGTTTGCGGCCCCCAGCACGTAGACATCCATGGTGCGTTCGGCTGCTGGCGCCGATGGCACGCGTTCGGCAAGCGCGCTGAGCGTCACGAAGACGGTCGGCGGCGAGGCGAAGTTGGGCGCGAGACGCGCGGTCAGTTCTTCCTGGACCTGGGCCAGGCTACGGCCCGCAGCCCGGACCGACCCGACGAGAGGCAGAGAAATCTGTCCGTCGGGCAGCACGATGGAACTGCGGTTCAGCGTTCCGTCTTCCAGCACTTCAATCTGCAAGACGTCGCCCGACCGGACACGGTAATCCTGGGCCCAGGCCGTGCCCGCCAGAATCGGCAGGACGAAGGCGAGGGCAAGCAAGCGGCGAAGGATGGACATCGAAAAAACTCCCATGCGACCGACAAAGCGGGGCGCGACTGCTACCTTGCAACAGTATTTGCCGCGCGCGCCTTCGGAAAGAGGAAATGCACCCTAAATCCGGCTGAATCGGGGTAGGGACGTGGTGCGATGCCCGTTTGAGCGCCTGGGTGGCGCAAATGCCACATCAGGCAGAAAGGCCGGACAACCCCAGGCTGTTTACGACGTCGCGCGTCACTTCCTGCATCAAACGGGCGACTTCGGGCTCTGGGGCGACTGCGGGCGAGCCGTCAGCCCGGGTCAGCCTTGCCGCCAGGCCCACCGGATCGGCCTGATAAAGCACGGCGTAGTGGACCAGGGCGACCAGGTAGTTGCCAAGATCGTTTAGGTGGATCGGGTCCAGTTTGCCGTCGTCCGACCGCTGGAAGAGGTCGGTCCGGTCGCGGACATTGCCCAGTCCGCCCCGAGTCTCGATCTTGCGGACAAAGGCGGCCAGCACCTGTCCTGCGGGAATCACCCAGATCTGAGCGGCTTGTGGCAGGTCCTTCAGGGCCGGACCAAGCACCCGCGATAGCCAGTAGCGGTCAAGGTCACGGTCAAGGCGTTCGAGCCAGCCGTCGGGGTCGTCCAGCGGGTGCCAGGTTTCATAGAGGTAAAGGCGGACGTCGGGGCGCGCCTCGATGGCCTTGCGCATCCATTTTGCAAGGTAGCGGGGGCTTTCGTAATACCGGATCGAAGCGCGGATCTCGACCATCTCGGTGAGGACGAGGGCGTCGAACTCGCCACTTGCCACTGCTTCTTGCGCCGCACGGAAGCGGGGATGGGCGTTCTCGGAGTCGAACCCGGCGATGGTTGCGTCGCCCCAATGGGCCTGGAGGGTCGTGCCCCAGCCGAGTTGGCTGTTGTAGCTGTGGCCTTGCGGGGCGAGTTGCGCCAGCATGGCCGGCATGTCGCGGTTCACAAGGCTGTGGCCCAGGTGGAAGACGTTCAACGCCCCTTGCGGCGCGGGCAAAGACCCCGCGATTCGTGCCCGGACCGAAGCGGCCGAGGGAGGCCGGGTCAGCGTCCAGTAGAGCGAGCCCGCCACTGCCGCCCCTGCACCCGCCAGACTTGCCAGTATCGCCATCCGCCGCGTCATCTTTACCATGCCACCCCCGCAAGAATCACGCCATCCACCAGCGCAAGCCGCCCGGTGAGGAGCTGTCCGGCCCGGAACGGCCCAATGCTAGCACGGAACTGGGCATTGAAGGCGCCTTCGGCAAGGGTCACCGCCAACGCGTCGAAGCCGAACATGGCGCGGGCGTCGGGGGGCTGCGCCTTGAAGACCGCCTCCTTGGCGCAGAAGACCTGCCGGACAAGGCGCGCGGTGTCGCCCTCCAGCCGCCGCAATTCGTCCGGTGAACAGAAGACGGGCCAAAGCTCGGGCTCAAGCGGTGCGTCAGGTTCCAGATCGACGCCCAGGGGTGCGCCGTGGCGGCCCACCGCGACCGCAAGATCAGCGTCATGGGCAATGGACCCGCAGAGGCCCGGGGGCCAGAGTGCCGCGCGGTCTGCGCCCATCGGCAAGGCTGCGGGCGGGTGTCCAAGCGCCGCCAGGACCCGGCGCGCGGCGGTGCGACCGGCTGCAAACTCGGCCAGGCGCCGGGGGACCGCACCGGCCACCGCCGACTTTTCCTCGGGCCAGAGTGATGCGGGCTCTGCCCGACCGATCCGCTCGACGGCAACAGCGACACTGGCCGGGAAGAGCGCGCGCAGTGCCACCTCGACCGCCGGGGCCGAGGTCATCCCATCGCCTTTTCCCGCGCTTCGCGCATCGCCCGGCGGCGGGCCATCGCATCCGTCCGGGTATCGGCCACGGGGTCGGCAGGGACGGGCGCGACTGCCGCAGGGGGGGCGGCCACGGCGGCGTGGGCGGTCGGTGCCGGGATCATCTTGCCAAGATGCGCGGCCAGTGCCGAGACAACCGGGAAGCGGAAGATGTCGGTGATGGCCAGCCGGTCGGAGTTGAGGGCCACCTTCATCTCGCGGTGGGCCTGAACCGCCAGCAGTGAATGGCCGCCGAGGGTGAAGAAGTTGTCCGATCTTCCGACCTGCGGCACGCCCAGGACCTTGGCCCAGACGGCGGCGATGGTTTCCTCGATCCCGCCTTCCAGCGCGACGGGTTTTGCCATCGCCTGGGGTGGGCCAACCGGGGCGGTGGCAAAGGGAGCGGGAAGGGCCTTGCGGTCGACTTTGCCGTTGGGAGTAAGGGGAAAAGCGTCAAGTCTGACGATGTGGGCCGGGACCATCACATCGGGCAGATGTTCTGCGAGCGAAGCCTTCAGCTTTGGCTCATCGATCGTGCCGTCTGCGGTGACATAAGCCACAAGACGCACATCGCCCGGCTGGTCCTCACGCGCGATGACCACGGCTTGCCGGATGCCGGATGCCGCTTCGAGAGTGGTTTCTATTTCACCAAGTTCGATACGGTGGCCGCGAATCTTCACCTGGAAGTCGGCGCGACCCAGATAGTCGAGCTTGCCGTCCGGCCGGCGGCGGACAAGGTCGCCGGTCCGGTACATCCGGCCCTTGCCCGCAAAGGGGTCGGGGCGGAAACGGTCGGCGGTCAGGTCCGGCCGCTGGAAATAGCCCTGCGCCACACCCTCGCCGCCGATCCAAAGCTCTCCGGCGTCGCCAGCGGACACCGGCGCCTGTGCGTCATCCAGGACATAAAGCGACGTGTTGGCAATGGGTTGTCCGATGTTGACCACGCCCTCGGCGCCGGTGGTCGCCTCGACCGAAGACCAGATCGTCGTCTCGGTCGGACCATACATGTTCAGAACCGGCGCGCCGATGAGGGTCGAGAGGTCACCCGCCAGACGACCCATCAGAGCCTCGCCACCGACGAGCATCCGGTTCAGGCCTTTCAGCGCAGAGCGGGCGCCGTCGTCTTCAGCCAGCATCCGGGCCATCGAGGGCGTGCATTGCAGATGCGTGACACGGTGGCGCTGGATCAAGCCGGCCATCGTGGCGTCGTCTTCAGCGCCGGAATTGGTGATCCGCAACACCTCGGCCACCAGTTTCAGGCCGTCAAGCACCACTTGCGTCGGGATGCCGTAGTCGATCAGGCAGGCCACCTCGTCCACGTCGATGGCTTTCAGCTCTTCGACCCGCCGCACTGCGTCATCGACTGTGCCGAAGAGACCTGAATCGTCGAAGTAGCGCAGGAAGGCGAAGTCGAGGATCGCCTCCAGCTCGTCTGCGGCGAGGGAGCCAAGGTCGATGTCCATCGGGTTCGCCACGCCCTGCGGCTTCTTGAAGGCCGGGAAGGCCCAGGCGTATTGCTTGATCAGGCCTGCCGCCGAGCGGAGGTAGTTCTTCATCGGCTCGCGTGCGACCTCGCGCGCGGCCTCACGGTCCGACGCCAGGAAGGTGTGCAGCATCAGCGTGACCTTGAACTTAGACGGGTCATGGCCCGCCTCCGCCAAGGCCTTGCGGTAGAGCTTGACCTTGCCCGCGACCTCCTCGATCGACTGGCCAAGGAGGTGGGTCAGGACATGCGCGCCCATCTTCCCGGCCTCACGCCAGGTTTCGGGGTTGCCTGCGGTGGTGACCCAGGCCTCAACCTCTTTGGACACCGGACGCGGCTGGGTCTTCACGGCGAAGGGGGCGCCGTCCTTGCGGGGGAATTCCACCGCCTCGCCGCGCCAGAGCCTGCGGACGGCGTCGAGGGAAGCGAACAGCGCCTGGCGGTTGGCGGGCGGCGTGTTTTCGGGGCGGAGGACAAAGTCATCCGGCTGCCAGCCCGAGGCGAAGGCCAACCCTGCGCGACCGTTGGTCAGGTTGTCGATGACCGCCCATTCCTCGGCGATGCGGGCGGGGTGGTGCAGGGGGGCGACGATGCTGCCTGCACGAACACCGATGTTCTTCGTGATCGCGGCTGCGGCTGCCCCGGTTACCGAGGGGTTGGGGTAGGGGCCGCCAAAGGCGTGGAAGTGACGTTCCGGGGTCCAGACGGCGACGAAGCCGTTCTGGTCGGCGAACCTGGCTCCTTCAAGAAGAAGCTCGTATTTCGCAGGGCCGGGCAGGTCGTCATTGCCCCAGTAGTAGACCGAAAACTCCATCTTGCGGGGGTTGATGCCGCCGCCGCCGCCTGATCCTGCCGAGGGTCGCACGCGGGCGGCATCGTCTGCCAGGACCACGGTGAAGCCGTTGGTCAGGGTCCAGAACAGCTCCAGCACCGAGATGTCGAAGCTGAGAGAAGTGACGGCAAGCCAGGTGCCGGGGTCGGTGCCAAGGACGTCGTCCATCCCGGCGAAGAAGTTCAGCGCGTTGCGGTGGGTGATGACGACACCCTTCGGGCGGCCGGTGGAGCCGGAGGTGTAGATGACGTAGGCCGGGTCCTCGGCTTCGGGGCCGGAGGGAGCGGTCGTCTCGGCTGACATGAGACGCGGGTCGGTGTCGAGGATCAGAAGCTGCGGCCCTTGCGGCAGGGCCTGGGCCACCGTGCTTTCGGTCAGGATGACGGGGCAGCCCGAATCGTCGGCGTAAAGCGCCAGGCGGTCGGCGGGGTAGGCAGGGTCCATCGGGACGTAAGCCGCGCCCGCAAGCTGGATGCCAAGCGCGCCCGCGACCATGTCGGGGGTGCGGCGGCACGCAAGGCCGACAAGGGTGCCGTGCCCGACGCCCATGCTGCGCAAGGTGTTGGCAATGCGCGCGGCGCGGGTGGCAAGGTCGGCGTAGGAAAGCTGCGTCTCCCCCGCGATCACGGCGGTGGCGTCGGGTGTCCGGGCCGCCTGGGCCAGGATCGCGGCGGGAATCGTCATGCTGCGGTTGTAGTCACGGGCGGTGGCGGCAAGTGTGCCCCGGTAGACCTGCGTCTCGGCGTCTGAGAGGGGCGAAAGGCTGGCGAGGTCGGCCTGCGGTTGGGCGGCCATCTGGGCCAGAAGGCGTGTGATCCGCGCGGCGAGGCGCGCGGCCTGATCCCCGGTCATGCGGGTCGCGTCGTGCCAGAGGGTTGTGCCGGTCAGCGTCACCGTCGACCCGACAAGGGGGGCCGAGCCTTCGGTCACGGCAAGGCCCGCGGGTGCGAGGGCGGACAGGCCGGGCTCGCGCAGGGCAAGGTCTGCGGCAAGGCCGGTCGCGGTGCGGGCGGCGGACAGGGCCTGGGCGGCCTGGGTTTCGGCGGCGGTCACCGGCCCTGAAGCGTCCAGACGGACCGGGACCCAGGGCAGGAGATAGCCCGGCGCGGGGTCTTTGCCGGTGGCAAAGGCGATGTCACCGCCCGACCGTCCAAGCGCACGGATTGCGGCCAGGGCAAGCCACGTCGGGCCAGTGGCGGGCAGCGGGATTTCGCGCCAGTCGGGGGTGCTGATCGCTGCGCGATCCAGCACCGGGTCGGGTTTCAGAAGGAGGCCGCGCAGGCGTGTTTCGGCGTCGGCCGCCGGTGTCAGGGCGGCATCCAGGGCCGTGGCCTCGGCCTCGGTCGGGGAGGCAAGGGCGGCCCCGGCGCGGGCGGTGTCGACGGGAAGGCCCTTGAGGCAGGTCAGGCCGGACAGCTTCACCGCATTGGTTCCGCAGGCCACGGTCAGGCTGTCGGCATCGCGTGCGAGAATGGTGCCGGCCACGCCGGTCGCGACGACGACCTCGGCCTGGCCGACGGCCCAGACTTGACCCGAAACGTCGATCTTCGCCACCGCCAGCGGGTTGCGATAGCCGCCGTGGTCGAGCGCACGGACGGTGCGGGACACTGCCCCGGCAGGTTGGGTGAAGTCCAGGCGACCGTTGGCCCGAGGCCGATCGGCGCGGCGCCAGACATGGCGGGCGCCCTGGGCCTGTGGCTGACGCGGCTGACCGCCGGCTTCCATCGCGGTGATCACCTCGGGGAAGCTGTCCACCGCCGCGGCAAAGCAGCGCGCGTTCAGGGTGAAGGCGGTGTCATCGGCGTCGATGGCAAAGCTGCGGGTGGCCAAAACCTCGCCCTCGTCGATCCCGGCAGTCATCAGGTGCCAGGTGATCGCGTGGGTCGCCTCTCCGTTCAGAAGCGCCCAGACCGGGGCGTTGAGGCCCGCATAGCCGGGAAGAGGGCCATCGTGGAAGTTGACGCCGCCGTGTCGTGCGAGCTGCATCAGCGGTTCGGGCACCAGTGACAGGTTCGCGACCGACAGCACCCAGTCGACGGCCAGCCCCTTTGTCCGTTCGACCAGCCCCGCCCCCGGTGCGATCACCCGCAGGCCCGCGTCGACGGCCCAGGTGGCAACCCGAGGCTCGCGCGTGATGACGGCGGCGAGGGTATGTCCCCGCTCCAGCCAGCGCTTGCCACATTCGACCGTCAGGCTTTCGTTGCCGATCAGAAGGGCTGTCAGGGTCATTTGTATTCTCCGGTCACTCGGCAGCAAGGCGTTGATCAGGTTGGCGGAATTCGCCCGCTTCGGCCGCCTGGATCGCGGCCTTCATCCGGGCCGCCAGAACCCGGACGTTCGGTTCCAGCACCATCGAGTCATGGTCGCCGGGGACTTCCACCACGTCCAGACGGGGCGCGTAGGGTGTCCAGAGATTGTCGTGGAAGACATATTCGCGCTGGGAGGACACCCAGTTGCCCCCCGTCACCTTCCAGTGTCGGTCCAGGGGCGGGCGATAAAGGACGACCTTGCCGTTCTCCCAGCCCTTGAGGTCATAGACGCCGATGGCATGGCGGAAGGCGGTCTCGATGGCTGCGTTGTTGTAGGACGGAACGGTCGGGTCGGGCTCGTTCGCGGCCTTGGCGCGGCGCGAGCGTTCCCATTCCCAGCGCCTGCGCGCCCAGTCGGCCAGGAACTGCGGGCCGCCGGCGCGCAGCTCGGCCAGCTTGATCAGCGCCTTGTCGGGCTTCGACAGGAAGGGCCGGACGGGCAGCGGCGTGTCGAGAAGCACCATCAGCGCGACTTCCTCGCCTTGCGCGCGAAGCTGCCGCCCGATGTCCCAGGCTGTAAGGCCGCCACCGGAGAAGCCGCCCAGAAGATACGGCCCCTTCGGCTGCACCTGACGGATCTCGGCCAGGCAGGAGGCGGCAGCATCCTCGATCGTCATATGTGGTTCGTCGTCACCGAACAGACCCCTGGCCTGGAGACCGTAGAAGGGCCGGTCGGTGCCAAGCAGGCTGGCGAGGTGGCGGAGGTTCAGGACGTTGCCGAACATGCCCGCGACAAGGAAGAACGGTGTCTTCGGCCCGCCATCGCCGCGGTGCATGGCGACAAGGTGGGTGAACTTCGGGCCTGCCGGGTCGGCGAGTTGGGTGGGCGCGGGGGCGTTGTCGTCCTGCGGGCCGATGCGGTCGATGATGAGGGCGGCGCAGCGGGCGATGGTCGGGGCCTCGAACAGGACCGAGATCGGGAAGTCGACCTTCCACTGGCGACGGATCATCGCGAACAGGCGCACGGCGATCAGGCTGTGGCCGCCAAGGGTAAAGAAGTCATCCTCGACCCCCACTTCGGCGACGCCCAGAAGCTCGGCCCAGAAGCCGGCGAGGGTGCGTTCCACGCTGTTGCGCGGGGCGACGTAGTCGGTCTCCAGGTCGGGCCGGGCAAAGCCGGGACCTTCGGCTTCGGTCGCCACCGGGGCGTTGGCCTGTTTCACCAGCGCGTCGAGGTCGAGCGAGGAGACAAGGACCTGCGCCCCGTCTGCTGCGATGGCGCGGAGGAAGGCCTCGGCCCCTTCGGCGGGACGGATGCCGCCCGCAAGGGCCTGGGCCAGGCGCTGTTCGGCGGGGGACTGGCCGCGCTGGTCGTCGTCGCGGATCACCTCACGCGGGTTCGGGGGTGCGGGGCGGGCCAGCGCCTCTTCGAAGGCGACCTTGCGGAAGGTGATGCCCTCGACCTCGACCAGCACTTTCCCGGCGGGGTCGGTCAGGGTGACGTCGAAGCTGGCGGTGTCGTCGGCGGGCGTGCCCGACAGGCGGACCCAGCTGCGGATCTCGGCAGGCAGGGGGCCGTGGACCCGGATGGCGGTTGTCATCACCGGGGCCCAGACGAAGCCCTGGGCCACCTTGGGCAGCAGGGCGATGCCCCAGCCGGTGCCGATGTCGTAGAGCGCGGGGTGGATGGTGCAGGTCGCGGTGTCCTGCACGGCCTGGGTGGGCAGGGCGAGAGTCGCCAGCCCCTCACGGGTGCCAAGGGCTGTCGCCCGCAGGACCTGCCAGCGCGGGCCGAAGGCGATGCGGTCTTCCTGTGCCGAGGGCAGGTTTTCGCCGCCCGGCGCGGTGGCCTTGTCGGGGCAGCGGGCGGCGATGGCCGTCAGGTCGATCGAACCCGCTGACGTGGTCAGGGGCGCGATGCCCATCTCGGCGGTCATCGCCCAGCCTTGCGGTTCCAGCGCGCGGGCTTGCAAGCGCTGGCTGCCGTCGCGGGCGCGGGTGAGGCTCACGCGCAGGTCGCGGGGCAGGTCGGCCTCCAGCCGCAGGGGGCGGAAGACGGTGAGGTCGGTGAGGTGCAGGCCGCCCTTGGCCCCGGTCGCCATGAGCGCCTCATGCGCGATTTCGGGCCAAGCCGAGCCGGGCAGGACCGCCGTGCCGTCAAGTAGACGGTGGTCGTCCATCACCCACTGGTCCTTGGTCAGCGTCGCATGAAAACGGGTTTCATCCTCGCCCTTCTGCATCCGCTCCAGCACCAGCTGGCCAGGCAGCGGCGCGCCTGCGTCCTTGCCCTGGCGGCGGGCATCGGCGTCGGCGGCCATGCCGATGCCGGACCAGATGCCCCAGTTGACCGAGGTGACCTTGGTCAGGCCGCCGGAACGGCTGCGGGCAAAGGCGTTGAGGTATTCGTTGGCGGCGACATAGTCGGCCTGACCGGCGGGGGTCAGGACGGTGGAGGTCGAGGAGAAGAGGACGATCCGGTCCACGCTGCCATCGGGCAGGAGGCTGTCCAGAAGCTTCGTGCCGTGCACCTTGGGCGAGAGGACGGCATCGGCGGAACCAGGGTCCTTGCCCAGAAGCGGCGCGTCGTCGACGGTGCCCGCGGCATGGACGACGCCGTAGATCGGGCCGAATTCGGAGCGGATGCGGTCAAGGGCGGCGCGCATGTCTTCGGGATTGCAGACGTCGGCGGCGACGGCCATCACGCGGCCAAGGCGTTCAAGGCGCGACAGGACTCCGGCGCGGACCGATCCCGGTTCCGGGACGTGGCGGCCGATCAGGGCGACCTTGGCATGGCGGTCGCGCATCAGGCGTTCGGCCACGGTGACGCCGATCCCGCCGAAGCCGCCGGTGATGACCCAGACCGAGCCTTCGGGGACCTCGGCCTGTTCCGGCAGTTTCGCGGGGACGAGGCGGGACTCCAGCCTCCGGCTGCCCCGGATCGCGGCGACAGTGTTGGAGGGCGTGGCGAGCATCTCCTCCAGGACCGCCGAGACGGTTTCTGCGGGGATCGCCTTGCGGTCAAGCGTGACGTCGAGAAGGCTGGCGGTGAGGCCCGGCAGTTCGCGCGGCATCACCCGGACGGGGCCTGCGACGGTTGCTTTCTCGGGGTAGGGGAGGGCTTCGGTGCGCACTTGCGCCGCGCCGGAGGTGACGACGGTGAGGTGGGGCAGGGGCTTCAGGCCGATCTCGCCCATTGCCTGACCAAGGAAGAAGAGGCTCCAGAAGCCCTGTTCAAGGTTCCGCTGGAAGAAGGAGGAGCCGGGGCGGAAGGCCTCTTTCTCGGTGACCAGCCAGAAGTGGGCGATGCGGGAGGGGGAGAGGTCGCGCTGGGCAAGGTCGGCGAGGAGGGCGTCATAGCCCTCGCGCCCGTGTTCGGGGGCGAGGGTATAGGTGTCGTCCGAGGTGCGGGCGAAGGCGTCGCCGGCGTGGACGGTGATGACGCGGTGGCCTGCCGCGCGCAGGCGCTGGACGGCGGCACGGGCAAGGCCTGCCTCGTCGGCGAAGACGAGCCAGGTCTGTGGCGCGCCGAGTTCGGTTTCCACATCGACCGGGCAGTCGGCGGGCATCACGCGCCAGCCGATCCTGTAGCCGAAATCGGTCACGTTGTCGTGGCGGGTGGGGGTCAGGTCAGCCTCGGTCACTACGGCAGGCTGGCCGCGTTCGACGAAATAGCGGCTGCGCTGGAAGGGGTAGGTCGGCAGGGGGACGCGGCGGCGTTTCGCCTCGCCCCAAAGCTGGGTCAGGTCGGGTTCCGCCCCGCAGGCCCAGAGGCGGCCGAGGGTGGCGATAAAATGGCGGTCGTCGCTGGTGGTGTCGTCGGGGTGGCGCAGGCTGGCGGGGATCGGCTGGCCGCCCATCGCGCCGTTGGCCTGGGCAAGGGACGCCATCGCGCGGCCGGGGCCGACCTCGAGATACACGCGGTCGGCCTTCTGGCGCAGGGTCGCCATGCCGTCTGCGAAGCGGACTGTATTCCTAAGATGCGCGACCCAGTAGTCGGGGCTGGTCGCCTCGGCGTCGGTCAGGACCTGTCCCGAGCGGTTGGAGATGATCGGGATCTGCGGCGGGGAAAGTTGCATCCCGGCAAGGTGGGCGCGGAAAGCGGCAAGGATGCCTTCCAGCATCTTCGAATGGGCCGCGATGTCGATGGCGATGCGGGTGGTGTCGATGTCATCGGCCTTCAGGCGCGCGGCAAGGTCCTTGAGGCCCGCGTCGGACCCCGAAACCACGGTGAGTTCGGGCGCGTTGATGGACGCGATGTCGAGATCGCCAAGATAGGGTTGCAGCGCGGTTTCCGACAGCGGGACCGACAGCATCCCGCCCGCAGGCACCGTGTCGAAGAGCTGCCCGCGCAGGCGGACGAGGCCGACGGCGGCTTCCAGCGTCATGACGCCAGCGACGCAGGCGGCGGCGTTCTCGCCCATGCTGTGACCGATCAGGACCGAAGGCTTGACGCCCCAGCTTGCCCAAAGCTTTGCCAGCGCCACCTCGACGATCAGGATCAGTGGCAATTGTTTCGAGGGTTGCCGCAGGGCTTCGGCGGCGGCGGCTTCTTGCCCCGGGACGGGGAGCCAGAGGGCGCGGGTCTCGGCCTCGGCATCACCCAAGGCCGCCAAGCCACGATCCATCCATTCCGCAAAGACGGGTTCCGTCTCGTAAAGGTCGCGCGCCATGTTCGGGTATTGCGCGCCGCCGCCGGGGAACATGAAGACGACATCCGGCGCGTCGCCCAACCGGCGCTGGGTGAAGACGCGGCGGGGATCGCCCGCCTCCAGCATCTGCGCGGCTTCCTCATGGGTTTCGGCGACCAGCACGCGGCGGTGTTCAAAGGCGCGGCGGCCGTGCTTCAGGGTCCAGGCCACGTCGGCAAGCGGCTGCTCGGGGTTCGCACGCAAATGGGCGGCGAGGCGGGCAGAGGCTTCGCCCAGGGCAGACTGGCTGCGGGCGGAAAGAGTGATGAGCTGGAATGGCCAGTCCGAGGCCTCAGAGGCAGCAAGGGCGGGCGGTTCCTGCACGACGACGAAGGCGTTGGTTCCTCCGACGCCAAGCGAGTTCACCCCGGCGCGGCGGGGACCCATGCGGCGGGGCCAGTCGGTCAGCCGGTCATTGACGCGGAACGGGCTGTTCTCGAAATCGATGGCCGGGTTCGGAGTCTCGAAGTTCAGGCTGGGCGGCATCTGGCCGTGGTGCAGCGCCAGCGTCGTCTTGATCAGGCTGGCAACCCCGGCGGCGGTATCGAGGTGGCCAATGTTGGTCTTGACCGATCCGATGCGGGCGAAGCCATTGGCGTCGGTCGTCCGGCGGAACGCCTCGGTCAAGGCGGCCACTTCGATGGGGTCGCCAAGGTAGGTGCCGGTCCCGTGACATTCGACGTAATCCACCGTCTCGGCCGGTGTTCCCGCCACGGCAAGTGCGGTTGCGATGCAGGCGGACTGGCCCTCGACGGAAGGCGCCAGATAGCCCGCCTTGGCCGCGCCGTCGTTGTTGACCGCCGAGCCCTTGATGACGCCCCAGATATGGTCGCCGTCGGCCAACGCATCGTCCATCCGCCGCAGAAGGACCGTCCCCGCGCCCGAGCCGAAGACCGTGCCCTGCGCCCGGTGGTCGAAGGCATGGCAGACGCCGTCGGGCGAAAGGACCTCGCCCTCCTTGTAGATGTAGCCGCGACCCTGGGGCAGGTCGATGGTGACCCCCCCGGCAAGCGCCATGTCACATTCGCCGTTCAGCAGCGCCTGGATCGCGTAATGCGTGGCGACCAGCGAGGTCGAACAGGCGGTCTGCAGGCCAAGGCTTGGCCCTTTCAGGTCGAAGACGTGGCTGACGCGGGTCGACAGGAAGTCCTTGTCGTTGCCGGTATGCCGGAGCAGGAACATCCCCGTGCTTTCGACGAGTGCCGGGTTCGAGCAGAGGTTGAAATAGAAATAGCTGCCCATTCCGCAGCCCGCGAAGACGCCGATGCGGCCGTGGAACGCCTCGGGTGTATGGCCGGCGTTCTCCAGTGCCTCCCACGCCACTTCAAGAAACTGCCGGTGCTGCGGGTCGAGGATCGCGGCTTCCTTCGGGGAGAAGCCGAAGAATTCGGCGTCGAAGTGGTCGAACTTTTCCAGCAGGGCGGCGGCGGGCACATAGTTCGGATTGCGCAGCAACGCCGGGTTCTCGCCCGAGGCGAGAATCTCGTCCTCGGTAAGCCGACGCACGGCCGATCGACCGTCGCGCAGGTTTTCCCAATAGGCCTGGATATCTGCCGATCCGGGCAGATGCGCAGCCATGCCAACGATGGCGATGTCGGTTTCTGCGGGAAGGTCCTGCATACCGTCTTTCATGCGACTACCCTCTCGACTGGTCCTTGGCGGCGACTGCCTGGCCGCATGTCCTTAACCGCGTGAACCCGACGTCTTCGCCCGCCGTGGGCAGGGCCGCTGGACGTCCTGGCACAAACACGCCAACCATGCACATGCCCGAAATGTGGCAACTCATCAGGGTCATCAACGATTCGCGCGCCGTTCAAAATTTCCTTGACCTTTCCTACAGCACCTTGTCCGGATACGCACGGACATTGGTCCAGAAAAACGCCATTCCTGCGGCAATAACCGTTCTAGGCTGCTGATTTCCCTACTTTGTTGCCAGACTGGCATCAGTATCGTCGAAGACGTCGCCTTGCCGCGCAACATTGCTTATGAGAGGGGGGCAACTCCCTCCGAGTCCGGGGATTTGCTTAAGGGTGAGTAGATGACGCGTCAAAGATCCCGCAAGTTGTTTTCCCGTATCCTGTGGTTCGATCAGGACGTCGGCAGCGATACTGCTGCCGGAACCGAAGCCGTTTCAAACCCTGCCCCCGAGCCGCCGGCCGCCCCGGTGCCCGAAGTCCGAGCTGATGTCCCGGTCCCGCGCCGGGTCCGGTCGCGCATCCTGTCGATGGAACCGCAGCCCGCGTCGCAGGGCGAGATCTATACCGAGCATTTCGGGCTGACCTCGCGACCCTTCGCGCTGACGCCTGACCCGGATTTCCTGTACTGGCCGCAATCGCACCAGCGGGCCTACACGATGCTGGAATATGGCATCCGTGCCAATTCGCCGATCACCCTGATCACGGGCGAAGTCGGCGCGGGCAAGACGACGCTTCTGCTGCATCTGATCCGGTCGCTGGGACCCGAGATCCGCGTGGGCCTCATCTCGAACCCGCACGGATCACGCGCTGAACTGCTGCGCTGGGTCCTGCACGCGCTGGAGCAGCCGGCCGACCTGAACGAAAGCTATGTCGACCTCTTCTCACGCTTTCAGAACTTTCTCTTGTCGGAATATGCCGCCGGCCGCTCGGTCGTGCTGATCTTCGACGAGGCGCAGAACCTGACCGCCGAGGCGCTGGAAGAGTTGCGGATGTTCATCAACATCAACTCGGGCAAGGACGAGGTGCTGCAACTGGTCCTGATCGGCCAGCCCGAACTGCGCGACCTTGTCTCGCAGCCCAACATGCGGCAGTTCGCGCAGCGTGTCGCGGCAAGCTATCACCTTACCGCGATGGACCTGAAGACGGTTCGCGGCTACATCCCGCACCGGCTGAAGGTTGCCGGGGCCCAGAAGCGAATCTTCACCCGCCCCGCAATCGACCTCGTCCATCAGGTCACCCGGGGCGTTCCGCGCCTGGTGAACCAGTTGTGCGACCTTGCGCTGGTCTATGCCTTCACCCGGGGCAAGCGCACGGTCACCCCGGCGACTGTCCAGCAGGTACTGGACGACGGCGTTTTCTTTTCCGCGAACGCCTCAAGACATACGAGTGAGACCTGAATGACGCTTGACCTGCGCTTCTACCTGTCCCTGATCCTGCGGCGGCTGCCGATCATCCTTGCGATAACGATCACTGCCACGGTGGCGGGAGTGCTTTATGCCATCTCGCTGCCGCCGATCTACCGCGCCGAGTCGCGTCTGTTGATCGAGAACGCGCAGATTCCCGACGAACTTGCGGCCTCGACGGTGCGCTCGACGGCGGATGAAATCCTGCTGTCGATCCAGCAGCGCATCCTGACGCGTGAGAACCTTCTGACGCTGGCCGACCGGCACGGCCTGTTCGCCGACGTGCCAGGCATGGCGCAGAACGTGCAGCTGGAACAGGTTGGCAGTCGCATCGCGATCTACATGCCGACGACGCAAGGCAACACTGGCGTCGTCCATGTCTCGTTTGCGGCGGGCGACCCGGAGCTTTCAGCCGTCGTCACCAATGACATCGCCGAGCAGATCCTGCAGTGGAACACCGAACTGCGGACCCGCGCCTCGGGCAGCACCCTAGATTTCTTCGACCAGGAAGTCCGCCGCCTGACCGACGAGCTGTCCCAGCAGAACGCCAAGATCCTGGAGTTCGAACAGGCCAACCGCGATGCGCTTCCCGAAAGTCTGGAATATCGCCGCACCCGTCAGGCCAGTCAGCAGGAGCGTCTGTTGCAGGTCAACCGCGAGCTTGCGTCGCTGCGCGACCGCCGCGACCGGCTTACCGAACTTTACGACAGGACGGGCCGGCTGGTGACCTCGGACACCGACCGCACACCCGAGCAGGAGCGGCTGGAGCAGGCGCGCCAGGAACTTGCCTCGGCGCTGGTGGTCCTTGCTCCGTCCAATCCCCGGCTCAAGGCCCTGCAGACCGAAGTGGCGGCGCTGGAAGAACGGGTGAAGGCGCAGCTTGGGGCATCCGGGGGTGGCCAACTCTCGGCGTTCGAAGTGCAGATGCTGGACATCGACGGCCAGATCACCTTCCTTGCCGAACAGAAAAGGCTGCTTGAAGAGGACCTGGTCAAGCTTGAAGCCTCGATCGAGGCGACACCGGGCAACTCGATCCGGCTTGCAGAATTGCAAAGCAACTACGAGACGCTGCGGGTCCAGTACGAGGCGGCCGTTGGCAGCCTGTCCGAGGCGCGGATGGGCGACCGGATCGAGGTCACCGACCGTGGTCAGCGGATCAGCGTGATTGAGAAGGCCGTGCCGCCGCCATTCCGGGCCGAGCCAAACCGCAAGCGCATCACCATAGCGGCCCTTGGTGCCGGGGTGATCCTGTCGGCCGCGCTTTTGGTCCTGCTGGAGATCCTGAACCAGACAGTCCGGCGTCCGACCGAAGTGATCAAGACGCTTGGCGTCGCGCCGTTTGGCACCGTCGGCTACCTTCCCGGACCGCCACAGCGGTCGGGACTGACTTTGAACCGCGTGGCCGTGCTTCTGGCGCTGCTGATCAACATACCGATGATCCTTCTGGCGGTGCATCTTTATGTTGCCCCGCTTGGAACCCTCCTGGGCTTGACGCCCGATGCTGCCGCCGAGGCTCCCGCCTCTCTTACCGAGTAAGCTGACATGGAACGGATACAATCCGCCCTCGCCAAGGCGCGTTCTGCGCGTGACCGCAAGCTGCAGGGCACGAACCCGACCACCGGGAAGAAGTCGACCGAGAGCGGTCCCTGGCCTGGCCTGGCCGAGCTGAAGCTCAACCCCGGCCACCTGGAGCGCAACCGGATCGTGGCCATGCACCCTGGACCCAATGCGTCCAGTTTCGATGTCATGCGGACGAACCTGCTGCGGACCTTGCGCACCAACGGCTGGACCCGCGTTGCGATCACTTCGCCCACGCCGGGGTGCGGCAAGTCCACGGTGGCCGCCAACCTTGCCTTCAGCCTGGCGCGCCTGGCAGATACGAGGGTCCTGGTTATCGAACTGGACCTGCGGCATCCGTCCCTTATCCGTATGCTGGGCGTGGGGTCTGAACAGAATTTCGCCGGCATGCTGGCCGAAGGGAAGATCGACTACACCCAGATCCGTCGCGCCGGCCCGAACCTCGCCTTTGCGCTCAGCGCATTGCCGAAGGAGAACCCGGCCGAACTGCTTTCCGCCGCCCGTACCGCCGACATGATCGACGAGATCGAGACCCAACTGCGTCCCGACGTGGTGCTTTTCGACCTGTCGCCGGTTCTTGTCAGTGACGATGCGATCTCGTTCCTGGACCAGGTGGACTGTGCCCTGATGGTTGCAGCCGCGGACGAAAGCACGGTTTCGGAGATCGACAAATGCGGCAAGGACCTTGCCAAACGGACTCAGGTCCTTGGGGTGGTGCTGAACAAGTGCCGGCACATGGAGCAGGAAGAGTCGCTGACCTATCCCGAATAGGGCGCCGGTAAACGACAAAGGGGCCCACAAGGGGCCCCTCGTCTGATCCAGTTGGAGCGGGCGATGAGATTCGAACTCACGACCCTAACCTTGGCAAGGTTATGCTCTACCCCTGAGCTACGCCCGCACCGTCTGGACAAGCGGGGATTTATAAAGAGGCGCGGGGGGCCGCAAGAGGGAAAGTGACAGCAGGGCGAAAATTTCTGCACCGCGGCCCCGCCCACGGGCTTTGGCTTTGGTCCGCTGCAGCGGCATCATCCTTGAAACGCTGAACATTCGTCGCCGGTCCCGCGTCCCGTGGTCATGGCGATGCTCGTCCACCGGCAGTCTTCCGCCTGTTCGCCGGGATTTCTGGAACCGTTGCGCGGTTCGGGCGTCGTTCCCTGGTAGGGGCCGCGCCTGCTGCGCGGCTGACAGACAGGAGAACCATGATGAACAACGACCAGATCGCCGGCAAGTGGAAGCAACTGAAGGGCGAAGCCAAGGTCATGTGGGGCAAACTGACCGATGACGAGCTTGACCAGGCCGAGGGCCACAAGGACAAGCTCGCCGGCATGATCCAGGAACGCTACGGCAAGACCAAGGAAGACGCGCAGCGCGAAGTCGACGACTTCTTCTCGCGGTACTGATGCGCAGGGGTAGGGTGGGTGATATCGCCCACCCTACGCTTTTACTCCAGCTCGATCAGAAGGTCCTTGGCTTCGATCTGGCTGCCCGGATGAACGTGGATCGCCTTGACCGTGGCCTCGCGGTCGCAGTGCAGGCCCGTCTCCATCTTCATCGCCTCGATATTCAAGAGCAGGTCACCCGCCCGGACTTTCTGGCCCAGCGTCACCGCGATCGAGGCAACGGCTCCCGGCATCGGCGCACCGACATGGGCCGGATTGCCGTCCTGCGCTTTCGGCCTAGCGGCGGTCTTTGCTACCATCGCCCGGTTTGGGACGCGGATTACCCGAGGCTGGCCGTTCAGCTCGAAGAAGACCTTGACCTCGCCTTCTTCAGTGGTCTCACCCACGGCCTGCAGGCGGATCTCCAGTGTCTTGCCGGGGTCGATTTCCAGCGACACTTCGTCGCCGGGCTGCATGCCATAGAAGAAGACCCGGGTCGGCAGCGTCCGCACCGGACCGTACTGCTTGTGGCGGCCCATGTAGTCCAGGAAGACCTTTGGATACATGAGGTAGCCGTTCAGGTCCTCGTCATCCACGGTGATGCCGTTCATCTCTTCCGAGACCTTCTTGCGGACCGCTTCAAGGTCCACCGGCGGCAGGGTCTTGCCCGGCCGGTCGGTAAGGGGTGTCTCGCCCTTGAGCACTTTTTTCAGGATGCCCTGCGGCCAGCCGCCATGCGGTTGCCCGAGGTTGCCCTTCAGCATGTCCACCACGCTGTCGGGGAATGCCACGTCGACGGATGGGTCCTCGACCTGCGCGCGGGTCAGGCCCTGCGCCACCATCATGAGAGCCATGTCGCCGACGACCTTCGAAGACGGCGTGACCTTCACGATGTCGCCGAACATCTGGTTGGCATCCGCATAGGCCTGCGCGACTTCGTGCCAGCGCTCTTCCAGTCCCAGACTGCGGGCCTGGGCCTTGAGGTTGGTAAACTGGCCGCCTGGCATCTCGTGCAGGTAGACCTCTGATGCCGGGGCAGGGATGCCGCTCTCGAAAGCCGCGTACTGCTTGCGCACGCTCTCCCAGTAGTCCGAAATCTGTCGGACCGCAGCGATGTCGATGCCGGTATCGCGGTCGGTGTTCCGCAGAGCTTCCACGATCGAACCCAGGCAAGGTTGTGAGGTCCCACCGCTGAAGGCATCCATCGCCGCGTCCACGGCGTCGACGCCCGCATCGCAAGCCGCCAGGATTGTCGCCGCCCCCGCGCCCGAGGTGTCGTGGGTGTGAAAGTGGATCGGCAATCCGATTTCCTGCTTCAGCGTCTTGATCAGGATGCGGGCCGAGGCCGGTTTCATCAGGCCCGCCATGTCCTTCAGACCAAGCACATGGGCGCCTGCCAACTTCAGTTCCTTGGCGCGGTCCAGGTAGTACTTCAGGTCATACTTCGACCGCGCCGGGTCCAGCAGGTCGCCGGTGTAGCAGATCGTGCCTTCGCAGACCTTGTTCGCCTCCAGCACCGCGTCCATCGCGACGCGCATGTTCTCGACCCAGTTCAGGCTGTCGAAGACACGGAACACATCGACCCCGGTCTTGGCGGCCTGCTTGACGAAGGACTGCACCACGTTGTCGGGGTAGTTCGTGTAGCCGACCCCGTTTGACGCCCGCAGCAGCATCTGCGTCATCAGGTTCGGCATTGCCGCCCGCAGGTCCCGCAGCCGCTGCCAGGGACATTCCTGCAGGAAGCGGTAAGCCACGTCGAAAGTGGCGCCGCCCCAGCACTCGACGGAGAAAAGCTGCGGCAGGTTCGCGGCATAGGCCGGGGCCACCTTGATCATGTCGATCGACCGCATCCGGGTCGCCAGAAGCGACTGGTGCCCATCGCGCATTGTGGTGTCGGTCAGCAAGACCTTCTTCTGTTCCTTCATCCAGTCGGCGACGGCCTGCGGGCCCTTCTGCTCCAACAGGTTCCGGGTGCCCATCGATGGCTGCGCCTTCGGTGCGGGCGGCTTCGGGGCCTTCGCCTCGGCCGGAGGCTTCGGACGGCCCGCTGTTTCCGGGTGGCCGTTCACCGTGATGTCGGCGATGTAGAGCAGGATCTTGGTCGCCCGGTCGCGCCGCTTCTTGAACGCGAACAGGGCAGGTGTCGTGTCGATGAACTTGGTCGTGTAGGTGTCGTTCAGGAAGGTCGGGTGCTTCAGGAGGTTGATCACGAACTCGATGTTCGTGGCCACGCCCCGGATGCGGAATTCGCGCAGGGCGCGGTCCATGCGGGCGATGGCTTTCTCGGGCGTCTGGGCATGGGCCGTGACCTTGACCAAGAGCGAGTCGTAGTATCGCGTGATCACCGACCCGGCATAGGCCGTCCCGCCATCGAGGCGGATGCCGTTGCCGGTGGCCGAGCGGTAAGCGGTCAGTCGCCCATAGTCCGGGATGAAATTGTTGAGCGGGTCTTCCGTCGTCACCCGGCACTGCAGCGCGTGGCCGTTCAGCTTGACCTCGGCCTGGGAGGGCACGCCGGTCGCCTCGGGCAGGGACTTGCCTTCCTCGATCAGGATCTGCGCCTGGACGATGTCGATCCCTGTGACCTCTTCGGTGACGGTGTGTTCGACCTGGACGCGGGGGTTCACCTCGATGAAGTAGAACTGCTCGGTGTCCATATCCATCAGGAACTCGACCGTGCCCGCACATTCATAGTTGACGAAGGCGCAGATGCGCTTGGCCATCTCGCAGACGTCCTCGCGCTGGGCCTGCGTCAGGTAAGGCGCGGGGGCGCGTTCGACGACCTTCTGGTTGCGGCGCTGGACGGTGCAGTCGCGTTCCCACAGGTGCCAGACGTTGCCCTGCTTGTCGCCAAGGATCTGCACCTCGACGTGGCGGGCGCGGAGGATCATCTTTTCCAGATAGCCTTCGCCGTTGCCGAAGGCGGATTCCGCTTCGCGCCGACCCTCGCGGACTTTCCCCTCCAGCTCCTCCTCGTTCAGGATCGGCCGCATCCCGCGACCGCCCCCACCCCACGAGGCTTTCAGCATCAAGGGATAGCCGACTTCCGCCGCCTGCTTCTTGATGAGGGCCATGTCCTCGCCCAGCACTTCGGTTGCGGGGATGACAGGGACACCGGCCTCCATCGCCACGCGGCGGGCCGAGGCCTTGTCGCCCAAGGCGCGCATGGTTTCGGCGCGCGGACCGATGAAGGTGATCCCGGCCTGGTCGCAGGCATCGACGAAATCGGGGTTCTCGGACAGCAGGCCATAGCCGGGGTGGATCGCATCCGCCCCCGCCATCCGCGCGACGCGGATGATTTCGGGGATCGAGAGATAGGCGCCCACGGGGGTCATACCTTCGCCGATCCGGTACGCCTCATCCGCCTTGAAGCGATGGAGGCTGAGCTTGTCCTCTTCGGCATAGACCGCGACGGTCTTCTTGCCCATCTCGTTGGCCGCTCGCATCACGCGGATCGCGATCTCGCCGCGGTTGGCGACAAGGATCTTCTTGAACTCGGGCATTGCGGCACTCCCCAGGCAGCAGGACGTGTGCACATTAGGGGTGCTGCGCTGCAGCGCAAGAGACTTTGACGCCCTTTCCGACAGTTTTACGACAGAATACAGCAATTCTGTGTTAGCGCAAACATTGCGGGGAAAAGCCCGTGAACATTCATGGAACGCAGGGCCTTTCCCCCCGCGCCGAACGCGATATACTGCGGCGATGAACTCCTGGGACGAAGATCAGGCCTTCGAGGCCGCCGCAGCGCCGGTACCACTGTCGCAGCGCGCGATGGCGTCGCGTGGAACGCCGTATCTGGACGACCTTAACCCGGCGCAGCGCGCGGCCGTCCTGGCACTGGACGGGCCGGTCCTGATGCTGGCCGGTGCGGGGACGGGCAAGACCAAGGCTCTTACCACCCGGATCGTGCATTTGCTGAACCAGCACAAGGCCCGCCCGAACGAGATTCTGGCCGTCACCTTCACCAACAAGGCTGCGCGCGAGATGAAGCTGCGCGTGGGCCGCATGCTGGGCGAAGTGGCCGAGGGGATGCCCTGGATGGGCACGTTCCATTCGCTGTCGGTCAAGATCCTTCGCCGCCATGCCGAGCTGGTCGGGCTGAAGCCGAACTTCACCATCCTTGATACCGACGACCAACTGCGGCTTCTGAAGCAACTGATCCTTGCAGCCAACATCGACGAAAAGCGCTGGCCTGCGCGGATGCTGGCGGGCCTGATCGACGGCTGGAAGAACCGAGCCTGGGTCCCAGAGAAGGTCCCGTCTTCTGAGGCGGGCGCCTACAACAACCGGGGAACCGAGCTTTATGCGGCCTACCAGGACCGGCTGAAGGCGCTGAACGCGACCGATTTCGGCGACCTCCTGCTGCATTGCGTGACCATCTTCCAGACCCACCCGGACGTGTTGCAACAATACCAGCGCTGGTTCCGCTATATCCTTGTCGATGAATATCAGGACACCAACGTCTGCCAGTATATGTGGCTGCGGCTTCTGGCGCAGGCGCACAAGAACATCTGCTGCGTGGGCGACGACGACCAGTCGATCTATGGCTGGCGCGGGGCCGAGGTTGGCAACATCCTGCGGTTTGAAAAGGATTTTCCCGGCGCGCAGGTGGTTCGGCTGGAGCAGAACTATCGCTCGACCGGCCATATCCTTGCGGCCGCCTCGGGGGTGATTGCAAAGAACGCCGGGCGGCTGGGCAAGACGCTGTGGACGGCGGGGGCGCTGGGCGAGAAGGTGCGCCTCATCGGCCATTGGGACGGCGAGGAAGAGGCACGCTGGATCGGGGAAGAGATCGAGGCGATCCAGCGCGGCACCCGGGGGATGGACCCCGTGGACCTGAACCGCCAGGCGATCCTGGTGCGGGCGAGCCACCAGATGCGTGCCTTCGAGGACCGGTTCCTGACCATCGGCCTGCCGTACCGCGTGATCGGCGGCCCAAGGTTCTACGAACGCCAGGAAATCCGAGATGCGATGGCCTATTTCCGGCTGGCGGTCTCTCCCGAGGATGATCTCGCGTTCGAGCGGGTGGTGAACCTGCCGAAGCGGGGCTTGGGCGACACGGCGCAGTCCAAGATCAATGTGCTGGCGCGGGGGGCGGGGGTGTCGCTGCTGGATGGAGCGCGCGAGGCCGTGGCGAAGGGTGTAATCGGCGGCAAGGGCGCGTCCCAACTGCGGGCCTTTGTCGATGGGGTGGACCGCTGGCACACGGCTACGCTGCACCCGGAGTACGATCACATCCGCCTGGCCGAGACGATTCTGGACGAAAGCGGCTACACCGAGATGTGGCAGAACGACAAGACGCCGGAAGCGCCGGGGCGGCTGGACAACCTCAAGGAACTGGTGAAGGCGCTGGAGCAGTTCGACAATCTGCAGGGGTTCCTGGAGCACGTCTCTCTCATCATGGACAACGAGACCGAGGGGGCGGAGGAGAAGGTCACCATCATGACCCTTCACGCCGCCAAGGGGCTGGAATTTCCGGTGGTCTTCCTGCCGGGGTGGGAGGATGGGCTGTTCCCCAGCCAGCGCAGCATGGACGAGAGCGGGCTGAAGGGGCTGGAGGAGGAGCGGCGGCTAGCCTATGTGGGGATCACCCGGGCCGAACGGCTCTGCACAATCAGCTTTGCGTCGAACCGCCGGGTCTATGGGCAATGGCAGTCGCAGCTGCCCTCGCGGTTCATCGACGAACTGCCCGCTGAGCATGTCGAGGTGCTGACGGCCCCCGGCCTTTATGGCGGCGGGTTCGGGGCGGCGGCCTCGGTGGGGTTCGGGTCCAGCCTTGAGGAGCGGGTTTCGAAGGCGGACGTCTACAACTCACCGGGGTGGCGACGGCTCCAGGAGAATTCCGGCGCGCGCCCGATGCGGCAACCGCAGGAGGCGCGGCATGTGGTGATCGACATGGAGGCGGTCTCTCCCTACGTGATCGGGGACCGGGTCTTCCACCAGAAGTTCGGCTACGGCGAGATCATGGGGATCGAGGGCGACAAGCTGGACATCGAGTTCGACCAGGCCGGGTCGAAGAAGGTCGTCGCGCGGTGGGTGATCCCGGCCGATCAGGTGGACGACGTGCCGTTCTGAGGCGACGAATTTCAATCGAAATCAATCCCTTCGCGGCAGGTTGACCGCTGGCGTCCGCAGGTGGCGCGACGAGTGCCAGGGGGGCGGGCCGCGCAGTCCAAGCCCCGGCATTAACCGAATCGTAGTCGCATCCGGCCATACTTCCAGGACAGCCCTTGGGCCGGACGCCCCGTCCGCCCTTCGCCTGGCTGTCGCAGGATGAATTGGTTCGGGGGTCCGGGTCCGACATGGCGACATTGCACGACTTTATCGAGATCGCCTCGGTCAGCCCGAACACCACCTATTCCTTCGACAATGGCAATCTTCTGGGCGTGGTCGACAATGTCTCTGGCCAGTCACTTGACGATGGTGAGTTCGACATCGGCGACACGATCCAGATTGCAGGCGTTGTCTATCGGATCGACGCGATCCGCGAACCCGACAGCACTGGCAGCTTCACCCTTGGCGACGGGACGACACGCACCTTTGTTCCGGGGTCCGAATCCAATCTGGACGTGGTGTTCCTGACCGTTTCGTCGGGCGGAACTGTGCGGCATTTCGCCGTGCCGAACGACAAGTATGGCGCGATCGACGTGCAGTCGATCAAGACCGGGGCGCTGACCAATGTCGCAGGCAGCGATGCGGCGATCATCTCGACCCGCAACGATCAGGTGAACACGGTCTGTTTCACCCGCGGGACCTTGCTTTGCACCGAGCAAGGACTGCGGCCGATCGAAACCCTGCAGGCGGGCGATCTGGTCTGGACGGCCGACCATGGCTTGCGTCCGGTCCTGTGGGTAGGGTCGCGCAGCCTGACGCGGGCCGAGCTTGCCGCAGAGGCGCGGCTGCGCCCGATCCGCGTCTCGCCCGGCGCTTTCGGGTCGGGGATGCCCGCGACGGATATCACACTTTCGCCGCAGCATCGCGTGCTCGTCCGATCGCGCATCGCCGAACGGATGCTGGGTGCCGAGGAGGTTCTGGTGGCTGTCCGGCACCTGCTGGACTTGCCGGGGATCGACATGGTGCTGCCCGATGCGGGGGCGGAGTATTTTCATCTGCTCTTCGACCGGCACGAGATCGTGACCGCGAACGGTCTGCCCTGCGAAAGCCTGTTTCTTGGCCCGCAGGCGCTGCTGGGCCTGGCCCCTGGCGCCCGGACAGAGGTGCTGACGCTCACGTCCCGCCCCGGGGCGCATTGCGGCCTGCCAACCCCGGCGCGGCAGTTGGTCACGGGCCGCGAGGGGCGCAAACTTGCCGAGCGGCATGGCCGGAACCGCAAGCCGCTTATCGAGCCGGTTGCCGTGGCCGAGCTTTCCCTGTCACACGCAGCCTGAGTTGAGCCGGGGCAGGCCGCAGGTCAGGCCTTGGCCGCCAGCCCGCCGATCACCTTGCGCATCGTGTGACGCATCATCGGGCGCAAGAGGACCGGGTCGATCAGTTGGCCGAATAGGCCCCAGCGCGGGCTGTAGGTCATGGTCATGCGCAGGGTCGACCCTTGCGGTTCCGGCGCGACGGCCAGTTCGGCGGTGATGTTGTCCATCGGCATCGTGCCGCCGAAGACCTCGATCCGGTAGGACCGCCCCTCCTGCCAGTCCACCACGCGTTCGTGGATATAGTTCTTCCCGTCCTTCAGAGTGCACTGCCGCTCGGCTCCGAGACCGATCTCGCAGGACCCGTCCAGCAGATGGGATTCCTTCAGGGTCGGATTGAAGGCGTCGATGGCGCCGAAGTCGGACATCAGGTCCCAGACCCTTGCGGTGTTGGCTTTGGACTTGCGGGTGACAGTGATCGTTGGCAATGTAGCCTCCTGAGAATGATCGTTCTCAAGGGTTGGAGAATGACTGTTCTCTTGTCAACCGGGTGAATGACAATGACCGAAAATGTGACCGGAGCGGACAGGGAGCTGCATGCCGCGCTGAATCTATTCTGGGCCTCGGGGGCCGAGACGACCTCTTACCCCGAGATCGTCGCGGCCACCGGCCTGTCGCGGAAGGCGCTTTATGCGCGCTGGCCCGACAAGCAGGCGCTGGTCGAGGCCACGCTGGAAGGCTACCGCCGCACGGTGCTGGCCGGGATGCTGGAGACCCTGACCAGAGAAGGCCCTGCGGCTTTCTGGGATCGGCTGGAGGAAGCCACCCGCGTGCCCGGGTGGAACGGATGCTATCTGATGCGCACCGGGTCAGGTCCGCTGCGAACCGAACCGGCGGTGGCTGCGGCGCTTGCCGAATATCTGGATGCGCTGCACGAGGCCTTCCGCAGGAGACTGAGGGAAGCGTCCCTTCCCGTCCCGCCCGATCTGGCCGCAAAGCAATGCGTGGCGCTGCTGGCGCTGATTTCGCAACGTGGGGCGGCCGAGGGCGCAGGCCCAGCCGTTGCAGATTTGGTTTCTGCGGGGCGCCGCACCTGCGGGATGTCGCAGGCTGCGGGAACGGGGGGTGTTGCGGACCGGGACGCAGGCTAGGCCGCCCCATCACCACCTTGCACCGGTCGCCCCCTCGTGCACAGTCTGGGCTAGACCCGGGGAGGAGGGCCAAATGGGACAAGAGCCTGTCGACGTCGCACGTCTGGCCGACATTTTGGAGGCCCGCGCGTCAGGCGGTTTGCGGGTCATCGCGGCTATTGCGGGCGCTCCGGGTTCGGGGAAGTCGACCCTGGCTGAGAAATTGGTCGGCAAGCTGAACGCCCGCCAGCCGGGACTGGCGGCGGTATTGCCGATGGACGGCTACCATTACGACGATCTCTATCTGGTCCCCGCCGGGCTGCGACCAAGGAAGGGCGCGCCTATGACGTTCGACGTCGGCGGGCTTTACCACACGTTGAAGCGGCTGCGCGACCGGGACGAGGCCGAGGTCGCGGTGCCGGTCTTCGACCGCAAGATCGAGATCGCCCGGGCCGGGGCGCGGCTGATCCCGAGGCAGGTGCCGGTGATCGTGGTCGAGGGGAACTGGCTCTTGTTGAACCAGGCACCCTGGGACCGGCTGCGGCCGGTGTTTGATGTGACGGTGATGGTCGAGGTTCCCGAGCATGTCCTGCGCGCGCGGTTGCGCGGCCGGTGGGAGAGGTTGGGGCTGACGGAAGCGGAAATTGTTGAGAAGCTTGAGGAAAATGATCTGCCGAACGGGCGCTGGGTCCGTGATGGTTCGGTCGTGGCGGACCACGTGATCCGCAACGGCTGACCCCCGAATTCCCGGCGCAGGACCCGACTTCCCGCTGGCCTTGCGAATCGATTGGCGCTACTCTGCGCCCTGAGGACTTGGGGGATACACCCGGGCTTCCAAAGGCAGAGCAGGCGTAACAGGCGGTTTTCCATGACTGAAATGGTCTATGGCTCCAATCCCGTTCGGGTGTCGGAGCCGGTCATCCCAAGGTGGTGGCGCACGATCGACAAGTGGACATTGACCTCGGTCTTCGTCCTGTTCGGGATCGGACTGCTGCTGGGACTGGCCGCATCGGTGCCGCTGGCGTCACGAAACGGGCTGGAACCCTTCTACTATGTGCAGCGACAGGCCTTCTTCGGAGGGATCGCGCTGGTCGTGATGATCGGCATCTCGATGATGCCGCCGGACATGGTGCGCAGGCTGGGCGTACTGGGCTTTGCGGTTTCGATGGTCGCGCTGATGCTGCTGCCGCTGTTCGGGACCGACTTCGGCAAGGGCGCGGTGCGCTGGTTTTCCTTCGGCTTTGCGTCGGTCCAGCCTTCGGAGTTCCTGAAACCCGGCTTCGTTGTCGTGGTGGCCTGGCTGATCGCCGCAAGCCAGGACTTGAACGGGCCGCCGGGCAAGTCGATCTCTTTTGCGCTGACGCTGGTTGTGGTCGCTTTCCTGGCGATGCAGCCGGATTTCGGGCAGTCGGCGCTGATCCTGTTCGCCTGGGGCGTGGTCTATTTCATTGGCGGCGCTCCGATGCTGCTGATCGGGGTCGTGGGCGGCCTGGTCGCATTGGGGGGGCTGGTTTTCTATGAAAGCTCCGAGCACTTCGCGCGGCGTATCGACGGGTTCCTGTCGCCGGACGTGGACCCCAGGACGCAGCTTGGCTACGCGGCGAACGCGATACAGGAAGGTGGGTTCTTCGGCGTGGGCGTGGGCGAGGGACAGGTGAAGTGGTCGCTGCCGGACGCGCATACGGATTTCATCATCGCGGTGGCGGCCGAGGAATATGGGCTGATCCTGGTGCTCTTGATCCTCGCGGTGTACGGGCTGATCGTCGTCCGCTCGCTGTGGCGGCTTCTGCCCGAGCGTGACCCGTTTGCACGGCTGGCTGGCGCCGGACTGGCCTGCATCTTCGGGGTGCAGGCGATGATCAACATGGGCGTTGCGGTTCGACTGCTGCCCGCCAAGGGGATGACTTTGCCGTTTGTCAGCTATGGCGGGTCGTCGGTCATAGCGGCCGGGATCACGCTGGGGATGCTTCTGGCGCTGACGCGGGAGCGGCCGCGCGGGCAGATGAGCGACGTCTTCCGGCGGGGGCGGTGATGGCGGACGTGGGCGCGCGGTCTCTTTCCCCTCACCCCATCCCTCTCTCCCAAGGGGACAGGGGCGCGCTTGCGGCTGGCGCCGGGAGGACTGGCGGATGACGGGCAAGCTTCTGCTGATCGCGGCGGGGGGCACGGGGGGGCACATGTTCCCGGCCCAGGCTCTGGCCGAAGCGATGCTGGCGCGGGGCTGGCGGGTCAAGCTGTCCACCGACGACCGGGGCGCGCGCTTTGCTGGCGGTTTTCCCGAAGCGGTGACGGTCGAGCGGGTGGCCTCGGCCACGTTCGCGCGGGGCGGGGTGGCGGCGAAGCTGTTGGTGCCGTTCCGAATTCTGGGCGGCGTCTGTGCGGCGATGATGGCGCAGCTTCGCGACAAGCCGGCCGTCGTGGTCGGTTTCGGTGGTTATCCGTCGATCCCGGCGCTTTCGGCGGCCTGGGTGCTGCGGCGGCCGCGGATGATCCATGAGCAGAACGGGGTGCTGGGCCGGGTCAACCAGGTCTTTTCGCGCCGCGTCGACAAGGTGGCCTGCGGGACCTGGCCGACGGCCCTGCCTCAGGGGGTGGCCGGAGAGGCCACTGGCAACCCGGTGCGGCAGGCTGTGCTGGACCGGGCCTCGGCGCCCTACATCCCTCCGGGCGATTACCCGATGGCGATGGTGGTGATCGGCGGTAGCCAGGGCGCGCGCATCCTGTCGGATGTGGTGCCTGCGGCATTGGCCTTGTTGCCCGAGGCGCTGCGGGCGAACCTGAGGGTGGCGCATCAGGCGCGGGACGAAGACGGCGCGCGCGCCGCTGCGGCCTATGAGGCGGCAGGCGTTCGGGCCGAGATCGCGCCGTTCTTCGCGGATATTCCGCGGCGGTTGTCAGAGGCTCAGCTGGTGATCAGCCGGTCTGGGGCCTCGTCCGTGGCGGATATCAGCGTGATCGGGCGGCCCTCGATCCTTATTCCCTATGCGGCGGCCACGGGCGACCATCAGACGGCGAACGCCAGAGGACTATCTGACGCAGGTGCCGCGGTTGTCATCCAGGAGAAGGCGCTTGACGCGGGCGCGCTTGCGGGCCACATCGCCGCGATCCTGGAAGACCCCCACAAGGCCGAAGGCATGGCGCGTGCCGCGCTGGGCGAAGGCAAGCCGGATGCGACGGCGCGGCTGGTGGCGCTGGTCGAAGACTTGGGCGGAGAGACGCTATGAACGCAGCAACGAAGCTTCCGCTGGAGCTGGGCCCCATCCACTTCGTAGGCATCGGCGGGATCGGCATGAGCGGGATCGCCGAGGTCCTGATGACTCTGGGCTATGCGGTGCAGGGGTCGGACGCGAAGGCGTCGAAGATCACCGAGCGGCTGGTCACCCTGGGGGCGCGGTTCTTCGAGGGGCAGCGGGCCGAGAATATCGGAGATGGCGTTTCGGTCGTGGTGATCTCATCGGCGATCAAGAAGGGCAATCCCGAGTTGGAGGAGGCGCGTCGCCGGAAGCTGCCGGTGGTGCGCCGCGCCGAGATGCTGGCGGAGCTGATGCGGCTGAAGTCGAACATTGCCATTGCCGGCACGCATGGGAAGACGACCACGACGACGATGGTGGCGACGCTTCTGGACAAGGGCGGGTTCGATCCGACGGTCATCAACGGCGGCGTGATCCACGCCTACGGCTCCAACGCGCGGGCGGGCGCCGGGGAATGGATGGTCGTCGAGGCGGACGAGAGCGACGGGTCCTTCAACCGGCTGCCCGCGACCATTGCCATCGTAACCAACATTGACCCCGAACACATGGAGCACTGGCACACTTTCGACGCGCTGCGGAAGGGGTTCCTGGACTTCGTCTCGAACATCCCGTTCTACGGACTTGCGGTCTGCTGCACCGATCATCCCGAAGTGCAGACGCTGGTCGGGCGGGTGACGGATCGCCGCGTGGTGACCTTCGGCTTCAACGCGCAGGCTGATGTGCGGGCGGTGAACCTGACCTATGAAAACGGCGTGGCGCATTTCGACATCGCCTTGCAGGCCGAGGGGCAGGTGATCGAGGGCTGCACCTTGCCAATGCCGGGGGACCACAACGTGTCGAACGCGCTGTCAGCGGTCGCGGTGGCGCGGCATCTGGGGATGAAACGCGACGAGATCCGCGAGGCCTTGGCCGGGTTTGCGGGGGTCAACCGGCGTTTCACCAAGGTGGCCGAGGTCAACGGCGTCACGATCATCGACGATTACGGCCACCACCCGGTCGAAATCGCGGCGGTTCTGAAGGCGGCGCGGCAGGCGACGAAAGGCCGGATCATCGCTGTCCACCAGCCGCACCGCTATACGCGCCTGTCCAGCCTGTTCGAGGAGTTCTGCACCTGCTTCAACGAGGCCGACGTGGTCGCTATCGCTGACGTCTATTCCGCTGGCGAGGACCCGATCCCGGGCGTCAGCCGCGACGATCTGGTCGCGGGCCTCATTGCCCACGGTCACCGCCACGCCCGCGCCTTGCAGGACGAGGGCGAGCTTGCCCGGCTGGTGAAGGAACAGGCGCGGCCCGGCGACATGGTGGTCTGTCTGGGCGCGGGCACGATCAGCGCCTGGGCCAATGCGCTGCCCGCAAAGCTGATGGGCAAGGCAGCATGACCCGGCGCGCAGGTCAGGGTTTCACGGTATGATCTGGGGTGTCGTCACACCCCTGTTCTTCGGTTGCCTCTGGATCGTGCTGGCCGCCGTTGTGGCGATGCTTCCGATGAAGCGGCAGATGGTGCCGGGGCTGATCCTGCTGATCATCGCGCCCTTTCTGCTGACATGGATCGCCTGGTTCCACGGGTGGGGCTGGGCCGTGGCCGGAATCATCGGCTTTGCGTCGATGTTCCGCAACCCGTTGATCTACTTCGTCCGTCGCGCCGTTGGCAAACCGGCGCCCTTGCCGAAGGACCTTGAGAAGTGACGCCCCTGGTGGGCACCTTGGGTGGCGCGGATGGCTGACGCGCTGGAACGCAGCCTGGGCTTGGGCCTGCTGACCGCCTACGGCGTCGGCGTGATGGTCGGAGCGGGAATCTATGTTCTCGTCGGTACCGTCGTCGGCCATGCCGGAGTCTGGGCCCCGCTTGCCTTTGGGTTGGCCGGGTTGGTCGCGTTGTTCTCGGCCCTTTCCTATGCCGAATTCGCCACCCGCCTGCCCGAGGCGGCCGGGCAGGCAGCCTATGTCGAGCGCGGGTTTTCCTCGCGCAATCTGGGGGTTGTCGCGGGTCTGGCCATCGCGGTGACGGGTATCGTCTCGGCGGCGGCGGTCCTACGGGGCGGGGTCGGCTACCTGATGGCTTTCGTCGGCTGGCCCGAACCCTGGCTGATCGTCGGGATCGGCGTGGCGCTGACCGTGGTCGCGCTTGTTGGCGTCCTGGAAAGCCTGGCCTTGATCGCGGTCCTGACCGTGGTGGAGGTCGGCGGTTTGCTGGCCGTCGTGATGGTGGGTTTTCTTGCGCCGCCTGGCCCCGACTGGAGCAGCCTGCCTGATCTGCCCACGCCGCCCCTGGCCGGGATCGCGGCCGCTATCTCCCTGTCGGTCTTCGCTTTCATCGGCTTCGAGGATCTGACGAACATGGCCGAAGAGGCGAAGGATCCCGACCGCGTCATGCCCAGGGCGATCCTGCTGGCGCTGGCAATCACGGCGGCACTTTACCTGCTGGTCAGCCTTGCCGCGGTCCGGGTCGCGCCCCACGCCGAACTTCGCACCAGCGCGCAACCTGTGGCGCTGATCTGGGAACGGGCGACGGGCACATCGGCGGCGTTCCTGTCGGCAATTGCGGTCGCGGCGGCGCTGAACGGAGTGCTGGCGCAAATCGTCATGGCGTCGCGGGTCCTGTTCGGGCTGGGCCGCAGGACCAAAGTGCTTTCCACATTCGCCCGGTCGCATCCTCGCTTCGGCACGCCGGTCCGGGCGACGCTTCTGGTCGGGGCGGCGATGCTGGGCGCGGCGCTGGTCATCCCGGTCGAGACTCTGGCCGAGACGACATCGATCGTCCTGCTGGCCGTCTTCGTCCTGGTAAACGCAGCGCTGATCCGGCTGCACCGCCGGGAACCCACGGCGCCGTTCCGCGTCTCGGCATGGGTGCCCTGGGCGGGGCTTACGACCGCGCTTGCGGCGCTTGTCGCGGCGCTGTTCGTCATTCTGTCAGGAGAGAGCGCATGATCGGAAATCTTGGCGCAGATCCCGAATACTGGCCGCTGGTCCTGAGCTTGCTGTGGCTGGTCGTGGCCAACGTGATCGCGATGTTCCCGTCGAAGGACAAGCACTGGCGGGTGGCCTATGTGCTGATCGCCCTTGGTGTGCCGCTTCTGGGCTGGGTAACCTGGGTGGCGGGTCCGATCGTCGGGCTTGTGCTGCTGGCCGCGGGGGCCTCGGTCCTGCGCTGGCCGGTGGTCTTCTTCTGGCGCTGGCTGCGCCGACAACTGGGCTAGGCAATGAACGCGGTCTTCTGGGCAATCGGGGGCGGAACGGTGCTGTTTGTCGCGGTCATCTCCTATGCCGTGACCCGCCGCTATGGCTGGGGACAGGCGCTGGCCTTGCCGGTCATGGCGCTGGCGGCGATGCTGGCGATGCAGTGGCAAGAGCGGGCGAGCTCTGGCCATGAACTGAGCTGGTCGTCGCTGGCCTTTGCGGCCCCGGTGCTTCTGGGCGCGGTGGCAGGCATCGCCGTGGCGCGGCTGCGGCGGGGCTGACGGGTCTTGCAACGCGGGCGAAAGCGCCGCAGAACCGGGCCATGATCAAGCTTCCCGACACCCGTGGCGTGCTGACGCCGAACCGCCCTTTGGCCGACCTGACCTGGCTGCGTGTGGGCGGGCCTGCCGATTGGCTGTACCAGCCGGCCGACGAGGCGGACCTGGCTGCGTTCCTGGGCGATCTTGACCCTTCGGTGCCGGTCTTTCCAATGGGCGTTGGGTCGAACCTGATCGTGCGGGATGGCGGCATCCGTGCCGTGGTCATCCGGCTGGGGCGCGGGTTCAACGGGATTTCGGTGGAGGGCGAGCGGGTCGTCGCCGGTGCGGCGGCGCTGGACGCGCATGTGGCGAAGCGCGCGGCAGAGGCAGGGCTGGACCTGACCTTTCTGCGCACCATTCCCGGCAGTATCGGCGGCGCGGTTCGGATGAATGCCGGGTGCTACGGGTCCTATGTGGCCGATGTGCTGGAGGAGGTCCGCGTGATTACTCGCGATGGACGGATTGAGACGCTCCCCGCCACTGCACTGAACCTGCGCTATCGGCAAAGCGACCTGCCCGAAGGTGCGGTGATCGTCTCGGCCACGTTCCGCGCGCCAAAGGGCGACCCCGAGGCGCTTGAGGCGCGGATGGCTGACCAGATTGCCAAGCGCGATGCCAGCCAGCCCACGAAAGAGCGCAGCGCGGGGTCCACCTTCCGCAATCCGGCGGGGTTTTCCTCGACGGGCAAGGCGAATGACAGTCACGAGCTGAAGGCCTGGAAGGTCATCGACGACGCCGGGATGCGGGGCGTAAGGATTGGCGGGGCGCAGATGTCCCCCATGCATTCCAATTTCATGATCAACACCGGAGGGGCGACGGCCGCCGATCTGGAAAATCTGGGCGAGGACGTGCGAAAAAAGGTTTTCCAATCAAGCGGTATCACGCTAGAGTGGGAAATCATGCGGGTCGGAGAATACCCGCAGGACTAACAATATCACGGGTCGGACAAGACCTGGATGAGGCAGTGTATGGCGGGCGCATCGAGCAGGATGGCCCCCGAAGTGGCGGTACTGATGGGTGGGCTTTCCGCTGAGCGGGAAGTGTCACTTGTCTCTGGGCGCGAATGTGCCAAGGCCCTGCGGGAGGCTGGTTACCGGGTGACGGAGGTCGATTGCGGCCCCGATCTGCCTGCGCGCCTTGCTGATCTGCGCCCCGATGTGTGCTTCAACGCGCTCCACGGCCGCTGGGGTGAGGATGGCTGCGTCCAGGGCATCCTGGAATGGCTTAAGCTCCCCTATACACATTCCGGGGTGCTGGCCTCGGCGCTGGCGATGGACAAGGTCAAGACCAAGGAGGTCTATGCCGCCGCCGGTCTGCCAGTGGTGGACAGCGTTCTGGCCACGAAAGAGGAGGTCGAGGCGGGGCATGTCCTTCCCGCCCCCTACGTGGTCAAGCCATACAACGAAGGGTCCTCGGTCGGCGTCTATATCGTCCGCGAAGGGTCGAACGCGCCGCGTCTGGCAGCCTCGATGCCTGATGTGGTGATGGTGGAGACGTATGCTCCCGGCCGTGAGCTGACGACGACGGTGATGGGCGACCGGGCGCTGGGGGTGACGGATATCCTCACCGACGGCTGGTACGACTATGACGCCAAGTACAAGCCGGGCGGCAGCCGGCATGAGTGCCCGGCGCAGCTGCCGGCGGACATCGAGGCGGCTTGTCTGGATTATGCCCTGCGGGCGCACAAGGCGCTGGGGTGCCGTGGTGTCTCGCGGACTGATTTCCGATGGGACGAGGCGCGCGGGCTGGCGGGACTGATCCTCTTGGAGACGAATACCCAGCCGGGGATGACACCCACATCGCTTGCCCCCGAACAGGCTGCGCATCAGGGGATTGGCTTCCCCGAGTTCTGCGACTGGATGGTGAGGGACGCATCATGCAATCGCTGATCGCTCGCCGTCCCGCGTCCCGCGTTCGCCGCGACCCTGCCCCGTCGAAGTGGTCCTATCGTGTGCAACGCTGGATGCTCACGCCCTATGTGCGCAGCTTCGTGCTGAAGGGCCTGCCGATGCTTATGCTTGTGGGGGCAGGTGCGCTTTGGCTGAGCCATGAGCCGAACCGGCAGGAGTTGATCGGGCAACTGACCCATCTGCGGGAAGAGTTCGAAGCGCGACCCGAGTTCCGGGTCAGCCTTGCCCGCGTCGAAGGGGCCACGGACGATCTGGCCGAAGCGGTGCGCCTGAAGCTGGCGCTGCCTTTGCCGATGTCGTCCTTCGACATCGACCTTGACGCCGCCCGCGCCCGGATCGAGACGCTGGATGCGGTGCAGAAGGCTGACTTGCGGGTCCGCTCTGGCGGGGTGCTGCAGGTGCTGATCACCGAACGCGTCCCTGTCGCGGTCTGGCGCACCGAGGATGGTCTGACCCTGGTCGACGAGACCGGCCACCGCGTTGCGGGCCTGCTGTCGCGCGCCGACCGGGCCGACCTGCCGCTGATTGCAGGGCTTGGCGCCGACGAAGCCACGCCGGAGGCGCTGGATCTGATCGCCGCTGCGGGACCGCTGACCCCGCGCCTCCGCGGCCTTGTCCGCATGGGCGAGCGCCGTTGGGATGTTGTGCTTGATCGCAACCAGCGCATCCTTCTGCCCGAGCAGAAGCCGGTCCAGGCGTTTGAGCGGCTCCTGGCGCTGGACCATGCCCAGGACCTGATGAACCGAGACATCCTGACCGTAGACCTGCGGTCAGACCATCGCCCGACCCTTCGCCTTACCCCCAATGCCCTTGCCGAAATCCGTCGCGCGCAGGGCCTAGAAACCGTGGAGAACGAACTGTGACCGATCTCTATACTTCCCAGCGCGCCATGCGGAACATGCGTCGGGCTGCCATGCAGCGCGGCGTGATCGCCATCCTGGATGTCGGCACCTCGAAGATCGCCTGCCTTATCCTGCGCTTCGACGGACCGGACCGCCTGCGCGAGCAGGACGGGGTCGGGCCGATGGCCGGGCAAAGCCAGTTCCGGGTGATCGGGGCGGCGACAACCCGCAGCCGTGGCGTGCGCTTCGGCGAAATCGCCGTGATGAACGAGACCGAGCGGGCGATCCGCACGGCGGTTCAGGCGGCGCAGAAGATGGCCAACGTGCGGGTCGATCATGTGATCGCCTGCTTCTCGGGGGCGGAGCCGCGCAGCTATGGGCTGGCGGGAGAGCTGGACCTGCAGGATAGCGTCGTGACGGAACAGGACGTAAGCCGCGTGCTGGCGTCCTGCGATGTGCCGGACCTGGGGCAGGGGCGCGAGGTCCTGCACGCCCAGCCGGTGAACTTTGCGCTGGACCATCGGTCGGGCCTGGGCGACCCGCGCGGACAGATCGGGCACAGGCTGGCGGTCGATATGCACCTGTTGTCGGTCGACGGCGACGTGGTGCAGAATCTGCTTTACTGCATCAAGCGCTGCGATCTGGAACTGGCGGGAATTGCCTCCTCGGCCTATGCCTCGGCGATCTCGTCGCTGGTGGAAGACGAACAGGAACTGGGCGCGGCCTGCATCGACATGGGCGGCGGCGCGACCGGCATCTCGATCTTCATGAAGAAGCACATGATCTATGCGGATTCGGTTCGGATGGGCGGGGACCATGTGACCTCGGACGTCTCGAAGGGATTGCAGATCCCGCTGGTGACGGCCGAGAAGATCAAGACGCGCCACGGCGGACTTTACGCCACCGGCATGGACGACCGCGAGATGATCGACATTGGCGGCGACAGCGGCGACTGGGAAAAGGACCGCCGCCAGATCAGCCGGACCGAGCTGATCGGGATCATGCGACCGCGCGTCGAAGAGATCCTGGAGGAAGTCCGCGCCACGCTTGATGCGGCGGGGTTCGATACGCTGCCAAGCCAGCAGATAGTACTGACGGGCGGAGGAAGCCAGATCCCGGGCCTTGATGGCATCGCGACCCGCATACTAGGGCAACGGGTGCGTCTGGGTCGTCCGCTGCGCGTTCAGGGCCTGCCGCAAGCGGCGACGGGGGCGGCTTTTGCCAGCGCCGTGGGTCTGTGCCTTTTCGCAGCGCATCCGCAGGACGAATGGTGGGATTTCGAGATTCCGGCCGAACGCTACCCGGCACGCTCGCTTCGACGGGCCGTTAAATGGTTCAAGGATAACTGGTGACCACAATATCCGGCCGCAAAGGGCGAAATACCGCTGAATACGGGGAATTGGCCCCCAGATTTCGTGGTTCGCCACGAGTTTTTGCGTGACCTTTGGAAGTGTTGTGGATAGAATCGGGGATAAGTCGGCCTTCTGCGGGGTTTAGCAGCGGAAAGGACCGGTAAACAGGCGGCGGACAAAGGGACAGGCAAACCCATGGCACTCAATTTGACGATGACTTCGGAGCGTGAAGAGCTGAAGCCGCGCATCACCGTGTTCGGTGTCGGCGGTGCGGGTGGCAACGCGGTGAACAACATGATCGACAAGATGCTGGAAGGCGTCGAGTTCGTCGTTGCTAACACCGATGCGCAGGCCCTGCAGCAAAGCCGGGCAGGCGCGCGCATCCAGATGGGTGTCAAGGCGACGGAAGGACTTGGGGCAGGGGCCAGGCCGACGGTGGGGGCCGCTGCGGCGGAAGAGACGATCGAAGAAATCGTCGACCACCTGGCAGGCGCCCACATGTGCT
Source organism: Tabrizicola sp. (assembly GCF_030694085.1). Classification (GTDB taxonomy): domain Bacteria; phylum Pseudomonadota; class Alphaproteobacteria; order Rhodobacterales; family Rhodobacteraceae; genus Tabrizicola. The sequence goes on along the minus strand of NZ_JAUXZE010000035.1, from coordinate 111,819 downwards.
TCATCACCGCCGGCATGGGTGGCGGCACCGGGACAGGCGCTGCCCCGATCATCGCCCAGGCCGCGCGGGAGCTGGGCGTGCTGACGGTGGGCGTCGTGACCAAGCCCTTCCAGTTCGAGGGGGGCAAGCGGATGCGCCAGGCCGAAGAAGGCATCGAGGCGCTGCAGAAGGTCGTCGATACGCTGATCATCATCCCGAACCAGAACCTGTTCCGGCTGGCGAATGAGCGGACCACGTTCACCGAAGCCTTCGCGATGGCCGACGACGTCCTGTATCAGGGCGTCAAGGGTGTGACCGACCTGATGGTGCGGCCGGGCTTGATCAACCTCGACTTCGCCGACGTCCGCGCCGTGATGGACGAGATGGGCAAGGCGATGATGGGCACCGGCGAAGCCCAGGGCGACGACCGCGCCGTTCAGGCGGCGGAGAAGGCGATTGCCAACCCGCTTCTCGACGAAATCAGCCTGAATGGCGCCAAGGGCGTGCTGATCAACATCACCGGCGGCCATGATCTGACGCTGTTCGAACTGGACGAAGCCGCGAACATCATCCGCGAGAAGGTGGACCCCGAGGCGAACATCATCGTCGGCTCTACTCTCGACACCGCGATGGAAGGCCGTATCCGTGTCTCGGTCGTTGCAACCGGCATCGATGCTTCAGCCGCCAACAAGGCCGATACTCCGGTGGCCCGCCGCTCGATGGGCGCGCCTCTGACGCTGAATTCGGAAGCCCCCCGCGAAGCAGCGCGCGAAGCGGCCCGGACACCGGCCCCGGTCTACACCCCGGCTGCCGCCCCGATGATGGAAGATCGCGCGCCCTTCCAGGAAGAAGTCGAATCCCTGGCGGATGCCGCCTTTGACGCTGCCGCCTCGAAGGCCGACATGGAAGCCGACGAGTTCTCGATCGCCGACGACTTGCCGCCCCCGGCCTACCGCCCGCAGCCGGCTGCCCAGCCGACCCTGGTGCGGTCAACTCCGGCCGCGATCGAGGCGGATGCCTCGGAATTCGTGGCGCCACGTCCGCGCGCCGCTGGTCAGCCCTCGCCCGAGGCGCTTGCGCGGCTGCAAGCGGCGGTCAGCCGTCCGGGTGCCGCAGCTCCGGCGAAGCTTACACGTCCGGCACCAGCCCCGGTTGCGGCCCCCGCGTCGGCATCGGCTGCAGCGGCAGGCGCGAAGCCCCGCTTCGGGATCGGCTCGCTGATCAACCGGATGGCTGGCCATCTGGAGGCCAACCAGACCGCACCCGCGACCCGCGCCCAGCCACCGGTGACGGCCTACGATGACGACCATGACATGGGCTCGGACCAGGATCGGATCGAGATTCCTGCCTTCCTGCGCCGCCAGGCGAACTGAAAAGAACGCGGTATCAACCTTTCGGAAAGGCTCGGGCAACCGGGCCTTTTCTTTTTGTATCAATGCGTTGCGATCTGTTTCAAAGCTGACACATACCGTCACAAAGAGTGAGTTGAGCTTCAAACCCCTAACGAATAGCTAACATGCAATCGGAACGGGCGTGGAACCCGGTCCACATGAGGTTGAGCGAGACGTGCAGAACACTCTGAAATCCCCAGCCGCCTTCACTGGTGTCGGCCTGCATGGCGGCGCGACAGTGCGGATGGTTGTGCACCCGGCGCCTGCCGATCACGGGGTCTGGTTCTGCCGGACTGACGTGGCTGATCTGGATGCGCTGGTTCCGGCCCGCTGGGACGCGGTGACGCCCTCGCGGCTGTGCACGGTGATCGAGAATGGCGACGGCGTGTCGGTGTCCACCATCGAGCATATCATGGCCGCCCTTGCCGGTTTTGCCATCCACAATGCCCTGATCGAGATCGACGGGCCGGAAGTTCCAATTCTGGACGGCTCTGCTGTGCCCTTCATCGAAGGTTTTCTGGCCGTCGGCCTGGAAGAGCAGGAACTGCCGGTGCGTGCGGTCCGGGTGCTGAAGCCCGTCGAAGTCCGCGACGGAGATGCCGTGGCGCGGTTGGAACCGGCCGAGATGCTGGAGATCGATTTCCGCATCGACTTTGCCGACCAGGCGATCGGGGTGCAGTCGCGCCATCTTAACATGGCCAACGGCGCCTTCGTGCGCGAGTTGTCGGACAGCCGCACCTTCTGCCGCCAGGCGGATGTGGATGCGATGCGCGCAAAGGGTCTGGCATTGGGCGGCTCGCTTGAAAACGCGGTCGTCTTCGATGGCGACCAGGTGCTTTCGCCGGGTGGCCTGCGGCACGCCGATGAACCCGTGCGCCACAAGATGCTGGACGCGGTGGGCGACCTTGCCCTGGCCGGTGGCCCGCTTCTGGGCCGCTATGTTGGGGAACGGGCGGGCCATGCCCTGACGAACCGGCTGCTCCGCAGGCTTTTCGCCGATCCGACCGCCTTCGTGATCGTCGATTGCGGCCCGCGCACCCTGGGCAAACTGCCGGGTGTCGGTGTCCATGCCGGCGATCTTCCCGCGCGCGGCTAAGATCAGCCACCAGATCACAGGACCCTGAAAAGTCACGAAAGGCGTTTTGCGCCCCGGATTTTTCTGTGCTAGGACGGGCACAACGAGATGAGCCGAGGGTGGGGCAAACCGCCCGGGCTGCAGGTTGGATAGGCAAAGCATGTCAGGCAGACAGCCCGGCGCAGGGTTCCTCAAGGCGGCGCTTATGGCGTCGATGCTCGCCGGTTGTGCTGGCTCTGCGCCGAGCGAGCGGGCGCTGGACAGCTATACCGCCGAGGAAATCTACAAGAAGGGTGAGCTGGAGCTTGAGACCGGCAAGAAGCCCAAGGACGCGCTGGTCTATTTCCAGGAAGTCGAGCGGCTGTATCCCTACACCGAATTTGCAAAGCGCGCGCTGATCATGCAGGCCTTCACGCATCACAAGGCCAAGGAATATCCCGAGGCCCGTGATGCCGCGCAACGTTACCTGGACTTCTATCCGGGCGATGAGGATGCCCCCTATGCGCTCTACCTGATGGCGCTGTCCTACTACGATCAGATCGACGATGTGGGCCGCGACCAGGGCATCACTTTCCAGGCGCTTTCGGGCATGCGCGACGTGATCGAGACCTATCCTGACAGCGAATATGCACGGTCCGCGATCCTGAAGTTCGATCTAGCCTTCGACCAGCTGGCAGCGAAGGAGATGGAGGTCGGGCGCTATTACCTGAAGCGCGGGCATTATGCGGCGGCGATCAACCGCTTCCGCGTCGTGGTGGCGGATTTCCAGACCACCACCCACACCGCCGAGGCGCTGCACCGTCTGGTGGAGTCCTACCTGGCACTTGGTCTGACGGACGAGGCGCAGACGGCAGGCGCGATCCTTGGCTACAACTACCAGGCCTCGCCGTTCTACGACGACACGTTCCGCCTGCTGAAGGGCAAGGGCCTGTCGCCAGAAGCCAAGGGCGAAGGCTGGCTGCGCACGATCTACCGCCAGATGGTAAAGGGCGAGTGGCTGTAAGGATGGTGGGTGGTAGAACCCACCCTACGCGTGCGCCCTATGCTGCGTAGCCTGGATATCCGCGATGTGTTGATCATCGACCGGCTAAGCCTTGAGCTTGAGCCGGGCCTCAACGTGTTGACCGGCGAGACGGGGGCCGGGAAGTCTATTCTGCTGGATGCGCTTGGCTTCGTCCTGGGCTGGCGCGGTCGCGCTGAACTGGTGCGCCAGGGGGCGGCGCAGGGCGAGGTGACGGCGGTCTTCGACGTGGCCCCCGGTCACGCTGCGCGGACTGTGCTGCAGGAGGCGGGGATCGAGGCGGAGGACGAATTGATCCTGCGCCGGGTCAATGCGGCGGACGGGAGGAAGACGGCTTTCGTCAACGACCGTCGCGTCAGTGGCGAGGTATTGCGGGACCTGTCGGATACCCTGGTGGAGCTGCATGGGCAGCATGACGACCGGGGGCTCCTGAACCCTCGGGGGCATCGGGCGCTGCTGGATGTATTCGCGGGGCTGGACCTTGCCGGTTTGCGTGCGGCCTGGTCGGCGCAGCGCGAGGCGCGCGCGCGCCTGGCCGAGGCGGAAGGGGCTCTGGCGCGGGCGGCGGCCGAGGAAGAGTTCCTGCGTCACGCGGTTGCCGAACTCGACAAGCTGAACCCCTTGCCGGGCGAGGACGAGGCGCTGGATGCGCGGCGTCGGCTGATGCAGGGGGCCGGGCGCATCCGCGAGGATGTGGCGAAGGCGCTGATGGCGCTGTCGGACGAGGGTGCCGAGGGCCGGATGCGCGATGCACTGCGCTGGCTGGATGGCGCGGCCGAGAAGGCCGAGGGGCGGCTGGACGCGCCGATGGAGGCATTGAACCGCGCGCTGATCGAGTTGGGCGAGGCGGAAGCCGGGGTGGAACGTGCGCTGGAGGCGCTGGACTTCGATCCCGGAGAATTGGACCGGGTCGAGGAGCGGCTTTTCGCGATTCGGGCGCTGGCGCGGAAGCATGGAGTGCTGGCCGACGACCTGGGCGGGTTCGCGGACGGGTTACGCGCACGGCTGGCGGCGATCGACGGGGGGGCTGTCGGGCTCGCCAAGCTGGGCAAGACGGTCGCCGAGGCCGAAATAGCCTTTGCCGCCGAGGCAGCGCGGGTGACCAAGGCACGGGTCGCCGCGGCCAAGCGGCTGGATGCGGCGATGGCGGCAGAACTTGCGCCGTTGAAGATGGAGCGCGCAGTCTTTGCGACCGAGGTAAGCGCAGGCGAACCGGGACCCGAGGGTTTGGACGTGGTGACCTTCACCGTTGCGACCAACCCTGGTGCACCTTCGGGGCCTTTGAACCGGATCGCCTCGGGTGGGGAACTCAGCCGGTTTCTCTTGGCGCTGAAGGTTTGCCTGACGGGGGACAGCCCCGGCCTGACCTTGATCTTCGACGAGATCGACCGCGGCGTCGGTGGGGCGACGGCGGACGCGGTGGGGCGACGGCTGAAGGCCCTGGCCGAGGGCGCTCAGGTGCTGGTCGTGACCCATTCGCCGCAGGTTGCGGCCTTCGGCGCACGGCACTGGCGGGTGGAAAAGCGGGTGGCAAAGGGGCAGACGCTGTCCACGGTCACTGGCCTTGGGGCTGAAGAGCGCGTTGAAGAGATCGCCCGGATGCTCGCGGGCGATACGGTGACCGAGGCCGCACGTGCGGCGGCGCGGGCCTTGCTGCAGGGCTGACCACACTGCCCAAAGCTACGGCAAAAGTGTGGCGACCTATGCATTCAGCGCATGGCGGCACTTCAGCCTTGCCTCTACAATGCTGCACTGCAGCGCCCTATCTTCCCATCAAGAAGAAAGGACAATCATCATGTTCAACCTGTTCAAATCCTTGATCAACGGCACGGCCTTCCCCCGCATCGCGGATCTGGAGCGTGCCTATCTGAACGCATCGGCTTCGCGGTTCGACCTGGAGCGCCGTCAGCGCGAAGTTGAGAACGGCCTTTTTCGTCGGTCGAGCTTTGACGTCTGATCAACCCTGACCTGGGACCAGTTTTCCCGGGTTCATCAGGCCAAGCGGGTCAAGTGTTGCCTTGACTGCGCCCATGACCTGCCAGCCTGCGCCATGCTCGGCCGCCATCAGGCCAAGCTTTCCGAACCCCACCCCATGCTCGCCCGTGATGGTCCCGCCCAACCGCAAGGATCGCTGTGCCATCTCCTGCGCCAAGGCCTTGGCAATCGCGATTTCATCGGGACGCGACGGGTCGACTAGCAGGATTGCGTGGAAATTGCCGTCGCCCACATGACCCAGGATCGGCCCCGGAATGCCCGAGGCCGCGATGTCGGCGCGCGTTTCCTCGACCGCTTGCGCCAGCTTTGAAATCGGCACGCAGACATCCGTCACCACCGCCTTCGCACCGGGCCGTGAGGCAAGGATCGCCCGATAGGCGGCATGGCGGGCGGCCCAGAGGCGGGTGCGGTCCTCTTGCCGTTCGGCCCAGTCCAGACCCCTTGCGCCGAAGTCATCAGCCAAGGCACGGAACCGGCTGACGTCTTCGGCAAGGCCCTGAGGGTGGCCGTGGAATTCGACCAGAAGCTGCGGGGCAGGCAGAAGGGTCAAGCGGGAATAGGCGTTGCAGGCGGCCACGGTGTCCTGGTCCAGAAACTCGATCCGAGCGGGGGTCAGGCCCATCTGCATCGTCGCGATGACGCAGTCGACGGCTGCCGCGACAGAGGGGAAGGCGGCGACGGCGGTCATCACCGCTTCGGGCTGGCCGTGCAGCTTCAGCGTCAGTTCGGTGATGAGGCCCAACGTGCCCTCGGACCCGACGAAAAGCGCCGTCAGGTCATAGCCAGCCGCCGATTTCGGCGCCGCGGTGCCAGTGCGGATCACCTGACCGCCCGCAAGCACCACCTCCAGCCCCCGGACATTGTCGCGCATCGTGCCGTAGCGGACCGCCGTGGTGCCCGAGGCGCGCGTAGCGGCCATCCCGCCGAGCGAGGCATTGGCACCAGGATCGACAGGGAACATCAGGCCCGTCGTTCGCAGCGCCTGGTTGAGAGCCTCACGCGTGATGCCGGGCTGGACGCGGACGAGACGGTCGCTGGGCCGGATCTCCACGACGGCGGCCATCTCGCGGAAGTCGACCACGACGCCGCCCGTTAGGGCGAGGGCGTGTCCCTCCAGTGAGGTGCCTGCCCCCCAACCGATCAGGGGGACCCGATGCGCGGCGGACCAGACGGCCAGGGCCGCGACTTCGGCTGTCGTGCGGGGGAAGACGATCGCATCTGGCAGGCCGCCCGAGACCAGACTTTCGCTTTGCGAATGTTCGGACAGGGCGGCGGCGGCGACCGAGGCCCGGTCGCCGAAAATCGCGCGGAGGGCGGTGAGAGCGGAATCGGTGAGCATCCGGGCAGCGTAACGCCTGCGGGGCGTGGTGCAAGCACTGGCCCTTCCTCTCGCTTTCGGCTATCAGCCGCGCATCCAGTCCAAGGGAGTCGCCCCGATGAAAGCCGCTGTCGTCACCTTCCCGGGTTCGAACTGCGACCGCGACCTGGCCGTCGCCTTTGAAGGCGCGGGGTTCCAGGTCGAACGGGTCTGGCACAAGGACAGCACATTGCCAGCGGGCGTGGACGTCGTAGGCGTCCCCGGAGGGTTCAGCTTCGGCGACTATCTGCGCTGTGGCGCCATCGCGGCGCAATCGCCGATCAGCAGCGCGATCCGCGCCCATGCGGATAAGGGCGGCTATGTCCTGGGCATCTGCAACGGTTTTCAGGTCATCACCGAGATGGGCCTCTTGCCTGGGGTCCTGATGCGCAACGCGACGCTGAGATTCGTCTGTCGCACGGTGACGCTGAAGGTGGCCACGACGCAATCCGACTTCACGAGCGCCTATCGGTCCGGGCAAGAGATCCACATCCCGATCGCCCACCATGACGGCAACTACACCATCGACGCCGCTGGGCTGGCGCGGTTGAAGGCGGAAGATCGCATCGCCTTCACCTATGCCCAGAACCCCAATGGCAGCATGGCCGACATCGCGGGCGTGCTGTCGGAAAACCGCCGTGTTCTCGGGATGATGCCGCATCCAGAGCGCGCGACCGAGGCGGCGCTGGGCTCGCAGGACGGCAAGGGTCTCTTCGCCTCGCTGATGCGCGGGATGGCGCTGGCCTGAACCCCTTCGGCTTGAGGCCACCCCGGCGCGGGCCTAGTCTCCGGCCATGACCGCCAGCGACCTCAGCGAAGCTTCCGCAACGACACCGGGCCTGCCCTGGCGCGCCAAGCTTGCCGTGGTGCTGCTGGTGATTCTGGCGGTCGTCGTGGTGCTGGTGTCGAACCGCCTTCTGACGGATCGCTACACCGCAGACACCCGCAGCAGGGCCGAAGTGCGGCTGGCGCTGTACACCGGCAACTTGATGGCGGAACTGCAGCGGACCTCGGTGGTGCCTTTGCTTCTGGCCGGCGACCCCGGCCTGATCACGGCACTGAAGGACGGCAACTTCTCCAGCACCTCGGCCAAGCTCATCTCGCTGCAAAGCCAGCTGGGCGTGGCCTCGATACGGCTGGTCGATGCCGACGGCCGCGTCGTCGGTGCGACGAACCGCAACGTGTTGGGGACCAGCCACCGCAACGAGACCTACTTTGTCGACGCACAGCGCGCAAAAGAGACTGTTTTCACGCCGGTCAAGCGGGACGCGGGTGGCTTCGACTTCGTGTATTCCCGCGCAGTGCTGGCCGAGTCCAAGGTCATGGGCGTCATCATCGTCTCGGTCGATCTGATGAAGTATGAACGCGCCTGGGCCGGGTTGCAGGACGCGATCATGGTGACCGACAGCGCGGGGATCGTCATGCTCTCGACCGAGCCGCGCTGGCGCGGTTTGCCGCGAGATGAAGCGCTGGCCCTGCGCGATCCCCCCTCGGCGATTTCGCGGGCGTTGCAAGCCACGACCGAATGGGCGCAAGAGCCGCCCGATGCCTATGTCCGGGGCGAGGCCGTGATGCGGACCGAGGCGCGTATTCCCTTCCGCGGCTGGAAGATCGCGACCTTCACCGCCTATGGCTCGGTCCGCGAGCAGGTGAACGGAATTCTCGCACTGGAGATCATGGGGTTCGCGATCCTGATGGCTTTCACCTTCTATCTTCTGTCCCGCAGGGCCTGGTCGCGGTCGGTCTCGTTCCAGCGGGAATCGGCGGAACTGCGGCTCTTGAACGCGCGACTGCAACGGGCGATTGCGGAACGCGAGAAGGTGAAGAAAGACCTTGAAGTTGCCGAGCTGACGCTGGCCCAATCGTCGAAACTGGCTGCCTTGGGCGAGATGTCGGCAGCGGTGAGCCACGAATTGAACCAGCCGCTTGCGGCCATGAAGACCTATCTCGCAGGCGCCCGCCTTCTGTTGCAACGGAAGCGGCTGGATGAGGCTCTGTCGTCCTTCCAGCGCGTTGATGACCTGATCGAGCGGATGGGTGCCATCACGCGGCAGTTGAAGTCCTACGCAAGGAAGGGCGGCGAAGCCTTTGAAGAGGTTGATCTTCGGGCCTGCGTGTCGTCTGCTTTGGCGATGATGGAGCCGCAGCTGAAGGCCCGCGTCGTCAAGATCAGCCGGGGGATGCCGCGCCAGGCGGTGATGGTCATGGCCGACCGTCTCCGGCTGGAGCAGGTGATCATCAACCTGCTGCGCAACGCGCTGGACGCCACGAAAGACACCAAGGACCCGCAGATCGACATCCTTCTGTCGGCGGGCGAAACCGCGACCCTTACGGTGCGCGACAATGGCCACGGGATCACAGATCTCGAGAACCTGTTCGAACCCTTCTACACGACGAAAAAGCCCGGAGAGGGCGTGGGGCTTGGCCTTGCGATTTCCTCCGGCATCGTCACCGATCTGGGCGGCCGTCTGACCGCGCGGAACGGCGAAGGGGGTGGCGCCGTTTTCGAGATGCAGTTGCCGATCCTTGGCAACAAACAGGAAGCAGCAGAATGAAGAGGTCCACATGGCCCGGGCAATGAAAGTCGCGATCGTCGATGACGAAGCGGACATGCGGCAGTCGATCAGTCAGTGGCTGGCGCTGTCGGGGTTCGATACCGAGACATATTCCTCGGCCGAAGAGGCGCTGAAGGTGATCGGCCCGGACTTCCAGGGTGTCGTGGTCAGCGACATCAAGATGCCGGGGATGGACGGGATGGCCTTCCTCAAGCGGCTGATGGGCCAGGACTCGGGCCTGCCTGTCATCATGATCACCGGCCATGGCGACGTGCCGATGGCGGTCGAGGCGATGCGGGTCGGGGCGTTCGATTTCCTGGAGAAGCCCTTCAACCCCGACCGGATGACCGAACTTGCCAAGCGCGCCACCCAGGCGCGGCGGATGACGCTGGACAACCGGGCCTTGCGGAAAGAGCTGTCGGACGGGTCGACGATCATCAAGAAGCTGATCGGGACCAGCCCGGCAATGGAGCGGCTGCGCGAGGATATCCTCGATCTGGGGCAGGCAGACAGCCATGTCCTGATCGACGGCGAGACGGGGACGGGCAAGACTCTGGTCGCCCACGCCCTGCATGCTGTGGGGCCACGGGCATCGAAGAAGTTCGTCGCGATCTCTTGCGCGGCCTGGTCCGAGGACAAGCTTGCGGCGCGGCTGTTCGGCCCGGCCGAGGATGGAGCATTGCCCTTGGTTGAGGAGGCGCGGGGCGGGACGCTGTGCCTTGAGGACATCGAGGCGATGCCAGGCGCCCTGCAGGCGCGGCTTCTGACTTTCATCAACGACCAGGGTCTGCCGCCGGAAACCCGGATCATCGCGATCTGCAACAGCCACGCGCCGGATACGACGCTGGAGCAGACCTTGCGGCCGGACCTGTTCTACCGTCTCGGGGCAATGACGATTGTTCTGCCGCCCTTGCGGACGCGGGGCGAGGATATCCTGCAGCTTTTCACCCGGTTGTCGGAGCAGTTCGCCGAGGAATACGGCTGCGACGCGCCGCAGGTGACGGCTCAGGAAGCGGCGCAGCTGTTGCAGGCCCCCTGGCCGGGGAACGTGCGGCAGCTGGTCAACATCGCCGAGCGGGCGGTGTTGCAGAACCGGCGGGGGTCGGGGTCGATTGCGTCGCTTCTGATGGCCGAGAATGAGGCGTCGGGACCGGCGCTGACCACCGAGGGCAAGCCCTTGAAAGACTATGTCGAGGCCTTCGAACGGATGCTGATCGACAATACGATGCGGCGGCACAAGGGGTCGATCGTGGCGGTGATGGAAGAGCTTTGCCTGCCCCGGCGGACCCTGAACGAGAAGATGGCCAAGTATGGGCTGAGCCGTGGGGACTATGTCTGAGGCAAGGTGTCCACGGTGGACAAAACCTGTAACCCAAGCAAAAACAATGCCTTGCTCGCGGACGTTAGGGATTTGTTAGGATTTGCCCGCGCCGGACAAAACCGCTCGCGGATGACTTCGTCTTGCCTCGACGGGCGCGGCCCGACGAGGAGACGAAGTCGAACGCGGAGGCGTCCCGCAGACCGGACTTGCCACAAGGCCAAAGCCGTGCCTTTTTGCCCCGGCGAGGGCGGCAGAGTGGGCTGGTCATGCAGAGCGGACGGATCGGCCTGGGTCTGGTGATGGTGTTGGCAGGGCCGGCGCGGGCGGAATGTCTGGGCAGCTGCTATGACGGGCTGGTGACGGCTTTTCTGTCTCTGGTCGTCTATGTGCTGATCGGGGTCGTCCTTCTGGTCATGCTGGCCCGGCGCAAGTGGCGGCGGGCCGGGCTGCGCGGGCTGGCATTGGTGGTGGCACTGGCTGTCGGCGTGCCGCTGGTCAGCCAGGTCTGGCAGCGCGTCCAGCTGTAGCAGGTGGAACGGAGCGAAGTCCTTGCATGGTTGCGCGGTCGCTGTGTGGGAACGGTCAGGCAGAGCCGGATTGGTACTGTCTTAACGCGACCTGGCGCTAGACAGGCCCGCGAAATTCGCCATTGCCCTTGGCCCGCCTTTGCCGATAGGGTCGCCGGAAGGCAGTCCGACTGCCCGAAGAATTCTCTCCCTTGGGGCCTGGGCGCGTCAATCCGTGTCGCCCCGGGGGAGCCGGATCGGCCGCAAGGCCGTGCACATTGCCCGCAAGTCCTTGGATTTGTTGGCTTGATTAGGTGAGGGGCCCGAAAGGCCCTTCAATTGTAACCGCGATGAGGCGTGTGAGCATTTTGCGCAGCGATCCATTCGGCCCCCTGGGTCGAGGACCGTTGCATGTGCCCGCTGCCCGCGCTCAGACAAGCCGCCCCGACCGTTTCGATCAACCCGCTGGTCCGCCAGGGGGCCTGTTGCGCCCGGGGCGCAATGGACCAACATGTCAAAGAAGATGCTTATTGATGCCACCCATCCCGAGGAAACCCGGGTGGTTGTGGTCGACGGAAACAAGGTCGAAGAATTCGACTTCGAGACCGTAAACAAGCGCCAGCTGGCCGGAAACATCTACCTGGCCAAGGTGACGCGGGTCGAACCCTCGCTGCAGGCGGCCTTTGTGGAATATGGCGGCAACCGCCACGGGTTCTTGGCCTTCGCCGAAATCCACCCCGATTATTACCAGATCCCCGTCGCCGACCGTAAGGCGCTGATCGAGGAAGAGCGGGCGATGGCCCGTGCCGAGGAAGAGGAAGACAACCGCCGCTCGCGGCGCCGGGGGCCGCGCCCGCAGGGCAAGGCCGAAGCGGTGAGGTCGGACGACGCCGTCGCCGAAGGCCCGGCCGGGATGGATGTGGTCGACCTCGGCGACGATGAGACCCAGGACGGTCCTCTGGTCGAGGCGGCAGCCGACGCGCCGGACACCGATCAGGACCATGATCACGGGCACGATCACGATCATCACAACGAATCGGTCGAGAACGGCGACAACGGTCATTACCGCGCCGTGGACCATGCCAGCGACACCGACGAGGAAATCGAATCCATCGCCGAAGAAGATGTGGCCGAGGAAATCGCCCAGCCGAGGCGTCCGCGCGCCCGGCGCTACAAGATCCAGGAAGTCGTCAAGGTCCGGCAGATCATGCTGGTCCAGGTCGTCAAGGAAGAGCGTGGCAACAAGGGTGCGGCGCTGACCACCTATCTGTCGCTGGCGGGCCGCTATTGCGTGCTGATGCCGAACACCGCGCGGGGCGGCGGGATTTCCCGCAAGATCACCAATGCCGTTGATAGGAAGAAGCTGAAGGAAATCGCGGGCGAGCTGGAGGTGCCGGAAGGTGCCGGCCTGATCGTGCGCACGGCGGGGGCCAAGCGGACCAAGCCCGAGATCAAGCGCGACTACGAATACCTGATGCGGCTGTGGGAGCAGATCCGCGAATTGACGATGAAGTCGATCGCTCCGGCCAAGATCTACGAGGAAGGCGACCTGATCAAGCGGTCGATCCGCGATCTGTACAGCCGCGAGATCGACGAGGTTCTGGTCGAGGGCGAGGGCGGCTACCGCACCGCCAAGGACTTCATGCGGATGATCATGCCGAGCCATGCCAAGCAGGTGATCCGCTACACCGAGCCGACGCCGCTGTTCGCCAAGTTCCAGGTGGAGGGGTATCTCGCCGGGATGTTCAACCCGACGGTGCAGCTGAAATCGGGCGGTTACATCGTGATCGGTGTGACCGAGGCTTTGGTCGCCATCGACGTGAACTCCGGTCGGGCGACGAAGGAAGGCTCCATCGAGGAAACCGCGCTGAAGACCAACGTCGAGGCCGCCGAAGAGATCGCGCGGCAGCTGCGTCTGCGTGACCTTGCGGGCCTGATCGTCATCGACTTCATCGACATGGAAGAGCGTCGGAACAACGCCACGGTCGAGAAGCGGTTGAAGGACAAGCTGAAAACCGACCGGGCGCGCATCCAGATCGGGCGCATCAGTGGCTTCGGTCTTCTGGAGATGAGCCGTCAGCGGTTGCGGCCGGGGATGCTGGAATCGACGACCCAGCCCTGCCCGCACTGCCACGGCACCGGGCTGATCCGTTCGGACGACTCGATGGCACTGCAGGTCCTGCGCGCGCTGGAGGAAGAGGGCACGCGGAAGCGGTCGCGCGAGGTGCTGTTGAAGGCGCCGATCGGGATCGTGAACTACCTCTTCAACCAGAAGCGCGAGCATGTCGCCATGATCGAGGCGCGCTACGGGATGTCCGTGCGGCTTGAGGCGGACCCGCTGATGGTCTCGCCCGACTATTCCATCGAGAAGTTCAAGACCGCGCTGCGGGTGGTCCCGGAAACTCCGGTCGTGTCGGGACATGCGGGCCTGATGGGTGCGCCGGTGGCTGAGGAAGAGGAAGACGAGGAGTTCGTCGATGATCTGGTCGAAGAGGACGTCGAGGAAGAGATAGAGGTGGCTGCTCCGTCCACTTCGTCCACTCCGTCCGCGCCTGCGGCCGAGGGTGATGGCCAGCCGGGTCGGAAGAAGCGCCGGCGTCGGCGGCGTCGGCGGGGGGGCCAGAAGGACGGCGCATCCGAGAACGGCGCGACCGACGACCAGGGCGCTGACGACGATGGCGAAGAGGATGGCGACGACGAGGGCGCCGAGCCGGTTTCGGGCGAGATTGCGGTCGTAAGCGACGCGCCCGTGGCCGAGGACGCGGTGGCCGCCAAGCCGAAGCGGACACGCAAGCCGCGGGGCGCCAAAGCAGAGGCCGCAGCGGTGGTTGCCGAGGTTGCGCCGGAGGTCGAAGTGGCTCCCGAGCCGGTTGGCGAGGAGAAACCTGCACCGAAGAAGCGGGCAAGCCGGGCGAAGGCTGTTGCCCAAGAGCCGGAAGCGCCTGTGGCGGAGGCGGCAGTGGTCGAAGCTCCGAAGCCGAAGGGCCGCGGATCGCGGGCCAAGGCGGCTGCGCCGGAAGCTGTGGCAGAACCGGTGGCAGAGCCCGCGCCGAAGCTGGCGGTCGATCCGGGACTGGCTGTGGCCGAGACGGTCGTGGCCGATCCGGCCGAAGCGGAGGCCACCGCACCGGACGCTGACGACGCTGCGAAACCGAAGCGCAAGGGCTGGTGGTCGCTGGGCCGCTGACGCGTTCCAAAGGCAGAACGGCGGGCGGCTTCGGCCGCCCGTTTCCGTTTCAGCCCCGGCGGATGTGGTGAAGGGTCACTGTGCCCTCGGTCCGTGCGCCAAGGTAGTGGTGTCCCGCTTCGGCGCAGAAATGCGGCAAGTCGATCAGGGCCATCGCATCAGTCGCGCGGACACAGACCACGGTGCCCGACGCTAGGGCCATCAGCCGCTTTCGGGCCCGAAGAACGGGCAGGGGGCAAAGCAGCCCCTCGCAGTCGATTTCGATGTCCCAGTCCGCCATGCGAAGGGTTTAGCGGTCGTGCAGCCTTGCGGCAAGGTTACAGCCGCCCAACGCGGATGTGACGCGGTGTCCGGGTGACGCGAGATGCGAAAGCGGCTATCTGGGTCGGGACGGGGAGCCATATGTTCGGAATCGAGATCATCGACGCAGCCCTACTGCCCGCGATGCTGGTCGCGCTTCTGGCAGGAGTCCTGTCCTTTCTAAGCCCCTGCGTCCTGCCGATCGTGCCGCCCTACCTGGCCTACATGGGCGGTATCAGCATGGGCGAGATGACCGCGCAAGGGGTGCAGCGTCGCCGGGTCATCCTGCCCGCGCTGTTCTTCGTCATGGGCCTGTCGACGATCTTCCTGCTGCTTGGGTTCACCGCCTCGGCCTTTGGCAGTTTCGTCTTGGAAAACCAGGTTCTGCTGGCCCGGATCTCGGGCGTGGTCATCATCATCTTCGGCCTGCACTTCCTGAGCGTCTTCCGCATTCCGTTGCTGGACCGCGAGATGCGGCTGGACGCAGGTGACCGGGGCGGCAGCGCCTTTGGGGCCTACCTTCTGGGGCTGGCCTTCGCTTTCGGCTGGACCCCCTGCATCGGCCCGCAGCTGGGCGCGATCCTGTCGCTGGCGGCGCAAGAGGGCAGCACCCAGCGCGGCACGCTGCTTCTGGGCGTCTATGCCCTTGGCCTGGGTCTTCCCTTCCTGTTGGCAGCCATTTTTATCGAAAGATCAATGCATCTGATGGCGAAGCTCAAGCGTCACATGAAGCTGATCGAACGGCTGATGGGCGGTCTTCTGATCGTCGTGGGCCTTGCCCTGGTGACCGGGGCCTTCACCGATTTCAGTTACTGGATGCTGGAGACCTACGAGGTCCTGGGCCTGCCCTTGCCGGGTTGATGCTTCACTCTTCCTAACCGTCAGGTAAGGTATGTCGGGCAGAATGGCGGCATGGTGGAACGCGTGACACGACTGGCACAAGGGGTTGAGAGGGGCACTTACCGGCGTCATGTCCTCTACATCCCCGGCTATGATCCGTTTCCGCCCCGCCGCTACAGGGAGCTTTACCGCACCGAGGGCGCTGCGCAGGCGGCGATTTCCGGCTACGATCTCACGCTGAAATCGCGCCCGGGCGAGACTTACGGCTGGCATGTCCAGGCCCACATCGACGGACGGGACATCGAGGCCGAGGTCGAGGTGCTGGTCTGGTCCGATCTGGTCAAAAGCTCGATGACGCGCGGCATTGCCGGGACCTATGTGCTGCTGGCGCGGACGGCCTGGGTCTACATCGCCTCGGGCGCGCTGTTCCGGCTGGTCCGGCTGCGCAAGGGACCGATGATTGCGGCGCTGTATCCGGCGGTGCTGCTGCTGCTGCAGGGGCTGCTGGCGCTTTTGGCCGGGGCGCTGACGGTCTGGCTTGCGCCTTGGACCGGGATCGACTGGGCGCTGGGGGCCGGGGTGGTCTGGGCCGTGCTGGCGGGGTTCCGGCGGCTGGACCGGCGGTTGTACGTCTACTACCTGATGCATGATTTTGCGTTCACCGCGCTGGGGGGCGGGGTCTATCCGGCGGCGCTGGAAGAGCGGCTGGCTGACTTTCGCGCAAGGGTGCGGACGGCGCTGGCCAGTGGCGTCAAGGAAGTGCTGCTGGTCGGCCATTCCTCGGGTGTGCATATCGGCGTCTCGGTGCTGGCCGATCTGATCCGCGAAGGCCTGCCGGCAGGACCATCGCTGTCGTTCCTGAGCCTGGGGCAGGCGGTGCCTATGGCGTCCTTCCTGCCCGGGGCGCAACGGTTGCGGGCGGACCTGCGCTGCCTGTCGGAATGTGCCGAGGTAACATGGGTCGACGTGACGGCGCCCAGTGACGGCTGCAGCTTTGCGCTGTGCGATCCGGTTGCGGTCAGCGGGGTTGCAACCGAGGCGCAGCGTTGGCCGCTGGTGATTTCCGCGTCCTTCACCCAGACGCTAAGCCCCGAACGCTGGCGCGAACTGAAGCGCCGGTTCTTCCGGCTGCATTTCCAGTACATGTGCGCCTTTGACCGGCCTGGGGACTACGACTATTTCCAGATCACGGCGGGACCGATGTCCTTGCGCAAGCGTTACCGCCGCCGCAACCCCTCGGCCAGCCGGATCACCAAGCCGTTCAGCCCCTACCGGGACGCGGCATGACCCCGCCGAAGCCGGAGCCGCGGGCGGACAAGGTCTCTCTTCTGGGTCACCTGCGGGCATTTCGGCACGACATCCTGTCGGCGCAACCGGCGCGGCTCTACCGGGCCTGGATGGCCGAGTTCCGAACGCCGTTCTTCCAGAGCTATCTCTGCAATGATCCGGCGCTGGTGCGGCTGGTGCTGGACGAACGGCCGGCGGATTTCCCGAAGTCGGACAGGGTGACCGAGGGGCTGCGCCCCTTGCTGGGCCGGGCGGTCTTTGTGACCAACGGCGAGGAGTGGCTGCGGCAACGGCGGATCATCGACCCGGCCTTCGAGGGCGGGCGACTGAAGGAGGCGTTTCCGGCGATCTGGGCGGCCTCCGAAGCGGCGGTTGCGCGCATGACGGCAGGCGACGTCGAGGTGGAACTGGCAGCAAGTCACGCGGCGGCGGATGTGATCTTTCGGACGCTGTTCTCGATCCCGATCGAGGACAGGGTGGCGCAGGCGGTGTTCCACGAGTTTCGCGCCTATCAGCGGTCCGCGCCGATCGTGAATCTGGGGGCGTTCCTGCGCCTGCCTCGCTGGTTTCCCCGCTTGCACCGGCGGGCGACGAAGCGGTCGGCGGGGGTGATCCGGGGGCTGATCAAGGGCCTGACGGATGAGCGGGCGGCGGCGATTGCGGCCGGCGAGGCGCCGGCCGACCTTGCGACGAAGATCATGACGACGCCCGACCCGGTGACCGGCGCGCGGTTCGGGACGGCAGAGATGGCCGACCAGGTGGCGATCTTCTTCCTGGCGGGGCACGAGACCAGCGCCTCGGCCCTGGCCTGGGCGCTCTATCTGCTGGCGACGCATCCCGAAGCGCAGGAGCGCGTGGCGGCCGAGGCAACGGCGCTGAGGCCGGAGTTCGCGGTGGTGGGCGGCCTGCGCTTCACGCGCGACGTCTTCCGCGAGGCGCTGCGGCTTTATCCTCCGGTGCCGATGCTGGTGCGCGAGGCCGTGCGGCCGGAGGAGTTCCGGGGACGCAAGGTCAGGCCGGGGGCGCAGGTGGTGATCAGCCCCTGGCACCTGCACCGGCATGAACGCCTGTGGGAAAGGCCGGACGCCTTTGACCCGGACCGCTGGGCGGGCGAAGTGCCGCAGGGCGGCTACCTGCCGTTCTCGCGCGGGCCAAGGGTCTGTCCGGGGGCGGGGTTCGCGATGCTGGAGGGCACGCTGATGCTGGCGCATCTGGTGCGGGCGTTCCGGTTTCAGGCGATGGAGGGAAGGGTGCCGGTGCCGGTCGCGCATCTGACAGTGCGGGCGCGGGACGGGATCTGGCTGCGGGTGTCGCGGCGGGCCGAAAGTGACGCGCCCGCCTGACCGGGGTCAGAGAAGCTCGACCCGGTAGCTTTCGATGACCGTGTTTGCCAGAAGCTTTTCGCACATCGCCTTGACATCGGCCTCGGCCTTCGCGCGGTCGGTTTCGGCCAGGTCCAGTTCGATCACCTTGCCCTGACGCACGCCGCCGACGCCCTGAAACCCGAGCGATCCCAGTGCGTGCCGCACCGCCTCGCCCTGCGGATCAAGGACGCCAGTCTTCAGCATGACGGTGACGCGGGCTTTCATCGGGGCCTCCAGAGTTGCTGTGGCCCGTCCATAGCGAAGGGTCGGGCGGGCGACAAGCCGGTCAGTTGATCAGCGTCGGCTTCGTCGTGTGGGTTATGTTGGTCGGCAGGACGCCCAGCCGCCGGGCAAGTTCGGTGTAGACGTCGTTCATCGGCTGCGGGTCCGGGATCGTGCCGTCAGGGCGTTCCGGCTGGCGCATGTCCCACAGGCGGCAGCTGTCGGGGCTGATCTCGTCGGCGACGATCAGGCGCATGAAGTCGCCCTCCCAGATCCGGCCGACCTCGATGCGGAAATCGGCAAGGCGGATGCCGACGCCCATCATTACGCCCGAGAGGAAGTCGTTGACCCGCAAGGACAGCGCCACGATGTCGTCCAGGTCCTGCTGGTTGGCCCAGCCGAAGGCGACGATATGTTCCTCGGCCACCAACGGGGACTGCAGCTTGTCGTCCTTGTAGTAGTATTCGACGATCGGGCGTGGCAGCTGCGTGCCCTCGGGGATTCCCAGGCGCGTGGTCATCGGGCCGGCCGAAAAGTTGCGCACCACCACTTCCAGCGGGATGATCTCGGCCATCCGCACCAGTTGCTCGCGCATGTTGATGCGGCGGATGAAGTGCGTCGGAACCCCGATCTGATTGAGACCCGCCATGAAGAATTCGGACAGACGGTTGTTCAGCACGCCCTTGCCTTCGCGTGAGGCGGGGGCGGCGACGGACGGCGCGTCGTCGTCCTTGAAATACTGGATCAGCGTGCCCGGCTCGGGTCCTTCGTACAGGATCTTGGCCTTGCCTTCGTAGACCTTCTTGCGCCGTGCCATGCTTCACTCGATCAGGGGGGCGGTGACAGGGGGTGCCTTCAAACCGCTTTCCTTGGGCTATAGTCCAAGGGGGCCATACCCGCAAGGCGCGAGCGCCGGGCGATGGCCAAGGGGGCTTGCGGTGTTGGGTGTGGATAGGCATATGGATGGAAACAACCGCACTTCCGGGGGAGCCCATGACCACGTTCGACGACCGCGAGAATGCCTTCGAGGCCAAGTTCGCCCATGACAGCGAGATGCAGTTCCGGGCCGAGGCGCGGCGCAACAAGCTGGTCGGGCTTTGGGCCGCTGACCTGATGGGCAAGTCGGGTGAAGCAGCGGCAGCCTATGCGCTGGAAGTGGTCAGCGCCGACTTCGAGGAAGCGGGCGACGAGGATGTGGTCCGCAAGGTCGTGGCCGACCTCGCCGGCAAGGCCAGCGCCGATGATGTGCGGGCCAAGATGCGCGAACTGCTGCCCGTCGCAAAGGCGCAGCTGATGTCCGAGCTTTGAGCCGCTGAATTGTCAGGACAGCGCGGTCCCGCACCGGGGCTGCGCTTTTTTTATTGCGCATTTGACACGTCAACCGGATCGCCATGCCTTTGCGTCATCCTGGCTGGCCCTGGCCCTGGCGCTGGTGGGCTGGGAGATCTGGCGCGAGGTGCGACGTCCGGTACCTTTGGCAGAGATGAAACCCATCGCGACGCGACTTGCGGATAATGAAATTGCCTCTGGCCGCAACCCGTGGCAGAGGGGAGGGGACTGGACCACCTGAAGGAACCCCGCAATGACCGATGCCCTGAGCCGTATGCTTGCAACACGCGATTGGCTGATGGCCGATGGGGCGACGGGGACGAACCTGTTCAACATGGGCCTGTCGTCGGGCGAACCGCCAGAGTTCTGGAACGTCGAGCAGCCGAAGAACATCCTTAAGCTTTACGGCGACGCCGTGGCGGCAGGATCCGATCTGTTCCTGACCAACACCTTCGGCGGCAACGCCTCGCGGTTGAAGCTGCACCAGGCGCAGGGCCGGGTGCGCGAACTGAACCGGGTTGGTGCCGAACTAGGGCGCGAGATCGCCGACAAGGCGGGCCGGGCGGTCGTTGTGGCGGGCTCGATGGGTCCGACAGGCGAAATCTTCGAGCCGATGGGCACGCTGACGCATGAGTTGGCAGTCGAGATGTTCCACGAACAGGCCGAAGCTCTGAAAGAGGGCGGCGCAGATGTCCTTTGGATCGAGACGATCTCGGCCCCCGAGGAATACCGCGCGGCGGCGGATGCTGCGCTGCGGGCCGACATGCCCTGGTGCGGCACTATGAGCTTTGACACGGCGGGGCGGACGATGATGGGCACGACCTCGGCCACGATGGCCGACATGGTCGAGCGGCTGGTGAACCCGCCCATCGCCTTTGGTGCGAACTGTGGCGTCGGTGCCTCGGACCTGATGCGGACGGTGCTGGGCTTTGCGGCGACGGGGACCGAGCGTCCGATCATCGCCAAGGGCAATGCGGGGATACCGAAATACCACGACGGTCACATCCACTATGACGGGACGCCGGAGCTGATGGCGGAATACGCCGTGCTGGCGCGGGATGCGGGTGTCAGGATTATCGGCGGCTGCTGCGGCACGATGCCGGAACACCTGCGCGCGATGCGGGTCGCGCTGGAAAGCCGTCCAAAGGGCAACCGCCCGTCGCTGGAGGTAATTCAAGCGAAACTTGGTGGGTTCTCATCGGCGTCGGACGGGACCGGGGATGATGCGGGCGCTGGTCGTCGCGAACGCCGCGGCCGTCGGGGCTGAACAGTCGGGGCGGAAGGCAAAATCCTTCGAAGGATTTTGACAAATCTTTTCGAAAAGATTTGGCCCCCGGTCGAAACCTGTCAGAACAGCGACAACTGGTCGCCTGACGTGGGCGGCGGGGCGAAAAGGTCGGTGCGCAAAGCGGGCAGGCCTTCTTCCAGCCCCAGCCGCTTGCGCGCCACGGCGGCCCGCAGGTGGATCAGGTCGGCCCAGGGCCCTTCGCCCCGCATCCGCTTGCCGAACTCCGGGTCGTAATCGCGCCCGCCGTGCAACTCGCGCACGCGGCCCATCACCCTCTCGGCCCGGTCGGGCACGGTCGCGGCCAACCAGTTGCGAAACAGGCCCGAAACCTCCATCGGCAGGCGCAGCGGGATGGTGTTCGCGGCCCGCGCCCCCGCGTCGCGACCTGCCTCCATCACCGCCTCCAGCTCATGATCAGTCAGCGCCGGGATCAGCGGCGAGACCTGGACGCGGACCGGGACCCCGGCCTCGGCCAGCCGCCGGATCATCTGCAGGCGGCGTTTGGGCGCGGGCGCGCGGGGTTCCATCTTGCGGGCCAACCCCTCGTCCAGAGTGGTGACCGAGATCGAGACCGAGGCGAGCCCCTCGGCCGCCATGCCGGAGATCAGGTCGATGTCGCGTTCGATCGTAGTGCCGCGCGTGGTGATCCAGACCGGGTGGCGAAAGGCGGCCAGCACCTGCAGCACCTGGCGCATCAGCCCGTGGTCCCGCTCGATCGGCTGGTAGGGGTCGGTGTTGGTGCCGATGGCGACCGGGGCGACCTTGTAGGACGGGCGGCGCAATTCGACCTCCAACACTTCGGCGATGCCAGGCCGGGCGATCAGCCGGGTTTCGAAATCAAGGCCGGGGGACAGGTTCAGAAAGGCATGGCTGGGCCGGGCGAAGCAGTAGATGCAGCCATGCTCGCATCCCCGGTACGGGTTGATCGACCGGTCGAAGGGCACATCCGGCGAGCGGTTGAAGGTCAGGGCCGAGCGTGGGCGTTCCAGCCGCACTTCGGTGGCAACCAGACGGTCCTCTTCGGGCAGGTCCCAGCCGTCATCGAAAGCCTCGCGCGCGGTGGCCTCATACCGGCCGGCCCGGTTGCTGTCGGCCCCTCGCGCGCGCAGGCGTTGGCCGGGCAGGATCGATGAGTTGTCCGTCATCCGGGAAGTCTAGAACAAAGAAAGAACGTCGCCAACCCCGCGCAGGCCGACATGAAGTGAACGTGGACGGTCAGGACAGGAGGGGGAAGCAGAGCCCCTCGTCATCAAGCCCCACGATGACGAAGTCATAGGCGATCAGCAGCGTGTCGCCGTCCAGAATCGACAGGACATATCGCCCCTCGGGCAGGGCTTGTCCGGGCGGCGGCAGGCGGCCTACCTCCATCGTGCCGGTTTCGGGCACCTTGATGTCCCAGATGCTGACATCCTTGTTCGGCGCCTTGATGCGGATCGTCATCACGTGACCGGGACCGTAGCCGGGCAGCTTTAGCCGCAGCCCGAACCCAAGCCCGATAGCCGGCGGCAGGATGTCGCCTTCGGTGACAAAGTCGAATCCGCGGAAGTTGTGGTCGATGGTCCCGGTCTCGGTCCCCGGCGCGGGCAGGACTTCGTCCGGTTTCCGGTCGCAGTGGCCGCCCGCGAAGATCGACACCGGCAGAAGCGTGCGGTCGACGATCCGGGCGTAGGCCGCAGTGGCGCAAACGGCGCCAAGCGTGCTGACGATCAAGAGCAGGAAGACGCGCACAATCACAAACCTTTCGCTGGGGACAGGCCCTTTATCGCACACCCCGGGCGACGGGCGCCAGATTCGCGCTTGCTGTCGGCTTTCATCCCGGGCATGTCGCTTGTCGCATAGTGACTTGGTCGGTTTGCGCCCATCACCGTGCCAGAACCTTCCGCTTGGAGCACGCCAGATGGCTGACGAAGACGAGATCATCCTTTCCGACCTGTCGGATGACGAGCTTGTGCTGCAGATGCATGACGACCTTTACGACGGTCTCAAGGAAGAGATCGAGGAAGGCGTCAACCTGCTGATCGCGCGCGGCTGGACCCCTTACGACGTGCTGACCAAGGCACTGGTGGCGGGCATGACCATCGTCGGCGCCGACTTCCGCGACGGGATCCTGTTCGTGCCCGAGGTTCTCTTGGCCGCCAACGCGATGAAGGCCGGGATGTTCATCCTGAAGCCGCTCTTGGTCGAAACCGGCGCGCCGCGGATGGGCAAGATGGTGATCGGTACCGTCAAGGGCGACATCCACGACATCGGCAAGAACCTCGTCGCCATGATGATGGAAGGCGCTGGGTTCGAGGTGAAGGACCTTGGGATCAACAACTCGGTCGAGAAGTATCTCGAAGCGCTGGAATCGGAAAAGCCCGACATTCTGGGCATGTCCGCGCTGCTGACCACGACGATGCCCTACATGAAGGTCGTGATCGACACCATGAAGGAAAAGGGGCTGCGCGACGACTATATCGTGCTGGTCGGTGGCGCTCCGCTGAACGAAGAGTTCGGGCGTGCGATCGGTGCCGACGCCTATTGCCGCGATGCCGCCGTGGCGGTGGAGACCGCCAAGCAGTTCGTTGCGCGCAAGCACAACCAGCCGAACGGCTGAAGCACGCCTCTGTGATTCGGGAGGGGGTTGTGTAAGCCTCTCCCGAAGCGCAGATTGAAAGTCAGGGAGAAGCAGAATGCCCTTGACCCATTTCCTTGGACTTATCGCGCTGGTGATCGTTGCGGCCGGATTGACCATCTGGCTTGCGCTCTGGACCGGCGTGCCTTTCGCGGCCCTGGCCTTTGCCGCCCTGTCGGCCAGCGTGATCCTGACCTGGACCCGCGTCAGCCGGTAAGGCATCCCGATGGACGACATCACCCTTTCCGAGACCGGGCTGCCTGCAGCCCAGACAGGTCGCATCCTGCTGATCGCCTGCGGAGCGCTGGCGCATGAGATTCTTGCACTGAAGGCGGCAAATGGCTGGTCGCACATGGACCTGCAGTGCCTGCCGGCAAAGCTGCACCTCTGGCCCGAGAAGATCATCCCCGCCGTGGAAGACGCCGTTGCTGCTGCGCGGGGGGCCTACGAGACGGTGTTTGTCGTCTATGCCGATTGCGGGACGGGGGGCTTGTTGAAAGCCGCCTGCGACCGGCTGGGGGTCGAGATGGTCGAAGGCCCGCACTGCTATGCCTTCTTCGAGGGCAACGCCGCCTTTGCCGCCAAGGCGGAAGAAGAATTCACCGCCTTCTACCTGACCGATTTCCTGGTCCGGCAGTTCGATGCCTTCGTGTGGAAGCCGATGGGCCTGGACCGGCACCCCGAGCTTCGGGACTTGTATTTCGGGAATTACACCAAGCTTGTCTATCAGGCGCAGAAGGACGACCCTGCGCTTGACGCGAAGGCCGAGGACTGCGCGCGTCGGCTGGGTCTGAATTATGAGCGCCGGTTCACCGGCTATGGCGACCTGGCAACAACCCTGGAGCGGGTTGCAGGTTAGCCGGCGAAATCCGTTATGACGGCGACGCCTGGGGCGGTTGGGCCATCGAAGGCGCGAAGTTCGTCGGTCGCCTGGCTCAGGGCGACCGTGCGGGCGACGATGGGGCTGACGTCGACCCTTCCGGTTTCAATCAGGCTCAGCAAGGTCGGGTAGCGCCAGGCGGGCATGCCGCGGGTGCCGAAGACGGAAAGCTGCCGCATGTAAAGCGTGTTCATGTCGATCTGCATCTGCGCGGTATGGCCGGTGGGCAGGCCGACCTGGACATGGCGTCCAAGGGGACGCAGGCAGCGCAGCGAGGCATTGGCGGTAGTCTCGATCCCAAGCGCCTCGACGCTGACATGGGCGCCGCCTTGTGTCAGGTCGACGATCCGCCCGGCGACGTCGCCTTCGCGGGCGTCAAGCGCGGCTTCGGCGCCAAGGCTCAGGGCATGGGCCAGCTTCTGGGGCACCACGTCGACGACAATGACCCTGGCACCAAGTGCCCTGCCGATCAGGAGAAGCGATAGTCCGACGCCGCCGGTGCCGTGGACGGCGAGCCATTCCCCGGCCTGAAGCGCCGCGCGCCCGGTGAGGGCGTGAAACGCCGTGGTGACACGGCAACCAAGGCCAGCGGCAAGCGCCGGGGACAGGCTTTCCGGCAGGCGGGTCAGGTTGTGCGCGTGGGGTACCGAGACATATTCGGCATAGGCGCCCCGGTCGCCGAAGCCCGGCACGCGCTGGCTGCGGCAGGTGGTGGTCTGGCCGGACCGACATTCGGGGCAGTCACCGCAGGCGAGGATGAAGGGGGCGATCACCCGGTCGCCGGTGCGCCACTTCGCCAGCGGACCCGCTTCCACGACCTCGCCGCAGTATTCGTGGCCGGGGATGTCGCCCGGTTTGACTTTGGGGTGCTCGCCCACCCAACCGTGCCAGTCGCTGCGGCAGATGCCGCAGGCAAGGGTGTTCAGGACGACGCCGTCGGGTTCGCAGGTGGGGTCGGGGACCGACTGCAGGCTCAGGGGCTCACGGTAGGCTTGAAGGACAGCGGCGCGCATCAGGACCTCTGGTAATGGTTCAGGCAGTAGACCCGGATCGCCGAGGCGAGGCCCTCCTCTCCGCGACGTGCGGCGTCGATTTCTGCGGCAAGGGCGTTGAGGGGGGTGTCCTTCTCGGCCGCAATGGCGCGGAAGGCCTCCCAGAACTCGGGTTCGAGGGAGACGCTGGTGCGGTGGCCGTGGAGGGTGAGGGAGTGTTTGGCGGGGCGGGTGGTCATGGGGGGACCGTAGCGCAACGGTTGGGCGGGGACAAAATCCTTCGAAGGATTTTGCAAATCTTTTCGAAAAGATTTGCGCCCGGCCGCGCTGTCAGTTCAGGACGTAGACCGGCTCTCGGTTGCAAAAGACGATGAACTGTCCGGCATTTTCGACCACGCGGAAGCCGCGTCGGCGGACCTCGTGCAGGAAACGTTCGCGGCCGATCAGACGCTCGACGTCGGCGACTTTGCGGCGGACGGTTCCGCCTTCGGCCACGCTTTGGCAGAGAACAGGTGGACGATCCACTTCTCTGGCGAGATCACGGCCGGCAGTTCGGACATTCGGCACCTCCTGCCGTCATCCTGCCAAAGCAGGGTTAACGGCGGGTTACTCCGTCTCGCGCTTATGTCCGTCCAGCGCGCGCGCCGTCTTTTCGGCCCGCGCCTTCTCCAGATCACGCTCGGCCTTGGTGCGCCCGTGCTTCGCGGCATTGGCGTCCGCCGCCGAGCGGGCGGCCTTGCGGGCCACCTGCTTTTTCACCATGCGGAGGTTGACGACCTCGGCCATCAGCCTTTCGGGCCGACCATGTCTTCGGGTCGCACCACGCGGTCGAAGGTTTCGCCGTCGACGAAGCCAAGCGCGATCGCCTCTTCCCGCAGCGTCGTGCCGTTCTTGTGCGCGGTCTTGGCCACCTTGGTCGCATTGTCATAGCCGATGGTCGGGGCCAGCGCCGTCACCAGCATCAGCGATTCCTTCATCAGCTTTTCGATCCGGGGCAGGTTGGCCTGCGTGCCGATGACCATGTTATCGGTGAAGCTGCCGGCCGCATCGCCCAGCAGTTGGATCGATTGCAGCACGTTGTAGGACATCATCGGGTTGTAGACGTTCAGCTCGAAATGGCCCTGCGACCCGGCAAATCCCACGGCGGCGTCGTTGCCCATCACCTGCGCGCAGACCATTGTCAGCGCCTCGGCCTGCGTCGGGTTGACCTTGCCGGGCATGATGGAACTGCCGGGTTCGTTTTCCGGCAGGATCAGCTCCCCAAGCCCCGAGCGGGGGCCAGAGCCGAGGAGACGGAGGTCGTTGGCGATCTTGAACAGCGACCCGGCCACCGTCTTCAAGGCACCCGAGAACATGACCATCGCGTCATGCGCGGCGAGGGCCTCGAACTTGTTCGGGGCGGTGACGAAGGGCAGGCCGGTGATCCTGGCGATTTCGGTGGCGACGCGGGTATCGAAGCCGACCTTGGTGTTCAGCCCGGTGCCGACGGCGGTGCCCCCCTGCGCCAGTTCGTAGATGTCGGGCAGGCACATCTTCACGCGGGCGATGCCCTTGTCGACTTGCGTCGCATAGCCCGAAAACTCCTGCCCCAGGGTCAAGGGCGTCGCGTCCTGGGTGTGCGTGCGACCGATCTTGATGATATCCTTGAATTCATTGGACTTCGCCCAGAGCGCCTTTGCCAGCTTTTCCAGCCCGGGGATCAGCACGTCGCGTGTGTGCATGCCGATGGCGACGTGCATCGCGGTGGGGAAGGTGTCGTTCGAGGACTGGCCCATGTTCACATGGTCGTTCGGGTGGACGGGCTTCTTCGAGCCCATGACGCCGCCCAGCATCTGGATCGCACGGTTCGAGATCACCTCGTTCGCGTTCATGTTCGACTGGGTGCCGGACCCGGTCTGCCAGACGACCAGCGGGAAGTTGTCGTCGAACTTGCCGTCGATCACTTCGGTCGCCGCCGCGACGATGGCGGTGCCCAGCGTGGCGTCCAGATCGCCCTGTGCCATGTTCACCACGGCACAGGCTTTCTTGATGACCCCAAGCGCACGGATGATCGGGACCGGCTGACGCTCCCAGCCGATCGGGAAGTTGATGATCGACCGCTGGGTCTGCGCGCCCCAGTACTTGTCGGACGGCACTTCAAGGGGGCCGAAGCTGTCGGTTTCGGTACGGGTCGCGGTCATGGCAAACTCCTCAAGCTCTCGCGGACCCATAGCGCCGGGAGCGCGCGAAATCAATCCGGCATGCAATGGTATACCGAAAACTCAGGCGCGGCGGAAGCGGTAGACGGTGGCGGGGGGCAGGTTGGCCCAGACCTTGTGGCCCTTGTTCACCTTCAAGCCAAGCGTCGTGATGGTTTCCGGCGGCAGCGGCGGACGCGGGCCGTAGGTGAACTGAACGTAGTGGCCGCGCGGAGCAAGGATCGAGAAGGCGGCGCTTACGATGCCTTCGCGCACCTCGGGCGGCATTGAAAGGAGCGGCAGGCCCGAAATCACCGTGTTCACCCCTGCTGGAACCAGCCGGGTGGCCTCTTGCGCCGGAAGCCGATGCACGGTCACGCCAGGAAACTTCTGGCGCAGATAGGCGACGAATTCCTCGTCCAGTTCAAACAGCGTCACATTCTCGGGCGGGACACCGCGCGCGAGGATCGCCTCGGTGAAGCGGCCAGTTCCGGGACCGAATTCCACAACCGGGCCACTATTGGGACCAAGGCCCAAAGTCATCGCCCGTGCGAGGGTCCGCGATGATGGCGCAATCGCCGAGACCTGCCGGGGGTTCTTCAGTAGCCGCCGACGGAACAGCGCAAGGTCGGACATCAATGCTTCCGGAACTGGTCAAGCGAGACGATTTCGGCGTCTTGCCGGACGGGATCTTCCTCGACCTCGATCTCCACGTCCTCGTCATCCTCGTCGTCGTCCTGCTCTTGCGTCTCGAACCGCAGGCCGAACTCGACCGACGGGTCGACAAAAGTGCGCAGCGCGTCGAAGGGGATCACCATCGGTTCGGGATTGTTGCCGAAATTGAGGGTAATACTGAAGCCTTCGTCGGTCACCACAAGGTTTTCGTACCAGTGCTGGATCACCACGGTCATTTCCGTAGGGTAGCGTTCCTTCAGCCAGTCGGCCATCTGCACGTCAGGGTGCGTGGTGTCGAAGGTGATGAAGAAATGATGTGCGCCGGGCAGGCCGTTCTCGGCCACTTCGGCGAGGACCGACTGGATCAGACCCCGCATCGCGCGGTGCATGAGATTGCCGTAGTCGATGCTGCGCGCCATGTCGCCGTCCTTTCCCGGTTGGCAATCAGCATAGGGGATTCGGGGGCCAAGGGAAGGGGGGCTCGCGTGCGTCTGCGACCCGGGGATCAGACAGCCTCCAAGCCGCTGAAATCTGGACGGGTCAGCCGACGGGCTTGGTGAGTTCGCGCAAGAGCTTGATGCGCAAGGTCCCGGCATAGTCCTGCAAGCCGCGGGCCGTGACGACAAAACCGCCGGGAGTGATGATCCAGTTGCGGTAGTAGCTGGTGATGGGAAAGGCCGGACCCGGCTCTTCGATCGCAATCGCGTTGATCATCACGCCCGCGGCGATGGCTTCGTGGCGCGCCTTTGCATCGGTAAAGCCCGCGTTCTCCTGCCCGTCGCCGGACACGTCGATCACCTTGTTCCGGCAGTCGGAGACAGCGGCGAACTGGGAGGTGGCGAAGCGAAGGCCTTGGCCGACGGCCGTGTCCGAGCCGGTGAACGCGCGGGGGATGGCGGCGGCGCGGGCCGCGAACTGCGTGACATCCTCGGGCCCGAGCATCCGCTTCCAGGAAAGCACAAGGGCCTGCTCATCCACGCCCGACCACTGGATGACGGCGAGGGCGACCTGCCCACGCACGAGGGCGTCGGTCACCTCGGGGTCGGAAAGCGCCGAGGCAAGGCCTTCGGTTTGCAGGCGGTAGTCGCTCGCGTCGATCGAGCCTGAAACGTCGATCGCAAGAAGCAGCGCCGTCTCGCAGGCGAGGACGGGCTGGGCGGTTAGGCAGACCAGGAGGGCTGCGCGGAGCATGGGTCAGGATGGGGCAGGGCCGGACCGCTGGCAAGCTGCTCGTCGATGACCTCGTCACTCCTTGCAGCGCCGGGGCGACGAGAAGCCGAAGGCGAACGAGGAGCGGTCTGGAAAAGGTGCAGGTTTCTGTTGCCAGGTACCTGCGAACCCCGCCTTACGGGGCTAACCGCAAGGGCTTAGTTTTGGTCTTGCGAGCCGCTTACGCGGCCAGCGCCACCGGAGCACGGTTGTCGTTGGCAACTGTGATCATGGACCGATAACGGTGGTACCTCACCGAGCGAAAGCTGGCCTCTTTGGTCGTTCGTCGATCCTATTTCGGCCCCTTGCCCCCGCAACGAACGGGAATTTGGTGGAGCCGCCGGGTACCGCCCCCGGGTCCGAGCCGATTATTACAGGTGCGTTTATCGCCATAGTCGGGGTTGCCCCCGACAGGGGTGAATATAGGGGGTGGGGAGGGGGGCCGCAAGGGCCGTATCAAGGCAGGTGGGCGGCGGCGGCAGTGAGGGCAGCCTTGGGGCCGTTGTCTGTCCACAGTGGACAGTTTTCGATGACGCAGGAAAATCAACAAGTTGGCCGTGGGCGTTAAGGATCTGGAAAGGCCTGTCCCGCGCCCCTAGACCTCGATGAAACTGGCGGGCTCGCGGTCGACCTCGATGGCGCGACTGGCCTGGTCCGCGAGCCCGATTCCAGCCTGGTTCATCGTCTGGTAGATGTGGTCCGCCCCCGCCGACTTCAGGCGCAACACGTGGTCCTCGTACAAGGCGTGGGCGATGATCGGGCCGTGAAAGCCCTTGGCCCGCAGGGCGCGGGCAGCGCTTTCCTTGGCCTCGACGCTGTCCATCGCCAGGATCACGCCCTCGACATGAGCCATCTTCAGCCCGCGCCAGAACGCCGCGTCCTCGACGTCGGCGAAAAGGACGTTGCGGCCGGCGGCCGTGTGGCCGGCGACACGGTAGGTGTCGGCGTCGATCCCGACCGTGCGGAACGGCCCGGAAATCTGGTCATAGGCGGCAGTGCCGGTGCGGCCCATCCCGAGGATCAGCACCGAGGCACGTCCAAGGTCGGTCGGCAGTTCGTCGCGGTGGACCCGGCGCGGCTCGAACCCCTGAAGTCGAGGCTCAAGCCTTTCGAAGATGCGGTCGACCAGCCGGTCGAGCGGGGCGGCCATAAGGAAGGAAAGGCTGACCGCCAGCGCGAGCGGCACCAGCCATTCGGGCAGGACGCCGGCGGCGACGATCAGGCTGAACTCGCTGTAGGCCGTCAGGTTGGCGGCGGACAGGAAGGCGGTCCGCGCCCGCAGGCCGAAGATCAGCAGAAGCGCGAAGAACAGGAAGCCCTTCAGCGGAAGCAGCAGGACCAAAACCAGCGCGATGGCCAATTCACCCATGCTGGGCAGGCCGGACATGCCGATCTGCAGGAAGAAGCCGACGAGGAAGATCTCTTTCAGGCCCCAGAGCGCGTCGGAAAGCTCTTTCGCGCGGGGATGGGTGGACAGCAGGAGGCCCATGACCAGCGCCCCGATCTCGGAACCAAGGCCAACGGCCTGGAAGCCGGCCCCACCGGCGACCACGGCCAGCAGCATCCCGGCCAGGACCAGGAGCTCGTCATGGCCGGAGATGTCGAGAAGCCAATGCAGGACCGGACGGAGCAGGGGCAGGGCGGCCAGCAGGGCCAGCGCCCAGGGCGAGGGGGCCTGGCCGCTGTACAGCGCGAGGACGGCGAGCGCGATGATGTCCTGCACGATCAGGATGCCGATGGC
Source organism: Tabrizicola sp. (assembly GCF_030694085.1). Taxonomy (GTDB): domain Bacteria; phylum Pseudomonadota; class Alphaproteobacteria; order Rhodobacterales; family Rhodobacteraceae; genus Tabrizicola. The sequence goes on along the minus strand of NZ_JAUXZE010000035.1, from coordinate 80,514 downwards.
GGTGCGGCCGTAGAAGGCTCCGATGTCGCGCTTGGCCTCAAGCACCTTGGCCGAGAAGACGGTGGAGGAGAAGGACAGGACCACGCCAAGCAGAATGGCGGTGGACCAGTCAAGTCGCAGGAACACGACCAGGCCCGTACTGAAGACTGCGGTGGTGATGGCCGAATGGATCAGCGCGCCGCCGAAGACCTGGGGTTGGGCAAGCTGGCCGAGACGCAGCTTCAGGCCGACCGCGAACAGGAGAAGGAGGACCCCAAGGTGCGCGATGTGGTCAAGGATCGCACCGGTCTCTCTTGGCAGTCCAAGGGAGGGGCCGACGGTATGGATCGCGAAGCCCGCGGCGAGGAACCCCACCAGAGGGGGCAGCCCCACGCGGCGGACGGCGAGGCCGAAGAAGAAGGCGAAGCTGAGGGAAATGACTTCGAACATGAGAAACCGGGTTGGGGTTGCTCTGGATTAGACGGGGCGGGCAGGGGGCGCAACAGGCGGTTGGAGCCTGGGCGAGAGTCTCCACGGTGGACAGTTTCCGTTCGTCTAGACATTTCAATAAGTTCGTCGCGGACGTTAGGGATTTGGAAAGGTTTCGTCCCGGGCTATTGACGGGCCCGCGACCTGTCACGCCGCGAGGAGCCAGTCGAAGGGAGAAGGGCCTGTGTCACCCGGCAGCGTGCCTGTGAGATCACCGTTGCCGGACAGGGCGGCCCCGCTGAAGGTGCCACCGACGACGAAGATCGGCCCGTTCCAAGGCGCATAATCAGGATGCGTGTCCGGTTGCACGACGATGCTGATCAGATTTTCGTTGTAATAGGCGACGTCTTCCCTCGCGCGCCGTTGATCGGCCGCTTCGAACGGGTCATACTCGGTGATGTGCATGTCGGGTTCGCCCGACGCGTTCCACGTTCCGGCAAACCAACCGATCGACAGCACGTTCTCCATGTCGTCCCATTCGACGCCCGCCATGACCTGAGTTTCGTAAGCGGACGCATAATGGCCCTGGACGGAAACGGGCCGACCCATCCACGCTGAAATGAAGTCAGAGCTGTGCGACCTGAACACGCTGCCTTCCAGATCGAGAGCGGTGTTGTATTGCGCGCCTTGCACCTCGAACCGATCCAGGGCGTCGGGATTAATGATGATGGCGCGGAATTCGTTGAGGGGCAGGCCAGCCAGGTCGAGATCGGCAAGGGTGAGCTTGGCGAACGCCGCTTCGGTCAGGCCTGGGATGCTGACCACGGCGATGCCGCCGGTCATGGCAAAACCGCTCGTCGCGCCGCCGTCAAAGATGAAGGTATCTGCACCCGCACCGCCCCAGAGAACCCTTGGGCTTTCTTCGTCTCCAAAGGCGAGGTGGAAGGTATCTGCACCGGCACCTCCGGCAGCAAAGAGGCTTTCGCTGGCACCCGACACGATGATCGTATCATCCCCGTCGCAGCCGGCGTCGAAGAAGATGAAGTCGTCACCCCCGCCGCCGAAGAGACGGTCGGCACCAGAGTTGCCGAGCAGGTATTCTGCGCGGTCACTGCCCAGCATGACATCAGAGCCGTCACCACCTTGTGCGGCCTCAAAATTCGCGATTGTGAATTGAGCGTTCACACCACCATGATAGCGAAGCGCACCAACGTTAAAATCAATCTCGGTATTGAAGCCGTCGCTGGCGATTACGACAGTGTCGATCCCCGATCCGCCATCGATTGCGACCCGGCGCGGTCCAGCGCCACCTTCGTTGAGCAGCAACGCAACGTCGTCCCCGGCCCCGGCCTCGATGGTTTCGATATGTCCGCCGCCAGCAATGTTGGCTCCGTAGTTGCCCAATACGAACGCATCCGCGCCCGCAGTTGCGATGATATGCTCGACTTCCGTCACTATATCGGTGTCGCTATGGTGATGAACGACGAATGAGCCGTCGCCAGCAGTTGCGTCAACGATGATTCCGCCGGTAGAAGCGAACGTCATTGTGCTGTAGTCGAGTGTGTCTACCCCTAGTCCGCCGAACACAGCATCTGAACCACCGCAGTTGACTATATAGTCATTCCCGCTGAAGCCAAAGACTCGATCATCATGCATTGAGGACGTAAGCGTGTCTCCCAATGGGGCGTAACCGTATAGTGTAACTCCCTGCGTCGCCATCGACGCGTCTTGTACGGATGGGAAGAAAGAAATCCTGTTGGTCTCCAACCATTGACCAAGAAATTCACCCGCGCCAACGGTTGCAATGGCAATAGCAATTACGCCGGCCCCTGGGGCCAACAGTGTCGTAGTGCCCGCTACCAAGACCAACCCGGCCATCTCAGCTGCGGCCAGATCGATCAGAGATCGAACAACTTGCCGATCATTGTCATCGTATCGATTATTTCCATAGTTTTCGACTGTCGCCTCAATCGCTGAAACCAGAAGGACGAGAGCGTCCGCAGTACGGTCAGGATCTTCTGCAAGAGCGTCCACAGCTTTATATAGAACTTCAACGAATTCCAATAGGGCCCGAGCGATATCGTCATTCATCTTCTTGACGTTCCTCTTTTACTCTTGCCTACACGTTAGTTACTCTGCCAAGGCATCGGTTCCATTCCTACGAATGTGTAGATCTGATCCAAGACATCGCCTCCCAAGAATCTAATGGCCGCGCCGAGCATAAGGCAGACTACTAGGATACGCCAAGGATGTTCCTGTAGCTTCAAGAGTAGCTCCCTGGATGAAATTGCCAGCGAAGCAACGTGATTGAAGTATACTGAATTGACCATTCAGCGCATGTGAGCTTCATTTGGGGCATCTAATTAGAGCCTAAAGTGCCTGTACTTGGTATAGCGGGCGCAACCGGGGGGGGTAAGTCAAGAGGAAAATGCAGGTCAAGCGTGTAAGATGCGCTCGATGCACAAAGCTAAACGCCCGGGGCTTCCCCCGAGCGTTCCGTCGTTCCGGGCGTCAGGATCAGAAGCCCGACTTGATCAGCTCGAATTCCTCGATCATGCGGTCGCGCAGTTCGGTCGTGGGCGGAGACTGCACGAAGAGCGGCGTCGTGATCGGGTCGACATAGGCAGCCTGAAGCGCCTCGGCCGGGATTTCGGCCATCGCGGCGTCGTTGGCCAGCGCGTAGCCGATCGCGTCCAAAAGCGGCTGGGCCGACGAGTGTGCCAGAAGCGAGTTGATGTGGTCGTAGGCCTTGTCCTCGACGCCGGGGCCGTCCTTCATGTTGACAAAGCCGCAGTACCAGGTCGCCGCCCCTTCCGCCGGGGCGCGGTTGAAGCCGACGGGAAAGTTTTCCGCCTGCAGGATCGCGACCGGGTCGTTCCAGGACCAGGCGACCTGCACCTCGCCCGAGGCCATGAGCTGCGACAGTTCGGACGGGTCGGACCAGTAGGCGCGCACGTTCGGGTGGACCTTGCGCAGCCAGTCTGCGGCGGCGGTGAACTGCTCGTCCGTCACGTTGTCCCAGGAGGTTACGCCGGTGGCCATGAAGGCCAGCGACCAGACGTCGTCGGTATTGTCGGGCATCGCGATGCGACCGGCATATTTCTCGTCCGCGAAGACCTGGATGCTTGCGACATCTTCGACCGGGACCGTCTCGGCGTTGTAGGCGATGGCGGTGTAGGCGTAGTCCGTCGGGATGAACCAGACGCCCTGTTCGTTGGTGAAGGGTTCCACCATCCGGGCCGGGACATTGGCGATTTCCGGGATCTTCGAGGTGTCCCAAGGCTCGATCAGGCCGGCGTCGATGTAGCGGGGAACGGCGGCGGCGCAGGGATGGACCACGTCGGCCTTGAAGCCGGACGACACCTTCTGGAACGCCTCGTCATCGTCGGCGAAGAAGACATAGGTCGGCTTCTGGCCATGCTTGTCGACATAGGGCTGGAGCATGCCGTCGATTTCCCAGCCGGCCCAGTCGAGAACAGTGAACTCGGGATCGGCGGCATGGGCAGCGACGGCGAGCGACAGCACCGAGGCTGCGCCCAGCAGGGCAAGGGATTTGCGGCTCATATGTGCTCCTCTGCATGCCAAGCGGACAGCACCAGCGGCTGCCAGTTGTGCATTAAGTTTTGTTAAGGCGGGGCCCCCTCGGCACACCTCCGTGGTTCAGAATTGGTTTGGGTTGCCGGAAAGGACAAGAGAAAACTGCGGGAATTTGCAGCCGTTGCTGCAGAAATGGACGGGAATAAGGATGACCTTGCGTCAGGATGCCTGATTGGCGGGCGGGGTGCGGCTTTCTCGGCAAGGTTGCGGGGGGGCGGGCGGGGGGTTGCGGGGCGTGGGATGGGGCGCTAATCCTTGACACGAAGCCGGGAGCGACCCGGCTCTGGCCTTTGGGGAGACATCCCTTGGGTCTGGCTGGAAGACCTGCCGCGGACCGGGACATGCCCGCCTCGCGCAGGTATCCCGGACCGCGGCCCGATGGAGGAGCCGCAGGTGGCGCTTGATCTAGATTTCGTCCGTTCGCAGTTTCCGGCGTTTCAGTCGCCGGTATTGTCGTCGCATGCGTTCTTCGAGAATGCGGGCGGGAGTTACCCTTGTGTGCAGGTGGTGGACCGGCTGACCCGGTTCTACCGCGACCGCAAGGTGCAGCCCTATGGACCCTATCCGGGGGCGCAGGCGGGGGGTGCCGAGATGGACGAGGCGCGCACCCGGCTGGCCGCGATGATGGGGGTGGCGCGGCAGGAGGTGTCGTTCGGGCCATCGACCAGCGCGAATACCTACGTTCTGGCCCAGGCGGTGCGGACGTGGCTGGCGGGGGGCCCAGGAAAGTCTTCTGGCGGCGCGGTGGTGGTGACGAACCAGGACCACGAGGCGAACTCGGGCGTATGGCGGCGTCTGGCCGACGAGGGGATCGAGGTCCGCGAATGGAAGCTGGACCGGGCGACGGGGTCGCTGGACCTTGAGACGCTGGATTCGCTGCTGGCGGATGGCAAGGTCAAGTTGGTCTGTTTCCCGCATTGTTCCAACGTGATCGCCGAGATCAACGACGTGACGGCGATCTGCGCGATGGCAAAGGCTGCCGGGGCGCGGACGGTGGTGGACGGGGTGAGTTACGCGCCGCACGGGTTCCCCGACGTGGCGGCGTTGGGCTGCGATGTGTATCTGTTTTCCGCCTACAAGACCTTTGGGCCGCATCAGGGGATCATGGTGCTGCGCGAGGGCTTCGGGATGGAACTGCCGGGGCAGGCGCATTTCTTCAATCATGGGGTGCTGTACAAGCGGCACACGCCTGCGGGGCCGGACCATGCGCAGATCGCGGCCTGTGCGGGGATGGCGGATTACATCGACGCGCTGGCCGCGCGGCATGGGATTACCGGCGATCCGGCGGCGCGGAACCGGGGGGTGCATGATCTGATGCGGGCGCAGGAGGTGGCGGTGATCCAGCCGCTGCTGGATTACCTGGGCCAGCGGAACGATGTCCGGCTCTTGGGGCCGCGCGACGCAGGGCGGCGAGCGCCGACGGTAGCGGTGGAACTGGACCGGGTGGCCGAGCCGGTGTCCGAGGAACTGGGCCGCAACGGGATTGCCTGCTGGGCAGGGGACTTCTATGCCGTGCGGCCGCTGGAGGCCTTGGGGATCGACCTGGAGAAGGGGGTGCTGCGGATGTCGGCGGTGCACTATACCAGCGCCGAGGAAGTGGCGCGACTGATCGCGGCGCTGGATCTGGTGCTGTGAGGTCAGTCTAGCGGAGCGCTGACGCGCAAGCCTTTGCATTTGTCCCTGCGCGAAGAGTGCGCAGGGACGGCGTTGGGGGTTTTCCACCCCCAAGCCCCCGAGGATATTTGACGCAAGGTGAAAGGGTTAAGTGATCCGACCTTGGATGGCGGGCGTAATGACCGCAAGTGAGAAGGCTGGGGAATGTCCGAGACACCGTTGATCCTGTGGTTCCGCCGCGACTTGCGGTTGGGGGACCAGCCGATGCTGTCGGCTGCGGTGGCCTCGGGGCGACCTTTGATTCCCGTTTTCATCCTGGACCCGGAGACCGAAGCGATCGGGGCGGCTTCGAAGTGGCGGTTGGGGCTTGGCGTGGCGGCGTTTGCGACGTCGCTGGAGCGGCTGGGCTTGCGATTGGTCCTGCGGCGCGGGCCTGCGCTGGAGGTGCTGCGTGCGCTGGTCGCAGAGGTTGGTGCGGGCGGGGTCTGGTGGTCCAGGCTGTATGATCCGGCCAGCGTGGCGCGCGATACGCTGGTCAAGTCGGCGCTGAAGGGCGAGGGTCAGGAAGCGCGGAGTTTTGGCGGGCATCTCCTGCACGAGCCCTGGGGGGTCGAGACCGGGCAGGGCGGGTTCTACCGGGTGTTCACTCCGTACTGGAAGGCGACGCGGGGCATGGGGGTTGCCGCCCCGGAGCCTGCGCCGAACCGGCTGCGGGGGGGGGAGGTCCGGCCAGCGTCCGACCGGCTGGAGGACTGGCGTCTGGGGGCAGCGATGCACCGGGGGGCGGAGGTCGTGGCCCGGTATCAGGCCGTGGGCGAGGCGGCGGCGCGGGCCAAACTGGGGGCGTTCCTGGACGGCCCGGTCGCGCGTTACGGCGAGATGCGCGATCATCCGGGGGTTGCGGGGACCTCGCGGCTGTCGGAGAACCTGACCTATGGCGAGATCGGCATCCGCGAGGTCTGGCACGCGGGCCTGCGGGCGCGGGACGAGGGCCGCGCGGGGGCGGAAAGCTTCCTGCGCGAGCTTGCCTGGCGGGAATTCAGCTATCACCTGATGCACCATACTCCACAAATCACCAGCGGGAACTGGAAGCCGGAGTGGGACCGTTTCCCCTGGCGTGGCGACAGTTCCGAGGCCGAGCGCTGGCGGCGGGGAATGACGGGCGAGCCCTTCGTCGATGCGGGGCTGCGCGAGATGTATGTGACGGGCACGATGCACAACCGGGTACGGATGATCGCGGGAAGCTACCTGACGAAGCATCTTCTGACGCACTGGAAAGTGGGACTGGACTGGTTCTCCGACTGTCTGACCGACTGGGATCCGGCGGCGAATGCGATGGGCTGGCAATGGGTTGCGGGATCAGGGCCGGATTCGGCGCCGTTCTTCCGCGTGTTCAACCCGGCGGGCCAGGCCGAGAAGTTCGACGCCGACGCGCGCTATCGGCGACGGTTCGTCGCGGAACTTTCGAAGGCCCCCGGACCCGAGGCGCTGGCCTTCTTCGATGCCGTGCCGCGGTCCTGGGGGCTGAGCCCGGACCAGGCCTATCCGAAACCCGTGGTCGATCTTGCCGCTGGTCGCTCCGCTGCCCTTGCGGCATATGGGGCACGAAATGCTTGAGCAACGCATCGCCTTTGGTGAAAGTGTTGCCGACAAAGACCCAGGGGGTGGGCCGATGGACGTGTTGACGACGGTGAAGGGGCAGACGGGATTGCCGCGCTACTTCGCCACGGCTTTCGAGACAGCCGCTCGGCTGGGCGAAGGTCGGCTGGACTTTGTCCTGCCCGACGGCCGGCGGTTCCGCATCGAGGGCAAGGCCCCGGGCATCGCGGCGGAAGTGCGGGTGGTGAACCCGGACCTTTTCGCCCGCCTGGTGCGCGAGGGGGATCTGGGGTTCTGCGACGGCTATCTGGATGGCTGGTGGACGACGCCCGACCTGCAGGCCTTCCTGGACCTGATCCAGCGTCCGGCGAACAACGTGGTGGGCGACAGCTACCCCGGGCTTAGCCTCTTGCGCGCCTATGAGCGGCTGCGCTTCTGGCTTCAGTCGAACAGCAAGCGGCAGGCCAAGAAGAACATCAGCTACCACTACGACCTTGGCAACGAGTTCTACCGGCTGTGGCTGGACGAGACGATGACCTATTCCTCGGCGCTGTTCCAGAACCCGCAGGAAAGCCTGGAGACGGCGCAGACCCGGAAATATGCCAGCATGGTCGATCAGATGGGCGCCCAGCCCGGCGAACATGTGCTGGAGATCGGCTGCGGCTGGGGCGGCTTCGCCGAATACGCCGCGAAGGAGCGGGGCCTGCGCGTCACTGGCCTGACGATCAGCCAGGCGCAGCATGATTACGCGGTGGCGCGGATCGCGAAGGCGGGGCTGTCGGACCGGGTGGAGATCAAGCTGCAGGACTACCGAGACGAACGCGGGACCTACGACGGCATCGCCAGCATCGAGATGTTCGAGGCGGTGGGCGAACGTTACTGGCCGGTCTACTTCGGCGCGCTGCGCGACCGGCTGAAGCCGGGGCGGCATGCGACGTTGCAGATCATCACCGTGGCGGACGCACGCTGGGAACTGTACCGCAAGGGCGTCGACTTCATCCAGAAATACATCTTCCCGGGGGGCATGCTGCCCGCGCCGGCCGTGCTGCGGGCCGAGGTCGAGAAGGCGGGGCTCCGGGTCAAGGGGTCCATCGAGTTCGGTGAAAGCTACAGCCTGACACTGCGGCGCTGGCACGAGACGTTCAATGACCGCTGGGGCGAGGTGCGGAAACTGGGGTTCGACGACCGATTCAAGCGGATGTGGGACTTCTACCTCGCCTCTTGCGCGGGCGCGTTTCAGGGTGGAAACTGCGACGTGACGCAGATCACGGTGACGCGTCCAGCTGAGGGCTCTTCCGAATGGCGCAACCGATGCCGACTGCAGCAAAGCTGATGGCCGCGATCTCGTTCGCGGTGGTAGGCTGGGTGCTTGCGAACTACTACGCCTTGAACATGCCGGATGCCGCTGCGGCCGGGCCGATCCGCGAGGGTGCGGCCTTGGTTGGAGTGGTCATCGGCTGGTCGGTGATGGGCAACTCGGTCGGCAAGGGCTACGTCGAAGCGGCGGGGTCAGGGATCAAGACGGCGGTGATCCTGGCGGTCGTGGCCCTGTTCCTGCTGGCAATGACCGAGATGCTCGAGAACTCGGTGCGGATGCGCTATGAGGACGCGATGGAGGCGATCCTGGCCGTGATCGACACGATGGCGAAACGGTCGCAGGCACTTCTGTCGCTGGGGGTTTTCGGAACCATCCTGCTGGGCGGGATCGTCGGAGGCCTCTTGTCCGAGAACGTCGGTCGGCGCTGGAAGTGACAGGGCTTTCGCGGGTCGACTGGCCCTCTGCGCTGCACGCGGCCGTGGCCGCCTGCGGGGATGGGTGCGCGGCATTTCTGGAAGCGGTGCTGGGGGACGAGGCGGAGGCCAAGCCCGAACTGGTCTGGCTGGTGCTGCGCTATTTCGGGGTTCTGACCGCTGACCGTGTGCGCAAGCGACTGCCCGCGCTTCGGGTGGAGGCGGAAAGCCGGATGCGGGCCTCTGCGGCCACCGCGCGGGGGATGCGGGCGGGCTCGGGAGAGGTTGCGGTGGGGGCCGTGGCGCCGTCACACGCGGGGTTCTTCGCGCTGGACCTGTGGCAGGTGCAGCATCGGCGGTTCGATGGCGGGATGAGCCCCTTGCTGACGCGCGAGGTCTTCATTGCCGGGGATGCGGTGACGGTGCTGCCCTACGACCCGGTGCGTGACCGGGTTTTGCTGGTGGAACAGGTGCGGATGGGGCCTCTGGGGCGGGGCGATCCCTTGCCCTGGCAGCTGGAGGCCATCGCGGGCCGGATTGATCCGGGCGAGACCCCGGAAGACGCCGCGCGGCGCGAGGCGGTCGAGGAGGCCGGGCTGGTGCTGGGCTGCCTGGAGAAGGTGGCGGAGTATTATCCGACGCCAGGGGCGGTGACGGAGTATCTTTATTCCTACGTGGCGCTGTGTGACCTGCCCGACGGAGTTGCGGGTGTGTTTGGCGCGGCGGCAGAGGCCGAGGATATCAAGGGCCACCTTGTGGGCTTCGACCGGCTGGTCGAGGTCATGGCGGCCGGGGAAATCGGAAATGCTCCGCTGCTCCTGACAGTGCTGTGGCTGCAACGGGAGCGCGACCGCTTGCGCGGGTAGGGAAGGTGGGCGGATCGCCCACTCTACGCGTGCGCTTCGTAGGGTGGGCGATCCGCCCACCGTCCGTCAGAGGTTCAGGCTGACCCAGGCGCCGTTGCGGGCTGAGGAGCGGACGCAGGCATCGACGAAAGCCACGCCTTCCAGCCCCTCCTTCAGGCCGGGGAAGGTGGTGCCCTTAGGAACGGGCGTTCCGGTCTTGGCGGCGCGGATCGCGCGGGCGGCTTCGGTATAGATGGTGGCGAAGCCTTCCAGATAGCCCTCGGGGTGGCCCGGGGGGATGCGGGTCACGCGGGCGGCGTCGGGGCCTGCGCCTGCGCCGCCGCGGGTGATCTTGCGCTTCGCCTCACCGAAGGGGGTGAACCAGAGGTAGTTCGGGTCCTCTTGCGCCCATTCGAGCCCGCCCTTGGTGCCGTAGATCCGCAGGCGAAGGCCGTTCTCGTTGCCCGGCGCCACCTGGCTGCACCACAGCATCCCCCGCGCGCCACCCTGGTAGCGCATCAGGACATGGCCGTTGTCGTCGACGCGGCGGCCGGGGACAAAGGCGGTGAGGTCGGCGGCAAGCGTGTCGAGCGTCAGGCCGGTGACGAAGTTCGCCAGGTTGAAGGCATGGGTGCCGATGTCGCCGGTCGATCCCCCCGCGCCCGAGCGTGCCGGGTCGGTGCGCCAGTCGGCCTGCTTGTTGTCGACGGGTTCGGTCAGCCAGTCCTGGACGTATTCGACGTTCACCAGCCGCAGGTCGCCCAGCTCTCCGCCCGCGATCATCGCCTTCATCTGCCGGATCATCGGGTAGCCGGTGTAGTTGTGGGTGAGGGCAAAGACGACGCCCGAGGCCTCGGCGGCTTTGGCCAGCTTCTTGGCCTCGGACAGGGTCGCGGTCAGCGGCTTGTCGCAGATGACATGGATGCCGCGTTTCAGGAACTGCATCGCCACGGGGGCGTGCATGTGGTTCGGGGTCACGATGGCGACGGCGTCGATGCCGTCCTTGCGGCGGGCTTCCTTGGCCGCCATCTCGGCGAACGAGGTGTAGGCGCGGGGCACGCCGAGGTCTTGCGCCGAAGCCAAGGCCTTCTCGGGGTTGGATGAGAAAGCGCCTGCAACCAGTTCATATTGATCGTCAATCCGCGCGGCGATGCGGTGGACGGCGCCAATGAAGGCGTCGCGTCCTCCCCCCACCATGCCAAGGCGGAGACGTTCGGGGCGGGCGGTGTGGGCGGCGTCGATGGGCATCTGTTACTCCAGTCCAAGCATGCGGCGGTTGGCGGCACGGTCGGTGCCTGAGTCGGCGAAATCGTCGAAGGCTTTCTCGGTCACGCGGATGATGTGGGCGTCGACGAAGGCCGCGCCTTCGCGGGCGCCGTCCTCGGGGTGTTTCAGGCAACATTCCCATTCGACCACGGCCCAGCCATCAAAGTCGTATTGCGTGAGCTTGGAGAAGATGCCGCCGAAATCGACCTGCCCGTCCCCCGGAGACCGGAAGCGGCCGGCGCGGTTGACCCAGGACTGGAAGCCGCCATAGACGCCCTGGCGACCCGTCGGGTTCAACTCGGCGTCCTTGACGTGGAACATCTTGATCCGGTCGTGGTAGATGTCGATATGCTCAAGGTAATCAAGGTGTTGCAGCACGTAGTGCGAGGGGTCGTAGAGCATGTTCGCGCGGGCGTGGCCCTTCACGCGATCAAGGAACATCTCGAAGGTGGCACCGTCGTGCAGGTCCTCGCCGGGGTGGATTTCGTAAGCGACGTCGACGCCGCAGTCTTCGGCGTGGTTCAGAAGCGGGGTCCAGCGGCGGGCAAGTTCGTCGAAGGCCTCCTCGACCAGGCCCGCGGGCCGCTGCGGCCAGGGGTAGAGGTAGGGCCAGGCCAGCGCGCCAGAGAAGGTGGCGTGGGCAGTCAGCCCGAGGTTCTTCGAGGCGGTGAGGGCCTTCTTGACCTGGTCCACAGCCCATTCCTGCCGCGCCTTCGGGTTGCCGCGCACGGATGGGGCGGCGAAGCCGTCGAACTGGGTGTCATAGGCGGGGTGGACGGCGACGAGCTGGCCTTGCAGGTGGGTGGAAAGCTCGGTCACCTCGATCCCGGCTTCCTTCGCAATTCCCTTGAACTCATCGCAATAGGCCTTTGAGCTGGCAGCTTTTTCCAGGTCGAACAAGCGGCCGTCCCAGGAAGGGACCTGAACGCCGACATAACCGCAGTCGGCGGCCCATTTTGTGATCTCGCCCCAGGAATTGAACGGCGCGGCATCGCCCGCGAATTGTGCCAGGAACAGGGCCGGGCCCTTGATCGTCTTCATGTCTGTCCTCCACTTCGGGCCTGGGGGCCCTGTTCAACCTTGACCGGAACTTCCAGGCCCTGCCGGTCGGTCCAGTCGCGTTTCTCGATCTCGGCCAGAAGCGCCCGGGCGAGAAATTCGCCGGCGCGCCCCACATCCTCGCGCACGATGAGGATATCCTGCCGGAATCTGCGCAGGACGGCGATGGCTTCCTTGGCGACCACGTCGAAATCCCGGCCCAGCACGCGGCCCGAGCTTTCGGCCCCGGCAATGGTCGCCATCGCCGCGGTGGTCGAGCCGACGAGGATGCCGTCGGGCGAATTCGGCTGATGGAAGCGGGCGGCGATGGCAGCTTCGACCGCCTCGCCGCCGCTGTCGGAGGTGACGTCCTGCGAGACTTCGAAGGGCAGGCCCAGAAGGGCGGATTCGTCGGAAAAGCCGAAGGTCATGTGACGGGCATACATATGCGCGCGGGGCGGCGGGACAATCAGCAGACGCTTGCGACCGCGCTCGGCCAGTGTGCGGGCACCAAGGCGGCCATAAGCTTCGTTGTCAAAGTCGAAGAAGGCATGGTCGATGCCCATCGAGGTCCGGCCGTGTGCTGCGAAGGGGAAGCCGTGGTCGTGCATGTAGCGGATGCGGGGGTCGTCTTCCTTGGTCTGGTTCAGGATGATCCCGTCGGCGCTTTCGGTCTCAACAATATAGCGGATCGGCTCCATCGGGTCCTGATCGGGGAAGAAGGGGGTGACGACAAGGTGGTAGGCGGTGCCGCGGAGCGCGTTCGCGATCGAGTAGATCAGCCGCGAGGTGTGGTTCATCACGTCGGTCTCGGTCGACAGCACCAGAGCGATGACATTGGTCTTGCCGGTGCGCAGGCGGACGCCCGCGCGATTGGGGCGGTAACCAAGCTGTTCCGCGGTCTCACGGACGAGGCGCTTGGTGTCCTCGCCGATGTCGGGGGCATCCTTCAGGGCGCGGCTGACCGTGGCGATGGCAAAGCCCGTGGCGGCGGCGATGGTCTTCAGCGTCGGCCGCGCGGTGTCCGAATCAGGGGTGGGCGGATCAGTGACGGTGGCCATGATCCCCCCTGTTTGTATGCAAACGGACCGAACCCCAAGTGCGAATCCCCTGGACTGATTCGCAGGCCGAAGCGGCTTTTGCATCCGCAGCGACCGTCACCAGGCCGAGGGCGGGATAATCCCGTCCGGCAAGGCATTCGGTGCGATTTTTGCGGTGCAGCATGGGGTCGGTTTTCCGGGCGTTTTCAGCGCGAACGAGCGCGAACCATCCCTTCATGAAAACTTGGAGAGCGGGCAGGAACAAGCGAAAAGATGTGTTGATTGGCAAAACTATAACGTTATAGGCTATTTCTATAACGTTTTAGAAACCGGGAGGAACGGTATGAAACTTTCGAAAATGACAGCGCTTCTTGCGATGTCCGTGGCGATGCCCGCTGCGGCAACCGAGCTTGAGGTCACGCACTGGTGGACTTCGGGCGGGGAAGCTGCGGCGGTGGCCGAGCTTGCCAAAGCCTTCGACGCCTCGGGCGACAAGTGGGTCGACGGCGCCATTGCCGGCGGTGGCGGCACCGCCCGTCCGATCATGATTTCGCGCATCACCGGGGGCGACCCGATGGGGGCCACCCAGTTCAACCACGGCCAACAGGCGCTGGAACTGGTGGAAGCCGGTCTGATGCTGGACCTGACCGACGTGGCCGAGGCGAACAACTGGAAAGAGGTCGTCTATCCGCCAAGCCTCCTGGATGCCTGCACCGTCGACGGAAAGATCTTCTGCGCCCCGGTCAACATCCACTCGCCGGAATGGCTGTGGCTGTCGAACAAGGTCTATGAGGATCTGGGCCTGCCGGTCCCGACCAACTGGGACGAATTCGTGGCGTCCGCTCCGGCTGTCCGCGATGCCGGCAAGCTGCCGCTGGCGCTGGGCGACCAGCCCTGGCAGTCGAACCTTGCCTTCGGCGCGATGCAGATCGCCGTCGCCGGGCTTGACGCGTGGAAGGCCGTGAACGTCGACAAGAACATGGACGTCGCCGCCGGCCCGGAATACGCAAAGGTTTTTGAGGCTGCCGCCGCAGCACGCGAACTGGCCAAGGGTTCGGCCGTTCAGGACTGGAACCAGGCGACCAACCTTGTCATCACCGATCAGGCCGCCGGTCAGATCATGGGTGACTGGGCGCAGGGTGAATTCCAGGTTGCGAACGAAGTGGCCGGCACCGACTACACCTGCCTGCCGGGTCTGGGCCTGAACGAGTACATCTCGACTGGCGGCGATGCCTTCTACTTCCCGAAGTTGAACGACCCTGACAAGGAAGCCGCGCAGAAGCGTCTGGCCGCCCAACTGGTCAGCCCGGACGTGCAGGTTGCGTTCAACCTGAAGAAAGGCTCCTTGCCGATCCGGGGCGACATCGACCTTTCGGCCGCCAACGACTGCATGAAGAAGGGCCTCGAGATCCTGGCCGGTGGCAATATCGTCCCCTCGGGCGACATGGTCTGGTCGCCGGACGTCCAGAAGCAGAACGAAGACCTGATGGTCGAATTCTGGAAGTCCGACATGCCGGCTGCCGACGCCCATGCCAAGTGGGTCGCGAACCTGAAGACCGGTCTCTGAGCCTGGCTTGACGATCTGGGGCTGTCCGTCCGCGGGCAGCCCCTTTCGCACCTGAAAGACGCAAGGGGGGCAGGGGCCGATGTCGGTGACCAGCGAAGCGGAGGCAATCCGCACGACTTCCGCGGCACGACCGCGCGCGCGGTGGACCCGCAACATCAGTGCCAAGATCGCCGCCTTGCCGATGATCGCCACTGCGCTGGTGATCTTTGTCGGCGGCACGATCTGGACCGTCGTCTATTCCTTCACCGATTCAAAGCTGTTGCCCCGCACCCGCTGGGTCGGCCTGGATCAGTACGAGCGGCTTTGGGACACGAACCGCTGGGTCGTCTCGATCGAGAACCTGTTCTTCTATGGCGTGATGTCGCTGATCTTCACCGTGGTCATGGGCTTCATTCTGGCCGTGCTGATGGACCAGAAGATCCGCTATGAGGACACGTTCCGCACCATCATGCTGTATCCCTTCGCGCTGTCGTTCATCGTGACGGGTCTGGTGTGGCAGTGGATCCTGAACCCGCAGTTCGGCATCCAGGGTGTCGTGCGCGACATGGGCTGGACGAGTTTTACCTTCGATCCGCTGAACAACCCGCAGACCGTGCTTTATGGCCTGCTGATCGCAGGGCTTTGGCAGGGCACGGGGTTCGTGATGTGCCTGATGCTGGCGGGTCTGCGCGGCATCGACGAGGATATCTGGAAGGCCACCCGCGTCGACGGTATTCCGACCTGGAAGACCTATGTGGTGGTCATCATCCCGATGATGCGGCCGGTCTTCATCACCACGCTGGTGATCGTCGCCAGTGGCATCATCCGGCTTTACGACCTGGTGGTCGCAATGACCTCGGGCGGGCCGGGAGGCAACGCAAGTCAGGTGCCGGCGATGTATGTCTACGACTACATGTTCCAGGCGCAGAACCTGGGTCAGGGCTTTGCGGCCTCGACCATGATGCTGCTGTCGGTGCTGATCGTGCTGATCCCCTGGGCCTATCTGGAATTCGGAGGCAAGAAGCATGGCTGACGTCTCAGTGGTTTCGTCGGCGTCGTCGGCCGCAATGACCGGCCCTCGGGGCGCCAAGCCCAAGCGGGCGATGAACCCCCGCAACATCATGCTTTACGGCATCCTGATCGTGGTCTGCGTCTACTACCTGCTGCCCCTGTGGGTGATGGTGATGACCAGCCTGAAGGGTATGCCCGAAGTGCGGCTGGGCAACATCTTTTCCCCGCCGGTCGAGATCACCTTCCAGCCCTGGGTCAAGGCCTGGTCCGAGGCCTGCACCGGCCTGAACTGCGACGGGCTTTCGCGGGGTTTCTGGAACTCGGTGATGATCACGGTGCCGTCGGTGATCGTGTCGATCGCCATCGCGTCGGTGAACGGTTACGCTCTGATCAACTGGAAGTTCAAGGGATCGGACATCTTCTTCACCATCCTGATCTTCGGGTCGTTCATCCCCTACCAGATCATGCTGTATCCCATCGTGATCCTGCTGCGCGAGGCGGGGATTTACGGCACGCTTTGGGGGCTGATCGTCGTGCACACGATCTTCGGGATGCCGATCCTGACGCTCTTGTTCCGCAACTACTTCAGTTCGATCCCGGAGGAGCTGTTCAAGGCCGCCCGCGTCGATGGCGCCGGGTTCTGGGGCATCTACTTCCGCATCATGTTGCCGATGAGCCTGCCGATCTTCGTCGTGGCGCTGATCCTGCAGGTGACGGGGATCTGGAACGACTTCCTGTTCGGGGTCGTGTTCACCAAGCCGGACATCTACCCGATGACGGTGCAGCTGAACAACATCGTCAACTCGGTCCAGGGGGTGAAGGAATACAACGTCAATATGGCTGCCACGGTGCTGACCGGGCTGGTGCCGCTGATCGTCTACTTCGTCTCTGGCAAACTCTTCGTGCGCGGTATCGCCGCCGGTGCCGTGAAAGGCTGACACATGGTTAACTCGATTGAAGTCAAGGACCTGACGCTGAACTTCGGCTCGGTGTCCGTCTTGAAGAACATGAATATCGATGTGGCGGAGGGGGAGTTCGTCGTGCTTCTGGGCCCGTCGGGCTGCGGGAAGTCGACGCTGCTGAACTGCCTTGCGGGGCTGCTGGACATCACCGACGGGCAGATCTGGATCAAGGGGAAGAACGTCACCTGGTCCGAACCGTCGGAGCGGGGCATCGGGATGGTGTTCCAGAGCTATGCTTTGTACCCGCAGATGACGGTGCGGGGGAACCTGTCCTTCGGCTTGAAGAACGCCAAGGTCCCGCAGGCCGAGATCGACAAGCGTATCGCCCGGGCGGCAGAAATCCTGCAGATCCAGCCGCTTCTGGACCGCAAACCCGCGGCCCTGTCGGGCGGGCAGCGGCAGCGCGTCGCCATCGGTCGCGCGCTGGTGCGGGATGTGGACGTGTTCCTGTTCGACGAACCCTTGTCGAACCTGGACGCCAAGTTGCGCAGCGAGTTGCGGGTCGAGATCAAGCGTCTGCACAACGCGCTGGGCAACACGATGGTCTATGTGACCCACGACCAGATCGAGGCGCTGACGCTTGCCGACCGGATCGCGGTGATGAAGGGCGGGGTGATCCAGCAGCTTGCGGCCCCGTTGGAGATCTACAACCGCCCGTCGAACCTGTTTGTGGCCGGGTTCCTGGGCAGCCCGTCGATGAACTTTCTGAAAGGGCGGACGGTGGACGGGGGCCGTGCCTTCCAGTTCGGGTCGATGAAGATTGACCTTGCCGGATATCAGGGCGGGGCGGTGCTGGAGCGCGACGATGCGATCCTGGGCGTCCGGCCGGAGCATATCGCGGTGTCGACCAGCCCGATTGCGGGGCCGTCCATCCCCGCCGAAGTGGAAATCGACGAGCATCTGGGGGCCGACAGTCTTTTGTGGCTGAAGGCGGAAGGCGCGAACATGAGCGTGCGGGTGCCGGTCGAAGGCCGGTTGCCCGCGGGGACGAAGGTCCACCTTGGGCTGGATATCGCCAAGGCCTCGCTCTTTGACGCGAAGACGGAACAAAGGATCTAAGCAATGCTCGATCTGGCGGGGTGCTGGACGCTTTCGGATGAAAGCGGCGCCCATGTCGTGCCGTTCGACCTGCCGGGCGATGGCGTCTCGGCGCTGGCGAAGGCGGGGGTGATCCCGGAGCCGTATTGGGGCCGGAACGAATATGACTGCCGCTGGGTGTCTGAACGCGACTGGGTGGCGCGGCGCAGTTTCGTGCACGACGGATTGGCGGCGGAGCTGGTGGTCGAAGGGCTGGACACCGTGGCCGAGGTGCGGCTGAACGGGGTGCCGGTCCTGTCGGCGGCGAACGTGCATCGGCGGTGGCGGGTGGATGTATCGGCGGCCCTGAGGACTGGCGAGAACGCGATTGAGATCCTCTTCCGCTCGCCCGTCCGCGAGGCGCTGGCGCGGGCGGCACGGATGCCGTTTCCGATCCCCTATCAGCAGGTGAACGGGGCGATTGCCTTCAACAACATGCTGCGAAAACAGCAGTGCGATTTCGGCTGGGACTGGAACATCGCGCTGGGGATTTTTGGGGTGTCCGGTTGTGTCCGCCTGGAACCCGTGGGAGCGCGGATCGCGGATGTACTGGTGGAGCAAGTGCACTCGCCCGGTCAGGTCGAGGTGCGGTTGCGGGTTCATGCGACGTCTGAGGATGTGGCGGCAAGCCTTTGTGGTGTATCGCAAACCTCTCCAGTGGTGGGTGGCGTGGCTGAACTGGCCTTGATCATTCAGGACCCGGTGCTGTGGTGGCCTGCGGGTCAGGGCGCGCAGGTGCTGCATGACTTGGTGCTGACGGGCAGCGGGGCGCATGTCGTCAAGCGGATCGGCTTGCGGGACATGAAGCTGGTCAGCGAGCCAGATGCGGCGGGGCGGTCCTTCGGCGTGCGGGTCAACGGGCGGGCAGTTTTCGCCAAGGGGGCGAACTGGATTCCGGCGGATGCCTTGTTCGGACGGATCACGGTCGAGGGCGTGCGGCAGCTTTTGCAGTCGGCGCTCGATGCCAACATGAACATGCTGCGCATCTGGGGCGGCGGGCGATATGAGCCGGACTGGTTCTACGACCTGTGCGATGAAATGGGGCTGATGGTCTGGCAGGACTTCATGTTCGCCTGCCACCTCTATCCCTCGACGCCGGAGTTTCTGGCCGAGGTGGACGCCGAAGTGCGCGATGTGGTCGGGCGGATCAACCACCACGCCTGCATCGCGCTTTGGTGCGGCGACAATGAGCTGATCGGGGCGCTGACCTGGTTCCCGGAAAGCCGCAGGGACCGGGACCGCTATCTGGTGAACTATGACCGGCTGAACCGGACGGTGGAGGCGGCTTTGCTTGGCGACCTGCCGGGGGCGAACTGGTGGCCGTCTTCGCCCAGCCCCGGGCCGATGGCGTTCGGGGATGCGTGGCATGATGATTCATCAGGTGACATGCACTTCTGGTCTGTGTGGCACGAGGGGAAGGATTTCGATCATTATCGCGACGTAAGCCCCCGGTTCTGTTCGGAATTCGGGTTCCAGTCCTATCCGTCGCTGTCCGCCATCGCGCGGTTTGCCGACCCGGAGGACTGGAACATCGCCGCCCCGGTGATGGAGAGCCACCAGAAGAACCCCGGCGGCAACGCGCGGATTGCCGAGACGATGTTCCGGTATTTCCGCTTCCCGGTGGATTTCCCGAACTTCGTCTATGTCAGCCAAGTCCAGCAGGGGCTGGCGATCAAGACGGCGGTGACGCATTGGCGCAGCCTGAAGCCGCATTGCCAGGGGACGCTCTACTGGCAGCTGAACGACACCTGGCCAGTCTGTTCCTGGGCGAGCCTGGATCACGGCGGGAACTGGAAGCTGCTGCATCACATGGCCGCGCGGTTCTATGCGCCGGTGATGGTGGCGGCGGTGCCGAAGGACGGGGGCATCGAGTTGCGGGCGGTGAATGACCGGGCCGAGGCTGTGACAATCACGGTCACGGCGAACGCGGCGGCGATGGATGGGACCACGCGCAAGCTGGCGGAGGCGACGGTCACGGTCTCACCCGATGCCGCGATGCAGGTGGTTCAGCTTGCGCCCGATGCCTTAAGGGCGGAGGAGGTGCTGGCCTTTGTCTGGAGCGGCGAGGCGCAGGGCGGGGACGTCCATGCGCCGAGGCCGTGGAAGGCTTACGACCTTCTGCCTTCGGGTCTGACGGCGGACATCAAGCGTGACGGTGACGTCTGGAAATTGACGTTGCAGGTCAACGCACTCGCCCCATTTGTTGCAGTGGAATCTGAAGTCCCCGGTCGCTTCTCGACCAACGCCGTCACCCTGTTCCCGGGGTATGCGGCCACGATAACCTTCACCCCCGAGGATCCCTCGGTGGTGCCCAGCTTCACCCTAAGAGATCTCCATTCCGCCACCTACGGCGGCTGACGAAAGGTAGACCCATGTTCAGCTATCAACTCTATTCCTCGCGCAACTTCCCGCCCATGTCGCGGACCTTCGAGCTGGTCTCGAAAGCGGGCTACACCGGCGTGGAAGGCTACGGCGCGCTTTATGCCGACGATGCGGCGGTGGCGGCGACGCAGGCCGGGCTGGCGGCGACCGGGCTGACGATGCCGACGGGACACTTCGGGCTGGGGCAGCTGGAGACCGAGGTCGACAAGGTCCTTGGCATCGCCAAGGCGCTGAAGATGGAGCGGCTGTATTGCCCCTATGTCATGCCCGATGACCGGCCAACGGATGCGGCTGGCTGGAAGGCGTTCGGCGAGCGGCTGCAGAAGGCCGGCGCGCCCTACAAGGCGGCGGGCTACGGGTTCGGCTGGCACAACCACGACTTCGAGTTCAAGGCGCTGTCCGATGGCAGCCTGCCGCAGGACCGCATCTTCGAGGGTGGGCCGGGGCTGGAATGGGAGATGGACGTGGCCTGGGTGATCCGTGGTGGTGCGGACCCGCTGGCCTGGATCGAGAAATACAAGGACCGGATCACTGCAGCCCACGTCAAGGACATCGCGCCGGCAGGCGAGAACACCGATGAGGACGGCTGGGCCGACGTCGGCCAGGGGACGGTCGACTGGCCGACCATCATGGCCGCGCTGCGCAAGGTCGGGGTCAAGCACTTCGTCATGGAACACGACAACCCGAAGGATGACGCGCGGTTCGCAACGCGTTCGATCGCTTCGGCCAAAGCTTTCTGAGGAATAGAGAAAATGGCAAATCTTGGTATCGGTATCATCGGAGCGGGCAACATCTCGACCAGCTATCTGCGGCTGGCGCCCCTGTTCAAAGGACTTGAGGTGCGGGCCGTCGCCGACCTGAACATGGAGGCAGCGACAGCGCGGGCGGCGGAGTTCAACGTCAAGGCGCAGTCGGTCGATGACCTGCTGGCGAACAAGGACGTGGATGTGGTCATCAACCTGACCATCCCCGACGCGCATTATGCGGTGACGAAGCGCATCCTGGAGGCGGGCAAGCACGCCTATTCCGAAAAGCCGCTGGTCCTGACGCTGGACGAGGGCAAGACGCTGCGCGATCTGGCGGCGTCGAAGGGCTTGGCGGTCGGCTGTGCCCCCGACACGTTCCTGGGCGGCGCGCACCAGCAGGCGCGGGCGATCCTTGATGAGGGGCGGATCGGCACGATCACCTCGGCGGTGGCCTGCGTGCAGAACCACGGGCCGGAAGGCTGGCACCCGAGCCCGGAGTTCTTCTTCCTGCCGGGCGCGGGGCCGATGCTGGACCTGGGGCCGTATTATGTGGCGAACCTGATCAACTTCCTGGGCCCGGTGCGCCGCGTGGGCGCGATCACTTCGTCCCAGACGCCGACGCGGACCATCGGATCGGGCGCGCGGGCGGGGCAGGAGATCCCGGTCAAGACGCCGACGAACATCCATGCGCTCTTGGAGTTCCATTCCGGCGCGGTGGTGAACCTGACGACGTCTTGGGACGTCTGGCACCACAAGCGCAACCACTTCGAGTTCTACGGGACCGAAGGCACGATGTATATGCCGGACCCGAACTTCTTTGGCGGCACGGTCGAAGTGGCGGACAAGGCGGGCACGCTGACCACGGTTGAGCCCTGGGATCACCCGTTCGGCGTCATCAACCAGCACCACAATGGCCGCGATCTGGCGAACTACCGCACGGCGGGGCTGGCCGACATGGTCGCGGCGCTGCAGGGCGGGCGCGATGCGCGGTGTTCGCTGGAGCGGACGCTGCATGGGGTGGACGTGATGACCGCCTGCCTGACCTCGGGCGAGACGGGGGGCTTTGTCACGCTGACCACCACTTGCACCCGGCCAGCGGCGTTGTCGCCGGATGAGGCGCGGGCGCTGTTGCGTTAAGGGTTGGCCGAGACCTGGCACCTCCCTGTCAGGTTGGCCGCGGGCGGGCGGAGGGATTGAGGGATCCTTCCGCCCGCATCAATGACAGGAGGTTGATGATGCTGGAAAATCCCGTGATCCGTGGCTTTAACGCTGACCCCAGCTTTTGCCGGGTGGGCGAGGATTACTATATCGCGACCTCGACCTTTGAATGGTATCCCGGTGTGCAGATCCACCACAGCCGCGATCTGGTGAACTGGCGGCTGGTCAGCCGTCCCTTGCGGCGGGCAAGCCAGCTGGACATGCGCGGGAACCCGGACAGCTGCGGGATCTGGGCGCCCTGTCTGAGCCACGCGGACGGGCGGTTCTGGCTGGTCTACACCGACGTCAAGCGGCTGGATGGGGCCTTCAAGGACGCGCACAACTATATTGTCACCTGCGCGACCATCGACGGGGACTGGTCGAACCCGAAATATGTGACGTCCTCGGGCTTCGACCCGTCGCTGTTCCATGACCGGGACGGGCGCAAGTGGTTCGTCAACATGCGCTGGAACCATCGCGGCAAGGGGACCGGGTTGAACCCGGCCAATGACCTGTTCGACGGGATCGAGTTGCAGGAATGGCACCCGGAGGAGGGGCTGCTGGGCGAGGTGACGACGATCTATGTCGGGACTGATCTGGGGCTGACCGAGGCACCGCATCTGTTCTGGCATGACGGGTATTACTACCTGACGACAGCCGAGGGCGGCACGGGCTATGACCATGCCGTCACCCTTGCGCGGTCGCGGGACATCCGGGGGCCGTATGAGACTCACCCCCAGAAGCACGTCATCACGGCGCGGTTCGATCCGCAGAACCCGATTCAGCGGATGGGGCATGGGCAGTATGTCGAGGGGCATGACGGGCGGTTCTGGCACTCGTTCCTCTGCGGGCGGCCGCAGCAGGGGCCGCGCGGGCTGTTCTGTGCCACGGGGCGCGAGACGGGGCTGGCCGAGGTGGTCTGGCGCGACGGGTGGCTTTGGCTGAAGGACGGAGGGATGCTGCCGCCCACGACGGTCGATCTGCCGGTGGATCGAGTGGTGCCGGGTGCGGTGGAGTATGATTTCCGGGGACCGTCGCTGCCGATGGACTTCCAGTGGCTGCGGACACCAGAGCCGGAGCGCATCTTCACGATGACGGGGAGCGCCTTGCGACTGATCGGGCGGGAGAGCCTGGGGTCGTGGTTTGAGCAATCGCTGGTGGCGCGGCGTCAGGATGAGCCGTCCTATCAGGCGGAGTGTGAAGTCGTGGCCGACCCGCCGAACTGGCAGCGGGCGGCTGGGCTGATCACCTATTACAACCGGCACAAGTTCCATGCGGCGCTGGTGACGCGGGAAGGTGGCGAGCGGGTGGTGACGCTGGTGTCGTGTCTGGGCGACTGGCCGGGTGAGGCGCTGACCTTCCACGGGCGGTTCCCGGTGGCAGAGGGCAAGGTGACGCTTGGCGTGACCGTGGATCGGGCGGTGCAGCGGTTCAGCGTCAATGGCGTGGCGGTCGGGCCGGAGCTTGATGCCTCCATCGTCTCGGACGAAGGCGGGCGGGGCGAGCATGCAAGCTTTACCGGGGCCTTCGTGGGCGTCGTGGCGCATGACCTGACGGGGCAGGGCTGGACGGCGGATGTGACGCGGTTCCGCTATGCGCCCAAAGCGGATTGAGGATTTGATCAGATGGATTTGATCAACTCTTGATTGCCGGGCGTATGCGGTCATAAAGGGCGTGAGCCGAAGGGAGCCCCGATGGACGCCGACACCCGCAAGATCCCCAGCCACGAGGTCACCTACGCGCGGCTGCGCGACATGATCCTGTATGGGCATCTGGCACCGGGTGCCCCGGTCACGATCCAGGGCCTGATCACGGAACTGGACGCCGGAATGACCCCGGTCCGCGAGGCGATCCGGCGGCTGACGGCCGAGGGGGCGCTTCTGCCGCAGGGCAACCGGCGCGTGGCGGTGCCGGAACTGTCGTCCGAGATGCTGGAGCAGGTGGCGTTTGCCCGGCTGGCAATCGAACCGAAGCTGGCGGAACTTGCGGCACTGAGGCTGACGGCGGGGCAGATCGACCGGCTGGAGGCGATCGACGGCGCGGTGAACCGGGCGATCGAGGCGGGGAAGCTGCCGGATTACCTTGCGGCCAACCACGCCTTCCACTTTGCGCTTTACGAGGCGGCGGAGGCCCCGGTGCTCTTGGACCTTGCGCGGTCGTTGTGGCTGCGGGCCGGGCCAAGCTTGCGCGCGGTGATCGACCGCTATGGCCGCGAGGCGGCACCCGACCTGCACCGCGAGGCGCTGGCGGCGATGCGGGCGGGGGATGCGAAGGGCCTGGCCCGCGCCATCGAGCAGGACATCCAGCAGGGCATCGATCATGTCCGGCAGGCGCTTGCCGAGGGTCACTGACGGTTTCCAAATCGAGCGCCTTTCGGCGCGAGGCTTTTTGTCTCGCCGCTTTGCGTGAAGGACGCAAAGCGGCTCGGATGAGCCTCCGGCGGGGATATTAGGGCAAAGATGAATGGGGCGTCGGCGTTTCGGGAATTTGATCAAATTTCTTGAACAGCGGCGCGTTTGATCATATCCTGCAGTCAAGACGGGGCATTCGGCCCTGCTGATTCCGCGAGGTCACCCCCATGAACATGATCACCAACCACATGCCGACGGCCGAGTTGCAGCGTCTGGACGCGGCACACCATTTCCATCCCTTCACCGACAAGGCGGGGCTTGCGGCCAAGGGGGCTCGGGTCATCACGCGGGGGGAAGGCGTCTGGCTGACCGACAGCGAGGGTCACCGGATCATCGACGGCATGGCGGGGCTTTGGTGCGTGAACATCGGTTATGGGCGGAAGGAACTTGCCCAGGTTGCGGCGCGGCAGATGGAGGAGTTGGCCTATTACAACACCTTCTTCCAGACGACCCATGTGCCGGCCATCGCGCTGGCGGCGGAGATTGCCAAGCTTGCCCCCGGTGATCTGAACCACGTCTTCTTTGCCGGCTCGGGGTCGGAAGCGAACGACACCAACATCCGTCTGGTGCGGCGGTACTGGGACGTGAAGGGCATGCCCTGGCGCAAGACCATCATCGCGCGCTGGAACGGGTATCATGGCTCGACGATGGGCGGCGGCTCGCTTGGGGGGATGAAGCCGATCCATGCGCATGGTGGCAAGATCGACGGGATCGAGCATATCGACCAACCCTACTGGTGGGGCGAAGGCGGCGACATGTCGGAGGACGAGTTCGGCCTGGCGCGCGCGCGGCAGCTGGAGGAGAAGATCCTGCAGCTTGGGCCGGACAATGTGGCCGCGTTCATCGGTGAGCCGGTGCAGGGTGCGGGTGGGGTGATCATTCCGCCGAAGACCTACTGGCCGGAGATCCAGCGGATCTGCGACAAGTACGGGATTCTGCTGATCGCGGACGAGGTGATCACGGGGTTCGGGCGGACGGGGAACTGGTTCGGGTCCGAGACCTTCGGGATCAAGCCGCATATCATGACCATCGCGAAGGGGTTGTCCTCGGGCTACCAGCCGATCGGCGGCAGTATCGTCTGCGACGAAGTGGCCGAGGTTGTCGGCGGGGCGGGGGAGTTCTTCCACGGCTACACCTACTCGGGCCATCCGGTCGCGGCGGCAGTGGCGCTGGAGAATCTGCGGATCATGCAGGACGAGCGGATCGTGGAGCATGTCAGGGACGTGGCGCATCCCTATCTGAAGGAACGCTGGGACGCGCTGGCGGATCATCCGATGGTGGGCGAGGCAAAGCTGGTGGGCCTTATGGGGTCCATTGCGCTGACCCCGAACAAGGCCAAGCGGGCGAAGTTCCCCGAGGACGCGAATGTCGGCTACCGGACGCGGGAGCGGTGTTTTGCCAACGATCTGATCATGCGGGCGGTGGGAGACCGGATGATCATCGCGCCTCCGCTGGTGATCACGACGGACGAGATCGACATCCTGATCAGCCGTGCGAAGACGTCGCTGGACGAGGCCTACAAGATCGTCAAAGACGAGGGGCTTTGGGTCGAGGCCTGAAATCTGTCCGCGGTGGACAATCGCGACTAGCCTTGCAAATCCAACAACTTGGTCGCGGGCGTTCAGGAATTGTTAAGGTTTGGGCGGCGCGTCGGTTGGGTCCGGCGCGCCGTTCTGCATCAGCACGGGGCAAGGATCGGGCCGCCGGTTCAGACGCCTTCGACCAGGAGACGACGCGCCGGAAATCTGAAACGTAACCATTGCAAAGCTAGTAAGCTTTATATATGTATTGGCCAATCCAGGAGGCCATTGCATGATCCGCCCATCATCCTTTCTGCTTGCCGCAAGTCTGCTTGCCCTTTCCACGCCGCTTCAGGCCGAGCCGCTGACCCTTGCCCCGGTCACCGTGACCGAGTGGAAGGCCGTCTATGGCACGGTCGAGGCGCGGGACCGGATCCCGGCGCGGGCGCGGATCGGGGGCACGCTTGTCGAGCTTTCGGTTGTCGAGGGCGACATCGTGGCGGCAGGGCAGGAACTGGCGCGGATCGTCGATGACAAGCTGGACTTCCAGTTGGCGGCGCTTGCGGCACAGCGTGAGGCTTTGGGCGCGCAGCTGGCCAATGCCGAGGCCGATCTGCAGCGTGGCGAGGATCTCTTGAAGAACGGGGTCACCACGATGCAGCGCGTCGATGCTCTGCGGACGCAGGTGGATGTGCTGAAGGGGCAGATCGCCTCGCTGACGGCACAGGCGGATGTGATCGCGCAGCAGGCGAAGGAGGGCGTCGTTCTGGCCCCCGGCGCGGGTCGGGTGCTGGATGTGCCGCAGACCCTGGGCGCGGTGCTGATGCCGGGCGAAGTGGTGGCGGTGGTCGGCGGCGGCGGGACCTTCCTGCGCATCGCGGTGCCCGAACGCCATGCCAGCGCGCTTGAGGCGGGCGACAAGATCCTGATTTCCGAAACCGGCGAGGACCGCGAAGGAACGCTGGCCCGGGTCTACCCGCTGATCGAAGGCGGCCGGGTGGTTGCGGATGTCGAGATCGAGGGACTGCCCGACACCTATGTCGGCGCGCGGATGCTGGTGCGTCTGCCGGTGGGCGAACGGCCTGCGCTGCTGGTTCCGAAGGCCGACGTGGTGACGCGGGCCGGGCTGGATTTCGTGGGCGTCGCGGGCGCCGAAGGTGCGGTGCTGCGGTCCATCGTGCCGGGGCAGGCGCATCTGGTGGACGGGGTCGAGATGGTCGAGGTGATCAGCGGCCTTGCGGCGGGCGATGTGGTGGTTCCTGCCGCCGAAGTGACGGGCGAGGTGGGCCATGAGTGAGCGCGGCAAGCATCCGCTGGGCATCGCCGGGGGGCTTACCAAGGCCTTCATCAACTCGGCGCTGACGCCCCTGTTCATTCTGGCCGCGCTGGCGGCGGGTCTGGTGGCGCTGGTCTCGCTGCCCCGCGAGGAAGAGCCGCAGATCTCGGTCCCGTTGGTCGACATTCACGTGATGGCGCAGGGGCTGAAGGCCGAGGATGCGGTCAAGCTGGTGACGGAACCGCTGGAGGTCATCGTCAAGGGCATCAACGACGTCGAGCATGTCTATTCCTCGACCCGCGACGATGCGGCGATGGTGACGGCGCGGTTCGAGGTTGGCACGCGGTCCGAGGACGCGATCCTGCGGGTGCATGACAAGGTGCGCGCGAACATCGGGGCGATCCCGGTGGGCATCCCCGAGCCGCTGATTGTCGGTCGCGGCATCGACGACGTGGCGATCCTGACGCTGACCCTGTCGGCCGAGGACATGAGCGCCAACGACCTGACGCGGATCGCGCGGACGTTGCAGACCGAGGTGGCCAAGACCGAGGATGTGGGGCTGACCTATCTGGTCGGCGACGCGCAGGACGCGATCCGCATCGAGCCGGACCCCGACCGGCTGGCCCTGTATGGCGTGACCTTGCAGCAGTTGGCCGGGAAGGTTTCCCAGGCGAACCGGACGCTGAACACCGGCAAGCTGCGCGACCAGGGCCAGATGGTCGATCTGGTGGCGGGCGAGACGCTGACGGCGCCGGCCGAGGTGGCGAACCTTCTCTTGACCACGCGGGACGGGCGGCCGGTCTATGTCTCGGACGTGGCGACGGTCCGGTATGTCGAGAACACGAAGGACGCCATCGTCTCGCATCTGGCGAAGGGTGAGAACGGGCTGACGGGCGGTCCCGCGGTGACGCTGGCGATTGCCAAGCGGGCGGGGGCCAACGCGGTCGTCGTGGCCGAGGACGTCCTGCACCGGGTTCATGCGCTGGAAGCGAAGCTGATCCCCGAGGGTGTGGAGATCACCATCACCCGCGACTATGGCGAGACGGCGAACGAGAAGGCGAACGAGCTTCTGTTCCACCTGGGCCTTGCCACGGTGTCGATCATCGCGCTGGTCTTCTTTGCGATCGGCTGGCGTGAATCGCTGGTGGTCGCCATCGTGATCCCGGTGACGATCCTGCTGACGCTGTTCGCGGCCTGGATCATGGGCTTCACGCTGAACCGGGTGTCGCTGTTCGCGCTCATCTTCTCCATCGGCATCCTGGTCGACGATGCCATCGTGGTGATCGAGAACATCGACCGCCACTGGGGCATGGACCGCCGCAAGCCGCGCATCCAGGCCGCCATCGAGGCGGTGGCAGAGGTCGGCAACCCGACCATCGTGGCGACGCTGACGGTGGTGGTGGCCCTTTTGCCGATGCTGTTCGTGAGCGGGCTGATGGGGCCGTACATGTCCCCGATCCCGGCCAATGCGAGCGCCGCGATGATCTTTTCCTTCTTCGTGGCGGTGATCATCACCCCCTGGCTGATGGTCAAGGTCGCCGGTCGGGCGGACATGAAGGAACACGCCCAGGACGATATCCACGGCGGCCACCACGGCGGCTGGCTGGAACGCTCTTACATGGCGGTGGCACGGCCCTTGCTGGCAACGAAGGGGCGCAGCCTGACGTTCCTGCTGGTCACGGCGGTGCTGTCCTTCGGGTCGCTGGCGGCGCTTTATACCCGCGACGTGACGGTCAAGCTGCTGCCCTTTGACAACAAGTCCGAGCTTTCGGTGGTGATCGACCTGCCGGAAGGATCGTCGATCGAAGCCACCGACCGGGTGGCGCGCGATGTCGCCGATGTGGTGATGGGGCTGGAAGAGGTGACTTCGGTCCAGACCTACGCCGGGACGCCTGCGCCGTTCAACTTCAACGGGTTGGTGCGGCACTATTACCTGCGGTCGGAACCGCAACTGGGCGAGGTGGCGATCAACCTGGCGCCGAAGACCGACCGCGACCGGGCGAGCCATGACATCGCCTTGGACCTGCGGACGCGGCTTGCCGCGCTGGCCGTGCCCGAAGGGACGAGCCTGAAGGTGGTGGAACCCCCGCCGGGTCCGCCGGTGATCTCGACCCTCTTGGCCGAGGTCTATGGCCCCGATGCCGAAACGCGGCGGGCGGCGGCGACGAAGATCCGCGAGGCCTTCGAGGCGGTGCCGTTCATCGTGGACGTGGACGACAGTTTCGGGACCCAGGCGCGGCGGCTGCGGGCGACGATTTCCTCGGACGATCTGGATTTCTACGCAGTGCAGGAGCAGGACGTGTTCGACACGCTGGCGCTGCTGAACAGCGGACAGACGGTCGGCTATTCCCACCGGGGCGAGGGCCGCCTGCCGATCCCGCTGGTCGTGGGCCGCGACAAGGCGGACCGGGTGCTGGACGAACGCTTCCTGACGACTCCCATCCCCGCCAATGCCCTGCCGGGCGCGCGGGGCGTGGTGGAACTGGGCGACGTAATCCGGGTGAAGGAGGAGGCCGCCAGCTTCCCGATCTTCCGCCACAACGGCCGCGATGCCGAGATGGTGACGGCGGAACTTGCCGGGGCTTTCGAGGCGCCGCTTTACGGGATGCTGGCGGTCGCCGACCAGATCGAGGCGATGGACTGGCCGGAAGGCACCAAGCCCGAGATTTCGCTGCACGGCCAGCCCGAGGACGAGGACAAGGTGACCCTGCTGTGGGACGGCGAATGGGAAGTGACCTTTGTCACCTTCCGCGACATGGGGGCGGCGTTCGGGATTGCGCTTCTGGGCATCTACATCCTGGTCGTGGCGCAGTTCGGGTCGTTCAAGCTGCCGCTGGTGATCCTGACGCCGATCCCGCTGACGTTCCTGGGAATCATGCTGGGTCACTGGCTGTTCGCAGCCCCGTTTTCGGCCACGTCAATGATCGGCTTCATTGCGCTGGCCGGGATCATCGTGCGCAACTCGATCCTCCTGGTGGACTTCATCCGCCACGGGAAGGGGGACACGGTGACCGTGGACCTGTTGATCGAGGCCGGGGCGATCCGGTTCAAGCCGATCCTTCTGACCGCCATCGCCGCCATGATCGGCGCGGTGGTGATCCTGGCGGACCCGATCTTCCAGGGTCTCGCAATCTCGCTGCTGTTCGGTCTGCTGAGTTCGACCCTGCTGACCGTCCTTGTCATCCCGGCGATCTATCGCGTGTTCCGAACCGGGTCGGAAGCCATCGCCTGATCAGAAGAGGAGACTGAAATGGCACATGTCGTTGTATTGGGGGCCGGTCTTGGCGGCGCCATCATGGCTTACGAGTTGAAGGACCAGCTTCGTCCCGAGGACAAGGTGACGGTGGTCACCAAGGACCCGAAGTATCACTTCGTGCCCTCGAACCCCTGGATTGCGGTGGGCTGGCGGGATCGCGAAGACATCACGGTCGACCTCGCCCCGACCATGCAGAAGAAGGGGATCGAGTTCATCCCGGTGGCGGCGGAAAAGCTGGTGCCCGAGGAGAACCGGATTGCCTTGGTCGACGGGAAGTCGGTTTCATACGACTACCTTGTGATTGCCACTGGGCCGGAACTGGCCTTCGACGAGGTGCCGGGTCTGGGGCCGCAGGGCTTCACCCAGTCGATCTGCCATATCGACCACGCCGAGGCGGCCAAGGCTGTCTTCGAAAAGCTTGTGGCGAACCCCGGCCCGGTGGTGATTGGGGCGGCGCAGGGGGCGAGTTGTTTCGGTCCGGCCTATGAGTTCCTGTTCATCCTGGAGACGGCTTTGCGCCGGGCCAAGGTGCGGGACCGGGTGCCGATGACCTTTGTCACGCCCGAACCTTATGTCGGCCATCTGGGGCTGGACGGGGTGGGGGACACCAAGGGCTTGCTGGAAAGCCAGATGCGCGAGAAGCACATCAAGTGGATGACCAACACCCGGATCAAGCGGGTGGAAGAGGGCCACATGTTCGTGGAGGAAGTCGGCGAGGACGGATCGGTCAAGGCCGAGAAGGACCTGCCGTTCGCGTTTTCGATGATGCTGCCCGCGTTCCGGGGGATCAAGCCGGTCTCGGGCATCGAGGGACTGAGCAACCCGCGCGGCTTTACCATCGTCGACAAGCACCAGCGGAACCCGAAGTACAAGAACGTCTTTGCCGTGGGTGTCTGCGTGGCGATCCCGCCGATGGGGCCGACCCCCGTGCCCTGCGGCGTGCCGAAGACCGGGTTCATGATTGAATCGATGGTCACCGCGACGGCGCACAACATCGGCAACATCGTGCGCGGCAAGGAGCCGGACAGTGTCGGCACCTGGAACGCGGTCTGCCTGGCGGACTTCGGCGACGGGGGCATCGCCTTTGTGGCGCAACCGCAGATCCCGCCGCGCAACGTCAACTGGTCATCCTCGGGCAAGTGGGTTCATCTGGCCAAGGCGGGGTTCGAGAAATACTTCATCCGCAAGCTGCGGAAGGGGACATCCGAGCCGTTCTACGAAAGCCTGGCGCTGAAGGTGCTGGGGATCGACAAGCTTAAAGAAACCACGAAAGGGTAACGAAATGTCACTTGATGCTGCAGTTCTGCGTTTTGCCGGGGTCATGGTCCTTCTCAGCGTCGTGCTGACGGCCTATGTCTCGCCTCTGTTCGTCTGGTTCACCGTCTTTATCGGGCTGAACCTGCTGCAATCGTCGTTCACCGGCTTCTGTCCGGCGGCGCGGGTGTTCCGGGCGATGGGAGTCAAGAAGGGGTGCGCGTTCGAGTAAGGACGGGCGATCAAGAGCGGACGAATAGGAGCGGGTGATGGCTGAGATGCTGGAAGGCTTCGGTGGCACGGCCGAGCAGGCGTCGAAGGCGGTGGCGCTGTTGAAGTCGCTGTCTCACGAAGGGCGGCTGCAGATTCTGTGCTGCCTGGTCGAGGGCGAGTTGAACGTCACTCAGCTTGCCGAATCGCTGGGGTCAAGCCCCGTGACGGTGTCGCAGCAGCTGATGCGGCTGCGCGCCGAGGGGATCGTGCAGACCCGCCGCGAAGGGAAAAGCGTGATCTACAGTCTGGCGCGGGCCGAGGTGGCGATGGTCGTTTCGGCCCTGAAGGATGCCTTCTGCAAGCCGGTCTAGGCTGACGCGCGGATCCGTTGCGACAGCGCCTCCTGCCGGTCGGCAAGGAGGCGCTGGCAGCCTGCGGTCTTGCGCAATCTGCGCGGGTGCCGTTTTCGGATGTGGGCCCGATCGTGGTGCCCGAAGCGAGCGACAACCAGAACGAATGGACCAAGGTGGTCCTGACGCCGTGACCCCGATGGCGTATTCTTCCGGCTAGTCGGCGGGACCTTCGCAAAGGTCGGTCAGCGCAGCCACGTCGCAAAGATACGCATCGCCGTCGCGACGGATTGCCCCGACGGCGATAAGCGCCTGGAAAGCCTGGCTGATCTTCGGCCGCGAGGCGCCAAGGATCGCGGAAACATCGGTCTGGTTGACGCCAAGGGTCAGCCGCCGCTGGTTGCCCTGGCCGGTGTCGGGCGTGTGGGCAAGGCTGTGCAACAGGAAACGGACCAACCGGGTCTGCAGGTCGTAAAGCGCGATTGATTCCATCTGGAAATTGGTCCGGCGCAGATGGCTGGAGAGATGCCGCGCCATTGCCATGCCTATGTCGGGACGCCGCTCTGCCACCGCCTCGAACCGGGCGCGGGGCAGGACGAGGCAGGTGGTCGCCTCGGCTGCTGTCGCGTCGGCCGAGCGCGGCTCGCCGTCGATCAGCGCCATCTCGCCCAGGATGTCGGAGGGGCCCAACGTGCGCAGCACGATTTCGCGTCCCCTGGCGCTGGACAGGACCAGACGGACGCGGCCCGCCAGGATGGCGAGCATATGGTCACCGGCGTCACCGCGCGAGAAGATCAGCTGCCCCGGTCCCCAATGCTGCTCGCGCATGCCCTGGGCAAGTTCGGCAAGGCTTTCCGCGGACAGGGCCGAGAAGATCGGAAAGGACTGCAGGCGCGAGGGCAGCCCCGGCAGCGGGCCGCCAGGTCGTGCTTCAGCCGAAAGCGAATTGCCTCCCGTGCCCATCGCCGTCTCCCCATCCCGGGCGGAATGGTAGGGCCGACGCGGTCTTCCGACAACAGCCAAGTGTTCCCCAGGGAACAGACTGCGGGCGGGTTCGGTGGCAGTCTCTGCACATACGGCGCGGCCATGCGGCGCCCAGGGAGGAGAAAACGACCATGACCATGACCCATAGCGCCATCGCACAGATCTTCACGCACCGGCTGGAGCCGGCAGAATTCCACGAAGAGGAAAGCTCGGTCGAGCGCGGTCGCCGCGCCGAGATGGAGGCCTTCTCGCTGACCCGGCTGGCTGGCCGGATGCTGCGGTGGCGGTGGGCCCCTGCGGCGATGGACCCGCAGGTCGAGCTGCAGGCCGCCGTCAAGCGCCTGTCCGAGCTTTCGCCGCATCTGTTGATTGACGTCGGGATCGATCCTGCGACGGGAGAAGTCGCGGAGGATGGCGTGGCCCTGATTTCGTCGCGCCCGATCCGCAGCGTCGACCTGGAGCGGGAAGCGGTGGCGCTGCCGACCCCGGCTGTCCGGGCAGACCGTCTGTCCCGCCTGCGCCTGCAGATCAAGGTCCTGCCCGCCGCGGGCGAGACTGCCGCCGCCTCGGTGGTCTGACGCGGGTCAGGTCCGGGTGGTCAGGTCCGGGTGGTCAGGTTCGGGTGGTAAGGCGGGCCGCCGTATCAAGCTCGCGTTCCAGCATCGCGGTTTCCGCCGACCGGGGCCGGGCCAGGCCTGCGAGCAGCAGGTAGGCCACGGGGGTGACATAGAGTGTCGCCAGGGTGGCTAGGCCAAGCCCGCCGACGATGACCCAGCCCAGGACCGCGCGCGCCTCGGCCCCGGCGCCTTGCGCCAGCACCAGGGGCACGCCCCCGAGGACGGTGGCGACCATCGTCATCATCACTGGTCGCAGGCGAACAACCGAGGCTTCCTCGATGGCCTGGCGGACGGTGTGACCGCGTTCGCGAAGCTGGTCGGCGAATTCCACGATCAGGATGCCGTTCTTGGCCATGATCCCCACCAGCAGCACCAGTCCGATCTGGGAATAGACGTTCACGCTGCCGCCGGTCAGCAATAGCGCGAAGACCGCGCAGGCCAGGCCCAGGGGCACGGTGGCCATGACGATCACGGCGGAGACGAAGCTTTCGAACTGGGCGGCCAGCACCAGGAAGACCACGGCAAGCGCGATGCCAAAGGTCACCAGAAGGCCCGACGAGGTTTCGCCCAAGGTGGCAGCCTCGGCCATCGGAACGAGGCGCATGTTTTCGGACAGAAGGTCACCGGACAGCGCCTGCACTTCGTCCAGTGCGGCGCCAAGGGGGAAGTCGGGGGTCAGCGAGGCCGTGATCGGCACGGACCGGCTTTGCGATTCGCGCCCAAGTTCGGGTGCGACCGGGCGTTCCGTCAGCGTCGCGAAGGACGAGAGCGGCACCAGTTGCCCGTTGTCCGAGGGCACGAAGGTCCGCTCCAGGTCGCCGGGATCGTCTACCGGAGTTTCGGTGGAGACAAGGCGGATGTCGTAGCTTTCATCCCGCAGGAAGATCGTGCCCACGGTGCGGCCGTCGAGGACCGCTTGCAGTGCTTCGCCCAGGCCATCGACGCGGACGCCAAGGTCTTCGGCGCGGGCGCGGTCGATCTGGACGAATAGCTGGGGCTGGGTGGTGTCGTAGCCCAGGCGCACCTGCCCGAAGCGGGGGTTCTCTTCCATCTTCTCGACAAGGCTGCGCGCGACCTCTGCCAGGTCGCCGTAATCGTCGCCGAGGAGCGCGAAGGACAGGCCCTGACCCGCGCCCCGGATGCCCAGCGAGTTCGGCTGGATCGCGAAGGCGCGGATGCCGACGATGCCGCGCATGCCAGCGGTCAGCTCGTCGCTGATCGCTTGCTGGGTGCGGTCGCGGGCCGCCCAGTCCGCCAATGTCAGCACCATGAAGCCACGGCTGCCGCCCCCGGTCCCGGCGATGGCGAAGACGCTGGTGACCTCGCCCGAGGCGCGCAGGGGTTCGACCAGCGCCTCGATCTCGCGCATCTTGCCGTCGGTGTAGTCCAGCGCCACGCCCTGCGGGGCCGAGACGGAAAGGAGGATCACCGAGCGGTCCTCGGTCGGGGTCAGTTCCTGGCGCAGGGTGGTGAAGGTTGCAAAGCCAAGGGCGGCGAACAGAAGGGCGACGGCGACCGCGACCAGGGGCGCGTTGAGGCAGCGGCGCAGGGTCCAGGCATAGGCTCCCGAAAGCACATTCCCGACCTTGTCCAGCCAGCCGCGCTTTTCCGGGTGGGGCCGCAAAAGCCGCGCGGCCAGCACCGGGCACAGCGTCAATGCGGTGACCGAGGACAACAGGACCGCGATCGCCAGCGTGAAGCCGAATTCCCGGAACAGTCCCCCGGTCTGGCCGGGCAGGAATGAGAGCGGGATGAAGACCGCTGCCAGTGTGACGGTGGTGGCGAGGACCGCGAAGAACATCTGTTCGGCGCCAAGGACGGCGGCGGCGCGGGCACCCATGCCTTCCGACCGCCGGCGGACGATGTTTTCCAGGACGACGATAGCGTCATCGACCACAATGCCCGTGGCAAGGACGAGCGCAAGCAAGGTCATGATGTTGATGGAAAACCCGACCAGCCAGATCGCGGCCAGGGTGCCGATCATCGCGACGGGGATCGCCACGACCGGGATCAGCGTCGCCCGCGCGTCGCGCAGGAACAGATAGATCACCGCCGTCACGATCAGGACCGAGAGGGCCAGGGCCACCTCGACCTCATGGATCGCGCCCTGGATGAAATCGGCGCTGTCCGAGGTGACATACATCTGCACATCCTCGGGCAGGAGGGGCTGGAGGTCAGCCACCACCTTGCGCACGGCGGCCGAGATCGCGAGAGAGTTGCCATTGGCCTGCCGGATGATGCCAAGGCCGATCCCCGTTTCACCATTGGCCCGCAGGACCGAAGCGCCGGGTTCGGGGCCAAGCGTCACTTGCGCCACGTCGCCCAGCCTGACGTCGCCGGCAATGGTCAGGGCCTCGATCTCTTCGGCGGTAGCTATTGCCGCCGTGGTGCGGACCTGAAGGGTCTGACGGTCGGAACTGAGCGTGCCGGCAGGCGCTTCCTGCGCGACATTGGCCAGGACGGCGCGCAGGTCGGCCACGGTCAGCCCGCGCGCGGCGAGCTGCATCAGGTCGATGTCCACCCGGAAGGCCAGTTCGCGGTCGCCGAAGATCTGCAGGTCGGCGACGCCGGGGGCGGCCAGCAGGCGCGCCTCGGCCAGGTCGCTGACCAGTGCGGTCAATTCGTCGGCGGTGCGCCGGGATGAGGTGACAGCGATGCGCAGGATGGCATCGGAATCGGCATCGGACTTCACCACCCGGGGGGCATCGGCCCCGTCGGGCAAGGACCCCGACAGCCGCGCCACGGCATCGCGCAGGTCGGTGGCCGCGATATCGAGGTCGACGCCGTCCTGGAATTCGACCGTCACCCGGCTGGAGCCGAACCGCGAGGAGGAGGAGATCGTCTTGACCCCCGGGATGCGGCTGGCGGCACCTTCGATCACCGCTGTGACCTCGCGGTCGATGGCTTCGGGGGCTGCGCCGGAATAGTTGGTCGAGATCGAAACGACCGGCCTTTCGACTGCCGGAAGCTCGCGCACGTCGACGCCAAGCAGGGCGGCCAGGCCCGCAATCACGATGAGGGCATTCAGCACGAAGGCCAGCACGGGGCGGCGGACGAACAGTGCGACGCGGTGGGATTGGGGGAAGGGGGTGGGGCGGGCCATCGGTCAGCTTCGTGGCGGGGTGACAGCGACGGAGGCCCCGGGACGCAAGAGGTTCACCCCTTCGGTCACCACCAGGTCTTCGGGCAGGAACGCCCCTTCGACCAGCACGAAGTCGGCGTTGCGCTGCACGATGCCGATCGGCAGCCGTGTCGCCTTTGCCTCGCGCACGACCCAGACATAGGCCCCGTCCGTGCCCCATTGGATCGAGAGCGGGTCGACCGCGGAATAGCTGGCTCCGGTGAAGGCAAGGTCGATGCGGAACGCCATGCCTGCGCGCAGACGATCCTTGGGATTGGCGATGCTGGCCTTGACGCGCAGGGTGCGGCTGGCCTCGTCCACGCGGTTGTCGAGGGCGGTGATCCGGCCTTCGACCGTGCTGTCGGGCAGGGAAATCGCGGTGGCGCTGACCGTATCTTCAAGCCGCATCAAGGATGCCAGGCGTTCGGGAACGCGGAAATCAAGCGCAAGGGTGGACCTGTCCTCGATCCGGGTGATGACCGTGGAGGGGGTGACAAGATCCCCCGGCTGCGGCCCGATCAGGCCCACGAAGCCGGGGATCGGCGCAAGAAGCTGATGGTCGGCCAGCGTGCGCTCGGCGATCTGCAGTTCAAGTTCGGCGGTGCGCAGGGCCAGTTCGGCTTCCTGGCGTTGCAGCGAGGTGGCGGTGCCGGACTGCGCCAGCTGGTCCAGCCGGGTGACAGTGCGTTGTGCGTCCTCCAGCACCAGGCGGGCGCGATCGACGGACAGCTGCGCGCCCGCCGCATCCAGTCGCGCGATCACGGTCCCGGCCTTGACCTGGTCGCTGGGTGCGACAGGAATTTCGACAATCCGGCCCGTGACCCCAAAGGCCAGGTCGGCCGCTTGCGCCCCCTGACCGGAGCCGATGACCGACAGGACGTCCTGCAGCGCCCGGGTTTCAACCGGGACGGCCATGACCGGCACGTCGCCCGCCCCCCGCGCCCCCTGGCCGGGGCGGCCATTGTCCGCATCCGCGACCTGGACCAGCCCGGCAGTGGTCAGCGGACCGAGAAGGCCGATCCGGTCCAGCCAGGGATGGGTGCCGGGGACAAAGCGGGCCGACACCGGCACAGCCACCGCGCCAAGCAGTGCGATGACGACAAGCTGGACGCCGAGCTTCATCCAAGGGCCTTTCCTGATCGGCGGCGGCCCAAGCGGCGGGGACCGGACATCCGTTGTTTCTGCGAGGCGGACCAAGGCCCTGCAGGGGACTTAAGTCGGCAGGGGACAAGGCAAGGCCTTATTCGGTTCAACAGCTGCACAATCGAGGTGCGCGGCCGGTTCTGCAAGTCACCTTCGGTTGAGCCTGATCCTGTCCTGACCGCTTTTTGCGCGTCAGGTGCGGCGACCGGGTGATCCAAGCCTTGCGTTCTAGATGCTGCCGATGATGAAGTCCGGGGTCATGCGGGAGGCGGCGATGAAGGGGCGGACGTCCAGTCCGGCGAAGAGGCCGTGGTCGGTGACGAGGACGCTGCGACAGCCCGCCGCCGCCCCGCCGAGGACGTCGGTGTGCAACGTGTCGCCAACCATCGCCAGACGTCCGGCAGGCAGGCCGGTGCGCGCGATGCCTTCGGCAAAGGCCTCGGGAAAGGGCTTACCGAACCAATGGGTCCTGACCGGCACCTGATCCAGAAGGTCGTGGCCGAAAAGGCCCGGCTCCAGTGTCAGTCCGCCTTCGCGCGGCGCGACGAGGTCAGGGTTGGCGATGACCAGCGGACGGGGTCGCTGCTTCAGGGCGGCGACCAGTGCCGCCTGCAGGGCCGGGGTCCAGCGGGCGGTGGAGAGAAACAGTACTCCGTCCGCGTTCAGCAGGGCGGAAGGGTCGGCCACGGCATCCACCAGCCGCGCGGGGATGTCGGCGAAGCTGTCGCCTTCCGCCGCGATCACGGCCCAGGTGGCGCCGGGGGCGATCAGTTCCAGCCGGGCGACGGCGACATCGCGTGAGGCGACGACCTCGTCGGCGGTGAAGTCGAAGCCCAGGCGGTGATACTTGGCCAGAAGCTGCGCGCGGGTGTAGCTGGCGGCGTTGGTCAGGACCGCCAGCCGCTTGCCCCGCGCCCGCAGGGATCGCAGCCGTTGCACAGCACCGGGGATTGCGGTGTCGCCGACGTTCAGCACGCCGAAGGCATCAAGAAGGAAACCATCGACATGATCGGCCACGTCTTCCAGCGAGGGCAGGTGCAACGACTGCGCCGGGAAGCTTGCCTGGGGCAGGCGGGGGCGGATCGCCTCGTAACGGGCAAAGGCCGAAGGCGCGTCCGAGAGCATGTCGCCCGCGCCGGCATCAAGAGAGACATCAGACACTGGTGAACCCGCCTTCGACCATCAAAAGCGCGCCGTTGACCATGCTGGAGGCGTCCGAGGCAAGATAGAGGGCGGCATCCGCGACCTCGACAGGTTCGGCAAACCGACGGGCGGGGGTGGCGTTGCGGAACGGGTCGCCCTTTTCCGGCTTGCCCCAGACTTCGATGCCCATCGGGGTCATCACCACCGTGGGGCAGATCGCGTTCACCTGCACATTGTGCCGTGCCCATTCGGCGCAGAGCGATTTCGTCAGCGCGTTGAGGCCTCCCTTGGACGCGGCATAAGCCGCATGGTCATCAAGCGCGATGACTCCGGTCTGGGAGGAAATGTTGATCACCTTCCCCCACCGTTGCGCGATCATCGGGGGGGCCAGCGTCCGAGCGGTCAGGAAGGGCGCGCGAAGGTTTACGGCCATCATCCGGTCCCAGTCTTCAGTCGAGAAGTCGACCGCCGGGGCGACATTGGCGATCCCGGCCGAGTTCACCAGGATGTCGATGGTGCCCCATTCCCGCAACGCCCGTTCGCAAGCGGCGACGGGTTCGGTCGGGCTGGCCATTTCGGCCACCAGCGTCAGGCAGCGGCGGCCCTGGGCGCGGACGGCCGTTGCCGTGGTGGCAAGGTCGGCCTCATCCCGACCAAGGGCGACGATGTCCGCCCCGGCGTCGGCGAAGACGCGGGCGATCTCGGCCCCAATCCCCTTCGAGGCCCCGGTAATCAGCGCCTTGCGGCCTGTCAGTGAAAAGCGGTCCTGCCAGGGCATGCCCTACTCCAGATTGGTATGGCGGGCGCGCATCGCCTGCGGGTTCACGGCAAGGCGGTCGCGGAGCGCCAGGACCAAGAGCTCGAACGCAAGATACTGCGCGCCTTCAAAGAGCGAGCCCATCGGCAGGACCGAGGCGGCCGCAGCCCCCTGGTCGTTCGCCATCGTCTGGGCGGGGATCAGGAACACGCGGTCGGCGGCCTGCGGGGCGCTGCCCTGGGGTTGGGCGGTGACGCAGGCGATGCGGGCACCGGCCTTGCGGGCGACGCCGATCAGGCCGTCGACGGTGGAAAAACCGCCCGGTCCGGCGCTGACGACAAGAAGGTCTCCCGGGCCGACGGGCGGGCAGGACATGTCGCCCACCACATGCGCATCGAGGCCCATGTGGTAAAGCCGCATGGCCAGAGCGCGCATCATCAGCCCCTCGCGCCCGACGCCGTAGCAGACGACGCGTTTGGCCTGGGCGAGTTCGGTGATCAGCCCGTCCAGCGCGGTGGGGTCGATGGCGGCGACGGCATCGCGGATTTCCGCCGCAGCGCGGTTGGCGAGGTCGGAAAGCGTCATGTGCCCACCTTTGACTGCGTGGCCCCCGGCAGGGCGGCGGTGGCAGCCTGATCCAGAAGCCCGATTTCGTCCAGCAGGTCCAGAATCGTATAGCGGCTGCGCAGGAAGCGGGCCTTCAGGATCGTGCGGAGAAGGTAGTCAGGATCGACGCCGATGTCCGCCGCCTCAACCGGAGCGCCCGCGCGCGCAAGATGCTGCGCCATACGGTCGGCAGTCCAGAGCCGGGCGCGGAGCCGGGCGGAAAGGTGGGGCCAGGCGTCGCGCAACTGTTGCAGGCGCGCGTGCAGCTCAGCCCCCTGAACATGCTTGGCGCGGGTTTCGACGATGGCGCGGTCGGCGATCTCACCGGGGCCGAAACGGTCGCGGATGTCTGCTTCCTTCGCGGCAAGGTCGGGGGCTTCGGCGGCGCGGCGGGCCGGTTCGAGGGTGGTCAGGTCTTGCTTCAACAGCCAGTCGTACATCCGCAGCGAGGCCATTGTGCCAACCGCAACGCAGGCCCCGTGGCTTACCCGTTCGCCACCAAAGTGCAGGTCATCCATCTCCCACAGATGAGCGATCTGATGGTCTGCGCCACTGGCGGGGCGTGACGACCCATGCGCCTCCATCGCAAGGCCGACCAGCGTCAGGCCCAGGAACAGGCCCTCGACCGCATCCCGGTCGCCCGCCGCGATGCGGTCGGGCTGCGAGAGCCAGCCGTCAAGGCCGCCCTGCACCATCGGCCAGGCAACATCGTCGATGCCTTCGATCCCCAGCGCGTCGGCGATGATCCAGTCGCCCCCTGCCGGAACCTTGCCCGCCAGGTCGCCGTAGCCCCAGCCGGTCATCTCGGGCGGGGCGGCGGCGATGACGTCGAGGTCGGCGAGCAGGACCTTGGCCGGGCGGCAGGGGATGGTCTTCTTGAACCCCTTCTCGGACAGAGGGGCACCCGCCGAAGTGTAGCCGTCCATGCTGGCCGCCGTCGCCACGCACATGTAGGAGATACCTGCCGTGAAGGCCGCGTGCTTGACCACGTCATTCATCACGCCCGAGCCGATGGCGATGGGGGTCTCGCCCGGTTTCAGGACAGCGCGCAGTGAATCGGCGAGGTCCACTGTGGGTTTCGGGCGTGGGGTGGCGGGGATCACATGGCGGCGCGAGGCGATGCCCGCGCCTGTGAGCGCCGCCTCCACAGCCGCACCCGCTGCGCCCCAGCCGCGCTCGTCGGCCATCAGCACCACCGGCCCGGCGAAGTGTCGGGCATATAGCGTTCCGGCATCGGCCAGAACGCCCCGACCGATCATCACCTCGGCCACGCTGGCCGACCGTGCCACGGCGTCGCGGATCAGGTCCCCGCTCATCTTGCGACCCCACCCGAAGCCAGGGTTCGCCCGTCCGCCGCAAAGTGGTGCAGGCGTGCTGGTGGAAAGTCGAGGCCGATGACCGCCCCGTGGTCCAACGTGGTGTCCCCTTCGGCACGGACGACAAGTATCTCGCCTCCGGCAAGGCGGACGTAAAGATAGGCGTCGCCGCCCAGCGTTTCGCAGATGGTCACCGTGGCCTGCAACTGGCCCTGTCCAGCGGGGCGCAAGGCAACATGCTCGGGCCGGATGCCCAGTTTGACCGCGCCGACCGGGGCGGACCCCAGGGCGACGCCTTCGACCATCGCCTGCCCACCCTCCACCTGCAGCCCGAGGAAGTTCATCGCCGGCGCCCCGATGAAGCCCGCGACGAATTCGCTGGCGGGGCGGTTGTAAAGCTCCATCGGCGGGCCGACCTGCTCGATGCGGCCTGCGTTCAGGACAACGATCTTGTCGGCCATCGTCATCGCCTCGACCTGGTCGTGGGTGACGTAGATCATCGTGGCCTTGAGGTCGCGGTGCAGCGCCTCAAGTTCCACCCGCATCTGCACCCGCAGCTTGGCGTCGAGGTTCGACAGCGGCTCGTCGAAGAGGAAGACCTTCGGCTCTTTCACGATGGCCCGGCCGATAGCAACGCGCTGGCGCTGACCGCCGGACAGCTGGCCCGGCTTGCGGTCAAGATAGGGTTCCAGCTGCAGGATGCGGGCTGCCTCGGCGATGCGGCGCTTGCGGTCGTCGGGGGGGAAGCTGTTGACCTTCATCCCGAAATCCATGTTCTCGCGCACCGTCATGTGTGGGTAAAGCGCGTAGGACTGGAACACCATCGCCACGTCGCGGTCGGATGGGGCAATGCGGGTCACGTCGCGGTCGCCAATATGGACCGTGCCATGACTGATCTCCTCCAACCCAGCGATCGAGCGCAGCAGCGTGGACTTGCCGCAGCCCGACGGCCCCACGAAGACCGCAAACTCGCCGTCCTCGATGGACAGCGAGATCTCAT
Source organism: Tabrizicola sp. (assembly GCF_030694085.1). Taxonomy (GTDB): domain Bacteria; phylum Pseudomonadota; class Alphaproteobacteria; order Rhodobacterales; family Rhodobacteraceae; genus Tabrizicola. Next base: position 37,488 of record NZ_JAUXZE010000035.1, on the reverse strand, counting down.
GCAGCGCCTGAGCGCCGCCATAGAACTTGTTCACGCCCGACAGCCTGACCTCGGCCATGCCGACCCCTTCCCCTTGCGCCGCCCTTGGCCGCGCGTCTGCGATTTTTCCGGTTGACTCATCCCGGTTTCGATACATTTATATGTGCAGCGTTACAAATGGAAGTCAACTCTGCAACGCTGAACCTTAGGGAGGTTACAATGAAACTCAAGTCGCATGTCAGCGCGCTTGCGCTGGCGTCCGCGTCGCTTGCTGGCCTTGCCGGCGCGGCGCAGGCCTGGTCGCTGGAAGAGGCCGCAAAGCCCTATGCCGGGACCGAGCTGGAAGTGCTGTTCCTGGATCGTCCGGGCTACAACGCCGCGATCAAGATGTTGCCGGAATTCGAGGCGGCGACCGGGATCAAGGTCAACTACACCACCGTTCCATATGAGAACGCGCTGGGCGAACAGGTGCGCGACTTCGTGGCCGGAGGGGACCTCGACATCGCACTTATCGACCTGGTGTGGATGGGCAACTTCGCCGAAAACGGCTGGGTCGTCCCGTCCGAGACCTTTATCAGCAACCCGGAACTCGCCGATCCCGAGCTGGACATGGCCGACTTCTTCCCGCTGGTGCTGGACGCCTTCGGGTCGTGGAACGGGGTGAACTACGGGCTGCCCTTTGACAACTATTCGGGCCTGCTGTTCTACAACAAGTGCATGTTGAAGGACGCCGGTTTCGACGCTCCGCCCGCGACTTGGGCTGACGTCATGGACACCTACGGCCCGGCGCTGACCAAGGACGGCAAGTACGCCTACGCGCTGCAGTCCAAGCGCAACGAGACGCAGTCGGCCGACAGCTTCGCGCGCTTCCTGTGGCCCTTTGGTGGCTCGTTCCTGAACGCGGAGTTCAAGTCGAATTTGCTGTCGGCGGAATCCCAGGCCGGCCTGCAGTTCCGCCAGGACCTGATGAAGTTCATGCCCGAAGGCATCGTCGCCTATGACCATGCCGAGACGGTGAACGCCTTCGCGCAAGGCGATGTCGCGATGATCACCGAATGGTCGGCCTTCTATTCGACCGTCGTCAGCCCCGAGACCTCGAAAGTCGCGGACTGCGTTGAAATCGCACCGGAACCGACCGGACCGGCAGGCCGCAAACCGGCACTTGGCGGCTTCTCGCTGGCCGTCGCTTCCCAGGCGGACGAAGCCGAGCAGGCGGCGGGGTGGCTTTTCATCCAGTGGGTGACCTCGAAGGCCAATGCCGGCAAGTACCTGGAGATGGGTGGCGTCCCGGCACGGCAGTCCGCCTATGCCGATCCGGCCCTGGCCGCGACCTACAAGTTCATCCCGGCACTGGTCGAAAGCTGGCAGGAAGGCGTGCCGGAGTTCCGTCCGCGCTTTGCCGAATGGCCCGCGATCACCGAGATCGTGCAGGAATGGGGCACCAAGATCATGCTGGGTGAAGTCAGCATCGAGGAAGGCTCCAAGATGATCGGCGAGAAGATGGAAGCGGTCCTTGCCGAGGCCGGCTACTACGACGGCAAGAAGCCTCTGGCCCAGTGATCGGGCCGCTGTAATCTCCTCCCAGGAGACGTGCCGAAAGGCATGACCAGGCCTCCGTCCCCGTGGCGGGGGCCTGACTGACCGCAGACCGAAGCGAGGTGTCCATGTCGTTCCGCGTGCCCCGGCGCACGATCGCCGCCTTCCTTGGCCCCGCCGTCGCGGCGCTGGCCATCGTGGGCATCGCGCCGCTGCTTTATGCGGTCTGGAAAAGCCTGCACTACTTCAACCTGACGAAACTGGCCCAGCAACGCTTTGTGGGGCTGGAGAATTACGGGGCCGTTCTGACCGACCCGGTCTTCTGGCAGGCGATGGGGCGCACCGGGCTTTTGTTCATCATCGCGGTGCCGATCCAGATCGCGTTGGGCCTCTTGATCGCACTGGTCCTGCACCGGCCGGGGCTGACGTTCTGGAAGACCCTGGCGCGGTTGTCGCTGGTGCTGCCGATGGCGACGACCTATGCCGTCGTCGGCCTTCTGGCGCAGGTGATGCTGAACCAGAAATACGGTGTCATCAATCAGATGCTGGGCTGGATCGGCGTGGATGCAATCAATTTCATCGGTGATCCGACAAATGCATTCATCGCCGTGGTGATGTGGGATATCTGGCAGTGGACGCCCTTCGTGGCGCTGGTCCTCCTCGCGGGCCTGTCGACCGTCCCACCCGAAATCGAAGAAGCCGCGAAGCTGGAGACGAAATCGAACTGGACGGTGCTGCGCTATGTGCAGCTGCCGTTCCTGATCCCCAGTCTGGTCGCCGTCCTGATCCTGCGCACCGCCGATACGCTGAAGCTGTTCGACATGCCCTTCACCATGACCCGCGGCGGGCCGGGGTCCGCAACGGAGTTCATTGCCGTCCTGATCGAGCGTGTGGGCAACCGCCAGTTCGACATCGGCATGGCCGCGGCGCAGTCGATCATCATGCTGGCGATCACGATCGTTCTCGCCCGCCTTTACATCCGCCTCTTCTACCGCGAGGTCCGCTGACATGGCCGCCTGTCTGAACCGCCGCTCATCGCTTCCCTCCGGTCGCTCTTCGCTGAGCCGCCCCTGCGAAGAGCGACCGCAAGGAAGCGATGAGCCCCGCTTGGAGGTCCGCTGACATGGCCGCCCCCATCCAACGCCGCAGCCTTTGGGGTGAAGGCGTGCTCCTTCTGCTTATCGGCCTCTTCTGCGTATTTCCCTTCTACTGGATGGTCACGACCAGCCTGAAGACCCAGGTTGTCGCGCTCGAATCCCCGCCGGTCTGGTGGTTCACGCCGACGCTGGCGAACTACTGGGAGGTGCTGTTCGTCGACAAGGTCGGCCCCGCATTGATCAACTCGATCATCGTCGCCGTCTGCACCACGGCGCTGGCCGTGGGTCTGGGCACCCCGGCCGCCTACGCGTTGGCCCGGTTCGAGTTTCGCGGCAAGACCGACCTGTGGTTCTGGTTCATCACCAACCGTTTCGTCAGCCCCGTCGTGCTGGCCTTCCCGGTCTTCCTGATCAGCCGCGAGTTGGGCCTGCGCGACACCCATCTTGCGCTGATCCTGATGTATCTGACCTTCACCCTTCCCATCGTGATCTGGATCTGCACCGATCAGTTCCGGTCGATCCCGCGGGAACTGGACGAGGCGGCGATGCTGGAGGGCGCGAGCCAGTGGCGGATCTTCCGGTCAATCTGCCTGCCTCTGGCAATGCCCGGCGTCGCCGTCAGCAGCATCCTGTCGTTCATCTTCAGCTGGAATGAACTGCTCTTCGCCTACATCCTGGCCCCCAAGGCCGCCAAGACCGCACCCGCGATGGCCGTGACCTTCATGGAAGGCTACGACGTGCCGTATGGAAAGATCATGGCGACCTCGACGCTGATCGTGGTTCCGGTCTTGATTTTCGCGCTTCTTGCGTCGAAGCACCTGGTCCGGGGCCTGACGATGGGGGCCGTGAAGTAGGGTCCAGATGGCGCGCGCACCGAAGCTTCCGCAGATCGACACCGAGGAGAGGTTTCTGGCGCAGGTCGCCTGGGCCTATCATGTCGAGGGCCTGACGCAGGAGAAGGTGGCCGAGAAGCTGGGCGCGACCCGCCTTCGGGTCAACAAGGCTCTGTCGGAAGCGACAGCGCGGGGCCTGGTCCGCATCACCTTCAACACCGCCTTCGCCGCCTGCGCCGAGCTGGAAGCCGCCCTTCGCGCCCGGTTCGGGTTGCGGCAGGCCTATGTCGCGCCGGCGCCGATGGACGCGCGCGATGTGCAGATGATCGTCGGCGCGGCGCTGGGGAACCTTCTGTCCGAAGTGCTGGTCGACCCGCGCGTGCGCCTGTTCGGCATGTCCTGGGGCGGCACGCTGAACATCGCCACGCGCTTTGTCGCGGCGATGGAGCGGCCGGACCTGGAGGTGATCAGCGTCATGGGCGGCCTCACGCGCGGGTCGGACCTGAACTCTTTCGAGATCACCACGCGACTGGCCGACCTTCTGGGGGCGCAGCACAGCTATTTCACCGCGCCGCTATATGCGGGCAGCCGCGAAAGCCGCGACACGATCATGCAGCTCGACGTCTTCCGCGAGGTGCTGGAGAAGCTGCGGGGGGTGGATGCCCTGGCCATGGCGGCGGGGGATATCTCGAAGAACTCGCTTCTGATGCGCGACGGGTTGCCGGGCGATGTCACGATGGAGGACCTGCGCGCGTTGGGCGCGGTGGGGGACGTGCTGGGCGTGGTGATCGACGCCGAGGGCCATCCCATCGCGCATCCGATCAACGAGCGGGTCATCGGCATCGGGCTGGACGATCTTGGGCCAATCCCGAACGTCATCCTTGCCGCCGGAGGGCCGCACAAGGTTGCGGTGGTGCGGGCCGTGCTGAAGCGGGGGGTCGTCAACACGCTGGTCACCGACGAGGCCACGTCCCGCGCCCTGCTGGGAAGCGGCTGATGACATTGCATATCGGGATCGACCTTGGAACCTCGGGCATCAAGGCGGTGCTGATCGAGGACCTTTCGCGGGTCGTCGCCGTGGCGGCCGAGCCGGTGGCGGTCAGTCGCCCGAAGGTGGGATACTCCGAGCAGCAGGCCGATCTTTGGGTCTGGACGGTCTTTGCCTGCCTTGACCGGCTTGCCGCCAGCGCCCCAAGGGAGATGGCTGCGGTCCGGGGTATCGGGCTGTCGGGGCAGATGCTGGCGGCACTGATCCTGGATAGGGACCTGCGGCCCCTGCGCCCGGCGATGCTGTGGAACGACCAGCGTGCGCTGGCGGAATGCGCCGAATTGCTGGCGGCGGTCCCCGATATCGGACGGCGGACGAACGGCACGCCCGATCCCGGCATCACTGCGCCAAAGCTGATGTGGCTGCGGAAACATGAGCCCGCGCTCATGGACCGGGCGCGGATGCTGATGCTGACCAAGGATTATGTCCGCCTCGCGCTGACGGGAGAGATCGCGACCGAACCTTCGGACGCGGGCGGCACGCAACTGCTGGACGTCGCATCGGGGCAGTGGGACCCTTCCTTGTGTGCGGCAGTGGGCTGGGACCCTGCCCATCTGCCTGCGGTCCTGCCAAGCTGGGCCGAGGCGGGTCGGCTGAAGCCAGAACTTCTGGCGCGCTGGGGGATGGCTGGCCCGGTCGCTGTCGCGGCAGGGGCGGGGGACAACATGGGCTCGACGCTGGGGGCAGGGGGCGCGCGGCCGGGTGATGCGGTTCTGACCATCGGCACCTCGGGCGTCGCCTGCATCGTCGACGCGGCCTTTCACCCTGGGCCGGAGCGGGCGATCCTGACCTCGGCCCATGTGGTACCCGACGTGTATCTCTCGATGGGGGTCGTGATGTCCGCGACGGCGAGCCTCGACTGGGTCGCCCAGCTGACCGGGCGGACGGTCCCCGACCTGGACGCCGAAGCGACGGCCCTGGTGGCGGCTGAAGGGCCTGCCGCCGCGCCGATCTTCTTGCCCTGCCTGACCGGCATCCGCACACCGCTGAACCGGCCGGACATGACCGGACGCATCACCGGGCTGCATCCCGGCGTCACCCCTGCCATGTTGGCCTACGCGACGATGGAGGGCGTGGCTTTCCAGTTTGCCGACTGCATCGCCGCGCAAAAGGAGGTCGGCGTTCGTCCCGAACGCTTCACCGTGGTCGGCGGCGGGACCCGCAGCGCGCTGTGGCTGTCGCTTCTGGCCACCGCGCTTGACCGTCCGGTCAGCCTGATCGAGGGGGCCGACATGGCCGGCCCCCGAGGCGCAAGCCGCCTTGCCGCTGTCGCCGCGGGTGCGCCGCTGGCCTGTCTGCGGAAACCCGCAGTCCTGACCGGCGTCATCGAGCCCGACCCCGGCCTGAAGGACCTGCTTGCCGACCGCCGCGCGATGATGTGGGCACCGCATTAGCGGGGACCTCCGATGGGCAAGCTCAGGCTACCAGACTGGTGACTGCCTCGCCAGCATCCCAAGTCAGTCCGCGCTGGTAGCGCGCCGCGACACGGCCATCCTTCAGCGCAAAGAGGTGGAGCCAGCCGTTGTCGAAGAGCCGCCGGACGCCGTCATGCTTGCGCAGGATCTCGGTCATGGCGTCGAGTGGGGCCTCGACCATCACAGAGAGCCGCAACGGGTCATGCGCCGGGGCTTCGCCGTCGTGGATGGTCTGGATCGGAAGGCCGGGGCGCAAGAGGCCGCCGTTGCCTTCGACGACGCCGATCCCACCGACGACATTGTGGATCAGCTTGTTGCCGCCGCCGAACACTTGCGGCGCGACGGTCGAGCCGAAGTATTGCAGGCTGATCCAGGAGGCGACAACGACGGGCGCTGTCAGGATCAACTCAAGTGTGCCGAAACCCTGGTCCGCCTGCCAGTCGTAGCTGTGCAGGAAGGCGCGGCCCTGCAGGTCGCGGCCTGCCGTGGCGCTGCGCGGGGCGGCGATGAAGGCAGCACATCCGGCAAGGCCCCATTCGGGCCGCACCTCGGACCAGTCGGCGGCGCGGCTGGCAAGGGTTTCACCCGTGGCTCCCGGCAGCCGCAGGGCGCGCTCGGCCCGGGCAATGGTGCCAGCGGCGGTCAGCCAGACTTGGGCCTGGCTCAGGTCTGAAGCATGGTCCGGGTCGGGCGTGTCGCGGTAAAGTGTGACATGGTCCGTCACCGTATCATGCAGGCCCGCGACGAAAACCGTGTCCTCGGGCAGCGTCAGCCCCAGGGCGGGTAACCCCGCGCGGGTTGCTGGGTCGTTCAGCAGGGCGGCAAGCAGTCGGGACGAGACCTCGCCCGTCTGGCCGCAGCAGGCGCCGCAGTGATAGGCGCTTTCGTGCGGGTTGTTCGTCACCTGCGCGCCGTGGCCGATCAGCAGGACCAGCCGGGCATGACCCCCGGTCAGGCTCATCGCCCGCAGGACAGCGGCGGCGGTTTGCGCCTTGGCTTCGGCGGAAAGCCCGCCTTCGATCTGCGGCATCGGGCCGGGGGCCATGCCGTCGCCGCCAAGACCCAGGGCGTCACGCACCAGCTTGCCGCCATAGGCCGGACCTGCCGCTTCGACAAAGGCGAAGGACGAGACCGCCGCCTGCCGGAACCGGCCCCAGGCGCGCTTGGCGCGGGCCTTGATGCGGGTTTCGGCCTCCATCGCGTCGCTGCCGTGGCTGGTCGAGGTCAGCGCGGGGTTCAGAAGCGCGGGCAGATGGGCCTGCAATTCATCCGTCCCCTCGGGCAGGTGGGCGACGGGCAGGCCGAAGAAGCCTGCAAAGCCGATGGTCTCGATCTGATCCGACTGACCCTCCAGCGCCCGGCGCAGGACTTCGGAGCGGACGTCGATGCAGAAGGCGGCTTGCAGGGCAGGGCGACCAGAGCGGGTGGCCGGGCCGGAGAGGAGGGTGACAATGGAGCGCTGGTGGGCACGCTCGGCCGCGTCCTGCAGGACGGCATCCAGCGCCTGGTCGGGCGTGGGAAGCAGGGGTTCGGCATGGGCGGCGACCGTGGCCTGCCAGTCGGTTGCGATGGCGGGGTGGCGCGCCAGCAGCGCCTCTTCCCAGATCAGCCGGATCGCCAGAAGGTCGGTCAGCGTGGCATCGGTGCCGCCTTTAAGTTCGGCCTGCCACAGCAGCCAGCGTGCATGCATCGGCCAGCCGCCAAGGTCGACTAGCAGCCGGTGGAAGGCGGTCTCGGCTGCCTCGGCCGTGAGGCCAAGCCGGTCGCCCGCCCGCAGGATGGCGCGCTCGGCGGTGTCGGGGGCCTGAGCCACATGGGCGCAGAAGCCGGTCAGCCCGGCGATCTCTGGCGTGAGGTCATGCGTCGCCCATTCCCGCCAGGCGGCATAGGCGTCCTGTCCGGGCCGCGGCGTCCAAAGCGCCTGGCCCCGGTCGAAGTAGCCCCCGGCCCAAAGGCCGAAGCTGCGGTCGATCACGGCGGGCCAGTCGGTTCCCGTCGCCCGTGCGGAAAGTTGCGCCACAGTGGGCAGGGCCTGCGGGGCAGGGGCAGGCGTCAGCATCCGGGTCTTCACCCAGGCCAGGTCGCGCGGCTTGACCGGCGAGCGCGAGGCGATCAGGGCGGCGGCAAGGTCGTCATCGGTGATTCTGCCCACCGCGACCTTGTCGGCAAGGACCGCGCGCGGCGGGGTCAGGGCGACCCCCGCCACCCGCGCCAGCCGGGCTGAGGCCTGAGCCAGATCCTCGTGCGTCTGACCGAGGAAGGGGTTCACGGCCACGGTCGCGTCCAGCGGGAAGGCGGGCGGGATGGCGCGGGCGGCGGCCTCGGCGGCCTGCAGAAGTTGCGAGGCAAGTGCGGGGGCGATCTGGCTGTGCTTGAGGAACATCGGGGTCTCCATCGGATCAGGATTTCGCGGGTCAGGATTTCGGGCCGGTCCGGTAGCCGCCGATCAGGCGGTCGAGGAGCGCGTTGAGATAAAGGCCGTTCGCAAGGTGCACGCGCAACCCGGCAGTCGAGGGGTGGTGCGCCCAAAGCGGGATCAGCGCCTGGGCAAAGGCGACCAGGCCAAAGGACAGGACCGCCAGCACGATCAGCGCCCATTCCAGCGGCCCTGCGATGGGGGCGGCGGGTAGGAAGGGGCCCCAGATGGCCTGGGCGAGGACCTGAAAGGTGAAGTAGGCCAGCGCCGCACCCAGCGAGGCGGCGACCGTGCGGCGGGTGAGGGCTCTGGGTGCCGTATCGGCCAGGCCCTGCGCGATCAGGTACGAGACGCCGAAGATCAGCATTGTGCCAAGCGCCAGCGCCTGCGGGGATTTTTCCCCCACCAGGGCCGAGAATCCTGCGGCGACGGCCAGATACAGCACCAGCGCCAGCGCGAAGGACCGCGCCACTGCCCCAAGGCCGGGTGCCGCCACGGGGCCGGGCTTGCGAACGGCATTGACCGCCCGCACCGCCCCGCCCGAGGCCAGGAAGGCATGCGCCTTGTACAGCGAGTGCGCGACGATGTGCAAAAGCGCCAGCGCCCACAGGCCAAGCCCGCATTGCAGCAGCATGAAGCCCATCTGCGCCACCGTGGACCAGGCCAGTGCCGTCTTCACCGCACTTTGCGTCAGCATCACAAGCGCCCCGAAGATCGCCGTGAAGCCTCCGATCACCACCAGCGCCGCCATCGCGCCCGCGCTGTGCTGCACCAGCCCTGAAAGCGTGATCAGAAGTACCCCGCCCGAATTGATGATGCCGGCATGAAGCAGCGCCGAGACGGGGGTCGGGGCCTCCATCACCTCGGTCAGCCAGCCGTGCAGCGGGAAGGCGGCGGTCTTAAGTGCGGCGGCCAGGACCAGAAGTGCGACGGCCAGCTGCGCCAGTCCGGGCAGGGTCGGGGTGGCGGTCAGCGCGGCAATGTCGACTGTGCCCGGGCCGAGCCACAGAAGGACCGAGGCCGCGATCAGCGCCACATCGCCAGCAGCCCAGACCCGAATGAACTTTGCGGCGGCCCGCTGCGCCTGGGGCCGGTCGGGGTAGAACAGCAGAAGCTGTCGCAGGACCAGCCCCGTTGCCACGAAGGACAGGACCAGGACCGGCAGGCTGGCCGCCTGAACCAGCAGCAGGACCGAGGCGATAGCGGCCAGCGACAGTCCGTGGAACCGACCCTCCCGCGCTTCGCCGTCCAGGTGACGGCACGCGAAACGGATGACAGCCCAGCCGACGAAAGCCACAAGCAGCGCAAGTGTCACGCTGATGGCATCCAGCCGCAAGAGCGCCAGGCCACCAAAGGACAGGACCTGCGGGCCGGACAGCCAGAGCTGGAGCAGACCGGCAGGCCCTAGAGCAAGGGCGACAAGCGCGGCTGCCTCGGCGACACGCGGTAGGCGGCCAGGGCGACGGCCGGGATGCAGGACGAAGGGACCAGCAGCGGCCAGCAAGACAAGCGGCGCGAGAGCGATCAGGGGAAGGGACAAGATGGCAAGCTCCATAACGGGATCCGCCGTGGGGTGTAGCTCTTGAAAAACCTTCAGAAAATTACATATATTAAGGGTAATCATTCTTTCTGATAGAAGAATGGCCCAGCTGAACCTTCACCATCTTCGCCTGTTCCGGGCGGTTGCCAGCGATGGCACCCTGACTGGCGCCGCGCGCGGCCTGAACCTGTCGCAATCGGCATTGTCCACCCAGATCAAGGCGTTGGAAGCCTCGCTTGGCCAGGATCTCTTCGAGCGCCGGGGCAGGGGCCTGGTCCTGACCGAGGCGGGGCGCATCGCACTTGACCATGCCGAGGCAATTTTCCGCACCGCCGACGACCTGACCGCCACCTTGCGCGAAACCGGACGGGCGCGCCGTGCGCTAAGGGTAGGCGCGCTGGCCACGTTGTCGCGCAATTTCCAGATGCAGTTCCTGCGGCCCCTGATTGCACGGTCGGATGTCGAGGTGGTGCTCCGCTCCGGCTCGCAGAAGGAACTTCTTCGGGGCCTCGAAACGTTGGCGCTGGACGTGATCCTGACCAATGTCGCGCCAGCGCGGGATGCGACGACGCACTGGTTGGTGCACCGGCTGGACGAACAGCCTGTCAGCCTGATCGGCACACCGGCCCGGGTCGGCCACGCAGCGTCCTTGCGCGACCTGATTGCCCGGCAGCCGTTGATCGTGCCCACAAGGGAAACCGCCCTGCGCGCTGCTTTCGAAGCGCTGGCCGTGCAGTTGCAGGTCAGCCCGATCTACGCCGCCGAGGTCGACGACATGGCGATGATCCGCCTTTTGGCCCGCGCCGATGCGGGCCTGGCGGTGATCCCTGCGATCGTCGTGCGCGACGAGCTTCAGTCCGGTGCCCTGGTCGAGGCCAGCCGACTGCACGGGATCGGCGAGACCTTCTTCGCCGTCACCCGCGAACGGCGATTTCCCAATCCGCTGCTGGCTGATGTTCTGCCTCTTTGACGTTCCCCGGACAGCAGAACGATCTGCGTTCCCGACGCGGGGCGCATGAAAAGCCCCAGACAGAGTCCCGGTTGCTCGGCGGCATAAAAGCGTCCCGGGCGACATTTGCCGGGCACCGCAAGGGTGTCAACCCGACGCACTGAGCGGAGACCCTCAAGGAACTTCTGCTCGCCTCAGGTGTTCGCGGCTGCGTGCGGAGGCCGGTAATCCGACATTACGCTGTCCGGCTTGATGTCGCGGATACGCCCGCCGCTTTACGCGCCCGATGCCGATTTCTGCCGGAAATGATACACTTCAGGATCGAGACGTCCGCCGCAGTCGGAGCATTACTGGATGCCGACCCGACTAAGCAGGATGGCGCTGGGATAGGCGGTGTCGCCGACGTTGGCGACCTCGATCTGGAGAGTGACAGTGCTGCCCGCCGCGAGGTTCAGGTTGCTGATCGTCACCTGGCGGAAACCGGTCTGGCCGCCGCCGTCGTTAGGGTTGTTGCCCGCAAGGGGTTCGGGAAGACCATCGACCGGGATGAAGACGTCGCGGTTCACCGAGGCGAACAGAAAGTCTACCGGGACTACAGTGGTTCTACCGGATTGGGTGATGATGCGGATCGTGGCCGTGTCGTTGAACTGCGTGCCCACGAATTCTGGGAATTCGGTCGTAACAAAGTTCGCCAGGCCCGAGATGGAAATTCGCGCATTGCGATCGCCGACGACGAACTGCTTTTCGATCGCCGTAACGACCTGCCCCGCGTTGTTGAGTGAGTAGATCACTTCCCGGTCTGACCGGGTGATCGAGCCGAAGGATCGGCCCTGGCCAAGGTTCTCGGGGCCACCGGCGGTCAAAGTCCATTCGGTTTCCGCGACCGCCTGCCCACGCGAGAAGAGGCCGTTGACCGTCGTCTGCGACCGGGCTCCGTTGACCACCGAGCCGCTTGCGGCCCCGGTCGCCGAGACGTTGCCGGATACCACCGCTGCCATGTTGTCCTGCGCCAGGCGGACGGCGGCCCAGTTCACCGCGACGCCTTTCTTTCCCCCGTTTGCCGCTTCCTTCAGCAGGGGCAGCATGGTCGACATCAGGTGCCCGGTGACGATCCCGGACACCGTGCCGGACCTGGTGTCGTCAAAGGTGTATTCGGTGCCGATCTGGTAGGAACCGGGAATGGACGACACGATGTCGCGGCTGCCGTTGATGTTGATCACCCGCTTCCCAAGCTGCAGGTCCGCACCTGACGCGAACGACAGTCCGGCGGCGTTGAAGGTTACGGCGTTCACGTTGAAGTTCGCCGCGACGAACTGTGCGAGCCCCCCACCCAGCGAGTGTCCGGTCACCGTCAGGTCAGACCCATAGCGTTCGACGGCGCGCTGGGCGACGATCAGGGCGAGTTCGTACTGAGGGGTGGGGAGGCCCGTGTATTGCGTCGCGTTGTTGACCCAATCGGTCGTCGATGTCGGATTCGTCCCCTGGAAGGCGAGGGCGATCTCTCCGGTCGCGGCGTTCTGGTAGACCTGTGCATTGAAGCCGAAGGTGCTGCCGACGATCTTGCTGTAGGTCCCGCTGATGCCGCCGCCGACCAGGTCCTTCCAGCCTGCAACCACTTTCCAGTCTCCGGCATTTTCGGTGCCGTACACGGCGTTGGAGATTTCGGCAAAGGGTAGCGCTTCGCGTGCGACCGAGCTGGGTGCAAGGACGCTGCTGCCGCTTTTGCGCAATTCGATCGTTGTCTGGCCCTGCACAGGGATGGCAATGGCAAAGGCGATGGCGGCGACGGCGGCGAGCAGGCGGTTGGACGACACGGAAAACTCCATACGGTACGGGAGGGCGGAAGGCGCCCGCGATGGTTAAAGGATGCCGGCCGACCGGCAGCGGGAAAGTCTCTTCGCGGTCTGCTTGCAGGTGGCGGGTGGCGTCTGTCCAAGCCAGTTCTTTGCAGTCAGGCTGGCTCCGCCGCGAACGAGGGCGCGCAGTCCGCTCGCCTTGACGAAGGTGCTGATCGCCATGTGCAGGGCAGTCGAGCGCGACTGCTCATCGGCCAGATTGATTGTCGCCTGTGCGCAGTCTTGCTTTGCCAGGAGTGCGACAAGCTCGGTCTGTGACCCGGCCGCAGCGATCCACAGTGCGGTGCGGTCGAGCTTGTCGGACAGGCCGCAGTCGGCCCGGGCCTGCAACAGGGCTTTCGCCACCTTTATGTTGCCGTGCAATGCGGCGGCCATGAGCGGCGTCTCGCCCTGGGCGCCTCGGCCGTTGGGATCGGCACCTGCGTCAAGCAGCGCCAGCACTGACCTGGTGTCGTTTGCCTTGGCTGCCTTGAGAAGCGCGCGCTCATCAGCCAACGCAGGCTGGAAGAAGAGGCTGCCGAGAAGGCAGATCAGTCTAAAAGCCGATATCGATCGACGCATGGACATTGGCCCCGGTGTAAGTATTGGCGCCAAGATATGGCGTCGCATCCTGCTGCAGCCGGAAAGCTTCGAACCCGGCGACCGCAGAAATTTCATCGCTGATCCGGTAGGCAGCACCAAGGCCGAAAGAGATCTTTTCCTTGGCCGGGGTATAGAAATCGCTTTCGGGCGCGTAATCGTTGCGGGTCCGATGCAGATATCCGAGTTCACCGTTCAGGGTCAGGGAATCGGAAAGACTGATCACATGACCAACTGATCCCTGATAGACCGTGCTGTTGCTGTTCTGGCTTTCCTCGGTGAAGCCCCCAGCGAAGAAGTCCGAAAACTCGTTGCGTTTTGTGGAATTGACCGAGAAGCTTAGCCGCGTCTGGTGGCGGGCGGCCCAAGACCGCGCAAACTGCAGGCTCACGACAGTACTGGCGCCGGGCCTGAAGTAGTCCTCGTCATCCAGCGTACTTGCGCCTTCCGTACTGTGGATGCTGGTCAGACTGAAGAGGGTCCGGTCGTCCGTAAATGTCAGCCCAGCGCTGGCAATCAGCTGGTTGCCCGGATCAAAGGTGCGGCTCGTGTCACCGTTCGGCACGTAAGAGCCACGCAGGTTGTAGCCAAGCCCGCCGGATGCAATCCATTTATCCGACAGCGGAATGGTGACGCCCACCCCCGGGTTCGCGTTGAACCCCTCGCCAAGTCGATCCTGTGGAACGAGATCCCGATCCATGATGGCATACTGCTGGTCGCCGTAAAGGGTCGCCTTGCCGGTTGGCAGGTTGACGTCGAAGGTCAGGAAGGGCTGGTAGCGAGGGTCGTCAAGGAGGCTCAATTTGGCATGGAGCGTCGTATCGATTAGAGCCCCGACTGTACCGCTGCCAGACTCGGTCGTGCTGGAAGATGTGACGTAGCCCGTCCTGAGGGCAAGGTCGAGCGCCGCGCCGTTCTGGAAGGCCCGTGCAATTCCGACAGAGGCCGTGGAGAACCACTGGCTGCCCGAACTGCCAGCGTCGCCATCCCAACTATGAAAGGAGCTTGCGACAGATGTCGCAATTCCGATAGGCCGCGTCACACCGTCCTGAGCGGCTATCGGCACTACACCTGCAGCAAGACAGAAAGCAAACCCTACGCCAAAGCCCGCAATCCGATCATGCCGCAATCGCATCTTCCCCACACTCCAACCATTTGTCGTCGCACTCCGCGCTGACTTAGCCTGTGAGAGGCAATTGTAGGTCAAGAGCTTTCGATTTCACATAATTCGTAAGGTCCTGAAGTGGACGAACTGTTGCAGCCGGGCCACGCAATAGCCTGCAAACGAAGGCATCGTCGTAGCCGGACACCGCAGGGTCAGGACTCTTCCGGTCTTTCAGGGCCAGAACGTGCCGATTGCGGCAAGAGCGAAGACAGAGAGGACGGCCCTTGGGCACCTGTCGTAGTGGGGATGCAGGGCTTTCTGCTTTTGTCTTTCACGCAGCTCTTAACCAGTCAGGATGAGAGCCCCGGTCGGTCGGATCGGCAGAGACATCGGCAACCAAGCATCTGCGATTGTTCGGCAAGAAATGCTTGCTCAAGCCCTTGTCTTATTGCGGCATGTCCAGTGGATTCGGACCATTGCTGAACGCCCAGATTGGGAATATCCCAAGCTTATTGTCTCACAGGTCTGGCGAAATTTCATCTTTCAAATGCCGTGGTTGCGACGTGGCATCATATCATGGAGTTGTGGCATGGATATTCTGGTGCCAGCATTGATAAGCTCGCGCCCTCTGTCCATTTGGCAGCCGTGTTTCACCCTGGCACACTAGTCTGCCTGGTAGCCTACCGGAAACTTCTTGCCGAAGTCGAAGACATGGTTGGGTTGGTGCGTGTGCATTGAACCGCCCAAAATGCTATGAGTGAGCACGGCACATTCTTCTGGCCTTGCACTCGCGTTTCTACGGGAAACTGCAAACGCTTATAGGAAGGATGAACCCATCCCCAACTCTTAATCTGTGCAGTGTGCTTTATGGTTGATCTTCAAACCTGAAGATTTTTCCCAACAGGATCAATGGAAAATGGCGGAGAGGGTGGGATTCGAACCCACGGTAGGCGCAAACCTACAACGGTTTTCGAGACCGCCACGATCGACCACTCCGTCACCTCTCCGCGCTTCAGGGGTCATCTATGTGGCGCGGTGGATAGCCGGGCCTCCGATGATGCGCAAGGGGCAATCGGCAGAAATCCGTCCGGGCGGGGCTGGTCGATCACGGCCAGTTGCGGTGCTTTGGCTTGGCAAGAGCGGCTGGAGGCACTAGCTCTCGGACGTTGTACTGTCGGAAGGGTCCGCCCATGCTGCTGCCTCGTGTCGCTCTTGCTGCGTTTCTGGCCCTGGGCCAGCCTGCGCTGGCCGAAACGCCGGATGCAGTTCCCGCTGCCGAGGTCTCGGTCGACCGGGTAGCCGAGGTGATGCGGTTGGGGGATCTCTTTCAGGTTCTGCGCGACGAGGGGATGTCGCATGGCGCTGAGCTGCAGGCCGACATGTTCCCCTCGGGCGGCGGATCGGACTGGACGACCGAGGTTTCGGGCATCTACGACGCCACCCGGCTGCAATCTGCCTTCATCGATGCGCTGCGTCTTCAGTTGTCCTACCAGCCCGAGGACATGGAGGCGATCATCGCTTTCTTCGGTTCTGACCTTGGCCAGAAGATCGTCGGACTTGAGATCGAGGCGCGGCGGGCTTTCATCGACACGGCCACCGAAGAGGCGGCGCGCGTTGCTGCGGAAGATGCGGCGGCCAGTCGGGACCCCAAGGTCGCACTGATCCGCCGGATGATCGAGGCGGGCGATCTGCTGGAAATGAACGTTGCCGGGGCCCTGTCGGGAAGCCTGGCCTTCATGACCGGCATGTCGGAGACGGGTGCCTATGGAGCGATTCCGCAGGACCAGCTTCTGTCGGACGTCTGGGGCCAGGAAGAGCAGGTCCGCGCCGACACCTCGACCTGGCTTTACGCCTATCTCGGTCTTGCCTACCATCCCCTGACCGAGGCCGAGATCCGAAGCTATGTCGAGTTCTGGGAAAGCCGGCCGGGACAAGCGCTGAACGCGGCGCTGTTCGGCGCTTTCGACACGGTTTTCCGCCAGGTTTCTCTGGACCTTGGCCGCGCGGCCGGACGGGCGATGCTGGGGCGCGATATCTGACCCGGCCCGCTTGACACCGCCTGGGCTTCGACGCATAAGCGCGCATCTCGGGCCAAGGGGCGACTCTCGGCCCGAGAAGTTTTTTGCAATGACGCCCTTCAGGGGCGCGCTGTCCGAAGGCGGGGAAACCCCGTGAACGCCCGAGATGTCGGGGGCCAAAGGGCGCGGAGAGATGGAAGGAAAGACCCATGTTTGCGGTCCTCAAGACCGGCGGCAAGCAGTACAAGGTGCAGGCGGGTGACGTCCTGCGCGTTGAAAAGCTTGATGCCGTCGCTGGCGAAAAGATCCAGTTCAACGACATCCTGATGGTCGGCACCACGATCGGTGTGCCGATGGTTGCAGGCGCGGCCGTGCAGGCCGAGGTCATCGACCAGATCAAGGGTGAGAAGGTCATTCACTTCGTGAAGCGCCGCCGGAAGCACTCTTCCCAGCGCACCAAGGGCCACCGCCAGCACCTGACGCTGGTGCGCGTGACCGAGGTCCTGGAAAAGGGCGCCGACAAGTCGGGCGTCAAGGCCGCCGTCGGCACCGTTGCCGCGCGCCGTGTCGCTCACGAAGCCCCCGGTGCGGCCAAGCCCGCCGAAAAGGCCGAGAAACCGAAGCGTGCCGCCAAGGCCGCTGCAGCGCAGGAGTAACACCGCATGGCACACAAGAAAGCAGGCGGTTCGTCCCGCAACGGTCGCGACAGCGCCGGTCGTCGCCTGGGCATCAAGCTCTTTGGCGGTCAGGCTGCCATTCCCGGCAACATCATCTGCCGCCAGCGCGGGACCACCTGGTTCCCCGGCGAAGGCGTCGGCATGGGCACTGACCACACGATCTTCGCCAAGGTCGAGGGCCGCGTGACCTTCAAGAAAGGTCTGAAAGGCCGCACCTTCATTTCGGTTCTCCCCGCCCAGGAGGCAGCCGAGTAAGCCGAACCTTTACAATCGCATTGTAGACGGGGGATCGGTCGGAAGGCCGGTCCCCCGTCTCGTTTTCGGGCCGTTGCAGGCAGTGGGGGCGGGGAATGTGGCAGGTTGCCATGCCACGACCCTGAAACGGCCAAACATTGGGGCGATTGCACGGGTAACCGACAATCCCTACATGCGCTTCGAAGGAGGGAAGCCATGATCCTGGAGAAGTTCGCCACTCCGGTGGAAATCACGACCGACCGCTTCACGCTTCGCCCCGTGCGCAAGTCCGATGCCGGGCTTTTCGCGCTATATGCCGGGGACAAACGGGTGGCCGATGCGACCCAGGGCATCCCGCATCCGCTGCCGCCAGGCGCGGCCGAAGCCTTCTGCTCCCGCGCCATGACCGCCGGCTCGGACGAGGACATCTGGGTCATGGATGGCACCCGCTCGGGCCTGCCGGAAGTGCTGGGAGTGATCTCGTTGAAGACGATGGACCGCAACCAGTCCGAAGTCGCCTTCTGGGTTGCCCCGGCTTTCTGGAACCACGGAATTGCGTCCGAGGCCGTACAGGCGCTGGTCAACGCGAACCCGCAGAAAAACTGCACGATGTTTGCCGAAGCGTTTCAGGACAACCCGGGCTCGGCCCGTGTTCTGACCAATGCGGGCTTCCAGTACCTGGGCGACGCCGAAAGCTTTTCCGTCGCGCGGGGCGAGAACGTGCCGACCTGGACCTACATCCGCAAGCTGGACTGATGGCGCTGGCGACGCACCACCAGACGGCGCGGCTGGCCTTGCGGCCGGTCGCGGCGTCGGATGAGGCAGCCGTCCTTGACGGCATCGATGACCTTGCGGTGTCGGGGTGGCTTGCGGTCGTGCCGCATCCCTACACCGCGGCGGATTTCCGGCACTTCCTCACAAAGATCGCCGTTCCGGGTGAACCTTTGCCATCGAGCATGGATCAGGTTTTGCGGGGATCATGTCGATCGTGGATGGCGAACTTGGCTACTGGCTAGCCCCGCGTGCCCAGGGGTTTGGCTATGCCACCGAGGCCGGGCGCTGTCTGGTGGCAGCGCATTTCGCCGCAAGCGCGGCACCGCTGACGTCGGGCTACTTTGAGAGCAACGAGCGGTCGGCCAATGTGCTGGGCAAGTTGGGGTTCGTGGAAACCAGGCGCGACGTCAGGCATTGTCGGGCCCGACGTGCGGACTTGCCGCATGTGACCGTCGCGCTGACCTCCGCCCCTTCCCCCTAAACTCTGCTCCTCGTGCGACTTCGTCTTCTCGTCGCCTAGCGAGGAGTGACGAAGTCATCGACGAGCGGTCAGCCAAGGGGCGCGAGCAGGGCCTTCAGCGCGGCCAGCGGCTCCTCGGCCCCCCAGATTTCCTCGCCCACGGCGAAGAAGTCGGTGACGGGGCCGAACTTCGCCACCAGGTCGGCGGTCAGCGCCCCTTCGGCGATGATCGGGACCTCGATCACCTGGGACCACCATTCGAAAAGGTCGAACTCGGCGCGGCTGCCGTCGCCGAGGGTCGTCGCACCGATCGGGCCGAAGCTGGCATAGTCGGCCCCCGCTTCACCGGCGGTCATCCCGTCATGCCGCGAGGTGCCGCAGAAGGCCCCGACGATCGCATCGGCGCCAAGGTCCTTGCGCGCTTTCCTGACGTTGCGCGACCCGTCGGTCATGTGGACGCCGTCCAGGCCCAGCCGCTCGGCCAGGATCAGGTGGTTGTCGATCACAACCGCCACGTCGCGGGCATGCGCCGCCTCACGCGCGGCATCGGCGGCGCGCATCAGTGTGTCCTCATCCCGTGTGGCAAGCGAAAGCCGCAGGCAGGCGATCTCGGCCCCGTCGAGGATCAGGCCGATCTTGTCCGGGAAGGTGTCGGGGTCAAAGGTCGGGGGGGTGATCAGGGTGATCTGCGGGCGGTCTTCAGCGGCCATGGCGGGCTCCGGCAAGGGTTCGCGCCGATCTATCAGCCTTTCTTCGGCTTGGCTACCTTGGGCGGCAGCGCCCGGACGGTGGCCAATGCCAGGGCCAGAACCGGCGCGCGCCGGGCATCGTCGGCGCTGTCGTCCGGCGACAGCTGCACCATCGCGGCCATCAGGCGCTGTCCCATCAGCATCGGTCGGACGCCGGGCAGGGCAAGCGCCGCGCTGTAGCTGTCCTTGCCGACCCGGTACATCGTGCCGCCCTTGTGCAACCCGCAGATCATGTGGCCGCCGGACAGGAAGCAGAGGCCGCCGAACATTTTCTGTTCGGTGACAGGCTCCCTCGCAAGATCGTCGCGAAGGGTCTGGGCAAGACCGGGGTCGAAGGCCATCCGGGGCTCTCCTCGGCAGGGGATGCTTGCTTGCGGCTGGGGCCTAGCCTATCTGGCGCGGAAGCTTTCGCAAAGGTCCTGGCATGATCCCTCCTGTCTTCATCCTCGTCCGGCCCCAGATGGGCGAGAACATCGGTGCGGCGGCGCGGGCGATGCTGAACTTCGGGCTGGAGCGGATGCGGGTCGTGGGGCCGCGCGACGGCTGGCCGAACCCGAAGGCGGTGGCGATGGCCTCCGGGGCGGGGCGGCTGCTGGACCAGGCGGGGCTGTTCCCTGATCTGCCGGCCGCGATTGCCGACTGCGATTTCGTCTTTGCCACCACCGCGCGGGGGCGGGAGCTGGTGAAGGAGGTCGTGACCCCGGAGCGGGCGATGGAGATGGCCCGCGCGATGGGGGCCGAGGGCAAGCGGGTCGGCGTGCTATTCGGGCCAGAGCGGGCGGGGCTGGAGAACGACGACATCGTCCGGGCCAATGCGATCGTGACGGTGCCGGTGAACCCGGAGTTTCCGTCGCTGAACCTGGCCCAGTGTGTCCTGCTGATGGGCTATGAATGGCAGCGGCAGGGGGCTACGGTTCCGGCGTCAGTCATGGAACTGGCCCGGACCGAATTCGCCAACCGCGAGGAGGTGGACCGGCTGGCCGACCATTTCGAGGAACGGCTGGATGCGGCGGGGTTCTTCTTTCCCGAAACGAAGGTCGAGGGGATGAAGGCCAACCTGCGCAACATGTGGGGGCGGCTGGGGCTGACCCGGGCCGAGGTGCAGACCTTTCACGGGATGCTGCGGCAGATCGCGTTCAAGCTGAAGAAGCAAGGCGACTGAGCGCAGGCTGTCCACGCAGGACAGCCCTGGCAATGTCAATGATGCCAAGGGCTTGTGCGTGGACGTTCAGGATCGGTTAGCCACGATCGCGCCCGTTGGCCGCGCCGGTTGCACGGTTGGGGTGGGCAATGTTGCCCAGCCTGCGCCTGCGCTCTTGGCCTTGGGTCCTGTGCCTGTATCATGGCGGAACAACAAGAACAGAAGGCAGGCAGGACCATGCAGCAGGCGACAGTTTCACACTCTCTCACCCGGCGCGGGGCGCTTTGCCTGGGCGGGGCGGCACTTCTGTCGGCCTGTGTCGGCGGTGGTGGGCGCTCTGGGGGCGGTGGCGGCGGCTATCGCGCACCGGACCCGGCGCCGCGCGCCGTGCCGAATTCCGGCTGGGATGCCTGGGTCGACGGATTCAAGGGCCGCGCGGTGTCACGCGGGATTTCCCCGGCCACGGTCGACGCGGCGTTTCGTGGCGCGGGTTTCTTGCCCGAGGTGATCGAGAAGGACCGCAACCAGACCGAATTCAAGCGTAGTCTGGAGGACTATCTGAACATTGCCGCCTCGGACGAACGGGTTTCGCTGGGCCGCCAGAAGTTCGCGCAATACGGCAGCACCCTTCAGGCCATCGAAAGCCGCTATGGCGTCGAGGGCCATGTGGTCGCGGCGGTCTGGGGGCTGGAAAGCTTTTTCGGCACCCGGCGCGGCAATGTGCCGGTGATCTCGGCCCTGTCGACGCTGGCCTATGACGGGCGGCGGGGCGAGTTCTTTGAAAGCCAGCTTGTCGCGGCGCTGAAGATCCTGCAGGCGGGCGATGTCTCGGCCGGTGGGATGGTCGGAAGCTGGGCCGGTGCGATGGGGCACACCCAGTTCATCCCGACGTCGTATCTTGCCTATGCGGTGGATTTCACCGGCGACGGGCGACGTGACATCTGGGGCGAGGACCCGACGGATTCGCTTGCCTCCACGGCGGCCTACCTGAATCGGTCGGGCTGGACGCGCGGTCTGCCCTGGGGGATGGAGGTTGTCCTGCCCGCAGGGTTCAACGCCGGACTACTGGGTCGTGGCAAGGGACGCTCGGCGGCGGACTGGCAGGGCCTGGGCGTGCGGTCGGCCGATGGGCGGGCATTGGCGGACGGGTCGATCATCGCGGGCGGTAACGCGGGCGGCGCGCCGCATTTCCTGCTGACGCAGAACTTCGCCACCATTCTGCGCTATAACAATGCGCAAAACTATGCGATCGGCGTCGGGCATCTGTCGGACCGCATCCTCGGCCGGGGGCCGGTACAGGCCAGTTTCGGGCCGGATGCAAGCGGCATGACCAAGGCCGACCGGCAGGAGTTGCAGCGCCTTCTGACGGCGCGGGGCTTCGATACCGAGGGGTCTGACGGGGTGATCGGGTCCAAGTCCAAGGCGGCAATCAGTGCGTATCAGGCCAGCGTCGGAGTCCCGGTGACCGGGGAGCCGTCTCTGGAGCTGCTGCGTCGTCTGCGCTGAAGCGGGGTGGGCGGATCGCCCAATCTACTCAATGGAGGGCGGGAGGACGACAAGATGGTGCACCGGATCTATTCGATGAGCCTTGCCAGCGTTTACCCGCTGTATCTTGCCAAGCTGGAGCGGAAGGGCCGGACAAAGGCGGACCTTGACCAAGTGATCGGCTGGCTCACTGGACATGGGGAGACGAGCCTTGCCCGTGTATTGGCCGAGGGTCACGATTTCCAGCGCGTTTTTGCCGAAGCGCCAGCGCTTAACCCGGCGCGGGAGAAGGTGACGGGGGTGATCTGCGGTGTACGGATCGAAGAGATCGAGGAGCCCCTGATGCGCGAGATCCGCATCCTGGACAAGCTGGTGGACGAGCTTGCGAAGGGTCGCCCGCTGGCGAAGGTGCTGCGGCAGGTCTGACGCGCGCGAGTAGGGTGGGCGATAGCGCCCACCCTACGCTTCCGCTTTGACATGCGCCGTGCGGATCACGCGCTCGCAATGCTGGGCCAGCACCTTGCGGTTCTCGAACGCGTCCACCGGAACTTCGGGGTGGAAGATCACCTCGACCCGCCCATGCTGCGGGGTGACAAGCATTTTCAGCAGGTGGCCTGCGAACTCCATGTCGCCCCACCAGCCGTAGTGCCGGGGATCTTCGCCCTGGGGCGCATGGAAGATCACGGTCACCGGCTGGATGTGCATCGTGCGTTCCAGGGCGGGGGAAAAGAACGCCTCGAAGAGCGTCGACTTGAAGGGCAGAACGCGGATCGCGTCCGTGCTGGTGCCCTCGGGGAAGAACAAAAGCCGGTGACCGGCCTGCAGGCGGGATTCGAAGATTTCCTGATGTTTCTTCGCTTCGGTTCCCTTGCGGGCGATGAAGACGGTTCCCGTCGCACGGGCCAGCCAGCCGATGCCGGGCCACCCCGCGACTTCGGACTTGGCGACGAAGTATACGGTCTGGGCAGCATTCAGGACGAAGATGTCAAGCCAGGAGGAATGGTTGGCGACGATCGCCCCGGGCCGGGTCATCGGGCGGCCGTGGATGGTGAGCGGCAGCCGCAAAAGGAAAAGCGCCAGACGGCAGACCGCCTTGGTGATATGCGGCGTCACCGGCCTGGCCTGACCAAAGAGCGGCCATTCGACTAGGCGCACGGCGAGGAGCACCAGAAGCCCACCATAGGTCACCGAGCCGACCAGCGCGCCGCGCCAGAGCACCCGAAGCCAGCCAAGCGGGGTGATGCGCAAGGGTGGCGGCGGGATGTCTTTCCAGGCGGTCATGCGCCCGCCCTTCGGACCAGGAATTCGCGGTGGCGGGCCGACATCTGGCCGGTGTCCATCACCAGGCAGACATCGGTCGTGTTGAAGTCGCGGTCGATCCAGGCGCCGTCGCCGACAAAGCCGCCGAGCCTGAGGTAGGCCTTGATCAGCGCCGGGGTGGCCGCCATCGCGGCGCGACGGTCCAGGCGGTCGGCGGGGATCAGGTCCATCTCCTGCCGGCCCGGGGGGAGGGCGCGGACCCGCATCGAAGAGGGCGCCAAGTGGTGACGATAGAGCCACGACAGCGGTTCGGCCAGGGCGGCGATGTCGGTGCCGTGGAAGCTTGCCGCACCGAAGAGGATCTCGATCCCGCGGTCCAGGACGTATTCGGCCAGCCCGTTCCACAGGTGGAACATCGCCGTTCCGCCGCGATGGTCGGCATGGACGCAGGACCGGCCGAGTTCAAGAAGCTTGCGACCCGAGGCGAGGAGGGGGGTCAGGTCGTATTCGGTCTCGGAATAGAAGCGCCCGGCGGCGGGGCGGCGGTCGCAGGGCAGCACCCGGTAGGCACCGATGACATGGGCATGGCTGGCGGGGTCGATGCGGCGGTCGACGAGGATCAGGTGGTCGAAGAACGGGTCGAAGGCGTCGCGTTCAAGGCCCCGGTCATGGTCCACCATCGGGCCATTGCCGCCAAGCTCCTGCACAAAGACCTGGTAGCGCAGCGCCTGCGCCGCGGTCAGGTCCTCGGGCGTGGTGGCCAGCCGGACGGCGTAGGGGGGCGCTTCGATGGTCATCGGCATCGCTGAGGCTTCGGCTGACCTGACTTAGACATGGGCTGGCGGCATTGCAACCATTTGGCCCTGCGTGCAAAAGGCGCAGCAATTCCCGGTTGAGTTTCGGCCGGAGATTCGCACTATGGGTGATCAGAGCCCGCCACCGGCAAAAGGAAGACGCGCTTGCTGTCGATCACGACCTTCCCGGCATGTTCGAAGTTCACTGTCACCTTGTTGTCGATGTTCGACTGTACCTGACCCAGACCCCAGTCCGGCTGATCCGGGTGGCGCACCAGCATGCCCGGTTCCAGAATTGCCGTCATTTCCCGTCCTTTGCCCCGGTTTGAAGATGCAAGAGAAGCCTGACCTAGCTGCCCTGATCGCCTCGCGCATTTGCCACGACCTTATCAGCCCGATCGGGGCGATAGGCAACGGCGTGGAGCTTCTGGCCATGGAACCGGGCGCCACGCGCCCCGAGATGGCGCTGATCTCGGAAAGCGTGGCGAATGCCAACGCGCGGATCCGGTTCTTCCGCATCTGCTTCGGTCAGGCGTCCAGTGACCAGCGGATCGCGCGATCCGAAGTGGCCTCGATCCTGGGCGACCTGTCGCGCGGGGGGCGGGTTGCATACGGCTGGACCAGCCCCACCGACCTGTCGCGGCGCGAGGTGCGGCTGGTGTTCCTGCTTCTGCAATGCCTGGAAAGTGCGCTGGCCTATGGCGGCAAGGTCAGCGTGTTCCGTGGCGATGCGGGCTGGTCGATCCAAGCCGAGGCGCCAAGACTGAAGGTGGACCCCGCGCTGTGGGAAGTGTTGACCGAACCGCGCGCACCGGCCGAGATCGGGGCGGCGCAGGTGCATTTCGCGCTGGTCCCGGACGAGCTGGCGCGGCAGGGCCGCAGGCTGATCACCGAAATCGGCGAGACGACGATCCGGCTGACCTTCTAGCTGCGGATCGTCCCGTCGCCGGTCACCAGATACTTGAAGCTGCACAGCTGCTCGGCCCCGACGGGACCGCGGGCATGCATCTTTCCGGTGGCGATGCCGATCTCTGCGCCCATCCCGAACTCGCCGCCATCGGCAAACTGGGTGCTGGCATTGCGCATCAGGATCGCCGAATCCAGACGGTCGAAGAAACGCTGCGCGGCGGCGTCGTTCTCGGTCAGGATCGCCTCGGTATGGCTGGAGCCATATTTGCGGATATGGGCGATGGCTTCGTCCACGCCGTCAACCAGCTTGGCCGCGATGATCATGTCCAGGAATTCGCGCCCGAAATCATCCGGCGCAGCTTTCTTCGTGCCCGGGATCTTCAGCAACTCGCCCTCGGTGCGAACCTCGACGCCAGCTTTCAGCAAGTCTTCGATCAGCACGGCACCATGCTTGGTGTAGAACTGCCAGTCGATCAGCAGGCACTCGGCCGAGCCGCAGATGCCGGTGCGGCGGGTCTTGGCGTTCAGGACCACGCGGCGGGCTTTCTCAAGGTCGGCGTCGCGGTCGGCGTAGACGTGGCAGATCCCTTCAAGGTGGGCGAAAACCGGGACACGCGCCTCGCGCTGGACAAGGCCGACAAGGCCCTTGCCACCACGGGGGACGATGACATCAATATAGTTGGTGGCCTGCAGCATGGCCGTCACCATCTCGCGGTCGCGGGTCGGGATGAACTGGATCGAGGTCAGGGGCAGGTTCGCGGATTTCAGGCCGTCGACCATGCAGGAATGGATCGCCTCGGAAGTCTCGAAGCTTTCCGACCCGCCGCGCAGGATCACGGCATTGCCGGATTTCAGGCACAGGGCACCTGCGTCGGCGGTGACGTTGGGGCGGGATTCGTAGATCACGCCGACGACGCCCAGGGGCGTGGCAACGCGCTGGATGTGCAACCCGTTCGGGCGGTCCCATTCGGCGAGGATGCGGCCCACCGGGTCTTTCTGTTCGGCGATCTGGCGCAGCGCATCGACGATGCCGCGCAGGCGGGTGTCGTCGAGGCGCAGGCGGTCGCGCATGGCAGGGGTGATGCCCCGCTGATCGGCGGCGTCGAGGTCGAGCGTGTTGGCGTCGAAGATTTCCTGCCGCCGGTTCCAGACGGCATCGGCGGCGGCGATCAGGGCGGCCGCTTTCCGTTCCGAGGAGGCACAGGCAAGCTCTGCTGCAGCCGCGCGGGCCTTCTGGCCGATATCGGTCATCAGATCGGTGAACTGGCCGTCCATTCTGTCGCTCCGTTTCATGTGGGGCGCAAAAGTTTTCGAAAACTTTTGCAAATTCCTTCGAAGGAATTTGGGGCCCTCAAACCACCATGTCGTCCCGATGCACCAGCGCCGCGCGGCCCTGATAGCCAAGGATCGCCTCGATCTCGCCCGACCGGTGCCCGGCGATCTTGCGGGCCTCAGTCGAGGTATAGCGCACCAGACCCTTGCCGAGAACCACTCCTTCGGGCGACAGGATCGCCACCGGCTCACCGCGTCCGAAGCTGCCGGCGACTTTCGTAACCCCTGCTGGCAGAAGGCTTTTCCCGGCGCGCAACGCCGCCACCGCGCCTGCGTCCAGCACGAGTTCGCCCTTCGGCTTCATCGCATTGATCCAGCGTTTCCGCGCGACATGCGGGTCGGCGGACGGGACGAACCAGGTACGGGTCGCGCCCTCGGCCAGCGCCTTGAGCGGCCGCAGGGTGGACCCTTCCATGATCGCCATCGCGCAACCGCCCGCGATGGCGGTCTTGGCGGCC
The DNA here is from genome assembly GCF_030694085.1 of Tabrizicola sp. Classification (GTDB taxonomy): domain Bacteria; phylum Pseudomonadota; class Alphaproteobacteria; order Rhodobacterales; family Rhodobacteraceae; genus Tabrizicola. Next base: position 10,844 of record NZ_JAUXZE010000035.1, on the reverse strand, counting down.
AGAAGCTTGGTCTTCATCCCGCCCTTGGACAACCCGCTGATCGGATCGCCCGCCATCGCCTCGATCTCGGGGGTGATCGTATCCACCACGTCAAAGCGGGCGGCGCTGGCATCTTCCTTCGGGTTGGCGGTGTAGAAGCCGTCGACGTCTGACAGGAGGACCAGCTGGTCCGCACCCACGGTCACCGCGATCTGTGCTGCGAGGCGGTCATTGTCGCCGAAGCGGATCTCGTCGGTTGCCACGGTGTCGTTCTCGTTCACGATCGGCACAACGCCCAGCCCCAGCAGTGTCTCCATCGTCGCGCGTGAGTTCAGGTAACGGCGGCGGTCCTCGGTATCCTCCAGCGTCACCAGCACCTGCGCGGTGGTGATGCCGTGCGGGGCCAGGACTTCCTCATAGGCGCGGGCCAGACGGATCTGCCCGACTGCGGCCGCTGCCTGGGATTGTTCCAGCGTCAGGACCCCGGTGCCGAGGTTCAGCACCTTGCGACCCAGCGCAATCGAGCCGGAGGAGACGAGGACGACGTCGGTGCCGCGCGCCTTGGCCTCGACCACATCCAGCGCCAGCGCGGAGAGCCAGTCGTGCTTGAGCCCGGTCTTGCGGTCGACGAGGAGGGCTGACCCTATCTTCACCACCAACCGCTTCGCGTGGCGAATATCCGGGGCCGTCAGACTGGCGGTCAGGGTTGCCACGGGCCTGTCTCCTTGACCGGGGCGGCGGCGGTGATGGTGGCGTAAAGCGCGCGCAGCACCTCGGGCAGACCCTTGCCGGAGACGCCGGAAATCACGTGGACCGGGCCGCCGGACGCCTTCTCCAACGCGCGGCGCCGGTCGCTGATCTGCTTGGCGTCCATCGCGTCGGTCTTGTTCAATGCCACGATCCGCGACTTGTCGCCGAGAAGGTCGGAATAGGCCTCAAGCTCGGTCACGATGGTGCGGTAGTCGGCGGTGATGGTCGAGGATGTGCCATCGACGAGGTGCAACAGGACCTTGCAGCGTTCGACGTGCGCCAGGAACTGGGTTCCAAGACCACGGCCTTCCGATGCGCCCTCGATCAGGCCGGGAATGTCGGCCATGACGAATTCATGCCCGTCGATGCCGACGACGCCCAGGTTCGGGACCAGTGTGGTGAAGGGGTAGTCCGCGATCTTCGGCCGGGCGTTCGACACGGCCGCAAGGAATGTGGATTTCCCCGCGTTCGGCAAACCGACAAGGCCGGCATCGGCGATCAGTTTCAGCCGCAGCCAGATCGTACGCTCGATGCCGTCCTGACCGGGGTTGGCGCGGGCGGGCGCGCGGTTGGTCGAGGATTTGAACCGCAGGTTGCCCCAGCCGCCGTTGCCACCCTGGGCCAAGAGCACGCGCTGCCCGACGCGGGTCAGGTCGGCGAGAACGGTTTCCTCGTCCTCGTCCAGGATTTCGGTGCCCAGGGGGACCTTCAAGGTGATGTCGTCGCCAGTCTTGCCGGTCTTCTGGCTGCCCATGCCGGGCTGGCCGGACTTGGCGAAGAAATGCTGCTGGTAGCGGTAGTCGATCAGCGTGTTCAGCCCCTCGACAGCCTCCGCCCAGACTGACCCGCCGTGGCCGCCGTCGCCGCCGTCTGGCCCGCCGAATTCTACGAACTTCTCGCGCCGGAACGACACGCAGCCGGCCCCGCCGCCGCCAGAGCGGATGTAGACGCGTGCGAGGTCGAGGAACTTCATGGGTCGGGCTTTCGGGCAGGGATCAAAACGCGGGGATACAGGAAGCGGGGCGGATGCTCAAGCGGCGGGCGTGGGGGAGGCTCCTCGTTCGACTTCGTCTTCTCGTCGCAAGACCTGGGCCGCAGCGACGAGAGACGAAGTTGTCGAGAAGCGGTCCCGCAGCATTGCCGCAGGGCCTTGAAGGCGAGGGAGGGCGGGCCTAGTGTCCGGCCCAAGACGGAAAGGTTCATCGGATGGCCACGAAGCGCAGCATTTTCGAAGAGGTCGGGGCGGATGAGAAGGCCCCTGTGGTGCCCTCGGGCGGGGGGATCGACGCGCGGCCCAAGGGGGCTCGGCGCGGCATACGGCTTTGGCTGGTGGCGCTTTTCCTGATGGTTGCAACCATGATCGCGGTGGGCGGGCTGACGCGGCTGACGGACAGCGGGTTGTCGATCACAGAGTGGCGGCCCGTGACCGGGGCCCTGCCACCGATGGACGAGGCAACCTGGGATTCGGAGTTCGAGAAGTACCGGGCGATCCCGGAATATCAATTGCAGAACAAGGGCATGAGCCTTGAAGAGTTCAAGTTCATCTACTGGTGGGAATGGGGTCACCGACAGCTTGGCCGGTTGATCGGGCTGGTCTGGGCCGTGGGTTTTCTGGGCTTTGCCGTCGCACGCCAGATACCGCCAGGCTGGACCGGACGGCTTTTGCTGCTTGGCGCGCTTGGCGGTGCGCAGGGGGCGATCGGGTGGTGGATGGTTGCATCCGGCTTGTCAGGAGACAGAGTGGACGTGGCCTCGTATCGCCTGGCAACCCATCTGGGCCTGGCCTTCGTGATCCTGGGGTTCCTGGCCTGGTATGTCTTCCTGCTTGGGCGGACCGAGGCAGAGTTGATGACCGCACGGCGTGGGCGGGAGGCGAAGCTTTACTCGCTTTCGACCGGCCTGATGCACTTCACCTTCCTGCAGATCCTCTTGGGCGCGCTTGTGGCCGGGATCGACGCGGGCCGCGCCTTCCCGACCTGGCCCCTGATGAACGGGCAGTTCTTCCCGGCGGACGCTTTTTATGTGCCGGACGGGCAGGGCGGCAGTCTGGCCGTCTGGCATGCGTTCTTCGAGAACCCCGGCCTCGTGCAGTTCATCCACCGGATGTCGGGCTATCTTCTGTTCGTCTTCGGCATCGTGGTCTGGCTTCGCGGACGGCGGTCGGCCTATCAGGCCACGCAGTCCGCGTTCCATCAGGTCATGGCGATGCTGGTGGTGCAGATGGCGCTGGGAATCGCAACGGTCTTGACCGTGGCGCATGTCCATGTCGCGATCACCCACCAGATCGGCGCGGTGATCCTTTGGGTGCTGATCCTGCGGGCGCGGCACTTGTCTCAATTCCCCGTGGCGGGGTCGATCCGGGAAGGCACGGCATGAACGCGTATGATGATCTGATGGCGTTCCAGCGCCAGACCGAGGCTTTGACGCAGGTCGCCGGCCGTCTGGGCTGGGACCAGGAGACGGTGATGCCCGAAGGCAGCGCGGGTCAGCGGGCCGAGGAGATCGGGGCGCTGGAAGGGGTATTGCACGCGCGGCGGACCGATCCGCGGCTGGCGGAGTGGCTGGCGGCGGCGAAGGCTCCCAGTCCGGTGGGCGAGGCGCAGCTGCGGCAGATTCGGCGCTCCTACGCGCGAACGATGAAGGTTCCGGCGAAGCTGGCCGAAGAGATCGCGAAGACGATGTCACTGGCGCAAGGTGTCTGGGCGGAGTGCCGGGGACGCGAGGATGTGGCGGGGTTCCTGCCGACGCTGCGGAAGGTGGTTGAGCTGAAGCGGGCGGAAGGCGCTGCGCTGGCGGCAGGGGGAGACCCCTATGACGCCTTGGTCGACGACTACGAGCCGGGGATGACCGGGGCGACGATAGCGGCGATGTTCGATGCGATGCGGCCCCGGCTTGTGGCGCTGCGGGGCAAGGTGCTGGGTGCCGAGGCTCCGAAGGGTATCGTCGGGACATTCGGGCAGGACGACCAGATGGCACTGAGCCGGGAACTGGCAACGGTCTTCGGCTATGACTGGTCGCGGGGCCGGGTCGATCTGGCGGTGCATCCGTTCTCCTCCGGGTCGGGCCATGACGTGCGGATCACGACGCGGGTGGCCGAGACGGACCCGTTCAACTGTTTCTATTCGACGATCCACGAGGTCGGGCATGCCGCTTATGAGCAGGGGATCGATCCGGCCTATGCGCTGACCCCGATCGGGCAGGGCGTGTCGATGGGGGTGCATGAAAGCCAGAGTCGGTCGTACGAAAATCAGCTGGGGCGGAGCCGGGCGTTCACGGGATGGCTCTACGGGCGCATGCGCGAGGTGTTCGGCGACTTCGGGATCGGGGATGCGGACGGGTTCTACAAGGCGGTGAACCGGGTGCATCCGGGGTACATCCGAACCGAGGCGGACGAGATCCACTACAACCTGCATGTGATGATGCGGTTCGATCTGGAGCGGGCGCTGATCAAGGGGGAGTTGCAGGTCGAAGACCTTGAGGCCGCCTGGAACGACCGGTTCCGCGCCGATTTCGGGGTGGCGGTGGATCGACCGTCGAACGGGATGCTGCAGGACGTGCACTGGTCCTGTGGGCTGTTCGGATACTTCCCGACCTACACGCTGGGGAATGTCTATGCGGGGTGCCTGGTGAAGGCGCTGCGGGCTGATATTCCGGGGCTGGACGGGATGATGGCGAAGGGTGACGTCAGTGCTGCGACGGGCTGGCTGCGGGAGCGGCTGCAGCGGCATGGAGGCTTGTATGAACCTCGGGATGTCGTGCGGCGGGCCTGCGGGTTCGAACCGTCGGAGGCGCCGCTTCTGGACTATCTGGAGGCCAAGTTCGGCGAGATCTACGGGGTCTGAGGCCGGAGTGTCCACAGTGGACAAATGCGGGACATGATTGGATTTCAAGGGCTTGGCCGTGGGCGTTAAGGAAATCGCAAGATTTGGCCAGCTCCCCCGCATGGGGCTGCTCGTCGATGACTTCGTCACTCCTCGCGGCGGTTGCTCCGACGAGGAGACGAAGTCGAGCGGGGACGGGCTCTGGCAGATTGCGACAGGCAGATGGCCGTGATCGAGTCGGGCGGCATGGCGGTCTGGCTGCTGGCAGTGGGGCAGACGCTGATCTATGCGGGCTGCTATTATTCCTTCCCGGCGCTCTTGCCCGACCTTGTGGCGGCTACGGGCTGGACCAAGGGTGAGCTGGCGCTGGGGCCGACGCTGGCCTTCCTGATCATGGCGGCGCTGACGCCCTTCACCGGACGGCTGGTGGACCGGGGTCTGGGTGGCGAGATGCTGATCTGGCTGCCGGGGCTGTGCGCGCTGGGCGTGGCGGGCCTGGGGCTGGCGGGCAGCCTGGCCGGATGGCTGGCACTTTGGGCGCTGATCGGGGTCGCGCAGGCGGGCAGCCTGTACGAGACCTGTTTCGCCTTCCTGACCCGGCGCCTGGGGGATGGAGCGCGGGCCGCGATCACCAGCGTCACTCTGGTCGCCGGGTTTGCGGGCACGCTGGCCTTTCCGTTGGGGCACTGGCTGGGCAGCGCCCTGGGCGGGCAGGGCGCGCTGATCGTCTTTGCGGGTCTGGTCCTGCTGGCGATGCCGCTGAACGCCCTGGCGGTCCGGCAGTTGCGCCAGCGCGAGCGGGCAGATCAGGCCGTGCCGCCCAACCCGCCCGGAGTTCTGCAGGCCGCGTTGCGCAAACCCGCCTTCTGGATCATTGCCGTGGGCTTCCTGGCGGTCTACCTGAACCACGGCATCCTGATCACCTATGCGCTGATCCTGTTTGCCGACCGGGGCGCCGCACCGGGGCTTGCGGCGCTGGCGGCGGCCTGTATCGGCCCCGCGCAAGTGGCCGGGCGGCTGGTTCTGCTGGCGGCTGGGGCGCGGGTGACGACGACGCAGGCGACGATGGCCTCGCTGGGCGGGATTGTCGTGGCCGGGGTGCTGCTATGGCTTGCCGGGGCCGCGCCGCTGTTGATCTTCGGTTTCGCCGTGGCACAGGGTGCGGGGCTCGGGCTGACGTCGATCCTGCGGCCGGTGCTGATCGCCGAGACCCTGGGCCGTCAGGGCTTTGGCGCGATTTCGGGGGCGGCGGCAGTGGCGCCGATCCTGGCCTCGGCCGCAGCGCCGTCGGTCGGGGCGGGGCTTCTTGCGCTGGGAGGGCCGGGGCTGGTCTATGCCGTGTGCCTTGCGCTGGCGGTCACGGGGCTGGCGCTGATGGCGCTTCTGCTGCTGCGGCGCGAGAGGTTTGACGGCTGAACCGGATCAGGCCTTTGGACGCCGCTCGATGAAGGCCTGGATGCCCTCGGCGGTGTCGGGGAGCATGACGTTTTCCACCATGAGGCTGCCCGCGACGGCGTAGGCGTCGCGCAGGGGCTGGCCCAGCTGGGCCTGGAAGGCGCGTTTGCCAAGCCGGATTGCGGCGGGGTCTTTCGACGCGATGGTCTGGGCAAGTTTGAGGGTTTCGGCTTCCAGCTGGTCGGGCGGGGCAAGGCGGTTGACGACGCCCATCGCATAAGCGCGCTCGGCCGAAAGGAACTCGCCGGTGGTGAGAAGCTCGAAGGCGGCACCGGGGGCCAGGCGGCGGGTCAGGGCGACGGCGGGGGTCGCGCAGAAGAGGCCAAGGTTGATGCCGTTCACCCCGAAGCGCACGGTTTGCGAGGCAACGATCAGGTCGCAGGTGCAAGCCAGCTGGCAGCCGGCGGCAGTGGCGACGCCCTGGACCTGGGCGATCACCGGCTGTGGCAGGGCGGCGATCTGCTGCATGACATCTGCGCAGCGGTCGAAAAGCGCATGGAACTGCGCCTCGCCCCCGTCCGGCGCGGTGCGGAAGGACTGCATCTCTTTCAGGTCGTGGCCGGCAGAGAAAGCCTTGCCCTCGGCCGCCAGGATCACGACGCGGACGCGGTCGTCGATGGCACAGGCGGCGAAGGTCTCGGCCAGGGCCATCAGCATGGGCGTGGAGAGCGCGTTCAGCGTCTGCGGCGATGCGAGGGTCAGGGTGGCGATGCCATCCTGGTCGTGGCGCCGGATCAGGCTGTCGGTCATTGCATCCCCCTCATTGCATCCCGCTTTGGCTGACGCCAGTCTAGGTCGGGCAGCGCATGAGGGGAAGATGCAGCTTAGGATGGATCAGGCGGCTTTGAGCGCCTTTCTGGTGCGGGACTTCGGCCAGTTGGCGGCGGATTTCGCGGTGGAGCGCGTCGGGCCGGAGGGGTTGGTGCTGCGTCTGAAGGTGGCAGAGCGGCACCTGCGGCCGGGCGGCACGGTGAGCGGGCCGTCGATCTTTTCGCTGGCGGATGTGGCGATGTACCTGGCCATCCTGGCGCGGATCGGGCCGGTGGCGCTGGCGGTGACGACGAACTGTGCGGTGGATTTCATGCGCAAGCCCGCCGCAGGTCGTGACCTGCTGGGCGAGGCGCGGGTGCTGAAGCTGGGCCGGACCCTGGCGGTGGGCGATGTCATGGTCTTCAGCGAGGGCGCGCCCGAGCCGGTCGCCCGGGCGAGCCTGACCTATTCGATCCCGCCGGCCTAGACCTTGGGTTTGGTGAAGCGTCCCTCGATCCGGGCGCCGCTTTCAATGACCAGGGCGGTCGCGTTCACGTCGGCCTTCACTTCGGACGAGGCGCGCAGCGTGAAGCTTTCGCACGAGACCTTGCCGTCGAACTTGCCCTTCACCTCGACCGTGTGGGCGGTGATCGAGCCTTTTACCCGGCCCTCCTGCCCGATGATGAGGCCATTGGCCGTGATGTTGCCTTCGATCTCGCCCAGAATCTCGACCGAGCCTGAGGAGGTGATCTCGCCGGTGATGCGCAGGTCTGCGCCGAGGACCGAGCGGGCCGAGTTGGTGCCGGGCGCAGAAGGGCGCGGCACAGGCGGGGCTGAGGTCGGGTCGGAGGTCTTGGAGAACATCGGCATATCCTGAAGGAATGGGTTCCTTGGATAAGGGGGGATCGGCGGGGTCGGGTCAAGGCCCGCGATGCCCAGGCGGCAGCTTTCCCCGTCCGCGATGTCGCAAGCGGGGCTGACAAGGCGGGGCCCGTTTGATCAGATGGCGGGGGAATCAGGGGGTCACGCATGACGGATACGTTCTTCCAGCCGGTCTCGGGCTTTGATCTGCCACGCTTTGCCGGGGTGCCGACCTTCATGCGGTTGCCGCATGTGCCGTTCGACCATCCCCGTTTTTCCGAGGTTCAGATCGGCCTGATCGGAGCGCCCTGGGACGGCGGGACGACCAACCGGCCGGGGCCGCGCCACGGGCCGCGCCAGTTGCGGGACCTGTCGACGATGATCCGGGCGATGAACGGGGCGACCTGGGTGGCTCCGTTCGAACTGGCGCGCTGCGCGGACCTGGGGGACGTGGCGCCGAACCCTGCCGACCTGATGGATTCGATGGCGCGGATGGAGGCGTTCTATTCCCGCGTGGTTGCGGCGGGGATCAGGCCGTTGACGGGGGGCGGGGACCATCTGTGCTCGCTTCCCATCCTGCGGGCCGTCGCGAAGGCGCGGCCGGTAGGGATGATCCAGTTCGACAGCCATACCGACCTGAATGACGTCTATTTCGGGACGTCCCGGTACAATCACGGGACTCCGTTCCGGCGGGCGGTGGAGGAGGGGCTGATCGACCCCAAGCGCTATTGCCTGATCGGCATCCGCGGCACGGCCTACGGGCGCGAGGACTGGGACTTTGCCGCCGCCAACGGCATCAGGATCATCCCGATCGCCGAGTTCCATGCGCGGGGGGCCGAGGACGTGATGGTCGAGGCACGGGAGATCGTGGGGCAAGGGCCGGTCTATGTCACCTATGACATCGACTTTGTGGACCCGACGTTTGCTCCCGGCACGGGAACGCCGGAGGTGGGCGGGCCGACGTCTTGGCAGGCGTTGCAGGTGGCGCGGGGGCTGCGCGGGCTGGATGTCGTGGGCGCGGATCTGGTCGAGGTCTCGCCGCCCTTCGACCAGTCGGGCGGGACGGCCTGGCTGGGGATTTCGCTGATGTTCGAGATGCTGTGTGTCATGGCCGAACGGGTCGCGCGGGGCTGAGCGCCGGGGCGCTGCCCCGGACCCCGGGATACTTATGCAAAGATGAAAGGTGGGGCGATGCAGCCTGAGATGATCATCACCAATGCCAAGGTCCTGACGATGGACGAGGGGCGCTCTCGGGCGGAGGCGGTGGCCTTTGCGGGCGGGCACATCCTGGCGGTCGGAGACCGGGCCGAAGTGGAGGCTCTGGCGGGGCCGGGGACGCGGGTCGTGGATGCGGCGGGGCGGACGTTGTTGCCTGGGTTCGTGGAGAGCCACCTCCATCTGGTGTTGGGCGGCAACGAGCTGTCGCAGTTGCAGTTGGGCGGTGTGTCCGGGTTCGACGAGTTGGCGAGGCTCTTTCGGGCTTATGCAGCGAAGAACCCAGGTTTGCCCCTGTTGATGGCGCAGGGGGCAGCCTATGAGATCCTGGAGCATCCGGTCACCAGGCATGATCTGGACAAGGTGATCGCGGACCGCCCCATCGCAATGATGGCGCCGGACCACCATACGGTCTGGGCGAATACGGCGGCCTTGCAGGCTGCCGGCCTGTTGCAGGGTGCGGCGATGCCCAAAGGACACGTCATTGTCATGGGGGCGGATGGCAAGGCGACGGGGGAGCTTCTGGAATTCGAGGCGTTCAGCCCGGTGCTGGCGCTGACCGGGGACCTGCATCTGCAGCTGGGCATCGCGACCGGGGGCGAGCCGGAGCCCTGGCCCGATGCCGCTCAGCGCGCCAAGGACAAGGAGAAGGTGGCGGCGGGTCTGGCGCATTGTGCGATGCACGGGATCACCAGCATGGTGAACATGGATGGCAACCGCTACACCTGCGTGCTGCTGAAAGAGATGGAGGCGGAGGGGCGGCTGACCGCGCGGGTCAAGGTGCCGTTCCACTTCAAGCCGCATATGGAGCTGTCCGAGCTGGACCGGGCCTCCGCGATGGCGGCGGAGTTCACCGGGGAGTGGGTGACGAGCGGATTCGTGAAGATGTTCATGGACGGCGTGGTGGACAGCCGCACCGCCTATATGCTGCATCCCTATCCCGGCACGACCGAGACCGGAGCACCTCTGTTCGAGCCTGATCGATTTGAAGCTGTCTGCCGGGAAATCTCGGCCCGGGACCTGCAGATCGCGGTCCATGCCATCGGCGATGGCGCAGTGCGGCAGACCATCGACGGGTATGAGGCGGCCGGTCGGCCCGACCTGCGCCACCGGATCGAACATATCGAACTGATCGATCGCGCGGACGTGCCAAGGCTGGGGGCGCTGGGGATCACGGCAAGCGTGCAGCCGCCGCATCCGCCGGGGGCGATGGACTTTCCGATGTCGACTATGGCCCATGTGTTCCATCGCGAGCGGTGGCGGGACGCCTACCTTACCAGGACGTTGGCCGATCACGGTGCACATCTGGCCTTTGCGTCGGATTGGCCGGTGACGGACGTCAGCGTGATGCGCGGCATCCAGGCGGCGCTGACGCGCGCGCCCTACGACGGCTGCCAGGACGAACGAGTCGGACTGATGGAGGTGCTGCGGGCCTACACGTCCGGGGGTGCCTGGGCGGCGCATATGGAGGGCTTGACCGGGACACTGCGGGCAGGAATGGCGGCCGACCTTGTGCTGATCGACGGGGATATCGAGGCGATTCCGGCCGAACAGCTGGGAAAGACGGGAATCGCGCTGACGATTGCCGGGGGCAGGGTGACGCACGACCCCCTGACACTGGCGGGCGTACGGTCATAACGCCTTGAAACTATGCAGGAAGATGGGTGTTCCGAAAAAATCGTCATCTTCCCGTCATTTTCTGCTTGCGGGTCCCGAGGTCGGGACGTAAAAGCCCCCTCACCGAAGCGGAAGAGAAGCGGAAACGCGGAACGGAAGGGACGGGAAGCGGCGGCGAAGACCACCGCAAGACAATCTGGAGGCAAGACGGCAGGTACGCCAGAAGTTCTGGTGTGCTGCGTGTTTTGTGTCCGCGCTCTTTGAATCTTGTTGGTTAATGAAGGGATATGCGGGCGGTTTGGGCGCATCGGCGTCTGATCGCAGCATATCGGCCTAGTAGGGGAAACCCGATGATCTAGGTGTCAGCTTCACTACTTGTGGGTCACGTTACTTCGG
>NZ_JAUXZE010000020.1 GCF_030694085.1 Tabrizicola sp. | reverse complement strand
CGGTGACGCGCAGGTGACCGAGGCTGAAATGGCCGCCATGGCAGAAATGATGCAAAGCCACATGGGCGGGCAGCAGGGCAACATGCCGGGCATGGGTCATGGGATGATGAACAACGACTGACGCGCCTTTTTTCTCCCGCTAACTGGGCAAAGCTCCCGTTAGCGGGAGGAATCCCAACACAGATCAGGAGGTCATGAAGATGAACGGCTACGGTATGGGATTTGGAATGGGATTCGGCTGGCTCTGGATGATAGTCACCCTTGTGCTGGTCGGCCTCGCGATTGCGGCGCTGGTCAAATACTTGCGCAAATAGTCGAAAGGAAACCCGATGGACTATACAATCAACCGGCTGATCACAGGCGCGCATTTTGATGTAGTGGACGCGCGGACCCGTGCCGCACTGGCCACTCAGGGCTTCGGCGTGCTGACAGAAATCGACGTCAAAGCCACGATGAAGAAAAAGCTGGATGTCGAGATGGCGCCCTACCGGATTCTAGGGGCCTGCAACCCGAGGATGGCAATGGAAGCCATCGGGATGGAACCGCGCGTCGGTGCGATGCTTCCCTGCAACGTTATCCTGCGCGAGGTCGAAGACGGGATCGAGGTAAGTGCGATTGATCCGGTAGCGTCGATGCAGGCCATCGATAATCCCGCATTACATGCCGTCGCAGGTCAGGTGCGCGACCTTCTGGCCAAAGTTGTTGCGGCAATTTGATTGCACCTGCAGGCGCAATCTTCGCTTGCCCATCCAATGACGGGAAGGAAAATCGTGAGACGGTAGGCCTTTGCATCTGCCTTCACGCTTCGCTGACCGCGACAGGAGTACGCTAAGAAATCCACCGATCCGCCAGCAGCAAGCCGATCCAGACCCCGACATGCCCGGGGCCAAGGCGTTCCAGAAAGTGGCAACGGGCCAAAGCCATCTACCCGGTCTGCGGCATGACCGTCATGGTGAAACCCGACACGCGGACCGAGGCGTTTGGCGGCAAGGACTTCCATTTCTGCTCCAGCAAGTGTCAGGCGAAGTTCAGGCCGATCCGTGGTTAACGCCTCCAGCCGTGCGGCGGGGCGCAAGAAAGTTGCCTCGGCCAATGTGTAGTACCTGCCCTGCTGGCACGCGCAGCCTTGCGCAGCATCAAGCAGAGCCTGTCCTTCGCCTTCGCCTACTACGCGCTTGGCGTACCGATCGCAGCCGGGCTGCTTAATCCGGTCACCGGACTTCTTTTGTCGCCGATAATCGCGGCAGTTGGTTTCTGGGCAACCGGTTTGGCTCGGATCGGCTGGCGCTGTGGATGTCCGTGCGCCTTTCGGGCTTGCAGGATAACACCGCTGCGCGCGCGTTTCGGATGGGCAGCGCGGCGTCTGACAGGCGGTCAGGGACCCGAGATGGATATTCCTGCCTTCCTCGACTGCCGCGACCCCGAGAAACTCGCGGATAAAGCCGAGCCCTTCGGTATTCGCCCGGACGGGTGGCTTGACCTGATGGCTCAAGCTGCCGACCTCCACCCGATCACCCGCGCCTGCATGGGCTTCCACCTCTGGAGCCTCGCAGGCCTCGGGCAGCAAGGCGACCGGATGGAAGCGGCGGCCACCGCGGTGCGCATCGCACAGTGACGGCAAGGGGGCAGCCTTTGCGCCGCTGTCTATGGGTGGGCAGGGGGGGGCTGTGCGCTGGCGGTCCCCCTGCCGAGCGGCTACTCCGTTGGATGGACAGGATGGAGACTGCCGGCCTGACGGCGATGCGGCACCTTGATAATATAGAGCCATGGGCGGCGCGGGCAGTAACCGAGATGGCCCTGCTCTCTGGGAAGACCCCGCCAAACCTGCGAACCGTACTGACCGATTGGCCCTTAGTTTTAGCCCCGATGGCCATGGTCTTGACTGGCGCCAGCCGCGCAGCCATCCAGTGCAACTTTGCCTGGATGGAAGCGCGGGGCCTTATCCGCGAGGTGACCGGGCAGGGACGGTATCGGATGTGGCGGATAGCGAGCCAATCCGTTGCAGCAGCGTGATTTCTGAAAGGTTTGCCCGCCGGACAATCTTACCCGGCGGGCAGGGTAAACTACGATCGCTTTACAGCATTCCAGACGAGGGCCGCGACCGCGAAGAAGAGCAGGGCGCCGAAGCCCCACACCCGCGCGTAGCCGATCATGTCGCCCCAAGGGGCCAAGGCATAGCCGATGGCGAGCAGGGTCCAGACGCATGCCACGCCCAGCAGCAGAAAGATGTCTTCATTCATGGCAGATCTCCTGTGTGAAGTGTGTCAGTGGCTGGCAGCGCCAGTTGCAATCAGAGGGACCGCCTGAAGTAGTTCAAAACCCAGGGTGCTGAAGCCATACATGGCAATTGCGATCACCAGGATCGAGAGCGGCCCCGTCCATGCGGCGGTGCGTCCGGTAGGCAAGGCATCCCAATGAATGCTGGAAATTCTCTTGCCGCGGTCCGCTTCCTGCCGACCGAAGATCGAAGCAAGCACCGTGGCCGCATAGGCAAGGAGCGCCAGTGCCATGATGCTTCCGCCCGCACCGACCAGTCCCATGAGCGTGGACCAGAGTGCAGGAGCCTCTCCGCCATAGGTGACGTCCATGACCCGTCGCGGCACGCCCATATAGCCAGCGGCAACGCCCGCCCCGCCGAAGACCAGCAACCCGGCTGATGCCACCCACGGAAGGGCGCGCAACAGCCCGGGCCACCGCAGAGCGCGTCCCGTGAGGCCGGGCAAGAGCACAGTTAGTCCAGCCAGAAGGGATAAGCTGACCGTGCCTACCGTGAAGAAGTGAAAGTATCCCGGCACGAAGAACGTGTCTGACAGAAGTGGCGCCAGCTTTTCCTGGATCAGCACGAAGGCCAGGGATATTCCGAACATCATGTTGATCACGGCCATGGCCGCCGCAGTTGTCGCGGGGTGCTCCCAGGGGAGCCTGCGAAGCCATCCGAAAAGCCCTGTAGCTCCTGCGGCCCGCGCGTGCACCTCAAGGGAGGCGACGATCACCAAAAAGGCGGTGAGGGTAGGAACTGAGACGAACAGCGACAGGGCCGAGCCCGCGACCTTGACATATTCCGGAAGGCCGGGGTCGAGGAACATGTGGTAAAGCGAGGTCGGTGGTACGAAAACAAGATAGAGACTGAAAACCAGCTTCGAGAACCTGGCGCCGAACACCGACCGGGCACCCGTCAGCGCCTGCATCAGGATATACCACACCAGTACTGTCGCCATCAGCGGCAGATAGTGCAGGTTGTGGAACAAGATGTGCCAGCCGGTTTCCTGTCCAACCGGAAAGGCTGCCAGTCCCATAGACCACAGAAGAGCCGGCAGGAAGGCGTGGATCGCCGCAAAACCGGTGACGATCAGAAACCCCGACCAGGCCAATAGGGCAAAGCCAATCGCATCCAGCACCTTGCGGCGATCGCGTCCGAGCGAGGACAGAAGAGTCACGATGGCCGATGCCGGACAAAGCATCAGGCCAAGCCCCAGCAGGACATAGCCCAAGCTGAAGACAAGCACTGTCAACGGCTCGTCGGCGAGTAGGTCCGCCTTTCCGTCGTAGAGTGGGGGAGAGCCCATCACCGTTGCTGCAAGTCCGAGGATAAAGCCCAGCACCATGGCGCCGACCCCCAGACCGGCCAATGGGCGACCAAGCAGACCGGTCGCGCCGCCGCCATTCCCGCGCTCGACAGCGGAGAAGCCCAGAACAAGGGCGGCCTGAGCGAAATAGAGCCAATAGAAGAATGCGCTGACCCCATGCACCGAGAGGAAACGGTAGCCGGATTCCGGCAAAACGCTGAGGAAACCGGCCCGGACAAGAGCAGTCAATAAGCCTCCAGTCAGGCCGATGATCAGCGCCACGAGCGCAGCCGCGGCCAGAGCGACGACCAGGCGCCGATCTTGGACTGGAAGTGTGTGCAGTCGGGAAACGATTGTGTCGGACATCGGATCTTGCTCCTTAAGCAACCGTTATGCGGGCTTGCATGACATCGTGGCCGGGCCCGCAATAGGATGTGCAGTAGACGAGGAAGTTGCCCGGCCGAGTGAACGTCAATTCCAGCTCAGTCTCGGTTCCCGCCTGTAGACGGATCATCCTTGCGCCGTCGCCGAACTGGATCGACGCACCGTGCGTCACATCCGACGCCAGCATCCGGAAACGGTACGTTTGGCCGAGGTCAAGTCGCAGGGCAGACGGATCGAAGTAGTAGCGCTCTGCCAGCAGAAGCACCTCGATCGCGCCAAGCATTTCTGCTCGACTTTCGCCGGCATGATCTGTGTGGGTATCTGTCGACATGTCCATCTCTGCCATTCCCAAGTGAGAAGGGTCAGCCGCAGCAGCACTCTGTCTGGGATAGACGGTCCCATCCGGCTCACTGAACCGATCAACAAAGGCAGAGACTTCGGCACGGAAAGCATCAACGTCCGTTTCCGATCCCATCCCGACATGCTCCGGCATCGTCATCTCGGTTCCGGGCCCAGAGAGTCCGGTGTTTTCGGATGCGGTGAGGAGAGAAGTGGGGCTGGGCGCCGCACCATAGGCTGCCCAGAGGCCGTAAAGGCTCACGCCTCCAAAGCCCAGCGTGGCGATGAATCCTCGCCTGGTAGTGATATGTTTTTCGGGAACCATTTTCATGTCCTTGTGATGATAGGCCGCCGCCGCACGCGACCTGCGTTTGTGGCGGAGGGACTGAAGGGGGACCTGAGTCTTCTCGGTGATAGCTAGCAACCGAATTGCCGAGCCGATCCCGTGAAGGCAGGAGCGCGGATGGGAGATCAGACCGAAATCGGAGGGCGATACCCTGGGGCAACGGGCCGCCCTGCGCGGTCGTCCCATTCGCTCATCAAGTGCAGGTCTGTGTTCCTTGCTGGAACCACCACTGGTGTAAAACCGTCGCGCATTCCTATCGGGAGACAAACACCAGCTGAACATGCTGAGTGAACGCGAATGTGGATGCCGTCCCCAGAGTGCCCAACTCCCGAAAGGTCAGCATGCTTGGCATCAGCAGATTGTGCCATGAGGCTGATGCACTCGGGCCCGTGCCCACTCTCCGAGGCAAAAGACATCTGTCCAAGAAGGCTCAGTGAGACGACACCAAGACAGTACAATAGCCGCAGCAATTGATGGCACCCACGGTAGGCACCTCCAATCCTGCTGGCACTATTCTTGCGCTGCATCACGCAACCTTTGCGGCTTAGACAGCTGAGTTTTCACGCAGGACGTCAAAGTTCGCCTTGATGCAAGTCAATTGACCCAAGGCCATAACTACACAAGGCTGTGATCGGATCCCAACTCCTCTGATAGGGGTGTCAGCACGCCCGGCAATGGCAATCGGTCGCGTCCCTCCGTCTTCCGGTAGAAGACGAAAATGAGGTTGCGAGCACAAGGCGATCAGGTTGACGTAGAGTAAATGAGCCCCACAGAGCGCCGCGAGTTCCGGAGGAACGATTGGCACAATTGATGGCGGCGGCGTTGCACCGCAACGGTGAGCGGCGACGATCAGGATCATCCCTGCGCTACGGCCTGCCAAGTGCGACCGTATGTTCCTAGATACGCCCCAGAAGGCACATAAGCAGCGAGTCAGAAAATTTAGCTCCGTGCCGGGAAAAATCAGGCAGATCTGCCGCTCCATGTTGTTCAGCTGGACCAT
Organism: Tabrizicola sp.; assembly: GCF_030694085.1. Classification (GTDB taxonomy): domain Bacteria; phylum Pseudomonadota; class Alphaproteobacteria; order Rhodobacterales; family Rhodobacteraceae; genus Tabrizicola. The sequence continues at coordinate 15,979 of NZ_JAUXZE010000020.1, read as the reverse complement.
CCCCCCGCGGGCATGATTTTTGTCGACAGGTCCAGCGGCCCATCGAGGACGACCTGTGGTTGCTGCCCGGCCCAAAGAGGAGACACATAATTATCTGTCTCCTGGTCCTCGGGCAGAGGCGCGTGAAACCGCAGTTCTTGACAGCAGGCTGCAAGCTGAAGGGGATGTGCCGCACGTCTCGCCAGGGATGCCGGTCGGCTAGGCGCGCCAGACGACTGACTGCTCCGCTGCCCCGCAAGGATGGCGTGTAGGCATGGCTGATCGATGCAGATCTCAGTTGGTTCGTGGGCAACAGGGTTGGTCGGGATCGCCTTACCTTTTGGATGTTCATGGGCCGCTCGGCGTCTGACGGCCGGTCCTAAACCCGGAGCAAATCTTGTAGACTTCCTCCACCTGATGTCTTCGGGCGGCTTTCTGGTCTGAGACGGTCTTAAAATCGCTGGGTCGTACGATGAGGGGAACGTTTGGGAAAGGCGGGGGTTGTCTTTGGAAAGCGAAGGAGCGACGTGATGACGATGCAGGACCAGGGCGGCTCGAAGGGGACGAGCTGGGGAAAATTCGCGGGGATGATCGTGACTTCGACCGTAGTCATGTTTTTTCTGATGTATCAGATGGTGTATTCCTTTGACCACGCACTGTTCAGCCTGAACAGGCTGATGGCTTCGCTTGTGATGGGCTGTGTCATGAGCGTCATCATGCTCGTTTTCATGTGGGGGATGTATCGCAGCGCGACAACCAAGATCATCGTTCTGATCGCCGGTGGGTTGAGTGGAGTGGCACTGCTTGCGGTAAATCGAGGCCAGATGCTGATCGATGATGTGTCCTTCATGCAGTCGATGATCCCGCACCATTCCATCGCCATCAACAATGCCCGCAAAGCCAGTATCAGCGACCCGCGCGTGCGCGGGCTTGCGGATGACATCATTGAGGCGCAGGTCCGCGAGATCGCGGCAATGAAGCTGCTGCTGGCGGATATCGAGCAGAACGGAGAACGGGGCGAGGGTGCATTGCCCCCGGCCAAGGCTGTGCTGACCCCGGCGATGGAAGCGGAAGCGCGCCTGCTTCTGGACTAGCGCCAGGCGCCCTTCAGCTCACAGCGCAGGGGGTTTGTTGGTTGACTTCTGGCCGATCGGGTCAGCACTGTCCTCGGGCCCGATCAAGGTGAACCTCGAAACGCGCCAGATCGGGGCTAACCTGCCTCACAAACACCCCGTTCATCATCAGTACCGGTCCGGGGCCAACGGTGCGAGTCCGACGCGGCGATTATCGTCCTGCTGCGTCACAGCCAACCACCTTTGAACCCCGCACGCCGCAGCCCTGTGACGACGTAAGGGCATGCGCGCATAAGGCGCCAAAGTAGATCCGAGCGATAATTTTCGCACATCAGCACCACAGGCCCGAGGTTGATACCGTAGTGGTAGGGGGACGTCCAGCCTACGCCGGCATTTGCATCATTTTGAAAGCTCAAATTGAAGCTGCATCGAAAGCAGTACTCGCCAGTAACTTGCGGATACACGTCCTGAAAATACCTGATCGTCGGCAACACGATCTCCGGTGCAAATGGAAGCGACGCCACTACGGCCCACGGCGCGACCGTCCCATCGTCAGGGCCATATGGTGCGCCGCGGGCGACATAGTCGAAGAAGGCGCGCTCGATGCCGTTGACGCGGCGTGTGGTCCAGCCGGGCCCGTCGCTCGCCGTCAAGCCCCAGAAGTTCTCTCCGTATCCCACAAATTCGAGTGGATTGCGGATCGCGTACTCTCTTTGGACGTGTGTCGCACGGCGGCTGTTCTCGAAGTAGTCGATACCCCTGTCTCGCGCAAACGCATCTTGGATTCCACGAAAATCTATCCAGATATGAGAGTACTGGTGGATGAAGAGCGGGCCTCCATAAATGAGTTCGTAGCCGTAAATTTCCTTCCATCGGTAGGTCGAGGTCCACGCCGCGTAGCTCTCCGTCGGCAAGGGGCGAGTCGGCGAGCCCAACCCGATCACGTACAGCAGAACAGCTTCGTCATAGCCTTCCCATCGGTAGGGCAGAAATCCCGCCTCGGGTGTCCAACCGTGGGTAAGCGTCGCCCCCCCGTCGCAGGCCCAGGGCCAGTCTGCCCTGCGGTAGAGCGCGTCCGCCAGTGTCCGAATCTCCTGCTCGTCTTCACTGCCTCGATCGAAATACGCCGCGGCGGCGAGCATACCGGCTAGCAGGAAGCCGGTATCAACGGTTGACAATTCGCAATCGCCCGCCCGCTGCCCGGAGGTCATATCGAGAAAGTGATAGTAGAAACCTTTGTGCCCGGTCAGGTCAGGGCTTGGTCCCTGTGCGCTGGTCCAGAAGAACCGCAACGCCGCAAGGGTCCGGCCGATCGCTTCGGCGCGCGAGATCCATGCGCGCTCGACCCCGACAGGATAGGCGGCGAGCGCAAAACCCACGGCAGCGATACTCGCGGGGGCGCCCGGTTGCGATTTGTCAGCCACGAGGCCGTTCGCGGGATTGGTTTCGTTCAGGAAGTATTCGAAGGCGTGACGCTGCATCGCATCGAGCCTCGTGTCTTCGAGATAGGGTAGTTTGACATGCGATTGACGCTGCATCACAAGGACCGCTTGTTCACAGCATTGGCGCGATGCATGCTCTCCGTGGCATCGCTCGTGCGCGTACCAATCGATGAGTTCTTCATGCGTTCACCTCAGCTTTCAAATGTTTGTCTGACAGTCGGCCGCAACCCGTCCACCTTGTTGTTTTCGCTGGTCTCACGGGGTGCCCGCGCAGCCCAGCACATGTCGCAGACCGTATCCCCGGCCGAAAGTGTTCGCCGCCGGACATAATGTCCCCGATGCCCGTCGGCGGCGATCAGATCAGCGCCAGGCCAATCATATTTGCACCAGCTATTTGCGAAGCCAGTCAGCGCTGCATGATCGCCAGTTTCGTCGGCAATGCGCCGGGCAAAGCTCTGCGGGGGACAGTGCGTGAAGTGTGTGTGGATGTCTTCGCCCTCGCGAAAAACCTTTGCGGAGTAGCCGGGCGCACCCACTAGTCGGAATGGGAATATGAGCAACCCACGGATGCTCCACTGCAATCGCTTTCCCGGGTCGCTTGTGACGAGGCGAGCTGGCAAGGACGAGAATGCAAGCAGTCTGCGATAGACGGACCAACCAATGTCCGCCAAGGCGTCTCGCGCGCTCTCTGGATCAAGGTCGCTGTCACGCAGCGTCCGGTCCGCCGCCACTGTATAGACTGCAAGCTCTACCATGAGGCGACTGCCGAAATCCGGCAATGCGCCAAGCTGCGCCAGCGGGCGCAAGAGCGCCGCTCTCGTCGAGACTGCGCTCAAGTAGAAATTGATGTCATTCCGCAACCACCGAGTTTCATCGCCCGTCTTGTTTCTCAGGCTTCTATCCATGAGAACCCGCGAACCGGCGGCGCAGATGAAGCGCCACAAGATCCAGCGCATTATGCGCCAATGAACCGGGCTATTCCCACTGGTATCCTCCTGCTTGCTCATCACTTGCTCACTTTCCTCGTGAGGCAGTTTGTTCATGCATGTCATGAGGCATTGGAATTCGCACTATTAGCACCCCATTTCCAATTGCGAATCTCAGGCATGTCCTCACCATGCTGCCGGATGTAACGCGCGTGTTCGTCGAGTTTGTCGCCTATGTATCGGGCGAGGTTGTGGGTGGCAGGTCCCAATTCCGGCACCCGGTCAATAGCGGCCTTGGCCAAATGGAACCGGTCGAGTTCGTTGAGAACGACCATGTCGAATGGTGTCGTGGTGGTCCCTTCTTCCTTGAACCCATGCACGTGCAGATTGTGGTGGTTGGCTCGCCGATAAGTCAGTTTGTGAATCAGCGAAGGGTACCCGTGGTAGGCAAAGATGACGGGCTTATCCCTGGTGAACAGGGCATCGAAAGCCTCGTCGCTGAGGCCGTGGGGATGCTGGTTCTGTGACTGTAATGTCATCAGGTCCACCACGTTGATGACCCGGATCTTGAGCGCGGGGAAATGCTGCCGCAGCAATTCCACCGCTGCCAGCGTTTCCATGGTTGGCACGTCGCCGGCGCAGGCCATCACCACGTCAGGTTCGCGGACCCCGTCGCTGCTGGCCCATTCCCAGACGCCCAGTCCGGCAGTGCAGTGCCTGATCGCGGCGTCCATATCGAGCCACTGCGGCGACGGCTGCTTTCCTGCAACAATGACGTTCACGTAATTGCGGCTGCGCAGGCAATGGTCGGTGACGGAGAGCAGGGTATTGGCGTCGGGCGGCAGATAAACGCGGACGACCTCCGCCTTCTTGCTCATGACATGGTCGATAAAGCCAGGATCCTGATGGCTGAAACCGTTATGATCCTGCCGCCAGACGTGCGACGACAGCAGGTAATTCAGGGAAGCTACCGGCCGTCGCCACGGAACGTGGTTCGCCACGTCAAGCCATTTGGCATGCTGATTGAACATCGAATCGATGATATGGATGAACGCCTCGTAGCATGAGAAAAAGCCATGTCTTCCCGTGAGCAGATACCCTTCGAGCCATCCTTCGCACTGGTGCTCGCTCAAGACCTCCATCACGCGGCCGTCCGGCGCGACGTGGTCGTCGCCCGGAACAACTTCCGCGGTTGAGCAACGGTTTGTCACCTCGAACACCGCACCCCAGCGGTTCGACGCGGTTTCGTCCGGGCTGAAGACGCGGAACGTCTCGGGGTTCAGTTTCACCACGTCGCGGATCATCTCGCCCTGGACGCGCGTGGCTTCGGCGCTCACGCTGCCCGGTTTCGGTATCGTCACCGCGTAGTCGCGGAAATCAGGCAAGTGCAAGTCGCGCAAGAGCAGGCCGCCATTGGCATGCGGATTGGCACCCATCCGCCGCGAGCCGCTCGGGGCAAGTTCAGCGAGTTCGGGCCGGAGCCTGCCGGTCTCGTCGAACAGTTCGCGCGGGCGATAACTCTCCAGCCAACCTTCCAGAATTTTCACGTGACCAGGGTGGCTCATGTCGCCCATAGGCACTTGGTGCGAGCGAAATGTACCCTCGGTTTGTTTGCCATCGACCTCCTGCGGGCCGGTCCAGCCTTTGGGCGAACGCAGGATGATCATCGGCCAAGGCGGGCGCTGCTTGAATCCATCCGCGCGAGCGTCGTGTTGGATCTGGTTGATGCTCTCGATTACGGTGTCAAGCGTTGCAGCCATAAGCTGATGCATCTCCATCGGGTCGTCGCCCTCGACAAAGTGCGGCGTGTAGCCGTAGCCACGGAACAGCAACTCGAGCTCGTCGCGGGGAATGCGGGCAAGCACGGTGGGGCCGGCAATCTTGTAGCCGTTCAGATGCAGGATAGGCAGGACGGCGCCGTCGTGCACTGGATTGAGGAACTTGTTCGAGTGCCAGCTGGTGGCGAGGGCGGCAGTTTCCGCCTCGCCATCGCCCACGACGCAAGCGACAAGAAGGTCGGGATTGTCGAAGGCCGCGCCGTAGGCATGGGACAGGCAATAGCCGAGTTCACCACCTTCATTAATAGAGCCCGGAATCTCTGCCGCGACATGACTCGGAATGCCGCCGGGAAAGGAAAACTGCGTGAACAGCTTTTTCATTCCCGGTTCGTCCTGCGAAATATCCGGGTAGTGCTCGCTGTAGCTACCCTCGAGATAGGTGTTGGCCACGAGACCAGGTCCGCCGTGCCCGGGGCCGGTGACATAAAGCATGTTCAGGTCACGCTCTTTGATAATTCGGTTCAAATGCATGTAGATAAAGTTCAATCCCGGAGTGGTCCCCCAGTGCCCGAGCAGTCGGGGCTTTACGTGTTCCACTCTCAAGGGGACTTTGAGCAAGGGGTTGTCATACAGATAGATCTGGCCGACTGAGAGATAGTTGGCTGCACGCCAATATGCGTCCATCTTTTTGATGATGTCCGTCGAAAGGGGTTTGTTCATGGGCCTATTCCTCGTGCTGAGCGTGGTGGCTGGTTTTCGGTGCCGGCGAGCAATCGAACGGCGGCGCTTGCGATGATCACGTCTTCGTCGGTACGAATGACGCAAGCCTGGATATGGCCATGATGAGCGGGAATGCCTGGCTCGGCGGCTTCAGCGCAGTGAAGGCAACAAGCGCCACAGCGTCAATACCAAACGCGGCAAGCAAGTCAGGACCCGCTGCGCCGACATCTCGCCGCCGGTAACGGGACACGTCCCCCGCACTTCGCTGTCTACTGTAGCATTCGCCGTTGTCGGAGGGAACCCATTGTCCAGGAGACGATACAGGGCATGGACCACTCGAAAATGGGTGGCTTGGAAATGGGTGACATGGGCATGATGAACCGTGCCGCCGTAATCCCGGAGCTGGCGGACAGCCCGGCTCCTTACGACGCTGATGTCGATTTTGCGAAGGGCAAGACCCCGCACCACCAGGCCGTGATCGACATGGCCAAGGTTCAGCTCGAATTCGGCAACGATCCGGAAATGCGCAAGCTCGCCGAAGAAAGTGATCGCGGCCCAACAAGCCGAGATCGCAGTGCTAAAGGCGTTTATCGAGGCCCGGGGCTAATAAGGGCATTACCTGGGCGTGCGGGGTGGCCTGCTCCCGGCCATCCGCACCCCTGACCGACGCCAGTACAGGATAGAAGTGGTCTGCTCGATGTCCATTGTACTCAGCGAGCAACGACATCGCGGACTGGTGATTTAAAGCAAAGATCACAAACCCTTGCATTGGCAGAAGCGCTTCTGGCGTTGAACCCGGCCTTGGACTTGTAACCTTTGGCGGGCTCGTGCGTCGATAGAGGTCAGCAGTTGCCTGCCAAACGCGTAGGCGTGCAGCGCGTGGCAGGACGCTCTGGCAATGTGGACTCAGAGATCGCAACCATTCCCGTTTGTTGGGATGCAACGCGGCTGTTCCAGTGTGGGCGATGAGTTCTGCACACAACTAGGCAAGGAGTTTGAAATGAGGGTCTACCGTGTATCGTCCATCCTGTTCGCTGGTCTTTTGACAATCGGCGCGGCCAGCGGTCAGACCACTCCGCCTGCCGACGACCCGCATCACCCGGCCGTTGAGGAAGGAGCTGTAGCTCCTGAAGCACCTGATGCTGCCTTGCAACCGAGCTCCGTAGACGGTGGCACCGGAATGGGGGCAATGATGTCTCCAGAAATGATGCAGATGATGATGCAGATGATGGCGCAGCATCCTCCAGCCGGTCAGACCCCGATAACAGGAATGGCAGGAGGAATGCAGTCCAGCACGGGCGCTGACATCGGGCCCGAGGTAATCTTCGGGCTGGCGCCCTCCGCACCCCCGGAGATGACGCCCGAGAAGGTGGGTTCCTGGCTCGAGGCCCAGCTTGACCGCCTGGGCAATCCGCGCCTGCGGCTTGGTGACATTGGCGAGGCTTCGGATGGTAGCATCACCGCGGAAATCCGTACGGTCGACGGTGCGCTGGTGCAAAAGCTGTCGTTCAACAGATTTCCGGGCTTTGTCCGGCAAATAGACTAGGCTCCGGACGGGCCGGAAATGAGAAACGTGATGCAGGAGATACGCCACCGGTTCGATTATTCAGCGGTGATATCGGCGACGCCGCAAGAAGTGTTCAATTATCTCGACGATCCGCGGCGCATCGGCGCTCACATGTCCGAGGGATCACTGATGATGCTGGGCGGCACGATGCAGTATCGTCTCGACGAGGGGCGTGGCAAGGAGGTCGGGTCTGTCATCCGCTTGAGTGGCCGGATGAAGGGTCTTGCAGTGCATGTGGAAGAAGTCATTACCGAGCGCGTACCGCCAGCCCGCAAGATCTGGGAGACCGTCGGGGCGCAGCGGATGATCATCATTCAGGACTATCGCCTGGGTTTTGAGATTGCTTCGACCGCAAGCGGAACGGAGCTGCGTGGCTTTATCGACTACACATTGCCCCGAGGCGTGGTCGGCCGTCTGCTCGGGTCCTTGGCTGGGCCATTTTATGCTCGCTGGTGTGTGCAGCGAATGGTCGAGGGCACGCGGCATAATTTTACCCCGCGCCCTCCCAAGTGATACGGGCGGCCACCCGGTTGCGGGATCATCGGCTACCGAATGCGCCGATGCCGAGCGCCGCGTCAGTCAGCGCCATCGAAGCCGGCGCTTCGGCCGTCAGCCCGGTAAGCGCCCGGATGGCGTCGATCGTCTCGGGGATGACGATCGCCTGATTGTCCACCATGTAGGCGTAGAACAGCTCATCCCCTTGAACGGTCAGCATATCCTCCCAAAGTGCGACCTCGTAGAGATTGTCGTGCGGGCGTCCCATGTCGGCCATCATCTCCTTGACCGCATTAAGCGCGTCAAGCCCGTCGTCCATGCGGATCAACGCGATCCGGGACGACGTGTTTAAGGCGGCAAGGACCTCGTCCTTCGAGGCCGCGCGGGTCATGGTCACGGCCCAGTAGTGCAGGTGGGCAAGCGTCTCGGGAACCTTCACCGCCATCGTCACCACATCCAGATCGGGATCGACGCTCTGCGCGTCAGGACCCTGATGGCTGGGAATCTCCCGCTCTGGAACCAGCGTGTTCATGATGCCGCCAAGGTGGCTTTCCCATGGATCAGTGGCCCGCCTGAGAAGTGTTCCGCGTGCGCGCGCAAGCAGCCCGGCACGCTTCAGCGCCGTCAACGTGCGGACAATGGAGGTCGTGTTGCAGGACACGACCCTTGTACTTTCGCGCCCGCGCGCACCCTCAAAGTTGGCTTCGGCCACGAAGGAATGGCCAGTGACCGAATGCTTCTCGCCGCCCTGCACAATGAAGCGCATGCCGCGCGCGCGGTAGGTTTGGACATTGGCCGCCGCAATGCGTTTCGGCGTGCAGTCCACGACCACATCCGCCTGCCCCAAAAGTACGTCCAGCGTTCCCGCGACGTCCAGGCCGCTCGCGCGCATCGCGCGCGCATCCGCTTCTGTCGCCCCATAAAGTGCATAACTCTTGGCAAGAGCCATCCGCGGGCGCCAGTCGGTGGCGACGTCGCAGACCCCGGCGAGCGTCATGTCAGGCTGAAGCGCCACCGCATCGGCTACCCGCTTGCCGATGACGCCATAGCCGTTGACCGCGACGCGGACCGTTTGCATCGTGTTCATGGTGCTGTCTCTCCTGTTTTCACGCCATATCCTGCGACGGGTCGCCCGATCAGTGACGAGGACCGCCCCCTAGCGGGACGTCCGCACGCGTGCTGCGGCGGCAGTTTCTTTTTCGAACGAATTTCGTTGCGCCATGTGTTGTGGCTCCCCGGAGTGCTGCGATGCCTGGTACTGACACTGAAGGGTGGAAAGGATGCATGGCAGACCCTCAGCCTGAAGAGTGAGCGTAGGTAAAGGGAAACTGAATCACCTTCGCCCGGTCTGGCAGGACGACATCGAAGATAATTTGATAGGAATCCCGGCCCGCGAACTCGACGAAAGTGCCCCAGGTTATCGTGTCGGCGATCATCATCGGGTCGAGATCAAGCCGGGTTTTTCCGGTGTGACCGAGACCCATGATGACGACAGACACGCGCGCTGTTTCGATCCGAGCACCAGAGGCCGCATCGAACAGGGCCAACACAAGATGGTACTGGTGCCGCCTTGCAGTTGCGCCGCCGTGCATCGTTGCTTCGGAATGGGATTCTGGATGACCTAGGATCATTGCGGCGGGCAGCACGCCCAGATAGCCAAGGACTCCGCCGACGACTCTAGAGTTTTCATCGACATAGCTCTGCGCGTTTGCGATCATGGGCAAAGCAAGCGCAGCCATTGCTGCGCAGCTGCCTGACAAAACGCCGCGTCGCGACAGCATGGTCAATGCGAAGGTCATGCCGTTGCCTCCTGCAGCCCTTGCGCTGCCCCCGCATCCGGGGAGCGGCGCATCACACCTTCAAGCCTGGTGCGTTTCAAGAGCAGGGCGTTGACCGCGACCAACGCCGAGCTGCCCGACATGGCAAGTGCAGCGACCTCCGGGCTGATCATGAACGGATAAAACACGCCCGCGGCCAGCGGGAAGGCGACGACATTGTAGGCCACCGCCCAGAACAGGTTCTGATGCATCTTGCGCAGGGTGGCGCGGGACAGCACAATCGCACCCACCACATCGTAGGGATCGCTCTTCATCAGCACCACGTCTGCGCTTTCCATGGCGACGTCAGTGCCTGCGCCGATGGCAAACCCGACGTCGGCCTGCGTAAGCGCGGGGGCATCGTTCACGCCGTCGCCGACCATGCCGACCTTTTTGCCCTGGGCCTGCAGTTCCTTCACCTTCTCTGCTTTTTGCCCGGGCAGCACATCGGCCAGCACGATGTCGATGCCCAGTTCCCCCGCGATGCGCGCTGCTGTGCCGGCATTGTCGCCGGTCAGCATGGCCACCTGAACACCGCGTTCACGCAGCTTGGCAACCGTCGCCTTCGCGGTCGGACGCAATGCGTCGGCAATCGCGATCAGGCCGAGAATGCGGCCACCTTCGGCGACATGCACTACGGTGCGCCCTGCGCCTTTCAGTGTGTCGGCGCGTTCTGCCAGCGCGCCGAGCAACACTTTCTCCTCGTCCATCAGCCGCCTGTTGCCGACTAGAACCGCCTTGCCGGCGACCTCGGCCTTGGCTCCGCGACCGTCCAGGGTTTCGAACGCCGACATCGCACCCAGCGGCAGGTCAGCCGCGCGGTCGACGATGGCGACCGCCAGCGGATGGTCCGACCCCTTGTCGACCGCCGCCGCCGCAGCCAGAACCTCGTTCTCGCTGCGGCCTTCTGCGGCCACCACTTCAACGACCTTTGGCTGGCCCATGGTCAGAGTGCCAGTCTTGTCGAAGATGATGACGTCGAGCTTAGTCGCGTCTTCCAGCGCGCTGGCATTCTTGAACAGGATGCCGTTCATCGCACCAAGGCCGGTGCCGACCATGACCGCCATCGGCGTTGCCAGACCAAGCGCATCAGGGCAGGCGATGACAAAGACGGTGATCGTCAGTGTCAGCGCGAAAAGCAGTTCAGCCCCCAGCCAGCCGTACCAGACTGCAAACGTGGCGATGCCGATCACAATGGCGATCAGCACCAGCCACTGTGAGGCGCGGTCTGCCAGAAGCTGGGCCGGCGCCTTGGAATTCTGTGCCTCTTGCACCAGTTTGACGATCTGAGCCAGCGCCGTGTCGGCGCCAACCTTGGTAGCGGTGTAGCGGAACGTGCCCGACTTGTTGATCGTGGCCCCGATCACCGTGCTGCCAACATCCTTCTGCACCGGCATCGATTCCCCAGTCAGCATCGACTCGTCGACCAGAGACGTGCCCTCGATCACTTCGCCATCGACGGGGATCTTGTTGCCGGGCCGGATCACCACAGTGTCGCCTTGCAGGACCTCGGCAGTCGGCACTTCGACTTCGCGTCCGTCACGGATCACCGTTGCCATCGGAGGCGCCAAGTCGAGTAGTGCGCGGATCGCCTCGGAAGCCCCAGCGCGGGCCCTCATTTCCAACCAGTGGCCAAGCAGGATGAACACCAGTAGCACTGCGACCGCCTCATAGAACTGCACGCCCGGAAAGAAGAAAGTCGAGCCGACGCTGAAGGCATAGCCAGTGCCGACAGACAGCACGACCAGCACCGCCATGTTCAGGATGCCGTTCCTGAGCGCCCGAAAAGCGGCGACCACAAATGGCCAGACCGGCCAGATCACGGCGATGGTCGCCAGGATGAACAGCCACAGGTCGAGGCGTAGGCCGAACGGCGGGGCAGGCGGGGTGAACATGCCACCCATCGGCGACCAGACGAAGATCGGAATGGTGAAGACCAGCGCCACCCAGAACCGGTTGCGCATGTCGCGCACCATCGACTGCATGTCGCCCGCCCCGTGGCCCATCTCATGCGCCATCTCGTCGCGCGCTGTGGCCTTGTCCACCGGACCGGCCCCGGCCATCGCATGTCCGACGTGCGCCGCAGCGGCAGTGGTCACCCCGGTCTTCGGACTGCCGTGTTCGTCGCAGACATGCCTTGGCAGAACCTCGCCCCCACAGTGGAAGCCACAATCCTCGACGGCCTGGCGTAGAGCTTCAACGCTTGTCCGCCCTTCATCGAAGGTGACGCTGACCGACAGGCCGGCCGGATTTGCGGAAGCAGAGACGACCCCGGGTTGCGAGGCGAGATATTTCTCGATTCCGAGATGACCTAGCCGGTCAGCCGAAGCGTTGAAGTCGAGTGTTGTGGTGGTTGTCATTGTTTTGGCGTCCCTCGCTGGCTGATCGGGGCCGCAGCGCGCCTTGTGGCGCGCCGCAGCGACGTCGAATCAGGAGCAGCAGCATCCTGACCCGTGTTTCGCCGTAGGCTTGTCAGCCGGCGTGTCGGCAACCGCAGCCTTGACATGTTCATGATGTTTGTCTTGCGCTGTTCGTTCAAGCGATTTGGTGGCTTGTTCAACAGCGCTGTGCGGCGCACAGCAATCGCCCCCGACGGGCTTTGGTTCCACTTGCGATGCTGGTTTCAGGGTCGTCATTCTGGATCTCCATAATCATGGGTTGATCTTGCGGCAAACCATCCTGTTGAGGGGACGCGCCACTGTAAGGACGTGCCGCAGCAGCAAACATTACATCGTCGATTACTGGATCGGTCTTCCAGAAGCCTGCCTGAGCCTTCGCGCCCGATCGCAGGCGCAATCGAAAAACCCGTGCTCGGGACAGGTGAGACACATTTTGACCAGAAGCTCTCGCAGTTTTGCGCGCGCGCGGTGCAGCCGGACCGCCAGGGTTGCTTCCGTGATGTTAAGGGCGCTGGCAACATCGGGCCGCGACTGTTGGTCGAGATCGATCCGCCGGAGTAGATCGGACGGTCCCGAGGGAAGGAGGCCGATCAATTCCCGCAAGCACTTGCAGACGGCGGCATCGGTTTCGACGTCTGGACCGGCCGCCAAATCAGGGTCTTCGACCGTTTCACCTGCGGGGAGTTCCAGGTTGCGCCGCCGGTTGAAGCGCCGATGGTGGTCGGAGATAGCGGTTGCCAGCAATCTGCTCAGCCAGCCTCGTACAGACTGCACGTCACGCAGCTCTTCCGCGCGCCTTATCGCGCGCAGCGCAAACTCCTGCATGACGTCCTTGGCCTCGTCGGCATTTCTGAGCCGGCCGAGAAGGAAGCCGAAGATGCGGCGATGACCGTCGACCAGAGCCGCTTCCACCACGGCACGCTTAGGACTGACTTCGCCCTGCCGGCTCTGATCCCCTTCGTGACCAGAAACTGTCACCTCGGTTGAGCTTTTCAAGGTGGGCTTTCCTCGTTCGGTCTGGCGTTGTGAGGGACATGTTACAGGCATGACGTGCGCGCATATTGCATTACATTGCCAAATTTCTGTGCATCCATTTCCGCCGTGGTCGAATGCTCCATGAGAGCGTCACGCAGCGCCCTTCGCGCGCGCAATACGCGGACGTTCAGCGTTCCGATCGTGATATTGAACTCGCGTGCAAGGCGTTCTCTGGGCTGATCGTGCAAATAGAGTGCGCGGAGCAGCGCTGCCTGGTCAGGGCGAACCCTTTCCAAAGCCCCCTCAATCTCGGCCAACTGTAAACCGTCCGAACCGACTTCTACTGCGTCCGGCTCGATGCTGTCCAATGCGGACAGCACAGTGACGTGCACAGCATGGGCTGCATCGGCCCGGCGGCGCGCGTCACACCGGCGGTAATGATCGAAAAGCGTATTGCGCAACACTCGGGAAAGCCAGGCATCGGTGTTGTGAATAGTGCTGGTGCGACGGGAAGCCTGGATGACTTTCAGATTGAAGTCCTGCAGAAGGTCTTCCGCAGTATCCGGGTCGCTCACCCGGCGGCGCAGATACGTCAGATAGTTACCCCGTCTGGCGACAATTCTTGTGCACGGGTCGGGCTCGACTGGCTGCGGATGCGGCAGGTCGGACTGAAAAATCTCGGTGTGAAGCATGGCGATGTCCGTTCGCTAAATCTCGTGAATGGAACCCGGCCATGACAATGGCGATCAACGATGGTCAGCCACCGTCAGACGGAATTCCGGTTTCAGGCGGGTTGCGAAACCGGGTCTGGTGGCCGAAGCAGTCCGCGTGGACGATGCTGAGTTCGGCGCGAGAGTTCCAGTGGCACCCAGCGGCTTCCGAAAGCGCCGGTCGGTCCAGGCGCGCTGACTGATCCGCTGGCCGGAACCGCATATTGAAGATGGCAGTGGCTAACGAAGCTGCCAGACGAAGTGGGGCATTCATGCAGCGGCATCACTGCTACATTCGCGATGGCAGATCTGTGTTGTTCGCTCTGCTTTGCCTGGTGCATCTCCATCGGAGCTACGGAACCGACAATTATCGCCAAGCCCAATATTGCGACGAGGAACGCCATGCAGATCGCATGCGCTTCTCGGCGGGAATGTGATGGGACGTCGGCAGTCATGTAGTCACTCTACATTAACCCGGCGAAAGCAACATTGACCGAGATCAACCAGTACAGAGGTATGTCGATCGCGGGGAGATGAACTCCTAGTCGCCGATACCCTGTAATATCACAGCCGCCCGAGCGTCTCCTTCCATGCACGACCCAAAAATGGGTTACTTTTGGAGGCAGCAATGCATCAGCATGATCGAACACAGAAGCCGGGTGACCCCGCAGCGTGGTACAAGACAAGCTGGGGATTGGCATTGGTTGGGTTCGCTGCGCTGAGCGTGCTGCTCCTCCTTTACGAGCACCGGCTGCACATTCCCTTTGGAAATCTGCTAGTGATCCTGCCGCTGTTCGCCTGCATCGGCTTGCACTCCCTGATGCACGGGGGCCACGGCGGGCACGGAGGCCATGGCAGTCATAGTGACCGGCCGCGCGATACAACCGGCCCTGCGTCGGGTAAGTCCGCCGACGACAGCGAGGGAGGCCAGCAATGACCCCGGAAACCGCGCCCGCCTACGGGCTCTGGCTTCTCGCGTTTGTAAACGCGGCCGTCTTCATCATGTTTGCCCTGAGTTTCAGCAAGCCGCAGACGCCGAGGGATTGGCGCAGCTTTGGCGCGTTCAGCGCATTTCTCGTCGCTCTTTTTGCCGAGATGTACGGCTTTCCGCTGACCATTTATCTGCTGTCCGGCTGGCTCGGCAGTACTTACCCAGGCATCGACTGGTTTTCCCATGATGCGGGCCACCTGCCCGAGATGATGTTCGGCTGGCGGGGCAGTCCGCATTTTGGCCCGTTCCATGTTCTGAGCTATCTGCTGATCGGTGGCGGGTTTTGGCTGCTCTCGGTGGCCTGGCCGGTGCTTTACGCGGCGCAGCGCGCCGGGCGGCTGGCCACGACCGGGCCTTACGCGCGGATCCGGCATCCGCAGTATGTGGGATTCGTGCTGATCCTGACCGGGTTCCTGGTCCAATGGCCGACGATCCTGACGCTGGCGATGTATCCGGTGCTGGTCTGGATGTACCTCCGCTTGTCCCGCAGCGAGGAGGCCGAGGCCCGCGCCCGGTTTGGCGCAGAATATGAAGCCTGGGCACGCCGGGTGCCTGCCTATCTGCCAATACGCCGTCCCGACGGGGCGACGACCTGATCGGCACCATTTCCCCCATACGGGCGGTGGTGATCAAGCTGCACCCCGCCCCGTCAGAAAGGAACACTGCATGAGCGACGTTAACACCGGTCCGGGAACCGACCGCTTGGCCGCCCGCTTTCCGACTGCCTACACGATCCTCTTCGCGCTGATCGTGCTGGTTGCGGGCCTGACCTGGATCATCCCCGCCGGCCGTTTCGACCGGGTGGAGAACGAGGCCGTCGGGCGCGAGATCGCGGTCGCGGGCACCTACAAGACGGTCGAAGCCAACCCGCAGGGCGTCCTCGACATCCTGATGGCACCGGTCGCGGGGTTCTACGACCCCGACAGCTATGCCGCGAATGCCATCGACGTGGCACTTTTCGTGATCCTGCTCGGCGGTTTTCTGGGGGTCGTCAACGCCACCGGTGCCATCGACACCGGCATCCGCCGTGCGATGACCAAGCTGAAGGGGCGCGAGATTTGGATGATCCCGATCCTCATGAGCCTCTTTGCCCTCGGCGGCACGACC
>NZ_JAUXZE010000010.1 GCF_030694085.1 Tabrizicola sp. | reverse complement strand
GGGTGATGTCGGTGTTTCCAGCTGGAACCCGTCGGCGACCTCCGTCGGGGGCGCCGTCATCACCTCGGGAGGTCAGCCGATCGGTGCTGATCCGTCCGACGAGGAAGATGACGGCGCGCTGAAGCCGCTGCCCGAGCGGCTAGTCATGGAACTGACGGCCCACCGGACCCTCGCGCTACGCGAGGCCATCGGGCGTTCGCCGGACGTGGCGCTGACGCTTCTGCTCCTGAAGCTGGTGACGGATACCTTCCGCACCTCCTCAGCCCCGGGCAGCTGTCTCGAAGCCTCCGTGCGTCATGTCTACATGTCGGCTCAGGCGCCCGATCTCAAGGACAGCATCGTGGCAAAGCTCGTCGACGAGCGTCACGCGGCGTGGGAGGCCGATCTGCCTCTTGGTGACGATGCCGAGCTCTGGGACTATCTGACGGTCCTCGACCAGGGCAGCCGTCTGGCTCTGCTGGCGCATTGCCTCAGCTTTGGGATCAACGCGCTCCATGAGAAGGTGAACCCCTATGGTGCGGGCATCTCCGCCAACGGTCTAACGCGCCGCATGGCCCATGCCGATCTGGTGGCGCGTGCCGTCGATCTCGACATGGTCGAGGCGGGCTGGGAGCCGACAGTCGATGGCTACCTCAACCGTGTGCCCAAGGCCCGGATCCTCGAGGCCGTGCGCGAGGCGAAGGGGGAAGGGACCGCGCAACTTCTCGATCACCTCAAGAAGGGTGAGATGGCCACCGAGGCCGAGCGGCTTCTCAAGGGCAGTGGCTGGTTGCCCGAGGTCCTGCGTCGCGCTGATCTGGCGGCAGGCGACGGCGAGGAGATCGCAGAAGGGCAGGGGGAGGACGCGGGCGAGCCCGAGGATGTCGATCTCCCGGCCTTCCTGACTGCCGATCTGCCGGACAGCGCCGCGTCGATGATGGCAGCCGAGTGATCTGAGCCATCCGAGGGCGGGGAAACCCGCCCTCATTCCAATAAAATAAAGCAATATCAATATGATGAATGCGACTACTCGCATTCAGGATGAGGAATCATGTCTGCAACGACCATCATCGACACAGCCCCCCTCGGGGCGCTGATCCGTTACACCGACGGCAGTCCCAAACCGCCAGCACGGTTCACCAAGAAGCTCGCCGCCTGGGAGCGCTCGAACGGCGTTGGCCGCCTTGTGAAGAAGGAACCGCCCAAGGTCTATCCGACATGGACGGCACCGGCCTCCTTCACGCTGCATGAGGGCAACTTCTCCTCGGACGGGATGATCCTCGTCACGATCATGCGCAGTCATTCGGCTGACAGTCGACTGATCTTCCAGGTGGCCGAGGAACCGAAGCCCGGGCAGGTCCGCGTGCTGCTGGATTTCGGTGGCAACACCGAACTGCTGCATCTGGCGGAGTCTGTCACTGCGGCCGAGCTTTGGATCGCACGCGAAGGCTATCGCAACGCGCGGCTCGAGATCGTCGGTGCCGAGGACGGCGAGAGGGCAGGGGGCGCGGACTTGGCCGCCTGAGCGCTGCTAAGGCGTGAGGGGCCAGCCCACAGGCGGGCCTCTCACCGACCACAACCCCGTCCCGCGATCTCGCGGGGCACCAAAGGATCCATCCCCCAATACGGAGATCTACGACCAAGAGCATGGCCCGGAGGCTGGCGGCGTTCCAGGCATCAGCGCGACAACCGGCTCCTGACGTTGGGGCACCATCCCCCGCTCGCCATTCCCTTCCTTGCCCCGAATCCCGTCTTCGAGATCAACCCGCAAAGGGGTCGGACTACGGGCGAGCCCGTGCCGCCGGGTGGATTCGGGCGAGCCGAACGCACCCGGTGATGTCAGCCAGTCTTCGGGCCTGCGGGGTCCTGTCGCGCGGGGGATGGTCCCCCGCCTCCAAGACAGGAGCCAAACAGATGTCCCGCAAAGATGCTCACGCTTTCGCAGCCTCCCTCGCCGCAACGCTCATGGTCTCGATCGTCGTCTTCCAGGCAGGGGATGGAACCTTCGGCGCCGTCCCCGCCGATGAAATCGACGGAGACGAGGTTCAGGTGGTCGCTGAGGTAGACCCGTGGGCATAATGCCCACGGCCTCACGGCGTGCTAAGCGTCTGGAAATGTCCCATCATACGGTCCTTTCGCCAAGCAAGTGACCGACGTTTTCGTTCTGAGGTGATGTTTCCGAATATCGGTCACCGGACTACAATGATGTTGTGGGTAAGCAGTCGGTTACGTGAGGCTGCATTGCCCGAGTTCAGCGCAGTGTGGAGAAGCCTAATGCAATCCGAATTCCGCCATCAGACGCCGCCTCATCTCGACAAAATGCGCGTCACTTCGATCCCTCGACCTCGGTAAATCCACCTCGATCAAGCGGGGAACAGTACCCTTCTCCTTGGGAAGGACCAGAACCCGGTCGGCAAGATATATCGCCTCCTCCAGATCATGGGTGACGAGGATCATCGTTACTTTCTCCTCCCGCCAGATGCGGGCGAGTTCTTCTTGCATGGTCAGCTTGGTCATGGCGTCCAGCGCACCGAGGGGTTCGTCCAGCAGCAGAATCTCCGGCTGCACAGTCAGCGCTCGCGCGATGCCGACGCGCTGCGCCATGCCGCCTGAGAGCTGACGTGGAAAAGCATCTTCAAACTCGGCCAAGCCGACGAGGCGGATGTAGTGACGGGCACGCGCCTCAGCGCTGTCGCGGGGCGTGCCTCGGACCTGCAGGCCGAAGCTGACGTTGCCAAGGACCTTGAGCCACGGCAGCAGGCGCGGTTCCTGGAAGATGATCGCGCGTTCGGTGCCGACGCCTTGCACGGGATGCCCGTCGATCAGGACTTCGCCCCTGTCCGGGCTCTCCAGACCGGCAAGCACGCGCAGAAGCGTGGTTTTTCCGCAGCCGGAGGGGCCGACGATGGCAAGGGCCTCACCGCCCTGCACATCAAGTTGAAGATCACGAAGCACGTTCAGACGCTGGCCGTTCAGCGTGAAGGATTTGGAGAGGTCACGCACGGTGACCTCTCCACGGCGGGTTACTTCAACCACGCTCATGCCCCGCGCCTTCAGTTGGTGGTCGGGCTGTCGCCCGTCACATAGAGGATGTCCTTGGCAACCAGCTTACCCTTCTCGACCGTGCCCTGACGTTCCAGGACGTCGATCCAGAATTGGATGTCGCGTTCCACCGGAAGCCCGCCTTCGCGCACACCATAGCCCGCGAAGAACTGCGCGACCTCCGCGTTTTCGCCGCGTTCGGCGAGGACCCGGGCAAAGATTGCCTTGGTCTCCTCGGGGTTCTCGCGCGCGTAATCCAGCGCTTTGACCGAGCCTTCGACGAAAGCCTTGGCTTCCTCGGGGTGTGCTTCGATCCAGTCACGGCGCAGGACGATGAAACCGCCTGCGATTTCGCCCAGCACGTCAGTGTCATCGAACACCGCGCGCAGACCGCCGTTCTGCAAAGCGGCTCCAGTGAAGGTGGTCTGCCAGTAGCCAAAGGCCGAGACGTCGACCTGACCCGAGCGCAGAACCTGTTCCAGCTGCGGCCCCGGCACGACGATCAAATTGGCGCTGTCTTCGGGGAGGCCCTTCTGGTGCAGCGCCTCGCGGACCGTGAAATCCAGATGTGCGCCCAGCGTGTTCACGGCGATGGTCTTGCCGACGATGTCTTCGATCCTCTTGATCGGGCTGTCTTCCAGCACGTAGAAGATCGACTGCGCCTCGTCATTGATCCCGTTCGACGGGTAGGCAGCGACGAAGTCGTTTCCGGCGGCGATGGAGTTCAGGACAGCGGCGGTAGCCGCAGAGCCGAGTTCCACGCTTCCGCCCGCAAGGGCAACCAGCGAGGCAGGTCCACCTTGGGCGTAGCCCACGTTTTCCAGCGTGATTCCGGTGCCGTCGAAGTAGCCCAGTTCGGCGGCAAGTTCATGCGCTGAGAGGCCGCCCTGGCTGGCGAGGTAGCGGATGTTCACATCGGCCCAGGCCGGAGTGAGCGAGAGGCCGAGGGCCGTAGAAAGCGCAAGCGTGCGGAGAGAAATAGTCATGGTCGTTTCCTTTGGGTGAGTGGGTTCAGTGGGACAGGTCGGCCCAACGGCACAAACGGCGCTGAAGCGTGACGAGGGCGGCGTTGGCCGACAGGCCAAGGACGGCGAGCAGGAGGATCGCCGCGAACATCTGCGGGATCTGGAAGTTGTACTGGGCATTCATCACCTGGAACCCGAGACCCTTGTTCGCCCCGATCATCTCGGCAGCGATCAGCAGAAGAAGGGCGGTGGTAGCCGACAGGCGCAGGCCGACGAAGATCGACGGGACCGAGGCGGGCAGGACCACGCGGCGGAAGATGGTGGCACGGGAGGCGCCGAAGGTGGCGGCCATCTCGATCAGTTTGCGATCCACTTCCTTCACACCGCCGATGGTGGCCAAGAGGATCGGAAACAAGGTTGCCCAGAAGATCACGAACACCTTGGAGGCTTCGCCGAGGCCCAGAAGCAGGATGAACACTGGATAGAGCGCCAGTGCCGAGGTCTGGCGGAAGAACTGCAGGATCGGGTCCAGCGCCTGTTCGACCGCGCGGATCTGGCCCATGAAGAGGCCCAGCGGGATGCCAAGGCCGACAGCAGCCGCAAAGGCAAGGCCGGAGCGTTGCAGGCTGATCGCGATGTCATCCAAGAGCGCGCCGCCGACAACGCCGGTCCATGTGGCGGCAAGGATCTTGTCCAGCGGCGGAAAGACAGTGGGGTTGATCCAGCCCAGCGAGGAGCCGATCTGCCAGAAGGCCAGGAACCCGAACAGCAAGCCATAGCGGCGCAGTGCGCGCCCCGCCCCTGCCACCCCCCGGCGCAGCAGGGCTGCACCGGAGGGGGCTTCGACAGAGCCGCCGAGGGAGGTATCGATGGTCTGGAAGGTCATGGCATCACTCCGCAGCGTGCGCCGCGCGCCGCGACAGCGCCCAGCGGGTTTCGGGGAAGGGGAGGCCAAGGTTTTCGCGCAGGGTGCGGCCTTCGTATTCGGTGCGGAACAGGCCGCGCCGCTGCAGTTCGGGGATCACCAGATCGACGAAGTCGCTCAGGCCTGTGGGGAGCCAGGGCGGCAGGATGTTGAAGCCGTCGGCGCCTTCGTTGTGGAACCAGTCCTCAAGCACATCGACGATCTGCGCGGGCGTGCCAACGATGGTGAAATGCCCCCGTGCGCTGGCCACGTGCTGATAGAGCTGGCGGATGGTGAAGCCGTTCTCATCCTCCCAGACCTGGGGCGACTTTACGAACTGATCGAAGCTTGGATCGAGCGCCATCGCGCGCGACTGATCGGCGAGGCGGCTGACCCGGGCACGTTCTTCGTCAAGACGGCTAAGATGACGAGCACCAATGCGGCTTACTGCCAAAACACGTTTTATGAGGCATGGCGCACCGCGATTCAACGCTACGGCATCTATAACCCGTGGACCAAGCGCGGGGCCATCGAAGGCCTTCTGCCGCATGGCCCACATAACGTACGGGATGTTCTGGCAACCCACATCCTCAAGCGCACCGGATCCTATGAGCAGGCAAGTTATGCCATTCAGGACACGCCCGACATGGTCGCTCAGCACTACGGTCGGTTCCTGCCGCAGGACAAATCCGAGATCGCGGCACGGATCCTGAACCAGGTCTGGGAAGCGGCCTGATCAGGAAAGGCGGTGTGGATCTGGACATGTCCTGACCCACACCCCAAAGCTGGATGTGGCACGGCTTAGTGGCATGTGATAGTGGCAGATGTGCGCTTAATCCTATCTTTTTCCGAAGCTAAAGAATATGTTGCGTTTCACACGTAGTGGCATTCTGGAGTCTGCTTGACGTACATCGTATCCCCATCGCGGATAGAGCCTGCCCGGCTCGAAGATGACATCCCGCTTGACCTGGTCGAGACGTCAAACCGGCTGATCCAGTCAGCCCGCGGTTTGGGCCGCAATTTACCTGCTCGAACCTTGTCCGACCTTGCCGCGATGGTACGGATGATGAACAGTTACTACTCCAACCGGATCGAGGGAAACAACACCCGTCCGCGCGACATCGAACGCGCACTGGCCGGCGACTTTGACGCCGATCCAGGACGCAGGGCGCTGCAGCAAGAACATGCGGCCCATGTCAACCTGCAAGAAGAGATCGACCGCCGGGCGGTCGAGGGGACGCTTCCAGATCCGAGCGAGCCGTCGTTCATCAAATGGCTGCACGAAGCCTTCTATGAAGGTGCCACTGAAGAGATGCTGACGCTGCGCCATGGGGGCCAAGTGGTCCGGATCGTGCCCGGAGAATGGCGGCAGGGCGACGTGGAGGTTGGCGCCCATGTTCCGCCTCCGTTTGACGCCGTTCCCTCGTTTATGGCGCATTTCCACACCCGGTTTCGGCTGGATTGGCTGCATGGTCAGGTCACGCGCACACTCGCCGTGGCGACGGCGCACCATCGCTTCAACTTCATTCACCCGTTCTACGATGGGAACGGCCGTGTCAGTCGTCTGATGTCGCACACAATGGCGCATCATGCGGGCATTGGGGCAGGGGGGCTCTGGTCTGTTTCGCGCGGGCTGGCGCGAGGTCTTCAGGATGGCCTTCCGGGTCGTGAGGAATATCGCGAGATGATGCAACTCGCCGACCGTGTCCGTCAGGGTGACCGTGACGGGCGTGGGAACTTGTCGTTGGCAGCGCTAGTCAGCTTTACCAAGTGGTTCCTCGCGGTTTGCGAGGATCAGGTCAGCTTCATGGCGGGCATGTTCGACTTTGACAGGTTGGGAGAACGGCTGACCCGCTACGCGGCACTCTTGGGTCTGGGCGACAGGGCAGGGGATTTGCTGCGCATCATACTCCTGCGTGGCGAGGTCGAACGTGGTGACGTTGCGGCCCTGCTGGGCGTGGCCCCGCGAACAGCACGGGCCACAATGAAAACCCTCCTAGACGATGGAGTTGTCGGGTCCGAGACTCCGCGTGGTGCCTTGATGCTGCGTTTTCCCAGCAAAACCCACGATGTGCTGTTTCCACGCTTGTTCGACGCAGTCTAACGGCTGCCAAGTTCTGGATCGTGAAGGAAGGCTATCGTAACGCGCGGCTTGAAATCGTCGGTGCCGAGGACGGCGATAGGGCAGATGGAATGGTTGCCGCCCTCCCCAAACGGCATCGCGATGTGCCAAGATTGTGGTGTTCAGAGCCACAAAACGGAGAGGACGGCATATAATGGATACTATGATTGGCGTGG
>NZ_JAUXZE010000102.1 GCF_030694085.1 Tabrizicola sp. | reverse complement strand
TCGGGCTGAAGCCCGACCTACCAAACACCGTAGGTCGGGCTTCAGCCCGACTCATTTCCCGACATCAAAGGATGCCCCTCATGGCCCCCAAAGTCCTCGTATCCGACGAACTCTCCGAAACCGCCGTCCAGATCTTCCGCGACCGCGGGGTCGAGGTCGACTACCTGCCCAAACTTGGCAAGGACAAGGACGCCCTCGCCGCCGTCATCGACCAGTATGACGGGCTTGCCATCCGGTCCGCCACCAAGGCCACCGAGAAGCTGCTGGAGAAAGCCACGCGCCTGAAGGTCATCGGCCGCGCCGGGATCGGCGTCGACAACGTCGACATCCCTGCGGCGTCCAAGAAGGGCGTCATCGTGATGAACACGCCCTTCGGCAACTCGATCACCACGGCGGAACATGCCATCGCCATGATGTTCGCTGTTGCCCGGCAAATCCCCGAGGCGAACGCCTCCACCCACGCCGGAAAGTGGGAAAAGTCCAAGTTCATGGGGGTCGAGCTGTTCAACAAGACCCTTGGCGTGATCGGGGCGGGCAACATCGGCGGCATCGTCTGCGACCGTGCGGTGGGCCTGCACATGAAGGTCGTGGCCTATGACCCCTTCCTGTCGGAAGACCGCGCCAAGCAGCTGGGCATCCACAAGGTCGAGCTGGAAGAACTCCTGCATCGCGCGGACTTCATCACCCTGCACGTCCCCCTCACCGACAAGACCCGCAACATCCTGTCGAAGGACAACCTCGCCAAGACCAAGAAGGGCGTCCGCATCATCAACTGCGCGCGCGGCGGCCTGATCGACGAGGCAGCCCTCCTTGACGCGCTCAACTCCGGCCATGTCGCCGGAGCGGCCCTCGACGTCTTCGAAGTCGAACCGGCGAACGAGAATCCCCTCTTCAACCACCCCAACGTCGTCTGCACCCCGCACCTCGGCGCCGCTACCACCGAGGCGCAGGAAAACGTCGCCCTTCAGGTGGCCGAGCAGATGTCGGACTACCTTCTCACCGGCGCGGTCCAGAACGCGCTGAACATGCCGAACGTCACCGCCGAAGAGGCCGCCGTGATGGGTCCCTGGATCAAGCTGGCCGGGCATCTGGGCGCCTTCATCGGCCAGATGACGGACGAGCCGATCAAGGCGATCAACATCCTTTACGACGGCACCGTGGCCGAGATGAACCTTGCCGCGTTGAACCAGGCGGTCATTGCCGGGGTGCTGAAGACGCAGAACCCGGATGTGAACCTTGTCTCGGCCCCCGTGGTGGCCAAGGAAAAGGGCATCCAGATCTCGACCACCCGGCAGGAAAAGACCGGGGTCTTCGACGCCTACATCAAGGTGACGATGGTGACGGACAAGCGCGAACGTTCCGTCGCCGGCACCTGCTTCAGCGATGGCAAGCCGCGCTTCATCCAGATCAAGGGCATCAACATCGACGCCGAGATCGGCGCCCACATGCTCTACACCACGAACGAGGACGTGCCCGGCATCATCGGCCTGCTGGGGATGACCATGGGCAAGAACAACGTCAACATCGCGAACTTCACCCTGGGCCGGTCGGGCGTGGGGCAGGACGCGATCGCGATCCTGTATCTTGACCAGCCCATCGACCCACGCGTGATCGAGACGCTGGAAGGCACCGGGATGTTCCAGCAGGTCAAGGCCTTGCAGTTCGAGGTCGCCTGACCAATCCTGCCTCGGCCGGGCATCCCGTCTGGCCGAGGCCCGCATGATCCTTTCCCCGCTCCTCTCGGCGCTGGCCGATCTCACTGCCGCCGAACCCCGCCCCGAGGCGCTGACCACGGCCCGGCTTCTGCGCGCCGCAGCCGAGACCGACTTTCCGCCGCAACCCGCCTCGTCGCTGTCCCCCGGCATCCTGCACGCCGCCGCTCTTCCTGACGCGCACCCGGCCGCCCGCCTGGTCGGCGAAGCCCATACCTGGCTCCCCTGGCAGGACAGTCCTGCCGCCGCGCTGCAACCGACCGCGCTTCGCGCGATCAAGTCAATCGTCACGCTGCTCGGCCCCGGCGCGCCGATCCCGTCCCACACCCACCTCTTCGGCCTCTTCTACCAGGCCCCCGGCAGCTACTACCCCCTCCACGCCCATGAAGCGGCGGAAACCTACATCCTCCTCGCTGGCAGCGCCGAATGGCAGGCCGCAGACCGCCGCTTCCCCCTTTCGGCCGGAGGCTCCTCCCACCATCCGCCAAACCTGCCCCACGCCATGCGCGCCGGGCCGGAAGGCTTCCTTGCCTTGTGGCGCTGGTCGGGAGACATCGCCTTTGACAGCTACCGGATGCTCCCCGACCCTCAGGCCTGACGGCTCTTGCCCTTTCACATCTGCACAAATATCCCACGGTTGATCCATTGGTTCGCGCCAATGGGTCGAGCAATAAATGGATCGCGGGGGATGTGACCCCCCCGGGGAAGCCAAGGACACCCAGGCATGCATATCTACGCCATTGGCGACATCCACGGGCATATCGGCCTTCTTAAGGCCGCACATGACCTGATCGCCGACGACATGGCCCGCCACGGCAAGGGGCAAGTCGTCCATGTCGGCGACCTTGTCGACCGTGGCCCCGACAGCCGGGACGTGGTCGACCACCTGATGCAGGGCCAGGCGCGGGGCGAGGACTGGGTGGTCCTGAAAGGCAACCACGACCGCATGTTCACCCGCTTCCTGAACGATCCGGGCGAACAGGAACCGGGGCTGCGCGCCGATCTGGGCTGGCTTCACCCCAAGCTGGGCGGGCCAGCCACGCTTGCCTCGTACGGCGTCGCCAAGGCGGCCGACCGCCCGATCCCCAAGGTTCACGCCGATGCCATTGCCGCCGTCCCGCAGGCGCATCGGGACTACCTTGCGACCCGGCCCTCGATGCATCAGGCGGGCGATTGCCTCTTTGTCCACGCGGGCCTGCGCCCCGGCGTGCCGCTGGACCAGCAGACCGAAACCGACCTCGTCTGGATCCGCGACATCTTCCTGATCGAGGTGGAAAGCTTCGGCCCGCTTGTCGTCCACGGCCACACCGCCATCGACCAGGCAACGCACTATGGCAACCGTATCAATCTTGACAGCAGCGCGGCCTACGGTGGCCCGCTTTCCGCCGTGGTGATCGAAGGGCGCGAGGCAGCACTTCTGACCCCGCAGGGCCGCAAGAAGCTGCCAGGCCCGCCGCCGATGCTGTTCCAGAAGGGCTAGGGATGCTCGCGCCGGATCAGCCGCTTGACCGACCGGCCGCCGAGATACCCGAAGACCACCGTCGCAAGCCCGACCACCTCGGCGATGGCCGGGCCTTCCGGGATGCCCCGCACCAAAAGCGCCACCGTCATCAGACCAAAGCCGCCCAGGCTGGTCCATAGCCAGAACCACAACTCGCCCCGTGTCGGACCAAAGCGCCAGGGGTTCTTGTCATCCATCTGCACCTCCTGCATCCCTGCCACAGCGGCCCAGAAAGTTCCGGGCCTCCGGTATACCGCACTTTACCAGCGTCCCGGGTAATGATTCCCTGCCGCGCATGACACCCAGCGCCCAGAACCGCCTCACCCCGATCTTCATCACCCTAGGGATCATCCTGCTTACGGCGGCCTATCTCCTGTGGATCGGTCGTGAACCAATCTGCAAATGCGGCTATGTCAGTCTTTGGCACGGCCAGGTGGTCAGCGCCGAGAACTCGCAGCACTTGTCCGACTGGTACACCCCCAGCCACATCATCCACGGCTTCCTGTTTTACGGGGCGCTCTGGCTGGTGGCCCGGCGGCTGTCCTTCGGCTGGCGGCTCTCCATTGCCACCCTGGTCGAGTGTGCCTGGGAGATCGTCGAGAACTCCGACGCGGTGATCGAACGCTACCGGACGGTGACGATCTCGCTGGATTACTACGGCGACAGCGTCATCAACACGGTCTTCGACGTTTTCGCGATGATCCTGGGCTTCTGGCTGGCCGCGAAGCTGCCGGTCTGGGTTACCGTGGCGCTGATCCTGCTGTTCGAGGGCGTGACGATGTGGATCATCCGGGACGGTCTGGCGCTGAACGTGCTGATGCTGCTCTGGCCGCAGGACTGGATCGGCACCTGGCAGGCCGGTCGCTGACCGGCGCAGGATCCGCAGATGTCCTTCAGACCCGCATCCGCCGCAAGGACAGCAGCGCCGCGACCGTGGCCGTCCCCAGCAGCGCCGCGCTGACCCAGAAGAAGCCCCGGTCCCCCATTCCCGGCACCAGTGGCGCCAGCACCAGCGGCGTCACGATGGCGCCCACGAGGCCCGACGCGACAATGGTCGGTGGCACCCGGATGTCCTCGCCCATCTTGCCGCTGGCGGTCACGTAGTAACCCGGAAAGAACACGCCCGCCGAGGCCCCCATCGCCACGAAGAACGCCGATGGCGAGATCAGCGCCGCTCCCAGCGCACAAAGCGCGGCCGAACCGATCGAGACGGTGTAAAGCACGAAAGGCTCGACCCGATGCGCGACGAAGATCAATGCGACACGGGCCAGCAGGAAGACCACGAAGAAAAGGCTCAGCAGTTCCGAGGCCCGCGTCTCCGCGATCCCCGCCCGGATCAATGCCGTGGGGCCAAGGCCTGCAAGGCTCGCCTCCATCCCGATGGCCAGCGCCCCGAAGGCCAGGATGCCCAGATGCGGCTGGAACGCCTTTACCGGCCCCGACTGCACCACTGCCTCGCGCCCCGCCGTACCAGCCAGCGCCCAGATCAAGGCAAGCGCCACGGCCACCACGCCGAACGTCATGGCGGGGTCGCTGCCCAGCCAGACGAAGACCAGCGGCGCGGCGATGGCCCCCACGCCGAAGGTCGCGTTCAGCAGGCTCAGCATCGACGGTCCCTTGGCGCCGAAGGCCCGCATGACGCGTGGGTTGAACACTGCCGTTGCCATGCCGTAGCCCATGCCGAACAGGATGCCCCCCAACAGCGTCATACCCCAGTTCGGGCTGACCGCCATCAGCCCTGTTCCCGCCGCCATCGCCGCCAGTGTCGGCCGGGGTCCGATCCGCGCGCCCTTGAAGTACATCACACCAACGCCCAGGAAACACCCGACCCACAGGAAGGCGACGAAAAGCCCCGCCTCGCCCTGCCCCAGTGCGAAGTCCCGCACATAGACCGGCAGCGCTGGCCCGAACAGCGCCTGCCCCGCGCCCATCATCACGAACGTCGCCACCCCCACGAGAAGAAGCGCCGCATGGGTCTGGATCAGGTCTTTCACGTCGCTCTCCTGCTGGTGGGCCTGAAATCCTCCGACCGTCAGCACATGTCAATGCTGCCCGTGACGCCACGTCTTCTCGGCAACCGTCCCAACTTCGTGCAAACTCCCGACAAACCCCGGAGGCCCCCATGACCGAGATCCACATCCTCTCTGCCGCCCGCACCGCCATCGGCGGCTTCGGCGGCTCGCTCGCCGCGTTGCCCCCCATCGACATCGCCACCCATGCCGCGAAGGCCGCCCTGACCCGCGCGGGGGTCGTGGGCGACCGGATCGGCCAGGTCGTCATGGGCCACGTCATCAACACCGAACCGCGCGACATGTATCTGTCACGGGTCATGGCGATGAACGCCGGCATCCCCGAGACCACGCCCGCCATGAACGTGAACCGCCTGTGTGGCTCTGGCGCGCAGGCCATCGTCTCGGCGGTGCAGGCCCTGATGCTGGGCGACGCCGACATGGCGCTGCCGGGCGGGGCCGAGTGCATGAGCCGCTCACCCTACATCCTGCCCGCCGCCCGCTTCGGGCAGAAGATGGGCGACACCCGCGCGCTGGACATGATGACCGGGGCACTGACCTGCCCGTTCGGCACCGGGCACATGGGGGTGACGGCGGAAAACGTTGCCGCGCAGCACGGCATCAGCCGCGAGGATCAGGACGCCTTCGCGCTGGAAAGCCAGACCCGCGCCGCCCGCGCCATTGCCGAAGGGCGCTTCCGCGATCAGATCGTGCCCATCGAACTTGTCGGCAGAAAGGGTGTCGTCACCTTCGACACCGACGAACACCCCAAATCCACCAGCCTTGATGCCCTTGGCGGCCTCCGCCCGGCCTTCCAGAAGGACGGCACCGTCACCGCCGGCAATGCCTCCGGCATCAACGACGGCGCGGCGGCCCTGGTCCTGTCGCGCAGCGCCAGTGGCAGCCGTGCCCGGATCATGGGCTATGCGCTTGCGGGCGTGGACCCGAAGCTCATGGGCCTTGGCCCGATCCCTGCCGTGCAGGCCCTGTGCCGCAAGCTTGGGGTCAGGCCCGACAGCTTTGACGTGGTGGAATCCAACGAAGCCTTCGCCGCCCAGGCCCTCGCCGTCTCTCGCGCGCTGGACCTTGATCCCGCCCGAGTGAACCCGAACGGAGGGGCCATCGCCCTTGGCCATCCCGTGGGAGCGACCGGAGCGATCCTGGTCGTGAAGGCCCTCCACGAATTGGAACGGACCGGCCAGAAGACCGCACTCATTACCATGTGCATTGGCGGCGGCCAGGGCATCGCACTGGCAATCGAGCGGGCCTGATGCGACGCCTCCTCGTTCGACTTCGTCTTCTCGTCGGAACACCGCCAGCGAGGAGTGACGAAGTCATCGACGAGCGGACCCTATCAGCGCACTTCAACCTTAACCCGGTCCGACCGGCCTTCCGCGTCGATCACGCTCAGCGTCACGAAGCCCACCCCCGGCATCACCAGCATCGCCTCGCGCGCGTCGGACCCCACCACCACCGGCACCCCGTCCGCCAGCCAGGTGAACGGCGCCGTCCCGCCCGCGACCTTGACCTTCAGCCCCGCAGCCAGCAGCTCCACCTCCGCCCCGTCCGGCGGGAAGGCCACCGCGGGCGCGTCCGCCGCCGCTTCGAAGACTGCCGACCGTGAGCGGAAGCGCCGCAAGGGCTGCGGCAGTTCGGCATTGGCGACCAGCAGGGTCGAGGCAGGGGCAGCGGGCTGCGGATCAAGCTTGCCCTTCAGCCGGTTGAAGGCCTGGAACAGCACCGGCGCCGCCACATCGGCCCCAAAGGCCCCCGGCACCGGCGTCCCGTCGGCCCGGCCCATCCAGACCCCGATCACATGCCGCCCGTCGAACCCGATCGCCCAGGCATCGCGGTGGCCATAGGATGTCCCGGTCTTGTAGGCCAGCCGGTTCGATGGTGCGCCCGGCGGCGGGGCCAGCCCCGCAAGGACATCCCCCACCTGCCAGGCCGCGATCTGCGAGACCACGCGCTGCCCTTCGGGCACCTCGGCCTCCTGCCGCCAGGACAGGGGCCGCACCACGCCGCCCCGCGCAAGGGTCGCGTAAAGCTGCACCATGTCCGACAGCGTCACCCCCACGCCCCCCAACGCAATCGCAAGGCCCGGCTGGTCGCCCGGAAAGACCGGCCCCATGCCGGCCTTCTCCATCGCCGAAACCAGCTTCGCCGGGCCCAGCGCCTCGGTCAGCGCCACGACGGGAATGTTCCGCGACAGCTGCAATGCCTCGCGCATGCGGATCGTGCCCATGTAGATCTTGTCGAAATTCTGCGGCGCATAGGTGCCAAAGCTCATGGGCCGGTCGTCGATCATCGTCTCGGGGTGCGCCAGACCCTCGTCAAAGGCCAGGGAATAGACCAGCGGTTTCAGCGTCGATCCGGGCGAGCGCAGCGCCTGCGTCATGTCCACGAAGCCCTGCCGCAGATCGGCCTGATAGCCCGCCGATCCGACCGAGGCGAGGATCTCGCCCGAACCATGGTCGGCGACCAGAATCGCCACCTGCAACTGCTCCCCCCGGTCCGCCACCGCGTCCAGCGCCAGGGTTTCCAGCTTCTTCTGCAGCTTGCCGTCGATGGTCAGGCGATGGGTCAGGGCGGTCGGCAATCCGGCCTTGGCGCGGTCGGCCAGGTGCGGGGCAAGGGCCGGGAAGGGTTTCCGCAGGCCCGGCACGACTTCGCGCCGTGCCGCCTCGGCCTCGTCCGCGTCGATCACGCCCTCCCCCACCGCCCGCGCCAGCACCCGGTTCCGCGCCGCCTCGGCCCGGTCTGCCGCGCGGTCGGGGCGCCGGCTTTCCGGGCTTTGCGGGATTGCAACCAGAAGCGCGGCCTCGGCCGGGGTCAGGCGATAGGGTTCCTTGCCGAAATAGCTGATCGAGGCCGCGCGGACCCCCTCAAGATTGCCCCCGAAAGGCGCAAGATGCAGGTAAAGCTGCAGGATCTGGTCTTTCGACAGCCGCCGCTCCAGCGCCAAGGCGACCCGCATCTGCCGCAGCTTGCCGCCCACCTCGCCGGTCGTGCCCTCTTCCAGCAGCCGGGCGACCTGCATCGTCAGGGTCGACCCGCCCGAAACCACGCGTCCGTTCCACAGCGCCTGCAGAACCGCGCGCAGCATCGACCGCGTGTCCACGCCGGCATGATCGCGGAACCTCTTGTCCTCATAGGCCAGCAGCATCCGCAGATACTTCGGATCGACCTTGTCCGGTGGCAGGGCCAGCCGCCAGCGACCATCGGCCACCGTATAGGCGCGCAAGAGGTCGCCGTTGCGGTCCAACACCTCGACCGATGTCTCCACGACCAGCGGCGGCAGGATCGTCGCGTCGACCCAGTCGTCAAAGCGGTCCCGGCCCAGGGCGGAAAGCCAAAGGCCAAGGGTCAAGCCGATGATCCAGCGCGCGCGCATCATCTACCCCGCGCCGCAGCTGCAGGTTCGGCGCCTCCCCCCCCAGCGTGGGGGAGGAAGGGAGGGGTAGCCCCCGATCCCCTCCTCGCACGGGGGAAGGACGCCGCGTATGCCCGCAGGTGGCTCACTTGGTGATCGTCAGTTCCCCGGTCTCGCTCCGTGCCCGGAAGTCCGGCCGGTACATATCCTCGACCGAGGCCGCCGGGTGGTGGAACGTGCCCGGACTGACCGCACGGACGACATAGGCCAGACGGAAGGGCTGATCGGACCGCCAGTCGATCGCGGTCAGGAAGCGGTCCTGCCGGAATTCGGCATGGGTCACGTCCTGCGTCGCGTCCAGCCACCCCAGCTCCGAGGTCGCGCCCGCCGACATCAGGTTCGGGTTGTCGATCTCTAAGCCCGCAGGCAGCGGATCGGACACCATCAGCCGCGCCTCGCCGTAGCTGAACGGGGTCACCTCCAGCACCGTCACCAGCCGCGTGCCTGCCGCGACGCTGTCCAGCGCCACTTCCTCTCCGGTCATCGTGTAGTAGGTCCGCGTGATCGCATAGCCGTTGCCGCCTGCAGGCTCCGGTTCCGACGGGACGCCGTAGGTCGTGACCGTGACCGTCGTGTCCGGCCCGCCGTTCCTGACCACGACCGGCGTGACGGCACCGGCATCCAGCACCCGCACCAGCGGTCCATCGGCGGGCTGGCCGTCGATGGTCACCCCGTCGGCCCCGGGCCGGTCGATCAACGCATTCGCCGCCAGAAGCGCCCAGGTCGCCTCTTGCGTCGAAAGGTTCTGGCCCCGCGTCGCGATGCGGTCGGTCAGCGCCTCACGGTCGACCGCGTTCGACCCTGCCTCGACCGCCAGGGTCAGCAGCGCCGCCACGTCGCGGAACTGGGTGCCATAGTCCACCCGCCAGACCTGGCCCGTTTCCGGCGCCATCGTCCCGATCCTTGCCGCAGCCCGGCGGAACATCGCATCCGCCCGCGCCTGGTCGCCGTAGGACGCCAGCGCGGCCCCCAGCTGACCCATCGCAAGCGGCGTCGCGAAGTCGTCGCCCTTCACGTCGGCATAGTAGCGCAGGTCGCCGATCGCCGCCGCGCCCTCGCGCGCCAGCACCATCAGCGCATAGGCCAGCGCCTCGCCGCCGCCGTTGCTTTGCGCGCTGAAGTCCGGCGCGTAGTTCACCTGGTTGCGCAGGTTCGCCAGTGCATTGCGGAAGGCCAGATCCGGCACCTGATAGCCTTGCGCCCGCGCCCGGCTCAGGAAGTCCGTCACATAGGCATCCAGCCAGAAGTCCCCCTCGCCCGGCCCCCAAAGGCCGAACCCGCCGGTCGAGGACTGGTTCGCGAGGATCTCTACCATCGCCTCGTCGATGCGCTTCTGGATGTCCTCGGCGCCCTTCAGGTCCATGACCCGCGCCACCTCGTCGAAGTAAAGAAGCGGCAGCGCCCGGCTGGTCATCTGTTCGGTGCAGCCATAGGGATAGCGGTCCAGCGCCGCCAGCAGGCCCGGCGCGTTCAGCCGCGCAATCGGCCCCACGGCCATCGTCGCCTTGCCCGATCCGGGCACCAGACCCGCAAAGACGTTCCCGTCGAAGGTGAAGCTCTGCCCCGAGGCAAGGTCCAACCGGCTGATCCGCGCCACCTCGGGATCGTTCACCTGAACCGGAACCGTCAGGGTCTTCTTCAGCACCTTCCCGTCCGGCGTGGTCAGGGCGATGTCGATGGTCTGCACGCCCACCGCGCCCGCAGTCACCGGCACCTCGAACACCGCCTTGGCCTTGTCGCCAAGGTCAAAGCCCGAGGGCACCGCGCCCAGCGTCAGACCCGAGGCGCTGACATCCAGGCTCATCCGGCCGGACGGCCCGGTGGCATGAACCACTTCCAGAAGCAGGCGGCTGGTATCGCCCGGCGACAGGAAGCGCGGCGCGCTTGCCGTCACCACCACCGGATCGCGCACCAGCACATCGGCCGATGCCTGCCCGACGCCGGTCTTCGACCAGGCGACAGCCATCACCTTCACCGTCCCGTTGAACGACGGCAGGTCGAACGACGCCCGCGCGTAACCGTCCGCACCCACCGTCACCGGCCCGGTGAAATAGGCCACCAGCTCTTCCGTGGGGGGCGGCGCCTGCAACCGCGCCTGCGCGCCCGCATCCCCGCCCGAGCGGACCTCTCCCGTCGCGCCATTCAGCCCGTCGATCAGCCGGCCATAGATGTCGCGGATGCCGACGCCCAGACGGCGCTGGCCGAAGTAGTGGCCCTGCGGATCGGGGGCCTTGAACCCGGTCAGGTTCAGGATGCCCAGGTCCACGGCGGCAATCGTGACATAGGCGGTTTCGCCGGCCGTCACCCCATCCACCTTCACCGCCACGTCCAAGGGACCACGCGGGGCTGCCTCGGCCGCCATCTCGACCGTCGCGGTCAAAGCCCGCGCACCCGGATCAATGCTGGCATGGGTCAGGCCCAGCGCCCGCGCCGGGTTGCGGCCCGCCGCCACGTCCATCGGACGCAGGACTGCGGCCGTCACATAGACCCCCGCGCCCCATTCGTCGGTCACCGGCAGGGAAATCAGGTTCTCGCCCTCTTTCACCTCCACGGCCTGCATGGCGACCAGCCGGTTCGACAGCACTGTCACCAGCGCCGTCCCCGCCGCACGCGGCACGATCCGCAAGGTCGCCGTATCGCCCGGCTTGTAGGCAGGCTTGTCCAGCGACAGTTCCAGCGTGTCCGGCGTGGCCGAGGCATCCGCAGGCGCATACCAGCCCGCATAGAACTCGGTCGACGTGGCCGCCTTGCCGCCATCCGCCGCGGTTACCAGAACCTCATAGGTCCCCCAGGTCACGTTTGCCGCAACCTCGACCGGGTCTGAGCCAAGCGTTGCCTCACCCTCGGCCACCAATTCGCGGCTGACCACCGGCTCCCAGCTCCAGTTGCCGTAGCTTTGATACCACTGGTAGTCGTATTGCACGCGAGAGACGGTCCACTTTACCGGCAGCGCCACGGGCGTCTCACCCTGCACGGCAAGAAGCTGGAACCGCGCCTCGCCGCCCTCGGGCGCAACCCCGTCGAACAGGGGCTTCACCCCGATCATCGGTTCAGCCGAGGTCACCGCCTTGGTCACAGACCGCTCCACCGGGCGGCCCGAGCCTTCGGCCACGCGGATCGTCACGCGGGCCTCCAGCGGGCGGTGCGGGTCGTCGACCATCGGCAGGAAGACCGGAAGGGTCGCATTGCCCGCATCGTCGGTCTCGCCGCCATTCAGCGACGTCATCTGCGCGCTGAAGGGTTGGTCGTGGCGACCAAAGACATAGCCCGGGAAGGCCGCCAGACCCTCCGCCGCGCGCAACAGAACCTCGCCCTCGATGGCCAGACCCGCGCCGGGGGCACCGAACAGGTATTTCGCCGTCACAGTCAGATCGACCGCCGAATCCTGACCTACCAGCAGGGGCGCATCGGCCAGCACCAGGTCGAAATCGATGCGTTCCGGCAAGAAATCTTCGACCAGGAACGTTTTTGACGTCAGCGCCGGGGCTTCCAGATCGGCAAACACCTCCAGCCGCCAGACGCCACGAGGAGCCGACCCGGCGATGACCTGAGAGAAGACGTAGCCTCCGCCCCAATCATTCGCCACGAACCGCGAATACTCGACACCATCCGGGCGTTTCCAGACTGCCGTGAGCGGCAGGCCCTCGACCGCCGCCTGTTCCGCATCCCGCGCCAGCGCGGTGACATAGACGGTCTCTCCCGCGCGATAGGCGCCCCGGTCCATCGTGACGAACACGTCGACCGGTGGTGCCGCCTCGCGCCCTTCAACCCCACGGTCCGACAGGTCGAACTCGGGGTCGGTCAGCGACAGGAAGGCAATGTCCTGATCGGCTTCCTTGACCACCACCATCGCCGGGGCGCTTCCTCCGGTGCCGCGCGTCAGGCCCGCGTCAAAGCGGGCATAGCCCTGGTCATCGGTCGTGGCCGTCCCCAGCACCGCGTTGGCCCGGTTCAGCAATTCCACCGTCACGCCCGGCTTCGCCCCCGCCGTGCCCAGCGAGCGGACAAAGACATGCAGTCCGTCCACCCCTGTCATCGTGGTGACGCCCAGGTCCGAAATCACGAACCACTGCCAGCCCGGCGGGATGGTGTAGGGGTCCACCCCCGGCACTTCGGCCTTCAGCGCATAGATGCCCGCCGGCAGACCCTCCAGCGCCTCGCCCAGCGGCAGGCGCGTGGTCACGTCCCGGTTGACCTCCTGCGCCACGGTGGCCTTGCCGGTCCACAGCGCCTCGCCCACCGTGTCGGCGAAGTATTCCTCGGAGTAGACGTTGATCGGCGCGCCGAAATAGTAGTCCTGGATCGACCGCAGCAGGTTGCGGTCCGCAACCCGGTACAGGGTCAGGTCCAGCTTTTCGGTGTTCACCGTCTCGACCGGCAGCGCCGGATCGCCCGCCTTGGGCAGGACGTAGCCCCGGCCCGGGAACTTCACCCCCGGTGCCCGGTCGCGGACGTATTGCGTGATCTCGACCGACTTGGCCATCACCTGCCCGTCGGCGGCCGGCAACCCCTCGCGGAAGGTGACAGAGTAACGCTTGCCATGCTCCAGCCCCGCCACGCACAACTGCCGCCAGCCGCCGTTTTCCACCGTCAGACCGGGGTCCTTGAGCTGGACGAAGGTGGAATAGTCGACGCCCGACGCCACCAGATCCTCGCTGAACGTCGCACAGATCCGCGGACGTGCCAGATCGGACTGCACCAGCGTCTCGGCGATGCGGAACCCGTATTTCCCGATCGCCGCGTCCAACAGTGCCGCAGTATCCACCCGGTCCTGCAAGGACTGAGCCAGCCGCAGCGCGCTGACGCTGTCCCGGCCCCGTCCGTTCCGCTCCAGCACATCGGCCATCGTCAGCAGGATCGTGTGCCGCAAGGCCGGGTTCCCGGCCCGCAGGTAAGCGTTCACCGACGACATCATCGCCTGATAGAAGAAGTATCCCGACTGGTTCTGGTCGGCGATCCCTGCCTGCAACTGCCGCCGCGCGAATTCGCCCCAGGTCGCCGCATCGTCGGTCAGGTTCAGCGCTGCCCCGGTATAGGCCGCCGCCCCCGCCCAATCACCCCGGCCCTCGGCCTCCAGGGCCGCCGCCAGATGCTCCTCCGCGCTCCAGGGGCCTGTCGTATGCTGCCGCCCCAATCCCTGCGCCTGGTCGAAGGAAGGCTGGATGTCCCAATCCGGCAGGAAAGCCAGTTCCTTGCGCCGCTCGGCCGCCGCCGCCCGCAGGCCCGCGTCCGCCTCGATCACCGTGGCCGAAAAGGCCCCGGCGAAAAACGTCCCCTCGCCGGGAGAATTCTTCACAAAGCAGGACCCGTTCCGCGTGTTGAACACATAACCCGTGCAGCGCGCGTTGGTCAGGCAGGCCCGTTCGCAGGCCTCGATGGTGGTATCGAAGACCGAGGCGACATCGCCGCCCGGCAGGTCCTGATCCTGGGTCACCACAAAGCGCCGCTCGGGAATCAGGTCCTGGGCCAGGGCCAGACCAGAGCTGCCAAGGAATACCGCCGCAACCGCAGCCTTCAGAAACCAGCGCATCGAAAATGCCTCCCGTATGGATTGCCGCGACTGTCGCATGCGCCCGCCCTTGCAGGCAAGCCGACAACCCCTTCGCCGTTAAGCCTTGGTTCATTTTGATCGGCGAGGGTAGTCGCGAAAACCGGATGTCGGCCCCCTGCCGATCCCGCACAGAATGTCGGTCGCACCAGCATGGATCTTTCGGAACGTCTCGTGAAGGAACGCCGCGCCAGACTGGCCGCCGAACGCCTTCTCGAACAGAAAAGCCGGGAACTTTTCGCCGCCAACGAAAAGCTGGCCATCCATGCCCGCTCCCTGTCCGACCAGATCGTCGAACAGCGCCAGGTGGTGAAATCCGCCCTCAGCGAGGCCGAGCTTCTGAAGGATCAGAACCTCCGGTTCGTCGAAGACCTTGACCGCGCCCACACCGCGGCGGTGATGGCCGAACGCCGGCTCTGGGACGCGATCAACACCATCCGCGACGGCTTTGCGGTGTTCGACGCCAACCTCAAGCTCGCCACGGCGAACCAGGCCTTCCTCTCCTGGTTCGACGGCCAGCCCGTCGCTCCGGGCGTGCCCTACGACGACATGCTTGTCCTCTTCGCGACGACCTTCGTCGATCTTGGAGAGGAGACGCTGGACGACTTCACCCAGCGCATGCGCGCCCGGATCGACGCCGACCGGATCGAGCCCGTCACCCTGAAACTGAAGAACGGCACCTGGATCAAGCTCCAGGATCGCCGCGCCAACGATGGCGGCATCGTAAGCCTGGCCATCGACATCACCGAACAGATGCGCATCTGGGCCGCCATCGACGTCTTGCCCGATGGCTTTGTCCTTTTTGACCGGGAGGAACGTCTTTTGGCCTGCAATCAGCGTTACCGCGAAATGTTTCCCGATTCCGCCCCCCTCATCCAGCCTGGCGTCAGCTTCGAGGACCTTTTGCGCCACGGGTTGAAGCACAGCCACGTGCCCAGCGCCGTTGGGCGTGAGGAGGAGTGGCTGGCCGAACGCCTGCGCGATTTCCGCGCCGCCGACACCATCGCCGAGAACACGCTCGCCTCCGGTCAGGTGATCCTGGAATCCGACCACGTCACCCCCGACGGCGGCCGCGTCGGCCTGCGGACCGACATCACCGCGATGCGCGAACAGCAGGCCCAACTGGAAGCCGCCCGCACGGCCGCCGAGGCCGCGAACCGCGCCAAATCCGCTTTCCTTGCAAACATGAGCCACGAGATCCGCACCCCGATGAACGGCGTCGTCGGTATGGCCGAGCTTCTCTGCGACACCTCTCTCAGCGAAGAACAGCGCCTCTTTGCCGAAACCATCCGGTCATCCGGTGAGGCGCTTCTGGTCATCATCAACGACATCCTCGACTACTCCAAGATCGAGGCGGAACGCCTGACCCTGCGGCCCGAACCCTTCGACCTCGAACGCACGATCCACGAGGTGACGATGCTGCTGCAGCCCCGCGCGCGGGAAAAGGGCATCGACCTGATGATCGACTTCGACATGTTCCTGCCCACCCGTTTTGTCGGCGATCCGGGCCGCCTGCGCCAGGTACTGACCAACCTGATCGGCAACGCTGTCAAGTTCACCGAAAAGGGCCACGTCCTGACCCGCGTTGTCGGCGTCGATGCCGAAGACGGCAGCCAGACCCTGCACGTCACCGTCGAAGACACCGGCATCGGCATCGCGCCGGAATACCTCGATCACATCTTCGGCGAATTCAACCAGGTCGAGGATGAGCGGAACCGCAAGTTCGAAGGCACCGGTCTGGGCCTCGCGATCACCCGGCGTCTGATCGAACACATGGGCGGCGCGGTCTGGGTCGACAGCGATTTCGGCCAGGGCTCCAGCTTCGGTTTCCGTGTGACTCTCCCGGTGGCCGAGGACTCAGCCCCGGCACAGGTCCCCGTCGCCGTCAAACGCGTCATCGCGGTCGACGACCAGTTCATCAACCGCACCATCCTGGAACGCCAGCTTGCCCCCTGCGGGATCGAGGTGACGCTCTGCCGTTCCGGGGCCGAAGTGCTGGAAAAGCTGGCCGCCGACCCGGATTTCGATGTGGTGCTGACCGACCACGCCATGCCCGAGATGGACGGCGTCCAGCTTCTCGACCAGATCCGCGTCGCCGGTCATACGCTGCCGGTGTTGCTGCTCAGTTCCAACCCCACGGGCCTGGGCAACCTTGCCAACGACTTCGCCGCGATCCTGCAAAAGCCGATCCTGCGCTCGGACCTCTACCGCCAGCTTCAGGGCCTGACGGCCCCGCTCGTCGCCGAGACTGTCGAGGCTGCGCCCCTTGCGCTGACTGACCTGCGCCAGATGCGCGTGCTCGCGGCCGAGGACAACAAGACCAACCAGCTCGTCTTTCAGAAGATGGTCCGCGACATGGACATCGACCTGCGCTTTGCCGACAACGGCCGCATTGCGGTCGAGATGTTCCAGGACTTCCAGCCCGACCTGATCTTCATGGACATCTCGATGCCCGAAATGGACGGCAAGGAAGCCGCCCGCACCATTCGCAACCTTGGCTCACAGGTCCCGATCGTGGCCCTCACCGCCCATGCGATGGAAGGCGACGCCGAGGCGATCCTTGCCTCCGGCATCGACCGCTACCTGACAAAGCCCCTGCGCAAGACCGCCATCGAAGGCGCGCTTGGCGAATACTGCCCGGGTGAGGCCCGGCAACCCGTGACATCCCCCGCAGTAAACGCCGCCTGACGCCAGGCCCTGCCCCCAAAGCGCCCCTTTCATCTTTGCCCAAATATCCCCGCCGGAGGCATCCGGCCACTCCACCTGGCGCAAGGCCAGGCCAGGCGCCAGCGCGCCCAGGGCCGTCGCTGGTCTGGACACCGCAGATCGCGATCCTGACCCGAAGCGGGCCTCGGCTGCTTTCAGGCCGGTCTGCCGCGCGCGGCTCCTGTCCGGCCAGGTTTGCGCCCCCCCGCGACCGGCGTGGACCGGGCGCGCGACAGTTCTTTCCAGATCCTTAACGCCCGCAGCCAACTCATTGGACTCAAAAAACATCCCGGCTTTGTCCACCGTGGACACCCTGCCTCATCCGTCGCGAAGCACCGCCAGAAAGGCCTCCCCGAACCGTTCCACCTTGGCCTCGCCCATCCCGGAAATCCCGGTCAGTTCCGCCAGGGTCGAGGGCCGCCGCTCCGCGATGGCCCGCAGCGTCGAATGGGTGCAGGTCAGGTACTTCCCCGTCCCGTCTTCACCCCGCACGAGCGAAAGCTGAACCTCCGCCAGCCGGTCGAATACCGCCCCTTCCGGCCGACCCGCCAGCTTCATCCGCGCCGGATGCAGACCCTCCGCCGCGCCGTTGATCACCTCCAGGAACGCCGCCCCATAGCTTTCCAGCTTCCGCGCGCCGACCCCGGTGATCCCCGCCATCTGGTCCAGCGTGGCGGGCTTCCGCTCCGCCATCTCGATCAGCGTCCTGTCCGGGAACACGACATAGGCCGGCACGTTCTGCGCCTCGGCCAGCGCCCGCCGCTTCGCCTTCAACTGGGCCAGCAGCCCCAGGTCCTCGTCCGCCACTTGCGCGCGCACGACCGGCTCCCTCTCCCCCGCCGCAACCACCGTGTCGCGCCGCAGGGTCACAGTCGCCTCGCCCCGCAGCACCGGACGCGCCGCGTCGGTCATCCGCAGCGCGCCGTGACGGTCGGGGTCGGGGCGGACAAGATCCCGGCCCATCATCTGCCGGAAGACGGCGCCCCAGGCGGGTTTCGACAGGTCCCTTCCAACCGCAAAGGTCGGCAACTGGTCATGTCCCCTCTCCCGCACCTTCGGCGTCGCCGTGCCGGTCAGGATGTCGATCAGATGTCCCGCCCCGAACCATTCCCCCGTCCGCAGGATCGCCGACAGGGCCTTCCGCACCGCCTCGGTCGCGTCGAACAGCAGCGCCGGCCGGTCGCAAAGATCGCAGTTGCCACAGGGTTCCGCCGTCTCGCCAAAGTAGCCCAGCAGCACCTGGCGCCGACACCCCAGCGCCTCGGCCAGACCCAAGAGCGCATTCAGCCGGGCGTGGTCGGCGGTCTTGCGGTCCCCCGGCGCGGCCCCCTCGTCGATCTGGCTCCGGCGCAGACGAATGTCGTCGGGACCATACAGGGTCATGGTCTCGGCGGGCGACCCATCGCGGCCGGCGCGGCCGATTTCCTGGTAATAGCCTTCGATCGACTTCGGCAGATCGGCATGGGCGACCCAGCGGATGTCGGGCTTGTCGATCCCCATCCCGAAGGCGATGGTCGCCACCACGATCAGCCCGTCCTCGCGCTGGAACCGGGTTTCCACCCGGCGACGCTCGTCCGCCTCCATCCCGCCGTGGTAGGCCACCGCCTCGTGCCGCGCCTCCCGCAGGGCCTGAGCCAGAGTCTCGGTCTTGGCCCGCGTTGCACAGTAGACGATGCCGGATTGACCCCGACGCGCGGCGGCAAAGCGCAGGATCTGCTCGCGCGGCTTGTCCTTGACCGAGAAGGCCAGGTGGATGTTCGGCCGGTCGAAGCCGCGCAGGAAGGTGACGGGGGGCTCACCATCAAAAAGGCGGGTGACGATCTCGGCCCGAGTCTCTTCATCCGCCGTCGCCGTGAAGGCCGCCAGCGGCACGCGCAGGGTCCGCCGAAGCTCGCCGATCCGCAGGTAGTCCGGGCGGAAGTCGTGGCCCCACTGCGAAACGCAATGGGCCTCGTCTACCGCGATCAGGGTGCAGTTCGCCCGCCGCAGCAGCGCAAGCGCCGAGCCCGAAGCCAGCCGCTCGGGCGCCATGTAAAGAAGCTTCAGCCGCCCTTCGTCGATGGACCTAAAGACCTCCTCGGTCTCCTCCTCGGTATTGCCCGAGGTCAGCGCCCCTGCCTCGACCCCCACAGCCTTCAGCGCACGCACCTGGTCCCGCATCAGCGCGATGAGCGGCGAGATGACGACCGTCACCCCGTCACGGCACAGCGCGGGCAGTTGGAAGCACAGCGACTTGCCGCCGCCAGTCGGCATGATGGCCAGCGTATTGCGGCCCTCCAGTACGGACTGGACGATCTCGGCCTGTCCGGGACGGAACTCCGGGAAGCCGAAGACGGAATGAAGAAGCCGCGCCGCCTGGTCCAATGTCAGAAGAAGGCGGCGGCGTTGTTCGTCAGGACGATCTGCAGCGCATAGATCGCGATCAGGACGATCAGGGGTGCCAGGTCAAGGCCCATCGGCGGCAGGATCCGCCGGATCGGGGCGTAAAGCGGCTCCAGAAGCCGGTTCAGCCCGTACCAGATCTGCGATACCAGCGGCTGCCGGATGTTCAGGACCTGGAAGTTGATCAACCAGCTCATGATCACGTGCGCCAGCACGATGAACTGCGCCACGTTCAGGATCAGCATCAGGATCTGGTAAAGCGAGGTCATCGGGCACTCCGTCAGGATTTGGGCAGAGGTAGCGACCGGGGGGCGAAAGGGCAATGGCTTCCGCAGCGTTCCGCTTGACCTTCCGCACGCGTCAGGCCAGTGCCAGCGGGAAACGGAGGCCCCGATGTACCCTTTCCTGCGCATGTTCAAAGAGATGGCCCGCGCCCGGCGCATGCCGCCCCTGGGCCTGTTCGACACCCATGTCAGCCATCACACCTGCTGGCCCTGGGACCTTGACCCCTGGGTCGAGTTGAACAATGGCCGCACGCTGACGCTGTATGACCTGGGCCGGCTCCCCCTTGGTGCGCGGACCGGCATCCACCGACACCTGATCGCGCAAGGCTGGGGCATGACCGTGGCGGGATCCAGCGTGCGCTACCGGCGTCGGGTGACGGTATTCTCGAAGCTGGTGACCTACAGCCGGTGCCTTGGGTGGGACGCGCGGTTCCTTTATACGGAACAGTCGATGTGGAAGGGCGACGAATGTACCTCGCAGGTCCTGATCCGGTCGGCCATCGTCGGGAAACAGGGAATGGTGCCGCCCGCCGATCTGGCAAAGGCAGCGGGGATCTCGACGCTTAGCCCCGAGTTGCCGAACTGGGTCAAGGCCTGGATC
The DNA here is from genome assembly GCF_030694085.1 of Tabrizicola sp. Lineage (GTDB taxonomy): Bacteria > Pseudomonadota > Alphaproteobacteria > Rhodobacterales > Rhodobacteraceae > Tabrizicola. Next base: position 116,050 of record NZ_JAUXZE010000102.1, on the reverse strand, counting down.
GCGGCCGAGGCCACGCGCCCCTGGCCACCCGAGCGTCCGCCGACCCTCTGAGCCTTCGCTTGCGCAGCCTGGCGAATCCGGGTTCACTTCGCGGAAAAACAGGGGACAGGCATGGTGGGTGACCGAAAGCGGATCTGGGGCTGGTATTTTTTCGACTGGGCCAGCCAGCCTTACAACACCTTGCTTCTGACCTTCATCTTCGGCCCCTACTTCGCGGAAATTGCCCGTGGCTACTACATGGGTGCGGGCCTCGACGAAGAGGCCGCGAAAGCCGCCGCCCAGGCCTACTGGGGCTGGGGGTTGGCCATTGCGTCCCTGTCCATCGCGGTCCTGGCACCGATCCTGGGGGCGATCGCCGACGGAACCGGCCGGCGACTGATCTGGGTCTGGACCTTCTCGGCTTTCTACGTCGTTGGCTCCTTCGGCCTGTGGTGGGTCGCACCGGGCGGCACCGAGGGGATGCTCTTCTGGGCAGTCTGCCTCTTCGGCGTCGGCTTCATTGGGATGGAGTTCGCCACGATCTTCACCAACGCGCTGATGCCCTCGCTGACCCAGGCCGATGACTTGGGGGCAATTTCAGGCTCTGGTTTCGCCTTTGGCTACCTTGGTGGCCTCCTGGCGCTGGTGATCATGCTGCTGTTCTTCGCGGAAGGCTCGGACAGCGGGTTGACGCTGCTGGGCACGCCGCCCCTGTTCGGGCTGGACCCAGAGGCGCGGGAGGGCACCCGCTTTGTCGGCCCCTTCACCGCCATCTGGTTCGTGATCTTCATGATCCCCTTCTTCCTTTGGGTGAAAGAGCCGCACACCGACCGTCGTCCGCTGCATCTGGGCCGTGCCTTCGCCAGCCTGAGGGACCTGATCCGGTCGCTGCGCTATCGCAAAAGCTTGTCGGCTTACCTTGCGTCGGCGCTGTTCTACAGGGATGCGCTGAATGCGCTTTATGGCTTCGGCGGGGTCTATGCCTCGGGCGTGCTGGGCTGGTCGATCATCCAGATCGGCATCTTCGGGATCGTCGGCGCAGTAACGGCAATGGTCGCTGCATTCGTCGGCGGGCGGGTGGACCGGGCCATCGGGCCAAAGCCGGTGATCATGGCGTCGATCGTGGTACTGATCCTGGTCTGTCTCTTGATGGTCGGCATGACGCGCGAGGGGGTCTGGGGCATCGCACTGGACCCGGCCTCCAGCACCCCGGACCAGATCTTCTTTGCCTGTGGTGCGCTGATCGGCGCGGCCGGAGGCTCGTTGCAGGCCGCCAGCCGGACGATGATGGCCCGCCACACCACCCCGGACCGCGCGACCGAGGCGTTCGGTCTTTACGCCCTGTCCGGCAAGGTCGCCAGTTTCATGGCCCCGGCCCTGATCGCCCTTGTGACCACCATCAGCGGATCGCAGCGGATCGGGATTGCTCCCTTGGTTGTGTTGTTCCTCATCGGTCTTGTTCTGCTAAGCTTCGTCAAACCCAAAGGCGAGATGCCCGCATGATCCTGACCCGCGCCCTCTTTCTGTCCCTGCTGCTGGCGGCTCCGGTACAGGCCGAAAAGCTGGCGAACAAGCTGTTTGGCGCGATGGCTGTGCCCTCGGCGCAAGAGTCGATGCCGATCGGCAGCTATGCCCGCGGCTGTGCGGCGGGGATGGTGGCGCTGCCCGAGACCGGGCCGACGTGGCAGGCCATGCGGCTGTCGCGGAACCGCAACTTCGGCCAGCCGCAGATGGTGCAGTTCCTGATGGACCTGTCGGCCACCGCCCGCGACATCGGCTTTGGCCGCGGACTTTACATCGGCGACATCAGCCAGCCGCGCGGTGGCCCAATGACCAGCGGCCACGCCAGCCACCAGATCGGCCTGGATGCCGACATCTGGATGCTGCCGCCCCGCCGTCTGGACTTGAGCGCGGCCGAACGCGAGGAGATCAGCTCGATCCCCGTCCGGTCCGCCGACCAGCGGTCGGTGACGGAAAACTGGACGCGCACGCACCGCGAGCTGCTTAAGCAGGCTGCAAGCGACCCACGCGTCGACCGCATCTTCGTTGCCGCAGCGGTCAAGATCGAGATGTGCAAGACGGCCAAGCGGTCCGACAAGAAGTGGCTTCAGAAGATCCGTCCCGTGGCGGGCCATGACACGCATTTCCACGTCCGCTTGAAATGCCCCAAGGGCGCGCGACTGTGCGAGACGCAAAACCCCACAGTCGACGAGCTGTCCAAGGGGGGCGACGGTTGCGACGACACCTTGATGTGGTGGGTGACTGACTTTCTGAACCCTCCGAAGTCCGATGGCAAGAAGCCGCGCGACGAGGATGCGCCAAGGAAAAAGGGCCCGCGTGAGTTCACGATGGCCGATCTGCCCCGGCAGTGCAAAGGCGTGCTCGCTGCGGATTGACTTGGAGGCGGGCCGGGTATAGTCCGCCCCCGCCCTCATTGGGAGGGCCAAGTCTCCGCGACCTTGTCAAAACGGAAAGCAAATGCGCATCCTTCTTCCTGGCGTACTCGCCATGGCGGCCATTGTCGTCGCCTCGAACATCCTGGTCCAATATCCCTTGGGCACCTTCCTGACCTGGGGGGCGTTCACCTATCCCTTCGCTTTCCTGGTTACGGACCTGGTAAACCGGCTGGCGGGGCCCGCCGCTGCCCGGCGCGTCGTGCTGGCAGGCTTCGCCACCGGCATCCTGTGTTCCTTCATCGGCACGCAGATCCTGGGCGAATTCGGGCCCCTGGTCACCCTTCGCATTGCCATCGGCTCGGGTCTGGCTTTCCTGTGCGCTCAGCTTCTGGACATCACGGTGTTCAACCGCCTGCGCAGGGGAAGCTGGTGGACGGCGCCACTTTTCTCGACGCTCGTCTCCTCCACGCTTGATACGGCAATCTTCTTCACCATCGCCTTTTCAGCCGCGCTGACGGTCCTGGAACCCGGCAACGACGTGTCCTGGGCGACCGCGCAGATGCCGCTTCTGGGCCTTGGACCCGATGCACCGTTCTGGGTGTCGCTGGCGGTCGGTGACTGGCTCGTCAAGCTTCTGATGGCTTTGGTGGCACTGGTGCCTTTCAGACTGGCAGTTGCCAAGCTCACAGCAAGGGTAGCGTGATTTGTTTTGACAAACACAAAATCTGTGTCACGCTTAGCTTATCGGCAACCATTTTGAAAGGAGGTGATCCAGTGTCTAGAGTGATATTGGAGAGAGGTGTCGGGACAGTCGGGAGGGGTATTTTCTAAGGGCAGCCCCTGGAAAATAGACCACCGATTGGATTTGGATGCCCTAACTGGCCCATCTCCTTGGATCTCGGAAAGGGTTGCCTGAGCAGGGCAACCCTTTCTCTTTTGCCCCGCAGATCCCGAGGTATTCTTACTCGTCTTTACTGCCTTGGAACCAAGCTGCAGCGTACTTGCCTTCGGCTTGGGTACGGTGCGGGTTCAAGTCACGTTCTTACCGATGATATCGTGCGGCGGATCCAGACTGGCGCGGGACGCGCGATAGAGCGGACTCCGACGGACCGACGCAAGGCTCCCAATCAGGAGACGGCGTCAAGCCCGCGCTTCAAAAGGCGGTCAAGCAGCGCGACTTCTGCGGCCGACAGCGTGATCCCCTCTGCTTCGGACTGGGCGCGGGCGGCGAAACGGCGGGCGGATGGCAGACGCGCACCCTGACCGATTATCGCTAGCAGCAACGTCTCGGCCCGGTCAAAGGGGTTGCCAGCGCGACCTGCGGCAAACCTCTCGGGCGAAAATGCCAGGATAAGTTCGCCATGCCGCGGGGCAAGCGTCGTGGTTCCCAGGTCCTCCAGTGCTTCCGGGCTGGTAAGGTCGCCGATCATCACACCCGCCAGCAGTTCGATCATCGTCCCGATGGCCGATCCCTTGTGCCCACCGAAGGGCAGCATTGCCCCGGCCAGTGCTGCTGCGGGATCGGTTGTCGCAGCGCCCGTTTCGTCTATCGCCCAGCCCTCTGGCAGGGGTTTGCCCGCACGGCGGTGCAATTCGATCTCGCCCCGCGCGGTCACGGAGGTGGCAAAGTCGAAGACGTAGGGCGTGCGGCCCGGCCGAGGCCAACCAAAAGCCAGAGGGTTGGTGCCGAGAAGGGGGCGGATGCCACCGGCTGGGGCAACCGAGGCGTAGCTCGGGCACATGACAAGCGCCGCCAACCCGTGTTCGGTTACCGCTTCGACCTCGGGCCATAGCGCAGAGAAATGCGTGCAGTCGTTCACCACCAGCGCCGCCAGACCCAGATCGCGCGTTCGCGCGACCAAAGTCGGCAGGCCAAGCTCGAAGGCCGCGCTCGAGAAACCTCCGGCAGCATCCACCCGGACGATCGCCCCGTGCGCCGGGGCATCATCCAGCACCGGCAGCGCGTCCCCCCTGACCTTTCCGGCCTTCACTGTGCGCAGGATGCCTTCGATCCGGTAGACACCATGCGATTTGCAAGCGTCGCGCTCTCCGGCGACGATCACCCGGGCCAGCGCCGCTGACTGGACGTCGTTGATGCCGGCGTTGCGGAAGATTGCCTCGACACGCTTCTGCAGTGTGGTGATAGGGAAAGTGGTGGTCATGACACCTGCCTTACGATTGGGAGCGTTCCTTGACCCTGCGTAGAGCAAGAGCGTTGGACAGAACAGCGAAGCGAAATCGCCGTGGGTCAGCTTGCTTGAATAAGTCTTGTATACTGACTGTATTTTCCCGTTGATTTGTTTGCTTCCTGGTCCGATAGTTGCAACATTCGGAATCGAAGATATCACCCAAGGGAGGAAAGAAATGCGAACGGCACTCTTCACTGCTGGTCTTCTTGCCGCGACGACGCTGGCGCTGCCGGCCCAGGCCGACAAGCTGGACGACATCATCGCCTCTGGTGTGCTTCGGTGCGCGGTCGTGCTGGACTTCCCGCCGATGGGATCGCGGGACGAAAACAACAACCCGATCGGGTTTGACGTCGACTACTGCAACGACCTGGCCGCCGCACTTGGCGTGACCGCAGAGGTCGTCGAGACGACCTTCCCCGAGCGGATCCCCGCGCTGATGTCGGGTTCTGTAGACGTCGCCGTGGCGTCGACCTCGGACACACTGGAACGGGCCAAGACCGTTGGCTTCAGTATCCCCTACTACTCGTTCGAGAACGCTGTCGTTGCGAACGAGAAGGTCGAGATGGCGACCTGGGAAGACATGAAGGGCAAAGTGGTAGGTGCGACGGCCGGCACCTATGAGGCGATCTGGCTTGAGGGCAAGGTCAAGGACTGGGGAGAAGGCGAATTCCGTCCCTACCAGACCCAGGCTGACGTGTTCCTGGCGCTGAGCCAGGGCCAGCTTGACGCCACCGTCGCAACCGTCGAAGTGTCCGAAGCCAACGTGAAGTCCGGGAACTTCCCCGGCATCAAGATCGTGGACAAGGCGCCTATGGTGCCGGACTATGTCGCGCTCATCACCCTGCGCGAGGAATACGGCCTTATCAACTACATGAACCTGTTCATCAACCAGCAGGTCCGTACCGGCCGCTACAACGAGCTTTACAAGAAGTGGGTCGGCGAGGAAGAGCCCGCAAGCCTGATCGTGGACGGCGTCTACCGCTGATCGCGACCATACCGGGCAACGCGGGGGCTCGTCCCCCGCGTCGCTTTTCACCGCAGTCACCCAGGCGCGCGAATGTTCAACTACAGTTTCCGCTGGAACCAGGCGCTGAATTCGCTTCCCGAGATGCTGCAGGGTGCCCTGGTCACGATGGAAATCGCGATCCTGTCGATGGTGATCGGCATCAGCATCGCGCTGCTGCTGACCTTGTTCCGCTTGTCAAGGAACCGCGTCCTTTCGTCCATCGCTGCCACCTGGGTTGAAATCGCACGCAACACGCCGGCGCTGTTCCAGATCTACATGGTACATTTCGGACTAGGCGGGTTCGGCATCCACCTGTCACCCTATCTGTCCCTGCTGATCGGCATCGCGTTCAACAATGCGGGCTACCTGACCGAGAACTTCCGCGGCGCGCTGAAGGCGATCCCCGAGACCCAGACCCGCGCCGCAAGGTCGCTGGGCATGACCCCGATCCAGGCGTTCAAGAACGTCATCATGCCGCAGATGCTGCGGATTTCCTTCCTGCCGATGACAAACCAGATGGTCTGGGCGATCCTGATGACCTCGCTTGGCGCGGTTGTGGCGATGAACACCGACCTTTACGGCGTGACGAGCGAACTGAACGCGCGGACTTTTCGCACCTTCGAATTCTTCGCCATTGCCGCAGTGATCTTCTACGTGATCACCAAGGTCATCACCCTTTCAGCCCGGCTGCTTGCAGCCCGGCTCTTCCGCTACTGAGGGGCGCGCGCGATGTTCGATACCGCCCTGACTGTGAACGATCTGCTGCTCCTTGCCCGAGGGGCCGGGATGACACTGCTTGTGACGGCAATCTCGGTCTTCTTCGGCACGATCCTGGGGATCGTCTTCGGCGTCTTCCGCTATCAGGTAGGCCCGTGGTGGGCAGCTCCACTGACCTTCATCCTCGACATCTTCCGGTCGATCCCGCTCCTGATCCAGCTGGTGCTGGCCAATGCCTTCATCACCACAGTCCTGGGCTTCCGCATTTCGGGCTTTTCAGTGGCCTGCGGGGTCCTGTCGCTTTATACCGCCGCCTACTGCGCCGAAATCGTACGCGGCGGGATCGAAGCCGTGCCGCAGACCCTGCGGCGGGCGGCGCGCTCGCTGGGCATGACCTGGGGGCAGGACATGACTTCTGTGGTCCTGCCGCTTGCGACGCGGGTTGCCCTGCCGTCCTGGATCGGCCTTGCGCTTGGAGTGATGAAAGACTCGGCTCTCGTCTATATCGTCCAGGTGGTCGAGCTGCTTAAATCCACCCAGATCCTGATCACGCGCCTGCAGGAACCACTGTTCCTGTTGATGATCTGCGGCCTGTTCTACTTCCTCATTTCCTTCCCGATCGCCCGCTTCGGGGGCTATCTGGAAAAGCGGTGGTCCAATGATTGAGATCGAGAACGTCTACAAATCCTTCGGCCCCCTGAAGGTCCTGAAAGGGGTCAACCTGACCGTCGCCAAGGGCGAGGTGCTGACGGTGATCGGCGGATCGGGGTCGGGCAAGTCGACGCTGCTGACGTGTATCAACGGGCTGGAGTCCATCGATTCCGGGCGCATCCTGGTGGACGGGGTCGAGGTGCACGCCAAGGCGACCGACCTGAACAAGCTGCGCCAGAAGATCGGGATCGTCTTCCAGCAGTGGAACGCCTTTCCGCATCTCACCGTGCTGGAAAATGTGATGCTGGCGCAGGTGAAGGTGCTGAAACGGTCAAAGGCCGAGGCCGAGGCTGAAGCGGTCAAGCAACTGAACCACGTCGGTCTGGCCGACAAGCTGGCCGTCTATCCGTCCAGATTGTCGGGTGGCCAGCAGCAGCGCATGGCGATTGCCCGCGCCTTGGCGATGTCGCCGGGCTACATGCTGTTTGACGAGGTCACGTCGGCCCTGGACCCGCAGCTTGTGGGCGAAGTGCTGGATACGCTGCGCATGTTGGCGTCCGAAGGCATGACGATGATCTGCGTCACCCACGAGATGAAGTTCGCGCGAGAGGTGTCGGACCGCGTGGCCTTCTTCCATCAGGGCGTTCTGGCCGAGATCGCACCGCCGGAACAGCTTTTTGCTGCCCCGAAGGACCCGGAACTCCAGAAGTTCCTGTCCGCCACGCACTAAGCCCGTCCAGTGCCCAAGCCCACTGATCTTCGTCCCTTGCGCTATCGTCGGCCTGTCGCGCACGCACCCCTTACGCATGGATTTCCAGCCAGATGACCCTATCGGCACGCTTCATCCTTCCCGGCCAGGCAGCAGGCGAGGTGCTGGCCACCACTGAGCCGATCAGTTTCTGGGGTGGCGTTGATCCGGCCACGGGCCGGGTGATCGACGTCCACCACCCTCTCGCGGGGCAGAACATGGCGGGCCGCATCCTGGTGATGCCTGGCACCCGGGGATCATGCACCGGCTCCGGTGTGCTTCTGGACATGGTCCTGAACGGGAACGCGCCGGCGGCGCTGGTCTTTTCCGAGCCGGAGGACGTCGCAACTCTTGGTGCGCTGATTGCCGCCGAGATGTTCGGCAAGGCCCTGCCTGTCCTGCGCCTGTCACCGGAGGCATGGACCCGCCTTGCCAAGGCGACAACTGCACAGATCACCAAGACGATGCTCGAGACCGAGGACCTGCACCTTCCTGTAGCCGATCCTGCAACGGGTGCGCTGGAGCTGAGTGAGCATGACCGCGCAATGCTGGCCGGCGAAGACGGCGATGCAACAGCCCAGGCGATGCGCATCCTGTGCGCCATGGCGGTGAACCAGGGCGCCGCACGACTGATCGACGTCACTCAGGGGCATATCGACGGCTGCATCTACGCCAGCCCCGCCAACCTGACCTTCGCCGAAAAGATGGCTGACATGGGCGCGCGCGTGCGCATCGCGACTACGATGAATGCGATTTCGGTCGACCACGCCAACTGGCGTGCCCAAGGCGTTCCGCCCAGCTTCGGTGGACCGGCGCAACGGCTTGCCGACGCCTATGTGCGGATGGGTTGCCAGCCGACCTTCACCTGCTCGCCCTACCTGCTTGAAACGGCCCCGGTGGAAGGCGAAGTCATCGCCTGGTCGGAATCCAACGCAGTGATTTATGCCAACAGCGTGCTTGGCGCCCGCACGGCCAAGCACCCGGATTTTCTTGACCTTTGCAGCGCGATGACCGGACGCGCTCCCCTGTCCGGCGTCTATCTGGACGAGAACCGGCAGGCGATGCGCATCATCGAGATCGACCTGCCGCCAGGAATCGACGATGCCTTCTGGCCATTGATCGGTTATCTGGCTGGAAAGTCCGCGCCGGACCGCATCCCGCTCTTGCGCGGCCTGAGCAAGGCGCAGCCGACGCCCGAAGCGCTGAAGGCCCTTTGCGCCGCATTTGGCACGACATCGGCTTCGCCCATGCTGCATGTCGAAGGCGTCACACCGGAAGCGCACCGCGTGGCGCCCGATGCCGACCATGTTCACATCACGCTTTCGGACATGGCCGCAGGCTGGCACCTATTGAACGACGGCCCCGAGGCTGTGGAACTGGTGGCAATCGGAAGTCCGCATGCCTCGATGCTCGAATGTCGGGCTCTGGCCGATGCACTGGCCGGGCGGGGTGTCGCAATAGCAACCATCGTCACCGCAGGCCGCGCAGTGCTGCAAGAGGCAAAGGCCGACGGCACTCTGGCCCGACTTTCCGCTTCGGGCGTTCAGGTTCTGCCCGACCTTTGCTGGTGCTCTATTTCGGAGCCTGTCTTTCCGCCTGGCACACGGGCGCTGATGACAAACTCGGGCAAGTACGCACATTATGGACCCGGGCTTTCCGGCCGCGCGGTACGGTTCGCGGGCCTCGCCGCCTGTGCAGAGACAGCTGTAACGGGACGTGCGCCCAAAGGGCTTCCACATTGGCTGGAGGCCGCGCAGTAGCATGGAAAGGCAAAGAAGTGTTACGTAGCCAGGCCCGTATCAGGCTTGCATCAGCCTGAGCAGGCAACCCTTTCTCTTTCGCCCGGTCCCGAATAGCCTGCCCGCATGCTGCACGTCACCGAAACTCTGGCCATCGCCGACTGGGAATTGTCCGAAAGCTTCATGCGGGCTTCCGGGCCCGGTGGACAGAACGTCAACAAGGTCTCGACCGCCGTCGAGTTGCGCTTCGAGGCGGATCGCTCGCCGCATCTGACCCCTGGCGTCAAGGCACGGTTGAAGAAACTGGCCGGGCGGCGCTGGACAACCGAAGGCGCCATTGTCTTGCAGGTCGACGAAACCCGAAGCCAGGCCCGCAACCGCGAGATTGCGCGCGAGCGGCTGGTCGAACTGATCCGCGCCGCGCTGGTTACGCCGAAACGCCGGATCGCCACCAAGCCCACGCTTGGCAGCCAACGCCGTCGCATCGCTGCCAAGACCCAGCGCGGTGAAGTAAAGACCCTGCGCGGCAAAGTGGGGGACGAGGAATGACCCCGGCAGAAGAAGCGGCCCGCCACTGGGATGGCCGCATCCTGCGTCTGATCCGCGACCGCGAGAACCATGTTTTCGAGATGGCCTTGCCCCAGGGCCGCACTGCCCTGCGCCTGCATCGAGCGGGTTACCAGGCCCCGGAGGCGATCCGCTCGGAACTCTGGTGGTGCGCCTCGCTGGCGCAGGCGGGGCTTCCGCTCCCAGCAGCGCTCCCGGCCCGCGACGGCTCCATGCTCGTGACGCTGTCCGACGGTCGCCACGCCTCGGCTATCGCCTGGATAGAGGGCGAGGCTCTGGGAGAAGCGGCGAAACCCTTCAACCGACCGCTGGCGCAGGTGCTGGACCTTTACCAAGCTCTTGGCGCGCTGCTGGCGCGGGTCCACCGGGCTACGGACGGGTTGACCCTGCCCCCAGACTTCACCCGCCCCCGCTGGGACCGGGACGGATTGGTGGGGGAGAACCCGCTCTGGGGCCGGTTCTGGGAGCATCCGGTCGCCACCCCCGACCAGCGCGCCACGCTGATCCGCGCCCGCGATGCCCTGCGCGAACGGCTTGCGGGTGAGATCGGCCTGATCCATGCCGATGTCCTGCGCGAGAACGTTCTGGTGAACGATCGCTCGGTTTCACTCATCGACTTCGACGACAGCGGCTTCGGCTTCCGCTTGCATGACCTTGGCACTGCACTTGTGCAGACCGTCCAGCACCCCGAACATACCCAGCTCCGCGAGGCGCTGATGGCCGGCTATGGCACCACCGAGACCGAGATGGTCGAGGCTTTCATTCTTGCCCGCACGCTGGCCTCGGTCGGCTGGACCATACCCCGGCTGGCCGCCGATGATCCGATCCACCGCAGCCATCTGGCGCGTGCCACCTTCTGCGCCACGCGGCTGCTGAAATCCTTGTGACGGGGTAGTCGAACAGATATTCACCGCCCCGAACGTAACGGCGGGGTAACGATTCCATGACAGACGAGGCCGACCCCCGGGTGAACCAGTGGAAGACGCTGGACAAGGACCTTGCGCGGTTCAGCCAGCTTGAGGCCGCCACGGCTGCCATCGGCAAGCCGGTGGTCGCCACCGGCATCGCTTTCGTCTTCGTCGTGCTTTGCGCGCTGTTTGCCTTCGTGCTGATGGGCAACCAGTCCGGCACCCTGATCATCGTGGCAGCCGCTGCGTTCGGGGCCTATATGGCGCTGAACATCGGCGCGAACGATGTCGCCAACAACATGGGTCCTGCCGTCGGGGCCAAGGTCCTGACGATGGGCGGCGCGCTGGTCATCGCCGTCGTCTTCGAGACGCTGGGCGCGCTGATTGCCGGCGGCGACGTGGTCAGCACCATCTCGGGTGGGATCGTCGCACCCGACGCGGTGGCGGACCCCGACACCTTCATCTGGGCGATGATGTCGGCGCTGATCGCGTCGGCCCTGTGGTTGAATCTTGCGACCTGGATGGGTGCTCCGGTTTCGACCACCCACTCCATCGTGGGCGGGGTGATGGGTGCGGGGATCATGGCCGCAGGCTTTGGGGCCGTGGACTGGGCCAAGATGAGTCAGATCGCGGCCAGCTGGGTTATCTCTCCCGTCATGGGAGGCGTCGTTGCCGCCCTGTTCCTTGCCTTCATCAAGGCCAGGATCAACGATGTCCCCGACAAGATCGGCGCGGCCAGACGCTGGGTGCCTGCCCTGATCGGTATCATGGCCGGAACCTTTGCGACCTATCTGGCACTGAAAGGGCTGAAGCGGCTTTTCGACATCTCGCTGGGCAATGCCGCGCTGATCGGCCTCGTGATCGGCGTCCTCGTCACGCTTGTGATGCGCCCGATCATCATCCGCCAATCCGAGGGTCTGGAGAACCGCAAGAAATCGCTGAAGAAGCTGTTCGCCGTGCCGCTGATCATGTCTGCGGCGCTGCTGTCCTTTGCACATGGGGCCAACGACGTCGCCAATGCGGTGGGGCCGCTTGCCGCCATCGTCCACGCCGTCCAGGATCAGGGAACCGCTGCCAAGGTGTCCATCCCGCTTTGGGTCATGACGATCGGGGCTTTCGGCATTTCTTTCGGTCTGCTGCTGTTCGGCCCGAAACTGATCCGTATGGTCGGGCAAGAGATCACCAAGCTGAACCCCCTGCGCGCCTATTGCGTGGCCCTGTCGGCTGCGATCACCGTGATCTTCGCCTCGTGGCTGGGGCTGCCGGTGTCGTCGACCCATATCGCCGTGGGCGGGGTGTTCGGGGTCGGCTTCTACCGCGAATGGCACGCCGAGCGGCGGGCGCGGGCGCTGAACCTGCAAAAGGGAACGCCGATTCTGCCGGACGAGCGTCGACGTCGCAAGCTCGTGCGCCGCGCGCATGTCCTGTCGATCGGGGCGGCCTGGGTCGTCACCGTGCCCATGACGGCGGCGCTGTCGGCAGTGCTGTTCCTGGTCATGAACACCGTCTTCTGACGGCTCAGACCACGACCTCTTGCACCTGCTGTTCACCCACGCCGAAGACCCGCTTGTAGCGTTCGATCTCGTCCGCCGGGCCCATCGCCTTGGCGGGGTTGTCCGACAGCTTGACCGTCGGTCGCCCGTTCGCCGAAAGCGCCTTGCAGACCAGGCTGAACGGCGCCAGCGCATCGCCCGCGACCAATCCCCGGAAATCGTTGGTCAACATCGTGCCCCACCCAAAGGAAACCTTCACCCGACCGTTGAACCGGGCGTAAAGCTCTTCGATCTTCTCGACGTCCAGACCATCCGAGAAGATCACAAGCTTCTGGCGCGGGTCCTCGCCGCGCTCCTGCCACCAGCGGATCGCCGTCTCGGCCCCCGTGGCCGGATCACCCGAGTCGATGCGGATGCCCGTCCAGCCCGCCAGCCAGTCCGGCGCGTTCTTCAGGAAGCCCTCGGTGCCATAGGTATCGGGCAGGATGATCCGCAGATTGCCCTCGTGCTCGTCCTGCCAGTCTGCCAGCACTCGGTACGGCGCCTGGCGCAGATCTTCGTCGGTGTCCGCAAGTGCGCTGTAGACCATGGGGAGTTCGTGGGCATTGGTTCCGATCGCTTCCACATCCCGGCTTTTGGCGATCAGGCAGTTCGAGGTGCCGATGAACTTTCCGCACAGCCCCTCCTGCATTGCCTGGACGCACCAGTCCTGCCAAAGGAACCCGTGCCGCCGCCGGGTGCCGAAATCGGCGATCTTCAGGCCCTCGATCCCCCTGAGGCGTTCGATCTTCTCCCAAAGCCGGGTCATGCCCCGGGCGTAAAGCACCTGCAACTCGAACCGGCCCATGTCGTGCAGGACAGCGCGGCTGCGCAACTCCATCAGCACGGCCAGCGCCGGGATTTCCCACAGCATGACCTCGGGCCAGCGGCCTTCGAAGGTCAGCTCGAACTGGCCATCGCGCTTTTCCAGGTGATAGGCGGGAAGCCGCAGGCCCTCGAACCACTCCATGAAATCCGACCGGAACATCTGCCGCTTGCCGTAGAAGGTGTTCCCTCGCAGCCATGTGCTTTCGCCACGGGTCAGGGAAAGCGACCGCACATGGTCCAGCTGTTCGCGCAGTTCGCCCTCGTCGATCAGGTCCGCCAGGCGCACCTTGGTGGATCGGTTGATCAGGCTGAACACCACCGTCGTGTCCGGCTTGTTTCGGAAAATTGACTGGCACATCAATAGCTTGTAGAAATCAGTGTCGATCAGCGACCGCACGATGGGGTCGATCTTCCACTTGTGGTTCCAGACCCGTGTCGCGATGTCCACCATCTATGCCTCCAGCGCCACGCCGGCGGCGCGCATCTTGTCCCGCGCCTCGGCCAGGCTGCCATTCAGGTCGATGGCCCGGGAGGCACCCTCCAGAACCGTAGCCTTGAACCCCAGCCGTGCCGCATCCAGCGCCGAATAGGCGACGCAGTAGTCGGTGGCCAAGCCAACCAGCGTAACTGCCGTCACCCCCCGGCTGCGCAGGTAGCCCTCAAGCCCGGTTGCGGTGCTGTGGTCGTTCTCAAAGAACGCCGAATAGCTGTCGATCTGCGGGCGAAAGCCCTTGCGGATGACCAGTTGAGCCGGAACGGTGCGAAGGGCGGCATGGAACTCGGCGCCCTTTGTCCCCTGCACGCAATGGGTCGGCCAAAGCACCTGAGGGCCGTAGGGCATCGTCGTCAGGCTGAAGGGCTGGGCGCCCGAATGGTTCGCCGCGAACGAAGCATGGTCTGCTGGATGCCAGTCCTGAGTCAGGACCACCGTGGCAAAAGCTTCCATCAAACCGTTGATCCGGCTTATGATTTCGTCACCCCCCGCCACTGCCAGCGCGCCGCCGGGGCAGAAGTCGTTCTGCACGTCGATCACGATCAGGGCTTCGGTTGCGGGTCTCATGGCGGCCTCCCCGTGGTTATCCTCCTTGGGTAAGTCCGGGGGAGGAAAGCGTCAAGCGAAGCGCTTGAAATTCGGGAAGCTTCGGCGCAAAGGGGAGGCTATGCTGACCGTCGCCGCACTATATCACTTCACCCGCTTCCCCGACCCCGCCGCCTTGAAGCCGGGGCTTCTGCACCTGTGTCAGGCGCAGGGGGTTAAGGGTTCGCTTCTCCTGGCGCCCGAGGGGATCAACGGGACCATCGCGGGTTCGCGTGCAGGGATCGACACGGCACTCGCCGCGATCCGGGCCTTGCCGGGCTGCGACGGGTTGGAGTGGAAGGAAAGCCCCGCCGAGACAATGCCATTCGGCCGAATGAAGGTGAAGCTGAAGCGCGAGATCGTGACGATGGGGCAGCCGGACGTGGACCCCCTTGCGCGGGTGGGCAACTACGTCGCGCCGTCGGAGTGGAACGATCTGATCTTGGACCCCGATACAGTGGTGATCGACACCCGCAACGATTACGAGGTCGCCATCGGCACCTTTCAGGGCGCGGTGGATCCGGGGACGAAGGCATTTGGCGCGTTTCCAGACTGGTGGCAGGCCAACCGCGACCGGTTTGCTGGCAAGCGGATCGCGATGTTCTGCACCGGGGGCATCCGCTGCGAGAAATCGACGAATTATCTTCTGGGTCAAGGGGTTAACCAGGTCTTCCATCTGAAGGGCGGAATCCTGAAGTATCTGGAGGAGGTCCCCGAGCAGCAGAGCCTCTGGCAGGGGCAGTGCTTTGTCTTCGATGATCGGGTGTCGGTTGGGCATGGGCTGGTGCCCGGCGGCCTTCAGGTCTGCGGCGCCTGCCGGAGACCGGTGACAGAAACGGACCAGACGGATCCGTCCTACGAGGAAGGTGTCTGCTGCCCGGCTTGCGCCGAAGAGTATTCGGCCAAGGACCGGACGCGCTTCCGCGAGCGGCACCGCCAGATGTTGCTTGCTGCACAGCGAGGGACCCAACATCTGGGATTTGCGCCAGAGTAGGGTGGGCGATATCGCCCACCCTACGCCTGATCAGGCGGCCTTGTCGGCGAGCATCTCCTGCACCATCGGAATGACCTTCTCTCCATAAAGCCGGATGCACTCCATCAGGTCGACATGCGGCACCGGGCCGGTCGAATATTTCATGTCGAAACGCTGGATGCCCAGGGTCTTCACCGTCCTTGCGATCTTGCGGGCCACCGTCTCGGGACTGCCAACATACAGTGCACCCTGATGGACTTCGTTAAGGTAGCGATCCTTGGTGACCGGGGGCCAACCCCGCTCACGGCCGATCCGACCGAACATGTCGGCATAGTGCGGCCACAGGATTTCCTGCGCTTTTTCATCGGTTTCCGCGACGAAGCCGGGGGAGTGGACGCCAATCGGCCGCATTGGCTTGCCCAGCTGGGCGCTGGCGCGCTGGTAGAGGTCGACGTAGGGTGCAAAGCGCGAGGCATCGCCGCCGATGATCGCAAGCATCAGTTGCAGGTCCTGCCGGACCACGCGCACAACGCTTTCCGGGCTGCCGCCGACCCCGACCCACACAGTCATCGGTTGACCGAGTTGCGGGAAAACCGGCTGATTATTCAAGGGGCTACGGGTCTGGCCGGACCAGGTCACCCGGGGTTCCCGCAGAAGGTGGGCGAAGAGGTCCAGCCGTTCCTCGAAAAGCTGGTCGTAATCGTGCAACTCGTGCCCGAAGAGCGGGTAGCTTTCGGTGAAGGACCCGCGCCCCAGGATCGGCTCGGCCCGGCCGTTCGACAGCGCGTTCAGCGTGGAAAAGCGCTGGAAGACCCGGACCGGGTCGTCGGTGGACAGCACGGTGACGGCAGTCCCCAGCTTGATGCGATGCGTTCGCCCGGCGATGGCGGCCAACACGATCTCCGGCGCGGAGATCGCGAAATCGGGGCGGTGGTGTTCGCCCAAGCCTATGAAGTCAATGCCGATCTCGTCCGCGAGCGTGGCTTGGTCAAGGACCTCGCGCAGCACTCGGTCCATAGATTGCGGCTGGCCCTCGGGGCCGACCGTCACGTCGCCGAAGGTGTCGAGGCCTAGGGATAGCTGGGTCATGGGAAGCTCCTTTGTCCACAAGGTAGGGAGCGGTCGGCGACAAATGAATGTGGATTTCGAGAGAGGAGCGGTTCAGCGGCGCACGCGACGGGCGAAGTGCTTGCGGCCTTTGGATTAATTCGCCCGGACGGCACCCGTTTCCAGGTATTCCGTCCATATGGAAACCGTATGGATTCCGTACATACGCGCGGATGGGCTGCAACCGATTAAGGATAGCGGCGAATCATCGGGAGGGGCAGGGTCGCGGCGAAGGAGACCGACATGACCCTACCCGAACGGCTGGCCCTCGACATGGGCCTTGATATCCCCGACTTCGACCGCGACGGCTATTACGGGGCAGATTACGGAACGATGAAACCCTATCACCGGGTCGGCAGCCTGCTGTTCCTGTCCGGCCACGTCGCGCAGATCGGGGCAGAGATCACCCACAAGGGGCGCCTTGGCCAGAACGTGACCATTGAACAAGGCTACCAGGCGGCGCGGCGGACCGGGCTGAACGTACTGGGCGGCATCCGGCAGGCGGTAGGATCGCTGGACCGGGTGAAGGGGATTGTCCGCAGTCTGAACTTTGTCGTCTGCACGCCCGAGTTCGAGGAGGTGCACAAGGTGTCCTCGGGCCTGTCGGACCTGTTCGTCGAGGTCTTCGGGCCAGAGCGGGGTCTGGGCGGGCGGGCAACGATCGGGGTGATGGCGCTGGCGAACGGGGTGTGCTTCGAGACCTGGGTCACGGTCGAGGTGGAGTGACGGCTCCTCGTGCGACTTCGTCTTCTCGTCGCGGGGGTCCAGCCATGAGTGACGAAGTCATCGAAGAGCATCAGTTGCAAGGCGCGGACATTTTCCGACCCCGCGCAGGCCACCGCAGCAGTTGCCGAAGCCGCGACAGGGCTGACTGCCGCCGCAAGGAGCGTTCCGCCTTTAGCGCCGCAAGGTGCTCGGCCCGGTGGTGGGCGTGCGGGTCCTTGAGCCGCCCGTCGGGATGATGCGGAAGGGTGCGGAGAAGGTCAAGGTTGACGCCGTGCATGGCTTACGTCCCGTAGCAGGATTGCCCCTTTGGTTTGCCATGAAACGTGGCATAATCCGACTCAGGAATTTCCTTGGGACGAAAGTTGAACTTGTATGTTGCGTTGGCGAGAGCTTCCGTCGCTGTCGGCGCTGCGGGCTTTTGACGCCACGGCCCGCAGCGGCAGTTTTGCCGAAGCGGGGCGGGCGTTGAACGTCACCCATGCGGCGGTCACGCAGGCCGTGCGCGGCCTTGAGGCAGAATTGGGGGTGCCGCTGGTGCGCCGGGCAGGGCGGACGGTGGTGCTGACCGAAGCGGGCGAGCGGCTTGCCCGCGCGTTGGACGACGGGTTCGGCACGGTGGCCGCCGGGATCGCGGCGCTGCGCGAGGCCGAGGCGCGGAGGGTGGTGCGGGTCACGACCACAACCTTCATCGCCGAAACCCATGTCATGCCGCGCCTGCCGGAGTTCTGGGCCAGGCACCCCGGTGTCGAGGTGGCACTGTCACCAAGCCCTTCCAAACTGGACCTGGCCCGCGACGGGTTCGACATGGCGATCCGGGCGCTGTCCGATGGCTGGGTCGAGGCGCCGGAGGATGAAATCAGGCCGCTGTGCCGGTCGCAGGTGATTGCGGTCTGCGCGCCCGCGCTGGCCGCATCGGGGATGCATCCGCAGGACATGCCCTGGGTGATCGGGGCCGACAAGCACTGGGAACTGGCCGAGGTTGCTGGCACCGGTCTGGATGTCACCCGCCTGAAGCGGGTGGAGGTGGGCAGCCCGCACCTGGAGATGTCGGCCTGCCGTCAGGGTCTGGGCGCGGGCACGGCGACCGAGATCATCTGCCGGGCCGATCTGGAGGCTGGACGGCTGGTGCGCCTGCCACTGGGCGGGCTGCCGGTGGTTACCTATGCGGTGGTCCTGCCCCGCGGCCCGCGACGCCCGGCAGTAGAGGTCTTCGCGGGCTGGTTGGCGACGATCTTCTAGGTGACGCCCCGAATGTCACGCCACCCGAGTTTCACGCCACCCGAGTTTCACGCCTTGTCGCGCACGACGAGGTGGTTGCCTTCGCCCTTCTGCACCTCGAACCGGCCCGTGCGTTTCAGCAGGTCCGACAGCCGGGCGCTGCCGTAGCTGCGGCTGTCGAAGTCCGGGTAAAGCTGGGTCAGGACCTGGCCCAACTGGCCAAGGGAATAGCTGTCCTCTTCGATCCCGATCTTCTTCATTGCGGCCAGGACCAGCGGGATCGCTTTCGACGGCGGCTGCTTTTCAGGCGCAGGTTCGGCGGGCTTTGCGGACTCTTTCGCGGTGCGCGCAGGGTCGGCAGCACGGGACGCATCGGGGGCGGCGGCGATGTTTTCCAGGAAGATGAAGCGGTTGCAGACCTTGCGCAGCGATTCCGGGGTCTTCTCTTCGCCGACGCCGATCACCTGCAACCCGTCCTCGCGGATGCGGCTGGCAAGGCGGGTGAAGTCGCTGTCGGATGACACCAGGACGAAGCCATCGACCTTGCCCAGGTGCAAAATGTCCATCGCGTCGATCACCAGGCCGATGTCGCTGGCGTTCTTGCCCTTGGTGTTGGCGGACTGCTGGTGCATCACCAGGCCCAGGCTGCGGGCCTTTTCCTTCCACTGCGACAGCGCCTGCGAGGACCAGTCGCCATAGACCCTGCGCACCGAAGGCTCGCCATAGGTGGCAAGTTCGTCCAGAACTGCCTCGATATGCCGGGCGGGGATGTTGTCGGCGTCGATCAGGACGGCAAGGCGGGGGGCGCGGGGGTCTGCGGACATGGTGGCTCCTTTCCCGGGACAGTCGCAGGTCGCGGGGCCGGTGTCGAGAGATCAGCCCCCCGGCACCTCGGCGCAGGTCGGACCCGAGAGCAGGGCCTGCAGCCGGTCGATCCGGGCCGGATCCGTGTCGGTGATGACGAAGACCGCTTCGTCGATCGGGGCCTGGATGACCGGCGCCAGCACGGTTTCTGCGCAGATCCGCAGGTCTCCGGTATCGCCGACATGGGTCGTGGTCAGAACCCGCATCGCCGCGTCGAAGCCGGGCGAGAGCCGGATGTAAAGCGCCGAGCCGCGCTCTTCGTCGATCCGTCGGGTCGCCGGGATGTCCGCGGCCTGGGCGTCCAGCCGATCAACACCAAAGACAAGTGACAGGCGCGGCGGCTCGGCCCAGGCGGGAGCCGCGAGAAAGACGAGGGCTGGGGCTAGGCGCATGGGGTCCCTTTACGGCTGCGGAAGAGGATAGCGGGCGCAGGCTGTCCGGCAAGTCAGACGATCAGCGGCAGGGCCTTCACATTCAGCGCCTGAAGTGCGGCCTCGGGCGCGAGTGACAGAAGAAGCCCGCGCTGGCCGGCGTTGATCCAGACGCGGGGGGCGGTGGCAGCAGTGGTCTCGATCACTGTGGGGACGGCACGCTTCTGGCCGAAGGGCGAGATGCCGCCGACGTGGTAGCCGGTCAATTTCTCCGCCTTGGGTGCGGGCATCATCGCGGCGGCCTTGCCCCCAAGGGCGGCGGCGACCTTCTTCATCGACAGTTGCCGGTCCGATGGGATGATGCAGCAAGCGGGTTTGCCGTCAACCTCGACCATCAACGTCTTCAGCATCAGGGCGGGGTCGATCCCCAGCGCGTCGGCTGCCTGCAGACCCGTCGCCTCGGCCTTGGGGTCATAGGTGTAGGGATGGAGCGTGACGTCGATCCCAAGCGAGGCCAAGGCACGGAGGGCGGGAGTGGAGGACATGGGTCAGCCAATGACGGACTGGGTGACATGGGGGCCAAAGATGCGCGCCTGGGTCAGCACGGCGGCGTAGAAGGTCCAGTGAAGCGCGAAGGCGGCGGCGAGGCCGAACCTGGTTTTCAGGATCAGACGTGGCAGGATCAGGCCAAACGCAGTCGAGGCCGCGATGAACATGATTACCGCGCGCGGCGGGATACCAGAGAAGGCCAGCAGGATGTGCATCCCCCCAAAGAGCAGAGCCACGAAAAGCGCGATGGTGCGCAGGGGCAGCCCGTCGATGGAAAGGCTGACGATCATCGCCAGCACCAGAAGCTGCTGGAAGACGATCTCCATCGTCTTGGGGAAGAAATAGGCGGGTGTGGCCATCAGAAGGTCCGGCGCCTTGCCAAGCTCTGCGGGCCAGGTGGCTTGCGGCAGGGCGGGTAAGGTCCAGTGCAGGAAGGCAAGGACAGCCAGGAAGGTTGAGGTCCAGATCAGCGCGGCAACGATCCGGTTGCGCAGGGTGGGGAAGGCCGCATCGGCGTTCCAGCGGCTGTA
The DNA here is from genome assembly GCF_030694085.1 of Tabrizicola sp. Classification (GTDB taxonomy): domain Bacteria; phylum Pseudomonadota; class Alphaproteobacteria; order Rhodobacterales; family Rhodobacteraceae; genus Tabrizicola. The sequence continues at coordinate 95,374 of NZ_JAUXZE010000102.1, read as the reverse complement.
AAGCGGCCAGAACACGATGGCGGCCAGGCCGGACCAGAAGAGGTAGAAGGTGGCGATGGGCATCGGGTGACTGTTGTAGTCTGTCCCGACGCCCAGCGCCGGAAGGCCGAAGTAATAGGCGAGGTCCGAGACGAGCCAGAACCCCGCCAGCCAGCCAAGGACCCGGAACTGCCGCCGTTTCCACGGCCCCGCGGGCGGAGCCGTGGCGACATGTGCCGGTGCCGTGATCAATAGACGACCACCGCCCGGATCGACTTGCCGGCGTGCATGAGGTCGAAGCCTTCGTTGATGCGCTCCAGTGGCAGGATGTGGGTGATCATGCTGTCGATCTCGATCTTGCCGTCCATGTACCAGTCGACGATCTTTGGCACATCGGTCCGGCCGCGCGCGCCACCGAAGGCGGTGCCTTTCCAGACCCGGCCGGTGACCAGCTGGAAGGGCCGGGTCTCGATCACCGCGCCCGCGGGCGCCACGCCGATGATGATCGACTGGCCCCAGCCGCGGTGGGTACATTCCAGCGCATCACGCATCACCTTGACGTTGCCGGTGCAGTCGAACGAGTAGTCCGCGCCGCCGATCTTGTCGAAGGGGGTCTTGGTCAGGTCGACGATGGCCTGCACGACCGAAGTGCCCTCGGGCAGGTCCTTGGGGTTGAGGAAGTGGGTCATCCCGAACTTCTCGCCCCATTCCTTCTTGTCGTTGTTCAGGTCAACGCCGATGATCATGTCGGCCCCAGCCATCTTCAGGCCCTGAATGACGTTCAAGCCGATGCCGCCCAGACCGAAGACCACGGCCTTGGCCCCGATTTCCACCTGAGCCGTGTTCAGCACCGCGCCGATGCCGGTGGTCACCCCGCAGCCGATGTAGCAGATCTTGTCGAAGGGGGCGTCGTCGCGGACCTTGGCAAGGGCGATTTCCGGCATGACGGTGTGCTGCGCGAAGGTCGAGCAGCCCATGTAGTGATAGATCGGCGTGCCATCCAGCATGGAAAACCGGGTGGTGCCGTCCGGCATCAGGCCCTGCCCCTGCGTGGCGCGAATGGCCGTGCAGAGGTTGGTCTTGCGGCTAAGGCAGGAGGGGCACTCGCGACATTCCGGCGTGTAAAGCGGGATCACGTGGTCGCCCGGTTTCAGGGACTTCACCCCCGGACCGCACTTCACGACGACGCCCGCGCCTTCGTGACCCAGGATCGAGGGGAAAATTCCCTCGGGGTCCGCGCCCGACAGGGTGAATTCGTCGGTGTGGCAGATGCCGGTGGCCTTGATCTCGATCAGGACCTCGCCCTCTTTCGGGTCGTCAAGGTTGACCTCCATGACCTGCAACGGTTGGCCTGCGGCAATGGCGACGGCAGCACGGGTGCGCATCTGGTATTCCCTCCTTCAATATTTCCCGGAACCTGTGCCAATCTGGTGCGTAAAGCAATGCGGGATTCGATCCCGACATATGAGGATACGACAATGCAACGTGCCTTTTCCCTGCTGCTCTGTGCTCCGCTTCTGCTGTCTGCCTGCGTGATGGAGCCAGTGCCGACGCCCCCCGTCGATAACCTGGCAAGCTGCGGCGCGGACCGGCTGCAATATCTGGTCGGTCGGCCCGGCGTGGTCCTGGATGGCATGCGCTTCAGCCAGGACGTGCGGGTGATCCAGTACGGCATGGCCGTGACGATGGACTATAACCCCACCCGGCTGAACTTCTGGCTGGACCGCCGCGACGTGATCGAGCGCGTGACCTGTGGATAAGCTGGCCCTTGCCGGGCTGCTGGCACTTGGGTTGCAAGCCTGCGTGGACACCACCGGACCGACCGCCTGCGGCGCGGCCGGGATGCAGGACCTCGTGGGCCGGGACCAAGCGGTCCTTGCGGCGATGACCTTCCCGGCGGGAACCCGGCTGATCGGCCCTGACACGGCGGTGACCGAGGATTACCGCCCCGACCGGCTGAACATCGATATTGACGCCGGCGGACGGATCACCCGGCTGTGGTGCGGATAAGAGCCTGGCTCATCCTCGTGCCCGGCCTGCTGTCGGCCTGCGTGACGTCGGGCGGCCTTTCCGACTGCGGGGCCGAGGCGTACCAGTCGCTTGTCGGGCAACCGCTTTCGGCGCTCGAGGCGCAGCGTCCGGCCGAGGATTTCAAGGTCGACCGCCCCACCCCGGACGGAACCGTGACGCTGGAGGAATTCCCGGATCGCCTCCGCGTGACCGTGGACGGACAGGACCGCATCCTCAACGTGTTTTGCGGATAGAATAAGGCCCCGGTGTTGCGACCGGGGCCTTCTTTCGTGGTGCCCGAAGCAGGCTGTTACTGCTTCATCACGCGGAAGTCGGTGTGGCAGTCCTTGCAAGCCCCGCCCAGCGCGCCCATGCCGGCGCCGATCGTTTCAGCCGAAGCGACATCCATCGCCCCCGCCGCATCCCCCAGCGCCTTCGCGTCTGCAAGGAATTCGTCCCAGTTCGCCCAGATTTCCGGCTTGGCTTCCGAAGCCGGGTCGGCTGCGCCCTGCTCCTTGAAGGTTTCCTCGATCTTGGCAGCAGCCTCGATCAACGCGGCCTTGGCGCCTTCGGCGGCGGCGGCGTCATGCGGGGCTTTGCCACCGGCCATATCGCCGAGGATGCCGGTGTTCTTTCCGATCACCTTCATCAGGGCCGAGCGCGCGATGGCGTTCGGGTCGGTGCGGTCTCCTTCGGCAAAAGCGGCCCCTGCGGTCAGGAGTGCGCCGATTACTGCGGCTTTCACGAACTTCATATACTGGCTCCCTCGTTGGCTAGCGGGGCCACTATAGGCGCGGCATTCCGCCGCGGTAGCCGCCGCGCTCTGCTCTCACGCACTTGTCATCTGCGGTGGTGTGAGACTCGACAGGATCGCGGCAGGGTGACATCATTGGAACGGATAGTGAACATCCGAGTCAAAAATGGCAGGGCGCCGTATCCTTTCCCTTTGGTTTCCGCGGCTTGCTGCGGAGCGTGTGATGCGGCTCAGGGCCGATGCGGTCCCGGGGCCGCTGGCCGTCGTGGAGGACCGGAATGGCGCACAGGTGCTGGCCTCGCTGTCGGTCGAGGCCGAGGGCGCAGGCCTGTCCCTGGGCCAGCCGCTGCGCGATGCGACCGCGATCTGTCCTGCGCTCCTGACCGTTCCCGCCGATCCCCTGGCCGAGGCGCGCTTCCGTCTGACACTGCGCCGCTGGGCCGGGCGCTTCTCGCCCTGGGTGGCCGAGGAACCGCCTGCCGGGTTGCTGATCGACCTCACGGGGGCCGCACATCTGCATGGCGGGGAAGAGGGCGTGCTGGCCCAGGTGGCCGAGGATTGCGCGGGTCTGGGGCTGACAGTGCGGGCGGCCATCGCCGACACGCCAGGGGCAGCCTGGGGCCTCGCGCGGTATGCGGGCGGTGGTCTTGGCACGGTGCGGTCAGGCGATGCCATAGACCAGGAGGCGCGGGCGACACGGTCGCGCGCGGTCAAGCGCCGGGGCTGGGAACGCGGCGGCGGTGCCCCCCGTCCGGTCACCGCGCGCGGGGCCGAGGCGGCGGTGATCTCGCCCCCCGGCCGGCTGTACGAGGCTTTGTCCGGCCTGCCCCTCGCCGCGCTGCGGCTGGACGGGGATGTCGTCGACCGGCTGATGCGGCTGGGCCTGCGCCGGGTGGGCGACATCATGGGCCTGCCCCGTGCGGCCCTGGCGCGGCGCTTCGGGGCCGACACGCTGCGGCGGCTGGATCAGGCGATGGGGCTGGAACCCGAACCCGTCAGCCCCGCCCGCCCGCCGATGCATTTCGCCGTGCGGCTGACGCTGCCCGACCCCATCGGGTTGCGCACGGACATCGAGGCGGCACTGGACCGCCTGCTGCCGCCCTTCTGCGACAAGCTGCGCGCCAAGGGCCGGGGGGCGCGGCGGGTGCTGTTCCAGGGCTTTCGCGCCGATGGCGGGGTGGCTTCGGTCGAGGTGGGCCTGGCCCGCGCCGCCGACAGCCCCGACCGCATCCGCCCGCTTCTGCACCTGAAGCTGGACCAGATCGACGCCGGTTTCGGGATCGACTGCCTGCGGCTCGAGGCGCTGGCCACCGAAGCCGTCAGCGCCGTCCAGCACCGGGGGCAGCTTGAGGTGACGGCGCAGGCGCTGGCCAATGCGGGCCGCGTCCCCGCAGGCTCGGTGCAGGCGCTGGAGGACCTGATCGGCCGCCTTGGCGCAAGATTGGGGACCGAGGCGGTGCTGCGGCTCCATCCCGCCGACAGCCATGTCCCCGCCAAGTCGGCGAAGCTTCTGATGGCGGCCTGGAGCCAGCCGCATGACGGCCCCTGGCCCGCCCCCCCTGCCCCGCGTCCCCTGGTCATGTTCCGTCCCGAACCCGTCGAGGCACCCGAGGTCCGCGACCTGCCCGCCCGCTTCCGCTGGCGCAGGCGCGACTTCGCCCTGCGGATGGCGGCGGGGCCGGAACGGCTGCAACCCGAATGGTGGTTCGAGGACCCCGACTGGCGCGGCGGCACCCGCGACTATTGGCGGGTCGAGACGGAAGGGGGCGAACGGCTCTGGCTGTTCTACGGCCAGGGCGGCGCGGTGACCGACCAGTGGTATTGCGAGGGCGTCTTCACCTGAACGGGCGCGCGCCCGCTCGCCGCTTGCGACACCGGCCCATCCGTGGGAACCATCATGCATGAAGTCCCGCAACCGCATCTCGGTGCAGCAGACGCAGCGCATGGCGCTGACGACGGGGCTTGCGACCTCGATCCGCATCCTGCGCGCCGATGCCGCGGGGCTCAGCCGCTATCTGGAAGAACAGGCGGCAGAAAACCCGCAGATCCTTCTGGCAAAGCCGCAGGTGCAGGACTGGCTGCCGCGCTGGAAATCGGCCTTCGCGTCCGATGCCGAGCGGCCCGAACAGGCGGCGGCAGGGCCAAGCCTTGTCAGTCACGTCCTGGGGATGATCGAGGCGCTGCGGCTGGACCCGGACGACCAGCGGATTGCCATCGCCCTGGCCGAGGCGCTGGAGCCGACGGGCTGGATCGCACGGTCGGTCGCTGTGATCGCCGCGCAACTGGGCCAAGGCATCCCGGCCGTCGAGACCGTGCTGAGACGATTGCAGGAGAGCGCCGAACCAACGGGCCTCTTCGCCCGCAACCTCGCCGAATGTCTGCGGCTTCAGGCCGAGGAGGCGGGCGAGCTCAACCCGGCGATGACCGCGATCCTTGACCGGCTGGACCTGCTGGCCAAGGGCGAGATCGACCGGATCGCGCGCGAGGCGGGCCTTGACCCCGCCGACTTGCGCCAGGCCTTCGGGCGGCTGCGCAGCTATGACCCGAAGCCCGGCGCCGGGTTCGAAGCCAACGCCGCCCCGGTGCGTGAACCCGACCTGATCGCCGAGAAGGGGGCCTCGGGCTGGATCGTCTCGCTGAACCGCTCTGCCCTGCCCTCGGTCTCGGTGGCCGAGGGACGGGGGAAGGGGCGGGCCGAGGCGCGGGCGCTGATCAAGATGATCGAGGGGCGGAATGCCACACTTCTGTCTGTGGCGCAGGACATCCTGACCCGGCAGACGGCGGCGCTGGAGGCAGGCCTGGGCGCGATGGTCCCGATGACGATGGCCGAGGTGGGCGAGACGCTAGGCCTGCACGAAAGCACCATCAGCCGCGTCGTGTCCGGCACGGCGGTCGACACCCCGCGCGGGACCTGGTGGCTGCGGGCGCTGTTCACCAAGGCCCCGCGAGAGGGCGGCCCGGCCGCGGGGGCGCTGCGCGACCGCCTGGCAAGACTGGTGGCCGACGAAGACCCAGATGCCCCCCTGTCAGACGAGGCGCTGGCCGCGGCGCTGGCCGAGGGCGGCGCGCCCATCGCGCGGCGGACAGTGGCGAAATACCGGGCGATGCTGAACCTGCCCCCCGCCCATCGGCGCAGGCGACGACCGTGATGTCGCTTCCGGGGCTGACAGCGGGCTGATCCTGCACTAGCTGGCGGAAAGCACAGGCGGATCAGGGACGGAAATGGCCTATTTTCTGGGTGTCGACACCGGGGGCACCTATACCGACGCGGTAATCCTGGACGAGGCGGCGAATGTCGTCCTTGGCAAGGCCAAGGCGCTGACCAGCCGGCACGATCTGGCCGTGGGGATCGGCCAGGCCGTCGACGCGGCGATTGCCGCCGCCGGGGTCATGGCCTCGGACGTGGCGCTGGTCTCGCTGTCCACGACCCTTGCCACCAACGCGCTGGTCGAGGGCCAGGGTGCCCGCGTGGCGCTGGTCTTCCTTGGCTTCGACGACGCCGACCTTGGCCGCAGCGGCCTGACCGAGGCGTTGAAGGGCGACCCGGTCATACGGCTTCCGGGCGGCCACACCCATGCCGGGACCGAGGTCGCGGCCCTGGACCTGTCGCTGCTGGAACTGATGGTGCGCGAACTGGGCGACGACGTGTCGGGCTTCGCCGTCGCCGCGCAATTCGCCACCCGTAACCCCGCGCACGAGATCGCGGCGCGGGACCTGATCCGCCGCGTCACCGGCCGCCCCGTGACCTGCTCGCACGAGTTGTCCGCCAATCTCAACGGCCCGAAGCGCGCCCTGACCGCCGTCCTGAATGCCCGGCTGATCGGGATGATCGACCGGCTGGTGGCTGCCTGCGAGCGGCATCTCGCCGCCCTGGGCATCGACGCGCCGCTGATGGTCGTCCGTGGCGACGGCGCGCTCATCTCGGCCGCGATGGTGCGGGAACGCCCGATCGAGACGATCCTCTCTGGCCCCGCAGCCAGCATCGTCGGCGCGCGCTGGCTGACCGGGGCGTCGGATGCGCTGGTCTCGGACATCGGCGGCACGACCACCGACGTCGCCCTCCTGCGCGACGGCCTGCCCGAGATCGACCCCGAGGGCGCCCGCGTCGGCGGCTTTCGCACCATGGTCGAGGCGGTGGCGATGCGCACCACGGGCCTTGGCGGCGACAGCGAGGTGCATCTGGTGACCGAAGGGCTGAAGGGCGGCCTCCGCCTTGGCCCCCGTCGCCTGATGCCGGTGTCTTTGCTGGCGGTGGATCACGGACCCATGGTCCATGCCGCGCTGGACCGCTGGCTGTCATCCGAGGCGGTGGGCGAGATGGACGGGCGTTTCGTCGTGCCGATGTCGGGCCAGCGCGGCGGGTTGAACGCCCGCGAACTGGCGGTGCTGGAGCGGATCACGCATCCAATGCCGATGGTCGCCGCCCTGACCTCGCGGCTGGAGGTGGCGGCGCTGGAGCGGCTGGTGGCGCGCGGACTGGTGATGATTTCAGGTGTGACACCCTCGGACGCAAGCCACGTGCTGGGGCGACTTGCCGACTGGGACGGCGCGGCGGCGGAGAAGACCCTGCGGCTGATCGCCAAGCGGCGGACCGGGGCGGGAGACCGCTTTTCCACCGGGCCAGAGGCCTTTGCGCAGGCGGTGATCGACCAGCTGACGCAGCAGACGGTGGACTGCCTCCTTGAAGCCGCGTTTGGCGAGGATCAAGGCTTTGCGGGCGAGGACCCGCAGACGCTTGCCCGGCACCGGCTGACCACCGAAGGGCTCGCGCAGCATCGCGGGGTGGTCGAGGTCGCGGTCAGGCTGGGGGTCCCGGTGATCGGCCTTGGCGCCTCGGCCCCGTCCTACTACGGCGCGGTCGGGGAACGGCTGCATTGCCCGATGATCCTGCCCGAACACGCCGGGGTGGCAAACGCCATCGGCGCGGTTGCGGGCCAGGTCAGCCAACGCGCGACAGGCACCGTTTCCTCCCCCGCCGAGGGCCGCTTCGTGGCGCATATGGCGGACGGTCTGCAAAGCTTTGCCTCCTCCGGGGCCGCGTTGGCCGCGCTGGAGGCAGCTCTGGTCGGCGAGGCGTCGGCGCGCGCGAAAGAGGCGGGCGCGGTGGATCTGCGGGTAACGGTGGACCGCGAGGTGAAGGAGGTCGAGATCGAGGGCCGGACCATGTTCATCGAGGCGCGCATCACCGCGACCGCCTCGGGACGGCCACGGGTGGCGCATTAGGCCGACCGCTCATCGCTTCCTTCGGTCGCTCTTCGCTGCGATCCTAACCGACAAGGAGACGAAGTCGAACGAGGAGTGTCGCCGGGAAGCCTGCCGATTCACCCTTGACCTTGGCCCGCCGCCCCCTTAATCCGCGCCGCAGTGGCTAGGTAGCTCAGCTGGTTAGAGCACGCGACTCATAATCGCGGGGTCGGGGGTTCGAGTCCCCCCCTCGCCACCACTTACCCCCGATCAACTGGGTGCCCAGGGTCCATGCGGCCGGTCCAGGCCGTCCAGGCGCTGGAACCCGTGCAGCCCGAAGAAATCGCGCTGGCCCTGGATCATGTTCGCCGTTCCGCGCGCGGTGCGCATCAGGTCGAACCAGGCGAGGCCCGCCGACAGCGCGGGAAGCCCCAGCCCGTGCAGCGCACCCGCAGCCACCACGCGGCGCAGGGCGGGGGTCGTCTGGCGCAAGAGGTCGGCGAAGAACGGGGCCAGCATCAGGTTGCGGGTTGGGTCCTGGCTCAAGGCCTCGGCCATGTCGTTCAGCATCGCCGAGCGGATGATGCAGCCCGCCCGCCAGACCCGCGCGATGGCAGGCATGTCAAGCGCCCAGCCGAATTCGCCCGCCGCCGCCGTCATCATCGCGAACCCTTGGGCGTAGCACAGGATCTTGCCGGCGATCAGCGCCTGTTCCAGGTCCTGTAGCGAGACCTCGGCGCGAGAGGGCGCGGGGCCATGCAGCGCCTCGCCCGCCGCCCGTTCGCCCCGGCGGGCAGAGACGTTGCGCGCCATGACGGCCGCCTCGATCACCGGGATTGGCGCGCCAAGGTTCAGCGCTTCGATTGCGGTCCAGCGCCCGGTGCCCTTCTGGCCTGCGGCATCGACGATCATATCCAGGATCGGCCCACCCGTCACAGGGTCGAAGGCCGCGGCGACGGCGGCGGAAATCTCCACCAGATAGGACCGCAGCACGCCTTCGTTCCAGCGGGCGAAAACCGGGGCGATCTGGGTCGTTCCCATCCCCAGCCCGTCACGCATGACGCCGTAGGTTTCCGCGATCATCTGCATGTCGGCATACTCGATGCCGTTGTGGACCGCCTTGACGAAATGCCCCGCTCCGTCCGGCCCCATGTGGTCGGCGCAGGGGGTGCCATCCTCGGCTTTCGCGGCGATGGCGCGGAAGACACTGGCCATACGCGTCCAGTCCTCGGGCGTGCCCCCGGCCATGATCGCGGGACCATGCCGCGCGCCCTCTTCGCCACCCGAGACGCCGATGCCCATGTAGCGGAACGGCAGACCCTGCGCGGCGCGGCGATTGGTGTCGTGGAAGTTGGCGTTGCCCGCATCGATCACCAGATCTTCCGGGCCAAGCCGCGGGGCCAGAGCGGCCAGCATGGCATCCACGGCCTTTCCGGCCGGGACCATCAGGATGATCGCGCGGGGCGCGGCCATCGCGGCGACCAGGTCCGCCAGCGTTTCGGTCGGCACGATCCTGTCGGCAAGGTTTCCTGCCCCGGCGTGGAAGTTGCGCGCGACCAAGGCGGTTCGGTTCCAGACGGCGATGGGAAAGCCCTTCTCGGCGATGTTCAGCGCCAGCGCCGCGCCCATCGTGCCCAGGCCCACCAGGCCGACATGCGGTTTCGTCACGGCCATTGCGCGCCCCTTCGGTTGAGGACGACCGAGTAGAGCCCGGTCGTCGCTGTAATGAACAGCCGATGCTTCGCCCGCCCCCCGAAGCAAAGGTTCGAGACCACCTCGGGCACGAAGATCTTGCCCATCAGATGCCCGTCCGGCGCGATGCAGTGGACCCCGTCGCGGGCCGAGGACCAGAGGTTGCCCTCGTTGTCGACCCTGATCCCGTCGGCACAGCCGGGTTCGATCTTGTGGAAGATGGAACCCCGCGTCGGCCGCCCGGTTCCCATGTCGAAGCTCAGGATATGCTGGGGGTCCGCATGGAAAGCGCGGCCGGTGTCGGCGACGTAAAGGCGGCTTTCATCGGGGCTGAAGGCCAGGCCATTGGGGCAGGCCATGTCGGTGATCACCGCCTGAATGGTTCCGTCGGGGTCGACACGGTAAACCGAACAGGAGAGTTCGGCTTCGGCCTTGAAGCCTTCGTAATCGCTGACGATGCCGTAATGCGGATCGGTGAACCAGATCGCCCCGTCGCGGCTGACCACCACGTCGTTGGGGCTGTTCAGTCGCTTGCCCTGGTAGCTGTCGGCGATCACGGTGATGGTCCCGTCCCATTCCGTCCGCGTCACCCGGCGCGTGCCGTGTTCGCAAGTGATCAGTCGCCCTTGCCGGTCGCGAGTATGGCCGTTGGCAAAGTTGGCGGGCTGGCGGAACGTGGTAAGCCCATCCTCACCATAGCGCAGGATGCGGTCGTTGGGGATGTCCGAGAAGAGAAGGCACTGCTGGTCGCCGAACCAGACCGGACCCTCGGCCCAGTCGAAGCCCTCGGCCAGTTTCTTCAGAGGGGCGTTGAAGAGGACATAGTGTCCGAACACCGGATCAACGATCTCGAACCACGAAGCGCTTGCGGACATGGGTCACCTCCGTTAGCGCTCACTCTCGCCCAGCGGAGGCGGGGGCACAAGACGCGGAGGGGCCGATGACGCATTCCATGTTCGACCTGACCGGGCGGCGCGCGCTGGTGACAGGGGCTTCGCAAGGGATCGGTCTGGCGCTTGCGCGGGGCCTGGCCAAGGCCGGCGCGGCGGTGGTGATCAACGGGCGGGACGAGGCGCGGGCCCGGGCGGCGGCCGCGACGATCCCGGGGGCCGAGGTGCTGGTCTTCGACGTGACCGAGCACGAGGCGGTGCGCTCTGCCGTGGACGGGTTCGAGGCGCGGGGCTTGCCCATCGACATCCTGGTCAACAACGCGGGCATCCAGCACCGTGCGCCCCTGCAGGACTTCCCGGCCGAGGAATTCGAGCGGCTGTTGCAGGCCAACGTGGCATCCGTCTTTCATGTCGGCCAGGCCGTCGCGCGCCACATGATTGCGCGCGGGCGGGGGCGGATCATCAACATCGCCTCCGTCCAGACGGCACTGGCACGGCCCGGCATCGCGCCCTACACGGCCACGAAGGGCGCGGTCGGCAACCTGACCAAGGGCATGGCAACCGACTGGGCGCGGCACGGCCTGACCTGCAACGCCATCGCGCCCGGCTATTTCGAGACACCGCTGAACGCCGCCCTGATGGCCGACCCGGAGTTCGACGCCTGGCTGAAGAAGCGCACCCCGGCGGGGCGCTGGGGCAAGGTGGAGGAATTGCAGGGGGCCTGCATTTTCCTGGCCTCGGAGGCGGCCAGCTTTGTCAACGGCCATATCCTTTATGTCGATGGCGGCATCACGGCGTCGCTGTGAGGCGGCTGGTGATCATGGGCGTTTCGGGTTGCGGCAAGTCCTCGGTCGGCGCGGCTTTGGCCCTGCGGCTGGGCATCCCGTATTTCGACGGGGATGACCTGCATACTCCCGATGCCGTGGCCAAGATGCGCGACGGGATTGCGTTGACCGATTCCGACCGCTGGCCCTGGCTGGACCGGGTGGCCAGTGTGCTGCAGGACAAGGCCCCTGTAATCGTCGGCTGCTCGGCGCTGAAGCGGGACTACCGCGACCGCATCCGCGCAGGCGCGGGCGGGCCGGTGACCTTTGTCCACCTTGCGGGCAGCCGGGAGGTGATCGCCTCGCGGATGGGCGCGCGGACCGGGCATTACATGCCGACCTCGCTTCTGGACAGCCAGTTCGCGGCGCTGGAGCCTCCTGGCCCGGAAGAGGCGATCACGGTCGATATCGCGCTGGAGCTGCCCGATCTGGTCGAGGCTGTGCTGGACCGGCTGCCCGAGGATCGGGGCGGTTCCTGAATCGAGCGCTTCGCGCGTTCCTTTTGTCTCGCGCTTTCGCGTGAAGGACGCAAAAGCGCTCGGCCGTTGGGGGCGCTTCGCCCCCCAAACCCCCAGAGGATATTTGTGCAAATGTGAAAGGCTGACGGGACCTGGCGGAACAGGGTCGTTTTCGATCTTGAACCGTCCGGTATTCCGGCGCAGACAGAGGGGGATGGTTCCCGGCCAAACCACGCGCGGCCGGGTGAAAAGGGAACGGGGTGAGGTGTAGGCATCAGCCGCCAAATCCCCGACTGCCCCCGCAACTGTAAGCGGCGAGCGACCCCTCTCATGCCACTGGCTTGCCGTTTCAACGGCACCGGGAAGGCAAGGGGAAGCGGCGACCCGCGAAGTCAGGAGACCTGCCATCGAAGCCGTAACCCACCGGGCGGGGTGCCCCGGAAGGAGACTTCGATGGACGAACTTCCCCAGGGGTCCCGGCCCCGGACGTATTCCGTGGCGCAATCGGCGCCGCATCAGGTGCTGGTCTGCAAGGCCTGCAAGCACAAGGGCGATGTCTGCAAGCCCGGCTTTGATTTGCTGAAAAAGCTGCGGGCCGCTCTTTCGGCTGCGGGGCTTGACGAGGCGTTCGAGGTCTCGGGCACGGCCTGTCTTGCGGGCTGTGTGCCGGACCACGGCGAGCCCTGCGTCGTCGGTTGGCGCGCGACCGGCAAGGCGACCTGGCTTTTCGGCGACATCGACCCCGATCAGCCGCTGGACGATCTGGTTGCCTTCGCCCGCAGCTATGCCGCACGGGACGACGGCTGGATGACCGGCCGCGAACTGCCGCCGCAGCTTTGCGATACGACCCTGGCGCGCATCCCGGCCGCGATGATCGTGACGCAGGAAGGGGCGATCCAGTGACCGTGCTTGAACTGCGCAACGTCACCTGGGGTCCGAAGCGCGCGCCCGCGATCCTGCACGACATCTCGTTCCGCCTGGCAGATGGCGAGGTCCTGGCGATCTGCGGCGCGAACGGGGCGGGGAAGTCGTCACTTTTGCGGCTGCTCTATCGCCACCAGGCGCCGCTTTCCGGTTCGGTCATCGTCGAGGGCCGCGACCTCTGGCTGCGCCCGGCGCGTGAAGCGGCGCGGATCGTGGCGGCGGTCCTGCAGGAACAGCCGACGGACTTTGCCCTGACCACGCGCGACATCGTCTCGCTTGGCCGTCTGCCGCACCGACAGGGCATGGGGCCGGGGGTGCGCGATGCCGCCATCACCGATGCGGCAATGGTCAGGATGGACCTGTCGCACCTTGCCGACCGCCCGTTCGGCACCCTTTCCGGCGGCGAGCGTCAGCGGGTCATGGTCGCGCGTGCCCTGGCGCAGGAGCCGCGCATCCTGGTGCTGGACGAGCCCACCAACCACCTGGACATCCGGCATCAACTGGAGCTTCTGCGCCTGCTGCGCGGGCTAGGTCTGGCCGTTGTCTGCACGCTGCACGACCTGACCCTTGCGGCCGAGTTCGCTGACCGCGTGCTGATCCTGGAGCAAGGCCGCGTGATCGCCGACGCGCCCCCGGCCCAGGCCCTGACCGAAGCCACCATCGCCCGCGCCTTCCAGGTCGCCACAAGGATCGACCGATCCGGCACGACCCCCCGTTTCTCCTTTCAGTTGGACCACTAGATGAAAGCCCTGCTCGCCCTTCTCCTTCTGTCCACCCCCGCACTGGCCTTCCCGGTAACGGTGCAAAGTTGCAACCGCGAGGTCACCTTCGATGCCCCGCCCGCCCGCGCCATCGCAAATGACGTGAACCTGGTCGAGATGATGCTGGCCCTGGGCCTGCAGGACCGGATGGTCGGTTATACCGGCGTCTCCGGCTGGAAGACCCTGGACGAGGAGCTCCGCGCCGGGATCGCCGAACTGCCGGAGCTTTCCGCCAAGTATCCCACGCGTGAGGTGCTGCTTGGGGCCGAACCCGACTTTTTCTTCGCCGGCTGGAACTACGGCATGAAGGTCGGCGGCGAGGTCACGCCCGAGACGCTGGAGCCCCTGGGGATCAAGACCTACGAGCTGACCGAAAGCTGCATCTTCGTCGGCCCCAAGGCCAAGTCCTCGATGCAGGACATGTACAACGACCTTTTGAACCTGGGCACCATCTTCGGGGTCGGGGACCGGGCGACTGCGCTGGTCGCGGGCTATGAGGCGCGGCTGGCCGAGATCACCGCCGCTGTGGACCGTACCACCCCGCTGCGCGTCTTCGTCTACGACTCGGGCGAGGAAACCGCCTTCACCGCCGGGGCCTATGCGATCCCGACCGCCCTGATCGAGGCGGCAGGCGGTCGCAACATCATGGACGACCTCGACAAGAGCTGGGCCACCGTCGCCTGGGAGCCGGTGGTCGAGCGGAACCCCGAGGTGATCGTGATCGTCAACTACGGCGACGTGACGGCGGACCAGAAGATCGCCTACCTTGAGGCGAACCCGGCCTTCGCCAATGTCGACGCGGTGAAGAATGATCGCTATGTGGTGCTGGAATACGTCGAAGCCACCCCCGGCCCGCGCAACATCCGCGCAGTGGAAAAGCTGGTGAAGGGCTTCTGGGGGAAATGATGCCCGACCGCCGCTCATCGCCTGGCTGCGCCGCTCTTCGCTGCCACCTGGACCGTGCCGCTGGCGAGGAGTGCACGACGTGCTTCGACGAGCAGAGCGGGGCGCCGACATGACCGAAACCCCGCTTGCCACTGCCGCCCATCCCGCCTTGCGCCTGTCGCGCAAGGCGGGCGTCGTGCTTGGCGGCTGCGGGATGCTTTTCGCGGCCATCCTTGTCGCCGTCTCGACCGGCGCGGTGCCCGTCCCCCTTGCAACCGTCTGGGGCGTGCTGGCGAACGAGCTGGTTCCCGGCATCGTGACCCCAGACTGGACCGCCGGGCGCGAGGCCATCGTCTGGGACATCCGCTTTCCCCGCGCCCTTCTGGCCGCTCTGGTCGGGGCCGGGCTTGGGATCACCGGCGCAGCCCTGCAATCGGTCACCAGAAACCCGCTTGCCGACCCGCACCTTCTTGGCATCTCGTCGGGCGGGGCTTTCGGGGCCATTGCGGCCCTGTTGCACACCGGCCTCTTCCTTGGCCTTCTGACCGTGCCGCTGATGGCCTTCGGCGGTGCCCTGGCCGCCACCGTCCTTGTCCTTGCCGTCGCCCGCGTGACTGGGGCCACCAGCGCCGACCGCCTGGTCCTTGCGGGTGTCGCCGTCAGCTTCATCATCATGGCCGGGGCCAATATCCTGATCTTCCTCGGCGACCCCAAGGCGACCCACACCGTCGTCTTCTGGATGCTGGGCGGCCTTGGCCTCGCGCAGTGGAGCCACCTGATCTACCCGCTGGCCGTCCTTGTCCCGGCAGGCCTCTGGCTCTGGAGCCAGGCCCCCGCCCTGAACGCGATGTCGCTGGGGGATGAGACCGCCGCTTCCCTTGGCATCCCCGTGGCCCGGTTCCGGCTTTCGGTCTTTGTCGCAGGCGCGCTGGTCACCGGGGTGATGGTCGCCTTTTCGGGGATCATCGGCTTTGTCGGGTTGATGATGCCGCATCTGGTCCGCCTGGTCGCCGGGGGCGACAACGCCCGCGTCCTGCCCCTGTCGGCGCTGTTCGGGGCGGTCTTTCTGGTCCTTGCCGACACGCTGGCCCGCGTGATCATGGCGCCCGAGGACATGCCCATAGGCGTCGTCACCGGCCTGGTCGGCGGGGTGTTCTTCCTTTGGCTCATGGCGCGCAGAGCATGACGCGGCGCATCATGATCCAGGGCGCCGGGTCGAACGTCGGCAAGTCGATGCTGGTCGCGGGCCTCTGTCGGCTGTTCACCCGGCAGGGCCTGACCGTCCGGCCCTTCAAGCCACAGAACATGTCGAACAACGCCGCTGTGGCGACGGGGGGGGAGATCGGCCGCGCCCAGGCCCTGCAGGCCCGCGCCTGTGGCGTCCAGCCGCATGTCGACATGAACCCGGTGCTACTGAAGCCCGAGTCGGAAACCGGCGCGCAGGTCATCGTGCAGGGCCAGCGCCTGACCACCGTGCGCGCCAGAGAGTATGCGGCGCTGAAGCCGCAGCTGATGGCCCCGGTGCTGGACAGCTTCCGCCGCCTTCAGACCCAGGCCGATCTTGTCATCGTCGAAGGCGCGGGCAGCCCGGCCGAGGTGAACCTGCGCGCAGGCGACATCGCCAACATGGGTTTCGCCCGCGCCGCCGATGTGCCGGTCATCCTGACAGGTGACATCGACCGGGGCGGCGTGATCGCGCAGCTTGTCGGCACACAGGCGGTGCTGGACCCCGAAGACGCCGCGATGATCCGGGGCTTTTTGATCAACAAGTTCCGCGGCGACCCCCGGCTGTTCGATGACGGCTACCGCCTGATCGAAAGTCGCACCGGCTGGCAGGGACTTGGCGTCATGCCCTGGTTCGCGGACGCCCACCGCCTGCCCGCCGAGGACGCCGCCGACCTTGGCGGCACACGCGGCAGCGGCAAATTCCTGATCGCCGTCCCCCACCTGAACCGCATCGCCAATTTCGACGACCTCGACCCTCTGGCGCAGGAACCCGGCGTCACGCTGACGATCATCAAACCCGGCCAGCCCCTGCCGGTCGAGGCCGACCTGATCATCCTGCCGGGCAGCAAGGCGACGATCGCGGACCTGAGCCACTTGCGCGCCCAGGGCTGGGACATCGACCTTGCCGCCGCCCTGCGCCGGGGGGCCAAGGTCCTTGGCCTTTGCGGCGGCTATCAGATGCTGGGGCGAGAGATCGCCGACCCGGAGGGGATCGAGGGCAAACCCGGCTCGGTCCCCGGTCTGGGGCTCCTGGACCTTGCCACCGTGATGACCCCGGACAAGCGAGTGACCGAGACCATGGCGCTGCATCCTGCCTCAGGGACGCAAGTGAGGGGCTACGAGATCCACCTTGGCCGCACGGAAGGGCCGGACCGTGCCCGACCGATGTTCACGGTCAACGGCCAGCCCGAGGGCGCGGTGCGCGACGACGGGCGGGTGATGGGCAGCTATCTGCACGGCATGTTCACCCAGGACGCGTTTCGCCGGGCGTATCTTGCCAGCCTTGGCGCGACGCCCGGCACCGTCAGCTACGACCGAACGGTCGAGGAAACCCTGGATGCGTTGGCCGACCACCTAGCCTCGCATGTCGACTACGCCCGACTTCTGGACCTGGCGCAAGAGTAGGGTGGGCGATATCGCCCACCCTACTCCCTTGCCAAATCCTTGACGACCGCACTCAAGCCATTGAGGATCAACGGGTCCCAAGGCCGGTCCTGCGTGGACAGCATCAGCCGCCCGCGCAGTCCGCGATGGTCCGCGCCATTCCGGTCAGCAACGCCGCATAGGCGCCCGGTCCCGGCTCTTGCGAGGACCCGACCGGGTCCAGTTCCCCGCCGATCTTCACCGCGGTTCCCTCGGTCAGCTGTTTGACCAGCGCCGGGTCATGCTGGGCCTCGGAGAAAATGCAGACCACACCGCCCGCTTCCAGCTCGCCCCGCAATTCGGACAGCCGCGCCGCCCCCGGCGAAGAGGCATCCCCAAGCGCGATGCTGCCGGCGATCGTCAGCCCGTAATGCCCCACGAAGTAGCCGTAGGCATCGTGGAAGGTCACCAGCGGCTTGTCCCGCACCGGCGCCAGCAGGGCGGCAAGCTCGGCGTCCAGCGCCGCGATCCGCTCGCGGGCCACGGCTGCATTGGCCTCGTAGGCCGTCGCGTTGCCCGGATCAAGGCGACCAAGCTCGGTCGCGATCAACCCCAGCCAAACCTGCGCATTGCCGGGATCAAGCCAGGCATGCGGGTCCTCAGAGCCGTGGTCGTCTTCATGCCGTTCCGCTTCGGCATGATCCTTCTGCTCATGCTCG
Source organism: Tabrizicola sp. (assembly GCF_030694085.1). Taxonomy (GTDB): domain Bacteria; phylum Pseudomonadota; class Alphaproteobacteria; order Rhodobacterales; family Rhodobacteraceae; genus Tabrizicola. Next base: position 77,705 of record NZ_JAUXZE010000102.1, on the reverse strand, counting down.
TCCCCGTGCCCAACAGCGTTCTTCGCCGCGCCATAGGCCCGCCGCACCGTGCCCTCCGCGTCGAGCAAGGCCAGAGCCGCCGCGCCCTCGGGCCGACTGTCCAGCGCGCTGTCAAGCCAGGGCGTAAGTTCCGGCCCGATCCAGACCACGAGATCCGCATCCGCGACGGCCCTGGCCTGGCTGGGCTTCAGCTGAAAGTCATGCTCGTCCGCCCCCCGGGCCAGCAGCAGTTCCGGCACGCCAAGGTCTCCCATCACCTGCGCCACCAGCGCATGAACCGGAGGGATGTCGCTGACCACCTTCGGCACTTCGGCCAGGGCGGCGGTGGCCAGAGCGGGGGTGGCGGTTGCCAGGAGAGTAATGATATAACGCATCGGCGGCTTCCTTCTGTCGTCGCTCCGCTCTATGTATGTAATATCATAACAGGTCAAGAGCCCGAAGATGCCCGACCCCGATCTTGCCTTTGCGGCGCATGACCACGCGCATTGCGCCCAGGACGCTCTGGCGCGGGCCGAGGCGGTTACCGCGGCCGCCGGTGCGCGGATGACCCCGGTCCGCCGCCGGGTGCTGGAAATCCTGCTGGAGGAACACAAGGCCCTGGGTGCCTACGACGTTCTGGCCCGTCTTGCGGTCGAAGGCTTCGGCAACCAGCCGCCCGTCGCCTATCGCGCGCTGGAATTTCTGGTGGACCAGGGCCTTGCCCACCGCATCCAGCGCCTGAACGCCTTTACCGCCTGCGTCCATCCCGGCAAGGACCACGCCCCCGCCTTCCTGATCTGCCGCACCTGCCACATGGTCGCCGAGGCCGAAGCCAGTGCCGCCCGCGTGTCGCTTGACGCCGAGGCGGCAAAGGCCGGCTTCCTGGTCGAACGCTCCACCATCGAGGCACTTGGCCTGTGCCCGAACTGCCGGGGGCAGGCATGAGCCTTCCCGGCGCGACCCTTATCGCGGCCGAGCATGTCTGCGTCCGCTTCGGGGCCGACGAGGTGCTGCACGACATCAGCCTGAAAGTCGATCCGGGCGAGATCGTGACGATCCTGGGCCCCAACGGCTCGGGCAAGTCGACACTTCTGCGCGCGTTGCTGGGCATCATTCCGGTTGCCGAGGGTCGCCTGATGCGACAAGCGGGCCTGCGGATCGGCTATGTTCCGCAGAAGCTGACCATCGACCGCACGATGCCCATCACCGTGCGACGCTTCCTGTCTTTGCCGACCAGGGTCTCCGATCTGGCCGCCGATGAGGTGTTGGCGCGGGTCGGCATGGCGGGCCAGGGGGCCGAGCAGATGACGACGCTGTCGGGCGGACAGTTGCAGCGTATCCTGCTTGCGCGCGCGCTGCTGGGCAGGCCGCAGCTTCTGATGCTGGACGAGCCGACCTCGGGCCTTGACCAGCCCGGCGAGGCGGCCTTCTACCGGCTGATCGAAGAGGTCCGGCACCAGACCGGCGCGGCGGTGCTGATGATCAGCCACGACCTGCACGTCGTCATGGCGGCCAGCGACCGGGTGATCTGTCTCAACGGCCACATCTGTTGCGAAGGCACGCCGCGCGTCGTGTCGACCGCGCCGGAATATCGGGCCCTGTTCGGCCTGGGGACACAAGGGGCGCTGGCGCTTTACCGTCACGAACATGACCACGCGCACGAGGACGGCCATCCGCACCACCACCACCACGAGCACGACCATGCTTGATGATTTCCTGGTCCGCGCAGGCCTTGCTGCGGTCGGCCTGTCGCTGGCCACGGGGCCGCTTGGGTCCTTCGTGGTCTGGCGGCGCATGGCTTATTTCGGCGACGCCACGGCCCATGCCGCCGTTCTGGGCGTAGCACTGGCGCTGGCGACAGACCTGCCCATCGGCCTTGGCACCCTGGCTGTGGCGATGGCGATGGCCGTAACTGTCGCGGGGCTGTCCGCGCGCGGCTGGGCGATGGACACCACGCTGGGCGTTCTTGCCCATTCTGCGCTGGCCTTCGGTCTTGTCGCTGTCAGCTTCTTCCCCACGGTCCGCACTGACCTGTCGAGCTACCTGTTCGGCGACATCCTTGCCGTCTCACGGCCCGAGCTGGCGGTTGTCTGGCTTGGCTCGATTGCGGTTCTTGGGCTCTTGGCCTGGCGTTGGCAGCGGCTGCTGACCGCCACCTTGTCCGAGGACCTGGCCCATGCCGCCGGGATCAAGCCCGACCGCGAGCGCCTGGTCCTGGTCATCGCCCTGGCGCTTGTCGTCGCCGTCGCGCTGAAGATCGTCGGTGCGCTGCTGATCGCCGCCATGCTGATCATCCCCGCCGCCGCCGCCCGCAGCTTTGCCCGCACGCCCGAGGCGATGGCCGTCGCCGCCGTCATCCTTGGCGCGGTCTCGGGGCTTGGCGGCCTGGGCCTGTCGCTGTGGCAGGACACTCCGACCGGCCCTTCGATCATCGTGGTCGCCGCCGCACTGTTCGCGCTGACCTCGGCAATCCGGCGGGTCTGACAGAAAACTTCTCTCTTGCCCGAACCTTGCCAAAATTCGCGGCTATCAGCAGAGCAAATCAGCAAGGACTGGCCCCGTGTTTCGCCTGATCGGTTTCCTCGTGATGTTCACCGCCACCGCCGGCGGCTATGTTTTCTTTGACTACAAGATGTCCGCCCGCTGGTCCGGGCGCGAAGATACCGAAGGTCTGACCTTCACCGAATATCTCTCGGGTCTCTCCGGTCGGCTGGCGGGTCTCGGCGGGTCGGCTGCTGCAACGGGGCTGCCGACCAAGCTGGTCGACATGATGCCCAAGCCGCCCGAGGGTTGGACCGTCCGCCCGACCGAAGCCGCGGATGTCGAAGGGTTCCTGCCCAAATCGACCAAGAAGGCGGACAAGAAGGCAGTCGCTGCCGTGACGAAGGTCGGTCAGACTGACGGCGGTTCCGGCACCGAGGTCGTCGCTTTGACTTACGAGAAGGGTGATCGCAAGGTCGTCGTCAAGGCGGTCCGCTACCCCAACATCATCTTCACAAGCTTCGCCGCCATGCAGCAGCGGATGGAACTGCGGATGATGACGGCCGAGTTTCGCGGGACCGAATTCATGACCGTCCGCGGTCTGGACGTGACCGAAGACCTGCTCCCGGAAGGCTTCCGCGGCCGATATTTCATCGCGGATGTCGGCGCGCAGATCCATCTGCGGGTGCTGGCCCCCAAACGCATGACCGACGAAGACCTCGTGCCCTTCTTTCAGACTCTGCACGTCAAGGCGATGAATGCCGGGGTGATCGACAAGGTGGAAGGTCTGGGCGATGTGCCGGTGATCGTGCTAGCGTCGGCTTTGGAAACGGCTGCGCGCGAGGCCTACGTCGCCGACGTCGCGGCGCGCGAAGCGGAAGCGACCGCCCGTGAGGCCGCGCAGCAGCAAGAGGCCGAAGCCACCGCGCAGCCCGTGGCCGACGGGTCGGGCAGCAGTTTTCTTGGCGGTCTCTTTGGCGGTGGTGCCGAAGCAGCCGCACCGGCAGAGCCTGCCCCCGGCACCAGCGCCCGTTGCACCACCGGCAAGGACGGGGTCAAGCGGTGCAGCGTCGGGACCTCGGACTAGTCAGGTCCAGACCTGAGCCGGATCGGGCAGCGGGATCGCCTCAAGCAGCTCTCGGGTGTAGGCCGCCTGCGGGTCGGCGAAGAGGTCGGCCGTGGGTCGATCCTCGACGATCTCGCCGCGATGAAGGACGATGGTCCGCTGGCATAGGCGGCGGATCACGCTCAGGTCGTGGCTGATGAAAGCCAGCGTCAGACCAAGGTCGCCGACCAGCCGTTCCAGAAGGTTCAGCACCTGCGCCTGGGAGGAGACGTCAAGCCCCGAGACGATCTCGTCAGCCAGGATGAAGTCGGGTTCCAGCGCGATGGCCCGTGCGATGCCGACACGCTGGCGCTGGCCTCCCGACAGCTCATGCGGGTAGCGGCTGGCGAAATGGGCGGGCAGACCGACGTGATCCAGCGCCCGGGCCACCCGGTCGGGGATGGCGTCAAAGCCGTGCAGTCGCAGGGGTTCGGCGATGATGGTTGCAACCCGGTGGCGCGGGTTCAGGGATGACATCGGGTCCTGGAATATCATCTGGAACCGCCGCCGCAGCGGGCGCAACGCGGCTTCGGGCAGATGGGTGATGTCGGTCCCGTCAAAGCGGATCGCCCCGCCCGAAGGCTCCAGCAGCCGCACCAGCGCCCGACCAAGGGTGGACTTGCCCGAACCGGAGCCGCCGACAATGCCGACCACCGCGCCCCTGGGGATGGTGAAGCTAAGGCCCCGCAGGATCTCGATATGCGGTGCCGCGCCGAACAGCGGCTTTGCCGTCATGTCCGCGAGCGACAGGCGCAGGGCCTCGATGCTGTAAAGGTCAGCCATGCGCAGCCCTCCGGTCGAAGGCGGCCACTTCGGCCTGCACGGCGGCGATAACGGCTTCGGGAACCGGCTGAAGTCCGGCCGCAGGGTCGGTGTATTTCGGCGTCGCGGCCAGAAGCGCCGCCGAATAGGCATGGCGCGGGGCCGCGAAGAAGTCGGCGACCGAGGTATCCTCGACCACCATCCCGGCATAGAGGACCGAGAGCTTCTGGCAGACCTTCGACACGACGCCCAAGTCATGCGTCACGAACAGAAGCGCCGTGCCGTGCCGCGTCTGCATTCCGGCGATCAGCTTCAGGATCTGCTTCTGCACCGTCACGTCCAGCGCCGTGGTCGGCTCATCCGCGACGATCAGCTTCGGTTCAGCGGCAAAGGCTGAGGCGATCAGGATGCGCTGGCGCATGCCGCCCGACAACTCGTGCGGATAGGACCGCAGCACCCGGTCAGGGTCGGGGATCTGGACCTCGGACAGCAGTTCACGCGCGCGGGCATCGGCGTTGGCGCGGGTCCAACCCAGGATGTCGACCAGCCGGTCAGTGATCTGCGGCCCGATCCGGTGGCTGGGGTTCAGCGCGGTCAGCGGGTCCTGCGGGATGAGCGCCGCCAAGGCTCCGATGCGCTTGCGCCTTAGCGCAGGTGGCAGCCGCAGAAGGTCCACGCCATCCAGCAGGATCTCGCCCTCGGTCACTTCGATCGACGGCGGCAGGATGCCCAGCACCGCCTTGCCGATCATCGACTTGCCCGCCCCGGATTCGCCCACCAGCCCCCGCACCTCGCCCGCAGACACGTCCAGCGAGACACGGCGGAGCAAGGGTTGCCCCTTCTTCAGCCTGACCGACAGGTTGCGGATGGACAGGAAGCTCATCGCAGCACCGGATCGAAGCGGTCCTTAAGCCCCTCGCCCAGTTGGCTGAAGGCAAGAACGGTCAGGAACAGTGTCACAAGGGGGAAGACCAGCACCCACCATGCCTGATGCACGCTGGTCCGCCCTTCCGAGATCATCCCGCCCCAGGTCGGGTCATCGGTCGAGATCGACAGGTTCACAAAGGACAGGATTGCCTCGACGATCACGGCGATGCCCATCTCCAGCGTCAGCAGGACGACGATTGTGGGCAGGACGTTTGGCAGGATCTCGCGCACCATCGTCCCCGGCCGCCCGCGCCCGGCGACGCGGGCCGAGGCGACATAGTCCATCGCGCCTTGTGCCATCGCCTCGGCCCGGACGACGCGGGCAAAGCGGGTCCAGTCGATGACGACGATGGCGATGATGATCGACACCAGGCCGGGACCAAGCACCGCGATCAGGAGGATCGAGAACAGGACCGGCGGAAAGGCCATCCAGATGTCGATCATACGGCTGATGATCATGTCCACCCAGCCGCGCAGGAACCCGGCCAGAAGGCCCAGCGTCGCGCCGATCAGGCAGGTGATCGTGCCCGCGATCAGCGCCACGGCCAGCGCCACCCGCGCGCCGTGGACGATGCGGCTCAGGACGTCACGGCCAAGGCTGTCGGTGCCCAGCAAGTAGCCCGGCTCGGCCCCCGGCATCCAGAACGGCGGCAGGCGACCCAGGAACAGGTCCTGCGCAAGCGGATCCTTCGGCGCAATCCAGGGGGCGAAGAGCGCGACCAGACACAACAGCCCCAGCCAGCTGGCGGAAAGCCACAACCGCAGCCCCGCCCGGCGGCGGACCAGCGAACGGCCGTCGATTGCCTTTGCCTCAGCCATGCCGCAGCCTTGGGTTCAGGACGGTATAAAGCAGGTCGACGATCAGGTTCACTCCGGTAAAGATCACCGCGAACAGGATCACGATGCCCTGGATCAGCGGCAGGTCGCGGTTGATCACCGCGTCGATGGCCATGTTGCCAAGGCCTTCGTAGGAAAAGAGCCGTTCGATGATCACCGTCCCGCCGATCAGGAAGGTGAACTGCACCCCCACCAGCGTCAGCGTGGGCAGGGCGGCATTGCGCAAGGCCTCGCGCAGGATCACCCGCGTCTCGCCATAGCCCTTGGTGCGGGCAAGGGTGACATAATCCAGGTTCATCGTCTCTTTCAGGCTCTGTTTCAGAAGCTGTCCGATGATCGCGGCCAGCGGGATCGCCAGCGCCAGCGCGGGCATGAACATATGCGCGACGAGGTCGGCCCAAAGATCAAAGCGCAGCCGGATCAGGCTTTCGAAGAGGTAGAAGTTTGTGGTGAAGGGCAGGTCCAGCGATGGCGTGACCCGGCCCGAGATGTGGAACACCGGCATCAACACCCCGAAGAGCAGGATCAGCACCAGCCCCCACAGAAAATCCGGCACCGACAGCGCCATGCCGTTGGCCACGTCGATGGCGCCCTCGGTCCTGCCGCCCCGGAAGCGGGTCCCGGTCAACGCCGCCGCGCCGCCCAGGATCATCGCCATGACCAGCGCCATGATCGACAGCTCCAGCGTGGCGGGCAAGCGGCCCAGGACAAGGTTCAGCACCGGCTGGCGCGTGGTGATCGAAGTGCCGAAGTCGCCCTGCATGACGCCCGCAATCCAGATGCCGAACTGGGTGATCATCGGCTTGTCGAGGCCATAAAGGGCGGAAAGGCGGGCAATGTCCTCCTCTGTCGCGCCGGGGGGCAGCATCATGGCGATGGGGTTGCCCGGGACGACGCGGATCACGAAGAACACGATGACCGCGACACCGGCCAGGGTGATGGCGGTGGTCAGAAGTCTGACGAAAAGGATGCGAAGAAACGGCATGGGCCCCGGACGGGGCAGACTGCCCCGCTTTCATCTGTCCACAAATATCCCACGGGGGGCCGGGGGGTGTGAAACCCCCCGGGGGTCGTCCCTTATGCCCGCTTCATAAGATGCGGCAGCAGTGACCCGCTCGCATGTGGCGTCACCACCACGCCCGGCGCGTGCAGGATCGGCTGGACATATTGCAGCAGCGGGATCACCAGAGCATTCTCGGCGATGTACTTGTCCACCGCCTTCCAGCCCTCGATCCGCTTCGCCTCATCCGCCTCGCCCCACAAGGGGCCGATCATGCCGATCAGGTCCTCGCCGTCCCAGACGCTGTGCGGCGACGGCCCGAACATCGCGAACCCGGTCGAGGTTGTCGGATCGCCCACCGAGTTGCCCCAGTTGTAGAAGGCGGCCGGAGCCAGCTGGTCGGCGGCGCGCAGCTCATAGTGCTTTGCGATCTCGTAGACCTCGATCTCGGCCTCGATCCCGACCTTGCGCCACAGGCCGACGATGGCCTGGATCATCTCGTAATCCTTGGGCTTGAAGCCCTTGGTGGTCTGGATCTTGAACTTTACCGGGTTGTCCGGCCCATAGCCCGAAGCCGCCAGTAGCTCGATGGCTCTTGCCTCGTCATAGGGGACGGCGATGCCGGCGTCATAGGCGTCGTATTCCGGGGTCTGCAGCGTGTCGATCTTGACGCCGTAGCCCGACAGCAGCCGGTCGATGATCGCCTGCTTGTCGATGGCATGCGCCGCGGCCATCCGCACGTTCGGGTCGGTCATCACCTCGATGTCGTTCAGGAAGATCATCCCGATGTCGCTGATCGGCGCCGAAACCCCCGCCAGCGGCCCACCCTTCAAGCGGTCGTATTCTTCATACGGCATCTCCAGCGTGACGTGAGAGTTGCCGGATTCCACCTCGGCCACCCTGGCGGCAGCGTCGGGGACGAACTTGATCGTCACGGTGTCAAAGTCGGGCTTGCCGCCCCAGTAGTTGGCATTGGCCTTCAGGCGCACGAAGGCGTTGCGCTCGAACTTTTCCACCATGTAGGGGCCGGTGCCGATGGGCGCGGCCTCGAAACCTTCCGCGCCGACCTTCTCGTAGTAGGCCTTGGGCAGGACGTAGCCGGTCAGGAAATACATCCACTTGAAGATCGTCGGGTCGAACTGGGCGACGTCGGCGATGACCTTGTTGCCCTCGACCCGGTGGTTGGCCAGCGTGCCCCAGACGAACTGGATCGGGCTGCCGGTTTCCGGTTTCGCCACACGGGCGAGGGACCAGGCCACGTCCTCGGCTGTAAAGGGGCTGCCATCGTGCCAGGTCACGCCTTCGCGCACGGTCATCCAGACCTGCTTTTTGTCATCGCTCCAGCCCCATTCGGTGAGGAGGCCGGGCGCGGGCGACAGGTCGGGCTGCTGCAGGATGTACTGGTCGAAAACCGACTGATACAGGCCCTGGATCGTCGGGTTCACCGCGCTGGGGCCGACCGTCGGGTCCCAGGACGGCAGGTTGACGTTGTAGGCGATGACCAGCTCGTCGATCGCTTGCGCAAAGGACGGCAGGCCCATGCTGCCCGCGGCCATCGTGGCGGCAGAGAGCTTGAGAAGACTCCGGCGGTTGAGGTTCATGGTCGTATCCCTGTTGCTGGTCTTTGTTCTGGTGGTCGTCATGTCCCGGCGAGTTTCCGCGCCAGAAGGAATCCGGGTCCCGCGCCCGTTCCTGCGCCCGGCCAGACGGCCGCGCCAGTAAGGTGCAGGTTGGCAACGGGAGTGCTGCCGTCTGCATGGCCGCGCGCGGGGCGGAACAGAAAATGCTGCGACAGGTGGTGGCTGCCGCAGACCTGATCGCCGCCGACGAGGTTGGGGTTGTCCGCCTCCAGCTCCAGCGGCGTCACGATCCGGCGGGCCAGGATCTTTGCGCGCGTGCCGGGGGCATGGGCTTCCAGAATCGCCAAAGCGCGGTCGGCGAAGGGTTCTGCGGCCTCCGCCCAGTCGGTCGCCGCAATCTCGCCCTTCGCGTCGCCCGCGATCGTCCCGGGCGCCATGCGGACCTGGACCCAGAGCACATGCTTGCCCTCCGGCGCACGGGAGGCGTCAAAGGCGGTGGGCTGGCCGACGACAAGGATCGGCTCGTCCGGCAGCAGCCCGGCCTGCGCCTGCTGATAGGTCCGCGCCATCTGGTCCAGGCTGGGCGCAAGGTGGACATAGGCAAAGCGTTTTAGCTGCTCTCCCGCCCGCCAGTCGGGCAGGCCGTCCAGCGCCAGGTGGATCATCATCGTCCCAGGCGCATGGCGGAAGCTGTCCAACGCGCGGTCGAAGGCCGGGGCCGTATCGCCGGTGAGCTTCCGCAACCCCTTCGGAGAAGTGCCCGCGATCACCGCGCGGGATGCCATGATCCGGCGACCATCGGCCAACTCGATCCCCGTGGCGCGATTTCCCTCCCGCAGGATGCGTGTGACGGTGGCCCCGGTCTCCACCCTACCGCCGCGTGCGATGATCGCCGCGACCAGCGCCTTCACGACGGTATCCGCCCCGCCCTTGCCGATGACCATGCCGAAGGCCTGACCCGCCATGCCTTCCAGGTAGGGGAACATCGCGCCTCCCGCGACATCGGGCGCAAAGTCCAGGTGCATCCCCCAGGCCCCCAGCAGCGCGCGGATGTGCGGATGTGCGAAGGTTTCCTCCAGCCAGGCGCGCGGCGAGGACAGAAGGAACCGCCCCAAGTCCAGCGTCCCAGCCACACCCTTGGCGCGCAACGTTTTGAACATGAAATATGCAAGCGCACGGAATTTCATCTCGGATCCGAGAAGCCCGAAGAGATGCGGAGCCTCGGCCCCGAATCGGCTGGTCAGCTCTGTCCAGACTGCGGCATCCCCGGGCGACAGCGCCTGAAAGCCCGCCACCGTCTCGTCGCTAACGGTCGAGACACCCGCCCAGGTTCCGTCCGGGAAGGCGGACGCAAACGGCCGGTCCACAGGCACGAACTCACAGCCGTGGCGCGCGAGTTCCGCGCCGTAAGCCTTGAAAAACGGGCTTCCAGCGAAAAGTGACAGGTTCATTGCCGCCCAGTCGTGGCGGAATCCTGGCAGCGTATACTCTCCGGTCTTTACCGCGCCACCCGCCGTGGCGGCCTGCTCGAATACCCCCACACGCCAGCCCTTCGCGGCCAGATGCAGCGCGGCGGCAAGGGTGTTGTGCCCCGCCCCGATCAGGACTGCATCGAAGGTCTCGGCCATGCTTTCCCCGCCCGACTGCCGCAGGGATATTTGCAAATGCATTTAAATATGTCTAGCATGATTCCATGATGACCGGGGATACGCCCGGCAGGGCCTTGCCGGACGGGTCCGGCCAACAGGGAGAGAAAGATGACCTCAGCAAACGTGCTGCAATCCTTGGCGGGGATGCTTGCCTCGGGCGGGATCGAGGTGGTGGACTGCTCGGGCGTGCTTGGCCCGGAAACCCCGCTGCTGAAGCTGCCGCCGGATTTCGCCAAGGACACCCCGCCGATCAAGATCCACCGGATCAGCGAATATGACAAGGACGGGCCGTTCTGGGCCTGGAACTGGCTGGAACTGGGCGAACACTCGGGCACCCACTTCGACGCGCCGCACCACTGGATCACCGGCAAGGATTATGCCGACGGCTACACCGACACGCTGGATGTGCAGCGGCTGGTGGCGCCCGTGAACGTGCTGGATTTCAGCGCCGAATGTGCGGCCAACCCGGATTTCCTGCTGACCATCGACCATGTGAAGGCCTGGGAGGCCAAGCATGGCGCGATCAATGCGGGCGAGTGGGTCGTGCTGCGGTCGGACTGGGACCAGCGCGCGCATGATGAAAAACTTTTTCTAAATGCGAACGAGACCGGGCCCCATACCCCCGGCCCGACCGCCGAGGTGATCGAGTATCTGCTGTCCAAGGGCATCGTCGGCTGGGGCAGCCAATGCATCGGCACCGACGCGGGCCAGGCAGGCGGGATGACTCCGCCCTTCCCGGCGCACAACCTCTTGCACAAGAACAACTGCTTCGGGCTGGCCAGCCTTGCCAATCTGGACAAGCTGCCCGCCAAGGGCGCGATCCTGATTGCCGCGCCGTTGAAGATCAAGCAGGGCACCGGCTCGCCCATCCGCGCCTTGGCGCTGGTGCCGAAGTCGTAACATGCGGCCCGATCACGTCATCATCGGCAGCGGGATCAACGCGCTGGTCGCCGGGGCGATGCTTGCCCTGAAGGGCGACCGCGTCCTGCTGCTGGAGCGGGAGGCAGTCCCTGGCGGCTGCCTGCGCACCGAGGAGATCACGCTGCCGGGCTTTCGCCATGACGTGATGGCCGCGACCTGGGTCCTGTTCATGACCTCCCCGGCGGGGGCCGCGCTTGGCCCCCACCTGGCGCGGCACGGCTTCGACTATTGCCATACACCGCACCCGACCGCCGTGCTCCGCCCCGATGGTCAGGCGCTGGTGCTGACCACGGACCGCGCGAAGAACATTGCTGCGTTCAACAGGCTGGCGGCTGGCGACGGCGACGCCCATGCCCGCGACGTGGGCGGGATCGAGGCCGACGCGCCGTTCCTCTTCGCACTGCTGGGCGGGGCGCTCTGGTCCTGGCCCACGGCGAAACTCCTCTGGGGCCAGGTCCGCAAACGTGGCCTGCGGGGCCTTGCCGCCTGGTTCGGCAGCGCGTTGGTCCCGGCGCGGGGGTGGCTGGAGACGACTTATGCCTCGCCCACCGTCCAGGCGCTTTACGCGCCCTGGGTTCTGCACACCGGCCTGACCCCGGAAAGCACCTATTCGGGCCAGATGGGCAAGGTCATCGCCTTCGCAATGGAGGCCGCAGGCGCCCCCATCGTCAAGGGCGGCTCTGGCGCCGGGGTGGCCGCCTTCAAGGCGCTGATCGAGGAAAAAGGCGGCGAAATCCGTTGCGGCGCGGACGTGGACCGTATCCTTGTGCAGGACGGCAAGGTCCGGGGCGTCCAGCTGCAGGGCGGCGAGGAGATCGCCTGCGCTTCCGTCCTCGCCTCCGTCGCGCCCGGCCAGTTGCAGGACCGCCTTCTGCGCGACGTGAACCTGCCCGAGGACAAGGCTGCCGCGAAAGCATTTCGCCACGGGCGCGGCAACTTCCAGCTGCACTATGCCCTGGACCGGCACCCCGAATGGCTGACACCTGGCCTTGACGATGTGGCGCTGATCCACCTGGCGGATGGCATCGACAGCGTATCGAAAGCTTCTAACGAGGCAGAACGCGGGATGCTGCCTGCCACCCCCACGATCTGCGTCGGCCAACCGCACCGGCTGGACCCCTCGCGCTGCCCGGACGGAAAAGCGATCCTCTGGCTGCAAATCCCGGATGCGCCCCGTGTGGTGAAGGGCGACGCCGCCGACCAGATTGCCAGCGACGGCACCTGGTCCGAAGCCAGCCGCGAAGCGTTCGCCGACCGGATCGAAGCCATCCTGAAGCGCCATATCAAGGACTTCGACGCCATCAAGCTGGCCCGACGCGCCTACTCGCCTGCGGACCTGGAAAAGATGAACATCAACCTCGTCGGCGGCGACCCCTACGGCGGGCTCTGCACCATCGACCAGTTCTTCATCTTCCGCCCCTACGCCCATTCGACCAACGGCACCAACCTGATCCGAGGCTTCACCCACATCGGTGCCTCGACCCACCCCGGCCCCGGCCTTGGCGGCGGCTCGGGCTTTCTTGCAGCGAAAAGGCTGGGCGCATGACCGACCAGTCACCCCCGGAAAAGCCGCCCGAGACCCTGCCCCGGCTGGGCGAGATCGGACTGACCAACTACGCGCCCTACCTGATGAACCGCATCATGGGACGCTACAACGCCAGCTTGCGCGAGGAGATGGCCGGGCTTGGCCTGACCACACCAAAGATGCGGGCGCTGGCGGTCCTGTCGGTGATCGAAGGCCCCCTGATCCGCGAGCTTGCTGTCTTCTCGGTGGTGGAACAGTCCACCCTGTCGCGCGCGCTGGACCAACTGGCCACCGAAGGCTTGATCCGCCGCGAATCCGACGCCTCCGACAGCCGCGCCACCCGGGTCTACATCACCGACACCGGCCGCACCCATTTCGAAACGCTCTGGCCCCGCATGGCCGAAGCCCAGGAACGCATGTTCCGTGGCATCCCGGCCGACGAACGCCGCGCCTTTGTCGGCACTCTGCAAAAGATGCTGACCAACATCCGCAAACACGAGATCTGAGACATGGCCGAACGCTCCTTCAAGGCCGAAGTCGAACACCTGCGCAAGGGCGAGGGGGATACCTTCACCGGCGAAGGCATCCTTGCGATCACCAAGGCGCTGCTGGAAAACGGCGTGGGCTATGTCGGCGGCTACCAGGGCGCGCCGATCAGTCACCTGATGGACGTCCTCGCCGATGCCGAGGACCTGATGGCCGAGCTTGGCATCCGGTTCGAGGCCAACGCGAACGAGGCGGCGGCGGCGGCGATGTTGGCGGCCAGCGTCCATTACCCGATCCGTGGGGCGGTGACGTTCAAGGGCTCGGTCGGGGTCAACGTCGCCTCGGACGCCCTCGCGAACCTTGCGTCTTCGGGCGTGAACGGCGGTGCGCTGGTCATCGTGGGCGAGGATTACGGCGAAGGCTCCAGCATCATGCAGGAACGCAGCCACGCCTTCGCGATGAAGTCGCAATTCTGGCTTCTGGACCCCCGCCCCAACCTGCCCTGCATCACCAAGGCGGTGCAGGATGGGTTCGAACTATCCGAAGCGTCGAACACTCCGGTCATGCTGATGGTCCGCATCCGGTCCTGCCATGTCACCGGCAGCTTCCAGACCCGCGACAACCAGCGGCCGAAGCTTTCGGTCAAGGACGCCCTGTCCAACCCGCAGTCCGACTTCGCCCGCGTCGTGCTGCCCCCGATGTCCTACATGCACGAACAGGACAAGATCAAGAACCGCTGGCCCGCCGCCGAAAGGTTCATCCGCGACCGCAAGCTGAACGAGGTCTTCGGGCCTGCGACCGCCCCCGTCGGACTGGTCCTGCAAGGCGGCATGTACAACGGCGTCATCCGGGCGCTGCAACGGCTGGGGCTGGCCGACATCTGGGGCAACTCTCAGGTGCCGCTTTATGTCCTGAACGTCACCTACCCGCTTCTGTCGTCGGAATTCCTGGAGTTCTGCGAGGGCAAGGATCAGGTCCTGGTGATCGAGGAAGGCCAGCCCGAGTTCATCGAACAGCAGCTGACCACATTCCTTTACCGCGCCGGTTCCGGCGTGAAGCTGCGCGGCAAGGGCATCCTGCCGATGGCCGGGGAATACACCGGGCAGGTCATGCTGGACGGGATCGCGGCCTTCCTGAAAGAGGCCGCGCCGCAGATGCTGCCGGCCATGGTCCGCGCGCCGAACGAAGACAAGCCGCAGATCCCCGACCTGACCAGGACCGTCCCGATCCGGCCCCCCGGCTTTTGCACCGGCTGCCCCGAACGCCCGATCTTCGCGGCGATGAAGCTGGTGCAGAAGGAAACCGGCAAGCTGCAGATTTCTGCGGATATCGGCTGCCACCTCTTCGGCGCGCTGCCGCCGTTCGAGATTGGTGGGGCCACGATGGGCTACGGCCTTGGCCCTGCCGCCAACGCGGCCTTCGACGGGGGCGGCGAACGTCGTCCAGTCTCGATCATCGGCGACGGCGGGTTCTGGCACAATGGCCTCAGTTCCAGCTTCACCAACATGGCCTTCAACAAATCCGACGGCGTGGCGGTGATCGTCGACAACTACTATTCCGCCGCGACCGGGGGGCAGGACGTGATGTCCAGCCGCGCCGACAATCCGACCAAGGCGACCAAGCACCCGATCACCAAGGCCCTGAAGGGCATCGGGATCGACTGGGTGCGCCAGGTCGACCGGACCTATGACGTGGGCCACATGCGCGATGTTCTGCGTGAGGCGCTGACCACCGACACCCCCGGCCCCAAGGTCATCGTCGCCTCGTCGGAATGTATGCTGAACAAGCAGCGCCGCGAGAAGCCCTTGGCGCAGCAGGCAATCAGGGAGGGCCGCCGCGTCGAGGCCCCGCGCTTTGGCGTCGACGAAGACATCTGCACCGGCGATCACGCCTGCATCCGGCTGTCAGGCTGCCCGTCCTTGTCGCTGAAGAAACTGGACGACCCCCTGCGCGACGATCCCGTGGCGTCGATCGACCAATCCTGCGTCGGCTGCGGCAACTGCGGCGAGGTCGCGGATGCCGCCGTCCTGTGCCCCTCGTTCTACCGCGCCGATGTGGTCCACAACCCGTCTAAATGGGAGGCGAAGATGGCCGCTTTCCGCACCCGCATCATCGGCTGGCTGCAATCCCGCCGCGCCGCGCGACGGCTGGACTTCGGGGGCACGGCATGACGCTGCATGAAACCATCGGCTCGGACCTGGGGTCCAAACAGGCCGACCCGCGCCTATCTGGCATCATCAAGCTGGCGATCCTCGCCGTCGGCGGCCAGGGCGGCGGAGTCCTCACCGGTTGGATCGAGGACGTGGCGCGCGCGCAAGGCTATGCCGCGCAGGCCACCTCGGTCGCAGGCGTCTCGCAGCGCACCGGCGCAACCGTCTACTACGTCGAGATGGCGCCCCAGACACCCGGCGACCCCGTGCCGGTCTTCTCGCTCATGCCCGCCCCCGGCGACGTCGACATCATGATCACCGCCGAGATGATGGAGGCCGGTCGCTCCATCATCCGGGGCTTCGTCACGCCGGACCGCACGGTCCTGATTACCTCGACCCACCGCGCGCTGGCGGTGTCGGAAAAGATGGTCCCCGGTGACGGCATTGCGTCCTCCGACGAAGTGATGGCCGCCGCCGAGATCGCCGCCCGCCGCGTCATCGCCGCCGACTTCGACGCGCTGGCGATCCGCAACGGCTCGGTCATCTCTGCCTCGCTTTTCGGCGCGCTGGCCGGGGCCGGTGTCCTGCCCTTCCCGCGTGAGGCGTTCGAGGCCGCGATCCGGGCAGGCGGCAAGGGCGCGGAAGCCTCGCTCCGCGCCTTCGCGGCGGCCTATCAGGTCGCAGAGAACCCGACGCCCGAGGCCGCACCAGTCGCTGACGCCAAGTCCGAACCGAAGGTCCAGGGGCCAGCGCGACTGATGGCCGAATGGGACAAGCTTGTTGCCCGCGTGGCCGCCCTGCCCGCCCCGGTGGCCGAACTTGCCCTCCCCGGCCTGCGTAAGGTGGTGGACTTCCAGGACCTGCGCTACGGGGCGGAATACCTTGACCACCTTGGGACTGTCCTCTCCCGCGACGATGCCGCCCACGGCTGGGTCCTCGCGCGTGAGGCCGCCAAGTACATCGCCAACGCGCTGGCTTACGACGACATCATCCGCGTCGCCGACCTGAAGACCCGCGCCCGCCGTTTTGAGCGTATCCGCAGCGAAATGCGGCTAAAGGACGCCAACGTCCTCCAACTGACCGAATTCTTCCACCCCCGCGCCGAAGAGATTGTCGGCATGTTCCCCGCCCGCCTTGGCGCGAAGGTAGAGTCCGACCCGAAGTGGATGGCCCGCCTGACACGCTGGTTCGACAAGGGCCGCAGGCTCCGCACCGACAGCCTGCCCGCCTTTGTCACCCTCCACATCCTGGGCGGGATGAAGGGCTGGCGTCGCCGCACCCTGCGTCACGCGCAGGAACAGGCGCATCTTGCGCGTTGGCTAGAGACTGCCCTGGCCGAGACCGCGCGCAATTACGACCTGGCCGTGGAACTGGTCCGCTGCCGCCGCCTGATCAAGGGCTACTCCGACACCCACGTCCGCGGCTATGCCAAGTTCGACCGCGTGCTTGCCGCGACAGCCCGCATCGCCACCCGCGACGACGCCGCCGACTGGTGCCGCCGCCTGCGCGAGGCCGCGCTGATGGACGAAGAGGGCAAGGCCCTGGACGGCGCGATCCGCACGATCGAAAGCTTCACCTGAGCCAACGAAAAAGGGGGCGTCCCCGCCCCCTTCGTGCCCAATCTTTGCGCCGTCACGCGTCCAGCGCCCGGTATCCGCCGTTCCAGTAGACCAGCGCCCCGGCCCCGGGAGTGACCCGGACCGCCCGCACCCGACCGATCAGGATCGTATGGGTCGCCCGGTCGATCATCTCTTCGACCGTGCAGTCGAACGCCGCCGGAGCACCAGCCAGAAGCCGCGCGCCGGTGACCGCCGTCTCCCACTCTGCCCCGTCATAGCGCGCCGCGCCCTTCACGCCGCCGAAGCCGGAGAACCGCTCCGCCACCGCCTGATGCCCGGCCCCAAGCGAGGACCAGCCGAACCGGCCGTACTTTACCAGCAGCGGATGGGCCGAGGCGGTGCGGTTCACGCAGGCCAGCAGCAGGGGCGGGTCGGCCGACAGCGAAATGGCCGAAGTCACCACCAGGCCCGAGGCTTCGTCTCCGTCGCCCACGGTCAGGATGCTGCAATTGCCCACAAAGGCCCGCATCGCATCGCGGAACTCTTTCCCGGTCGGTTCTTCGGCCATTTCCGTTCCCTTACCTGATCCCGGCCGCTGCCAGTTTCGGCAGCACCGTATCGCGGAAATAGGGGAACTCCTCGACATAGTCGACGAAGGACAGCGTTGTCCCGGCAAAGCCCGTCGCGTGAAGCTTCAGGATGCCCTCGGCCACCTGATCCGGCGTGCCGATCAAGGGAAAGCCGCCGTGGCCCAGCGCGAAAAGGTGCTTGATCTGCGCCAGAAGGTCATGCGGGAAACTGTGGGCATGGGCGAACTGCAACCGCACCAGATTGTCCACCGCATCGGTATCGGCGTTCTCGACCGCCGTGTAATCGGCATAGGCCTTGGCCTCGGCCTCGGTCGGGCGGCAGATGACGTGGCTGAAGGTCAGCACGTTGACATCCCGTCCCTTGGCCTTGGCCTGCGCCTTCAACTCCGCGATTTCCACCTTCGACCGCTCCAGGTCGATGGCCGGGGTGAACAGGAAATTGGCGTTGTCCGTGGCGAACTCCCGGCCCTGGGGCGAACCAGCCGCATTGATGATCGGGACCGTGCCGCGCAACGGCTTCGGATCGCCCTTCACCCGCTTTGCCTTGAAATACTTCCCCTCCCAGTCGAAGTGTTCGTCCGAGGTCCAGAGCTTCTGGATCAGGTCGTACCATTCCTGCGCATAGGCATAGCGCGTCTCGTGGTCATCGGGCAGCGTCAGGCCCAGCGCCTCGTATTCCGGCTTGTTCCAGCCCGCGACGATGTTCAGCCCCGCGCGGCCGTGGCTGATGTGGTCAATGGTCGCCATCTGTTTCGCGACGACAACGGGGGGGTTGGCCGCAGTGTGGATCGTGGCGAAAACCGCGATGTTCTTCGTCGCCGCCAAAAGGCCCGCCGCCCAGGTCATCGTCTCCAGCACGCCACCATGAAAGTCGGTCTCGCCGCCGTAGCCGATCCAGCGGGCAATCGGCAGCATGAAGTCGATCCCGGCCTCGTCCAGCATCTTGGCGAGTTTCAGGTTGTTGTCCCAGCTGTTGACCCAGCGTTCGGGCGCCTTGGTGGGCGTCATCCCCGAAGAACAGTTGGTCGAGAAAGTGCCAAGGCGAAAGCGATCGCCCGAGAGCATCGGGTGGTGCGGCATGTCGGTCTTCCCTGTTCCAGTTTTGATGGTATTTTATGCTTGAAAGTCTATCGTAAAATCCATTTGCGTCAACGGCCCACTGCGGCCAGACTCCCGGAGGGCGGAGGCAAGTCCGATGACTGAGAAAAAGCTTCAAACTCAAAACGATGGCCCACACCGAGGCCTCGACTGGCATTGGCATCTCGCCGAAGGACCGGTCGAGGTCGACACGACCGAACTGGAATTCGCCCTGATGCGCACGTTCGAGGGATTCGGGCGCTGGCAGTCGGAATGTCTGGCTTCGGTCTGCGATCTGGCCGCAACGGGGCCCGAGAATGCGCTCTTGCACATCATCCGCATGAACGACCGGCCGAAGACCATCAAGGACCTTGCGCGCCTTACCAACCGCGATGACGTGCCCAACATCCAGTATTCGCTGCGCAAGCTGATCGGGGCGGGCCTGATCCTGCGCAAGGGGGCCGGGCGGTCGGGCGTGACTTACGAGGTGACCGACGAAGGCCGCCGCGTCACCGACGACTACGGCGCGGTGCGGCGGCGGCTTCTGATCCAGGCGGTCGCGGGCGTCCCCGGCTTTTCCGATCGGCTTGCCGAGGCGACGCGGGCGCTGAACCTGCTGTCAGGCATCTACGAGGAAATCTCGCGCGTCGCCGCCACCCACCGGCGCAACTGACACCCGGTTGCCCCTCACCCCATCCCTCTCCGCCAGGGGGAGAGGGTCCGGGTGACGGGGAAGATCAGGCGAGCGCCGGCTTGATTGCAGGTGCGCCTGCCTTGTCCAGACGGCGGTGCAGGTCGCGCGCCACCCGGGCATAGCGCCCCGGCTTGACCGGCATCTGCCACTCGATGAATCGCTGCACCGGGCCGATCGACAGGTTCATGTCCGCCAGAAGCTCGTCGATCTGGTGCATCGAGAACGGGATGATGTTGGTCCCTCGTGCATGTTTGCCCTCGGTCCGCTCCTCCATCCAGCGCAGGCGGCGGTCGGTGGCCGCCCGCTGTTCGGCCTCGGGTGGCAGCGGCAAGGCCCCGCCCAGCAAAGACGCGATCCACAAGGCCCCCATCTCGGCCGACAGGGGCGAGAAGAAGGACGAGTTGTAGCCGTTGAAGGCCAGATTCCTCACCCCCGTCGGCAGGATGCAGCGGTAAAGCCGGAAGTTGCCGCGATCGTCCATGATCCGGGCCTGCAGATCGGCGTCCAGGAACGGCACCTCCTGCCGCCAGCCGGTGCCGCAGATCACGATGTCGGCCGGGATCTTCTCCCCGGTCTTCAGCAGCGCAAAGCGCCGTCCGCCCTCGACGATCAGCTGGTCGATGGCCGTGTCGCGCTTTATCGCGATCCGCCCCTTGGCGACCAGATCGAAGAACCCGTCGGTCACCAGCGACACGGTGGACCGCGCGATCCGCTCGAACGACCCACGCGGCAGGGCGCCCAGTTTCTTCAGCTTCAGCTGCTTCGTGATGACCGACTGCACCGAGCCGAGCATCGAGTTGCGGACCGGCTTCCCCGCACCATGCAGGAACTTTTCGACCCCTCTCAGGGTGATGTAGGGGAACAGCCCTTCGCCCATCCGGGTCAGGAACAGGTACTTGTAGTTCAGCACCCCGCCCAGTTTCTTCGGCATCTTCCAGATCAGCTCGCGCGCCACGACGGTCATGCTGGCCGCCGCCTCGACCAGACCCACGGCCACGTCGCAGGACGATTTGCCATATCCGATCACCACGACATGCTTGCCCCGCGCCTGATCGAGGTCCAGGAACTCGGACGAATGGCAGATGGTGCCGCCCGCCGCCCTGAACTCACCCGCGCCCGGGAAGTCGGGCACGGCGGGGGCCGAGAAGATGCCGTTGCAGATGGTCAGGAAATCGAAGCTTTCCGATTGTTCCGGCTGGCCCTTGGGCTGGAAGGTGACCGTCCAGCGCCCGTCCGGCCCCTGCGCGGCATGGGTGACGGGGGTGGAAAGGCGGATCAGCGGCTTCAGGCGGAACGCGTCGGCATAATCGTTCAGATACTCCTGCACCTGCTGGCCCGAGGGCCATTCGGGATAGTGCTTCGGCATCGGAAAGTCGGACAGGCAGTAGGTGTCCTTGCCATTCTGCGTGCTGACGCCGGGGTAAAGCCGCGTCTTGCTCCACACCCCGCCGACGTCGTGGACCTTTTCGAAGACGGTCACGTCATGGCCGAAGTCGCGCAGATGGCGGGCGGTGGTCAGGCCGGCGAACCCGGCCCCGATGATGGCGATCTTCATGGGGTCTCTCCGGGTTCAGGACATCAGAAGCGGGATCGCGGGGTCTGCCCGTTCCGGCCCCATCGCGGTATAGCCGCCGTCGACGCAGATATCGGTGCCGGTGATGAAGCTGGCCTCGTCCGAACAGAGGAACAGCACGGCCGAGGCGACCTCTTCGGGGTTCGCCACCCGACCCAGAAGGTGGAACGGGGCGGCGACGCTGTCGGTCTTGGCACGATTGCCGTTGGTCAGCTGGTCCATGATGTTCGACCAGGTCCAGCCGGGGCTGACCGCGTTCACCCGGATGCCCTTCGGCGCAAGATCCATCGCCTGATTGCGCGTCAGCTGCAGGATCGCGGCCTTCGACACCGGGTAAAGCCAGCGCCCGGTCTGCGCCACCCGCGACGAGATCGACCCGAAGTTGACAATGGCCCCCCGGTTCTTCGCCAGTTCCGCCTCAGCCGCCTGCATCAGGATGACCGACCCCACAAGGTTGACGTCCAGGCTCTCCAGCCACTCCGCCCTCGTCGAGGCCGCGCCGTTGTCCAGGTAGGAACAGGCCACGTTGACCAGAAAGTCGATGCGGCCGAAGCGGTCCTGCGTCGCCTGCACCAGCGCCGCGATCTGGGCGTCGTCGCGCAGGTCGCAGTGCTGGAAACCCACCCCTTCCGCGAATCCCCCGCCCTCCGCGATGTCGGCCACCATGACCTTTGTGCCCGCCGCGACGAAGGCATCGACCACCGCGCGCCCGATCTTGGTGCAGCCGCCCGGCACGATGGCCACCTTCCCGCCCAATCCGCGCATTGTCTTCCTCCCGGTTTTTCTTTGAATTTGAAGGAATTCTGGCGGACCGGGCGCAGGGGTCTATCCGGGCTGCGCGGGAACTATCCAGAAAACGAAAAAATCGACGCCCAACCGCGCCGGATCGCCGCAGGGCGTGTTAGCCTTGACGCCGATAGCCAGGGGCCGCCGGATGACCAGACCGCTGCTGCGCAACCACACGCTCTTCCACTCGCGCGATCTTGACGAGGCGCGAGAGCGCGTTGCTGCCGTCTTCTGCCCGCACCGGCTGGAGACGCTGGGCGCGCGCAGCCTGTTTGACGCCTGCCACCACCATCTGCCGGGTGAGCGGCTGTCGCTGAACTACATCGAATATGGTGCAAAGACCCTGATCGCGCCGGGCGAATTGGGGAACTTCTACCTGTTGCAAATCCCGCTTGACGGCGGGGCCGAGATCACCAACGGGCGCGACACCTACCTCTCCACCCCCGACCGCGCGGCGATCCTGAACCCGCACCTGCCGACCCGGATGACCTGGGAGGAAGGCACCCGGCAGGTCCTGGTGCAGATCTCGCGCCGTGCGATGCAGGACCATCTGGCCGCCCAGCTTGGAGGACCCTCGGACCGGCCGCTGACCTTCGACGGGCCGCTCGACATCGCGTCGGGTCCCGGAGCGGCGCTGCGGCGGCTGGTGATGTGGCTGGTGGCCGAGGCCGATGCCGGCCAGCCCCCGATCGGGCCGGGGCTGATGGCGCGGCAGATCGAAAGCACGCTCCTGTCTGGCCTTCTGGAAGCGCAGCACGACCATCAGGCGCAGCTGGCCCGCAGCCGCGCAGCGCCCCGCCCCCGCCACCTGCGGCTGGCCGAAAGCTTCATCGAGGCGCATCTGGACCAGCAGATCACCATCGAGGATGTGGCGCAGGTCGCAGGCATATCGCCCCGCGGGTTGCAACTGGCCTTCCGCGAACACCGCGGCACCACGCCCCTGGGCTTCTGGCGCGAGGCACGGCTGGCGCGCGTCCACGCCGACCTTCTGGCCGCCCCGCCCGGCACTCGCGTCACTGACATCGCGCTGCGCTGGGGCTTCACCCATTTCGGCCGCTTCGCCGAGCTTTACCGCACGCGCTATGGCCTGTCGCCCCGTGATACGCTGAAGGGCTGACTAGAACGTCAGCCCCGAAAACCGCGACGGGTTCTGCGGCACGCCAGGCAGGACGCAAAGCATCTCGTAAAGGTAATTCGCCGCGATCAGCGCGGTGTTGCCTGTCGGGTCGTAAGGCGGCGAAACCTCGACCAGGTCGCAGCCCACCAGGTTCAGACCGGCGCAGCCCCGGATGATCTCCAGCCCTTGCCAGGTGGTCAGGCCCCCAGGCTCCACTGTCCCGGTCCCCGGTGCAAAGGCCGAATCCAGGCTGTCGATGTCATAGCTCAGATAGACCGGCGCGTCGCCGATCCGGTCCCGCACGATCTGCATCAACGGGGTCAGCGACTTGTGCCAGCACTCCTCGGCCTGCACCACCGTCCAGCCCTTGTC
This sequence comes from Tabrizicola sp., assembly GCF_030694085.1. GTDB lineage: Bacteria > Pseudomonadota > Alphaproteobacteria > Rhodobacterales > Rhodobacteraceae > Tabrizicola. Next base: position 54,535 of record NZ_JAUXZE010000102.1, on the reverse strand, counting down.
GCGGCCCCAGTTGAAGTCGTCCGCCGCATAGCCGGTGGCGCGCAGGCCGATCTGGAACACCTTGTCGTCGATCAGACAGCCATCCTCCCAGGCCCGGCGGAAGGGGCAGCCGTGGGCGACCTTCTCGCCGAACATGGTGTCGTTGATGTCGGCATGGGCGTCGATGTGGATCAGCGCGACGGGGCCGTGACGCTCCTTGATCGCGCGCAGGATCGGCCAGGTGAGGGTATGGTCGCCGCCCAGGGTCAGCGGGATCACCCCCTGCGCCAGAACCTCGCGGTAGTGGGTGGTGATGATGTCCACCGTCTTTTTCAGATCAAAGGTGTTGATCGCCACATCGCCCAGGTCCGCGACCTGCAGATGCTCGAAGGGCGCCGCCCCCGTCGCCATGTTGTAGGGCCGGATCATGCGGCTCTCGTCGCGGATCTGCCGGGGGCCAAGCCGTGTGCCGGGTCGGTTACTGGTCCCGTGGTCCATCGGAATTCCGATGAAGCCCGCGTTCAGCCCCTTGGCGCTGGCGGCAAAGGGCAGCCGCATCATCGTTGCCGGCCCGCCGAAACGCGGCATCTCGTTGCCGCCAAGGGGTTGGTTGAAACGGGTCATGCTCGGGCCTTCCTGTTGGTCCGCGCCAGCCTTGCGCAGAACCCGCGCGACCACAAGCACCCCTCCTCGTGCGCCTTCGGCTTCTCGTCGGAGAGCGCAGCGAGGAGCGACGAAGTCGAACGACGAGCGCCCCCGTTCAGCGCGCCAGCACCCGGTCCAGCACCAAGCCGATTTCGGCCCCCTGGCTGATCTGCGGCAGGCTGGGCGTCAGCTCATCCGCCAGTTCTTTCCGCGTCACATCCTCTACCGCGATCGGGAAGGCCTTGCGGGGGTCCGGCTCGGCCCGCAGGGCGCGGTGAAAGAAGGACTCGCCGAACTCGGTCCATTCGGCCCCGTCGCGGCAGCCGAACGACGTCCGGTCCGCCCGCGCTGCGGCGATGACCAGCCGATCCGGGGCCGCCAGATCGTCGATGAACGATCCAGAATAGCAAGCCAACACCACGATCATCGCCGCACCGATGCCGCTGTCGTCCAGCATCTGCCGGAACTCCGGCGCGGTCAGGTCGGTCGTCCCCGCCTCGGGGAAGTCCAGCGAGAAAAGGTCTTCTCTCCCGTGCGAGGTCAGGAACAGGATGGCCAGGTCCTCCTCCCCCTGCCGCGTGCCGATCTCTTTCAGCGCCCGCGCCAGGTTCGCCCGGTTCGCCATCGGATAGCGCGTCGGATGGTCGTGGCTGTTGGCCAGCCGCAAGGTCCGCATCCCCGAGCCATACTGGGCATCAAGGATCGCCGAGACGCTTTCAACCTCGGTCAGAAACACCGACTGGTCCGCCGTGCCGCCCAAGGCCAGCGCAAAGACCTCGGTCTCGCCTACGGTCTGGGGCGCAAGCGCGGCCACCTGCTCGCCCATCAGCCGGTCTTGCACATCATACAGCGCCTCGACGTCGACCGGAGTGTAGTCCTCGGCCCATTCGGCGTCGGGGAAGACGTAAAGCTCATCGACACTGAACCAGCGCAGGACGATGTCCTTCGTCCCCAGGAAGACCACCGCCATCACCAGCCCTGCCCGCAGCCATTGCCGCAAGGGCGCGCGCAGAAGCCAGACCAGCAGTGCCACTTGCAGCAGGTGCGACAGGTTGCGGATCAGATTGACCCCCGCCTCGGTCTGGTAAAGCTGCGGCGCTTCGCGGAACAGCGTCCAGAGAGCCAGGTTCAGCACCGCCATCAGCAGGAACAACAGCGTTACGCTGCGCGCCAACAGGTCCATCCGCCTGACCAGCCCCAGCGCAATCACCAGCCCCGCAACGATCACCGCGCTTTGCGCCACCGCCGTTTGCACGCCCCAATGGGAAATCTCACCCCCCGGCCCGAAATATCCCATCTGAGCCGCGATCTCGGCCAGCCAGGACAGGACAATCGCCGCCAGCGCCACCAGCGCGGGCCGGGCGGACTTGGGATGCTCTACCGTGAACGATTCTGTCGATTCCATAGGGCGAGTTCAAATCCAGGAAACGGGCAACACTGCGGCAAAGCGGTGGAAAGCCCTTGCTTTTGGCTGTGGCGTCCGGTCCGGCAGCGCACCGCGTCGGGTCAATACCGACAACATGTCGTTTTCTGACGCCAAAGGTCGGGTGGACTTGCCCGGTTTCCCCCGGCTCTGGCAGATAGGGGCAAACCTATTGCGGGAGTCCCTTCCATGAAAACCCATGTCAAAGCCCTCGTCGTCGGCGGCGGCGCAGTCGGCACCGGGATTGCCTACCACCTGGCGAAAGCGGGATGGGACACGATGCTGGTCGAACGGGACGAGCTGACCGCCGGGTCGACCTGGCACGCGGCGGGGCTTCTGCCGCTGTTCAACATGAGCTACGCGACGACCCACATCCACAAATACTCGGTCGACTTCTACAAGGGGCTGGAGGCCGAGACGGGCCTGAACCCCGGTTTCTACGTCGTCGGCAACCTGCGCATGGCCCAACACCAGCAGCGCATGGACGAATACATGCTCTACTCCTCGGTGGCCGAGACCGCCGGGGTCTACCATGAATTCCTGAAACCGAGCGAAATCAAGGACCGCTGGCCGCTGGTCCGCACCGAGGACCTGATCGGCGCGCTCTACCACCCGCAGGACGGCTACATCAATCCGGCCGACGTGACGCAAGCCATGGCCAAGGGGGCCCGTCAGTTGGGGGCCACCATCGAACGCAAGATCCAGGTCGACGGCTACCGCTGGACCGGGTCGGAATGGATCGTCTCCTGCACCCGGCTTGAGGAAAAGGGCGGCAACCTCGTCGCCACCGACGACCGTTTTGAGATCACCGCCGAACATGTCGTCACCGCCACCGGCAACCACGCCCAGCGCACCGCCAAGCTTCTGGGGATCAAGACCCCCGCCGTCGTCGTCGAACACCAGTACATCGTGACCGAGCCCGACCCCGCCCTTGTCGAATGGCGCAAGACCAACCCGCAGCACCCGGTCCTCCGCGACGCCGACGCCAAGTGGTACGTCCGCGAAGAACGCGGCGGCTGGATCCTTGGCCCCTACGAAAAGGGCGCCCCCGCGCGGTTCCAGTATGGTGTCCCGGAAAGCTTCCGTGCCGACCTCTTCCCGCTCGACCTCGAACGGATCGAGCAGGAATACATGTCCTTCATCCACCGGATTCCGTCGTCGGAAACCGTGGGCCTCAAGGACGATTACAACGGCCCGATCTGCTATACCCCCGACGGCAACCCGCTGGTCGGCCCCGCCCCCGGCCTGCGCAACATGTGGCTGGCCGAGGGCTTCTCCTTCGGCATCACCGCTGCGGGCGGCACCGGCCATTACCTCGCCCAGCTGATGACCGAAGGCGAAGCCGAGATCGACATGGCCAGCCTCGACCCCAAGCGCTTCGGCGGCTGGATGACCACGGAATACGCCTCCCGCAAGAACGAGGAATGCTACGACCACGTCTTCATCCTGCACCACCCGGATGAGGAACGCGAAGCCGCCCGCCCCCTCCGCACCGCCCCGGCCTATGACCGCCAGAAAGACCTCGGCGCGCAGATGGGTCAGGTGAACGGCTGGGAACGCCCGAACTACTACGGCCCCAAGGACGCCCCCGCTGACTTCGACCACAACTCCCGCAGCTTCCGGCGCGGTGCCTGGTGGCAATATGCGAAGGCCGAGGCCGAAGCCGTCCGCAACACTGTCGGCATCATCGACGCCAGCGCCTTCACAAAACACCTCGTCCGTGGCCCAGGCGCGACAGCCTTCCTCGACCACTTCACCTGCAACAAGCTGCCGAACGTGGGCCGGATCAACCTGACCTACGCCCTGACCGACCACGGCACGACGCGGACCGAATACACCATCGTCCGGCTGAAGCAGGACGAATACTACCTGATCTCGGCAGGTGCCTGGACGGCCTATGACTACGACTTCCTGCAAAAGGCCGCCGACGACTGGATGGCCGAAGGCAAAGGCCACATCGACATCCACGACATCACCACCCAGTGGGGCGTCTACGCGCTGGCCGGCCCCAACGCCCGCGCCCTGCTGAAGGACATCGTCAAGGACGCCGACCCCGACACCGTCCTCGGCAACAAGCGCTTCCCCTGGCTGAGCTACCGCGACATCGAGCTTGGCATGTGCCCCGTCCGCGCGATCCGGGTGGCCTATACGGGTGAGCTTGGCTGGGAACTCCACTACCCCATCGAATTCGGCCGCTACCTCTGGGATCTCCTCCTGAAAGCGGGCGAAAAGCACGGCCTGAAACCCGTCGGCGCCCGCGCGCAGAACTGGCTGCGGCAGGAGAAATCCTACCGCGCCTTCGGCAACGAGTTGGGCCGCGACGCGACCCCGCTGGAGGCCGCGCTTGACCGCTTCGTCGACTTGACCAAGGACTTCCGCGGCAAGGAAAAGATGCTGGCGACCGGCATCCGGTCGAAATGCGTCACGCTTCTGATCGACGGGCCGGATGACACCGATCCGTGGGGGAAAGAGGCGCTGATCCATGACGGCATCAAGGTCGGTCGCCTGACATCGGGCGGCTATTCCGTGGCTTTCGGCAAGCAGATCGGCATGGGCTACGTCCCCGCCGCGCTGGCGGAACCCGGCCAGAAGCTCAAGGTCAAGATCCAGCTTCAGGAATGGGACGCCGTCGTGACCGAGGACAGCCCCTTCGACCCGACGAACGCCCGCATCCGCATCGACGGGTAACCGATTCTTCAAAGACATCGCATCGGAGCCTTCGAAGGCTCCGGTCCGAGTTCCTTGAAGTTTTCGGCTCAGCACTGACCGGGCGGAATACGGCTTGGCCGGTTACGCGCGTCTTGAAGCGCGTCCTGCCGCCCCCATCTTTACCCGATGGCCGCCAAGCAAAGACGGGAACGCAGGTTCCAACGACAGTTCGACGCGCTGGGGCGCCTCGTTCCACCCCTGCGCGGCCCGATGTCCACACTTCGTCAGGACAGCTGGTTTCCGATCCGCTTCCCCGTCGCTCTCCTCCTGATCGCGGGGGGCGTCTTTTCCTTCCTCCCCGTCCTCGGTGTCTGGATGCTGCCCCTCGGGTTGCTTCTGCTGGCCGTCGACCTGCCCGTCTTGCGGGGGCCGATCTCGGCCTTCATCATCCGCGGTCGACGCAAGGCCCGCATGGTCATGAACCGCTGGCGCGCCCGGCGGCGCTAGCGACTGTCGCACCTCTGTCATGGCGACGGCCTATCCTGCACGCAGAGGGTCCCCAGATGTCGCGGCGCGAGCGCAGGTTTCACCGGCAGTTCCAGGCTTTGGAGCGCCTGGTCCCGCCATTGCGCGGGCCTCTGGCACATTTGCGGCGCGGCAGCTGGATGCCGGTCCGCCTGCCCCTGGCAATCCTGCTTACAATCGGAGGACTCTTCTGGTTCCTGCCGATCCTTGGGCTCTGGATGCTTCCTGCGGGCCTCCTCCTTCTGGCCGTCGATCTGCCGCATCTGCGCGGGCCGATCTCGACCGCAATCATCCGGTCTCGGCGCGCCACGCAACGCTGGCTGCGGCGCAGACGAAGGCCCTAGTCTTCTTCCGCCAACTCCTGTTCCAGGAACCGCTCGAAAGCGTCCAGGTCCAGCGGATCGACCTGCCCGAAGGCGCGCATCCAGACGGTCGCCTCGCGCATCGCCTCGGGCTCCAGCTTGCACCAGATCACCCGGCCACGCTTTTCCCGGCTGATCAGGCCCGCGTCGGACAGCACGGTCAGGTGCTTCGAGATGGCCGCAAGGCTCATGGCGAAGGGTTCGGCCACGTCGGTCACCGCCATGTCGTCTTCCAGAAGCATGGCCAGGATCGCCCGCCGTGTCGGGTCGGCCAGCGCGGCAAAGACGGCATCAAGGCGATTGCTCATTGCGGGGTTATCCTGTGGCCTGACGCGATCGTCAACCTTCGGGTTGAATATGTAGACCGGCATGGTTGCCATGCCCGCGACATTCACCCCACCACAAAACAGCCATTTTTCAATACCTTGCAGCACGATCTGCCTGCTTGACTCTGCACCCCCCGCTCCGTAGAACCGCGACGACTGTGAAGGGACTTGGCCGATGGCGTCCGAACCCGATCCCGACCGTCTGCAGGCGCTGGAAAAGCGACTGCAACAGGTCAAGGGAAAGGCTGCGCCAGAGCGGACCAACACGGTCAAGGGTTTCTCGCAGGGCGAGGTGGCCTGGAGGATGGTGATCGAGCTGGTGACCGGGATGCTTCTCGGGATGGCCATCGGTTACGGGCTTGATGTGCTGTTTGGCACATTGCCGGTCTTCCTGATCATCTTTTCGCTCTTCGGCTTCGCCGCGGGCGTCAAGACGATGCTCGGCTCGGCAAGGCAACTGGCACGGAAGGCGGCAGACGAGGCCGCCAAGGACAAAGGGAACTGACGATGGCGACGGAAGAGCACGCTGGCGGACTGCAGATCCACCCGATGGATCAATTCGTGGTCAAGCCGCTGTTCGGCGACGGCCCGATCGAGTGGTATACCCCGACCAACGTCACCCTCTGGATGGGCATCGCCGTCCTTGCGATGATCGCGCTGCTGGTTCTGTCGACCCGCCGCCGCGCCATCGTCCCCTCGCGCGGGCAGTCGGTGGCCGAGATGTTCTACGGCTTCATCCACAAGATGGTCGAAGACGTTGCCGGGCACGAAGGCCTGAAGTTCTTCCCCTACATCATGACCCTCTTCATGTTCGTCTTCCTGTCGAACATGCTGGGCCTGATCCCGATGTCCTTCACCACCACCTCGCACATCGCCGTCACGGCGGTCCTGGCGCTCCTGGTGTTCCTGACCGTCACGCTGGTCGGCTTCTATCGCAAGGGCATCGGCTTCCTGTCGATGTTCTGGGTGTCGTCCGCACCGCTGATCCTGCGCCCGATCCTGGCGATCATCGAGCTGATCTCCTACTTCGTGCGGCCGCTCAGCCACTCCATCCGTCTTGGCGGCAACCTGATGGCCGGTCACGCCGTGATCAAGGTCTTCGCCGGGTTCGCCGGCGCGATGGGCGTCGCCTCCGTGGTCCCGATCGCCGCCATCGCCGCGATCTACGGCCTCGAACTTCTTGTCGCGGCCGTTCAGGCCTACGTCTTCACCATTCTGACCTGCGTGTACCTGCGCGACGCCGTCGGCGACGCACATCACTAAGGTTCGGACCACCAACCAACAGCATTCCAAAGGAGAGACATCATGGAAGGCGATATCGCAGAAATGGGCAAGTTCATCGGCGCCGGTCTGGCAACGATGGGTCTCGGCGGCGCCGGTATCGGCGTGGGCCACATTGCCGGCAACTTCCTGGCGGGCGCCCTGCGCAACCCGTCGGCTGCCCCCGGCCAGATGGCCAACCTCTTCGTCGGCATCGCCTTCGCCGAAGCTCTCGGGATCTTCTCGTTCCTGATCGCGCTTCTGCTGATGTTCGCCGTCTGATCTTTTTGGGCTGACATCCGGGCCGGGCACCGCCCCGGCCCAGGTTCCAAAAGTTCAGGAGAGGCCACATGGCAACCGAAGCACATGGCGAGGCGGGAAAGGCTGTGGGCATGCCCCAGCTCGATTTCTCGACCTGGCCGAACCAGATCTTCTGGCTTCTGGTCACGCTGGTCGTGATCTATCTCGTGCTGTCGAAGATCGCCCTGCCGCGCATCGGCGCGGTGCTGGCGGATCGCAAAAGCACGATCACCAACGACCTTGCCGCAGCCGAAGAGCTGAAGCAGAGGGCCGTGGCCGCCGAGAAGGCCTATAACGACGCGCTGGCAACTGCCCGGACCGAAGCGGCCAAGATCGTCGCCCAGGCCAAGGCCGAGATCCAGAAGGACCTCGACGCCGCCACCGCGACGGCCGACGCCGAGATTGCAGCCAAGGCTGCGGAATCGGAAAAGACCATCGCCGTGATCCGCGACGGGGCTGCTGCGGCGGTTGCCGAAGTGGCGCGCGACGTGGCCGGCGAACTGGTTGCTGCCTTGGGTGGCAAGGCCGATGCATCGGCGGTGACGGCTGCCGTCACGGCACGGCTGAAAGGGTAAGCGATGAAGAAGCTCTCCATCCTCCTCACCCTCTTCGCCTCGCCGGCGATGGCGGCCACGGGTCCGTTCTTCTCCTTGCAGAACACGAACTTCGTGGTCCTGATCGCGTTCCTCTGCTTCATCGGCCTTCTGGTCTACATGAAGGTCCCGGCCAAGATTCTGGGCATGCTCGACGCCCGGGCCGCGACCATCAAGGCCGAACTCGACGAGGCCCGCGCCCTGCGGGAGGAAGCCAAGTCGATCCTCGCGACCTACGAGCGTCGGCAGAAGGAAGTCCAGGAACAGGCCGACCGTATCGTCGCCCAAGCCAAGGACGAGGCGATGTCCGCCGCCGCCCAGGCGAAAGAGGACCTCAAGGCCTCGATCGCCCGCCGCCTTGCCTCCGCGACCGAACAGATCGCCTCAGCCGAGGCCGGTGCGATCCGTCAGGTGCGCGAGCAGGCCATCTCGGTGGCGATTACCGCTGCGGGTGAAGTCCTGTCGAAGCAGATGACTGCCGATGCGGCATCGGCCTCGATCGACGACGCCATCGCCCAGGTCGAAGCCCGGCTGCACTAGGCCGTACCAAACCCGAACCCAATACCGGCGGTCCCGCAACGGGCCGCCGGTTTTGCTTTGCGCGGACCGCTCGTCGAGCACTGTTCGTGCACTCCTCGCTGGGGTGCCCCCCTCACGACGAGGAGACGAAGGCGAACGAGGAGTATTCGTCTCAAAGACCCGCCCAGCGCAGCAGTGCCACCACCGCCACCCCCAGCAGCGCCGCAGCCACGTCGCTTCGCAAGACCAGCGTCAGCCCGACAACAGAGGCCAGCGCCAACCCTTCCGCCAGCCCGCCCCCCTGCATCGCCAACGCCGTGATCCCGGCCATCACCGCCAGCGGCGTGGCCCGCAGCGCCGCCTCCACCCGGGGCGACACCGGCACGAACCGCATCAGGGTGAAGCCGGCCACCCGGCACAGGAACGCCGCCGCCGCCATCACTGCCAACAAGACCGGGAAGCTTTCGCTCATGTCTCGCCGCGATGCACCAGAGCCGCCGCCGCCGCGCCTGCAAGGCCCGCCCCGATGATCGCCGGGGCCGGACCGAACACCTGGAAGACCGCAAGCGCGGCCCCTGCCCCTACCGCCAAGGGCAAGAGGTCGGCCCGCGTCCGCGTCATCGCCGTCATCATCGCCGCTGCGAAGCAGGCCAGCATCAGGTCGAACCCCAGCGCCTCGGGCCGTGGCAGGACACTGACTGCCGCAGCCCCCAATGCCGTCCCCGACAGCCAGCCCACCGCCACCGGCGTCCCGGTCCCCGCCAGATAGGCCCGGTCCACTTCTCCCGACCGGATTGCCCGCATGGTCATCATCCAGTTGGCATCACCCAGCAGCAAAAGGCTGCCATAAGCCCGCAAGGGTCCCGCCGACCACAGCCAGGGCTGCAAGGTCGCTCCGAACAGAAGATAGCGCGCGTTGATCACCAGGATCGTGGCAAACAGCGCCCAAAGCGTCGCCTCGCCGGTCTGCAGCAGGTTCACCGCCGCCAACTGCGCTGACCCCGAATAGATCGCCGCGCTGGTGGCCACGGCCTTGCCGACGCCAAACCCGGCCTGCGCCGCCACCAGCCCGAACCCCACCCCGTAGGCGAAGATCGACACCGCCAGCGGCATCCCATCCCGCGCCCCGCGCCGGAATCCGTCGAAGGAAAACAACACCCGGCTCATCGCACCCGTAGGTCGGGGTTCACCCAGACTCCCCGGCCCGACACCCGCGCAACTCTATGCTTCCGAAGCGCCACTGCAACCCCATCGTAGGGTGCGCTACAGCGCACCGCCGCCGCCAAACACCCCGCACCACGCGGACCCGCCCCGTAGGTCGGGCTTCAGACCGACTCTCCGATCAAACCCGCGTCGCAGACCGTACGACCCGGTCCAGCACGTCCAGAAACCGACTCCGGTCCGCTTTGGAGAACATCTTGCCTCCGCCCTGTCGGAACGGATCAGCCGACCGCAAATCCTGCATCAGATCCCTCGTCGCCAGAGCCATCCCGACGTTGGCCGCCGTCAGCTCTTCGCCGTTGTGCTTGACCACCCGCGCCCCTGCCGCCACGCATTTCGCCGCCAAGGGAATATCCCCGGTGACGACGACATCCCCCGGCCCGCAAGCCTCGGCGATCCACTTGTCGGCCTCATCCGGCCCGCTAGAGACGAAGACGCTCTCTACGAACGGGTTCTGCGAGGGCCGGATCCCCCCGTTCGACACCAGCACCATCCGCACCTTGTGCCGGGTGGCGACCGTCTCGGCCTCGGCCTTCACCGGGCAGGCATCGGCGTCGATATAGATCGTCATGCGGCCCTCAGCCACCCATGGACAGGGGTTAAGAAACCCCTAACAGAAAATCGCAAGCCCTTGATCCCAAAGGCAACGCCGCATTTGTCCACCGTGGACACCTCAGATCGCCGCCTTGCGCATCTCGTCCAGATAGACCTCCCGCAGCCGCATCGCCACCGGCCCCGGCTTGCCGGACCCGACCGGCTTGCCATCCACCTCCACGACAGGCATCACGAAGATCGACGCAGCAGTCGAGAACGCCTCATCCGCCCCTTGGGCCTCCTCTGCCGTGAAGGGCCGCTCCTCGATTTCAAACTGGGCCTCCGCTGCAAAGCGAAGCACCGCCGCCCGGGTGATCCCATGCAGGATATCGTTGCCCAGCTGGCGGGTGATGATCCGGTTCCCCTTCACGATATAGGCGTTGTTCGAGGTCCCCTCGGTCACCGCCCCCGCCTCGTCGGTGAACCAGCTGTCATCGACACCCGCCTTCTTCGCCGCCATCTTCCCCATCGAGGGATACAAAAGCTGCACCGTCTTGATATCGACACGGCTCCACCGCAGGTCCGGGATCGTGATGACCTTGAAGCCCGTCTTCGCGGCGGGCGCATCCGCCAGGTTCGGGATATCCTGGGTGAAGGCCACCACCGTCCCCGGCACGTCTGCCGCCGGGAACATGAAGCTGCGGTCCCCCGGATTGCCCCGCGTCACCTGCAGGTAGATCATCCCCTGGTCGATCCCGTTCAGCGAAACCAGCTCGCGGTGCATCGCCAGCAGCTCTTCCGCCCCGATAGGGCAGCTCATATCCAGCTCCTTCAGCGACCGCTCCAGCCGCCGGATGTGGCCGTCGAAGTCGATCAGCTTGCCGTCCAGCACCGAGGTCACCTCATAGACCCCGTCGGCCATCAGAAACCCCCGATCAAAGATCGACACCTTCGCTTGCGCCTCGGGCAGGTAGTCGCCATTCACATAGACGGTGCGGGTCATGCTGTTATCCCCATAGAAGCGGCGAAGCCGGATGGATGTGGCGGTCGTCGTAGGTGACCGGATGGTCGCGGTCCTGCGCCATGTCGGAGGGGCCGTCAAGGTCAGACCAGTCGGCCCCTTGGGCCACCAGGATCGCCGGGGCCATGGAAAGCGAGGTCGAGATCATGCAGCCGACCATCACCCGCAGCCCCAACCGCAGCGCCTCGTCCCGTGCCCGAAGCGCCTCGGTCAGGCCCCCGGTCTTGTCCAGCTTCAGGTTCACGACGTCGTACTTGCCCAGAAGCCCGGGCAACGAGTCCGCGTCATGGGCGCTTTCATCGGCGCAGACTGGCAGCGGGCGGGCAATCTCGGCCAGCATGTCTTCGGCCCCCTGCGGCAGCGGCTGTTCCACCATTTCCACTCCCAGGCGGATCAGGTGTGGCGCAAGGTCGGAGTATACCTCCGGCGTCCAGCCCTCGTTCGCATCGACGATGAGCCGGACGTTCGGCGCTCCCTGTCGCACCGCCTCGATCCGCGGCATGTCGGCGGGGGTTCCAAGCTTGACCTTCAGAACCGCCCGGTGCGCATTGCGGGCGGCAGCAGCGCGCATGGCCTCGGGAGTATCGAGAGAGAGGGTAAAGGCAATCTCTACCGGCCTCGGTTCGGCAAGGCCCGCAAGCCGCCAGACCGGCTTGCCGGAAGCCTTCGCCTCAAGATCCCAGAGCGCGCAATCCACCGCGTTCCGGGCGGCGCCGGGTGTCATGACCGTCTGCAACTCGCGCCGCGTGATCGCTTCCGGCAACGCGAGAATGGCGGCAATGGCCGCCTCCACTGTCGCGCCATAGCGGGGATAGGGCAGCCCTTCGCCCCAACCGCGATGGCCACCGCGCGTGACGGTTGCGGTGACCACCCGCGCCTCGGTCTTGGAGCCACGCGAAATGGTGAACGGGTTGCGAAGCGGGAACGTCTCGGCCTGGGCGGTGATCATGCGCTGACTTTAGCGAGCCGGAGCGGGCGGTGGAAGGCGCAAGGTTTCTGCAAGCGCAAATGGAATGTTGCACTGCGGCACGCAACATAATAACCCTGGGCCAGCAACCCACGTAATATCCTTACCCACAGGAATCCCCATGAGCTTCCGCCTGCAACCAGCCGCCCCCGCCCGCCCGAACCGCTGCCAGCTTTTCGGCCCCGGCTCGCGACCCGAGCTTTTCGCCAAGATGGCGGCTGGTGCGGCGGATGTGATCAACCTGGACCTGGAGGATTCGGTCGCCCCGGCGGACAAGCCGCAGGCCCGGGCGAACATCATCAAGGCAATCTCGGAGGTGGACTGGGGCCGAAAGACGCTGAGCGTGCGGATCAACGGCCTCGACACGCCGTTCTGGTATCGCGACGTGGTGGACCTCTTGGAACAGGCGGGTCCAAGGCTGGACCAGATCATGATCCCCAAAGTCGGCTGCGCGGCGGATGTCTATGCGGTGGATGCCCTCGTGACGGCCTGCGAGGCTGCGGCGGGGCGGACAAAGCGGATCAGCCTTGAGGTGATCATCGAAACGGCGGCGGGGATCGCCCATGTCGAAGAGATCGCGGCCAGTAGCCCCCGGTTGCAGGCGATGAGCCTGGGGGCGGCGGATTTTGCTGCCAGCATGGGGATGCAGACCACCGGCATCGGCGGGACGCAGGAGAATTACTACATGCACCGCGAGGGGGCGAAATACTGGTCCGACCCCTGGCACTGGGCGCAGGCGGCAATCGTGGCGGCTTGCCGGACACATGGCGTTTTGCCGGTGGACGGACCCTTCGGCGATTTCAGCGACGAAGAGGGCTTCAAGGCCCAGGCACGGCGGTCGGCGACGTTGGGGATGGTCGGGAAATGGGCGATCCACCCCAAACAGGTGTCTCTGGCGAACGAGGTCTTCACGCCCTCCGAGGCGGCGGTGACCGAGGCGCGCGAGATCCTGGCGGCGATGGAGGCGGCAAAGGCGGCAGGCCAGGGCGCGGCGGTCTACAAGGGGCGGCTGGTGGACATCGCAAGCATGCGGCAGGCCGAAGTGATCGTGCGGCAGGCGGAACTGATCGGCGGGTAGCGCAAGCGTAGGGTGGGCGGTATCGCCCACCCTACTTTCGGGTCAGCGCAAAGATTCCCGACCCCACGACCAGCGCCGCGCCGACCCATGTTGCAAGGTCCGGGCGCTCTGCGAAGAGGAGCATCGCCAGCACCATAGCAAAGATCAGCCGGGTGTAGCGGAAAGGCGTAACGGCCGAGACTTCACCCGTCCGCATGGCATAGGTCAGGGCATGGTAGCCGAGAACGCCGAAGACGGTTCCTCCGGTCAGGTAGGCCAGGCCCGATTGTGTGGGAACCGTCGCGCCGCCGCTGAAGACGAGCAGGATCGCCCCGGCCGTCGCCAGCATCGCAAAGCCCAATGCGCCAAGCTGGCGGTTGGACAGCCCGCTGGGCGCGGCCCGTGTGGCGAGATCCCGTCCGGCAAAGCCCAGAAGGCCGACGACGGCGAGGAGCGAGAGTGCAGAGAAGTCCGAGCCCGGGCGCAGGATGACCAGGACCCCCAGAAAGCCCAGCAGCACGGCAAGCCAGCGGTGCGGGCTGACCCTTTCGCCAAAGACCAGTGCGGCACCGGCGACGACGACCAGGGGCGTGGCCTGCAGGATCGCCGAGGTGGTTGACAGCGCCGTCAGGGTGATTGCCAGGCCATAGAAGAGCCGGCCCGTGATCTCGAATCCGCAACGGACCAGCATGGGGCGCGACAGGAAGGCGGCGGGCAGCAACGCCTCGCCCTTGCTGACAGCCATCGCGGCAAAGACCAGCATGCCGACAAATCCGATGGTCAGCAGCACCTGGCCCAGGGGAAGGCTTGCTGCGGCAGCCTTGACGAAGACGTCTTCGACCGCGAAGCCCGCCATGGAGGCGGTCATGTAAAGCGCGCCGCGCTGGTTGTCGGTCAGGGGCAAGCAATCCTCCTCGAGCCCTGCGCGCACGCGTTGGTGACGCTGAGCGAGGAGCGTACAAAGCGCTCGACAAGCATTACCGAGCACCCCAGGTGTCGGACAGCCGGTAGCCTTGCGGCCAGGGATCGGCTGGATCCAGCATGTGCTGGTGCGTGCCGGTGATCCAGGCGCGGCCCGAGATTTCGGGGAGGATGGCATTCAGGTCGCCGACCTTCGCGGCCCCGACGATCCGTCCTTCGAATTGCCCGCCGATCAGCGAATACGCGCGCAGCACCTCGCCCGGACCTATCTGGCCCCGCGCCGCAAGGATCGCGAGGCGGGCCGAGACGGCAGTGCCGGTGGGGGATCGGTCGATCTTGCCGGGGCGGACCGAGACGGCGTGTTTCGTCTCCCATCCGTCGGCCACACGGGTTAAGGGGCCCGCGAAGAGGCAGAAGGAAAAATGTGTCCAATCAGGGTTTTCCGGGTGGTGGAACCCCAGTTGCTCATCCGCCGCGGTGGTGATCTGGACGCCCAGCCTTGCCATCGCATGTGCGTCCTCGGGCGCATGGGTGAAGCCCAGGGCCTCGGCGTCCACCACGACGAAACTGTCGGCGCCATAGGCCGTGTCCACGGTCAGCCGACCGACGCCCGGCACGTCCAGCGGCACATCCAGCCGGTCGGCGAAGGAGGGAAGGTTGCGGACGTGGATGCGTTCGGCCTTGCCGTGGCGGCAGTCGGCACGGACGGTCACCAGTCCCCCCGGCGCTTCCAACACCATCTCGGTCACGGGTTCGGTCATCGGGATGATCCCGCTGTCCAGCAGCACGGTCGCCACGCAGATCGAGTTCGAGCCGGACATCGGCGGGTTGTCCTCGGGCTCCATGATGATGAAGCCCATCTGGGCGCGGGGGTCCTTGGGCGGGACCAGAAGGTTGACGTGCCGGAACACCCCGCCGCGCGGTTCGTTCAGGACGAAATTGCGCAGGGTCTGGTCGCGCCACAAGGCGTCGCGCATCTCCCACAAGGTCGCGCCCGGAGGCGGCGTGACACCGCCGACGATGACATCGCCTACCTCGCCCTCGGCATGGGCGGAAATGACGTGAATGGTTTTCGAGCTGCGCATGGGGTCCTCCATCGCGGGAGGGTGACCACGGGGCAGAGAGAATGGCAAGCGGGGCGGGGTTAAGGAAGGGTGAACGGGGGAATCTTGAAGGGGCACGCAACGGGGGGCGGCGGAAGCTGGAATTGCCTTGAAACGCTGGGATAATCCCGACGTTTTCCGATGGAGACGGCAGTCTTCCTTCTGTCTTCCTTGCGTCTGGTTTCCGTCCATACGCGCGCGGGACAGAGGGGCGGTTAACCCTCAGGCGCGAATCGCAGCACGGGCGTGACCGCGCCGGAGCTTCGGCGAGCCTCCTCGTTCGACTGCGTCTCCTCGTCGGGGGCGACCCGGCGAGGAGAACAGGACACGCGTGGACGAGTGGCGGCTCAGATCAGCCCGGCGTGCTTCATCGCGGCCTTGATCCTGGCCTTGGTGCCATCGGTCAGGCCCACCAGCGGCAGGCGCACCTCTTCCGAGCACAGACCGAGAAGCGACAACCCGTACTTCGCGCCGACGAGACCGGGTTCGATGAAGATCGCCTCGTGCAGCGGCATCAGCTTGTCCTGATATTCCAGCGCCTTGGAGTAGTCGCCGCGCAGCGTCGCCTCCTGGAACTCGGCGCAGAGGCGCGGGGCGACGTTCGCGGTCACGCTGATGCAACCGACGCCGCCATGCGCATTGAAACCCAGCGCCGTCGCATCTTCGCCGGAAAGCTGGATGAAGTCCGCCCCGCAGGACGCGCGCTGCTGGCTGACGCGCTCGATCTTGCCGGTGGCATCCTTGACGCCGATGATCCGCGGCAGCTTCGCAAGCGTGCCCATCGTTTCCGGCGTCATGTCCACGACCGACCGGCCGGGGATGTTGTAGATCACGATCGGCAGGCTGCAGCAGTCGTGCAGTGCGGTGTAATGCGCGATCAGGCCCGCTTGCGTGGGCTTGTTGTAATAGGGCGTCACGACCAGCGCGGCGGTCGCGCCGACCTTTTCGGCATGGCGCATCAGGCTGATGCCTTCGACGGTGTTGTTCGACCCCGCCCCGGCAATCACCGGGATGCGGCCCGCAACGGCGGCGACGACCTCTTCGATGACCTTCTGATGCTCGGCATGGGAAAGCGTCGGGCTTTCCCCGGTTGTTCCAACTGGCACGATCCCGTGCGAGCCTTCGGCGATGTGCCAGTCGACAAGTTTCTTCAGCGTCACCAGATCCAGTTCGCCGTTCTTGAACGGCGTCACCAGGGCAGGAAGGGACCCTCTGATCATGACGCTTCTCCTATGATGGGCGATATTGCCCGTAAGCGCGCTTCTCATAGCGGCTGGCAGTCCCGATGCCAAGTCTTGCGCATTAACGCACTCGTGGGTTGTCCACAGGCCGGCAGTCAGGCAGATTCAGCAGCATGAGCAGCAAGAACATGATCCGGGCGCTGGTCCTGGCCCTTGGCCTCCAGACGCTTGCGGCAGCAGCAGACACGACACAGGCGATGCGGACGGCGCTGGAGCTGGCCGCGGGCAAGGATTTCGACGGCGCGCTGGCCGTGGCGCCTTCGGGCGTCGGGCGTGACGTGATCGACTGGCAGCGCCTTCGGGCAGGCGCGGGGCGGTTGGGCGACTATGAGGACTTCCTCAGGCGTCGGCCGGACTGGCCTGGCTTGCCGCTTTTGCGTGAGAAGGGGGAGGAGGCCGTCGCGCGGTCGACAGACCCTGCCCGCGTGATCGCCTGGTTCGATGCCGGCCCCCCGGAAACCGGCGTTGGGGCCATCGCCTATGTCCGGGCCTTGCAGGCCGCCGGTCGCGCCGCCGATGCCGAGACCGAAGCGATGCGGGCCTGGGCTTCGCTGCCCTTCTCGCCCGACCAGGAGAAGGAACTGATCGGCCTTGCCCCCGAGGCGGTCGGCTTTGTGCATGAGTTGCGGCTGGACACCCTGCTTTGGGAAGGCAGGACCAGGGAAGCTGAACGGATGCTGCCCAGGGTGTCCCGAGACCTTCAGGTTCTGGCGCGCGCGCGGCTGGCCCTGCAGGCGGAAAGCAAGGGCGTGAGCGGGCTGATCGAGGCGGTGCCGAAGGCCAAGGCCGGGGATGCGGGCCTGGCCTACGACCGCTTCATCTGGCGAATGAAGAAGGACCTCTACGACGAGGCGGCGGAGCTGATCCTGGAACGCTCGAAATCGGCCGAAGGCCTGGGCCGCGCGAAGCCCTGGGCCGAACGCCGCGCGTTGCTGGCGCGCTGGCTGATGCGGCAGGGTCGCGCCAAGGAGGCCTACCGGATCGCCGCGAACCATCATATCCCGGTGGACGGCGGTGCCTCGGCCTATGCCGATCTCGAATTCCTGGCGGGCTTCATCGCGCTGCGCCGGCTGAACGATCCGGGGGCGGCGCAGAAGCATTTCCAGCACCTGCTGGCCGGGGTCTCTACGCCAATCAGCCTGGCGCGGGCACATTACTGGATCGGTCGGGCGCAAGAGGCGGCGGGCCAGGACGGCACCGCCAGCTACAAGGCGGCGGCGGCGCACCAGACCGCGTTCTACGGGTTGCTTGCCGCCGAGCGGCTGGGGCTGTCGCTGGATGCGGGCCTTCTGGCCCGGCCCGGCACCCCCGACTGGCGCGGGGCGAAATTCACTCAGTCGTCGGTGCTGGCCGCGGCAGAGCTTCTGCGCAAGGCCGGGGACAAGACGCTGGCCAAGCGGTTTCTGTTGCACCTTGGCGAAAGCCAGGACGCAACGGGCCTTGCCCAGATGGCAGACATGACACTGGCATGGGGTGAACCGCACCTGGCCGTCCTGGTCGCGAAGCAGGCAGCCGAACGCGGGGTGATCCTGCCGCACGCCTATTACCCGATCCCGGACTTCGTGCCCGACGGGCTGAAGGTCAGCCGGGCACTGGCCCTGTCGATCGCACGGAGGGAAAGCGAGTTCGACCCTGCCGCCCGTTCATCCGCCGATGCGCGGGGCCTGATGCAGGTCCTGCCGGGGACGGCAAAGCTGATGGCCGGGAAACTGGGCAAGCCCTTCGATGCTGCCAAGCTGATCTCGGACCCGGCCTACAACGTCGCGATGGGATCGGCCTACCTTGCCGAGATGGCCGGAGAATTCGGCCCCTCGATCGCGCTGATCGCCTCGGGCTATAACGCAGGACCCGGTCGTCCGCGCCGCTGGATCGGCGAATTCGGCGATCCCCGCCGACCGGACGTGGATGTGGTCGACTGGGTCGAGACCATCCCCTTTGCCGAGACGCGCACTTATGTGATGCGGGTGGCCGAGGGCGTGGTGATCTACCGTGCCAAGCTGAAAGGCGCGGTGGGACCTGTCAGGATCACCGACGAATTGAAAGGGTAGGTGGGCAGATTGCCCGCCCTACGTTCCGGGCGGACGGCTAGCCCTTGTGCCGCATTTCCAGCTGCGCCAGTCGAACCTGGCGCAGCGCCTCGACCAGGAGCGCGGTCAAGAGGCCGAAGCTGAGCAGGCCATTTACCGCAGCCATCGCCGAGAAGATGCGCCATTCGTCCGTCGGCACAACATCCCCCAACCCCAGGGTCGAAAAGGCCACGATGGCGAAGTAAAGCGACTCCTCCATCGACTTGAAGACCCCGGTCTCGAACAGGACATAGGCCCAGATCCAGATGTTCACGGTCAGCACCAGCAGCACCCAGACCCCCACGGCCACCAGCAAGAGAAGCAGCTTCAACCGCTGCGGCGGACGGACCAGCCAAGGATGCGCCACCCGGAAAGCACTTTCCAGCAGCAGCGCCGCCACGGCCATGACCAGCACGTTCAGGACCAGCAGCCCGGACCCCAGGGCAATTTGCAGTAACATGGCGTGCCTTCTGGACTAAGCCTGCCCCAGACCTTATCTGACGATCATCATGGTGGCCAAGTCCGATCCCAACTCCAAGCTGATCGCCGAAAACCGGCGGGCGCGTTTCGATTACTCGATCGAAAGCGATCTTGAGGCCGGCATCATGCTGTTCGGGTCCGAGGTGAAAAGCCTGCGCCAGGGCGGGTCGAACATCGCGGAAAGCTATGCATCCGTGGAAGGCGGCGAGCTTTGGCTGATCAACGGCTACATCGCGCCCTATCTGCAGGCCAAGACCTTCGGGCATGACGAACGGCGGCGGCGCAAGCTTCTGGTGTCGAAGAAGGAATTGTCGCGCCTGTGGTCGGCGGTGGGCCGCGAGGGCATGACCATCGTTCCGATGAAGATGTACTTCAACGACCGCGGGATCGTGAAACTTAAGCTCGGGATCGCAAAGGGCAAGAAGCTGGCCGACAAGCGCGAGACCAGCGCCAAGCGCGACTGGGACCGCGACAAGGCCCGGCTTCTGAAGCAGAACAGCCGCGGCTGATCTTGCACTGATCGAACATTTCTTGCCGGATCTGCGTCAATCTGGCACACTTTCCCATACTGGACAGAAAGTCCGGGGGGTAAGCCGGGCAAACCCGGTGCGGGAACCGGCGGAAAGTGGGAGTTACGGGTAATGGAATTAATCATCCAGATCATTGCAGGCCTTCTGGGCGGCAACGCGGCGGGAGCGGGCCTGAAGAACCTCAGCCTCGGGACAGCAGGCAACTCGGTCGTAGGCGCCGTGGGCGGCGGGCTTGGCGGGCTTTTGATGGGGATGCTGGGCGGTGATGCCGGCGCGGCAGCGGGTGCGGCGGCCAACCTCGACATCGGCGCCATCATTCAGTCGGTGGCCGGAGGCGGCATCGGCGGCGCGATCCTGACGGTCATCGCCGGGATGCTGAAGAAGGCTCTGGTGAAGTAACGACGCTGGCGCGGGGGCAATGCGTCTCCGCGCCGCTTGCACGGGCCGCGCCTGAATGCGTATATCCGGCTCAACCCCCGGGAGGCCCGCATGACCCCATCGCCGCAGGATGACCCCAGGACGCTGGTCTCGACCGACTGGCTTGCCAGGCATTTGCGTGACCCCGACCTTCGGGTGCTGGACGCCAGCTGGTATCTTCCGGCGCAGACCCGCGACGCGAAGGCCGAATACGCCGCCGCTCATATTCCCGGCGCGCGTTTCTTCGACATTGACGAGATTTCCGACCAGCGGTCCAGCCTGCCCCACATGGCCCCCCCGCCCGAGAAGTTCATCTCGCGGATGCGGGCACTGGGCGTGGGCGACGGGCATCAGGTGGTGATCTATGACGGCGCGGGCATCTTCAGCGCGGCGCGGGTCTGGTGGACCTTCCGGCTGATGGGCAAGACCGACGTGGCCGTTCTGGACGGCGGCTTCCCCAGATGGCAGGCCGAAGGTCGCGAAATCGAGGACATGCCCCCGGTGATCCGCGACCGGCACATGACCGTTTCCCGCCAGAACCATCTGGTGAAGGACGTGACGCAAGTCGCCCATGCCGCCAAGCTGGGCGAGGCGGAAATCCTCGACGCCCGTTCGGCCCCGCGCTTCCGGGGCGAGGCGCCGGAACCCCGCGCGGGTCTGCGGTCGGGCCATATTCCGGGGTCGAAGAACATCCCCTTCGCCGAGGTGCTGAACCCCGACGGCACGATGAAATCGCCCGCCGCCCTGCGCGAGGTGTTCGA
Source organism: Tabrizicola sp. (assembly GCF_030694085.1). Lineage (GTDB taxonomy): Bacteria > Pseudomonadota > Alphaproteobacteria > Rhodobacterales > Rhodobacteraceae > Tabrizicola. Next base: position 33,635 of record NZ_JAUXZE010000102.1, on the reverse strand, counting down.
GGCGGCAGGCGTCGACCTGAAGAAACCCGCGATCACCTCTTGCGGCTCGGGCGTGACGGCTGCCGTCCTGTCATTGGCGCTGGAGCGGATCGGCCACCGGAACCACGCGCTTTATGACGGGTCCTGGGCCGAGTGGGGCATGTATGACGATCTGCGGGTGGCGACCGGCCCCTGACGCCTGCCAGCGAAAAGTGGGAATGGTATTCGCGACCGGCAGGCGACTACCCCCTTCGCCGCTTGCCGTCCGTTTCGCGTTGTGGCACTGGGCTGGCGTCCAAACCCCCGGGAAATCCCATGCTTGAAACCCTGAATCCCCAGCCGCAGGACAAGATCCTGCAACTTATCGCCATGTACCGGGACGACCCCCGGACCACCAAGATCGACCTTGGCGTCGGCGTCTACAAGGACGCGACCGGCCTGACCCCGGTCATGCGTGCGGTCAAGGCGGCGGAAAAGCAGCTGTGGGAGACGGAGAAGACCAAGACCTACACCGGCCTTGCGGGCGAACCCGCCTATAACGCGGCGCTGGTTTCGATGATCCTGGGCGACGGCTTTGCTGACCGCGCGGCCTCGGTCGCCACCCCCGGCGGGACCGGCGCGATCCGGCAGGCGCTGGAATTGATCAAGATGGCCAACCCCAAGGCCCGCGTCTGGATGTCGGCCCCGACCTGGCCGAACCATCCCTCGATCGTGAAATACCTTGGCATGACGGGGGTGGAGTATCGCTACTTCGACGTTGCAACCTCGGGCATCGACTTCCCTGGCCTGATGGCCGACCTTGAGGGCGTGGCGGCGGGCGATGCGGTGATGCTGCACGGTTGCTGCCACAACCCGACGGGTGCGAACTTGAGCGCAGACCAGTGGGATCAGGTGATTGCGCTTCTGCAGAAGAAGCAGGCCGTGCCCTTCGTCGATCTCGCCTACCAGGGTTTTGGCGACGGGCTGGAAGAAGACGCCGCCGCCACCCGCAAGGTCGCCGCCGCCTTCCCCGAGGTGCTGATCGCCGCCTCGTGCAGCAAGAACTTCGGCATCTACCGCGAGCGGACGGGGATTCTGGTGGCCCTCACGTCGCCCGACCGCAAGGCCGTGGTGCAGGGCAACCTGAACTTCCTGAACCGGCAGAACTACAGCTTCCCGCCCGACCACGGCGCGCGGCTGGTGACGATGATCCTTGAAGATCAGGCGCTGACCGCCGAGTGGAAGGCCGAGCTTGAGGAGGTCCGCCAGAACATGCTGGGCCTGCGGAAAGCCTTGGCCGATGAGCTGCGCCGCGCCACCAACTCTGACCGCTTCGACTTTGTCGCACATCATCGCGGCATGTTCAGCCGTCTGGGCCTGACCGAGGCGCAGGTGAACCGGCTGCGCGAAGAACACGGAATCTACATGGTCGGGGACAGCCGGATCAACATTGCCGGGCTGAACGCCAAGACCGTTCCGATCCTTGCCGCAGCCATCGCGCAGGTGATCTGACGCAGCATGCTGGCCGTCGCCCTGTCCCTTGCAGCGGCGGCGGCCTTTGCGGCTTCGGCCATGTTCATCGACTCTGTCTCGGGGCGGGTCGGGCCGCTGCAACTGTCGCGCTGGCAGATGAGCCTCGCGTTCCTGATGACCGTCGTCGTCGTGCTGGTCACGGGCGGCTGGAGGTCGCTGGACCCAGAAATGGTCCTCTGGCTGACCGCATCCTCGGTGTCTGGGATCATGGTCGGCTCACTGACCTATATCGCGACGATCCAGTATACGGGGCCGCGCATCTCGGCGCTGCTGTTCACCACCGCGTCGCCCTTCGCGCTGATCCTTGGTTTCGGCTTTCGCGCCGAGACTGTCAGCCCGCTTCAGGCCGCAGGCGTCGGCCTGATCGTCGCCGGGATTGCGCTGGCGGTGATGGGTCCGAAGCAGGACGAGGGCGCACGGACGCCAAAGCCGCTGTGGATCGGGATCCTGTTGGGACTGGTGACCTCTTTCGCGCAGGCGCTGGGAAGCCTGCTTGCCCGCCCGGCGATGCTGGCCGGCGCCGATCCGGTGGCCGCAATGGTGGTGCGGTCCGGGACGGGGGCGCTTTTCTTCATCGCGCTGCTCACTCTCCCCGCACTTCGGCCCGCCACTCTGCCCTCGCGGCCCGAGCTTCGGCAGATCGGCCTTTCAGCCCTTGCTGGAATGGTCGTCGGCATGTCCTTCCTGATGGCCGCGCTGGCGAGGGGGGATGTCGGGATCGTCACCACCCTGTCCTCGACCACCCCGATCCTGATCCTGCCGATGGTCTGGGCCGCCTATCGCCGGATATCGGGGCCGACGGCCTGGGCCGGGGCCGTGCTGGCGGTCATCGGAACCGCCTTGATCAGCCTGTCGAGCTAAAGCTTGGCAGAACCCCCGGCCCGTGATTGACTGCCGCCAAGCTCCGGGGGGAAGCCATGACAAGATCGGCGCGCAGGATCACGGCCGAGGAAGCGGCGGCGCTGGTGCAACCGGGCATGTGGCTTGACTTCGGGGCCGTGCTGGGCCAGCCCGACGCCTTTGACGAGGCACTGGCGGCCCGGCTGGGCCCGCTGACCAACCTTCGCTTCCGTTCGGTCCTCACCGCCCGCCCGCGCGCGGTGCTGGAGGCGGACCCGGACGGGCGGCACGTCCACTGGTTCTCCACCCATTTCTCCGGCTACGACCGCAGGAAGCACGACGCCGGGATGGCGCATTACCTGCCGGTGAACCTGGGCGAGGTGCCGGACTACTATCGCCGCTTCATCGACCCGCCGGACATCGTGGTCTTCAAGACCGCTCCGATGGATGCCGAGGGCTACTTCAACTTCGGGCCTAACACGCTGTGGATGCGGGCTCTGGTCGAACGCGGCAAGGTGGTGATTGTCGAGGAGACGCCGACGCTGCCTTACGTCATGGGCGAAGGGACGGGCGTGCATGTGTCCGAGGTCGACTTCATCATCCCGGGATTCGACCGCCCGATGGCGGAACTGCCGAAGGCCCCGGCGACCGAGGTCGACAAGGCCGTCGCCCGCCTGATCGCGGCCGAGGTCGAGGACGGGTCCTGCCTGCAGATCGGGATCGGGGGGATGCCGAACGCGGTGTGCTCCTTGCTGGCCGAGAGCCCGGTTTCCGACCTGGGCATCCACACCGAGATGATGACCGACGGGATCGTGGACCTGTATCGCGCCGGGCGGGTGACGGGGGCGAAGAAGCAGCTGAACCCGGGGCGCATGGTCTGCACCTTCGCGCTCGGGGCGCAGTATCTGTACGATTTCATCGACCGGAACCCGGAGGTGGAGTTTCATCCGGTCGATTACACCAACCTGCCGCACATGATCATGCGGAACGACCGGGTGGTGTCGATCAACAACACCACCCAGATCGACCTGCAGGGGCAGGTGGCGTCCGAGACGGACGGGTTCCGGCACATCTCGGGGACCGGGGGGCAGCTGCAGTTCGTGCGGGGGGCCTATGGGTCGAAGGGTGGGAAAAGCTTCATGTGCCTCGCCTCGACCTACGAGAAGAAGGGGGAGAGGCGGAGCCGGATCGTGACGGCGCTGACACGGGGCAACGTGGTGACGACGCCGCGGACCGACATGATGTATGTGGTGACGGAATACGGGATGGTGAACCTGAAGGGGCGGTCGATCGCCGATCGGGCGCAGGCGCTGATTTCCATCGCGCACCCCGATTTCCGGGAGGAGCTGGAGCGGGATGCCTATGAACACCGGCTGATCCCGCGGGGGTTCTTCTGAAGGTGTCCACGGCGGACAAACTCTGAGTCCCCATTTGAATCAATGGCTTGGGTTTTTCTGTTCAGCATTTCTTAACACCTCGCAGGGGGCAGCGGTTTTCACATTGAGCGCCTTGCGGCGCGAAGTCCTTTTGTCTTGCCGTTTTGCGTGAAGAACGCAAAACGGCCCGGGTTATGCCTCCGGCGGGGATATTTGGGCAAATGTGAAAGGAGGCTGCGCAGCCTGGAGCCGTGCGTTCAGGCACGCAATGCGCGCCACGCGCTTTCCGCTGTTATCGGCTGGCCTTCCAGGCCGCCAGAAGCCCTGCCGCCGCGATCAGGGCCATGCCGGCAAAGCCCAGTGCATCGGGCAGTTGCTGGAACACCAGCCAGCCCAGGATCGTCGCGAAGGCGATGTGCATGTAGTTGACCGGCGCCAGGGTGGAGGCCGGGGCCTCGCGGTAGGCCGAGGTGAACATCAGGTGCCCGGCGGTCGCCAGTGCGCCCAGGGTCAGCATCAGGCCGGCATCAAGGGCGGACGGCATGGTCTCGGTATTCAGTGCCAGGGTCAGGGAAATGAAGACCACCGCCCCGACCAGCGCGGTGTGGGCCATGAGCGCCATCGTGGTTTCCGTGCGCGCGAGGACGCGGGTCAGCACGTGATAGCCGGTGGCCAGGTTCGCGTTCATCAGCGACAGCGCCACACCCCAGGGATCAAGGCCGCTGCCGGGGCGGGCGATGAGGAGGACGCCCGCGAAACCCAGCGCGGCAGCGATCCAGCCAAGCCGACTGATGCGTTCGCCCAGGACGGTCGCGGCGGTCAGCATGACGAGGACGGGGGTGACATAGATGATCGCCACCGTTTCGGCGACCGGCATCACCCGCAGCGCCAGCAGCATGGAGATGGAAGCCAGCGCCAGGCAGAGGCCGCGCAGGATCACCAGGCCGGTGCGGTTGGTCCGCCACAGGGCCGCGCCGTGACGCGGGGCCATGACCAGCGCGACCAGCGCCAGGTTCACGCTGTAGCGCACCGCCAGGATCATGGTCACGGCGTAAAGCATGGCGAGATGTTTGCCGAGCGTGTCGGCGGCCGCAAACAGCATCGTCGCGGCGACCACAAGGCCAACTCCGCGCAGCGGATTTCCCTGATCTGGCATGAGCTGACTGATTTTCCTTGTGTCCTAGACCTTTAGCGCAACGAGGACCGCCCCGACGCCTATGAGAAGGACCCCGGTCCAGTTCACCGCAGACAGACGCTCGCCCAGGAAGATGGCGGCGAAGATCGCCACAAGCACGACACTGAGTTTGTCGATCGGCGCCACGCGCGATGCATCGCCAAGTTTCAGCGCGCGGAAATAGCAAAGCCAGGACGCTCCAGTGGCGAGGCCGGAAAGCGCGATGGCAGCCAGAGTGGTCCAGGAGACCTGGGCCGGGTTCTGCCATTGGCCGGTCCCGGCGACGATGAGGGCAAGGACCGCCAGGACGACGCACGTGCGCAGCAGCGTGACATAGTCCGAGGGCAGGCCGCTGACCCCGATCTTGGCGAAGATTGCGGTGAGGGCGGCGAACACGGCAGACAAGACGGCCCAGAACTGCCAGCTTGATGTCATCTCGAATTCCTTACCCGCGGCAGGATCGAAGCTACACGCGCAGGTGTATCGCGTCGATGCCTACTTCACGTCGTACAGCCAGGCCAAATTGCAGAACGGCCCGCGGGGGGAGGACCCACGGGCCGTCTGGTTGCGGCGGCAGGAGGGAGGAGGTTCCTGCCGCCGGTCGTGCGTTTACGAGTGGTAGGCCTGCTCGCCGTGGGTGGTGAGGTCGAGGCCCTGGCGTTCCGTGTCGTTGTCCACCCGGAGGCCGATGGTCATGTCCACCAGCTTGAAGGCGATGAAGGACACGACGCCAGACCAGACGATGGTGATCAGCACACCCTCGATCTGGATCCAGAGCTGCGCCATCATCGCGTAGTCGTCGCCCTTGACCCCACCGAAGGCTGCAGCCGAGAAGACCCCGGTCAGGACCGCGCCGACAATCCCGGCGACCCCGTGGATACCGAACACGTCCAGGCTGTCGTCGTACTTCATCTTGTGCTTCACCACGGTGACGAAGAGGTAGCTTGCGAGCGTGGCGATGATACCCAGCGCGATGGAGCCCATCGGGCCAACAGTGCCGCAGGCCGGGGTGATGGCGACAAGGCCGGTCACCATGCCCGAGGCCGCACCCAGCATCGACGCCTTGCCCCGCTGCATCGCTTCGATGCCGCACCAGGCCAGAGTCGCGGCTGCGGTGCAGATGAAGGTGTTGATCATCGCCAGCGTCGCGCCACCGTTGGCTTCAAGGTTCGAACCGACGTTGAAACCGAACCAGCCGACCCAGAGCATCGAAGCCCCGATCATCGTCATCACCATCGAGTGCGGCGCCATGTTGTCCTTGCCGTAGCCGATCCGCGGACCGATCACCAAGGCCCCAACCAGTGCCGCGATCCCGGCGTTGATGTGGACCACTGTGCCGCCGGCAAAGTCGATCGCACCCTTGGCGAAGAGGTAGCCGTTTGCATCCCAGACCATGTGGGCGATCGGGAAGTACGAGAAGGTGCCCCAGAGGACCGAGAACACCAGCACGGCCTTGAACTTAACCCGCTCTGCAAAGGCGCCGATGATCAGCGCCGGAGTGATCGCGGCGAAGGTCATCTGGAAGGCAATGAACAGGTACTCCGGTATCTCGTAGCCGGCGGAGAATGTGGCGGACATGCTGTCGGCATTGACACCGGACAGGAACAGCTTGCCCGTGCCGCCCCACCAGGGCGAGGTCGAGCCGCCGAAGGCGAAGGAATAGCCGTAGACCACCCAGACGATCATCATCACGCAGGCGATGACAGTGGTCTGCATCAGGATCGACAGCATGTTCTTCGACCGCACCAGGCCGCCGTAGAACAGCGCCAGACCCGGCAGGGTCATGAAGAGGACGAGGATGGTCGAGACCATCATCCAGCTTACGTCGCCCTTGTCCATGACGGGGACGACTTCCTCGACCACCTCGGCGGCGGCTTCGGCCACTTCGGTCGTGGCCTCCTGCGCCCAGGCGGGCAGGCTGGCGAAAAGCGCTGCGCCAAGCGCACCGAGGCCAGCAAGTTTCATGTGGTTGCTCATGTCAGTGGTTACCCCTTCCCCACGCTTTCACAGCGCATCGTCATCGATTTCGCCAGTGCGGACCCGCACGGCGTGTTCTACGTCCAGAACGAAAATCTTTCCGTCGCCGATCTTGTCGGTCTTTGCCGTCTTCTGGATCGTCGAGACGACCTGATCGGACAGGGCGTCGGAGACGACGATCTCGAGCCGGACCTTCGGCACGAAGTTCACGGCATATTCGGCACCACGGTAGATCTCGGTATGGCCGGACTGGCTGCCGAACCCCTTGATCTCGGTCACCATCATCCCGCGCACGCCGATGGCGGTCAGCGCTTCGCGGACCTCCTCGAGCTTGAACGGCTTGATTGCTGCAATGATGAGCTTCACGTGCTTCCCCTCTCTTGTGCGGCATTCAGGGCGCGGACCCTTCGTTGGGAATGAGGGCGGGCATTGCTGCGAATGCACAAGGAATGGACCGCGCGGCCGGGACGTGCCGGGGGCATAAGTGCACATTTTTTGCACTTATCCTGGCGTATGCCTAATTCTTGGGCGGCGGAGCGACGCGAATCGTCGTCCAGCTGACTTCGCTTTCCGTCAGATCCGGGATATTGTCGCCTGCAAAGGGGTCGGAATGGCCCAGGTTGCGAGTGGCAGAGCAGGCATGGCAGCGAAAGACCGGGGGCGTGGCCCCCTTGTTGCAGACAAGAGGTATTCGACTTCGCGCGCGGCCCCGTCGGGTGGCGGGCCGCGCAAGCCTGCGCCGCCGAAAGAGCCGCGCAAGCGGGCGCGTGCGGCACGGCCCAGACGGCAGCACGGGCTGGTGGTCGGGCTGTTTGTGGCGATCTGGCGGGTGATCTGGGGCATCGCCTGGCGGGGCTCGGCGATCGGGGCGCTGATTCTGGGCGGGTTCGTGTGGTACTACTACGCGCAACTGCCCGAGCTGGAGGCGGTCGTGGACGGTCGCGCGCGCGGATCGGTGACGATGCTGGACCGCAAGGGTGAGGTCTTCGCCTGGCGGGGCGAGACCTTCGGGGGCATGGTGACGGCACAAAGCGTGTCGCCCGACCTGCACGACGCGGTCGTGGCGACCGAGGATCGACGGTTCTACTGGCATTTCGGGATCAGTCCGCGCGGCATCGCCAGCGCGATCCGCATCAACCTGTCCGAAGGGCGCGGCGCGTTCGAAGGCAACGGCGGCTCGACCATCACCCAGCAGACGGCCAAGCTTCTGTGTCTGGGGGTGCAGTGGGACCCGACGAAGTGGAAGTCCGAGGCCGACTACGAGAAGGACTGCCGCAGGGGTGGCATCTGGCGCAAGCTGAAGGAAGTCCCCTTCGCGATGGCTATGGAGGTCAAGTACTCCAAGGAAGACATCCTGACGATCTACTTCAACCGCGCCTATCTGGGGGCGGGCGCGCGGGGTTTCGAGGCGGCGGCGCAGCGGTATTTCGGCAAGTCGGCCAAGGACGTCAGCGCGGCCGAGGCGGCGATGCTGGCGGGGCTGTTGAAGGCTCCGTCCACATTTGCGCCGACGGCAAGCCTGGAGCGGGCGCGGAACCGGGCGGCGGTGGTTGTCGGGCTGATGGAGGAACAGGGCTACCTGACCAAGGCCGAGGCCGACACCGCGCGGGCCAGTCCGGCCGCGCTGTCCAAGGCGGCACGGCAGAAGTCGGGCGGCTATTTCGCCGACTGGGTGATGGAGACGACCCCGGACTACCTGGCACGGGACACGACGGAAGACGTGGTCATCGAGACCACGCTGGACCAGGAGATGCAGAAGAAGGCCGAAGAGGCCCTGACCTGGATCTTCGAGAACAAGGTGAAGGCGGGGTCAAAGGCCCAGGCGGCCATCGTGGTCATGAGCGCGGATGGCGCGGTGCGGGCGATGGTCGGCGGGCGCAACCTGCCCAACGCGGGCGATTTCAACCGCGCGACGCAGGCGCTGCGGCAGACGGGATCGACCTTCAAACCCTTCATCTATGCCGTGGCGATGGACCTGGGCTACAGCCCGCTGGACTATGTCGAGGACACGCCCATGTGCATCTACACGGCCGGGTCGGGCGACTGGTGTCCACAGAATTACGACAAGAAGTTCAAGGGTCAGATCACGCTGACGCAAGCCCTGGCTGAAAGCCGGAACATCCCGGCGGTCCGCGTGTCCGAGGCGGTGGGCCGCGATCTGGTGAAGCAGGTGGCGACCGACTTCGGCCTGGCGCAGAACTTTGCCGACGGCCCGGCTTTGGCCCTGGGCGTGTCGGAATCGACGCTGATCGACATGACCGGGGCCTTCGCAGGGATTCTGAACGGGGGATCCTCGGTCGCGCCTTATGGCTTCGACTCGCTGAAGCTGAAGGGTATGGACGAGCCCCTGTTCGGCGCGGGCGGCGGCATCGGCGAGCGGGTGATCTCGGAGAAGGCGGCCCACGCGCTGACCTACATGATGACCGAGGTGCTGAATTCCGGCACCGGAGGTCGGGCACGGCTGAAAGACCGCGAAGCGGCGGGCAAGACCGGCACCACGCAAAGCGCGCGGGATGCGTGGTTCGTGGGCTTTACCGCCGATTACGTCGTCGGCGTCTGGATGGGCTATGACGACAACTCGCCGCTGACCGGGGTGACGGGCGGCGGGTTGCCTGCCGAGATCTGGCATGAAGTCATGGTACGGATCAACGAAGGGGTCCCGCCGAAGCCGCTGATCAAGGACATCCCCGATTCGACCTATGCCCCGGTCGGCGGCAGTGATGGAGCGATCTCGGCTGAGGACGTGCCCTATTTCGACGACCCCAACGCCCCGCTTTTCGATGGCGAGCAGTACGAACAGCCGCTGCCCCAGGCCTATACCGCCCCCCTGCCCGAGGATGTGCCGGTGTTCGATGGCCCGCCGCCCGAGGGCGCGGTGATGGAAGGCCCGGTCGAAGGCAGGCGCGGCGATCTGGTGGAACAGTTGCTGGACGACGTGCTGGGCAACTGAGGCTTGATCGGCGGGCACGCCGCTGGCAGTCTTGAAGTTCGAATATGGTCCAGGAAGGCCCTATCCTGAGCCGTGGCAGGGTGTGGGTTCGCGGTTAATCGGGAATTGTCCTTTATGTTTGGCTCTACTGATCCCACTCTGGATCTCACCGTGCTGCGCGACATGCCCGCCTCGCTGATGGTGCTTGATCGCGACCTTCGCTACGTGATGGCCAGTGACATGTATCTAGAGACGGTCGGCCGGACCTTGCCGGAGCTGATCGGGCGCCACCTTTTCGAAGCGTTCCCGGAGGTCGAGGAGCGGCGTAGACCGCTGGAACACTCCATGCGGCGCGCGCTGGCTGGCGAAGCCAATTCAATCGAGCGGCTGGCCTACAGCATCCCGGACCCGAACGACCTGAGCCGCACAACCGAAGCCTGGTGGCGCTGCCGCCACACTCCACTGATCGGTCCCGACGGCAGCATCGGCCATGTGGTGCAGATCACCGAGAACATCACCGAACTGGTCCGGGCGGAAGAGCAGAAGAACGCGATTGCGCACGAGCTTCAGCACCGGGTCGGCAATCTTTTGAGCCTGGTTCAGGTCATCGCCCGGCGGACGGCGGGGTCTTCCGAAACGCTGCCGACCTTCCTGGAACGGTTCGACGCGCGCATGCAGTCGATGGCCAGGACCCATTCCTACCTGATCGGCACCAACTGGGATCGCATGTCCCTTGGCGAAGTGATCGCCCGCCAGCTTCAGTACGGCCACGATGACCTTGCGGCCCAGATGACCATCGGTGGGCCAGAGGTGCTGCTGGGGGCCAGCGAGGCGCAGATGATGTCGATGGCGATCCACGAACTGACGACCAACTCGTTGAAGTACGGGGCACTGAAGGATGCGAGCGGAAGCCTGGATGTGTCCTGGTCAAGCGATGCCGGGCGAGGCTTCACCTTCCAATGGATCGAATCGGGGGTCGGTCCCGCCGCGCCTTCGCAGCGCAGCGGATTTGGCTCGATGATCCTGGACATGATCGTCCCGTCCCAGCTGGGTGGCACATCCAGCCGGACCTTCGGGCCGGACGGCCTGCACTATGCGATCACCGTCGAGAAGCGGTCCCCGCCAGTCTGAAGGGCTGGCGGTCTGAAGGGCCGGACGGGCGCAGGGGCCGGACGGGCGCAGGGGCCGGACAGGCCTAGAGGCTGGAGAGATCCGCGATCAGCCGGTCAAGGCTGCCGCCACGCTGGTCCAGAAGCGCGCCCATCTCGGTGCGTTCCGAGGCCAGCATGTTCACGCCCTCGATGATGATGTTGAAGAACAGGCTCTTGCCGGATTTGTCGCTGACGTGCCAGCGCACCTCGAACGGGGCCTCACCCTTGAGGCGGGCGGTCGAGATTACCTCGTAGTAGCTTTTCACCGCGCGGGCCTCGGCGACGTCGATCTTGCCGCCCTGGAATTCACGGAAGCGGCGGCCGTATTTGCGGCTGATGTAGCCCTGGAAGGCCTTGGTATAGGCCGAAAGCTGCCCCTTCGAGGCCGAGCGGGCTGCCGTGCCAAGGACCGAGCGCGCGATGGCGGGCACGTCGGCATAGCGGGCGAAGAGCTGCTCGAAGTCGCGCAGCATTGCGGCTTCGGACTTGCCCGAGTTGATGATCGAATTGATGTCGGCGACCGTCTTGTCGACCAGACCCTTCGCGGCTTCGGCCGTCAGCGCCAGGGCGGGGCGGGGCAGCGCGGCCAGTGCCGCGGCAGTTGCCAGTCCAGCCACGAAGCCGCGGCGCGAGAGGGTCAGGTCACTGGGCATAGGGGTCCTCATAGGGGTCGATGAAGGCGTCGTCGCTGGGTGCATCTGCATAGGGGTCAATGAACCCGTCGTCGTTGGCTGCGGCGGCACCGCCCGCCTTCGCCAGCTGGAACCGCCGGTTCTGCAGGTAAAGGAGCCGCGCCTGAGCATAGCTGTCTGCACTTTCATATAGGAGCGAATCCACCGTATCCGAGAAGCGGTCGCGATCACCAAGGCGTGAGAACAGCTTGAGGACCGTGGCGGCGGTGGCCTCTTTCTTGGGCAGTGCCAACCGGACCGGGTTCAGCGCGACATCGACCACGCTGCCGACCGTGTCGCGCACGGTCGAGGGGCCGGCAAGCGGCAGTTCGACATAAGGCCCCTCGCCCACGCCCCAGACATGCAGCGTCTCGCCGAAATCGGTGGGGTTTTCCGGCAGGCCAAGCTCGGAAGCGATGTCGATGGTGCCGCCCAGCCCGAAGGTCAGGTTGGCGGCCAGCCGCAGCGTGTTCTCGGCCGCAGCCACGAGGCGCAGTTGCAGCAGGTTGTTCGCGATGTCGCCAGGCAGGTCGAGCGTGTCCGCGACATTGCCGACCGCACGCTTCACCGGCTCGGGGACGCTGCCGAAGCCTTTGGAGGCGGGACCAACCAGCGCACGGTCGACACCCTTGTTGAAGGCATGGACCTTGCGGTTTGCGGGTTCGAACGGATCATTGAAGCCGTCACCCGACGGCGCGGCACCGCAGGCCGCAAGACCCGCGACTGCGAGAAGGGCAAGCGTTCTGCGCAGATGCTGCCCGGAAATAAAGGAAATGTTCAGACCCATGATCCTACTGTGCGGCCAATACGCCGCTAAGCATAGTCTTGCGTCGGCGTTGGCAAGGCATAAGTCCGTGACTTGTCCAACACAACGGCGAAGCGTGGCACAGACGTCGCGGCTGGCAGGAACACGCCAAGGACGAGTTGGATGGCAAGGCCCATGATCACAGCGCCCGACCAAGTGCCCAGTCCTGCGCCCGGACTGGCCGAGCTTGCGGCCGCCGGAGCCGAGTCGCGTCAAGCCATCATGATCGCCCTGATCTTCTCGACGATGGTCAACCTGCTGATGCTGACCGCGCCGCTTTACATGCTGCAGGTCTATGACCGCGTCCTGGTCTCTCGGTCGGAAGAAACCTTGCTGGCGCTTTCGCTGCTGATGGGGTTTCTGTTTCTGCTGATGGGCCTTCTAGACCATGCCCGCACCCGGATCACCGCGCGGCTGGGTGCCCGGCTTCAGGCCCGCCTTGATCCGCGCGTCCTGTCTGCCGCGTTCCGCAGGCTGGCCGTCGCCCCGCAGGACCATGCGGCACAGGTCGCGCAGCGCGACCTGGACGCCATCGCGCGGTTCTGGGCCTCCCCTGTGCTTCTGGCGCTGTTCGATGCGCCTTGGGCGCCGGTCTTTGCAGCGGCGATCTTCGTCTTCCATCCCTGGCTGGGGTGGCTGGCCCTGGGCGGTGGCCTGATGATCGTGCTTTTCAGCTGGCTGAACCAGCGCAGCACCGAGCGGCCCCTGCACACCGCGACCCTGGCCATGCTTGCGGCCGACCGGCAGGCCGAGAACCTGAAGGCCGAGTCCGAGGTCATCCAGGCGCTGGGGATGACCCAGGCAGCCTTCATCCGGCTGCATCGGTGGCGGGAGCAGGCGCTGGTGGCGGGGCTGACTGCCTCGGACGCTTCTGGGCGCTATACGGTCCTGATCAGGACGTTCCGCCTGTTCCTGCAATCCGCGATGCTGGGGCTCGCGGCCTGGCTTGTCTTGCGGCAAGAGCTTTCGGCGGGGGCGATGATCGCGGCCTCTATCCTGATGGGGCGTGCCTTGCAGCCGGTCGAGCAGGCGGTGGGGCAGTGGCCGGTCCTGACCCGGGCGCGGCAGGCGCGGGTGCGGCTCGCCGGGTTGTTGTCGGCTGAGCCCAGTGTGCCGACACGCACTCCGCTGCCCCGACCGCGGGCGGTGCTGGAGGTGCAGGGGCTGACCGTGGTGCCGCCTGGTGGCGCGACCCCGGTGCTGAGGGATCTGTCTTTCCGGCTGGGTCCCGGGCAGGCGCTGGGGGTGATCGGGCCATCGGCCTCGGGAAAGTCCACGCTGGCGCGCGCGTTGATCGGGGTCTGGGGGCCCAGCGCGGGTCGCATCCGGCTGGAGGGCGCGGCGCTGAACCAGTTCGATCCCGACGTCCTGGGCAGCCTGATCGGATATCTGCCGCAGCGGGTGGGGCTATTTGACGGCACCATCGCCGAGAACATTGCCCGGCTGCAGTCCGGTGCCGATCCGGGCCGGATTGTCGCGGCGGCGCAGGCGGCCGCAGCGCATGAGATGATCCTGGAGCTGCCTGAAGGCTATGACACCCAGGTGGCAAGCGTGGGCAGTCGTCTGTCAGGAGGCCAGATCCAGCGCATCGGCCTGGCACGGGCCCTGTATGGCGACCCGGTGCTTCTGATCCTGGACGAGCCGAATTCAAGCCTCGACAACGAGGGGGCGCAGGCACTGAACCAGGCGATCCGGGCCGCGAAAGAGATGGGGGCCGCCGTGCTGATCATGGCGCACCGACCCGCGGCGCTGCAGGACTGCGACCTGCTTTTGGTGCTGCACCAGGGCACCGCAGCGGCCTTCGGCGCGCGCGATGCCGTCCTGCGGCAAATGGTTCGGAACGCGGGAGACATCGCGCGTACCACAGCCCCCGCGGGTGTCGCATGAGCGGAGTGCTTTCGATCCGCGGGCCCGTGATCCTGGGCCTGGCTGCCTTCGTGGCGCTGGTCCTGGTCTTGGGGCTTTGGGGGACAACCGCGCGGATCGCGGGTGCGGTCATCGCCCAGGGTCAGATCGAGGTCGAGCGCGACCGCCAGATCGTCCAGCACCCCGAAGGCGGCGTGGTGGAGGCGATCTTGGTGGTCGAAGGGGAACGGGTCTCGGCCGGGGACCCTTTGATTCGGTTGGACGGGGCGGCGCTGCAGTCGGAACTGGTCATCGTCGATGGGCGGCTGAGCGCGCTTTCCAGCCAGGCCGCCCGCCTGGAGGCCGAGCGCGACGGCAGCGCCGTCGTTGAGTTCGCGGCGGACCTTCTGGCCCTTGCCGCCACCACGCCCGCGGTCGCGGCGCAACTGGACGGTCAGCGCCGCCTGTTCGAGGCTCGACGCACGACGCTGGACGAGGCGCGCACGCTTCTGCTGCGGCGCATCGACCAGATTGCCGCGCAGTCGGGCGGACTTCTGGCCCAGAGCGGCGCGGTCCGCACGCAGCTGGAGTTTGTCGAGCAGGAACTGGCGGTGCAGCGGGGCTTGCGCGCCAAGGGTTTGGCGCGGGCCGGACCGCTCTTGTCCCTGGAACGGGAAAAGGCGCGGCTTTCGGGGCAACTTGGCGCGCTGGAGGCCGAGCTTGCGCGCAGCGACGGCCAGATCACCGAAACCGAGATGCAGGTATCCGGCCTTGCAAGCACCCGGCGAGAAGCGGCGACGACCGAGCTGCGCGACATCGAGGCGCAGATGCTGGAACTGGCCGAGCGTCGCCGTGCCCTGGCCGAACGCATCAACCGACTGGAGATCCGGGCACCGGTGTCCGGCATTGTCCTGGGCCTGCAAGTGACGACGCCCCGCGCCGTGCTGCGCGCGGGCGAGCCGGTGCTTTACCTTGTTCCGCAGGACCGGCCCCTGGTGATCACCGCGCGCATCGCCCCGATCCACATCAACGAGGTGATCGTCGGCCAGGCGGCGGAACTTGTGTTTCCGGCCTTCTCCTCGCGGACGACGCCACATCTGCAGGGGACGGTGGTCATGGTCTCGGCCGATGCGCTGCGCGACCCCGCGACGGGAACGCAGTACTACCGTGCCGAGCTGGAACTGAACGCGGGCGAAGCGACCCGCCTTGGCGATCAGGTGCTGCTCCCCGGGATGCCGGTCGATGTCTTCCTGCAGACGGGGGACCGGACACCGCTTGCCTATCTGGTCAAACCCTTCACCGACTACCTTGGCCGCGCCTTCCGCGAAAGCTGACGCCTGGGCAACAGGTGACCAAGATTGTGCGATGAATCTGCACGACTTCGCCCGTTCGGCCTAGACTGACCCTGAAATGGCCACAAAGCTTGGTCTAGATGCGCACAACCAGGGCGAGTCGGCTGGAGACGGTGTGGAATTGGGCGGAATTGTGGCAAGCGGCACCGCATTGATTGAAGGGTTGCGCAGCAGGTTGCGACTGACCGCTGTGGTGTCGACCGACGGCTGGGCGCGGACCTGGCTGTCCCGCGCGACGGCTGCGGCTGTGCGGGCCTTTCTGGTGATGATCCTGATCGTCGTGCCCTCGGTCATCCTGCCCGGCATCGGCACCGACACCAAGCAGATCGTTGCGCTGGTCGCGCTGTTCGGCGGCGCGCTTGTGTTCTTCGAATACAACGCCGTCTACCCCAGCCTGATCGAGTTCCGCGACGGCGCGCCCTACAACCGGATCCGCTTTCTGATGATGCTGACGATCGTGGTGATCCTGTCGGCCATCGTCGCCGATATCGAACATTCGACCACCGTCTCGCGCTTCTTTCATGCTGTGGGCCTTCTGATCGGCGCCTCGCTTGACTTCCCGTATTCGCCGGTGCGGCTGGTCAGCTACATGCTGGACGCCAATGCCACGCCCGCGCAGATCGCACAGGTCAAGATCGCGGCGGGGACGGCCTACCTGATCTCGCTGTTCTCGCTGGCGCTGTTCGTGATCGTGCTGAAGCTTGTCGGCTGGCCGTCGACCAAGGCGGCGTTCAACGTCTGGGTCAACCTGCCCACCTTCGAGCCGACCGCCGGGGGCGACGTCGTCGACCGGCTGGTGCGGGATTCTCATGCCAACCTGGCCGTGGGCTTCCTTTTGCCCTTCGTCATCCCGGCCGTGGTCGCACTTCTAAGCACCGGCATCCCGGCCGAGACGCTGACCTCGCCACAGACGCTGATCTGGGCGATGGCGCTTTGGGCCTATCTGCCCGCGGCGCTGATCATGCGGGCGGTCGCGATGGCGCGGATCGCCGACATGATACGGATCAAGCGGGCGGCAAAGCTGGCGGTCCTGGGCGCGATCGAGCCGTCCAAGCTGGACCGCAGCGCGGATGACGAGGACGAGGACGACGATCTTTAGCCGCCTTCTTCTTCTGGCGTTCCTGCTTGCGCTGCCGGCAGAGGCCGAGACGCTGCGCATCGCCACCTGGAACGTCGCGCTGGACCGGTCGGGTCCGGGACTTCTGGTAAAGGACCTTGCCGCAGGGGACCCGCAGGCTGGGGCCGTGGTTCGGGTTCTCGTGGCGCTGAAGGCGGATGTGGTGCTGCTGACATCGGTCGATTACGACCGGGGCGGGGTCGCGCTGGGGCTGCTGGCCGATCAACTGCGTGCGGCAGGCCTGGACTATCCCCATCAATTCGCCTTGCGACCGAACACCGGGATGCAGACCGGGTTCGATATCGACGGCAACGGCAGGCTGGGCGATGCGCGCGATGCGCAAGGGTTCGGGCTGTTCTCGGGCCATGCCGGGATGGCGGTGCTGTCGCGGCTGCCGATCGAGGAAGGCGCGCGGGATTTCTCGGCCTTTCTGTGGCGGGACCTGCCGGGCAGTCTGTCCGACGACCCGCCAGAGCTGGCTTTGGTGCAGCGCCTGGCGACGACCGGATTCTGGGACGTGCCGATCAGGACCGACGCGGGTCGCTTGCACCTCTTGGCCTGGCATGCGACGCCGCCGGTCTTTGACGGGCCCAAGGACCGCAACGGTCGGCGCAATCATGACGAGGCGGCCTTCTGGGGGATGTTGCTGGACGGCAGGCTGCCGATGCACCCGCCCGACGCGCCCTTCGTCCTGCTGGGAGACGGCAATCTGGACCCCGACGACGGCGACGGGCGACGTGAGGGGATCGGGGGGCTTCTTGCGCATCCTTTGCTGCAGGACCCGAAGCCGACGGGACAGCACGGTCGCGCAGAGCCAGCACACCTCGGCGATCCGGCGCTGGATACGGTGATCTACGACCACCTTGGCGGTCTGCGGCTGGACTATGTGCTACCCGCCGCCGACCTGGTGGTCTCCGGGGCGGGCGTCCTGTGGCCCGCGCCGGACGATCCGCTGATGCCCGAACTGGCCGCCGCGTCGCATCACTTTCCGGTCTGGGTCGACATCATCCTGCCCTGAAGGTGACGCGCGATCACCGTGTCGAGATCGGTGTCCTGCCAGTCCGGCAGCCAGCGCCGCAGGGGGGCGGGATCAAGCTGGTGCGGGTGGTCGAAGAGATACAGCATCTCGCGCAGTTCGCGCGCCAGTTCCCAGACCGGGCTGGCGACAGTGAAGATCCAGCGCGGGAAGCGTTTGATGCGCATCGGGCGACCGGACAGGCGGGAAATCCGGGCCGCAAGGTCGGAGATGGTAAAGGCGTGGCCACCGAATGGGATGTCGGCATAGGCGGGCAGCGCATCGCCCAATGCCGCCAAAGCCAGCGCCGCGCGGGCCATGTCAGGAAGGTAGGCATAGGCGTGCAGCGCGTGGGGATCGCCCAGCGTGGTGACCTTTCCCTTGGCCACCTCGCCCAGGATCAGGCGGTTCATCACCATCTGCGGTGCCTCGGGCAAGAGGAAGTCGCCGCCCCGCAGCAGGATCGTGCGCTGGCCCTGGTCTGCTGCAGCGCGATACCGCGCCTCCATCTCGGCGCGGATGCGGCCTTTGCGGCTGACCGGCCGGTGCGGCGTGCCGGCGTTCCAGGGACCGGGCTGGGTGCCGTAGGGGTAGACGTTTCCGGGCACGAGGAGCGTCGCGCCCGAGGCCTTTCCGGCCGCCAGGACCGATGCGGTGATCTCGGGGATCAGGCGGTCCCAGTCGTGATAGGCGGGAGGGTTCAACCCGTTGACGATCAGGTCCGCGCCTTTCGCCGCCTGTGCCATGTCGGTGCCGCGTTTGTAGCGCCGAACGGTCCAGCCTGCGCCTTGCAGAGCGTTTGCGACCTGACCGCCAAACCCGCCGGACGCGCCAAGAACCAGTGCTGTCTGTGTCATGAACGAACTCCTTTCCACAGGATATGCGGTCGGGCAATCGCAAAAGGAATTGCATGAAATTATCCACCCAGTATTCATAAGTGAATGGGCACACTCGACTGGACACTGATCCGTTCCTACCTGGCCGTAGCCGAGGCCGGGTCGTTGTCGGCCGCAGCGCGGGCCACCGGGATCAGCCAGCCCACTCTTGGCCGCCACATCCAGGCAATCGAGGCGGCGCTGCAGGTCCAGTTGTTCACCCGGACGGCGCAGGGTCAGGCTCTGACCGAGGCGGGGAACGCAATGCTGCCAGCAGCCCGCGCGATGCAGGTGGCGGCGGCAGAGCTGGCGCTGACCGCCAAGGGGCGCACGGACGGGATCGAGGGGACGGTGCGGATCACCGCCAGCCGCGTCGTGTCACATGTGATCCTGCCTCCGATCCTTGCACGTCTGCGGGACGAGGAGCCGGGCATCCAGATCGATCTTGTCCCGTCGGACACGACCGAGAACCTGCTTTTCGGTGAGGCCGACATCGCCCTGCGCATGTACCGGCCGACACAAGCAGACCTGGTGGCGCGGCAGATCGGCCAGCTGCCACTGGGGCTTTTCGCCGCCCGCAGCTACCTGGACCGCAAGGGACGCCCGACCCGCGCGGAAGACCTGATGCAGCACGACTTCGTCGGACAGGACCGGATGGACCAGATCATTCGGGTCATGCGCGGGCTGGGGATGGAGGTAGGCCGCAGCTTCTTTCCGGTACGCTGCGACGACCCGCTGACCTATGTCGAACTCGTCCGTGCCGGATGCGGTTTGGGCGGCATCCTGCGCGCGCTGGGCGATCTCGATCCGCTGCTGGAACGGATCGACGTGATCCCCGACCTGCCCAGCCTGCCGGTCTGGCTGACCGCCGCCCCCCGCCTGCGCCAATCGCCCCGGTTGCGTCGGGTGTGGGATGCCCTTGGCGCAGCCTTCGCCGCTTGAAGTTTTCGGGCCGAAGGGCTAGGCGAACCGCGACACTTTTTCCAGGAGCACGCACGTGGCAAATCCTTCCCTCCTTATCCTTGCTGGCGACGGCATCGGCCCGGAAGTCATGGCCGAGGTGAAGAAGATCATCGGCTGGATGGGGGCCAAGCGCGGCGTCCACTTCGACGTGTCCGAGGACCTGGTCGGCGGTTGCGCCTATGACGCGCATGGCACGCCGCTGACCGATGCCACGATGGCCAAGGCGCAGGCGGTTGACGCTGTGCTGCTGGGTGCAGTGGGCGGGCCGAAATATGACAGCCTGGACTTTTCCGTCAAACCCGAGCGGGGGCTTCTGCGTCTGCGCAAGGAGATGGACCTGTTTTCGAACCTGCGCCCGGCGCAGTGCTTTGACGCTCTGGCAGATTTCTCCAGCCTGAAGCGTGAGGTCGTGGCGGGTCTGGACATCGTCATCGTGCGCGAGTTGACCAGCGGCGTCTACTTCGGCGAGCCTCGGGGGATCTTCAAGGAAGGCAACGAACGCGTGGGGATCAACACCCAGCGTTATACGGAATCCGAGATTGCCCGCGTCGCGCGGTCGGCCTTCGAACTTGCCCGCAAGCGCAACAACAAGGTCTGCTCGATGGAGAAGGCCAACGTGATGGAATCAGGCATCCTGTGGCGCGAGGTGGTGCAGGAAGTGCATGACCGCGACTACCCGGATGTCGCCCTGACCCACATGTATGCCGACAACGGCGCGATGCAGCTGTGCCGCTGGCCGAAGCAGTTCGACGTGATCGTGACCGACAACCTTTTCGGCGACGTGCTGTCGGACATGGCGGCGATGCTGACCGGGTCGCTTGGGATGCTGCCTTCGGCCAGCCTGGGCCTGCCGATGGCCAACGGCCGCCCGAAGGCGCTGTACGAACCCGTGCATGGCAGCGCGCCCGACATCGCCGGGCAAGGCAAGGCCAACCCGATCGCCTGCATCCTGAGCTTTGCGATGGCGCTGCGCTACAGCTTCGACATGGGCGAAGACGCGACTCGGGTAGAAAAGGCGGTCGAGAAGGTACTGGCCGACGGCGTGCGGACCGCCGACCTGATGGGACCTGAGGGCGGCACCCCGGTCTCGACCAGCCAGATGGGCGACGCTGTCATCGCAGCCCTGGACGCAAGCCTGTAACTGAATGGAAGCATGGCTGATCGACAAGGACTTCGCGAACTACTGGACGGCGGCGCGGCTGGTGCTGAACGGACAGGTTCTGGATCTTTTTGCCGATCACGCCACCTACTTCCGGCATCTGACCGATCAGTTCGGCCCTGACACGCATTGGCGGAACTGGAGCTATCCGCCGCATTACCTGCTGGTGATCTGGCCGCTTGGGTTCTTTGGCTATTTCCCCGCGATGGCGGGGTTCCTGGGCCTGACGCTGGTGGCCTACCTTTGGGCGCTGCGGGCCTTCGTCGGGCCGATCATCATAAGCCTGGCATTGGCGACAGCGATGGTGCTGCCCTCGATCTTCGACAACCTCTACCATGCGCAGAACGGGTTTCTGTCGGCGGCCCTGCTGCTGGGAGGGCTGGCGTTTCGGATGGAGCGGCCTGTCCTGGCCGGTGTCCTGATCGGCTGTCTGACGATCAAGCCGCAGCTTGGCGTCCTCTTGCCGCTGCTGCTGCTGATCGAAAGGCGCTGGCTGGTGATTGCCTCGGCCTCGCTGACGGCGGCGGGGCTGGTCATCCTGTCCGGCGTGCTGTTCGGCTGGGAAAGCTGGTCCGGCTACCTGACGCAGACCCTGCCCTACCAGTCGCGGGTCATGACGGATTTCTTCGGGATCTTCCTGGGCATGATGCCGACCATCTTCGGCGCCTTGCGCGTGCTGGAGGTTGATCCGCAGGTTGCGCTGACCGTCCATGCAGCCGTCGCAGTCCCGGTCATCGGCGTCGCCGGATGGGCGCTGCGGCAGTGCCGGGATGCCGACCTGCGCGCCGCGCTTGCGATCATGACCACCTTGGTCGCAGTGCCCTACTGGCTGACCTACGACTACGGGATCGCCGCGGCGGCGCTGCTTTTGACCTGCGACCGGGCAAAGGGAACCGAGGGAGCGCCGTGGCGGCGGTGCAGCCTTCTGGTGCTTGCCGCCTTCATGCCCACCGTCGCGATCCCCCTGTGGCTTTTCAACGCGCCGCTGACGCCGGGGCTGGTCCTGCTTGGCTTCGCCCTTGTCCTGCAAGCGGCCGTTCAGGCGACACGGCAGCTGGACCGCGACTGAAACAGGCGGTCAGAGCGCTGCCGTTTGCACCGTGACGCCGAAGCCCGGGCTTGCTATGCGTCGCGGCAGAGTTGCAAATACCCAGAGTCGCCAGACGGCGACAGGAACCGTAGCCCATCATGTCCATCCTTTCTGCGAATGTCCGGGGTGTCCTTCTCGGGCTGGCGGGCTTCGCGCTGTTCTCGGTGGCGGATGGCACGATCAAGTTTCTGGGCGGGACCTACAATCCGGTGCAGATCGTGGCCTTCGCAAGCCTGTTCACCCTGCCGCTGATCGCCCTGCTGTGGCTGAAGGACCGGGGACAGCTGCGCCCGGTGCATCCCTGGCTGATGGCGATCCGGGTCGTTGCGCTGATCGCCAATGCGCTTCTGGTCACCTATGCCTTCACGGCAATGCCTTTGGCCCAGGCCTATGCGATCTTCTTCACACTGCCACTGGTCCTGACACTTCTGGCCTGGCCGATCCTGGGCGACCGGGTGGATGCGATGGGCGGGGTCGCGGTGGTGCTGGGGCTGGTCGGCGTGATCGTGGCGCTGAACCCCGGGCGGATCGATTTCGGGATCGGTCATCTGGCGGCTGTCGTGGGGATGCTGATGGCGGCGGTCCACTATCTGATCGTCCGTAGGACAGGGGCGGCCGAGTCCTTGGTCGCGATGCTGCTTTACCCGGTGCTGGGCCAGTGCATTGCTGCCTTCCTCTTGCTGCCGTCCCGCTATCAGCCGATGCCGCCGCACGATCTTGCCACCGTCGCCAGCATATCGGTCTTCGGCCTGGCCGGCACGATGCTGATGTTCGCGGCCTACCGCGCCGCGCCGCCTGTGGTGGTGGCTCCGACCCAATATTCGCAGATCGCCTGGGCCGCGGTCTTCGGGGCGCTGTTCTTTGCCGAGCCGATGACCGCAAGCACTGCTCTGGGCATGGTCATCATCGCGGCTGCGGGCATCCTGGTGGTCTGGCGGCAAGAGCGGCAAAAGTCCCTGGCCTGAGCCCCGCGTGGTCTTGCATCCGCCCGGCGAACAGGCGAGAGTGTTTCCGCTAACGTGGCGTGAGCTTCACGCCCAGCCCCGGATCTTTTCGCATGTCTCCTTCGCTTCGCGGTGCGCTTCTGTCGCTGGCCGCCTTTGCTGCCTATGCCACCCACGACGTCGTGGTGAAGTACCTGGGCGGCACCTATTCCGCCTTCCAGACCATGTTCTTTGCCGGACTGATGGGCTTTCCACTGGTCACCGTGCTTTTGCTGAGCGACCGCCGCGAAAGCACCTTGATCCCGCGCCATCCCTGGTGGACGGCAATACGCACGGTCAGCGCGGTGGTGACGGGGGTGATGGGGTTCTACGCCTTTTCGGTCCTGCCGATGGCGACCTGTTACGCGATCTTCTTCGCGATGCCCCTTTTCATCACTCTGATGGCAATCCCCATGCTGGGCGAGAAGGTCGGCATGCGCCGTGGTATCGCGGTGATCGTCGGTCTTCTGGGCGTGCTGATCGTCCTTCGTCCCGGCAGTGGAGACGGCTTCTCGCTGGGCCACCTTGCCGCGCTGGGGGCGGCCACCACGGGGTCGCTGAGTTCGATCATCGTGCGCAAGATCGGGCGGGATGAACGGTCCGTGGTGCTGATGCTGTATCCGATGGTGCTGACCTTTGTCGCCACCGGAGCGACCATGCCCTTCGTCTATCAGCCGATGCCGGTCGAGGATCTGGCCCTGACTGCGGTGATGGCCTTCCTGGGCATGATCGGTGCCTTGGCCAGCATCGCTGCCTACCGGGTCGCCGCGGCGATCATCGTGGCACCGATGCAGTATTCCCAGATCATCTGGGCTGTGCTGTACGGTTGGCTGTTCTTCAACGAAAGCGTCGACTTTTATACCGCTGTTGGTTCTGCCGTGATCATCGCCTCGGGTATCTACATCGTTCTGCGGGAAAGCACGCCCTTGATCAGCCAGAACCGCCCCGTACTGGAGAACCGCTCACGCCTGGAAATGGGCACGTTGCCCCGCATCTCGGGCTGGCTGAAGCGTTTCGACAAGGGCGGCGATCAGGCGTGACGCCTCTTGCCAAAGGCCGTGGGACGGGGTAACCCCCGCCCACGGTCGGAGCGTAGCGCAGTCTGGTAGCGCACCTGCTTCGGGAGCAGGGGGTCGGAGGTTCGAATCCTCTCGCTCCGACCAATAAAATTCCCGAAAAATCAAAGCGTTGTAGAATGTGAGTTTGCACGTCCGGAACAGTTTCCCGGATCGCTCGGGCGGACCTTTTCAGTAGAAAGTCGGCCCATGTCGAGATGGACCCAAGATTGAAGGAGCGCGCGCAACACCTCGTCAGACCTGATTCTTCTCTGGAAACGGCTGACAGTTCCTTCAGTCACATTTCACTTGTGTCGAGAAGCAGCCGCAGAACACGAACCCGCGCATCGGTTCCTTGTGGCTGCTGCAGTTTGAGAACCCCGGATACGTCCGATGCTTCGCGCAACTCGTTCAGCCAGCGGCGCTCGGTCTCGGTTGCGGGAGTGACGAAGATAACGGTGATCGCTACCTACCGACGAGACAACCAACAACTCGGCATCTCCCAGCACGCCAGGGCCATAGCGACTTGGCGTAGCGACGCCGACCACGAAATGCCGCCAGGCACCCAGATCGGCGCTTGGCAAGGCAGAGCGGAGTGCGGCGCGCTTCTCGCCGCCCATCATCTAGATCTGGATCTGGGGAACTCGGCCGGTGGCAGGTTTCCGCCAATGCTCCTAAACGGCAGCGAGGATTTGGGTTGGCCTTCGTTTCACACGGTTGTGCAATTGGAAGAGAGGTCCGGGGGTGCGCAATCTCCGGTTCAAGTCCGAGCCAGTGTCTGGATGAAACGTGAGAACAATTCTCCCTGTGAGCTTATACGCAGCTTTGCATAGATGTTGCGCCGGTGAATGCGCACCGTTCCCGGCGAGTTGCCCAGGATGCGGCCGACCGCTTCGGCCGAATGACCCTTCAGTGTGTGTTCGACGATCTCGCGCTCACGCGCTGTAAGGAGCCCGTCTCCAAAACTGTGGAACGACCTTTCGAGATCGGTCTCTTTTGCTGGTCCATTTCGCTTTTGTGACGCGGTATCGAACCGCGAAGAGAGATCGGCCCAGTGCCGGCGGATGCTTGCGGCTACAAGGGGCTGAACTTCAGCCAGGGCTTTCATCTCGCGCGTGGAAAAGGGCCGCTCATCGCGCATCAGCGATAGAATGACCGTCGCACCATCAGGGAAATCGACAAAGAAGCCGATCTCTTCGGCAAGCCCGGTCTGAATGTAGTAGTTTCGGAAGTATTCACCCTGATAGAATCGGTCTGGCGCAAGATCGCGCATCCGGTAAAGACCGGCCGGCACGGGGCGTGTCACCGCAAGATAGAACGGGTCGAGTAGGTAGGGACCTTCTTGATAATCGGTCACGAAGATCTGCCGCTTGGCGTCTGGGAAATCGTCGTAAAGGTCCAGCGGTCGGGCGGAACCGATGTAGCCGAAAACCACAGTATAGGTATACGGCGCCACGGCCTGCAGAAGACTCGTCAGGGCGGGGGCGAAGCCATCCTGTCCGATTGCATCAACCACAGCACCGGTTCGTGCCAAGAGGCTCGCCCTATCCATCTTGCCACCATGCACCGTCCAAGTATGCAATTTGTGGTATATACATCGAATGGTGTCGTTCCTACGGTGAACCTGGATTCAAGGCATATACACCGTTCGATGGAAAGCAACCTGAAACCTTTTTCCGAAACGCAAGCTGCCCCGATCGCGGAACTTCGCGGGGCGAGCAAACATTATGGCGCTGTGGTCGCGGCAGAGGGTTTGAACCTAGCGATCCGTCGAGGAGAGTTCTTGTCGTTCCTCGGCCCCTCTGGCTGTGGCAAGACGACCGCGTTGCGGATGCTGGCGGGGTTCGAGACGCCGACCTCGGGAGACATCCTATTGGACGGGCAGCGGGTTAACGATGTGCCACCGCATCAGCGCCCGGTGAACATGGTCTTTCAGCACTATGCGCTGTTCCCGCACCTGACCGTGGCGCAGAACATCGGCTATGGCCTGCGCCAGCGCCGCCCCCGCCCGCCCGAGACCGAGATCGCCCGCGCGGTCGACCAGGCGTTGGAGACCGTGCGTATGCCCGGCTTCGGCCCGCGACGGATATGGGAAATGTCGGGTGGACAGCAGCAGCGCGTGGCGCTTGCCCGCGCGATCGTGAACCAGCCGAAGCTTCTGCTGTTAGACGAACCGATGGCGGCCCTGGACAAGAAACTGCGTCGCGAGATGCAGATCGAGCTTCAGACCCTGCAGCGGCAGCTGGGCATCACCTTCATCCTTGTCACCCATGACCAGGAAGAGGCGCTGTCAATGTCTGACCGCATCTGCATCATGCGGGGCGGGCGGATCGTCCAGGTAGGCAGTCCGCGTGAGCTTTATGACCGGCCGACCACCCGATATGTGGCCGATTTTGTCGGGAAATCGAACTTCTTCGCCGGAAAGGTGACCAAGGTTGCAGCCGGACGGACCGAGCTTGCAGTGGCCGCCGGTCGGCAGATAGCTGGCGTGGCCCCGGTGGATATCGCCGTGGGGCAGACCGCCACGGCCAGCCTGCGCCCCGAGCAGATCGCGCTGTCCCGCGAGACCGCCGGCCAGACCGTGCCGGTCGAGGTCATCAACCGCATCTTTCTGGGCGAACACACCGAATACCTCGTCCGCAACATCGATCTGGGCGACTTCCTGGTGCTGGTCTCGCGTCAGGCCGAAGCCAGCGAAGGCGGGTTCGAACCGGGGGATCAGGCCTTTGCCTCATGGACGGACGGGGCCGCGCTGATCCTGTCGGACGATTGAAACACGAACGAAGCAACTGGGAGAATCACCATGACAGACCGGAATGACTTCCTCTCGCGCGAGAAGTTCATGGCAGAGCTTTATCGCTACAAGAAAGGCTCGGTGACGCGGCGGCACTTCCTTGGCGTGACGGGCCTGGGGCTGGCGACCAGCGTGCTGGGAACCGCGGTGCCGGGGCTGCGTGGGGCCGCCCATGCGCAAGGCTCGATCGGCGACCGGGTGGTGGTGGCAAGCTGGCCGAACTATCACGACCCGGCCAACTTCGACGCCTTCACGGCGGAAACCGGGGCGGCGGTCGACCTGAACGTCTTCGGATCGAATGAGGAGATGCTGGCCAAGCTTCAGGCCGGCGGCTCGGGCTGGGATGTGTTCGTGCCGACCAACTACACCATCACCACCTATGTCGACGAAGACCTGATCGAGCCCTTGGACCTGTCGATGCTGCCGAACTACGACGCGGCAAGTTTCGATGCGCGCTTTGCGGACGCGGGCACGGTGAATGGCACGGTCTATGCCGTCCCGCGCAACTGGGGCACCACGGGCTTTGTGGTGAACACGGCGAACCTGGGCGGCCTGCCGAAGCCGACGACCTGGAAGGAATTCTGGGACATGACCATGGCCGAGTTCTCGGGCCGGACCATGGTGCATGACTATCAGCTGACCACCATCGGCAACGCGCTGAAATACTTCGGCTATTCCTTCAACTCGGTCGATCCGGCCGAACTGGCCGAGGCCGAGAAGCTGCTGATTGACGCCAAGCCGCATCTCTTTGCCATCAACTCCGACTACCAGCCGTCGATGCGGTCGGGCGATGCCTGGATGTCGATCGCCTGGACCGGCGACGGGTTGCAGTTGCACCGCGACATGCCCGAGATCGACTATGTGCTGGGCAAGGAAGGCGGCGAGCTTTGGTCCGACTTCTTCGCCATCCCGAAGGGCGCACCGCACCGGGACGCGGCCTATGCGCTGATCAACTACCTGCTCGCGCCCGAGGTGAACGCGAAGGAAGTGGCGTTCCACGGCTATCCGGTGGCGGATGCGCGGGTGAACGCGATCCTGCCGCCCGAGATGCTGAACGACCCGATCATGTATCCCGCCGCCGACCTCTTGTCGGCGCTGGAATTCGGTGCGGCGGTGACGCTGACCGACCCGAACCGCGCCGAGTTGATGGCGCGCTTCAAGTCGGCCTGATCCCATGCAGCGGCGGGACCTGAAGACATGGCTGTTCCTTGCCCCCGCCGGGGCATGGTTCCTGTGCATGCTGGTCCTGCCGCTGATCGTCGTCTTCGTGTTTTCCTTTGGCGAACGGGGGGCGGCGGGCGGCTATGTGCCCGCCTTCACCTTCGATAATTTCCTGAACCTCGGTGCCCGCTGGGCCGCGTTCAAGAACACGCTGATCCTGGCGCCGCTTGGCACGCTGATCTGCCTGCTGATCGCCTATCCGCTGGCCTACTTCCTGGCGCTGCGGACCTCGCCCAGATGGCGGACGGTGCTGCTGATCCTGGTGATCGTGCCGTTCTGGACCTCGATCCTGATCCGAAGCTATGCCTGGATCTACCTACTGGGCGGGCAGGGTATCCCCTCACTCTTGAACGCCCTGGGGCTTGGCAACCCGCGCCTGATCAATACCCCCTTCGCGGTGCTGGTCGGCATCGTCTACGGCTATCTGCCGCTGATGGTGTTCCCGATCTATGTGGCGCTGGAGCGGCTGGACAAGCGTCTGCTCGAAGCGTCCTCGGACCTTGGCAGCCCGCCCTGGCGCAGCTTCCTGCAGGTCACGCTGCCCCTGTCGATGCCGGGTGTCGCGACGGGCTGCATGCTGGTCTTCATCCTGTTGATGGGCGAGTTCCTGATCCCGGCCATGCTGGGGGGTGGCAAGGTCTTCTTCATCGGCAATGCACTGGTCGACCTGTTCCTGCAGTCGCGGAACTGGGCCTTCGGCTCGGCCGTCGCGGTGGCGCTGGTGCTGGTGATGCTGGTCACCGTCGCGGCCTATCTGCACTTCACCCGCCGCTGGGCGGGCGGGCGCGACGATGTCTCGTTGATGTAAGGGGGGAACCATGCGGATCTATGCGCTTGCCGTCTATCTGTTCCTGTACATCCCGATCGGGATCATCGCGCTGTTCAGCTTCAACGCCGGACGCCACGCCTCGCAGTTCCAGGGCTTTTCGACCCAGTGGTACGGAAAGGCGCTGTCCAACCCCTTCGTCATGGACGCGCTGACCACCAGTCTGACCGTGGCGCTAAGCTCGGCCGTGCTGGCCACCCTCTTCGGCACGATGGCCGCAATGGCGCTGCAATCGGTGAGGGGACGGCTGCGCCTGGCCTTCGACGCGCTGATCTACATCGCCGTCATGGTGCCCGGAATCGTGATCGGCATCGCAACGCTGATCGCCCTCGTCACGGTCTTTGACTGGCTGAACCCGATTCTGGCGGCGATCTGGCCGCTGGCCGACGCCGCCCCAAAGCTTACGCTCGGGTACGGCTCGCTGATCGCGGCGCATGGGCTGTTCGCGATGGCGCTGGTCATCATCATCGTCCGCGCCCGGATGGCGGGCATGGACCGCAGCCTGATCGAGGCCTCGGCCGACCTGGGTGCGACGCCCTGGGGCACGTTCCGGCAGGTGACGCTGCCGCAGATTTTCCCCGGCATCCTTGCCGGGTTCCTGCTGGCCTTCACCTTCAGCTTCGACGACTTCATCATCGCCTTCTTCGTTGCGGGATCGCAGACCACGCTGCCAATTTACGTCTTTTCCTCGATCCGCCGTGGGGTCACACCCGAGATCAATGCCATCGGCACGATGGTCCTGGGGGTGTCCCTTCTGCTTCTTGTCGCGGCACAGGCGATCCTGCAGCGCGGACGGAAGGCGGGATGATGTCAATGCGTTCCAAGATGCTGCTCGAAGATCGCGTGGCCTTCGTGACCGGCGCGGGATCGGGCATTGGCCGGGCGGGTGCAATAGCCATGGCTGCAGAAGGTGCGCTTGTCATCGTGACTGATCGTGACAGCGACCGCGCGCGGGCCGTGACGGAAGAGATCGCGCAGACCGGTGGCAAGGCTGAAGCCCGCGCGGTCGACGTAAGCGACGATGCTGCTCTGACCGCCGAGATTACAGGTGCCGCAACCCGGCACGGACGCTTGGACATCCTGCACTCGCATGCCGGCATCCAGATCCCAGGCCGTCTGGACCAGGTCACTCCCGACCAGATGGACGCCTCGTGGCGCCTGAACGTCCGGTCGCACTTCGTGGCGGCCCGGGCGGCAATGCCGGTGATGACCGCGCAAGGCAAGGGGTCGATCATCATCACCTCGTCGAACTCGGGCGTGCAGTTCGACCGCGAGATGATCGCATACGCCACAACCAAGCACGCGGTCATCGCCATGACCCGACAGATGGCGGTCGACTATGCAAGCCACAACGTGCGCTGCAATGCACTCTGCCCCGGGTTCGTCGACACCCCTTTCAACGACGGGTTCGAGCGCCAGATGGGCGGCCGCGGCGCGCTGGAGGACTATGTTACGCGGAACATCCCGATGGGCCGCTGGGGCACCGCTGAAGAAATCGCCCGCGGAATCGTGTTCCTAGCCTCGGATCAGTCGTCCTTCATGACAGGTCATGCATTGGTGCTCGACGGAGCCGAGTGCATCTGAGTCCAGAACTGAAAAGCGCTCGATAAGGCGGCACATGTGACCGCATCAAGCCACTGCGTCCAAGACGGACGGAGCAACGAGCTTAGACCTTGGTGCCCATTCGTCGCGGTTGGAGCGAGGTCAGCTCTTCTCAGAATTAGTCACTGCTGGCCGGGCTCGATAACCGCACGCAATCCTTCGAGCGTCGTATTGTAGTGATCCGCAAGAAGCAGACATGCTCCATCGGCGTCCCGGTCGATGACTGCGTTCAAAAGTGCCTGGTGTTCGGCCGCGGCACCCTCGCGACGCAGGAGACTGGGGTGCACGTTCATTGACGGTTTGCGATAGCGAACCGCCTGATCCATGATGGTCGAGCAGAAACCGAGAAACCAGCTGGACCCACAACGGTCGAGCAGCAGCATATGGAATTCTTTGAGGCGCTGCTCCCATTCTTCCCAGATTTCGCGGCCCGCCTCGGCGGGCATGCGGCGGTTGGTGCGCGCCAGACGGTGATAGGCAAGCACCAGCTGTTCCTCCCAGTCTTCGGTCGCGTTCTTGATCGCTTCGCGCAGGGCAAGAGTTTCCAGCCAGATCCGAGTCTGGACCAGCTCTTCCAGCGAAGTCATCGAGATTTCGGCCACGAAGAAGCCGCGCTGGCTCTTGCGTTCAACCAGCCCTTCCGAAGACAGGCGGCTCAACGCCTCGCGCACGGGGGCGATGCCGATGCCATAGCGGTCGGAGATCGCCTCGATCTGCAACTTTTCGCCGGGGAACAGCTCGCCATTCAGAAGGTCGCGCCGGATGCGCTCATGCGGCTGTTCGGACAGGTTGCGCGTATCGTTCAATGCCTTGTCAGGGGTATTCATCAGCCAACTCCAGCCGGCCGGCCGGCCTTGTTCCAGAATACGGACGCGATCGGCTTCGTTTCGCTGGCAACCTTTACCTTGACGATCCCGACCTCGCTTCTGACGACGCGGTTCGGCGTGGCACTATCACATCGGCTCAGCCGTCGGCGACTGGAGCTGCATCGTGGCCTCGTGTCCGCCATGCTGCGAGCCGGTCGAGACGAACACCCCGGCGACCTTGCCGACCAGCTCGTTGCGCATCCAGAGGCCGCCCGCCTGATCGATGAACTGCTTCACCTGCCCGGCCATCAGGCCAAACCGGGTCGGTGTGCCGAACAGGATGCCGTAATAATCGGCAAGATTGGCCGGGCTGGCAGCCGGGGCGTCATCCTCGACAAAGCCAGCACTCTTGCGGATGTCCGCCGGCACCGTTTCTGGGATGCGACGGAGGTCGACCGCGGCTCCAGGCCCGGTCCGGGCGCCTTCGGCCACGGCGTCGGCTAGGATCAGGACATGGCCGTAGCTGGAATAGTAAAGCACGAGTATGCGGGTCATCTGATCCTGACTAGCAGGGGTTTCTCTGCCCGTAAGATCGATGCTGGGGGTAGCGGGAAATACCCCTCGCAGCGCAAGTCAGACTTTACACCGAAGGGGGGAGTTCCCGGGCCAGTGCCTGTTCAAGATGGTCGAGGAAGGCGGCGATCCGCAGGTGCTTGGAAGGGCCTACTGTAGAGATCGCCCAGATCTCGCGCGGCGGGAGTTCGAACCGGTGCAGGACACGCTGAAGCGCGCCTGAGACCTCGGGCGCGCGGGAAATGAAGTCGGGCAGCGTGCCAAGGCCGCAGCCGGCAATCAGCAGGTCCCGCAGGACGACGCTGCTACTGACCCTGGCGCAGGGGTCGACGGCGAGGGAGAAGGCCCCATCAGGACCCCGCAGATCCCAGCGTGTCAAATGTTCCGACAAGAGGTAGCCGACCACAACATGCGCCGAGAGGTCCGCCGGTGTCGTCGGAGTGCCGCGTTCGGGCCAGACAACCGGGTGCCGCGAAATGCCGACCCGGACCACGCCAAGTCTGCGGGCCCGGAGCGTAGAGACCTTCAGACTGGAACGGATGCGCAAGGTCAGGTCGAAGCCGCCCTCGACCATGTCGATCACCCGGTCATCCAGCGTCGGGCTGACACGCAGATCGGGATAGCACCGCAGAAACGCTGGAAGCATGGCTCCCACGAGTTGTCCGAAGGACAAAGGCGCATTGATTTGCAAGTGGCCAACGACCGCCCGCGCGCTTTCGCGGATGTTGTCCTCGACCCGGTGGACAGCATCTAGTATGCCCTTCGCTTCGTCGTAATGGACCCGCCCCGCCTGGGTCAGCGACATGCTGCGGGTGGTGCGGGTGATGAGCATGGTGCCGAGGTTTTCTTCCAGGAGCCGCACCTCGCGGCTGAGGAGGGTAGCGGAAACTCCCAGATCCTCTGCCGCCCGCGCAAAGTTGCCTCGATCAACGATGCGGCAGAAGGCTTGCATGACAGAAAGCTTGTCCATCTTTGCGTCCGGTCCCCTTCGCGCTGCTTGATGAAGCATGATGGGTAGCTGTCCGGCGGGAAAGTTGGATAATCCGGAGTGCGCTTTACCAAGGACGGTTGGCACTGCTGAAAGGATTGCTGCCTCAAGTCTTGTGGTTAGGGGTGCCCTGGGCTGCAAGGCACCCCGCAGGACGGTCGGATCTAGGTTGCCGTTGGCTTTTCGGTGCCGATATCACGGGCCAGGTGCGGGCCAAGGCGAATGGCAAGTGCGGACCTGGCTTTTTCGTGCGAATAGATGCGCCAGGCGCGGGCGAGTTGGGTAAGCATGTCATGTTCCTTTCGTGAGAGGTTGATCGGTGTTTGTCGGGTTTGGACGGGAAGTCCCCGCGCCCCGCAGGACAGGGACACGGGGATCTTGGTTCAGCCCACCGGCACGTCGGCGGCGGCCGCACCGCCGCGAACGAAGACCAGAGAGGCCAGGGTGGCCAGCGCGGCAACCACGGCGGCGCCCAGGAAGGCTGTCTGGTAGCCCGCCAGCATCGCCTCGGGTTCGCCTTGCATCGAGGCGGCGAACGAAACCATCACCGCAAGGCCTAGGGCTGATCCGACCTGATAGGTCGTGTTGATCAGGCCTGATGCGAGACCGGTGTCCTGCGGGGCCGCTCCACCCATGCCGGTCATCGTGACCGGGATATAGGCCAGCGACATACCGATCGCCGCAAGGAGCGAGACCGGCAGGACGTTGGCCGCGAAGGTGCCGTCGGCGGGCAAGCCAGCGAAGAACGCCAGCGCCACGGCGAGGGACAGCAGGCCGGTGACCATGACCGGCTTGACGCCGAACCTGCCGATCAAAGGGCCGGTCAGCCGGACCATCATGACCATGATGACCAGCGTCATCGGCAGAAGTGCCAGGCCCGAACCGAAGGCCGACAGGTTCAGCACGGTCTGCAGATAGAGGTTCAGGAAGAACCAGAGCGGGATCCAGGCGGCACCC
>NZ_JAUXZE010000090.1 GCF_030694085.1 Tabrizicola sp. | reverse complement strand
GCACCGTGGAGAAGGCTCAAACCAGCTGGTGCCGTGGCCTGCGGTCACTGCCGCCGCGCGCGCTTCGGCCACCCCGGCGCGGGCTGAGCGTTTACAACTTTACTGGTCTTGAGGGTTACAAATTTAGTTGTCTGGGCGCGGGAATTTTCGGCATTAACGAACCACGGGTGCCTAACCGTTATTAGGATGCCGTAAACTTAAACATCTCAAAAATGCAGAACCGTCCTGTACCGACCTGGACGTCCCACCTTTTTCATGGAAATCAACGACTTACAAAATTCCCACGGCCGCCCCGGTTCAAAACTGAGTGAGAAACGCATGAGCGCGCGTTCTCAGAAGTCCTGCAAACTTTCTCGGAAGAAATGCAAAGACCGGCGCGAGCAAAGCTCCCAGCGATCGGGCTCATGGCGCCACTGCCCTGCGAGTCCAACTGCATCACCAACCCGCCGAAACGGGGCTTGGACATGAACTGGGGCTTCTTCGAGGGGCTGGGCATGCTGGTTTTCACCTTGGTCGTGGGTGGCATCTGCATCGACCTCGCCGAGAGGCGACAAAACCGCCGGCACAACCTGGCCGTCCGACGACACACTCAGGCAGCCCAACCGCCCTCCCCTGGCCCCCTGCCCTCGCCTGACGCGCTGGAAGCGTTCCTGGCGCGCATGGAGCCGGTCCGCCGCGCGCTCTCGCGCATGACCGAGCAGGAGCGCGACCACTGGCACCGCAAGGCCCATGTGGCGATCAAAGAGATTCAGGCCATCGACGACTGGCTGCAGGCCATCAGCACGTGGGCGCCGCACCAGCGTGAGGCAGTCGAGCAGAGCGCGCAGGACAAGGTACAGACCCGCCAGCGCCTGATCATGGACTTCGCGCGCGGGGTGCTGCAGGCCACAGCGACCTCGCCCAGCGACGCCAACAGGCCTGCAGGCGAGATCTAAGACCGCAACCCCACACACGACCGACAGGAGGCCCCATGCAGGAAGATCCCACGCAAGAGACCGCCGAGGCCTTACCCGCGGTCGTGGAGCCGGTCGCGCTGGCCGCGCCGGCGTCCAAACGCGGGCGTGGGCGGCCGCGCAAGAACGACGCCGCCCCCCTAACCCTCGAAAAGGTCAAGCTGCCCAGGGGCAGGCAGGCGGGCTACCGAGTCCCGACCTTTGCCGACCTGGACGAACTCACCGTTGAAGACTTCTCCTTCGTGCGCGGCGTCGTCAACGGCATGTCTCCGCACGAAGCCTACGCCCGCTTCTACGGCAACATTCATTTCGACGCGCAGGGTGCCCCACTGGTACCCCATGGAGCCACCCTCAAAGCAACATTCGATCAGCTCGAGCAGCGCATCCTTGCAACCGCTCAGGCATCCGAGGACAAACGTCTGCAGCAGGCCGCCGCAGTGATCTCGCAGACCATCCCGGCCGAAGGTGCAGAGGCCGACAAGCGCGACATCAACGAGATCTACGAGGCGTGGTTCGACAGCCTGCCCTCCGCCGACTACTACGGTGAAGCTGAACTGCCCGAGCGCTTCCAGGAGTACCTGCAGGACAACGGGATCGAGATACGCGCAGCGCTGTCCTCCGAGGTCAGCCGCGCGGTGATCATCGACCGCAAGGTCAAGGCCATCAACGAGCTCCAGACGATCCTGGCCTACCGC
>NZ_JAUXZE010000085.1 GCF_030694085.1 Tabrizicola sp. | reverse complement strand
CGCCTTCGGCTTCTCCTCGCTGTGGTCCCGCGAGAAGAAGCCGAAGGCGCACGACGAGCAACCGTTAAGAAACCCTGAACGCCCGCACCCAACCCCTTGATTCCCAAGGGGCCACAAATCTGTCCACGGTGGGCAGCTAGTGCCCCGCCAGGAACTTCTCCGCATCCAGCGCCGCCATGCAGCCCATCCCGGCGCTGGTGACGGCCTGCCGGTAGATGTGGTCGGTCAGATCCCCGGCCGCGAAGACCCCCGGGACCCCCGTCCGGGTCGAGCCCGGTTCGACCACCACATACCCGCCGGAATGTAGCGGCAGCTGGTCCTTCACCAGCTCCGACGCCGGAGCGTGGCCGATCGCGACGAAGAACCCGTCGCAGGGAATTTCCCCCTCGACCCCGGTCTTCAGATTGCGCGTCTTCACCGCCGTCACCCCCAATGGAGCCTCGGTCCCGGCAACCTCGGTCACCTCGCTGTCCCAGACGACGGCGATCTTCGGGTTCTTGAACAACCGATCCTGCATGATCTTTTCGGCCCGCAGGCTGTCGCGCCGGTGGATCAGCGTCACCTTCGACGCGAAGTTGGTCAGGAACAGAGCTTCTTCAACGGCAGTATTCCCGCCCCCGATGACCACCACCTCTTTCCCGCGATAGAAGAAGCCGTCGCAGGTCGCGCAGGCCGACACGCCGAAGCCCTTGAACTTCTCCTCCGAGGGCAACCCCAGCCACTTCGCCTGCGCCCCCGTGGCCAGGATCACCGCGTCGGCCGTATACGTCATCCCGCTGTCCGCCTGCGCGGTGAAAGGCCGCTGCGACAGGTCCAGGCTGGTGATATAGTCCGAGATCACCTCGGCCCCCATCGCCTTGGCGTGTTGCTCCATCCGCACCATCAGGTCGGGGCCCTGGACCGTGTGGTCGCCGGGCCAGTTCTCGACCTCGGTCGTGATGGTCAGCTGGCCGCCTGGCTGCAGCCCCTGGATCAGAAGGGGCTCCAGCATCGCGCGCGCCGAGTAGACGGCAGCGGTATACCCCGCTGGGCCAGAGCCGATGATCAGAACCCGTGTATGCCGCGTCTCGCCCATGCTGTCCCCCATCTGTCGGCCCTCGATATATCCATGCGCAGGCGGGCAGGAAAGCCCCTGCATGGCGGGCATGCACGATGCGATTGGCATCGTTTTCTTGCGTTCGGTTGAAATATTATTGCGCACGGGCGACCCCATGCTTAAGTAAGGCCGCAGAACGGAGGCACCATGGCCGCGCACAAGCTTGATCCCATCGACCGTCAGATCCTGGCAGAGCTTCAGGCTGATGGCCGGATGACCAACGTCGAGCTGGCAAGCCGCGTGGGCATCTCTGCACCGCCCTGCCTGCGCCGGGTGCGGGGCCTGGAAGAACAGGGCTTCATCCGCGGCTACCACGCCGACATCAACGCGCGCGAACTGGGCTTTGAGGTCCAGGTCTTCGCCATGGTGCGGCTGAACAGCCAGGCCGAGGCCGACCTTGCCGCCTTCGAGGCGCGCTGCCGCGCCTGGCCGCTGGTGCGGGAGTGTCACATGCTGAACGGCGAGATCGACTTCATCCTGAAATGCGTCTCGCCGGACCTGTCGACCTTTCAAACCTTCCTGACCGAGGAACTGCTCAAGGCCGACCACGTCGCAAACGTGAAGACCAGCCTTGTCATCCGCTGTGCCAAGGACGAGCCCGGTCTGCCGTTCGATGTCCTGGAAGCGCGGCTGGCCAAGCACGCCTGAGCTGAAGGTTCCGCCCTAGCGCGAGGCGTCCGAGACCTGGCGCGTCGCGGTCTTCAGCCGCATCGCAAAGCCCTTCTGGCCAGAAACCATCGCCGTGCGGGCCGAGGTCTGGCGTGCCGAGGCGCGGGCGACGATGCGGGTGTCTTCCCCGTCGCCAACAGTTTCAAGGATCGACAGGATCCAGCGGCGCTTGGTTTTCATCTGGATGATCATCGGATCCCCCGTCGTAATACAACCTGTTGGGGTATGCTTGACGGGCGATTGCGGCAAGGTTGGGGAAGAAAGGTGCTGCAATCAGAGCATTTTCACGCCCCATTCAGCGAATTCAAAGCCTTATTACCGATATGAGTCGACCATAATCCGCCTCTCCGGCATGCGTTGTTCTCCGAAAGGAATAAAACCGGGCTGGATCACGGTAGGTGCAGTGTCCTGTCCAATGCGCCTCTTTCACCCCTGCGTTGCGGAGCCGGTAAAGGCCATAGCCGGGCAGGTCAAAGAGCATCCGGTCATCCTTGCCATTGGCGAAGAAGCGCGTGCTCTCTTCGTCCTCGGCGCGGAAGCGGTCGAAGAACTCGGGGCCCACCTCATAGGCGGCCTGACTGATCGTCGGGCCGATCACCGCGCTGATGTTCGACCGACGCGCCCCCAACGATTCCATCGCGTCGATGGTCGCTTCCAGCACCCCGTCCACCGCGCCACGCCAGCCGGCATGTGCAGCACCGACGACCTTGGCTTCGGGATCGGCGAAAAGAACGGGTTGGCAGTCGGCGGTCAGGACGGCCAGCAGCACCCCCGGCCGGTCGGTGACCAGCGCATCGGCCTCGGGGCGGATCGACAGCGGGCCGGTCACCGGGATCGCCCTTGCGGAATGGACCTGGTGGACGGTGACCAGCATCTCGGGTCCCACCTCCATCGCCTCGGCCACGCGGGCGCGGTTGATGGCGACGATCTCGGTCTGGTCCGAGGACCCGGTGCCG
This sequence comes from Tabrizicola sp., assembly GCF_030694085.1. Classification (GTDB taxonomy): domain Bacteria; phylum Pseudomonadota; class Alphaproteobacteria; order Rhodobacterales; family Rhodobacteraceae; genus Tabrizicola. The sequence continues at coordinate 109,948 of NZ_JAUXZE010000085.1, read as the reverse complement.
CAGTTCAGCCCGGCAAAGATGCCCGAGGACGCCCCGCCCTTGCGGGTGAAGAAGCCGTGGCGGGCGTCGAGTGCGTCTGAAGTGATGATTTCCAGTGTGCTGGGCATCAGGCGAATCCGGGGGGTGGCGGAGAGCCGGCGGAGGTGATCGCCAGCATCTTGAACACCGAACCCATTTCCGTGGGGGCGGTCAAGCGGCGATGCGCTGCCCGGTGGCTTTCCAGCGCCGCTCCGGTGAGGTTCCGCGAAAGCCGCTCGGCGCGGGTGTCAATGCCAAGGCGGGTCAGGACCGCGCCCTGGGTATCGTAGGCAAAGGCCTGGGCCAGAGCGGCGAGCGGCTCGAAATCGACATGGGCGGTCAGGTCGGCCTTGCCCGGATGGGCCAATGGGTCATCGGGTTTGTGCTGGCGCAGGGCCTGAAGCGTGTCCCCCTGCGACCGCCAGCCGCCGTAGTCGATCCAGTAGGCAACGCCGCCATGACGGGCGATCCGGGTGGAAACTTCAGCCACGGCAATCCGGGCCGTCAGGTTGTCCTCGACCAGCGCACCCTCGGGGGCGTGGCGCAAGGCGGGGGTGTCGGGAACCTGCGGCAGCGGGTCAGAAAGGCCGAAGGTCAGCGCCCCGTCCCGCAGGCCGACCAGGCGTTCCTGCCAGCCGTCGGGGCCGTGCTGGAACTGGCGGATCGGCAGGGCGTCGAGGAATTCGTTGGCGATCAGGAACAGGGGGCGATCCGGCAGGTCCTCGATGCGGTCGACCCATTCGGGCGCATGGCCGGACAGCGTCGCGGCCTGGACCTGTCGCAGATGGGGCGAGACTTCGACCAGGGCGATCCGTGCCGCGGCCTGAAAGCCTGGGACCGCCCTGGTCGCGCGCAGGATGTCGGCCATCAGCGTGCCACGCCCGGGGCCAAGCTCGGCCAGGGTAAACGGGGCGGGGGAGCCTCGGTCCAGCCAGGCCTGGGCCAGGGCGAGCCCCAGAAGCTCGCCGAACATCTGGCTGATCTCGGGGGCGGTGGTGAAATCCCCCGCGGCTCCGAACGGGTCGCGGGTGGTGTAGTAGCCGTGGACCGGATGCAGCAGACACTCGGCCATATAGTCGGCCACGGTGATCGGCCCGGTCTCGCGGATGCGCTGAACCAGAAGGCGGGCGAGGGGGGTCATGCCGGCCCGCCTTATTGCGCCCGGGAGCGAAGGGCGAACCAAAGGCCAAGGGCGATCATCGGCAGCGACAGAAGCTGGCCCATGGTCAGGCCGAACTGGCCGAACTGGACCGCCCAGCCGATCGGGTTGCCCGGGCTGACGAATTGCGCGTCGGGCTGGCGGAAGAATTCGACCACGAAACGGGCAAGACCATAGCCCGTCAGAAAGACGCCCATGACAAGGCCCGGTCGCTTCAGTGCCCCGGTGCGGAAGGCCAGCCAAAGAAGGACGATGGCCAACACCAACCCCTCCAGCCCGGCCTGATACAACTGGCTTGGGTGCCGGGCACAAAGGCCGGCGACGCCCTCGCAGGTCTGCGCGGCCTCGCCCGGGAAGATCACGCCCCAGGGCAGCGTGGTCGGGCGGCCCCAAAGCTCGGCGTTGACGAAGTTCGCCAGGCGTCCCAGCATCAACCCGACGGGGGTGGCCAAGGCCAGAAGGTCGCCCATCGACAGTAGCGGGATCTTCTCGCGCCGACCGAACCACAGCGCGGCGACGACGACCCCAAGGAAGCCGCCGTGGAAGGCCATGCCGCCCTCCCAGACCCGGACGATCTGCAGGGGGTCGGCCAGGTAGGTGGGCAGGTCGTAGAACAGGACATAGCCCAGCCGCCCGCCCAGGATCACGCCGACGATGATCCAGGTCAGCAGGCGCTCGACCTGATCCGGGGTCATCGGCGGGGCACCGGACCAGAGCCGGGGGGTTCTCACGGCGCGCAGGACGACCCACCAGCCGAACAGCAGGCCCACGATGTAAGCCAGCGCATACCAGCGCAAAGCCAGTGTGAAGCCGAAAAGCTCGATCTCGAACAGGTTGGGCGAGATGTCGGGGAAGGGGATCATGCGGGCCCTGTGCAGCTTTTGGATCGCTTGTCGCGGGCAGGGGGCGCGATGTCAACCTGCGGCACGGCGCGGCTTGCCCTGCGGGCGGGGCGGGGCCATATAGAGTGAAAGCGCAGGAGAGTGCCCATGCAGACCCGCAACAAGTTCTTCGACGACATGAGCCAGCTCATGACCAATGCGATGGGCGTGGCCCAGGGCGCCAAGACCGAGGCCGAGACGGCGATGAAAAGCTTCGTCGACCGCTGGATGGCCGACCGCGACTTCGTGACGCGTGAGGAATTCGATGCCGCCCGCGCGATGGCTCAGAAGGCGCGCGAAGAGAACGCGGCGCTGGAAGCCCGGATCGTGGCGCTTGAGGCGGCGCTGGCGAAGAAGAAGTGACCTTGCGACCTGCGCGTCGGTGACTTCGTCACCCCTCGCGTGCGACGAGAAGCCGAAGGCGCACGAGGAGAGCCCGTTCAGGCCCGCATCAGCCGGAACGCCGCCGACGCACCCCAGCCGGCCAGTGCGGCCAGCGCCAGCGACAACAGGCCATAGGCCAGCGGCTGCTGCTGGGCGAGGTTGAAGATGAACCGCTCCAGACCCTCCTTGCGAACGCCGATCACCCGCTCCTGCGTGGCGATGACCCGCTTGTCGCGCAGAAGGAACAGGCGAACCTTGTACTCGCCCTCGGTCAGGTTCGCGGGCAGGATCACGTCGGTGCGGAACAGGGTGTCTTCTGTCAGCTCGACCTTGCCTTCAAGCACCCGGTAGCGCCCCTCGTCGGTGCGGACCCGCAGCAGGGCCAGCACGAATTCCCCTGCCTTGTCCGCCTCGTCCGATATGCCGATGGCGCGGATCATCCGTTCGATGGTGATGCCGTGGCGCAGGTTGTCGATATCGGACAGGATGTAGTTCAGCGGCCCCGTGGTCGCAACGGCGTAGAAGCTGGGCGCGCTGTCGACCCGGACCGAGGCGTTGTTGATCCAGATCCCCGCCACCCGGTCCTTGCGACGCACGGCAACGGGGCTGGAGGGCCCCTCGACCGTCACGATCACCTCCAGCGGCCCGCCCTCGGGCGGCGGCGAGTCGCGCTTGACGGCGCCGTAGATCAGGATTTCTGACCCGTCGAAATCGGCGGTGATCGAGACGCGGTTCTGGCTCATCCCGGCGACGATGACCTCTTGCGCCGCGGCGGGACAGGCAAGGGCCAGCAGAAGGGCAAATGCGCGGATCACGGCAGGACCCCCGCAACCGAGTAAAGTTCGGACGGCCGGACCAGAAGATCGACCGCGATGCGGATCGAGACCGCCAGGACCAGCAATGACAACAGGATGCGCAACTGCTCAGCCTTGAGCCGGACGCCGACCCGCGTGCCGATCTGGGCACCGACGACGCCGCCAAGGATCAGGATCAGCGCCAGCATCATGTCGACGGTCTGGCTGTTCACCGCATGCATGACCGTGGTGAAACCGGTCACGAAGATGATCTGGAAGAGCGAGGTGCCAATCACGACCTTGGTGGGCATCCCCAACAGGTAGATCATCGCCGGCACCAGGATGAAGCCGCCGCCGACCCCCATGATCGCCGACAGAAAGCCCACGGCAGCCCCGATCAGCACCGGGGGAATGACGCTGATGTAAAGCCCGCTCGCCCGGAACTTCATCTTGAACGGCAGGCCGTGGACCCAGGAATGGACATGCGCCCGGCGGATCGGCGGGCCGCCCGGCTTGCGCGACCGCAGAAGGGTCCGCAGGCTTTCCTGGAACATCATCGCACCGATCAGGCCCAGGAAGATCACGTAGGACAGCTGGACAAAAAGGTCGATCTGCCCCAGCCGGGTCATTATGCCGAAGACCCAGACCCCCAGGACCGAGCCGACGACCCCCCCCGCCAGCAGGACGCCCCCCATCGTGAAGTCGACGCCCTTCCGCCGAAGCTGTGCCAGCACACCCGAGATCGACGAAGCGACGACCTGATTGGCCCCGGTCGCCACGGCCACGGCGGGCGGGACACCGATGAAGAACAGCAAGGGCGTGATCAGAAATCCGCCACCGACCCCGAACATGCCCGACAAGAACCCCACGATGCCGCCCAACCCCAGAATGAGGAAGGCATTGACCGAAACCTCGGCGATAGGAAGGTAAAGCTGCATCAGGGCGGCAATCGGTCGGAGAGGCGGGACGGGGCGAAAGCGGCGGGGTCTTCAAAGGGTTGCGCGGCTTTGCCGGGGATGTCAAACGCCCCGTCGTCTCAATGCTGTGAGCGCAGAAATTCCCGCAGGATGCGTTCCAGTTTTGCCGCACCAAGCGGGGCCATCGCCTTGGTGTGTTCGTGGCTGATCTTCTCGTCCGACATGCCGGCGGCCATGTTGGTGATCGTGGAAATGGCCGCGACCCGCAGGCCCAGAAAGCGCGCCAGGATCACCTCGGGCACGGTAGACATTCCCACGGCGTCACCGCCCAGCAGTTTCAGCATGCGGATCTCGGCGGGGGTCTCGAACGAGGGACCGGAGTACCAGCAGTAGACACCTTCCGGCAGGTCAATGCCCTGCGCTGCGGCAGCCGCTTTCAGCGAGGCGCGAAGGCCCGGGTCGTGGGCATCGGTCATCGGCACGAAACGGGCATCGGTCTTTTCGCCGATCAGCGGGTTAAGGCCGGAATAGTTGATGTGGTCCGACAGAAGCATCACGTTGCCCGGCGGGACATCGGGGCGCATCGACCCTGCGGCATTGGTCAGGATCAGGCTGTCAGCCCCCAATGCCTTAAGCACCTGCAGTGGCAGCAACATGGCGCGGGGATTGCCGGATTCGTAGTAATGCTCGCGCGCGCCAAAGACGGCGACCCGGACCCCCTCCAACGTGCCGATGTGAAGGTTCGGGTTGTGGCCAGAAACGCCGACATGCGGGAAGCCGGGCAAGTCGGCATAGGGAATCGCCACCCCCTCGACTGCGTGGGCAAGGTGTCCCAGGCCTGAACCAAGGATCAGGCCCAAGGCCACCGGGGCCTCTCCCGCACGGGAGCGGATCAGGGCGGAAAGGGTGTTCGTATCGGTCATGGGCTCACTTCAAGGGTGCAGGTGGGGCGATGCTGGCGACCTCGTAGATGATGAGACGTAGCCGCGAGCCGTCCAGTTCCAGTTCGGCCTTGCCGTCCATCGCGCAGGGCGAACCACCTCCGAACATGGCAAACTTGCAGCCCTCCAGCGTCTTGCGGGCGGTGCGTCCGGCATCGAACACCACGGGGTAGGTGTTTCCGTCGAGGTCGCGGAACGACAGCGCCTCGTCATCGCCGATGTCGAGGCCGGTGCCGATGTGACCGCTCACCGTGATCTCTCGCCCGGTCAGCCCGTTGCGCAGCTCTGCCAGCGTTTCGGCTGCGGCAGGTGCACCCAAGGTTGCCAGAAGCAGCACGACGGTCCGGTTCATACCTTAGCGCTCCTTGACGTAGGGCTCTCCGCCGGCGCGGGGCGGGATGGCCTTGCCAACAAACCCGGCCAGGACCAGGACGGTAAGGATATAGGGCAGTGCGTCCAGGAAGGGGACGGGCACCTTCACCTGTACCACCGCCTGCACCACGTCGGGCCGCAGCGCAAGCGCCTGGAAGAAGCCGAACAGAAGACAGGCATACATCGCCTGCACCGGGCGCCACTTGGCAAAGATCAGCGCCGCCAGCGCGATGTAGCCCCGGCCCGCCGTCATCTCCTTGCCGAAGCCCGCCTGCAGCGCCGTCGCCATGTAGGCCCCGGCCAGCCCGCACAGGACGCCGGTCACCATCACGGCTGAAAAGCGCAGGCCCACCACGCTGACCCCGGCAGTATCGACCGCCGCCGGGTTCTCGCCCACGGCCCGCAGGCGCAGGCCATAGCGGGTGCGGTAAAGGACCCACCAGGTCAGTGCGACGATGCCGAAGGCGGCATAGACCAGGATCGAATGGCCCGAAATCACCTCATGGTAGAAGGTGCCCACCACGGGGACATCCTTCACCGCATCGGCAAAGGGAAGGGTGATCGGATTGAACCGGGCACCCCCGGTCAAAGGCGGGGTGCGCCCGCCCTGGCCAAAAAGGTACTGCGCGACCAGCACGGTCATCCCTGAAGCCAGGAAGTTCAACGCCACCCCCGCGATCAGCTGGTTACCCCGGAAGGTAATCGAGGTGACCCCGTGGATCAGGGCAAAAAGCATGGACCCGGCGATCCCCGCCAGCGCTCCCACCCAGGCATTGCCAGTGTAGAACGCCACGGCGCCAGCGCACATCGCGGCGACCAGCATCTTGCCCTCAAGACCGATGTCGAAGACGCCGGAGCGTTCCGAATAAAGTCCCGCAAGGCAGGCCAGCAAGAGCGGCGTTGCCAGCCGCAGGGTCGAGTCGAGGATTTGCAGAAGCGTTGCGTAATCCATCACGCGGCCTCCAGTTTGCGACCACGGAAGACGGCGAAGATGCGGATCAGCAGCATCCGCACCATCACGTCCAAGGCACCAGTGAACAGGATCACCAAACCCTGCACGACGGTCCGAAGCTCGATCGGGATCTTGGTCCAAAGGCCCAGCTCCGCCCCGCCCTGGAACAGGAACCCGAACAAGAGCGCCGCCAGCACCACGCCGATCGGATGGTTCCGCCCCATCAGCGCCACGGCGATGCCGATGAAGCCCGCCCCGGACGCCGAGTTGCCCAGAAGCCGCTCTGCCTCGCCCATCACGTTGTTGATCGCCATCAGGCCCGCAAGCCCGCCCGAGATCAGCATGGCGATCATGATGATCCGCGTCGGGTTGATCCCGGCATAACGCGCCGCTGGCTCGGATTTGCCGAAGGCGCGGATCTGGTAGCCAAGCCGCGTCCGCCACAAAAGCCCCCAGACCACCACCGCCATCGCCAGCGCGATGAAGAAAGTGACGTTTGCGGGCACGCCGCTGGTGAAGATCAGGTTCAGGCCGGGGATTTCGTTCAGGCTGGGCAAATGCGCCGCGGGCGGGAAATTGGCGGTGGTCGGGTCCATCTTGCCGGGGGGGCGCAGCACGTCGACCAGCATGAAGATCATCAGGCTGGCGGCGATATAGTTGAACATGATCGTGGTGATCACGATATGGCTGCCGCGCTTGGCCTGCAGGTAGGCCGGGATCGCCGCCCAGGCCGCCCCGAACAGCGCCGCCCCGCAGGCTGCGGCCACCAGGGCAATCGTCCAATGCGGCCAGGGAATGAACAGAAGTGCCATCGCCACGCCCAGACCGCCCAACTGCGCCTGACCTTCGCCACCGATGTTGAACAAACCGGCATGGAAGGCCACGGTCACCGCAAGGCCGGTAAAGATGAAACTGGTCGCGTAATACAGCGTATAGCCCCAGCCATAGGCGTTCATCACCGATCCCTGGACCATGACGGTGATCGCCTCCCACGGGTCCTGCCCGATGGCGATGATGACCAGGGCCGAGATGATCGCGGCCAGCAGCAGCGAGACGAAGGGAACCAGGGCGACATCGGCCCAGCGTGGCAAGCGGTCCATCAGGCGGCCCTCCGGTCGTGTATCATCGTATTTGGATCCTGTGGGACAAGACTTACCATGCACAAGCCTCCCGCAAGGGCGCGACTGCCGCGTCCAGTCCGGTCAGGTCAAATGTGAACTCAACGGGACTTTCGTTGAACGGCGTGGCCCGAAAGGCAATGCGTCCTCCGCCCAACATCTCCTTGATGAACGGAATCGCCTTGCCACCCGACCAGACCCCAAGGGCCTTGTTGTCGGTTGAGCTTTCGGCACGAAGCTTTGACGCCTTGCGATCATCGATCCGATAGTCGACCACTCCGTAGCCCTGAATATCGCTTAGGAAGAGTTCGTTGATCCAAAGATAGGCAGAGGTCGTGTTTTCCATGCAGCGCAAGTACATAAACGCCGGACCCGGGGCGCCGAACTGTCCGCGCACAGTCTCATTCGACTCGATCGACAGCACGACGGTCCGGCTGTCGTCGAAGGCGGATTTCTCTTCCGTGGTCTTCCAGCGCCCCTTACTCGGGGTCGGTTCAGCTACTGGAGCGTCCTGAGCCTGGTCCCCGCTTTCCAGGCTTAGCGGCTGATCGTTGGTCGGCCCTCCGACTGTGACGCAATCTCCCTGCTCGCTCTGGATCGTGGCCCCTTCGCGGAGAACGTCCATGTATGAGTTTTCGGGCGCAATCTGGAAGGAATAGCCATCGACGTTAGCTGACAGAATCCGACCGGCTCCCTGGCCTTCCTGAAAAGTAACCGCGGGTCGCGCCCCGACCTGCATTGTCTTTTCTGCCGCTGGATCGTCCGGATAACGGATGACCGCGTCGGGAAGGGTTGGGAAGGCGCAGACCAGCAGGACCTCTGCCTGGACAGGAACGCAGCACAATATGGAAAGGCCGAACGCGACCTTGCCGACGCTCATGCCGCTTCCCCTTTCCCGGTTACCCCGGCCATCAGCAGGCCCAATTCCCGTTCGTTCGTCGTCTCGGGGTCGCGGAAGCCCATCAGCCTGCCGTCGAACATCACGGCGATGCGGTCCGACAGCGACATGATCTCGTCCAACTCGACGCTGACCAGCAGGATCGCCGCCCCTGCGTCACGCAGCGCGATGATCTGGTTGTGGATGAACTCGATCGCGCCGATGTCGACGCCCCGTGTCGGCTGGCCGATCAGCAGAAGCGCGGGGTTCTGCTCCATCTCGCGCGCGACGACGATCTTCTGCTGGTTGCCGCCGGAAAAGCTTTTGGCGGGCAAGGTCGCGATCGGTGGGCGGACGTCGAACTTGGCCATCTTCTTTTCGGTGTCGGCGCGGATCGCGTCGTTGTCCATGAAGAGCGCGTTCTTCTGATAGTCCGGGTCGTTGAAATAGCCGAAGGCCACGTTCTCCCAGGCGGTGAAGTCCAGGATCAGGCCATAGTGGTGGCGGTCTTCGGGGACATGGGCGATGCCCGCGCGGCGGCGGCTTTGGCCGTCAGACCCGGTGCCGGACAGGGGAAGCACCGCGCCCTTCAGCGTTGCGGTCCCGGTTGCCGGCTGCATCCCGCCCAAGGCGGCCAGAAGCTCGGACTGCCCGTTACCAGCCACCCCGGCGATGCCAAGAATCTCGCCGGCGCGGATCTCGAAGCTGATGCCTTTCAGCCGTTCCACCTTGTGCTCATCCCGCACGCGCAGGTCCTGCACGGACAGCACCACCTCACCCGGCTTGGCCACGCCCTTGTCGACCTCCAGCAGCACCTTGCGGCCCACCATCAGCTCGGCCAGTTGCTCGGGGCTGGTCTCGGCGGTCTTGACCGTGGCGACCATCGTGCCGCGCCGCATGACGCTCACGTTGTCGGTGGCCTCCATGATCTCGCGCAGCTTGTGGGTGATCAGGATCACGGTCTTGCCTTGGTCCTTCAGGCCCCGCAGGATGCGGAACAGGTGGTCGGCCTCATCGGGGGTCAGGACACCCGTAGGCTCGTCCAGGATTAGGATTTCGGCCTGACGGTAGAGGGCCTTCAGGATCTCCACCCGCTGCTGGTGGCCTACGGACAGGTCCTCGATCAGCGCGTCGGGGTCGACCTCCAGGTCGTAGTCCCGCGCCAGACGTTCCAGTTCCTTGCGCGCCTTCGACAGCGAGGTGTTCAGCATCGGGCCGTCTTCGACGCCCAGGATGATGTTTTCCAGGACCGAAAAATTCTGCACCAGCTTGAAGTGCTGGAAGACCATGCCGATGCCGGCGCGGATGGCGCTTTGGCTATCGGGGATTGCGGTCAGTTGACCGTTGACGAAAATCTGTCCTGCGTCGGCCTTGTAGAAGCCATACAGGATCGACATCAGCGTGGACTTCCCCGCACCGTTTTCGCCGATGATGCCGTGGATCGTGCCCTTCGGCACCGCGATGTTGATGTCCTTGTTCGCCTGCACCGGACCGAAGGCCTTCGAGATGCCTTTCAGTTCGATGGCGAATGATGCATCAGCCATATCTTCCCCCGTGGTGCACGGCCCCTTGCCGCTTGACTGCGGCTTTGACGGGTGCCGGTTGCAAAGTGCCGCGCCAGGTGACTGGCGCGGCACCTTTCATTTCAGGCTGTCATCCGATCAGAACGCGGCGGCCGGGCAGGTGTTGTCCGACATGTAGTCATGGACCACGAGTTCGCCGGACTTGATCTTTTCTGCCGCCGCATCAACTGCGGCCTGCATTTCCGGGGTGACGAGCGCGGCATTGTTTTCGTCCATCGCATAGCCGACGCCTTCGTTCGCCAGACCCATGACGTTGATGCCGGGGGTCAGCGCTTCGCCTTCCTTGAAGGCCTCGTATACGGCGTTGTCGACGCGCTTGAGCATCGAGGTCAGGACCTTGCCCGGGTGCATGTAGTTCTGGTTGCTGTCGACGCCGATCGACAGGATGCCTTCGTCCGCCGCTGCCTGCAGCACGCCCACACCAGTGCCGCCCGCCGCCGCATAGATCACGTCCGCGCCTTGCGCCTTCTGGCCCTTGGCCAGTTCCGCGCCCTTGACGGGGTCGTTCCAGGCAGCCGGGGTGGTGCCCGTCATGTTCAGCACGACCTTGGCGTCGGGTTTCGCGGCCAGAACGCCCTGGGCATAGCCGCAGCCGAACTTGCGGATCAGCGGGATGTCCATGCCGCCGATGAAGCCGACGGTGCCGGACTTGGTGGCAAGGCCCGCCATCATGCCGACGAGGTAGGACCCTTCGTGCTCGTTGAAGACGACCGACTTCACGTTCGGCTGTTCCACGACCATGTCGATGATCGCGAACTTGGTGTTCGGGAAGTCCGGGGCGACCTTGTTCAGCACGTCGCCGAAGGCAAAGCCGGTCATGACGACCGGGTTGGAGCCCGCTTCGGCCAGACGGCGCAGCGCCTGCTCGCGCTGGGCTTCGTCCTGCATCTCCAGTTCCTTGAAGGTGCCGCCGGTTTCCTCGGCCCAACGGGTCGCGCCGTTGAAGGCGGCCTCGTTGAAGGATTTGTCGAACTTGCCGCCAAGGTCGAAGATGATCGCAGGTTCCGCTGCGGCGACGCCCGACAGCAGGGCGAACGCACAGGTGGCCCCGGCAAGGGTTTTCATAAGGCTCATGGATAGTCTCCCGGTTGACGAACACATTGACGCCCTGTCCGCCGGTTTCCCGGTCGCGGGCGGTTCCTGCCGCTGATTAGGGGCAAAGCCCGCATGGGGGTCAAGCGGGATTCTTTTTGCAGGTGCGGCAACTTGACCCTTTGGTCAAACTTTTTCACCCCGAAGGCGCGGCTGCCAATTCCCGCGCCATGAGCAGGGCATCGATGCGCTGGCCCTCGGGCGTCAGGTAATAGCCCCGCCTGCGGCCTGCAGGGGCAAAACCGGCCGATTCGTATAGCCCTGTGGCGGCGGCATTGTCCGCGGCGACCTCAAGGAAGGCCCGCTCTGCCCCCCGAAGCTGCGCCTGGTAAAGAAATCGTGCGACCAGCTTGCGACCCAGCCCCCGACGCCGTGCTTCCGGTGCGACAGCGATGGTCAGCAGTTCGGCCTCGCCCGCGACGGCACGTCCCAAAAGGAAGCCCGCGTCGCCCTCGACCAGCAGGAAGCAAAGTGGATCGGCAAGAAGCCCGGCAAAGTCGGCAGGGCTCCACGGAGCGGGCGTGCGGAAAGCGCGGGTGTGCAGGGCGGCCAGAACCTCGGGTGTCACGGCAGGATCACTGGCGGCGGGTCGGAGGGTGGGGCAGCATCCGCACCACGCAGGTAGAACGGGGCGGGACGAGGCTGCGGCGTGCCTGCGCGGGTTGCACCGATCCGGGCGATAGCCTCGGCAAGCGGCATGGCGGGATCAAGGGCGGCTGGACCTGCGGCGCTGCCGGTTGCGGGCGCCCGGCCCCCGACACTGCTTGCCACGGCAAGCCGAGCGGGACCGGGGCCGTCTTCGGTGAAGTCCTGGACATAGGCCTCACCCCGGCGCGCATCCTCGATCACGCGAAGCGGCCGGGGCAGCCCGAAGGCAAGAGCCTCCAGTCGCGTCACGCCAACGGCTTGGATGCCCAGTCCAAGCGCCAGGCCACGGGCGGCGGCAACCGAGATTCGGACGCCGGTGAAATTGCCCGGGCCAGTGCCGACAGCCAGCGCCTTGAGGTCGGGCCAGCCGATCCCGCCTTCAGCGAGGAGCCCTTCCAGCAGCGGGAAAAGACGTTCGGCCTGACCCTTCTCCATCGGCTCAAGCCGCTGGATCACGCGGCACGTGTTCAGGGGGGCGGGCAGCAGCAACGCGGCTGCGCACCACGGGCCGGACGTGTCGAAGGCAAGCAACGGAAGCTCCTCGTGCGTCTTCGACTTCTCGTCGCTGACCGACTCGCGAGGAGCGACCCGAAGGGAGCGAGGCGCCACCACGAAGGATCAGGCCGCGCGGTTATGCAGCGACCGGGCGGACTTCCAGCACTTCCGGGATATAGTGCCGCAGCAGGTTTTCGATCCCCATCTTCAGCGTCAGTGTGGAAGACGGGCAGCCCGCGCAGGCACCCTGCATGTGCAGGTAGACCACGCCCCGGTCAAAGCCGTGGAAGGTGATGTCGCCGCCATCTTGTGCCACGGCGGGCCTGACGCGGGTGTCGAGGAGTTCCTTGATCTGTCGCACGATGTCGCCATCCTCGCCGGTATGTTCGGCATGGCCGCCGCCGGTCGAGCCTTCACCTTCGATGACGGGCGCGCCCGACTGGTAATGCTCCATGATCGCGCCCAGAATCTGCGGCTTGATATGGGCCCAGTCGACAGTCTCGGCCTTGGTCACGGTGACGAAATCCGTGCCGAAGAAGACCCCGGTCACGCCGCCAGCCGCGAAGATGCGCCTTGCAAGCGGCGACTTCTCGGCGGCCTCGGCAGACGGAAAGTCGGCAGTGCCAAGCTCCAGCACGGTCTGGCCGGGCAGGAACTTCAGCGTCGCGGGGTTCGGCGTGGATTCGGTCTGGATGAACATGCTGCGAGTCTCCGACTATTCCACTCGGATATGCGCTCGCCACCCTATGCTGTCAAGGTGGGCAGCCGCCTTCCGGCAAGTCGTACGGTTGAACCGGCGTCGTGCAAGGCCCACATCTTCAGGACATCATAATGAGGTACCCATGCTTTATGTCGATATTCCCACCGCTCCCGAGTTGCAGAAACTTGTCGCCCATCGCGGCGAGGCGTCGGTTTCCTTCTACCTGAGCACCACGCCGGAAACCCAGAACATCGGTCAGGCCCGAACCGAACTGGGCAACCTTCTGAAACAGGCCGTTGCCCAACTGGAAGCGGTGGCCACTGAAAAGCGCACCCTCTGGCCGATCGAGGAACAGGTCCAGGACCTGCTGGACGATGACGACTTCTGGAGGTTCCAGGCCAATTCTCTGGCCGTCTTCGTGACGCCCCGATCCTTGCGGTCGTTCCGCCTTCCGAACCACCTGACCGACATGGTCCAGGTGTCGGACCGGTTCCATATCAAGCCACTCCTGCGCGCCGTATCGGTTCAGCAGCACGCCTTCGTGCTGGCGCTGGCCGAAAACGAGGTGCGTCTGGTCGAGGTCTTTGCCGATCTGCCCGCGCAAGAGGTGAAGGTCGCCGACATGCCGAAGGACGCAGCTTCTGCCGCGGGCACGGCCAATGTTAACTCGCGCAGCTATTCGCAGCGCAAGGGCGGCTCGGAGGGGCAGAACGTGCTGTTGCGCGCCTTCTGCCGCAAGGTCGATGCCGCGCTGCGCCCGGTCCTGTCGGGCCGATCCGAACCGCTGATCCTGGCCGCGACCGATCCTTTGGCCTCGATGTTCCGCTCGGTCTCCAGCCATGACCATCTGGCCCCCGACGGCATCAAGGCCAGCCCGGTCCGCAAATCTGCCGCCGATCTGGCGACCGAGGCCCGCCCGATCCTGGATGCGCTGCACGCCCGGATGATCGCCGAGGTGCATGACCTTTTCTCGGCCCGCGAGAACGACGGCCGCGCGTCCACGCAAGTCGCCCGCGTTGCCCGGGCGGCTACCTTCGGCGCGGTCGACACGCTTTTGGTCGATATCGACGAGGTGGTGCCCGGCACGGTGGACGAGACCACCGGCGAGGTGACCTTCGAGAAGACCGAAAGCGCCATCAGCTACGGTGTGGTGGACGAGATCGCGGGCCGCGTTCTGGCTTCGGGCGGGCGGGTTCTGGCAGTCCGGCGCGACGACATTCCGCAAAAGGCCTCGTTGGCCGCAATCCTGAGATACGCCATCTAGGGCAATTCCCCGGCCGGGACAGCCTGGCCGGGGAAGTTCGTTACGGCGTCAGGCCTGGTCCGACCCCCAGTAGGCATACATCTGCTCCAGCGCGGTCAGCGGGCGCAGGCGTGGCGCGGGCAGGGGGACCGGCTCGGTCGAGTAATAGGCTGCCAGCGCGGAAACTGTGTCACGGCGGTTTTGGCGGAATGGTTGGATGGACATGATCTTGAGCCTTTCGGAAGGCTCCTCCCAGCCTCCAAGGTAGCCCCTTCCGTTCACCGGACCAAGGCGCATCGCCGCATGGCGGCAATGCAGCTGCAGCATGAGCTACCAGATCAGGACGACGCCCGCATAGATCACCAGCGCCCCGATGGTACAGGCCACGGCCAGCGAGCCGAGGTCCTTGGCGTCCTTGGCGAACTGCGACCAACCCGGCGAGAGGTGGTCCACCAGCACTTCGATGGCGGTGTTCAGGGCTTCGACCGCGATCAGCACCAGGCCGATCGCCAGCATCCCCAGAATCTCGGGCAGCGAGGCTCCAAAGGCCACCAACAGCGCCAGCAGACCCGCGATCAGCGCGGCTTCCTGCCGGAAGGCGCTTTCCCGGGCCAGCCGCCTGAGCCCGCCGATGGAATAGCCCGCGGCGGCAAGGAAATGTGCGATCCCCGACTTTCGCGGCGGCTTTTCCTGCACCGTCATGGCTTAGCCCGTCGTGACCTGTCGGCAGGCCCCCGCCAGGTCCAGCGCATCGTCCTTGGCCTTCGTCGTCACATCCAGCATCCCAAGCACCGTTGAAAACATGTTGTCGTGGCTTGCAGGGTTTCCAGCGGCAGTCTTCATGCACTCTGGGTCGACCGCAAGACTGGCACGGAACCGTTCCGACATCCAGATGACCATCGGTACATGCGTCTGATACTCTGGCGCCATGAAATAGGGCGTCCCGTGCAGGTACAGGCCGCCCTCCCCCAGGCTCTCGCCGTGGTCCGAGACATAATACATCGCCGGGACGACACGGTCCTGCGCGTCCAGCAGGTCGATCACCTGGGCCAGGAACCAGTCAGTATAGGCAATGGTGTTGTCGTAGGCATTGACGATCTCTTCTGTCGTGCAGTCGGTCAGTTCGGGCGTCTGGCATGCCGGAGCGAACAACTCGCGGTCCGCCGGGTAGCGCAGCCAGTAGCTGGGACCGTGGCTGCCGATCTGGTGCAGGACGATGACGGTGTCCTCGGTGATGGTCGCGGCCTTCTGCCGCAGCGCCTTGAGGAAGACCCCGTCGATACATTCCGGCTGGCAGAATTCTGCCCCGTCGGCGGCCGTCATCACCCGCGAAGCCACGCGGTCGGCGACATTCTTGTGGCCGGTGTTGTTGTCCCACCACTCGACCTGGAACCCGGCATGGGCCAGCACATCGACAAGGTTTTCGTGGCTCAGACCGCCCTCGTAGGAATACTCGGCCCGAGTCAGGGGCGAGAACATGCAGGGCAGCGAGGTTGCCGTGGCGGTGCCGCAGCTGGTGACGTTCGGGAAATAGGTGATGTCGCGCTGAACCAGCTCGGGGTTCGTCTCGCGACCGTATCCGCCCAGCGACCAGTTCGCGGCACGCCCGGTTTCTCCGGCGACGATCACCAGGAGCACGGGCTTGCCGACCTTGGCCACGAAGGGACCCTTGGCCGCGTCTTGTGCGGTTGGCTGCACGACGATCTGCGTCGACTTCAGCATCATCTTCGCGTAGCGCAGTGCCCCCGACAGCGGTGCAAGCGGCTGGACCGCGCCCATAAGTTCCTTGTCGGCGCGCAGGACGGTGGAATATGCCTTGAGATCGGTGAAGAGGAGCCCCACCACCAGCCCGGCCGATACCGCCGTCACCAGCCCGTAACCCGCCACGGCCCGCCTGATCGAGTCGCGGCGGATGCGCACCCACAGCACGATGGCCGAGGGCAGCAGCCCATACAGCACGACATGGCCGACAAAATGCAAGGTGACCAGATGCTTCGATTCCGCGAAGGTCGTGGTCACCGCGTTCTGGATCATCTCGCGGTCGATGACGACACCCAGCACGTCGACATAGTACGAGGTGACGCCCGCAGTCAGCAGCATGGCAATCAGGACCGGCTTTTGCGCCCGGCGGACGGCAAGGACCGAGATCACCAGAAGCATCAGCGCCCAGACAGCTCCGGCAAAGACCAGCGCCGTGACGGTGCGGCCGTCGAAAATGCGGAACAGATGACCCCAGAAAGTCGCATTGCAAAGAGCCAGAAGGTAGCTTGCGACCAGTGTGTTCAGGGCGAAAGCGGAAAGCGTCGGACGCGCGGCGAACGTCGCCTTGGGGGGAATGGGCATGGAGGGTCCAGGAAAGCGAGGCGCTGCATGGCCCCGCGATCCATTTAGACCTTTGTGACGACGCTGGCTGTAAGCGGGCGCTTAATCGGCGTGGTCTCAGCTCCGGCGTGCCGGTCGAATGTGCTTCAAGTGATGCTTTCCAGCCGTTCCTTCGACATGTCGCCCGGAACGATGGTAACCGGGATCGGCAGATTGCCCGAATTGCGGCTGAGCGCGGTGACCAGCGGTCCCGGCCCCGACTTGTCGGTGCCCGCTCCCAGGACAAGGATGCCGATCTCGGGGTCCTCGTTCACCTGGGCCAGGATCTCGACCACCGGGTCGCCCTCGCGGATAACAAGTTCCGGGTTCACGCCCTGCTTGTCGCGCATCCACTTGGCGAAGACCTCGAAATGCGCCTCGATCCTTTCGCGCGCTTCGGCCCGCATCAGGTCGGCCACGCCGACCCAGGTCTGAAACTCGTCCGGCGGGACGATGGAAAGGATTGTCACCCCGCCTCCGGTATGGGCCGCGCGCAACGCGGCAAAGCGCATCGCGTTCAGGCATTCGCGGCTGTCGTCCAGCACGACCAGGAATTTCCGCATGTCTCTCCCCTTTGCGGCGGTGATATTGGCCCGGCGCACGGGGGGAAGGCAAGCCTTACGCGCTGCCCGCCCGCGCCAGGATCTTCGGATACTTCCGCCACAGGGTCACGGTCCGCACCGCATTCAGCACCATGAGCGCCGCCCAAAGCCCGTGGTTCCCGCCGAGGGGCACCAGCACCGCCAAAGCCACTCCGTAGACTGCGACCGACAAAAGCATCGCCCGCAGCATGTCGCCCGTCAGCAACGCGCCGATGAAGATGCCGTCGTAGATCCAGGCCGCCACCCCGATCAACGGGGCCGCCACCAGCCAGGGCAGGTAGCCTCGTGCAGCCTCTCGTACCTCTGGCGAAGTCGTCATCAGATCGATGATCCCAGGCCCCGCCAAAGCGAAGACCACCGCAAGCGCCGCCGCTCCGCCGAAGCCCCATTGCATGCAGATTCGCCCCGCCGCCTTCGTTTGCGCCACCGAGCGCGCCCCGATCGCCTGGCCGACCAGCGCCTCGGCCGCGAAGGCAAAGCCGTCCAGAGCATAGGCGGTGATCTCCAGGAACTGCATCAGCACCTGGTTCGCCGCCAGCGTCACGTCACCGAACCGCGCGCCCAGGAAGACAAAGCTGGTGAACGACAGCTGCAGCAGGATCGTCCGTGCCATGATGTCCCGGCTGGCCGAGAACATCAGTCGGATCGCCACCCGATCCCCCAGTCGTGCCAGCGCCGGTCGCAGGGCGGACCCGAAGGCTTCCCGCGCCAGCCAAAGTCCCAGCAGAAGGCCGGTCCACTCTGCAATCAGGGTGGCCAGCGCGACTCCCGGCACACCCCAGCCAAGCCCCAGCACGAACCACAGGTCCAGCCCGATGTTCAGCCCGTTCTGCCAAAGCTGCAGGATCAGCACGTCCCGGGTCCGCCCCAGCCCCACCAGCCATCCGGTCAGCGCATAAAGCGCGACGGTGGCAGGCGCCCCCCAAATGCGAATCTCCAGATAGCCCTGCGCCAGCCCTTCCACCTGATCCGAAGCCGGAGCAACCCAGAAGGCCGCCGCAAAGAGCGCCCCCTGCGCCAGGACCAGCGCCACCCCCGCCGCCGCCCCGATCAGCAGTGCCCGGATCAGCACCGCCGTCCGCTCGGCCGCGTCGCCACCGCCATGCGCCTGTGCAGCCAGGCCCGAGGTCGACATGCGCAGGAACCCGAACGCCCAGTAGAGTGTCGCCAGGATCACCGCGCCGATTCCCACCGCGCCCAGGCTGGCCGGATCACCCAACTGCCCGATCACCGCCGTATCGACGGCCCCCAGCAAGGGCACCGTGACGTTGGACAGGACAATCGGCCCCGCGATCCGCAGAAGGCGGCCGTGGGTGATCTCGGTCACGGCTTCAGTTCGACCGGCGGCATCAGAAAATGCCCGGTGGCCTGCGCGAACAGGCGCGCGCGGTTGTCCTGCCAGGCCTCGACATGCACGCTTGCATAGCGCCGCCCCGACCGATTGACCCGGGCCCGCGCATAGGCATCGCGCGGAAGGCCGGCGCGCAGGTAGTCGATGGTGAAATCGATGGTCTTCGGCAGCCGCAACGGGCCATCCGGCAATGCGCCGTCCGCCTCGACCCCATCCCAGAGCGTGCTCCACGACAGTTCGATCATCGCGGCGATTTCCAGGAAGGCCGCCGTTGCGCCACCGTGCAGGGCGGGCAGGCGCGGGTTGCCGATCAGATCGTCGCGGAACGGCAGGACCGCCGTCAACTCGTCCCCGCGCCGGTCGAACTGGACACCCAGATACCGGATGTAGGGCACCCCGTCGACCAGGCTCCGCAACAGCGCCTCGCGCCGCCGCTTGATGACATGGACCGGCTCGGGCGGTTTCATCCCTTGCGCTCCACCGTGAAGGCGCCCGTCGCCATCGCCACCGGGCGGCTTTCGTCGTCGTCGGTCGCCACGGCGCGGACGAAGGCGACGCTGCGGGTGACATGGTGACATTCGGCGCGGGCCCGGATCGTCTGGCCCGGACTTGCCGGACGCATGTAGTCGATCCGCAGGTCCAGCGTCGCGGTCGAAAATCCGGCCTCGGGGTGGCTCATGACGGCGGCCCCGCAGGCGGTGTCCATCAGGGCCGACACGGCCCCGCCGTGGACCACCCCTGTCGTCGGGTCGCCAATCAGCCGTGCATCGTAGGGCATGGCGATGCTGGCCGCGCCCGCGCCGATGGCTTCAAGCTGCATCCCCAGCGCATGGCTGTGCGGCAGAGCCTGAATGAACTGGCGGGCGATGGCGGTAATGTCGGACATTGAACCTCGCGGGGGATCTCCGGGCGCGCATCAAAGCGCCGCCACTGCGGGATGGCAACCCCCGACACGGTTGCGCCAAGGCGGGCACAACCCTAGTCTGCGCGACGAGAGGAGCCGCGCATGACCGAGACCCGCCTCAGCTTCAAGGAGATGTGCGCCAGGTTCGACGTGACCCCGCGGACGCTGCGCTATTACGAATATATCGAGCTTCTGGCCCCCGACCGCGAAGGCCGCGCCCGATTCTACGGTCCGCGTGAGGTCGCGCGGATGAAGCTGATCCTGCGTGGCCGCCGTTTCGGCTTTTCGCTGGAGGAGATCCGCCAGTGGCTCCTGATCTACGGCAAGAAAGGCGAACGCCCGCAGCTGGAAGCCTGGCTGCAACTGGCCGACCGCCAGCTTCTGGCGCTGGACAGGCAGAAGGCGGACCTGGAAGCCTCGATCGCTGACCTCCGGGCCCTGCGCGAAACGGCGGTGGCGGAACTGGACAAGCTTTAGCGGACGGACTGAAGGACCGCTCCTCGTTCGACTTCGTCTCCTCGTCGCAGTGTTGCCCTGCGAGGAGTGACGAGGTCATCGACGAGCCGCCCCCAGTCCGCGCCCCCAGTCCGCGCCCCTGAGTCAGTGCGCCAGGAAGACCGGCACTTCCGCGCGTTCCAGCATGTCGCGCGTCGCCCCGCCCAGGATCGCCTCGCGGAAGCGCGAATGGCCGTAAGCCCCCATCACCAGAAGCTCGGCATCGACATCTCGCACCTGTCGGGCCAGCACCTCGGACACGCGGGGCAGGGTGCGCGCGAGGACCGTGACCTCGGCCTTTACCCCATGCCGGACCAGAAGCTGGCACAGCAGGCCACCGGGGTCGGACCGTTCCGGTCCGTGGGCGGGCGGATCGACGACGACGATCTGCACCAGTTCGGCTCGCTTCAGGAACGGCATCGCGCGCCGGGCGGCGACCAGCGCCTCGCGGCTTTGATTCCATGCGACGATGATCCGCTTCGGCACGGCCGTCCGCATGCCTGACGGCGGCACGATCAGCACCGGCGCCATGCCTTCGAAAAGGGCCGCCTCGGTCACCGCCTCGTCCTCGATACCACGCGATTTGCCATAGGGCAGGGGCAGGACCACCAGATCGGAATAGCGCGCCCGGGACGCCACCACATCGGTCAGCGCGCCCAACTGGGTCACTACCGATTCGACCGAGAATCGAAGCGTCGACGTCTGCGCCCCGATGGCGGCGTTCAGCGCGGCTTCCGCCTCGCGCGCTTCCGCCTCGGCGCGGTCCATCGCCGCAGCGATCACCACGGCACCCGACCCCACATAGGAATAGCCGATCTGCGTCCGGTCCACTCCGACCGCCAGCGCATCCAGATGCGCGTCCATCGCCTGCGCAAGCTGCGCTGCCGCAGTCACGGTGCCCGGCACACCCTCGGGCGAGGCGGCAATGGTCAGAAGCGATTTGTAGGCCATGATGGGTCTCCCTTTAAGGTGATGGCCCATCATGCTGCATCCTGACCGACGCGCCTTGACAGAGGTCAATGCGGCCCAGAACCCCGGTTGACCCAGATCAAGGCGGCAGACTCCGCTGCGCTGCAGAAGTCAACCTGCCGAAAAGTGCGCTCGTTGCCCCGAATCAATGCGGGCGGGCGAAGCGCGCAAACAGGACGAAGGGACGCAACCATGTGGGATTACTTGAAACTGGCAGGGCTAGGCCTCGTCGCGGTCTGCGCCGCGATCGCGGCCAACTACGCTCATGACCTGGCTTACCAGGTCAATGCGATCACCGTGATGCTTGCCGCAGGCATCGCCTTTCTGTGGGTGCTGCGCTCGGCAGGAGATCCGAGACCGAACCTGCAACACGAATACTTCGACGATGTCATCCGCGCCGGAGCGATTGCCACCGCCTTCTGGGGGGCCGTCGGCTTTCTGGTGGGGGTGGTCATCGCGCTGCAGCTCGCCTTCCCGCAGTTGAACTTCGAGTTTCTGCAGGGTTACGGCAACTTTGGCCGCCTGCGGCCCTTGCACACCAGCGCGGTGATCTTCGCCTTCGGTGGCAACGCGCTGATCATGTCGTCCTTCTACATCGTCCAGCGCACCAGCGCGGCGCGCCTTTTTGGCGGCTCGCTGGGCTGGTTCGTGTTCTGGGGCTGGCAGCTGGTCATCGTGCTGGCGGCCACGGGCTATGTGCTTGGCGCGAGCCAGGGCAAGGAATATGCCGAACCCGTCTGGTACGTCGACATCCTGATCACCGTGGTCTGGGTCGCCTTCCTGATCGCCTTCATGGGCACCCTCTTCAAGCGGAAGGAGCCCCACATCTATGTGGCGAACTGGTTCCTTCTGTCGATGATCCTGACCGTGGCGATGCTTCACCTGGTGAACAACGCCGCGATTCCGGTTTCCATCTTCGGAAGCGCGCAGGTCCAGCTTTATAGCGGCGTGCAGGATGCGATGGTGCAGTGGTGGTACGGCCATAACGCCGTCGGCTTCTTCCTGACCGCAGGCTTCCTGGGGATGATGTACTACTTCGTCCCGAAACAGGCCGAACGCCCCGTCTTCAGCTACAAGCTGTCGATCATCCACTTCTGGGCCTTGATCTTCCTTTACATCTGGGCCGGTCCGCACCACCTGCACTACACCGCGCTGCCGGACTGGGCCTCGACCCTGGGCATGGTCTTCTCGGTGATCCTGTGGATGCCCTCGTGGGGCGGCATGATCAACGGGCTGATGACGCTGTCGGGCGCCTGGGACAAGCTGCGCACCGACCCGATCATCCGCATGATGGTGGTGTCCATCGGCTTTTACGGCATGTCGACCTTCGAAGGCCCGATGATGTCGATCAAGGCCGTCAACAGCCTGTCGCACTACACCGACTGGACCATCGGCCACGTCCACTCCGGCGCCTTGGGCTGGAACGGGATGATCACCTTCGGCGTCCTTTACTACCTGGTGCCGCGCCTGTGGAACCGCGAGGGCCTCTATTCCCTCAAACTCGTCAGCTGGCACTTCTGGCTCGCGACCATCGGGATCGTCCTTTACGCCTCGGCCATGTGGGTCACGGGCATCATGGAAGGCCTGATGTGGCGTGAAGTCGACGCGAACGGGTTCCTCGTGAACGCCTTCGCCGACACGGTGGCCGCGAAGTTCCCGATGTACGTGGTGCGGGCTGCCGGTGGCGGGCTGTTCCTGACGGGTGCGCTGATCATGTGCTGGAACCTCTGGATGACGGTGCGTGCGCAACCCGCACGCGTCACCCAGAACTCCGCCGTTCCGGCAGAATAAGGAAACGCAAACATGGCTTTTCTCGACAAGCACAAGGTCATCGAGACCAACGCGACCCTGCTGATGATCCTCAGCCTTCTGGTCGTGACCATCGGCGGGATCGTGCAGATCGTGCCCCTGTTCTACCTGGAAAACACCATCGAGAAGGTGGAGGGGATGCGTCCCTACACCCCGCTCGAACTGGCCGGGCGGAACATCTACATCCGCGAGGGCTGCTATGGCTGCCACAGCCAGATGATCCGCCCGATGCGGGACGAGGTCGAACGCTACGGCCACTACTCGCTGGCAGCCGAGTCGATGTACGACCGGCCCTTCCAGTGGGGGTCCAAGCGCACCGGGCCGGACCTGGCCCGCGTCGGTGGCCGTTACTCGGACGAATGGCACCAGGACCACTTCACCAACGCGAAGTCCGTGGTCCCGGAATCGGTGATGCCGCCCTACGGGTTCCTGGCCAATACCATCATCGACGGGAAATACATCCAGGACACCGTGGCGACGAACCGGATGACCGGCGTGCCCTACACCGACGAGATGGTGGAAAGCGCGCTGGCCGACTTCACCGCCCAGGCCGACCCCTTGGGAGACAGCTCGGGGCTGGAGGCGCGTTATGGCGAGACCGCCTTCGGCACCCCGGTCAACGTGCGCAACTTCGACGGCCAGCCCGAACTGACCGAGATGGATGCGCTGATTGCCTATATGCAGGTCCTGGGCACGATGGTCGACTTCTCGACCTACACCCCCGTGGCGAACCGGTAAGGAGCGCAAAGATGGAAACCTATTCCTTCCTCCGCCACCTGGCCGACAGCTGGTTCCTTCTGGCGATGACCCTTGGCTTCCTGGCGCTTTGTGTCTGGGCTTTCCGCCCAGGGTCACGCGCGATGCACCAGGACGTCGCAAGCTCGATCTTCCGCAACGACGACCGTCCTGCGGCGGATGACCCTGCCCAACCGCGTAAGGAGGCCTGAGCCATGGCCAAGCCAATCAAGAAAGAACAGCGGCAGGTGGAAACGACCGGCCACAGCTGGGACGGCATCGAGGAATACAACAACCCGCTGCCGCGCTGGTGGGTCTGGGTGTTCTACGCCACGATCGTCTGGGGGATCGGCTATACCATCGCCTACCCGGCCTGGCCGCTGATCACTCAGGCAACCCCCGGGCTGCTGGGGGCCTCGACCCGCGCCGACGTGGCGGTCGAGATCGGGGCGGTCGATGCGGCCAACGCGGCGATCAAGGAAAAGCTGGTCGCAGCTGACCTGACCGCCATCGGTGCCGACCCCGAACTTGCGGCCTATGCCGAACGGGCGGGCGCGGCCGTCTTCCGCACCAACTGCACGACCTGCCACGGGTCCGGCGCTGCGGGGTTCGAGGGCAAGGGTTATCCGAACCTCCTGGACGACGACTGGCTCTGGGGCGGCACGATGGAGGACATCCATCTCACCATCACTCACGGCATCCGCAACACCACTGACCCGGACGCCCGCTATTCCGAAATGCCGAAGTTCGGTCTGGACGGCATCCTGGACGAAACCCAGATTGCCCAGGTGACCGAGCATGTGCTGGCCATTTCCGGGCAAGGCCATGACGCCGCCCTGGCGGCGGAAGGGGCTGTCCTCTACGCCGACAACTGCGCCGCATGCCATATGGAAGACGGCTCCGGCGACCGGACTCAGGGTGCACCCAGGCTGACCGACGAGATCTGGCTGTACGGCGGGTCGCGCGAGAAGATCATCGAGACGGTGACCAAGGCCCGGTTCGGCGTGATGCCCAACTGGAACGAGCGGCTGTCCGAGGACGAAATCCGCGCTGTGTCCTTCTATGTCCACAGCCGCGGTGGTGGGGAGTGATCCCTTTTCCCTTGTGACTGAAGGGGGTCCTCGGGCCCCCTTCTTTTTTCGCCGCGCCGGACCGGGGCGGCTTTCAGATAGAGCGCCATTCGGCGCGAAGACCTTTTGTCTCGGCGTTTTGCGTGCGGGACGCAAAACACCTCGGACGTGCGCGCCGCGCGGGGGGCGCCCTGACCCGCCGCGCGACGGCGACACCAAGACTGACGTGATACTGCGGCAGGCGGTAATCCTCGGCCAGCGTCCCGCGCCAGTCGCGTCCGACTGCATCCTCGGCCTCCGTCAGCATCGGCACGAAGAAATGCCGTTCGATCCAGCACGCGCTGGCGCGCCAGACGTTGAAGAAGCGGTAACGCCGGGCCTCCAGCGTCAGGAACAGCAGGATCAGCTCGCCTACCAGCACCAGGGGCAGGGGTGAGGCCTCGGGCGAGGAATAGGTGATCGACAAGGCCACGCCCAGCGTGACCACGGCCCAGTTCGTCGTGGTGTCCAGCCGCGTCCGCCACACCGTGCTGCGATAGACCTCGCCGAGGTAAAGATGCGCCAGTGCGCCGATTTCGGCGGCGGAAAGGTCTTCGGTCTCGCGCGTTCATGGTTTCCCCCTGCGCTGCCTTTGCGAAACTCGATCCCCGGGGCAAGGTTCCTGTCGCTGTTCACGCCGATTTGCGCTGCAATGCCGCATTCAGTCGGTCGGGGGATTGCCGCTATTGATGCAGGTCAAGGCCCGCGACCCGCAAATGCCCGATTGCAGAACCAAGACCTGCGCCCAAGGAGCCACCGTGGACACTCCCGATTCCCCGCCCAGCCTTTACGCCGCGCGTGAACCCGTCTTTCCGCGCCGGGTGAAGGGCACCTTCCGCACGCTCAAGTGGTGGATCATGGGGATCACCCTCGGGATCTACTACCTGACCCCCTGGCTGCGCTGGGACCGGGGACCGTCGCTTCCCGACCAGGCTGTGTTGGTCGACCTCGGGAACCGCCGTTTCTTCTTCTTCATGATCGAGATCTGGCCGCACGAATTCTACTTCGTCGCGGGCCTTCTCATCATGGCGGGGCTCGGGCTTTTCCTCTTCACCTCGGCCGCCGGCCGCGTCTGGTGCGGCTACGCCTGCCCGCAGACGGTCTGGACCGACCTTTTCATCCTGGTCGAACGATGGATCGAGGGCGACCGCAACGCCCGTATCCGTCTGCATCACCAGAAATGGAACGGCGAGAAGATCCGCAAGACAGCGGTCAAGTGGTCGGTCTGGTTCCTGATCGGCCTCGCGACCGGCGGTGCCTGGATCTTCTACTTCACCGACGCGCCCACACTGCTGCGCGACCTCGTCACCGGGCAGGCCCATCCGGTCGCCTACATCACCATGCTGATCCTGACGCTGACCACCTTCTTCTTCGGTGGCTTTGCGCGCGAGCAGATCTGCATCTACGCCTGCCCCTGGCCCCGCATCCAGGCCGCGATGATGGACGAGGACACGCTGACCATCGGCTACCGCGACTGGCGGGGCGAACCGCGCGGCAAGCTGGGCACCGAAGGCGCAGGCGACTGCATCGACTGCATGGCCTGTGTCAACGTCTGCCCAATGGGTATCGACATCAGGAACGGTCAGCAGATGGCCTGCATCACCTGTGGGCTGTGCATCGACGCCTGCAACGACGTGATGGACAGGATCGGCAAGCCGCGCGACCTGATCGGCTACCTTGCCCTGACCGACGAAGTGAGCGAGCGGGAGGGCAAGACGCCGAAGTCGGTCTGGAGCCACGTCTTCCGTGTCCGCACCATGCTTTACACCGTCCTTTGGGCCGGGGTCGGGATCGGCCTGATCGTGGCACTTTTCCTGCGCTCGCCCATCGACATGAACGTGACCCCGGTCAGGAACCCGACCTTCGTCACCCTTTCTGACGGGTCGATCCGCAACGCCTACGACATCCGGCTGCGCAACATGCACGGGGAAGACGCCCAGTTCACCATCGCCGTGACCTCTGACGCCTTCGTCACCCTCGGGCTGGAAGGCCGCGACGGCCTGACCGTTACCGTGCCTGCGAACGAGACGATGTCGCAGCGGGTCTACCTGACCGCCGCCGCCGGCACCCGTGCTGCGGTTGAGGACCGCTCCGACGTCCGCCTCTGGGTCGAGGAACTGGGCACGACGAACCGCGTCCACCATGATACGATCTTCAACGGCAAGGAAAAGGAAGACGACGATGACTGAACTCAAGGGCAAGCATGTCCTGGCGATCACCGTCTCGGCCTTTGCGGTGATCATCGGGGTCAACCTCACCCTCGCCTTCAAGGCCGTGAGCACCTTCCCGGGGCTGGAGGTCGACAACTCCTACGTCGCCAGCCAGGGGTTCAACGCCCGCAAGGCCGCGCAAGAGGCTTTGGGCTGGACCCTCGCCCCCAGCTACGACGCCGGACGGATCGACCTTGCCTTCCTTGACCGCGACGGCCTGCCAATCGCGGTCAAGGACCTGGAGGTTCTGGTCGGCCGCACGACCTCGACCGCCGCCGATGCGCGGCCCCAGTTCATGCTGGCGGGGGATGTCTACACCGCGCTTCTGGACCTTGATCAGGGCAAGTGGATGGTCAAGGTCACCGCCCGCTCTGCCGACGGCACGCTGTTCGAGCAGCGGTCCGAACTGTTCGTACGGGGCTGACATGGCATTGGCCGAAGACTTCGGGTCCAACCGCGCCCAGATCTCGGCCTGCCCGGCCTGCGTCGTCGTTCCCGCCGCCGAACGCATCGCCGCTCTGCGGGCCGAGCGCGCCGGGCGGATCATCCTGTCGCTGCCGAACGCTGGTGGCGCCCAATCCATTTCCACGGTCGAGTCCGCCCTGCAGGCCCTTCCGGGGGTGATCTCGGCCCGCGTCAACCTGACCCAGAAGCGCGTCAGCGTCGAGGCGGAAGGCACCGTCACCGCCGCACAGCTGATCCAGGTTCTCGAATCCCAGGGCCAGGAAGCGCACGAACTTGACCCTGGTCTTCTCTCCACCACCGAGACCGACCGCCAGGGCCGCGACCTGCTGATGCGCCTTGGCGTCGCTTTCTTCTCGATGATGAACGTGATGCTCTTGTCCGTCGCCGTCTGGTCCGGGGCCGAGGATGCCACGCGTGACCTGTTCCACTGGATTTCCGGCGCCATCGCCCTGCCGACCGTGATCTTCGCCGGGCAGCCCTTCTTGAAATCCGCCTGGGCCAGCCTGCGCCTGGGCAAGCTGGGGATGGACGTCCCGATTTCCCTCGCCCTGATCCTCGCCTCCTCGATCTCGGTCTACGAGACCTGGATGTCCGGCCACCACGCCTATTTCGACGCCGCGGTGATGCTGGCCTTCTTCCTCCTTCTCGGTCGCTACCTCGACCACCGCACCCGCGCCATCGCCCGGTCCGCCGCCGAGGAACTGGCCGCGCTGGAAGTGCCCCGCGCGATCGTCCTCGTTGATGGCGCCGAGGTCGAGACCCCCATTGCCGCAGTTGCAACGGGCGACACCGTCCTTGTCCGCCCTGGCGCGCGGATGCCGGTGGACGGTATCGTCCTGCACGGGGCGTCGGAGCTGGACCGCAGCCTCTTGACCGGCGAAAGCCTGCCCGTGCAGGCAGGGCAGGGCACTATCGTCAGCGCGGGCGAGGTCAACCTGACCGGCCCCCTGACAGTGCAGGTCACCGCTGCCGGCAAGGATTCCAGCCTGCACCGCATGGCCGACCTTGTCGCCGTCGCTGAAGGGGCCAAGACCCGCTACACCAGCCTTGCCGACCGGGCCGCCAAGGCCTATTCGCCGCTCGTGCATATCCTGTCGTTCAGCGCCTTCGGCTACTGGATGTGGGCCACCGGCGGCGATCTGCGCTATGCGATCAACATTTCTGCCGCCGTCCTGATCATCACCTGCCCCTGCGCACTGGGGCTTGCGGTTCCGGCGGTCATAACCTCCGCTTCCGGTCGCCTTTTCCGCAAGGGCCTGCTGATCAAGCACGGCACCGCGCTGGAGCGTCTGGCCGAAGTTGACACGGTCGTCTTCGACAAGACCGGCACGCTGACCCTGGGTCGGCCTGACCCCGTCGGCCTTGACGACCATCCGCGGGTATCGGTGGCCGTCGCCGCGGCCCTCGCGGCTGGATCGTCGCACCCCTTGGCTCGCGCGCTGGCCGACGGCGCTAAGGCCGCTGGCATCGACCCGGCTGCCGTCACCGACATTCGCGAAGTCCCCGGTCAGGGCATTGAGGGGCAGTTTCACGGCGTCCGCGTCCGTCTGGGCCGCGCCGACTGGTGTGGGGCATCGCCGATTGCCGCGACGGCGACCTACCTTGCCCTTGACGGCGTGACCCATGCCTTCGGCTTCACCGACCGTCTTCGCCCCGGCGCCGAGCAGGCCGTTGCGGCGCTGAAAGCCGCCGGGATGAAGATCGAGCTTCTGTCCGGCGACGCGCCAGCCCCGGTGCGTGATCTGGCCGACCGCCTTGGCATCACCGACTGGCAGGCGGGTGTCCTGCCGACCGAGAAAGCCGCCCGCGTGGCCGAGCTGTCCGCGCAGGGCCGCAAGGTGCTGATGGTCGGAGACGGATTGAACGACACGGCAGCCCTTGCCGCGGCCCACGTCTCCATCTCCCCTGCCTCCGCGCTGGATGCCGCGCGGGTTGCCTCGGACATCGTGCTGCTGGGTCAGGATATTGCCCCCATCGCAGACGCGGTTCGCATCAGTCGCCAGGCCACGCGGCGGATGGTGGAGAACTTCCTGATTTCCGGCGGCTACAACATCGTCGCTGTGCCTTTGGCGCTGGTCGGGCTGGCCACTCCGCTGGCCGCCGCCCTGGCGATGTCGCTGTCGTCGATCACGGTGTCCTTGAACGCCATGAGACTGAAATGACGGGGCGGCTGAAGTAGATGGAAATCCTGGCAATCCTCATCCCCGTCTCGCTGTTCCTTGGCGGCATCGGGCTGGCGGCGTTCTTCTGGGCAATGCGGACCAAGCAGTTCGACGACCCCGAAGGAGACGCGAACCGCATCCTGACGAAGGACTGGGACGACAAGCCCAAGCCGTGATCGCAGAAGTTAAGACCAGGTAAATGAAAACCCGCAAGTCGATGAACTTGCGGGATAATCAGAATTTGTCCACCGTGGACAGATCAGGCGATCGTCACGCTTGCCGACTGCAACCCGTCGATCTCGACCTTGCAGGTGTCCCCCCGGTTCAGCGGGCCGACTCCCGCAGGCGTCCCGGTGAAGATAAGGTCCCCCGGTGACAGGCTGACCATCTGGGACAAGGCCGCGATGATCGCCGCCGGCGACCAGACCATCTCTGACAAGGCCGTCTCCTGCCGCACCGCCCCGTTCACCGAACAGCGCAGCCTTGCCTCGGGCAGCGCCCCCGGTCGGATCGCCCCCACCACCGCCGACTTGTCGAACCCTTTCGCCATGTCCCAGGGCCGCCGCCGCTCCTTCGCCTCGGCCTGAAGGTCGCGCCGCGTCAGGTCATTCCCTGCCGCATGTCCCCAGATCATCGCCTGCGCCGCCTCTTCCGAGACCATCGCCCCCCCCTTGCCGATTGCCACCACCAGTTCCCCCTCGTGATGGAGGTTGTTGGTCGCAGGCGGGTAGGGGATGCGGCTGCCGGATTCGACCACCGCATCGCCGGGCTTCGTGAAGAAGAACGGTGCTTCCTTCTCGGGATCGCCGCCCATCTCCTTGGTATGCTCGGCGTAGTTTCGTCCCACGCAGAAGATGCGGCGGACCGGGAAACGTTCGGCGCGGCCGGTCACGGGCAGGGTCACGGTCGGCAGCGCGGGGAAGACCAGAGCGACCATCTCAGCCTCCCACGGTTTCACAGGGGATCGCGCGCGCTGTCAGCCGGCGGCAGGCAAGCTCGGCCTGCTCCTCGGTCAGCCCCATGAAGCTGGCCCGCCAGGCCCCGCCCGACTGGGTGGTCTTGCGCAGCCCGTCGTTCAGCGTGGCACTCTCGGCCAGCGCGGTCTTCAACAGCGCCTTTTCGGCATCATAGCGCGACGGGAACTCGCCCACGTTCACCCCAAAATGCCGCCCGCCCGAAGTCGACATCACAACGACGACCTCCTGGTTTGCCTCAGCGGGAGCTTCCTCTGCCGCCACGGCATCGAAGATCGGCGCCTGCCGTTTCGGCAGTGGCGCTACAACGGTGGCCGCAGCCAGCTCGATGTTCGGCGGGGCGAGGTTGGCGGCACCCGCCACCGTCTCGACCTCGGTGACCTCGCCCATCAGGGGAAGCGCCGCATCGGCCAACATGACTTCAGTGCCCGGATCGGTCACGACCAGCTCGGGTTCAGGGGCGGCTTCAGCAACCATGACCTCATCGACGGGTAGCGGAGCCTGGGCGTCCGCGACCTCGGCGACTTCTTCGGGCCGTGCCTTCGGCTTCATCGCGGCAAGGGTTGGGTCAGCCGCTTCCGCTGGAGGCGTTGCGGGAAGGGCGGCGACCATCGTCTCAAGCGGAGCGGCGCCAGCTTCCAGCGCAGCCGCCTGGGCTTCCAACGTTCCCGGCTCGGCAGGGGCAGTTGCCGCAGGATCGGCTGCGGCCAGCGTCATCTCACCGTCGGTCGGTGTGGCGTCCTTGGCCAGAAGCTCTTCGAAGGGAGCTTCCGAAACCTCGGTCGCGACCAGGGCGGTCACGGCGGCAGGAGCGGCGTCCATTGTCATGGCCTCGGCCTGAAACTCCAGCGTTCCTTCGGGCGCTGGCGCGGCAGTGGCTTCTGCCAGCGCGTCCTCGATGCTGGCGTTCATCGCGACGACAACCTCGTCCGGTACTGCCGGGATCGAAGGCCGGGCCTTGGGCCGTGGCGACACCTTCACCTCGCCAGAAACGCGCACAATCTTGCCCGCTCCACCCTCGGCATCGATCTCGTCGATCCCCGTTTCCAGCGCCGCAACCAGCGCATCGTCTACCGCTGCCGCGACCGGAGGCTGTTCCTTGACGTTGTTCGGTGCCTTGCCGAAGCCGATATCCATCAGCTCTTTCATCTTGGCATTGCGGTTCACGGTCGAGGTTCCGCCGAAGACCGTCGCGATAACGTGCTTCTTGCCACGATGGGCCGAGGCAGTCAGGTTGAAGCCAGCGGCCACGGTGTAGCCGGTCTTGATCCCGTCAGCCCCTTCATAAGCATCCAGAAAGCGCGAGTTGGTGTTCGCGACCTGCGCAACTCCGGCATCCGCCGTCCTGCGCGAGAAGATGTGATAGTATTGTGGGAAGTCGTAGAACAGATGCCGACCCAGGACATTCATGTCCCGCGCGGTCGACAGGTGCCCCTCGGCGGTGAGGCCGTTCGCATTCTTGAAGGTCGTGTTGTTCATTCCAAGCTGCCGCGCGGTCCGAGTCATCCGCTTGGCGAAGCCCACATGGTCGCCACCGATGTGGTCGCCGAGGGCCGAGGCGGCATCGTTGGCCGACTTGATCGCCGCTGCGCGGATCAGGTAGCGCACGGCGATCTTCTGCCCCGGTTTCAGACCCAGCCGCGACGGCGGTTGCGACGCCGCGTACTTCGAAACGGTCACCTTGGTATCCAGCGTCAGTCGTCCGGCTTCGATCTCCTGGAAGACGACATAGAGCGTCATCATCTTGGTCAGCGATGCCGGGTGAAGCCGCGTGTCAGCATTCTTTTCGTACAGCACCTCGCCGGTGCGACCGTCCATGACGATGGCCGCGAAGGGCGCAGCCTGCAGGGGTGATGTCAGCACCACCGCACTGACAACGAATGCCAAGAAAATAGCGTGATAAATCCGCCCGAGAAGCGATGCCACGTCGCCCACCCTTTGCCTGTTGGCCCGAATTTTCCGGTGCCTTATTCTGCCTCAAGTCAAAGGCTAGCACAGGACCGGGCGTGCGAAAACCCAAAAATTCCAATGGCTTTCAAGCATTAGTTCATTCAGTTGCGTGAATGCAGCATATTCCTGCCGATCGTCGCATATCTTGGGCAGTATGGCGCCTCCGCATCTAATTATGGGGTCAGGCTGAAAGCAGACGCACAAGGTCGGGCAGTTCGCCAAGGTGCTGAAGCACATGGAAGCGGCGATGGTCGACCGGGGCTTTGGCGGCCTCGAAGGCCCATTCATGCTCATGCGGGACATGGACACCCCAGGCCCCGGCCCGCAGCGCGGGAATGACGTCGGATTTCAGCGAGTTGCCCACCATCAATGCCTGATCCGCCCCGGTTCCGTGGCGCGCAAAGATGGTGCGATAGGTCGCCTCGGTCTTGTCCGAGACGATCTCGATCCCATCGAACAGATCGCCCAGGCCCGACTGCGCCAGCTTGCGTTCCTGGTGCAAGAGGTCGCCCTTGGTGATCACGACCAGCCGGAAATCGCCCGACAATGCCGTCACCGCAGCGCGGGCATGGGGCAGAAGCTCCATCGGGTGCTCCAGAAGGTTGCGCCCCATCGCCACAAGGTCGCCGATGACGCTGGCGGGCACGCGACCCTCGGTCACCTCGACGGCGGTTTCGATCATCGACAGGGTGAAACCCTTCACGCCAAAGCCGTAATAGTCGAGGTTCCGCCTCTCGGCCGCTTCCAGCCGGTCGCGCAGATCATGTGGATCGGCATGGTCCTGCAGGACCTGCAGGAAGCGGTCCTGGGTCAGCCGGAAGAAGGTCTCGTTCTGCCAAAGTGTGTCGTCTGCATCAAAGCCGATGGTGGTCAGCATGTCCGCCCCCTTTTCGCCACGGCAAAAGAGGCTATATTTCATACACCAGTTGCAACACCGAATCCCACGCCCGGAGCCCGCATCCCGTGTCAGCCCGCCCATCCACCATGTCCGACAAGACGGATGGCCCGGGGAATGACACCTCGATCCTGACGAAGACGAAGTCCAAGACGCAGCGCCCGCCGCTGTACAAGGTGCTGCTTCTGAACGACGACTATACGCCGATGGAGTTCGTGGTTCACGTTCTGGAACGTTTCTTCGGTCTGAACCACGCCCAGGCGTTCGAGATCATGCTGACGGTCCACAAGAAGGGCTTGGCCGTGGTCGGCGTCTTCAGCTTCGAAGTGGCCGAGACCAAGGTGGCGCAAGTGATGGACTTCGCGCGCCGCCACCAGCACCCCCTGCAATGCACGATGGAAAAGGAATGACCTTTCGTGCCGTGATAAGGGGACCAGGGGCCTGAGGCCCCGCCCATGCGTTCCGCCCGAATGTCCCTGGCGCTGGAGACTGGCGCACTGGACCTGCCATCCCAGGGCAGGATCGCGGTCTATCGGCCGCGGATCGGCGATGACCTCTCGGACCTGCCGCGCGACCGGGTGACGGTGCTGACGGGGTTCAAGCCGGACCATGACCATTTTGCCGCCGCGTATTCGGGGACCGCAGAGCCGCCCTATGCAGCGGCCATCGTCTGCCTGCCCCGCTCACGCGAGGCGGCGCGGGGGTTGATTGCGCGGGCAGCGGCCGAGGTCGCTCCGGGCGGCTGGATTGCCGTTGATGGGCAGAAGACCGACGGGATCGACACGGCGCTGAAGGATCTGCGGGCACGGGTCGATCTTTCGGAAAGCCTGTCGAAGGCGCATGGCAAGCTGGCGTCGTTCCGGGCGGGACCCGACCTGTCGGACTGGATGGCCAAACCGCACCTGGTGGACGGGTTTCAGACCCTGCCTGGCATCTTTTCGGCTGATGGGCCGGACCGGGGGTCGGTCCTGCTGGCCTCGGCTCTGCCTGCGAAACTGGGCGGCAAGGTTGCCGACCTGGGGGCGGGATGGGGCTTCCTTGCGGCCGAGATCCTGAAGCGCCCCGGCGTCAAGAAACTGGACCTGGTCGAGGCCGAAGCCGACGCTCTGGACTGCGCCCGTGTGAACATCCCCGACCCGCGTGCCCGCTTTCACTGGGCCGATGCAACGACCTGGCGGCCCGAGACGCTGCTGGACGTCGTGGTCATGAATCCGCCCTTCCACAAGGGTCGCGAGGCTGATCCGGCGCTTGGCGCGGGCTTCATCCGGGCGGCGCGGCGGATGCTTGCCCCCAGCGGCGAGCTATGGTTGGTCGCGAACCGCCATCTGCCCTACGATGCCGTGCTTTCGGACAGCTTCCTCGAGGTCCGGGAAGTGGTGACCGAGGGCGGCTTCCGCGTGATCCAAGCCATCAAGCCCAAGCGGGCCAAACCCTGACACGAGGCCGCCCATGTCTTTCTCTGTTTCCGGCAAGACTGCCATCGTAACCGGCTCGGCCTCTGGCATCGGGCTCGCCATCGCCCGGCATCTGGTGGACAAGGGCGCCAACGTGATGTTCGCCGATGTGGACGAAACCAAGCTTGAAGCCGAGGTCGGCGATGAAGCGCGGGCCGAAGGTGGGGTCCGCATGTTTTCGGGCGACCTGACCGAAAAGCTGACCATCGCCAACCTGCTGTCGGCGACTATCGACGCGTTCGAGCGGGTGGACATTCTGGTGAACGCCAACCGCCGAACCCTGGTGTCGGACATCCTGAACCCCGAGGGAGACGGGGTCGAAGAACTTTGGCGCCACAACGTCCTGTCCGCGCTGCGGATTTCGCAGATGACGGCCAAGCGGATGATCCAGCACGCCCAGCGGGCCGAAGTAGAGCCGGGGACGATGCTGGGCTCGATCATCAACCTGTCCTCCATCGCCTCGCAGGCGACGCGGCCGGAACTGTTGGCCTATTCGATGGCGTCGGCGGCGATGGACCAGATGACCCGCTCGCTGGCGGTGGGGCTGGCGCCGAAGGGCATCCGGGTCAACGCGGTGGCCTTTGGCAGCGTGATGAGTGCAAGCCTGCAGGCCGCTCTCAAAGAACACCCCGACTTTCGCGATCAGATCACCGAAGCGACCCCGCTGGGACGCATCGCGGCGCCGGCGGAACTTGCCGAGGCGGTGCAGTTCCTGGCTTCGGATGCGTCGGGCTTCATCACCGGGCAGGTGCTGACCGTGGACGGCGGGCGTGGTCTTCTGGACGTCGTCTGCGCGCCAGCGCACTGATCCCGCAGGGTCATTCTGGATACTGCGCCTTGCAGGCCGTGATTACCTTTTCGGCCTGACGGGCCAGGCTTGTGCGCTTTTCCTGCAGACTTGCCAGCTTCCGCGCCTCTTCGTTCAGGTCGATGGCTTTCGGGCGCTTTTCGGTCACCGGGCGCTCGTCCCGGCAAAGGCGCGGCGGCGGGACGGGCTGGCCCTCGGCCACCGGGGGTTGCGGGCAGTAGGCCCAGTAATCCTCATAGACCGTCACCGTCTCGAAGGCATAGCCGCGGGCCAGGTTACCTTCGGATTCGGCAATCAGGCGGTCCACCGTACTCAAGTCGCGGGTGTTGCGGCTGATGCATTGTTCCTGAGGGGTACCACAGGCCGCAAGGGTGGCAAGTGTCAGTAAAACCAGCCGTTTCATGGCGTCCTCCTCAAACAGTGGAAAGCTGCGCGCGGGGGTGCTAGGCATGCGGTGCCAACAGCCGAGGACCCAAGAATGACCGATCCCACTGACAGTCGCAACGCCGTCGCCGCTGCCTGGTTCCGGACCCTGCGCGACCGTATCGTCGCGGCTTTCGAGGGGCTTGAGGACAAGTATGCCAAGGGCGCTCCGGGCCGGTTCGAGGTGACCCCGACGTCGCGCGCGGATGGCGGCGGCGGCATCATGAGCGTGATGCGGGGCGGCGAGGTGTTCGAGAAGGTCGGGGTAAACTGGTCGGAAGTGCACGGTGTGCTGGGCGAAAAGGCCCAGCGGGCAATGGCCGCGCGCGGCGTGCCCGGAATGGACAGCGACCCGCGGTTCTGGGCAAGCGGCGTCAGCCTGGTTGCACACATGGTCAACCCCCATGCCCCGGCCGTGCACATGAACACGCGGATGTTCTGGACCCCCGGCGCCTGGTGGTTCGGCGGCGGGTCGGACTTGAACCCCTGCATCGAATACGCCGAGGACACCGCGCATTTCCATGCCGAGATGCAGAAAGCCTGTGACGCCCATTCGCCAGACTACTATGCGAAGTTCAAGGCCTGGGCCGACGAATACTTCTTCGTCCCGCACCGGGGACGAGCGCGTGGCGTCGGTGGCATCTTTTACGACGATCTGAATACCGGCGACTGGCACCGCGATTTCGCCTTTACCCGCGCGGTGGGCGAGGCTTTCCTGCCGGCCTTCCAGCCGCTGACCGAACGACGCGTCCAGACGCCCTGGACCGATGCCGATCGCGAGGTGCAACTGCAGCACCGCGGGCTCTATGCCGAATACAACCTCGTCTATGACCGGGGCACCAAGTTCGGACTGGAAACGGGGCACGATGCGAATGCCGTGCTGATGAGCCTGCCGCCTGTAGCGAAGTGGTACTAGGCGCATGGCCGACATCACGGTCAAAGCGGCCTATGGCTCGGTCGTCGAGGATGAGGGCGAGCTATTCATAGGCTTCGCCGAGGGGGAGGACGCAGACGAAGGCTATGCCCTGTTCCGCCAGCCCGTCGGCGGCGGTCCGGTCTGGTTCGAGGCAAGTGACGAGACCTTCGGGGCCGAGGATGCGATCGAAAACCTTGTTGCGGGGCCGAAGGGGTTCGAAGTGACGATACGGTCGGACAAACGCGCAGCCTATGGGTTCGCGGCGACGGTGGCGGTCAGGGTAGGTACGGGGTGCGAGGACGGGCCGGAGGCACTGGCTGCGCTGAAGGCGATGCTTGGGGACCTCTGGCAGGAGTAGCTCGTCGTGCGACTTCGTCTTCTCCTCGCGGGGGTCTTCCGCGACGAGTGACGCAGTCACCGAGGAGCATTTGCGTGGGTCCAGACCGCGTGCCGGATGCGGGCGGTCTTGTAGGCGTCCAGCACTGCCATCGCCCAGACGAAGAGCCCCCCCGCCATCTTGCCGACGAAGGACACTTCGGGTGCTGCGGTCTTCAGGGTGAAGCCGCCCAGCAGGATCGCAAAGCAGACAAAGATCAACCCGCGTACCGGCTGGCGGTTCAGGACCTGACCCATGCCGGGCAGCACCACGGCAACGGCAAGGACGATGTAGGGGTTCGGCGGCGGTTTCATGCGGGGGCCTTGGCAAGGGTCAGGACATCTTCGCGCAAGGCCGCCAGCCTGTCGAGCAGCGGCTCCAGTCTTGCGGGGGCAAGCGGCGCGCGG
Source organism: Tabrizicola sp. (assembly GCF_030694085.1). Taxonomy (GTDB): domain Bacteria; phylum Pseudomonadota; class Alphaproteobacteria; order Rhodobacterales; family Rhodobacteraceae; genus Tabrizicola. Next base: position 72,399 of record NZ_JAUXZE010000085.1, on the reverse strand, counting down.
CCCATTTCGGCCTCGCGGAAGATCAGGTAGCGGCTGCGGTCGGCCTCCTCGGCCAGGATCACGATGCGCAGGCCCTTGGGGGAAATGACCAGTTCCTTGATTCTGGGATCGTGGAACAGGTCGGCATGGCGGGTTAGCAGGTCCGATGGCGGAATGTGGGTTGCATCATCGCTGCGGATGGCGATGTCCTTCGCCATGTCGGGTGGGATCGGCAGCGACTGCGGCAGGGTGGCGAAACGGGTAAAGGGCTCGTTTCCCGAGGGACGCGCCATGAGGTCGAGTGTAGCGCGAAGCGGCAGGGGCTCTGGCAGGGTGACCAGGACCCACAGCGCCGGAAGCTTGCGGAAGGTCAGGGTGTCCGGGACGGCCTGCAAGTCGAAGGCAAGACCCTTGCGCCGGCCGGTCATGCGCGGAAATCCGGTTGGCTGGACGCGTATCTCGCCGCCGTCGAACAGCGGTTTGACCGCAGAGAAGTAGTTCGCGCGCGCGCGCGCGCGAGCCGAGGCCTCGCGGAACAGGCGGAGGGCGAGCCACAGGCCAAGGGCGGCAAGGGCGATGCCAAGGGGAATGAGTGGGGACATGGGAAAAGGCCCGCCCTGTCGGGGGCGGGCCGCTTGTCCTTAGTAGCCGCGAGGTTTCGGCCAGGGCATGGTGAACTGCGCCCCCCGGTTCACGAAGCGGTAACGCCAGAAGTGGAACCACAGCGACACGACGATGTAGAAGCCGATCATCGCGACAAGTTGCGTGCCATAGCCCAGGAACACCGCGAAGAAGGTCACGCCGCACAGCGTCAGTAGCGTGATCGCGGGCACGGGATGGAACGGGTGCTCATAGCCGCGCTTGATCGTCTCCAACGGCCACCTGCGCCGGAAGAGGATGATGTTCAGCGGCATGAAGGTATAGCCCAAGAGGCCGGACAGGATGGAGAAGGTGATGACCTGGTCCAGAGGCGCGCCAAGGGCGAAGATCAGCGCGATCGGGACCAGGAAGATGATAGCCCGGTAGGGCGTGCGGTACTTCGGGTGAACCGCGCCGAACCAGCCGGGCAGGTACTTGTCGCGGCCCATCGCGAACCAGGCGCGCGAGGCGTCGTTGATGCAGCCGTTGGCGCTGGCGAGTGTCGCGAAAAGGGTGCCGAAGCCCAGTAGCCAGATCAGCGCGTTCGACCCGGACAGACGCGCCGTGTCAAAGAGAGGCGCAACCGACCCGTTGACCCCATCCCCCAGGAACTCCCAAGGCAGGACACCCGAGCAGACGTACCAGGTCAGCGTCGCAGCGATGAGGAGCGTCATGATCCCGGCCAGCGTGCCGAAAGGCAGCGCGCGGGCTGGAGAGCGGACTTCCTCGGCCGCCTGCGTGGTGCCCTCGATGCCAAGGTAGTACCATAGGCCGAAGTGCATGGCCGCCAGGACGCCGATCCAGCCATAGGGAAGCTCATGGCCCTCGAACAAGGCCGCGTGCTCCATGATCCCGGTGCCGATGACTCCGCTGGTCGACAGGAACAGCACAAGGATCGCAAGAAAGGCGATCGAGGTGATGACCAGGTTGAAGGTCAGAGTCGCCAGCACGCCGCGATAGTTCAGCCAGGCCAGGAACATGATGACCAGGATGATGAAGGGTCGCTGGTCCAGCGCGTCGGCATGTCCCGTCATCGAGGCGACGACAGAAAAGAGGTAGCCTGCCGTGATGGCATTGGCAGCCTCAAGCATCGTGTAGGCGAAGACAAGGTAGAGACCGACGTTGAACGCCATCAGCGGCCCGACGATGTGCTTGGCCTGCGTGTATTGTCCCCCGGCCGAAGCGACGGTCGAGGTGACCTCCGAGTCGATCATGGCGACGCAGGAATACAGAATCCCCGCGAACCAGCAGGCGATCAGTGCGGCATAGGCCCCACCTTTGCCGACGGCGAAGTTCCAGCCCATGTATTCGCCGACCAGAACGATGCCGACGCCTAGCGCCCAGACGTGGGCCGGGCCAAGGACCCGGAGAAGGCCGACCTTGGTGCCGTGCGGTCCCATGCCGTCCATGGTCTGCGAGGTGATGTCCACATCAGCCATGTCAGTGCCCCTTGCGTTCTTCGGCCATCGCCTCAAGCTCGCCTTCGCGGGATGAGGTGAGGACGTCTTCGGAATAGGTGCTGTCGGTCTTCAGCCAATCGACAGCCATGTGCAGGCCAAAGGCGGCCGAAAGCCCCCAGGCGCCGTATTCAAGCCAGTTCCACAGGTCCATGATGGCCTACTCCCCGAATTTTTCTGAGATGACTTCGCGGTATTCCACTTCGGAGAACCGCAGGATCAGGAAGTAATATAGCAGGATGACCGCGATCATCGTCAGCAGCGCGGTGATCGAGAAGCTGTAGTCGAAGCGTGCCAGGATCAGGTCGTGGGCGGTCTCGGGCGTGTAGCCGAGTGCTTCGTATTTGGCGGACTGCGCTTCATTCTGGCCCAACGTCTCCCAGGTCGGATTCTCGACCGGGGTGGAAACCGACTTGGCCGCGCCCGCCATGCCCATCCAGAGCGGGACGAACAGCGCGCCGACGGTCAGAACCACCAGCACGACGACGTCAAACAACTGGCTGGCCTTGCCCTGCTTCGGGGGTTGATAATGTGCCATGTTCAGCCCTTTCTGCCGCGGGCTTCGTCAAGGAACTTGATGTCGAGGCCGTACATGAAGTCGCGGTCCTCGCGGTAATGGCGCAGCATCGCCAGGATGGCGGCGGTGTTGAAGATCAGGACGACAGCCCCGGCGATCATAAGCAGCACCCGCGCAGTTCCATTCGGCGCAAGGTCCCAGGTCGCGATGGCAACGAAGATCACGGCGCACCAAAGGCCGATCACGAACGCCCATGCCACCAGCACGTCGCGTCGGTGCATCGCCTCAATCCGCTGATTAAGGTCTCCCACGATTTCCTCCCTTGAGCTCTTGAGCGACCCGTGCGACGCGGCCCCGACGTCTTTCCCTGCACGGCAAATTTGTTTTCCACAGGGAAAGCCACCTGCGACAATCTGTCAAGAAAAACTGCAGATGCCTGTTCAATAAGCAGCGTTTTTCCCGACAGGTGAAATTTGTTTCTTACCAGTTGATAGGTGGATCAAGCGGTGCTAGCGTCATCGCAATCACGTGAAGGAGACGAATCCATGTGTGGCATCGTTGGACTTTTCCTCAAGGACCCGAAGCTGGAACCGCAGCTTGGTGCCATGCTGACGGACATGCTGATCACCATGACCGACCGCGGCCCCGACTCGGCCGGCATCGCGATCTATGGCGGGGCAAAGGACGGTCTGGGCAAGATCACCATCCAGTCGGCAAGCCCCGACAAGGACTTCAAGAACCTCGATGGCGATCTGCATGACGCCATCGGCCAGCCGGTGACCATGCTGATCAAGTCGACCCACGCGGTGCTGGAAGTGCCGCTGGATCAGCTGGACGCCGCCCGGTCGGCCCTGTCGCATCTGCGCCCCGGCGTGAAGGTGATGAGCGCGGGCGACAGCATCGAGATCTTCAAGGAGGTCGGCCTGCCCAAGGATGTGGCCGCCCGCTTCGACGTCGCCCGGATGAAGGGCACTCACGGCATCGGTCACACCCGCATGGCGACCGAATCCGCCGTGACCACGATGGGCGCGCACCCGTTCTCGACCGGGCCGGATCAATGCCTGGTGCACAACGGCAGCCTTTCGAACCACAACGGGTTGCGCCGCGAGCTGATCCGCAAGGGCATGACCTTCGAGACCCAGAACGACACCGAGGTCGCCGCCGCCTATGTCAGCCAGAAGCTGAAAGAAGGCGAGGATCTTGGCACCGCGCTGGAATCCGGTCTTGAAGACCTGGACGGCTTCTACACCTTCGTCGTCGGCACCAAGAACGGCTTTGGCGTCGTCCGTGACCCCATCGCTTGCAAGCCCGCCGTCATGGCCGAGACCGACGCCTACGTGGCATTCGGATCGGAATACCGGGCGCTGGTCAACCTGCCGGGCATCGAGAACGCCCGCGTCTGGGAGCCCGAACCCGCCACTGTGTACTTCTGGGAGCGTTGAGAGAATGCAGACCTTCGATCTGGGGAAAGAGGGCCTGCGCGCCCTGAACTCCTCGCTGCACGCCCTGAAGGGCCAGACCAACATGACCGCCTGGGAGGTCGTCAACCCCAAGGGCGCGCATGCAATTGCCGCCGGAGTGGACGCGCCGGTGGATATCACGGTCCGAGGCTCGACGGGCTATTACTGCGCGGGCATGAACAAGCAGGCGACGATCCGCATCAAGGGCTCTGCTGGCCCCGGCGTGGCCGAGAACATGATGTCGGGCACCGTCATCATCGACGGCAATGCCAGCCAGTATGCCGGGGCGACCGGGCGTGGTGGCTTGTTGGTGATCAAGGGCAATGCCTCGTCGCGCTGCGGTGTGTCGATGAAGGGGATCGACATTGTCGTCCACGGCAGCATCGGCCACATGTCGGCCTTCATGGCGCAGTCCGGGAACCTTGTAGTGCTTGGGGACGCGGGCGACGCGCTGGGCGACTCGCTGTACGAAGCGCGTCTGTTCGTGCGCGGATCGGTCAAGTCGCTGGGCGCGGACTGCATCGAGAAAGAGATGCGGCCGGAACATCTGGCCCTGCTGGCAGACCTTCTGAAACGCGGCGAGGCCGACGGCCAGGCCAGGCCAGAAGAGTTCAAGCGCTATGGCTCGGCCCGGAAGCTGTACAACTTCAACATCGACAACGCAGCGGCATACTGAGGTAAAGATGAGCGACTTCCCCCATACTCCGCCGCGCTTCTCGGCCACGTTCACTCCGGCGGTGAACGCCGAAATCCGCCGCGCCGCTGCGTCCGGCATCTACGACATCCGCGGCGGCGGCACCAAGCGGCACTTGCCGCACTTTGATGATCTGCTGTTCCTTGGGGCCTCGATCAGCCGCTATCCGCTGGAAGGCTACCGTGAGAAATGCTCGACCGACGTCTGGCTGGGCACCCGCTTTGCGAAGAAGCCGATCCACCTGGACATCCCGATCACCATCGCCGGGATGAGCTTCGGCGCTCTGTCCGGCCCGGCCAAGGAAGCCCTGGGCCGTGGGGCGTCCGAGGCGGGCACTTCGACCACCACCGGCGACGGGGGCATGACCGAGGAAGAGCGCGGCCATTCCAAGACGCTGGTCTATCAGTATCTGCCGTCGCGCTATGGGATGAACCCCGACGACCTGCGCCGGGCGGATGCGATCGAGGTCGTGGTCGGCCAGGGTGCAAAGCCCGGCGGCGGCGGGATGCTTCTGGGCCAGAAGATCAGCGACCGCGTCGCCAACATGCGCAACCTGCCCAAGGGGATCGACCAGCGTAGTGCCTGCCGTCACCCGGACTGGACCGGGCCCGACGATCTTGAGATCAAGATCATGGAACTGCGCGAGATCACCGATTGGGAAAAGCCGATCTACGTCAAGGTCGGCGGTGCGCGGCCCTATTACGACACGGCCCTTGCGGTGAAGGCGGGCGCGGACGTGGTCGTGCTGGACGGCATGCAGGGCGGCACGGCGGCGACGCAGGACGTGTTCATCGAGCATGTCGGCATGCCGATCCTGGCCTGTATCCCGCAAGCCGTGAAGGCGCTGCAAGACCTGGGGATGCACCGGAAGGTGCAGCTGATCGTCTCGGGCGGCATCCGGTCGGGCGCGGACGTGGCGAAGGCGATGGCCCTCGGTGCCGATGCAGTTGCCATCGGGACGGCGGCGCTGATTGCTTTGGGCGACAACGACCCGAAGTGGGAAGAGGAATACCAGAAGCTCGGTACCACCGCCGACGCCTATGACGACTGGCACGAAGGCCGTGACCCCGCCGGGATCACCACGCAGGACCCCGAGCTGTCCAAGCGCTTCGATCCGGTCCTGGGTGGGCGGCGGCTGAAGAACTACCTCAAGGTGATGACGCTGGAAGCGCAGACCATCGCGCGCGCCTGCGGCAAGAACCACCTGCACAACCTCGAGCCCGAGGACCTGGTCTCGCTGACCATCGAGGCGGCGGCGATGGCTGGCGTTCCGCTGGCAGGCACCAACTGGATACCGGGGCGGAACGGCGGCTGGTAAGGCCGCCGTTTCCCCTTAAACACACAAGAAAAGACCTAGGGAGTTACAGTGATGGCTAAAGACCTTGCCAAGTGGGCAAAGGAAAAAGGCGTCAAGTATTTCATGGTTTCCTACACCGACCTCTTCGGTGGGCAGCGTGCAAAACTGGTGCCGACGCAGGCGATCAACGACATGGCGGTGGATGGGGCGGGTTTTGCGGGTTTCGCGACCTGGCTGGACCTCACTCCGGCGCACCCGGACATGATGGCAGTCCCCGACCCAGAGGCGGCGATCCAGTTGCCCTGGAAGAAAGAGGTGGCTTGGGTTGCCTCGAACTGCGTCATGGAAGAAAAGCCGTTGGCTCAGGCCCCGCGCAACGTCCTGCGCCGTCTGATCGACGAGGCGGCCAAGGACGGTCTGCGGGTCAAGACCGGGGTCGAGCCGGAATTCTTCCTGCTGACCCCCGAGGGCGACAGGATCGCCGATCCTTATGACTGCGCCGAAAAGCCCTGTTACGACCAGCAGGCCATGATGCGTCAATATGACTGCATCGCCGAAGTCTGCGATTACATGCTGGACTTGGGTTGGGAGGCCTACCAGAACGACCACGAAGACGCGACCGGCCAGTACGAGATGAACTGGAAGTACGACGACGTCCTGCAGACGGCGGACAAGCACAGCTTCTTCAAGTTCATGATGAAGTCGGTGGCCGAAAAGCACGGGTTGCGCTGCACCTTCATGCCGAAGCCGTTCAAGGGGCTGACCGGGTCGGGTTGCCATGCCCACATCTCGGTCTGGACGCTGGACGGGAAGAAGAACGCCTTTGCCGACAACTCCAAGGAGCTGGGGCTTTCGGATCAGGGGCGGCACTTCCTGGGCGGGATCATGAAACACGCATCGGCGCTGGCGGCGATCTGCAACCCGACGGTGAACAGCTACAAGCGGATCAATGCTCCTCGCACCTCTTCGGGCGCGACCTGGGCGCCGAACACGGTGACCTGGACCGGCAACAACCGGACCCACATGGTTCGCGTGCCGGGGCCAGGGCGGTTCGAGCTGCGGCTCCCCGATGGCGCGGCGAACCCTTACCTGATGCAGGCGGTGATCCTTGCGGCGGGCATCGACGGGGTGCGGACCAAGGCGGACCCCGGCAAGCGGCATGACATCGACATGTATCAGATGGGGCACACGGTGAAGAACGCGCCGAAGCTGCCGCTGAACCTGCTGGACGCGCTGCGGGAGTATGACCGGGACAAGACCCTGAAGTCGATGATGGGCGACGAGTTCAGTGCGGCCTTCCTGAAACTGAAGCACAAGGAATGGAACGACTACTGTTCGCATTTCTCGGCCTGGGAGACCCAGACGACGCTGGATATCTGAGGTCTGTCCACGGTGGAAAATCGCGACTACATGATTATTATCAATAGCTTGGTTGCGGACGTACACTGTTTCTTAACTTCTGGCGCAGGGCGTTTGGCCCGGTGCCGACGGCGGTTACCTGACCTGAACCCCCCAACTGGCCCCGGAGCGATCCGGGGCTTTTCTCTTGTCCCGGCTCTCCCCCCAATCCCTGACCCTCGCCCCCGGTGGGGAGAGGGGACGCGGGTTGACAGGGCAGCGCCTAGTCGACCGGGGTTTCCGGCGCAGTGATGTGGACGGCCAGAAGGCAGCCATCGGGCGTGAAGGAATTGTGCTCGGTGCCGTCGCGGTAGAACACCAGGTCCCCGGCCCGCAGGATCGTGCCGTCACTTTCGTGCAGCTCGCCTTCGAGGATCAGGAACTGCTCGTGCCCGTTGTGGCGGTGGCCGCGCGTCGTCATGCCGGGGGGCATACGGTAGACGTGGAAGCCGGTGCCGAGCGGCTGATCCTTATCCAGTTGCAGGACCGTATCCCCCAGCGCCACGCCGTCGGGATAGACGAAGGGGGTGAAACGGGCGCTGTGAATGTTCGCGATCCGGCGGTCCTTGGGGTCGACAGGCTGCATGGCGGGCTCCGAAAATTTGCCTGCGGGTGAACTTTATTGACGCAGGTCAAAGCCGAGTGTGCCGTTTGATGGTTGGTGGTGTCCAGCCAACTGTGAAGGGAATGGACATCATGACAGCCAAGATTCTTTGCCCCACCGACGGAAGCGATCACGCCACGGTCGGGGTCCTTCAGGCAGCAGAGGTTGCCAAGGCAACCGGCGGCCATCTGACGATCTGCGTTGTCAACATCGCCCACGGTGGCGCGCGGGGTCCAACGATCAGCCACTGGAAAGCCGAGGACGTGCAGAAGCTGATGGCCGATGCCGAGGCGCTGGCGAAAAGCGAAGGGGCCACCGATGTCGGCACGGTCGAGGTCGTCGCGCGGGAGGCGGCCCCTGCGATCATCGCTTATGCCGAGCAGAATGGTTATACCCATATCGTCATGGGAACCGGCGACAAGCGCGGGTTGCAGCGGCTGGTCCTGGGGTCGGTCGCCAGCGAAGTGGCAACGCGCGCACATTGCACCGTGACCATTGCCCGTTAGGTCAGCTTGCGCTTAACTTTCTTGCAGAAGTTGTAAGGCCGCCCCCACTGGACATGTGATCCCGGGGGCGGTCTGTTTACCAACAGGAAGAAGATTTGACACAGGCGCAACTTTGTCACTAGGCTAGCCCAAAACCAGCGCGCCCGACGCGTGATAAAAGACTCACCATCCGGAGGTTGACCATGAAGAAGAGAGTTGCCGTCATTGGAGCGGGGCCGTCCGGCCTTGCGCAGCTGCGCGCGTTCCAGTCGGCCAAGGCAAAGGGCGAGGATATTCCCGAAGTCGTCTGCTTTGAAAAGCAGTCGAACTGGGGCGGGTTGTGGAACTACACCTGGCGCACGGGTCTGGATGAACACGGCGAGCCGGTGCATTGCAGCATGTACCGCTATCTCTGGTCGAACGGCCCCAAGGAGGGTCTGGAGTTTGCCGATTATTCGTTTGAGGAACATTTCGGCAAGCAGATCGCCAGCTATCCGCCGCGCGCCGTGCTGTTCGACTATATCGAGGGCCGGGTGAAGAAGGCGGGCGTTCGCGACTGGATCCGGTTCTGCACCACGGTGCGGATGGTCAAGTACAACGAGGACAAGGGCAACTTCACCGTCACGGTGCATGACCTGAAGGCCGACCGGATGTATTCCGAGGACTTCGACAATGTCATCGTTGCCTCTGGCCACTTCAGCGTGCCGAACGTGCCGGAATACCCCGGCTTCGACAAGTTCAACGGCCGCGTGCTGCACGCCCACGACTTCCGCGACGCGCGGGAGTTTGCGGGCAAGGACCTGCTTCTGCTGGGGTCGTCCTATTCGGCCGAAGACATCGGATCGCAGTGCTGGAAGTACGGCGCGAAGTCGATCACGGTCGCCTATCGCAATGCTCCGATGGGGTTCAACTGGCCGGACAACTGGAAGGAAGTCCCGAAGCTAAGCCATGTGGACGAGACCACGGCCTACTTCGCGGACGGGACATCCAAGAAGATCGACGCGATCATCCTGTGCACCGGCTACAAGCACCACTTCCCCTTCCTGCCGGACGATCTGCGGCTGAAGACGGCGAACCGGCTGGCGACGGCGGACCTGTATAAAGGCGTGGCCTGGGTCCACAATCCGAAGCTGTTCTATGTCGGCATGCAGGACCAGTGGTTCACCTTCAACATGTTCGACGCGCAGGCGTGGTGGGTCCGCGACGCGATCATGGGCAAGATCCAGATCCCGACGGACAAGGCCGTTCTGATGAAGGATGTCGAGGACCGGGTTCGCCACGAGGATGAGGGCAAGGATGCCCACGACGCGATCCATTATCAGGGCGACTACGTCAAGGAACTGATCGCCGAGACGGACTATCCGTCCTTTGACGTCGACGGCGCCTGCGAGGCCTTCTTCGAGTGGAAAGAGCACAAGAAGAAGGACATCATGGCCTTCCGCAACAACGCCTACAAGTCGGTCATCACCGGCACGATGGCCCCGGTCCACCACACGCCGTGGAAGGATGCGCTGGAGGATTCGATGGAAAGCTACCTGCGCAACTGAGGCAGGTGTCACCAGAGGAAAAGGCCCCGGTATCGTCCGGGGCCTTTTGCTTTGGGATTCACTTCTGCCGGATTTCCGTGCAGTCGCCCGCAGTCCGGCCTTCCATTGGGCGGATCAAGCCAGGGGCGTCACTCTGGCGGGAAACACTTTTGCCCTGGATGAAGGGCGGCTGCCGACCCGTGGTTAACTTTCCCTGCCAGCTGCCCGGCATGCAAACAGCGGCAGCGACAAACGGGGAGACGATCATGGAAGAACAGATCGCGGCATTGACCGCAGAGCTTGCCGTCCTGAAGGACAGTCTGGCTGGACTGAACCGTACGACAGCGGAAACCTTCTACTGGCTGACCATCCCGCTGATGGTGCTGATCCACGCCGGGTTCCTGTCCTACGAGATGGGGGCCAGCCGCGCGAAGAATGCGCTGGCCTCGGGGATCAAGAACATCCTGGCCTTCGCCTTCATCATCCCGACCTTCTATTACGCGGGCTGGTTCATCTACTGGGCCTTCCCGACGGGGTTCAGCATGACCCCGGGACCGATAGGGACCTCGGGCTGGGACTATGCGGTTGCGGTTGCAAGCCCGGTTGGTACGGCGATGGGTCCGAACGTGGCCGACAGTGCGACGGGGGTGTTCTTCGGCGCCTTCGCCATGTTCGCGGCGACGACGGCCAGCATCATGTCCGGGTCGCTGATCGAGCGCATCCGCATCGTCGGCTTCACCATCCTGGCCATCGTGCTGGGCAGCTTCGTCTGGATTTTGGGCGCGGCCTGGGGGTGGCATGCGGACGGCTGGCTGGTCACGGCTTTCGGCTACCATGACTTCGGCGCCTCGGGCGTCGTCCACGCGATTGCCGGGTTCTTCACGCTGGGCGTGCTGATCAACCTTGGCGCCCGGATCGGCAAGTTCAACCCGGACGGCAGCGCCAATGCCATCGCGGGCCATTCGATGCCGGCGGCGCTGGTCGGCCTCATGCTGATCATCGCGGGCTTCTGGGGGTTCCTGATGGGCTGCGTGATCTTCCCGGGAGAACCGTGGAGCTGGGGCACCGGCATCTTCCACACGATCTACGGCACGCCGGTGACGCTGTCGGCAATGACCTTCAACATCCTGATGGGCTTTGCCGGGGGCGCGATTGCGGCCTGGGTGATGACGCATGACCCGTTCTGGATGATGTCGGGCGCGCTGGGCGGGATCATCTCGGTCGCGGCGGGGCTGGACCTTTACTGGCCGCCGATGGCCTTCGTCATTGCGATGATCGGCGGGGCGATCATGCCGCTTGTCGCGGGCTATGTCGAAAAGCTGCGGATCGACGACGCGGTGGGCGCGGTGGCGCTGCATGGGGTCGTGGGGCTGTGGGGCGTCATCGCGGTGGGCATCTTTGCCAGCGGCTATCCGGCGCTGACGGCCGAGGGGGCTCCGGTCATCACGCTGTATGGCCAGGTGGTGGGCGCGCTGGTGATGGCGGCGCTGGGGTTCATTCCGGGCTACCTCGTCTCGCTTGCCCTGAAGAAGCTTGGCCTGCTGCGCGTACCCGAAGCGGCCGAGATCCTGGGCCTGGACAAGGTCAAGGTTCCGGTCGAGGCCTATCCCGAGTTCCTGGGCGCAAGACCTGCGCCTGCCACCCCTGCCGAATGATAGGAGAGAGAGAATGTTGATCGGAACCAACATCACCGACTGGAGCACCGTGGAAGGCGCCTATTACGCCGGACAGGGGACCGAGGCGATCTGGCTGGGCCTGTCGTTGCTGCTGTGCATCGTCGTCCTTGTAGCAGGGTCACGGCACGAAAGCGCTGCCTACAGGAAGGCTCGCTGACACCAGCGCCGCTTTGACGGATCGACCCAGCTTCGGGTCGAGTGTGCGGACCGGGGATGCCCCCCGGTCCGCGCACCTTTTGGCTGCCTATGGGCACCAGCGGCTTGGCCAGACTTTTTGGGAAACAAATATTCGCCTAGATGAAATTCTTCTCGCCTTGCGTGCAAGACCGTGCTTTCTTCGCGACATCAGGCCGCAGGGCACGCCTGCCTGAGACGATTCTGCGCCGGATGGCGAAAGGCTGAGGAGCGGACCACACCTCACGACGATCCGACGCGAACACCCAACAGGACATCCGGCAAGAAGGGCAGACGATAAGCCCAAGGCCGCACTGTCCGTCTGACAGGAGAGAGGGAATGACGACTGAAACTGGATCGGGCCAGATGGTCCGTGCTTTAAGCTGGAAGGGCGCCTTCTGGGTTGCGGCTGGTGTGCCGCCCCTGGTGCTGTTCTCGATCGGCGGGATCGCGGGGACCGTGGGACAATATGCCTTCGTGGTCTGGATCCTGTCCATGCTGATGGGGTTCTCGCAAAGCTTCACCTATGCCGAAATGGCCGGGATGTTCGGCAACAAGTCAGGCGGCACCTCGGTCTACGGCGCGACCGCCTGGCTGCGCTATTCCAAGCTGATCGCGCCCTTGTCGGTCTGGTGCAACTGGTTCGCCTGGTCGCCAGTGCTGTCCTTGGGCTGTGCCATTGCCGCGGGATATATCCTGAATGCGCTGTTCCCGATCCCGCTGGCGGAAAGCCAGATGGTCGTGGATTGGGTGTCGGCCAACATCGGCAGCTTCACCGCCGACAGCGAGGCGGTCGTGGCCTATATGGCCGCAAACGCGGGCGTGACGGTCGAACAGGCAATCCAGGCCGTCGCCGGTAGTGCCGGGGTCGAGGCTTTGACGCCCTGGTTCCGGGTCTATGAGGCCTTCACGATCACCATTCCGGGCCTGGGAACGCTGCACTTCAACTCGACCTTCATCATCGGCGTTGTGTTGATGCTGATCATCCTGATGATTCAGGAACGCGGCATCGCCTCGACCGCTTCGGCACAGAAGTGGCTGGCGCTGATCGTGCTGATCCCGCTGTTCCTTGTCGGTCTGGTGCCGATCCTGACCGGGTCGATCGACTGGATGAACGTCACCAGCCTGACCCCGCCCAATGCTGATGCGGACGGGTCGTGGAACATCGGCGGCTGGACGCTGTTCCTTGGCGGCATGTATATCGCGGCCTGGTCCACCTATGGTTTCGAAACGGCGGTCTGCTACACCCGCGAACTGAAGGACCCCAAGCGCGACACCTTCCGCGCGATCTTCTATTCGGGCCTTCTGTGCATGGTGTTCTTCTTCCTGATCCCGTTCTCGTTCCAGGGCTACCTTGGCCAGGACGGGATGACCGAGGCGAGCATCGTCGAAGGGACGGGCGTAGGCGAGGCACTGGGCAACATGATCGGCGGCGGTCCGGTGATCACCCAGATCTTCGTGATCCTGATGATCATCGCGCTGTTCCTGGCGATCATGACCGCAATGGCCGGATCGTCGCGCACGCTGTACCAGGGGTCGCGCGATGGCTGGCTGCCGAAGTACCTGGGCGAGGTCAACACCCACGGCGCGCCGCGCAACGCGATGTGGACCGACGTTGCGTTCAACATCTTCCTCTTGGCGCTGGCATCGGACGCCGGAGGGTATTTCTACGTGCTTGCGATCTCGAACGTCGGCTACATCCTGTTCAACTTCCTGAACCTGAATGCCGGCTGGATCCACCGCATCGACAGCGCCCACATGGAGCGGCCCTGGAAGGCCCCGACCTGGCTGATCGGGCTGAACACGCTGCTGGCCTTCGTCAACGCACTGTTCCTGGGCGCGGGCGCAAAGGTCTGGGGCTATGAGAACGCGCTTTGGTCTGGCCTGATCTTCGCGGCCTTCATCGTCCCGGTGTTCTGGTATCGCCACTATTTCCAGGACGGCGGCAAGTTCCCGAAAGAGGCCTATGACGACCTGGGTCTGCCCTATGGCGAGCTGGGCGCGCGCAAGGCCGGGATGCTGCCCTACCTGGCGCTGATTCTGGGCGCTGCGGTAGTGCTTTGGGCCAACTGGTTCTTTGTCCTGCCCGCCTGAGCCTACGCAAACCGCTTTGGGAAAGGCCGTCCTTCGGGGCGGCCTTTTTCTTGGGCGGATGTTTTCTGGTAAGAAAGATTGTTGCACTTCATTATTGCTTTCTGGCGGGAATCGCCTGACACTCGTCGAAAATCAAAGCCCACTGGGAGGGACTGCTCATGACGAATTCCTGGCGTTTTTCGGCGCTGATGGACCGCCACCGCGCGCTGGGGTCCAACCTTGAGGACTGGAGCGGGATGGGAACCGCATGGTCCTATTCCAAGGGCGACCCGGATGCCGAATACATGGCGATCCGCACAAAGGCGGGTCTGATGGATGTGTCTGGCCTGAAGAAGGTCCATATCACCGGCCATGCGGCGAGCCACGTGATCGACCGCGCGACAACCCGCGACCCGGAAAAGGTTGCCCCCGGCAAGTCGGTTTACGGCTGCATGCTGAACGACGCAGGGAAATTCATCGACGACTGCATCATCTACCGGATGGGGCCGAACAGCTATACCGTGGTGCATGGCTCGGGTCAGGGGCATGAGCAACTGACCATGGCCGCGACCGGGCGCGATGTCTCGATCCGGTTCGACGACAACCTGCATGACCTTTCGCTGCAAGGCCCGCTGGCGGTGGACTATCTTGAAAAGCACATTCCAGCCGTGCGCCAGCTGGCCTATATGGGCCACATGCCGGCGATGCTGTTCGGCAAGCCGATCACCCTGTCGCGCACCGGCTATACCGGCGAGCGCGGGTACGAGATCTTCTGTCGTGGCCAGGACGCGGGCGAAATCTGGGACCGCATACTGGAGGAAGGCGCCAGCATGGGGATCATCCCCTGCCGCTTTACGACGCTGGATATGCTGCGGGCCGAAAGCTACCTGCTGTTCTTCCCCTTCGACAACTCGGAAATGTATCCGTTCGAGAACGAGGGGCCGGGAGATACCTTGTGGGAGCTGGGCCTCGACTGGACGGTCACCAAGGGCAAGACCGGCTTCCGCGGGGCCGAGGAGCACTATCGGCTGCAAGGCAAGGAGCGGTTCAAGATCTGGGGCCTGAAGCTGGAGGGCAAGAACGTCCCCGGCAATGCCCCGGTCTACAAGGATGGCAAGAAGATCGGCGTGGTGACGCAGCCGATGTACTCGCCGCTGAACGACTGGGTCGTGGCGATTGCGCGTCTGCCGGTCGATTGCGCGGTGAACGGCGTGGAGGTGGAAGTGCGCTGCGGGACGCATGGCCCGATCAAGGCCGTGACCCACTCGCTGCCCTTCTACGACGTCGAGAAGAAGCGCCGTACCGCCAAGGACTGAACCGCGTTCGGGACCCGCTGCCAAAGCGGGTCCCCACTTCTAGGAATCGGACCTTTGAAGACTGACCTGACCCCCATCGACGCCCCTTCGATCAAGTCGCGCCCGGTCTATGCGCCGCTGGAACCGCGTGCGGGAAAGCTGCATGTGATCGTCGCTGACGATGCCGGTGCGGATGCTGTGGCCGACATGCTGGTCAAAGCGAACAACCGTTCGGAAATGCTTTCGGCCATCCACGTGATGTACTGTCCCGGTCCGACGGGGACCGACGGATCGGCGAAGCTGGAAGCCTTGGGCGCGGCACAGTTTTTCCGCGCGCCGACCATCCCGGCGCTGATGCCAAGGCTTGTACGGGTGCTGTCGGACGCCCATATGGGAACTCAGTTCTACCTTGCGGGCACCGAAAGCCTGATCGGTCAGGCAGAGCGCGAAATCATGAACACCGGCTTTCCCTTCGCCTCGATCCAGAAGGAACAGCGCGGATCGACCCTGCGGCGGGTGCAATGCGTGCACTGCAAGGGGATCACCGAGAACGTGGCGACGGACCCGTTCAAGTGCAGCCATTGCGGGCTGAGCCTGTTCGTCCGCGATCATTATTCGCGTCGGATGGCCGCCTTCCAGGGCGTGAACATCGACGCCGAAGACCCCGGGCTGGTCCCGGAAAGCGTGGTGAGGTTCAAATGAGCGGGGGTGCGAAACTTCAGGTTCGAGTGGCCGAGGTGGTCGAGGTCAACAACCTGATCAAGCGGTTCCGCTTTGTCAGCCGCGACGGGTCTGACCTGCCTGCCTTTTCCGGCGGCGCGCATACGGTGGTCGAGATGGACGATCACGGCACGCGAAGGCTGAACCCTTATTCACTTATGTCCGACCCCGAGGATCGGACAGGCTACGAGATCAGCGTCCGGCGTGACGATGTCGGGCGGGGCGGGTCGCTTTACATGCATCGGCACGTGGTGCCGGGGATGGAGATGACGCTCTCGTACCCGGTGAACCTGTTCCCGTTGGACAACCGGGCGAAGAAGCACCTGATGATCGCAGGGGGGATCGGCATCACGCCGTTCCTGGCCCAGATCGCCCAGATCACCCATTTCGGCGGCAAGTTCGAGCTGCACTATTCGGCCCGGTCAAGGCCGCTTGGTGCCTACATGGACCGGCTGACGGCGGCGCATCCTGACAGGGTGCATTGCTACTTCGACGACCAGAAGCAGATGATCGATCTGAAGAAGGTCCTGGAAAATCAGCCGATTGGCACGCACCTGTATGTCTGCGGGCCGAAGGGCATGATCAACTGGGTGTTGTCGACCGCCGAAGGCATGGGCTGGCCGAAGCAGGCATTGCACCACGAAGAATTCCTGGCCCCCGGCACCGGCCTGCCTTTCCAGGTGGAACTGGCGGCCAGCGGCAAGACCATCACCGTGGGCACCACGCAAAGTCTGCTGGAGGCGATGGAGGCCGCCGGGGTCGATGCGCCCTATCTTTGCCGTGGCGGGGCCTGCGGGCAATGTGAAACGTCCGTTCACAAATGCGAAGGCACAATCCTGCACCGCGACCACTGGTTGTCGCCGGAAGAGCAGGCTTCCAACCAGAAGATCATGCCCTGCGTGAGCCGCTTCGAGGGCAAGACCCTCGTCATCGACCGATAGGAGACGACGATGAGCCTTGATTTCAAGTTTGCGCCCGACGATTTCGGTGGGTTCTTCCGGGACGAGACCTTCCGTGAGACCTTCACCTACACCAACAGCAATCCACGGCGGTTCCCGTTTCCCTTCGACCGCGACGACTATATGTATTCGGTCAACATGGAGCCGCATGTTCCGGGACGTCCGGGGACGGCCTTCGAGCACGTCTTCGATGTCGACGAACACTACATCGCCGAGATGATCGACCGCGCCAAGGTCCTGGCCGAGGACCCGCTGCGTTGCCAATCTTTGCCGCACATGACCTTGGCCGGATGGGACGTGCTGGAATTGATCATGGAGGCCAAGGCCCGGGACTATCCGCAGTGGTTTTCCCTGACCAAGGATGGCAATCGCTGGCACTGGGTGAACCGGCCGTTGGGTATCGAACAGTCGTTCACATTCCTGGACGAATCGACGCTGCCGTATCCGCCGTTCGAATACATCATGCGACAGACGCAAGGCGACTGGACGCTGCAGGACGAACGCGACGGGACCTTGTGGATGGACGCAGGCATCGCGACTTCCCAGGCCGACTGGTCGGTAGACTTTGACGTGGGCATGAACTTCCACGAATGGCATGCTCCGGTCCCGCTGGCGCATGAGAAGGGGGTCTTCGACCGGGCGCTGAAATTCCTGCTGAAGTTGCAGCATGGCGCGCCGGTCCGGCGGTTCAACTGGACGATGACGGTCAACCCGCTGCTGGACACCGCGCCCGAGACTTACCCCAAATGGGGCCCGATGAAGGCGACGATCACGCCCGAAAACCTGGGCCAGAAGCAGCACTTGCGCGTCGAGTTGCAGACCCTGTATCGACTTCCCCGGTCGAACGCGATCGCCTTCGACATCCGCTGCTACCTGTGCAGCTTCGACCAGATCGTCACCGTCCCGAAATGGGCGCGCCGCCTGCACCGGGTGATCCGCGACCTGCCGGAGGAACTGGCGACCTACAAGGGGTTCATCCGCAACCGCCCCGCCATGGTGGAGTGGTTGTCGAAATACGATGACGGGGCGCCGACCTCGCCCGGGTGGTGGCCCGATGACTGAGCGCGGTCCCCTCCGGCTGGGGTTCCAGCTGTTCCCCGGCTTTCCGATGGCCTGCCTCACCTCGGCGATCGAACCCCTGCGCGCAGCAAACGAGATCACCGGACGGCAGGAGTTCGTCTGGAAACTGGTGGCCGAAGCGCCCACGCCAGTGCGCTCGTCGGCCGAGATCGGGTTCGATCCCGACGTGACACTGCAGGACCTGGAGGCGGTCGACCATCTGTACCTGATCTCGCCTCCCACGGCCGAGTTCGCCGATCCGCGCCGAAGCCCGGCGAAACTGCGCTGGCTGGACCGGACAGGGGTGACGCTGGGGGCGTTCTCGGGCGGGATCTTCCCGCTGGCGCGGGCGGGGCTGATGGAGGGAAAACCTTGCTCGGTCCACTGGTGCTATGAGGCGGCGTTCAAGGCCGATTTTCCGGGGATCGAAGCGCGGGAGGTGACCATCCTGCGCGAGGGGCGGCGGATCACGGCCTCGGGCGCCGGGGCGGTGTTCGATCTGATGCTGCGGCTGATCGAGGAACGTCTGGGGCGCGATTGCATGACCGAAGTGGCGTGCTGGTTCCAGCATCCCTTCGTCCGCGATGCCGATGCGTCGCAGAAGGTTCCCGTAGCGCGGGCAGGTGGCACGACCGACAACCTTCCAGCGACGATCCGCGATGCGATCCGACTGTTCGAGACCCATGTCGAGGACCCCCTGCGCATCCCCGACGTGGCGGCGGCGGTGGGCCTGTCGGGCCGCCATTTCGAACGGATGTTCAAGCGCGAGACCGGGCAGAGCCCCTTGCGCTATTACCACCACCTGCGGCTGATGAAGGCGCGGCAGCGGGTGCTGTATTCCAACGACAGCCTGCGCGAGATCGCGGCGTCGGTCGGCTACATGACCTCAAGCCCGATGATCCGGCACTATACCGAGTTCTTCGGCGTCTCGCCCCGCCATGAACGGCGGTTGACCCAGACCATGCGCCGCGCTCCGGTCCGGGTGGAGGCGGCGGAATAGAACGCAAGCGTAAGGTGGGCGATACCGCCCACCCTACTCATGCCCCCAGCAGTCCAAGCACGGCGATGCCTCCGAAGACGCAGGCGATGCCGGACCATTGCACGGGTCGCACCCTTTCCTTGAGGAACCAGGCGGCAAGCAGAACCGTCAGGACCCCGAACAGCGATGAGGCGACCGACGCGTATTCCGCCCGAGGCAGGCCACCTGAAGCCGTGACGAGACCCAGCGCCAGCGCGTCCAGAAGGCCCATCAGACCCAGCACGCCGAAATGTCCCCGCTGCGGTGCAAGCGAGCCCCGGTGCCACAGCATCATGCCCAGGATGGCAAGCAGGGCGACACCCCGTCCGGCCAGCATCACCGGAAGCTCGGACCCCAGCCGCGTTGCCTCTTGCGCCAGCGCGAAGGTGGTGGCGAAGCCAGCGGCAGAAATTGCCGCCCAGCCCATCGCCACGCCGGGACTGGAGGCGTAGCCGTCCGGTGCATCGTCCCGTGCGGCGACGGCAACGATGGTGATCCCGATGACGATGGCCAGGACAGCGAGCCAGTCTGCGCCCGACACGGGGCGGCCCTGGGCCACGGCGATGAGCAGGATCAAAAGCGGATAGGCCCCGACGACGGGCGACACGAGGCGGACCGGCGCCAGGCTGAATGCCCTGTAAAGCCCGCCGATCGCCACCGCGAAGGCAAGGCCGGACAGAGCGGCCACCGCCCAAGCGGCGCCGGTCATCGCCTGCCAACCGCCCGTCAGCAGGGCGACAGGCAGCAGGCCGACTGTCCCGGACGCCAGCACCAAAAGCAGGATCGGCAGAAGTGCCGCGCCCTGGCTGAGTTTCCGCGCCAGAAGATCGTGCACCGCCCAAAGGAGCGCGGCACAGAGTCCGAAGCTTAATGCCAGCATTTCCGCGCTTTTCCCTAACCCCAAGCTTGTGTCAGGCTTACCCTGTCGCTATTCTTGTGGATGAACAAGTTTTATCCTCATTAAACTGGTGCGGCAGCAACAGCCGAATCGCTGCGGGGGGCGTCATGCTTGACCTGATTTATCCTTCGGTTCCTCCGGGACCACCGCGACCGTCGAGGATTCTGACACCGCAAGGGTTCTCGCGTCATCATGGGCAAGAGCGACACGTGGTGCCCGGTGGTGGCGCGGTCCTGTTGCAGTTGATGGCGGGCGATCGGCTGACCCTGGTGAACGACGAGGGCGGTCAGCCGGTGGAACTGGTTGCTGCAGCGAAGGACGGGCGCATCGATGCGGCGATCCTGGGGCAGGCGTCGAACTCCTTGGCCGAGGGGCTGAAGGCGATGTTGGCCCAGGGTGACGAAAGTCTGAGGCGGCTGCGCAAGGGGCTGGACGTACGTCGCATCGACCTGACGAAGCCGTCCGCGCTACGGTTGTTCGGTGCCGAGACCCCGGCGGGAACGCGGGCCGAGCTGGTGGCTCTGGACGAGGGTTGGCTGGTCGTCTGCGCGCCGGGTCTGCCGATGGCGCCCGAGGCGCAGGATACGGCGACGCAGGTGACGCTGCTGGTGCAGCGGGCGAAGCCGCGGATGGTCGGAAATTATGACTTGCCGGATCCGCTGGCTGATCCGATCCTTGACCTGCGGGTCAAGTCGGCGACGGCGGAGAGCTATTTCGTAAAGGCTGGCGACTATATCCAGATCCTTGACGTCGATGGTCGGCAATGCACCGATTTCCAGTGCTTCGACGCGCGCAAGCTGGACAAGGGTTTGCAGCACGCGCTGGACGTGACGACCAGCCGGACGCTGATGGGGCACGCCTATTCGATGCCCGGCCTCCATTCGAAATACTTCGACCAGGACTGGGTGCCATTGGTCGAGGTGGTGCAGGATACCGTAGGGCGGCATGATGCCTTCGCGATGGCCTGCGCGTCGAAATACTACGACGATATCGGCTATCCGGGGCATGTGAACTGCTCGGACAACTTCAACAAGGCGCTGGCGCAGCATGGGGTCGACCCGCGCCCGGGCTGGATGGCGGTGAACCTGTTCTTCAATACGAACATCGATTCACATGGGGTTCTGATCAGCGACGAACCCTGGTCGCGGCCGGGCGACTATGTGCTGTTCCGGGCGCTGACCGATATCGTCTGCGTCAATTCGGCCTGTCCCGACGACACCTCGCCCGCGAATGGCTGGTATCTCAGCGATATCCACGTCCGCACCTATTCGGGCGCGGAGAAGTTCTCCCGTTCCATCGCCTATCGCCCCACGCCCGCTTCGGAGCCGAAGATGACCAAGGAAACCGCCTTCCACGACCGGATCAGCCAGAAGACCCGCAATGTGGTGGAATACAAAGGCTACTGGCTGGCGCAGGCCTATTCGCAGAACGGCGCGCTGGAGGAATACTGGGCCTGCCGTCAGGCGGCTGTGGTGCTGGACCTGTCGCCCTTGCGCAAGTTCGAGGTGACCGGGCCGGATGCGGAAGCCCTGATGAACTGGGTGCTTACGCGCGACATGAAGAAGCTGAGCCAGGGTCAGGTGGTCTATTCCGCCATGTGCTATGACCACGGCGGTATGATCGACGACGGCACGGCGTTCCGGCTGGGCCGCGACCAGTTCCGCTGGATCGGCGGTGACGATTATGGCGGCGTGTGGATCCGCGAGCAGGCGGAAAAGCTGGGCTTGCAGGCGATGGTGCGGTCCTCGACCGACCAGTTGCACAACCTTGCTGTTCAAGGCCCGAACAGCCGCGAGATCATCAAGCGGATGATCTGGACCGCGCCGCACCAGCCGACGATTGAGGAACTGGGGTGGTTCCGCTTTACCGTGGGCCGGTTGGGCGGGCTGTCGGGCGCGCCGGTGGTGGTGTCACGGACCGGCTATACCGGGGAACTGGGGTTCGAGATCTTCTGCCACCCCAAGGACGGCAGCGCGGTCTATGATGCGGTCTGGGCCAATGGTGAGGATCTGGGCCTGCGGCCGATGGGGTTGCAGGCGCTGGACATGGTGCGGATCGAAGCGGGGCTGATCTTCGCGGGCTATGATTTCAGTGACCAGACCGACCCGTTCGAGGCCGGGATCGGCTTTACCGTGCCCTTGAAGTCGAAGACGGATGATTTCATCGGGCGTGAGGCTCTGATCCGGCGGAAAGAGCATCCGTCGCGCAAGTTCGTCGGGCTGGAAATCGACGCCAATGTCGATGTGGGGCATGGCGATTGCCTGCATGTGGGCCGCGCGCAGGTGGGGGAGGTGACCTCTTCGGTCCGCTCGCCCACCTTGGGCAAGAACATCGCGCTGGCGCGGGTGGATGTGGCGCATGCCGAGGTGGGCACGGCGCTTGAGGTGGGCAAGCTGGACGGCCAGCAGAAACGGCTGCCAGCGGTGATCGTGCCCCTGTCGCACTACGACCCCAAGAAGACCCGACCGCAGAGCTGATGCCATGGAGCCGATGATCAACCGGATTGGTGGCGAAGGTCAGGTTCATCTGCTGGTGAACCACTTCTACGACCTGATCGAGACGCTGCCGCAGGGCAGCAGGATCATGGAGATGCACCAGAAGGGGCACGGGTTGTCCCATGTCCGGCCGGAACAGTTCAACTTCCTTTGCGGTTTCTTCGGTGGACGGCGCTATTACCACGAACTGCACGGCCACATGAACCTGCGCGAGATCCACGCGCATGTGGAGATCCGGCGTCAGGACGCCGAGGATTGGCTGGCGGTGATGCAGCGGGCGATGGTCGAGACCGAGGTTGCCCAGAAGGAACGCGAGGAGATCATGGCGACCTTCCGCCGCGCCGCGCTGATGCTGGTGAACACAATCTAGGGTCAGAGGTCCTGGAGCAGCCCGTCTCGCAAGGCCTTCACCTTCGGGCGCAGGCCGAGGTCGGCGAGAATCACGCGACCCACGGCCACAAGGTCGTCGCGGACATCGACCGACAGGACCTGGGTGCGGCGGTAGAAGCGGTCGATGTCCTCGGGCGTTGCCTCGGCGAGGAAGGCCTGCAATTCGGGGCGGAACTGATAGGCCCCCTTGCTTATGCGAAAGGGCACGGCGGCCAGCCAGGCGGCCTTGTCCTGGGCGTGGAAGTGCAGAAGCTTGATCTCGGGCTGCCAGTTCGCGGGGGAGACGATTTCCTTGTTCACCATCACGGCGTGCAGCCTCGGCAGAAGGCCGGGGACGCGAGTGCGGTACATCGCCTTGCCGACGCTGTGCGACAGGATGCCGTCCCGGATGATCTTGCGATAGGGGCCAAGTGCGGCGCGGCGGCGCGGCCAGTGTTCGTGGCGCAGCGCCCCGCGAAATTCGCGCGCGGTGTAGATGTCGTCTGGCAAGAGCGGGTCGTGCATCGCCTCGTACGGTTCCAGCCGCATGGCGATGGTATCTGCGGGGGTGTCATCCAGGATCGCGGCGATGGGGCGCGGGGTCAGCAGAAACTCGTCGACGTCGATGTGGACGATCCAGTCCGAGGTGACCAGCTCGCGGTAGGTCAGGCGCGCGTTCTGGGTCTGGCGGTTCTGATGCTGCGGCGGGCGCTTCTTGCTGGTGCGAAGCCAGTGGTCCTCATCGCAGAGGGTCACGGTGACGCGGGGGTGCCGGGCCAGTGGTTCGGGGACCGGCTGGGTGGGATCGTCGAAGAAAAGCCAAAGATGCTCGGCCCCCAGCAACAGGTGATGCGCGGCGAAGGCAAGGACCTTCTCCTCGGGGGCCTTGACGGTGGCGACAAGGCTCCACGTGGCCATCAGAGCGCATCCAGAAGGGCGCGGTTGGGCCAACCATCGGCGGGCAGGCCAAGGCGAGACTGTTCCTTCTGCACGGCAGTGCGGGTGCCCGCGCCCAGGATGCCGTCGATCTGGCCGACATCATGGCCAAGCGCCGCAAGTTTCTCTTGCAGCGCCTTCATCTGTTCCAGTTCCAGCGCCGGGTCTGGGTTGCCCGCCACGTAGGGCTTGGCTCCCTCGATCCGAGTGGCGAAGTAGGCGGCGGTGGTGACGTAGACGAAGCTCTTGTTCCATTCGAAAAGCACGCGGTAGTTCGGATAGGCCAGGAAGGCCGGACCTTTGCGGCCCTGGGGGAGCAGGATCGAGGCAGAGAGGCCAGAGGTTAGCGGCCCGTTGCGCGAGGTTACGCCAAGGGCCTCCCAGTCCTGAATGGGCTTTTCGGTATCGAGGCCGGTTTGCGACCAGTCGAAGCTTTCGGGCAGGGTGACTTCGACCAGCCAGGGCTCGCCCGCGCGCCAGCCGTGATGTTGCAGCATCCGCGCGCCCGACAGGATCGCGTCGGCCTGCGAGGTCTTGAGCAGGATCAACCCGTCGCCGTCGCCGTCGATGCCACGCTCAAGAATGTCTTTCGGCAGCATCTGGACCATGCCGATCTCGCCCGCCCAGGCGCCGGTCGTGTTCAGGTCGAATTCGTCCAGCGCATGAAGCTGGGCGGCTGCCAAGACCTGCGGCTGGAACAGTTCGGGCCTGCGGCAGTCATGCGCAAGGGTAAGAAGGGCGTTGCGGGTGTTGAAATCGCCCTGCACTTGTCCGAAGTCGGTCTCGAAGGCCCAAAAGGCCAGGAGGATGCCGCGTGAGACGCCGTAGTCGGTTTCAGCGCGGGTGAAGATTTCGTTCAGCGCCTCGGACTTTGACCGGGCGGTCGACAGGCGCTGCTTGGAGATCAGCGACTGCGAGAAGTCGAGAAAGGTCTTGCGGAAGACACCTTGGGAGCGGTCGGCCTTAAGCACTTTGGGGTCCGGGCGCGCTCCTGCGAAGAATTCGGCGGCCTTGTCGGCGGGGACACCGGCGGCAACCGCCTCGGCCTCCATTGCCTGCAGGAAGGTGTCAAAGTCGCCGCCACAGGGGGCCGCGGCGGCGGGGCTGGTCATGAGCAGGGCAAGAACGGCGGCGCGCATCGGGTCTCCGGGTGTTTCGGAGAAGTTAGGTGAGCGCTACCAGAACGGCAACCGCAAGGACGGCAGCCCAAACCCGCCACAGCGCATCGGCGGCGGCGTCGATGTCGTCGGCACCCGGATCGCGGCGGCCTTCGGGCCAGACCCAGGGGTAGTCCTTGCGGGCGCCGTTGTAGCTGCGGGGACCCGATAGGGCGACGTTCAGGACCGGGGCAAGCGCGCTTTCGGGCCAGCCCGCATTGGGGCTGCGGTGCTTTGGCGCGTCCCGAAGGATGGGTGAGGGATCAAGCCAGCCGTGCGACAGCGCGATGAGCAGGGCCGTCAAGCGGGCCGGAATGAGGTTCAGGACATCGTCGAGGCGCGCGGAGGCCCAGCCGAAATCCTTGTAGCGGGGCGTCAGGTGGCCGATCATGCTGTCGGCGGTGTTGACCAGCTTGTAGGCAAGGATGCCGGGCAGGCCCAGGACCAGGTACCAGAAGACCGGGGCCACGACGCCGTCGGACAGGTTTTCGGCCGCACTTTCGATGGCGGCGCGGGAGATGTCGGGGCCGGTCATCTGAGCGGTGTCGCGCCCGACAATCATGGCAACGGCCTGGCGACCCTCGGGGATCGAGCGGCGAAGGGCGGTGGCGACGGCGCGGACGTGTTCGACAAGGCTCTTCTGTGCAACAAGGATCGCAACTGCGATCGCCTCGACGAGGCCGTGGTCAGGGATTAGCTGGATAAGCCAACCCACAATGAGGCCGGTCAGCGCAAGGCCCGCAGCCACAACGGTGCCCTTCAGCTTCAACTCGCCGTCGCGGTTGAAGCGTTGGTCGCACCAGCCGACCAGGCGGCCCATCAGGACGGCGGGATGGGGCAGACGGTCCCAGAGCCACCGCGGCTCGCCAAAGGCAGCATCAAGCAGGAGGGCGAAGATCAGGATCATGCGAAGGGCTATCGGCAGGCCGCCGGTGATTCGCAAGTCGTTCCCGCAACTTGCTGCGATTTCGCTGCGCAGCATGGCTCGCCGCCCGCGGGATCAACTTGGGGTTGCGCAAATCCGTGTCCCGGCCGACATACCGGGTTCACATTCAGGTAATACCCTTGTGGCAGCTTGCTTTTCTGCGGGTCCACTCCAGAATTGAGCTTGGGGAGAGGTCGAGGCTGCCATGCTTGAATTTCTGCCAACATATGTGCGCGAAGGGCTTGAGGCCGCGCGGAAGCGGGATATGAAGCGCAAGTCGCGTCTGCGGGTGCAGGTCGGTGACGCGGTCTATCCGGTGCTGCGTTTCTGGGACAACGGCTTTGCGCTGGATGCGGATTTCTCGCCCGGAAAGCTCCGGGGGCTGGTCGATGTCTATGACGGGTCGCGGCACGTCTTCCAGTGCCTGATTATGGCCTCGAGCATCGACAACGGCGAACTGGTCTGTGACTTCAAGCGCGCTACGGCCGTGTCGGACCGTGCGCCCCTGGACTTCTGGCGCGACGAAAACGCGCCGGTAGGCTATCTGCCCAAGGCATAAGCCTAAACCTCCTTGTGCGACTTCGTCTTCTCGTCGGAGCCAGCGAGGAGTGACGAAGTCATTCGACGAGCCCTCAGGGGCGAATTACGACCTTGGTGCCGACGGGGGTGACGGCCCAGATTTCCCGGATTTCGGCATTGGTCACGGCGATGCACCCGGCTGTCCAGTCGCCCTTGATCTTCAGCCCGTCCGGCAGCGCGTTCGGTTGGCCGTGGATGAAGATGTCGCCGCCGGGGGAGTAGCCGCCCATTGAGGCTTGCCTGACGTCCGCTGGGCGCGGATAGTCCAGGCCGATAGACAGATGAAAAGCGCTTTCAGAATTCCGGCGGTCGACGGTGAATTCGCCTTCGGGTGTCTTGCCGTCGCCCTGCCGTTCCTTGTCGCCGTCGGGGGTGAAGCCTAGCGCGATGCGGTAGGTGCGGACGGGCTCACCGCCCTGAAAGAGCTGCATCCGGCGTGCGGCCTTTTCGATCACGATATGGTCTACCTGACCCGTCAAGGGTGGCGGCGGCGGAAGCGGACGCATCGGGCTGTAGAGCGAGGCCGCAATGAAGCCCAGACCGATCAGCAGACAGAGATAAAGCAGAAGCCGCAGGAGCCGGGTCATTGAAGGTCGGCGAAGGCCCTTTCCAGCCGAGAGACCGCCTCGACCACCTGAACGCGCGGACAGGCAAGGTTGAAGCGGAGGAAGGTCTCGCCGCCGGTCCCGAAGGCCGCGCCGTGGTTGGTGGCGATCTTGGCCTGCTTCTCGACCCTGTCGATGAACTCGGCCGGGGCCATGCCGGTGCCCGAGAAATCGACCCAGGCCAGATAGGTCGCCTCCAGCGGGGTCGACGTCAGGCCGGGGATCCTTGCGATGCCCTCGTCGAAGAGCTTCCGGTTGCCGTCGAGATAGCGCATCAGCGCGTCGACCCAGGCCGCCCCTTCGGGCGAGTAGGCAGCCGTCGCCATGTGCATGCCGAAGGAGTTGGGCGAGATGCCAAGCGCGTTGATTGTCCCGGCGAAGGTCTTGCGCAGGGCGGGGTCGGCGATGATGACGTTGCCGATATGCGCGCCGGCGATGTTGAAGGTCTTGGTCGTGGCCGTCATCATCACCAGCCGGTCGGCGATCTGGGGCGCGGCGAGCGCCATGACGGTATGCGTCTGGCCGGGGAAGACGAGGTCGTGGTGGATCTCGTCCGAGACCAGGATCAGGTCGTGCCTGACGCAGAAACCAGCG
Organism: Tabrizicola sp.; assembly: GCF_030694085.1. GTDB lineage: Bacteria > Pseudomonadota > Alphaproteobacteria > Rhodobacterales > Rhodobacteraceae > Tabrizicola. The sequence continues at coordinate 44,811 of NZ_JAUXZE010000085.1, read as the reverse complement.
ATCTGGCGTAGTTCATCGCCCGTCCAGACCCGACCGCCGGGGTTGTGCGGCGAGCAGAGGATCAGCATCTTTTCCCGCCCTGTCAGGCGTGCCTCCCATCCCGCGATGTCCAGCTGCGCAAGGCCGTCCTGCAGGAGCAGGGGACATTCCAGCACGTCACGTCCGGCGGCTTTGATGACGCGTGCAAAAGCGTGGTAGACGGGGGTCATCAGGATCACCGCATCGCCCGGCTGGGTGTAGCTTTGGATGCAAAGCGCGGTGCCGTTGACAAGGCCGTGGGTGGTGAAGATCCAGTCGGGCTGCACCTCCCAGCCGTGGCGGTTGGCCATCCACCAGCGGATCGCGTCAAGATAGGCGCGGTCGTCGCCGAAATAGCCATAGACCCCGTGGTCGAGCATCTTCTGCAGTGCGTCCTGCACGACTTGCGGGGGGCGGAATTCCATGTCCGCGACCCACATGGCAAGGCCCTCGTCAGCCTTGAAGCCATAAAGCGGTTCCAGCATGTCCCACTTGACGCAGTGGGACCCGGCACGGGAGATGGGGGTATCGAAGGTCATGTCGGTCGGCCTGTTGGTTGGGATGTTCATCCGATTATTCCATCATTGTCGGGAAGTCATCCCTTTTATCATCGTATATTCAGAACTCTGTCCCACACGAAAACAGAATGGCGGGACTGGGTTCTTTCGGATTTTACCGATCGTTCCGCTTTGACATCACCGCGTTCCTCTTGCCATGACGGGGCCGCTTTCGTAGATGGCTGACATGATCCGCCCTATCCTTATCCATCCTGACCCGCGCCTCAAGAAGCTCTGCGATCCCGTGGCCGAAATCACGCCCGAGATCCGGCAGCTTGCCGCCGACATGCTGGAGACGATGTACGATGCCCCTGGCATCGGCCTTGCCGCGCCGCAGGTCGGAGTAACGAAGCGGATCATCGTGATGGACTGCATCAAGGACGGCGAGCCAGAGCCGATGGCACTGGTCAACCCCGAGGTGATCTGGGCTTCCGAAGACCTGTCCACCTATGAGGAAGGGTGCCTTTCGATCCCCGACCAATATGCCGACGTAAAGCGGCCGGCCGAAGTGAAGGTGCGCTGGCTGGGACTGGATGGCGAGGTGCAGGAACGGCAGTTTGCGGGTCTTTGGGCAACCTGTGTGCAGCACGAGATCGACCACCTGGATGGCAAGCTCTTCATCGATTACCTCGGGCCGCTGAAGCGCCAGATGATCACGCGGAAGATGGAAAAGCTGAAGCGCGAGCGGGCGCGGGGTTAAGCCCCGGGGTGACTTTTCCGCGCCAAGCGGTTATGCGCGGGCGCTGACATCCGAAGGGAATCCCGATGCTGCTGCCAATCCTGCGTTGGCCCGACCCCCGCCTTTCGCAATCCTGCGCCCCGGCTGTGCTGGACGCTGATCTGCGAAGCCTTGCGAAAGATATGCTGGAGACGATGTATGCCGCCCCGGGACGAGGGTTGGCGGCACCGCAGGTCGGGCGACTTGTGCGGATGTTCGTCATGGATGTCGGGTGGAAGACCGGGGAGCCCGCGCCGATGGTCTTCGTGAACCCCGAGCTGGAGCTTTTGGGCGACCGCATCCTTGGGCCAGAAGGGTGCCTCTCGATCCCGGGTCCGGTGACCGACGTCGAGCGGAATGACCAGGTGCGGCTGCGGTGGACCGATCTGGATGGCGGCGCGCAGGATGCGACGTTCGACGGCTTTGCGGCGATCTGCATCCAGCACGAGTTCGATCATCTGAACGGCATCCTGACTCTGGACCGCCTGTCGCCCGAGGCGCGATCAGTGGCTGAGGCAGAGGTGCTGGCATGACGGTCCTCAGGTGCCTGCCCTGGCCAAACCCTGTACTGCGGGCGCAAGCTGCCGATGTCGCCGCGATCACCGAGGAGGTGCGCATGATCTGGGCCGACATGATCGACACGATGGACGCGATGCCGGGATATGGGCTGGCTGCGGTGCAGATCGGGGTGCCCTTGCGGCTGGCCGTTGTCGACTGTTCGGAGGCGCGTGGGCAAGCGGTGCGGATGGCCAATCCCGAGGTTCTGCACGCCAGCGTCCAACTGCGGGAACATGAGGAGGCCAGTCCCAATCTGCCGGGTGTGTCGGCAGTCATCCAACGCCCGCGGGCGGTCACGGTGCGCTTCCTGAATTCGGACGGAAAGGTCGAGGACCGTGATTTCGTCGGCCTCTGGGCGACGAGCGTCCAGCACCAGATCGACCACCTTGCCGGGAAAATGTACTTCGACCGCCTGTCGCCCTTGAAGCGGAAGATGCTGATCGCCAAGGCGGAAAAGCTGGGCCGGAACAGATGAAAGTAGTTTTCATGGGTACGCCGGGGTTCTCCGTCCCGGTGCTTGACGCGGTGCACAAGGCGCACGAAGTCGTGGCCGTCTATTGCCAGCCCCCGCGCCCGGCGGGACGGGGGAAGGCGGACCGGCCCAGCCCGGTGCAGGTCCGGGCCGAAGAACTGGGGCTGACAGTCCGCCACCCGGTTTCGCTGCGCAGCCAAGCCGCTGCCGCAGAGTTCGCTGCCTTGGGTGCGGATGTGGCGGTCGTGGTGGCCTACGGGCTGATCTTGCCGCAGGCAGTGCTGGACGCCCCCCGCTTCGGCTGCCTGAATATCCATGCCTCGCTGCTTCCGCGCTGGCGGGGGGCGGCCCCGATCCACCGGGCAATCATGGCGGGAGACGCCGAGACCGGGGTCTGCATCATGCAGATGGAGGCGGGACTGGACACCGGACCAGTCTTGCTCTGTTCAACCGTGACGATCGGGACCGAAGAGACGACGGCAGAGCTGCATGACCGACTGAGCATCCTGGGTGCGCGGCTTATCGTCGATGCGTTGGAGCGCCTGCCGCAGTTGCGTGCGGAACCGCAACCAGCGGAGGGCGTGACCTACGCGGCAAAGATCGACAAGGCCGAGGCCCGAGTGGACTGGTCCCGCCCGGCAGTCGAGGTAGACCGTCTAATCCGTGGGCTGTCGCCCTTTCCGGGTGCCTGGACAGCAGTGGAGGGAGAGCGCGTGAAACTTCTGCGGTCGCGCCTTGTCCAGGGTCAGGGCGCGCCCGGACAGGTTCTGCATGGCTTCACCGTCGCATGCGGATCTGGTGCCGTCGAGATCACCGAGGCGCAGCGCGAAGGCAAACGGACCATGCCGACGACCGAGATCCTGCGCGGTCTGATTCTGCCTGAGACACTATAGCGCAGGGGGCAAAGAGTTCCCATATTCGGCAGACAGGAATGGGAGGGACGCCATGCCGCTTGTTGCACTTCTGATCGTCGGGGTTGCCGTGGGCTTTCTCGCCTCACGGATCCTCAAGGTGAACATGGATACGCCGTCCACCATCGCGCTGGGCGTACTGGGCGCGTTGATCGGCAGTCTGGTGCTGCGCGGGCTGGTGATGCTTGCCGGGATCGGGGCAGGTTTCGTCGGCGCGCTCTTGGGCGCGCTGGTGTTGATCTGGGCCTGGAAGACCTACGCTAAGTAAGCCGTTTCACGGCGTCTTTCAGCCGAAAGGCCGACTCGCCCGCAGTGCCCCACAGCCCCTGACCCTGCCAGGCGGCGAACAGCAGCGCCGCACTTTCGCGGGCTTTGACACCTGCACCAAGACGCATGGCCAGGGCTTTCTCGACCCCCATGCGCCAGCCATTCGCGCGCTGCGCCAGGTCCGGGTGGCGCATGTCCGTTGCGATGGACCTGGCGTCGAACGGCCCGATGGCCTTGAGCAACCCCTGCGGCCCCTTGTCCGCCGTTGTCGCAATGGCTTGGACGGTGCGATGCTCCAGCGCGTCCCAGGCGGCATGACGCGCGGCGCGGATCATCCCCTCGACGCTACCATAACGCTGCACCAGTGTCGGCGGTGCCAGCCCGGTGGCTTTTGCAACCGAGCCGAAGGAGACCGCTTTCTCGCCTCCCTGTTCCAGCAGACGCTGAATGACGGCGAAGACCTGAGCATCGGGAATGGTGCGGGTGCGTGGCATCGGGGAAGGCTAACCGAATGTTCGTTCACCTGACAAGCCTCAGCGTTTGGGCGCACCGGGACTGGGGGGTTGCGACTTGTAGACCGGCAGGCGCCAGCCAAGCGCGATGCTGCCGGCCCGCAGCGTAAAGACGATGGCAGCGCAGATCAGAAGCGACAGGCCGTCGCCCAGGCCCGCAATTCGCGACAGGACCGCACCCAGCGATCCGGCAAGGGCGCAGGTCGCGTAAAGCTCGCCCTGTTTCAGGACCAGCGGGACCTCGTTGCAAACCACGTCGCGCATCAGGCCGCCCAGACAGCCGGTGATCATCCCCATGACCAGGACGATGGGCCAGGCCTGAGCTTCTGCCAAAGCCACCGCGACCCCGGCGGGCACAGCGATGGCAAGGGCCGCGGCGTCGAACCAAAGCAGCGCGCGGTAGCGACTTTCCAGCAGGTGAGCGGTAAAGAAGACCAGCACGGCGGCCAGCGCGGCGACTCCCAGGGTCAGGGGGTCGGCAACCCAGAAGACTTCACGGTTCAGGATCGCATCGCGCAGCGTGCCGCCGCCAACAGCGGTGAGGCATGCGATGAAGATGAAGCCGACGATATCCAGCTGCGACCGGCTGGCAGCCAGCGCCCCGGTCAGGGCGAAAACCAGCACCGAGGCGTAATCGAGGGCATCCAGCATCGTCATGCCGAGGCCTTGAATGGGGCCATGCCCGCACGGGCCAGCTCATCCGCGCGCTCGTTCTCGGCGTGGCCGGCGTGGCCCTTGATCCAGCGCCAGGTGATCTTGTGCGTCGCGGCGGCGGCTTCAAGCCTTTGCCAAAGCTCGACATTCTTGACCGGGCTGCCTCCGGCTGTCCGCCAGCCCTTGCGCTTCCAGCCCGAGATCCACTCGGTGATCCCGTTCTTCACATAGGCGCTGTCGGTGACGATCGTCAGTTCGGTCGGTCGGGTCAGCGCCTCCAGCGCCGAGATGGCGGCAAGAAGTTCCATCCGGTTGTTGGTGGTCAGGGGTTCGCCGCCCTGCAGGGTGCGTTCCTTTACGACGACGCCGTTCTCGCGCGCGACCATCAGCACACCCCAGCCGCCGGGGCCGGGATTCCCGGAACAGGCACCATCAGTATAGGCGAAAAGCTCGGGCATGGGGTCAGGCCTGCAACGGGATGGCAAGGCAGCCAAGGACGACCACGGTCAGCATGACCCGCAGCCTCAGCCACCAGCGCGGGGCAAGGCCCCAGGCCTGGAACATCGCGTCGATGAAAAGAAGGCCGACGAAGCCCGCAGCCAGGAAGATCGTCGAGGTGTCCGAGGCGTCAGAGACCATGAGGAAGGCCCAAAGTGCCGGAATGACCGACAGGGTATAGGCTATGGCGGCCTCGCGGCCCTCGGCCCTGGTCGCAAAGCCCCAGAGGACGCCGGACATGAAGGACAGGATGACGGTGCCATAGGTCAGGCCGACATAGGCGCCCAGGAACATGGGCTGAAGGAACTGACCGGCCCAGGCCGAGAGGGCGGGCGAAAGATGCGTGGCCGCCGACCAAAGGAAGGGGATCAGCCCGGCAAGGCCAAGAAGAAGGGCAGGTCGCGGGATGCGGGCATCATCGGTCATCTGGCTGATCTAGCCTGAGCGGCAGCCCAAGACCAGTGGTCACTCTGCGTTTAGGAAGCGGTCGAACCGTGCCGGGATGGCCGCCGCTATGGCGTCCAGCACCTTGCCCACCCGCGGAACATCGGGGTCGGCGGGCTGTTCAAGAAGGATGATCTTGACGCCGTCCAGGTAGACGACCCCACCTGTCAGCCCGCTGCCCACGATTGGCATCTCGGTGTCGCGCGCGGGTTTGTCTGCAAGGCCGCTGGCAATAGCTGCGGACCGGATGGCCACCAGCGCCTCTGGCGTGACCTTGGCGCGGCGGGTCTTGCAGCCGTCGGTCTGGTACCCCTTGCAGTGCTTGAGGATCAGCCGACCGTCGTCCCCGATCGTGATTGTAGTCTCCCAGGCATATTCCGGCGGCAGGCTGCCGTTGTTGGTCCAGTATTCCGCAAGGGCCTGGGCCTCCTGGGCCTCCTGGGCCTGAGCCGGGACAATCGACAACAGCAGGGCAGCGAGCGGCAGAAGGCGGGTCATGTAAGGTCCTCGACAAGGCGTTGGATACGTTTCTGTCGGGTCGTGTCGGTCTTGGCTGTCGCGATCTGATAGAGCAGCCCGCGCCTTTTGCCGGGCGTAAGCGCCTCCCAGGCTTCCAGCACCCCGCCCGAACGCAGCGCGGCTTCGACATCAGGGTCAGGATCGACGTTGTCGTCCGGGGCGGGGCGCAGGCGAATATCGACCGGCTCGCCCGGTTGGAGACCGATACGGTGCAGAAGACTTTGCCCTGTCCAGAGGAATACCCCCTCCACCCCCGGCGCGCGGGAGAGGGCGAGGTTCACCGGATGCTCCGCGATCTCGCCTTCGACGCGGCGACAGGGCCCGAGGGCGTCCAGGGCGGCTTCGGGAAGACGCAGGATGGTGTAGGTCGCCCGCCCCCAGATCAGGGGTTCAACCCGACCTTCGAAGGCGACCCAATCGGTCATGCCGGCTCACGCAGGATGCGGGGGACCTTGAATTCGATGTCTTCGACGGCGGTCTCGACGAGGTCTACCGTGACGGTGTAGCGGGCGCGGAAGGCGTCGACGACTTCGTTGACCAGAACCTCGGGCGCGCTGGCCCCGGCGGTGAGGCCTACGGCGCGGACGCCTTCCAGGGCGCGCCAGTCGATGTCGGTCGCGCGCTGGATCAGCATGGAATAGGGGCAGCCCGCTGCCGTGCCGACCTCGACAAGGCGCTTGGAGTTCGAGGAGTTGGGCGCGCCGATGACGAGCAGGGCGTCGATCCTGGGGGCGACGGCCTTGACGGCGGCCTGGCGGTTCGTGGTGGCATAGCAGATGTCGTCGTGGGCGGGGGCGTGGATCAGGGGGAAGCGGGCCTTCAGGGCGGCGGCGATCTCGGCCGTGTCGTCGACGGAAAGGGTGGTCTGGGTGATGAAGGCCAGCTTCGCGGGGTCGCGGACTTGCAGGGTAGCGACGTCGGCGACGGTTTCCACAAGGAGGACCTCACCGGGGGGAAGCTGGCCCATCGTGCCCACCGTCTCGGGGTGGCCGTCGTGGCCGATGTAGATCATCTGGGTGCCGGCTTCATGGTGGCGGGCGGCTTCGTTGTGGACCTTGGTGACGAGGGGGCAGGTGGCGTCGACGGCGATCATCTGGCGGCGGCTGGCTTCGGCGGGGACGGACTTCGGGACGCCGTGGGCGGAAAAGACGACGGGGCGGTCGGTGGGGCAGTCGTCCAGTTCCTCGACGAAGATCGCGCCCTGGGCCTTCAGGGCGTCGACGACGAATTTGTTGTGGACGATCTCGTGGCGGACGTAAACGGGCGCGCCCCATTTCTGGATCGCCATCTCGACGATCTTGATCGCGCGGTCCACCCCGGCACAGAAGCCGCGGGGGGCGGCGAGGTAAAGAGTGAGGGGGGGCAGGACGCGGGGCAGATTGGGGGGCATCGCGGGCTCCGGCAGGGCGGTTGGGACAGACTTAAGGGCTGCGGGGGCAGGCGTCCAGTGTCCACGCAGGGCAGGCTTGGTGTGCTGAACGAATTCAACGAGTTGGGCGTGGTCGTTCAGGATGTGTTGACCAAAAACCTCCTCGTGCGACTGCGTCTTCTCGTCGGAGCCGCCGCCGCGAGGAGAGCCAGAAATGGATCGGCCAGCCTTCGGTCTAGACCTCGAACGCCGCCGATCCGAGCCAGCCCAGCACGATGTAGCGCCCGGTCTTGGCCAGCGCGACCAGCACAAGGAACACCGGGAACGGCACCCGCAGTACGCCCGACACCGCGACGATCATGTCACCGAAAGGTGCCCAGGACAGCAGCAGAAGCCACAGACCCCAGCGCCGGAACCAACCCTCGGCCCGGGCCATCTGCACGGGCCGCAGCGGAAACCAGCGGTGATCGCGCTGTTCAGAAAGCCAGCGGCCAAGGACATAAGTGACGCAAGACCCCAGCGTATTGCCGATCGATGCCACGAGGATCAGGGCAAAGGTGTCCGATCCTGCGGCTTGCAGACCCAGGAAGACCAGTTCGGACTGGAAAGGCACCGGCGTCGCCGCCAGGAAGGCCGCAAGAAACAGGCCTGCAAGAGCGATCATGACCAGGGCCCCCGTGCCCCGGTCATGATGGTTGCAAGGCTCACTTCGCGTCGACCACAGCCTCTTCGCTGGTCACGGGACGCGGTTCACGCGGCGGACGGCCGATGACTTCGCGCAACTCGTCCAGTTCGATGAAGTTGTCGGCCTGACGGCGCAGTTCGTCGGCGATCATCGGCGGCTGGCTGCGAATGGTCGAAACGACCGACACGCGAACCCCCTGACGCTGCAGGCTTTCCACCAGCGGGCGGAAGTCCCCGTCGCCCGAGAACAGCACGATGTGATCGACCCGTGCGGCAAGCTCCATCGCATCGACGGTAAGCTCGATGTCCATGTTGCCTTTCACCTTCCGCCGTCCCTGGCTGTCGGTGTATTCTTTCGCGGGCTTGGTGCGCATGGTGAAGCCGTTGTAATGCAGCCAGTCCACCAGCGGCCGGATCGGAGAATAGTCATCGTTTTCCAGAAGCGCCGTATAGTAGAAGGCGCGCAAGAGCTTTCCCCGGCGCATGAACTCCATTCGCAGGAGCTTGTAGTCGATGTCGAACCCCAGTGCCTTGGCCGCGGCGTAAAGGTTGGATCCATCGATGAACAGCGCAAGCCGTTCGTCTTTGTAAAACATTCTGTGTCCCCTCAAAGTCGCCGTCAGATGAAACCTTGTCAGTCCAAAGACGCAATCAGGAAATCCAACGGCCAACCCGCAGTAAATAACAGCCGGACGCGGCTACACACAAGAGAACTAAAGGATAAAACCGATGCATGAAAGGATAGGTGCGCCCGCCTTGGTTGCACTTGGCGCAAACTTGCCATTTGAGGGCGAGGCCCCGGCCGAGACGCTTCGGCAGGCGTTGAAAGCGCTTGCAAAAGAAGGCCTTTCAGTTCTTGCGGTTAGCCGGTTCTACGCAACACCCTGCTTTCCGGCCGGGACTGGGCCGGATTATGTGAATGCGGCGGCCGTTCTCGCTGTCGGCGAGCAAAGTGACGCAACGTCACTCTTGGAGGCCCTACACGTTGTGGAAGAGCGTTTTGGCCGGGTTCGCAACAAACGCTGGGGAATGCGCACTTTGGACATTGATCTCTTGGCGCTGGGCGATTCGGTGGCGCCTGATGCGGCGACGCAGGATTTCTGGCGGGCGCTGCCGCCGGAGGCTCAGGTGAAGGCAGAGCCCGACCGGCTGATCCTGCCGCATCCACGGCTGCAGGACCGTGCCTTCGTCCTTGTGCCGCTGGCCGATGTCGCCCCGGACTGGATGCATCCCCGCACGGGCAAAAGCGTGGCGGAGATGCTGGCGGCCTTGCCCGAAGCGGAACGCGCGGCCGTGAAACCACTTTGATTTTGCCCGATTTGCCGCTTGTCAAGCCTGTCCGACCGGCATAAATAGGCCACTTCCAGCGAAGCTTCCGATTGGAGTATCCCATGGCCCGCGTGACGGTCGAAGATTGCGTTGACAAGGTCCCGAACCGGTTCGAGCTGGTGATGCTTGCCGCCCATCGGGCGCGAGAGATCCAGGCGGGCTCGCCCGTCACGGTGGACCGTGACAACGACAAGAACCCCGTTGTCGCCCTGCGCGAGATCGCGGACGAGGCGCAGCAGGCCGAAGTCCTGCGCGAGCGGATGATCGAAAGCTATCAGACCCAGATCGAGGTCGACGAGCCCGAAGATGACCAGATGGCGCTTCTGATGGGCGGCGAGATGGATCGTCCGATGGTCGACGACATGTCGGAAGAAAAGCTGCTGCGCGCCTTGATGGAAGCCCAGGGCGAGTTCTGACGGGGACAAGACCCGCAAAGGGGCGGTGATGATCGACGTCGAAGACCTCATCGCCCTGGTTCGCAATTACAATCCGCGCTGCAACTCTGACCTGATCCGCCGGGCTTATGCCTACGGGTTGAAGATGCATGAAGGCCAGATGCGGAAGTCGGGCGAGCCGTATTTCACCCATCCCGTTGCCGTGGCCGCGATCCTGACCGAACAGCGGCTGGACGATGCAACAATCGTGACCGCCCTGCTGCACGACACGATCGAGGACACGCGGTCGACCTATGCCGACGTGGCAGCGATGTTCGGCGCGGAAGTGGCCGAGCTGGTCGACGGCGTCACCAAGCTGACCAACCTTCAGCTGTCCAGCACCGAAAATCAGCAGGCCGAGAACTTCCGCAAGCTGTTCATGGCGATGAGCCGGGACCTGCGGGTCATTCTGGTCAAGCTGGCCGACCGTCTGCACAACATGCGGACAATCAAGAGCATGAAGCCGGAAAAGCAGGCCCAGAAGGCGCGCGAAACGATGGAGATCTTTGCTCCGTTGGCCGGGCGGATGGGCATGCAGTGGATGCGCGAGGAGCTGGAGGATCTGTCCTTCAAGGTCCTGAATCCCGAGGCGCGTAATTCGATCCTGCGACGGTTTCTGACCTTGCAGAAGGAATCGGGCGACGTCGTCCACAAGATCACGGCGGACATCCTGCACGAGCTGGATAAGGCGCAGATCGACGCCGATGTGTTCGGTCGGGCGAAGAAGCCGTTCTCGATCTGGCGGAAGATGCAGGAGAAGGACCTGGCGTTTTCGCGCCTGTCGGACATCTACGGCTTTCGGGTGATCTGCAGTTCCGTCGCGGATTGCTACCGGATTCTGGGCGTGATCCACCAAAGATGGCGCGCGGTGCCGGGGCGGTTCAAGGATTACATCAGCCAGCCGAAGAACAACGGCTATCGGTCGATCCACACGACTGTGTCTGGCCGGGATGGCAAGCGGGTCGAGGTGCAGATCCGCACGCGCGAGATGCACGAGGTCGCCGAGGCCGGGGTCGCAGCGCATTGGTCCTATCGTGAGGGCGTGCGGGCGGTGAACCCGTTTGCGGTCGATCCGGCCAAGTGGATTGCGACGCTGACCGAACGGCTGGACGAGGGCGACACGGACGAGTTCCTCGAACATGTGAAGCTTGAGATGTATTCGGACCAGGTGTTCTGCTTCACGCCGAAGGGCGACGTGATCCAGATGCCGCGCGGGGCGACGCCGCTGGACTTCGCCTATGCGATCCATACGCGGATCGGGAATTCCTGCGTGTCGGCCAAGATCGACGGCATCCGGGTGCCGTTGTGGACGCGGCTGAAGAACGGCCAGTCGATCGAGATCATCACGGCGGAAGGGCAGCGCCCGCAGTCCAGCTGGATCGACATCGTGACGACGGGCCGGGCGAAAGCGGCGATCCGGCGGAGCTTGCGCGAGGAGGACCGGGGGCGGTTCGTCAAGCTGGGGCAGGAACTGGCGCGGGCGGCGTTCGACCATGTGGGCAAGAAAGCCAGCGACAAGGCGCTGCGGACGGCGGCGAAGATGCTGGGCTTGGCGGACGAGAACGACCTTCTGGCGCGGCTTGGATCGGCGGAATTGCCGGCCCGGCGGGTGGTGGAGACGCTGTATCCCGAACTGGCGCAGGCGGTGGCAGAGGAAGTCGACAGCAAGCGCCCGGTCGTGGGGCTGACCGCCGACCAGACCTTCCGCCGCGCGCAGTGCTGCCAGCCTGTCCCCGGCGAGAGGATCGTGGGCATCACCTATCGCGGGCAGGGCGTCGTGGTCCACGCCATCGACTGCCCTGCGCTGGAAGAGTTCGAGGACCAGACCTCGCGCTGGGTGGACCTGCACTGGCACTCGGGCCGTCACAAGCCCGTGTTCACCGTCAGCCTGGATCTTACGATTTCGAACGATGCCGGGGTACTTGGACGCATCTGCACCCTGGTCGGAGAGCAGAAAGCGAACATCTCGGACCTGCGGTTCACCGATCGGAAACCCGATTTCTATCGCGTTATCATTGACGTGGACTTGCGCGACGTCGAACATCTGCACATGGTCATGACGGCGCTGGAAGCCGAGACAGATGTGGCGCAGATATCGCGTCATCGGGATTTGACACGCCGGCCATAGGGTCGGACAGCGGGGGTAGGGCCCGGCAGAGAGGCGACGTTGGTTTTCAGGCGTAGGGACAAGTTGGGCTGGGGCGCTTGGCTGCGCGAGCAGGTCTATCCGCGCTCGGGCTTCAAGCGGGCGACACGTTATGTCGTCTACCGGATGCGACGGCTGCCGGACCAGCCGCACCGGGTGGCGCGCGGGGTCTTTGCCGGGTTCTTCATCGGGTTCCTGCCATTGCCGGGGCTGCAGTTCCTTGCGGCCTGGGGCGCGGCGCGCCTGGTCCGCGGCAATGTGCTGGCAGCCCTTCTGGGGACCTTCAACACCAACCCGGTGACGACGCCCTTCTTCGCCGTGCTGGCGATGACGCTCGGTCACTGGATCATGGGGATCGAGGCACCGCTGAACGCTCATTACATCGGTCGCGCCTTCGCTGACGCCGGACATGACCTGTGGTTCAATATTCTGGCGATGTTCGGGCCGCAGAAGACGCAATGGGACGGGCTGATCCAGTTCTGGCACGAAATCTATGTGCCCTATCTGATCGGGGCACTGGGGCCGGCCGTGGTCATCAGCACCATTGCCTATTACCTTACCATCCCGCTGGTCGAAGCCTATCAGAAGGCGCGTGCCGCAACCGCGCATGAACGGGCCGAGCGGCGGAAGAAGATGCGGGCCAAGCTGGCCGAGGCGGCGGCCAAACTGAAGCTGCGCAGCGAAAAAGGCGGCGAGGACAGTGACGACAGCCCGGGAACGCCCTAGACTGTCGGAAAACGCGGGAAGACCGGAATGAACCAAGCACTGCAAAAGCCCGGCAAGCTTCGGCTTGGGGTGAACATCGACCACGTGGCCACGGTGCGCAATGCCCGCGGCAGCGCCTGGCCCGATCCGCTGCGCGCGGCGCTGCTGGCCGAAACGGCGGGGGCCGACGGGATCACCGCACACCTGCGCGAGGACCGCCGCCACATCCGCGACGCCGACATCGAGGCCCTGATGGCGGGGATCGCCATACCGCTGAACTTCGAATGTGCCGCCACGGCCGAGATGCAGGCCATCGCCTTGCACCACAAGCCGCACGCCATCTGCCTTGTGCCGGAAAAGCGCGAGGAGAGGACGACCGAAGGTGGGCTTGACGTCGCATCGGACCAGAACCGGCTGGCGGATTTCATCACGCCTCTGCGTGAGGCCGGGTGTCGGGTCAGCATGTTCATCAGCCACGACCCCCGTCAGATCGAAGCCAGCGCCCGGATCGGCGCAGCGGTGGTGGAACTGCACACCGGGCTATATTCGGAACTGCTGGCGGACGGTCACGGAAGTCTGGCCGAGCGGGAACTTCTCTCGCTTCAGGCCGGGGCGGAGTATGCCGCGAGCCTTGGGCTGGAGGTCCATGCCGGTCACGGGCTGACCTATGACAACGTGGAACCCATCGCCGCGATCCCCGAACTGACCGAGTTGAACATCGGACATTTCCTGATCGGCGAGGCGATCTTCCGGGGGCTGGAACCTGCAATCGAGGAGATGCGCCGCCGGATGGACCTGGCGCGCGGCTGACACGCGCCAGGGGCACTGGTTCAGTCGATCCGGCCGGGCAGGGACAGATCACCCGAGGCGATGTCGAAGACGTCGGTCACGCACAGAAGCGGCGCGTGCAGGTTCGCATTGACGCGCAGGGCAGAGGTCACGCCGTCGAAGGATGCGCCCTCGGCCCCCTGGACTTCGATTGCGACGCTGACCACGGGGCCATCGAACACCGGCGTCACGTCGGGGCTGTCGATGAAAAGCGGCAGGCCCGGCCAGGTTTTCGGCAGTCGTGGCGTCGCGCCTTCCGGGATGTCCCGCACGGCCAGGGCGCCGGGTCCGCAGTCTTCGGACGGGACCAGGACGACCCAGTGGCTGTGCCAGTCCAGCCCGTCGTTGGCCGGGTCGCCGTCACCGTTTTCGTCGTATAGCGGCGTGTCGTCGAAGTCCGGGTGGCTGGTCGCCGCGAGGGCGAGGATGCCGGTCGCGGGTTCGAACCCGACCGTGGCCGGGTCAAGGCTGGTCGGCCAGACATAGGCGTGGACCGGCGCGCCCGCGAGCGCGCCGATCGGGGCCGGTGTATCGACCCCGGCCGTCCCGGCGGTCGCCATGCGGAAGGTCAGCGTGGCGTCAGTGCGGGTTACCTTGGCCGAAAGGATGTCGAAGCTGGCCACCCTGCCGGCGTCGGCGGGCGAGGTGACATCGGCCAGGGCAAGGCCCGGTGCAAGCAGGATGGCGAGGAAGCAGAGAGGTTTCATGGCTTGGCTCCATATGATAGCGAATCGAAACTATTGCAAAACTGATAGCGAGTCCATACGATATGGCGATGATGCCCCAGACCGAGGTCATGCTGCTTCTGGACCGGATCGCGCGCCTGCATGCAGCGCGACGCCGCGCGGTCACGCTGACCGATGCGCAATGCGCGACGCTGGAATATCTGGCGCGGGCGAACCGCTTCTCGCGCAGCCCGTCGGTCATCGCGGACTATCTGGCGACGACGCGCGGCACGGCATCCCAGACGCTCAAGTCCCTGGCCGAAAAGGGGCTGATCACCGAGGAAGCGACCGAGGGTGACCGGCGGCAGCGGCGCTATGCCCTGACCGAAGGCGGGCGGACGCTGGTCGAGGGCTGGTTGGCCAGCACGGCCAAGGCAGAGACGGCCGAGGCGGTGCAGGCCGCCCGGACCCTGCTGCGCAGCCTGATCGCCTCGGCGGGGGGCAAGAGCTTTGGCATGTGCCGGGACTGCCGCCACCATTCGATCGGACCGGGGGGCACCCGCACCTGCGGCCTTCTGCAGATCACGCTGGCGCTGGAAGAGGCCGGGCAACTCTGCCATGAGTTTGCCGAGGCAGGCTGATCACCTGCGGGCTACGGTGGGGGAAAGCGTCATGATCCTGGGCATCGGCACCGACCTTGCCAACATCGAGCGGATCGAGGCGACGCTGACCCGCCACGGCGACCGCTTCAAGATGCGGGTCTTCACCGAGATCGAGCAGCTCAAGGCCGAAAGCCGCAAGCGTGCCATTGCGGCCACCTATGCGAAACGCTGGGCGGCGAAGGAGGCCTGTTCCAAGGCGCTGGGCACGGGACTGCGGATGGGAATTTCCTGGAAAGACATGGCAGTGACGAACCTGCGGTCAGGCCAGCCAGTGATGCATGTGACGGGCTGGGCGGCGGAACGGCTGCGCGCGATGACGCCTGCGGGGCACGAGGCGGTGATCCATGTCACCTTGACCGATGACCACCCTTGGGCGCAAGCTTTCGTGGTGATCGAAGCAAGGCCCATCGCTGCAAAGGGGTGACCGATGTCCCAGCCACAGTTCTCGCCCCGGATCGAGGCGCTGGCTGCGGCGGGAATTTCGGTGGCGGCGCTGGGCGGGGCCGGGTGGCTGGGCTGGATGATCGGCTGGCCCGACAGCTTCGACCCGAACGATCCCGATTTCGTCAATCCGTTCTCGATCATGATCCTGGGGCTGCTTGGGGTGGCGGGCTGGTTCGGCGTAAAGGCGGCCCGCAACGAGATGCGGCATCGGGCCTTCGGGGATACGGTTCTGGAGATCGGCCCTCCGGGGTATCTGCGCCTTGGCGGGCCCTTCGCCGGTCATTTGCGGGTGCAAAAGCCGGTTGCAGCGACGGGACCGTTCCGGCTGGTGCTGACCTGTTTCGACGTGCACCAGTTCGAAGACAACGGCGAATTCAAGACCTCGAATTTTCCGGTCTGGACTGGCGAAAGGACAGCGGCGGCCGAGACGGACGCCACACAGGGCCTGCCGTTCCGCTTTGACCTGCCCGCCTCGGTGGGACCCGAGCCGGTGCCAAGCGGCATCCTGCCGGGGACGGGCAGTCGTCACCGCATGACAGTGCATGTGCCGGGGATGCGCAAGGTGGTCGCCAGCAACATCCCTCCGGTCGGGCGCTTCTGGACGCTGGTCGCTGCCGCGCCGACGAAGGGTCCCGACTTCCGCGCCGAGGTGGTGGTGCCGACCGACCGGCCGCGCGGCAAGAGCCGGTTGCCTTGACTTCGCCCCGTGCTTGCGCGCAAGAAGCGGCAAACCGAGAAGAGGCAGGACAGGCATGGCGAGCGGCAACAAGGGCGATGGCGGCATCGTCGAGACGATCAAGACGGTCTTCTGGGCGCTGGTGATCGCTATCGCGTTCCGGTCGATCCTGTTCCAGCCGTTCTGGATTCCGTCCGAGTCGATGAAGGACACGCTGCTGATCGGCGACTTCCTCTTCGTCAACAAGATGGCCTACGGCTATTCGCGCTATTCCTGCGAAATCCCGTTCACCACGATCAGCCTCTGCCCGGTCTCGGGCCGGGTGCTGGGATCGGACCCCGAGCGGGGCGACGTGGTCGTGTTCCGTCATCCCACGGCGGGGTCCGACTATATCAAGCGGCTGGTCGGTCTGCCGGGCGACAAGATGCAGATGCGGGACGGCCTCCTTTACATCAACGGCGTTGCGGCGCCGCAGACCCCGGACGGCGTCTTCGAAGAGATGATGGAGGCGCAAGGCCCGATGCGCAACCGCCCGCGCTGCGAGAACGGCGCGGTGGGCGAGGGTGGTATCTGCACCAAGAGCCGGTTCATCGAGACTTTGCCAGAGGGTCGCCAGCACCATGTGCTGAACATCGACACGGACGGCGCGGGCGACAACACCGACATCTTCACCGTGCCTGCGGGCCATTACTTCGTGATGGGTGACAACCGCGACAACTCGACCGACAGCCGCTTCCCGCAGTCGGTGGGCGGCGTGGGCTTCCTGCCAGCCGAGTTCCTGATCGGCCGGGCGGACCGGATCATGTTCTCGTCGGCCGGGCGGAGCCTGTTCTACTTCTGGACCTGGCGCGCCGAACGCTTCTTCAAGGCTATCGAGTGAGGGTGATCGCGTGAGGTTGGCGGCGGACCTGCTGGCTTTCCAGGGCCGCCTCGGGCACACCTTTCGCAAGCCCGATCTGCTGGTACGCGCGGTGACGCATGCCTCGATCGGCACCGCCACGCGGCCGGACAACCAACGGCTGGAATTCCTGGGCGACCGGGTTCTTGGGCTGGTGATGGCCGAGGCTCTGCTCTCCGCCGACGAAGCCGCGCGCGAGGGCCAGCTGGCCCCGCGGTTCAACGCGCTGGTCCGCAAGGAGACCTGCGCCGACGTCGCGCGCGAGGTGGGCCTGGGCGATGTGCTGAAGCTGGGTCGCAGCGAGATGCTGACCGGAGGCCGGCGGAAAGAGGCGCTTCTGGGCGACGCGATGGAGGCAGTGATCGCCGCCGTCTACCAGGACGCGGGGTTTGAGGCGGCACGGGCTCTGGTCCTGCGGCTGTGGCGCGACCGGATCGCGGCGGTGGAACCGGACGCGCGGGACGCAAAGACCAGTTTGCAGGAATGGGCGCAGGCGCGTGGCATGGCACCGCCCAGCTATGAGGAAGCCGGGCGTAGCGGGCCCGACCATGCCCCCTTGTTTACGGTGCGGGTGACGCTGGCCAATGGCGCGACAGCTGAAGCCGAAGCCGGGTCGAAGCGGGTGGCGGAACAGGCGGCGGCGCGGACGCTCTTGCAACGGATGGAGACGGGCGAAGCCTAGTCGGGCAGGCTTGGCGGCATCAGCCCCTTTTGCCGCGCGTCGCAGCGCCAAAGCTTCCGGCGGATGCCGGGGACCTCCATCGTCGCATACTTCCCGCGTGAAAACTTGGGCCAGTCGATCGCCAGTCCTGCCTTCACCATCTCGGCAGACAGATCGCGCCCGTCGGGCAGATAGCAGGTCGCGACAGTCCGGTCATGCGACAAGTCCCCGTCGAACACGGCCCGCACCTCTTGCCCCTTGCACAGATTGACCAGCGTCCACTTGGCGCTCTGGCCGTAGGGGTGGTCGATCTCGGGGGCATCCACGCCAGCAAGGCGGACGCGCGTTCCAGCGATGTCGAGCGTATCGCCATCGATGACCCAGGCGCGACCACGAAGCTCTGTGACCTCAACGACCCGGATCTCGGTCCGTTGGTGGACAACGACGCGCGGGGGCCGGTTCTGGTAATCTCTCTCGATCGTGGTCTGACGCCGGACAAAAACCGCTTTCGGTCGGCTGGACCGGGTGAAGGCCCGGAGGAGGCGACGTAAAAGTCCCATGCCACGCGACTCGTCTGTTCAGCAAAGCAAGGATGATCCGCGGGTTTGCCGATGCCAACTGGCATTTTCCGCGTCTGTCGCGTATCTGGCGTAGATCAACAAAGGATCGCTGCACCCCATGACCACGCGCGCGGGCTTCGTCGCCCTGATCGGAGAGCCCAACGCGGGCAAGTCCACGCTTCTGAACCGGATGGTGGGGGCGAAGGTCAGTATCGTCACGCACAAGGTGCAGACGACTCGGACCCGCATCCGGGGGGTCTGCATGGAGGGACAAAGCCAGATCGTCTTTGTGGACACGCCCGGCATCTTCCGGCCCCGGCGGCGGCTGGACCGAAGCATGGTCAAGGCGGCCTGGGGCGGGGCTTCGGACGCCGATATCATCGTCCTCTTGATCGAGGCGCAGCGCGGGCTGACCGAAGGTGCCAAGGCGATCATCGACCGGCTGCGCGACGAGATGCCGAGGGGCAAGTCGGTGGCGCTTGCCATCAACAAGCTGGACCGGGTGAAAGCCGAGACGCTGCTGGCTCTGGCCGAAGAGGCGAATGAGGCATTTCCCTTCGCCAAGACCTTCATGATCAGCGCCGAGAAAGGGTACGGCGTCGCCGACCTGCGCGAATGGCTGGCGGCCGAAGTGCCCGAGGGCCCGTGGTTCTACCCGGAGGACCAGATTGCCGACCTGCCGATGCGGATGATCGCGGCCGAGATGACGCGCGAAAAGCTGACCCTGCGGCTGCACGAGGAACTGCCCTACCAGCTGACCGTGGAAACCGAAAAGTGGGAGGACAAGCCCGACGGGACGACCCGGATCGACCAGATCGTCTATGTCGCGCGGGACGGCCACAAGGGGATCGTGCTGGGCAACCGGGGCGAGACGATCAAGGCCATCGGTCAGGCGGCGCGGGCGGATATCTCGGAATTCCTGGGCCGGACGGTGCACCTGTTCCTGCAGGTGAAGGTGCGGCCGAACTGGCTTGAAGAAGCCGAGCGCTATTCCGAGATGGGTCTGGATTTCAAGGATGGCGATGCGTGGGCGCGGCCCCGAATTCTTCGAAGAGTTCGGGCAAATTCCTTCGAAGGAATTTGGTCCCGGCCCGGGCGTGGTGCGATGACGCCTCGGCTTGCCTCGGGCATCTGGGTCGCGGCTTATCTGACCCGGCTGCGGCTGGCGGATATTCCGACCTATGTGACAGCCAAGGGCGATGCGGAAGCGGGCGCGGTGGTGGTGAAGGTGGCGCTCCTGGACGGCACCGCGCGGGCCTACGAGCGTCGGTCGGACCTGATGACCGGGGCGCGGGCCTGGATCCTGCTGGCCGAGGGGTCGGAGGCGGAGGTGGATGCGCTTGTCTCGCGCACCAGGGGCCGTGACCCCGACCTCTGGGTGATCGAGCTGGAGGATCGGCAGGGGCGGACCTTGCTGGAGGAAGACGGCCTGGCGGATTGAGGCGTCTGGGGCGGGGTTGCGCCGAACCCTTGACCCCCCGATAGTCCGGCGCATGGAATGGCGCGACGAAGGTATCCTTCTATCCATGCGACCGCATGGCGAGACCTCGGCGATTGTCGAGGTCCTGACGGGTTCACATGGGCGGCACATGGGTGTGGTGCGGGGTGGGGCCTCGCGCAAGATGGCAGCGGCATTGCAGCCTGGCACCAGTCTGACGCTGGACTGGCGGGCGCGGCTGGACGACCACATCGGCAGCTTCACGGTCGAGCCGGTGAAATCCCGCGCGCATCTTCTGGCGGACCGGCTGGCCTTGGCGGGGCTCATGTCGGTTTGCGCGCTTCTTCATGAGGCGCTGCCCGAGCGCGAGCCGCATCCGGCGCTGTGGCGCAAGACGCTGGCGCTGATGGATGTGCTGGGGGACACCGGCTGGACAGCGGCTTATGTGCGGTGGGAACTGTGCTTGCTGGAAGAGCTTGGCTTCGGGCTGGATCTGTCGGCCTGTGCGGTCACCGGGGCGACAAAGGGGCTGGCCTATGTCAGCCCGAAAACCGGGCGGGCGGTGACAGCGAAAGGCGCGGGAGACTGGGCCGACCGCCTGATCCCCTTGCCCGAGGGGCTGGACAGAGACGGCCCACTTGCTCTTGAAGCGGTGCTTATGGGGCTGCGACTGACCGGCTTCTTCCTGGACCGCGAACTGCGGCCGGTGCTGCACGACCGACCGTTGCCCGAAGCGCGGTCGCGGTTGGTCGACCTCTTGGGGCGGCCAGCCCGAAACGACGACTGATGTCGGCTTTGTGACAGACGGAACCAGGGACCCGCCGTCCAAGTGACGCAATGGCCAACCGTTACATTCCGCTGGCGCTGCGACACAGCCCCACCCCCCGGATCGAGCATTTCGCGCTGCTGTCCGGGCTGGATGCCTCGATCCGGGGCATGCTGATCTCGACCATGCCGCTGGTGGTCTATGACGCGCTGGGGGATGCGCAGGCGACGTCGGTGGCGTTCTTCATCTCGGGGATCGTGGCGCTGGTCTGGGGGCTGATGGTGCCCTGGGCCGCCCGGCTGATCCCCCGGCGCTGGACCTATACCGGGGGCGTCGGCCTCTATCTGGTCGGCAATGCGCTGGGAGCCATCGGGACGGTCTGGTCGGTGCCGATGGCGCTGATCTGCAACGCGATGGCGACGGTGACGATCTTCGTCTGCCTGAACGCCTATGTGCTGGATTACGTGGACCGGGCGAACCTGGGCCGCAGCCAGTCGACGCAGATGGTCTATGCCGCGGCGCCATGGGCGATCGGGCCGATGGCGGGGGTTTGGCTTTACCACCAGTGGCACGCGCTGCCCTTCATTGCGTCGGGGGTCTTTGCCCTGATCCTGATGGTCAGCTTCTGGGTCCTGCGGCTGGGCAACGGCAAGCAGATCGCCCGTGCCAAGCGGCCGGCAGTGAACCCGCTGGGCTATCTGGGCCGGTTCTTCACCCAGCCCCGGCTGATCGCGGGCTGGATGTTCGCGGTGATGCGGTCCTGCGGCTGGTGGGTCTATGTCGTCTACCTGCCGATCTTCTGCATCGAGGCGGGCCTTGGCGACAAGGTCGGCGGCATCGCCCTGTCGATCACCAACGCCTCGCTCTTTGCCGCGCCCGCCCTGAACCGGCTGGCCCGGCGTCTGTCGGTGCGCCGGTCGGTGCGCTTTGCGTTCGGGGCCTGCGGGGTGCTGTTCCTGTCGGCGGGTCTTCTGTCCTTCCTGCCCTGGGCCAGCGTGGCGCTGATCATGGCGGCCTCGATCTTTCTGGTGACGCTGGACGTCGTGGGGGGGCTGCCCTTCCTGATGTCGGTCAAGCCCAGCGAGAGGACCGAGATGTCGGCGGTCTATTCCAGCTTCCGCGACGTGTCGTCGATCGTGACGCCGGGGGCGGCCTGGCTGGTGCTGTGGGTGGCGCCGCTGCCGGGGATCTTCATTGCCGCCGGGGTGGGGCTGATTGCGTCCTGGTCGATTGCCGGGCGGCTGCATCCCCGACTTGGGGTGCAGCGTCCGTCGCGGGGGGGCGTGGTCGCCTAGGCCCAGATCCTGCCGTGCCTGACCAGCCAGTCGGCGGCAGCCAGAAGCGCCGCCTTGGGTGCGATGAACTCCATCTCCATCTCCTTGACCGCGCGGGCGTTCGAGACGCGTTCCAGGTGGCCAAGCTTGGGCAGGATCGACTTGATCTGCGGGTCGAACAGGGACAGGAACCTCACGATGGCCTTGGGTGCCTCGCGCGTCGGGATGCGGCGGGTCGGGTAGGCGGCCTTGAGGGTGCGGCCCATGTCGACAAAGGCCATCGACCCCGACGAGGCAATATAACGTCGCCCCTCGGTCTCGGGGCGCTGAAGTGCGCGGAGATGCATCTCGGCCACGTCGCGGACATCGACGATCGGGAAGCCCAAGGGCGGCAGCATCGGGTCCTTGCCCTTCAGGAAACGTTCCACGAGGCCCAGGGAGGAACCGTAGTGTTCATCCAGCGGCGGCCCCAGCACGAGGCCGGGGTTGATCGTGGTAAGCTTCAGCCCACGGGCCTTGGCGATCTCCCACGCCGCGCGTTCGGCAAGGGTTTTCGACTTGGCATAGGGCGTGGTCGTCGGCAGGTGGACATCGCACCAGTCGGCCTCGTCCAGAAGCGTGTCCTGCTTGCTTTCGTTGATCACCGCCACGGTCGACGAGGTCAGGACCACGCGCGTCACCCCTGCGGCTGCGGCGGCCTTCAACACGCGCTCGGTGCCTTCGACGGCGGGGCGGATCACCGTTGCGGGGTCCTTCGGCTGGGCGATGGGAAAGGGCGAGGCGCTGTGGACCAGGGCCGAGACACCGACCATCGCGTCAGCCCAGCCTGCGTCGGATTCGAGGTCGGCCTGGACGAAGGTCAAGGTGCCAGCCTGTTCGGTCAGATAGGGGGCAAGCGCGGCGCGGACCTCATCCGCGCGGTCCATGCGGCGCAAGGTGCCGCGGACCGCGTAGCCCGCGTTCAGAAGCTTCAAAGCGATGTGCTTGGCGATGAAGCCGGAGACCCCGGTCAGAAGCACCGTTTCCATGCCAGACTCTCCCTTGCCCTGCTTACAGGATTAGGGCGGCCATCCAGCAAATCAAGCGGTCACTCCAGCAAGCGTCGCGCGATCACCTGGGCCTGGATCTCGGCGGCACCCTCGAAGATGTTCAGGATGCGCGCGTCGCACAGGATGCGGCTGATCCGGTATTCCAGCGCAAAGCCGTTGCCGCCGTGAATCTGCAGCGCGTTGTCGGCCGAGGCCCAGGCGACGCGGGCGCCAAGAAGCTTGGCCATCCCTGCTTCCAGGTCGCAGCGCTTGTCGTGGTCCTTCTGCCAGGCCGAGAAGTAGGTCAGCTGCCGGGCGATCATGATTTCCACCGCCATCATCGCCAGCTTCGATTCGATGCGGGGGAACTCGATCAGCGAGCGGCCGAACTGCTTGCGGTCCTCGGCATATTGCATCCCGGTTTCCAGCGCCGACTGCGCGACGCCGATGGCCCGCGCGCCGGTCTGGATGCGGGCGGATTCGAAGGTCTGCATCAACTGCTTGAAGCCTTGCCCCTCGACGCCGCCCAGAAGGTTCTCGCCCTTTACCGCGAAGTCGTCGAAGTTGACGGTGTATTCCTTCATGCCACGATAGCCGAGGACCTCGATCTCGCCGCCGGACAGGCCAGGGTCGACGAAGGGCGTCTCGTCGGTGCCGGGGGTCTTTTCGGCCAGGAACATCGACAGGCCGCGATAGTCGGAGGTGCCTTCGACCGACCGCGCCAGCACGGTCATCACATGGGTCCGGGCGGCGTGGGTGATCCAGGTCTTGTTGCCGGTGATGATCCAGTCGTCGCCGTCCTTTTTCGCCCGGGTGCGCAGCGACCCGAGGTCGGACCCGGTGTTCGGCTCGGTGAAGACGGCGGTCGGCAGGATTTCCCCGCTGGCAAGGCCGGGCAGCCATTTCGCCTTCTGCTCTTCCGTCCCGCCGCAAAGGATCAGCTCGGCGGCGATCTCGGACCGGGTGCCAAGCGAGCCAACGCCGATATAGCCGCGCGAGAGTTCTTCCGAGACGACGACCATCGACGCCTTGGACAGCCCGAAGCCGCCATAGGCTTCCGGGATGGTCAGGCCGAAGACGCCCATCTCGGCAAGCTCGGTGATCACCTCCATCGGGATCAACTCGTCCTTCAAGTGCCAGTCGTGGGCACGCGGAATGACCTTTTCGTCGGCATAACGGCGGAACTGGTCGCGGATCATCTCCAGCTCTTCGTCAAGGCCGGTCGCGCCAAAAGTCGCCCGCCCGTGGTTGTCGCGCATCCGGGCGACAAGGGCGTGCCGCGCCTCGGGCGAGTTGCCCTGCGTCATCAGCCTTGTGGCCGCCGCGCCAGGGGTCCAGCTCAGGCCGAGGTCGGTGAGACGGACGAATTCGGTCTGGCTCATCGGGATGCCGCCGGCGATCTGGGTCAGGTATTCGCCGAAGCCAATTTGAAGGATCAGCGCTTCCATCTCGCCGAACTGCCCGGCGGTCTTCAGCCGCACGGCCCAGGCGTCAAGCTGGCGCAGCGCCTCGACATAGGTGGCAAGCCAGGCCAGGGCATGCGCCTGGTACTGCCGCGCCTCAAGCGCCTGGTTCGACACCTTTCCGCTGGTCGAGACCTGCGCCTTGAGCCCGTCGCGCGCCGTGGCGAACAGCGCCTCGACCTCGGGAAGGGCGGCTGCGGTCAGGACCTGAAGGTCGGCAAGGATCGGGGTCTGGGTCATGACTTGTCCGTCAGGCATGGGTCGGCTCCGGCGAGATTCTGCACCTGCGAAGAGGTAGCGTCTTCGCATCCGCAGAGCAACAAGATTTCAACCCGGATCATTGGTGCGAATGAAAATGTCGCAGCCGATTTTAAGAGATCGCCCCGCAGGCCTGGGCGATCTGGGGCAGGGCTGCTGTGGGGACGACCTCGAAGTCGACTGTGTAAAGCCGGGTTTCGCCCGCCCAGGCCTCGAATCGCCAGGTGCCGGTGATCAGCTCGTCCTCGCGGTCGAAGCGGAAGAAGCCGAACTGGTCTGAGAGGTCGGTAAAGGTGGAGTTCCAGGTTTCGGGGGTGGTGCTTCCGGGCCGGTAGACGCGCATTTCGCCCGAGGCAAAGACCCCGGCGGCCATGCGGGACTTGACGCCGAAGGCCAGGCCGATCTGGGCGGGGACGCCGCGGGCGTCGGGCCAGTGGAAGTCGATCTCGCCCTCGGGGACGTGGATCCAGCCCGACAGGGTGCCGGGGGCGGGGCGCTGGTTCATCTCCTGCAGAGCGCAGAAGACGCCGACTTTCAGCGCGGCGACCGAGGGGCCGATCACGGGCGGCGCAGGGTCAGCCCGCAGGGGCGCGGCAAGCCAGACAACAAGGATCAATCCGCGCAACATTCGATTTTCACCCGTCAGCGCCTTTCGCCTGGCCTTTGATTGCGCCACAAGGGTGCGGAAAGGGCAAGTCATGTTCGATCTGGTCTTGGCTGGGCTTTCCGGCAACGCTTTCGTCGCGGCGCTGGCAGTGACGCTGTTTGCGGGCTTCGTGAAGGGCGCGGTGGGCTTTGCCATGCCGATGATCCTGGTCTCGGCCTTTGCGGTCTTCCTGCCGCAGGACCTGGCGCTGGCGGGCCTGATCCTGCCGACGCTGGTGACGAACCTGAGCCAGGCTTTCCGGCAGGGCATGGCGGCGGCGGTCCAGACAGCGCGGACCTACCGCAGGTTCCTGATTGCAACGGTGATCTGCATCGCGGTCTCGGCCCCTTTTGCGGATGTGATCCCGCGCGTGGCCTATCTTCTGATGCTGGGCGTCCCGATCACCGCCTTTGCGGCCATGCAACTGATGGGGCGCAGTCTGGCGATCAAGCTTCACCATCGCGACCGGGCAGAGTGGGGGCTGGGGGTGATCGGAGGGCTCTACGGTGGAGTTTCCGGCATCTGGGGGCCGCCCTTGCTGGTGCTGCTGCTGTCGACCGGTGCGGACAAGGTGACGATGGTCCGGGCGCAGGGGGTAGTCTTCCTGATCGGAGCGGTGGCGCTGCTGGCGTCGCATTTGGGGACCGGGATTGCAAATCCGCAAAGCCTGGGATTTTCGGCCGCGTTGTGCGTGCCGGCGCTGGTCGGGCTTTACCTGGGCTATGCCGTGCAAGACCGGCTGGACCAGGCCCGCTTCCGCCGCTGGACCCAGGGCCTTCTGGTCATAACCGGACTGAACATGGTCAGGCAGGCGCTTTTCGGCTGATCACGCAGCCAAGGCCAAGAAGCAGCAGGCCCGATGCAAGGAGGCGCGGATCCCAGGCGAGCCACCGATCGGGCGGGGCGGTTTCCTTCACATGATGCAGGCCCAGAAGCTGGTGGTTGACCAGCCCTTCCACCAGATTGAACAGCCCAAAGCCCATCAGCACGCCGCCGACAAGCTTGCCCCGGACACTTCGCACCCCGCGCCTTGCGCCGCGCCAGACCAGCGCGATGCCGGCGACGGTCATGATCCAGGTGGCAACATGAAAGAGGCCGTCAAGAAAGGTGTTCAGTTTCAGCCCCTCGACGGTGTCGACGGGGACCCCAGCCGATGAGGCGCTGTGGTCCCATTGCAGGATCTGGTGCAGGACAATCCCGTCGACAAAGCCGCCAAGGCCAGTGCCAAGAAGCAGCGCCGCCCTGGTCGGGAACGGGGCAGGCGGCGAAGGGGTTGTGGGAACGGTCTGGGTTGAGAGCAGGGCTGGCTCCGCTGGCACCGGTTCTTGAACTGGAACCAGCAGAGGCAAACCGTGTCCCCGGCTAGCCGATTGCGGCGGCCTTCACGTCGGCGTCGATGAAGGGCACATACTGCGCGAAGTTCTTCTGGAACATCGCCACAAGCTTTGCCGCCTGGGCGTCATAGGCGTTCGGATCGACCCAGGTGCGGCGCGGATCAAGAAGGGCATGCGCCACGCCCTCGACCTCTATCGGCACTTCGAAGCCGAAGTTCGGGTCCTTGCGGAACTCTACCCCGTTCAACGTGCCGTCCAGTGCTGCGGCCAGAAGCGCGCGGGTGGCCTTGATCGGCATCCGCTTGCCGGTGCCGTAGGCGCCGCCGGTCCAGCCGGTGTTCACCAGCCAGCAAGAGGCGCCGTGCTTGGCGATCTTGGCTTGCAGAAGCTTGCCGTAGACTTCCGGGCGGCGTGGCATGAACGGCGCGCCGAAGCAGGTCGAGAAGGTCGGCTGCGGCTCGGTTATGCCACGTTCGGTCCCGGCAGCCTTGGAGGTGAAGCCAGAGAGAAAATGATACATCGCCTGCGCCGGGGAAAGGCGCGCGATGGGGGGCAGGACCCCGAACGCATCGCAGGTCAGCATGACGACATGGCGGGGATGGCCGCCAAGGCCAGTGGCGCTGGCGTTCGAAATGGCTTCCAAAGGATAGGCGCAGCGGGTGTTTTCGGTGAGGCTGCGGTTGGAAAAGTCCAATTCCAGTGTCTCGGGGTCGAAGACCATGTTCTCCACCACGGTGCCGAAGCGGTGCGTTGTGGCATAGATCTCGGGCTCATGCTCGGGCGAGAGATCAATGGTCTTGGCGTAGCAGCCGCCCTCGAAGTTGAAGATGCCGCGGTCGGACCAGCCGTGTTCGTCATCGCCGATCAGCGTGCGATCTGGGCTGGCGGAAAGCGTGGTCTTGCCGGTGCCCGAAAGGCCGAAGAACACGGCTGCATCAACGGGATTTCCAAGCGCGTGGTTGGCCGAGCAGTGCATCGCCATCACGCCCTTGGCGGGCAAAAGGTAGTTCAGGACGGTGAAGACGGCCTTCTTGTTTTCCCCGGCATAGGCAGTGTTGGCAATCAGCACGGTCTTTTCGTCAAAGTTCAGGACGATTGCGGTTTCGGTCCGGCAGCCGTGACGGGCCGGGTCGGCCTTGAAGGACGGGCAGTTGATGATCGTCCAATCGGGGGTGAAGCTGTCCAGCTCGGCCCGGTCCGGGCGGCGCAGGAGGTGGCGGATGAAAAGGCCGTGCCAGGCAAGCTCGGTAACCACGCGGACGTCAAGCCGGTGGATCGGGTCGGCCCCGGCGTAAAGGTCCTGGACGAAAAGCTCGGCCCCCTGGAGGTGGGCCAGCATGTCGGCCTTGAGGCGGGCGTAGGCCTCGGGCGACATGGCGGAGTTGTTTTCCCACCAGATCGTGTCTTCCGTAGCGGCGGTGCGGACAACGAATTTATCCTTTGGCGAGCGTCCGGTGAACTGGCCCGTCGTGCAAAGGAACGCCCCCCCGCGACCCAGACGACCCTCACCCCGCAAAACCGCCGCCTCGACCAGCAAGGACTCGGCATAGTTGTAGTGGGCGACCGCGACACCCGTGATGCCCTGCATCTCCAACGTCTGATTGGGGTTCACGCGTCCTTGGATCATCCTGCAAGCTCCCGTTGCCGCAAATCTGGCGCGGCGGTTCCGAAGGGTCGGCATCCGGGCCAATGAATGCCGTGACAGGCCCGTGCAAGGACAGGTCACACTCGGCCTATAGCACGGGATTTTTGCACGAGAATAGCGTGATTTCAAACAGTTAGCGCAATCATTTCCCCGTTAGCGCCACCATCGGCGAACCGGCGCCGGACGGGGTGGGGAATTGTTGGTATGATTGGCTAAATTGTCACCCTTGGCCGCATTGTTTCACAGGTGATTCGCTTTTCTGTTGATTATCCCGATGCAAGTCCCGAAAATCGGGCAAAATAAATAACAGGCAGCAGCAGTTAAGGGAGGCTCGAAGATGTCGCGCATCGCCCTTGTCGACGATGACAGGAACATCCTGACCTCGGTCGCCATGACCCTAGAAGCCGAAGGCTTCGAGGTGGAAACCTACAACGACGGCCAATCCGCGTTCGAGGCGTTCAGTCGCCGGATGCCGGACATGGCGGTCCTGGATATAAAGATGCCCAGGATGGACGGGATGGATCTGCTGCAGCGCATGCGGCAGAAAACCTCGATCCCGGTGATCTTCCTGACCTCGAAGGATGACGAGATCGACGAGGTTCTGGGCCTGCGGATGGGGGCGGACGACTACGTCAAGAAGCCCTTCAGCCAGCGCCTTCTGGTCGAACGCATCCGTGCGCTTCTGCGTCGGCAAGAGGCGATCAATACGGGCGAGGCTGCTGCCACCGAGGAAACCCGGATGATGGAGCGGGGCGCCCTTCGGATGGACCCGCTGCGCCATTCCGTGACCTGGAAAGGCAAGGAAGTTGCGCTGACCGTGACCGAGTTCCTGCTGTTGCAGGCGCTGGCCCAGCGTCCCGGCTTCGTCAAGTCGCGCGATCAGCTGATGGACGTGGCCTATGACGATCAGGTCTATGTCGACGACCGCACCATCGACAGTCACATCAAACGCCTGCGCAAGAAGATGCGCTCGGTCGACGATACCTTCTCGGCGATCGAGACGCTGTACGGCATCGGCTACCGCTACAACGAAGAATAACAGCCGCCGCCATGTCCTCGGCCCCCAGGATTGCCCCCGATGACGTCCGACCGAAAAGGTCGGGCGACGTTCTCTTGGGCGAGGACTGGGTATCGCCTGATGCCACTGTCGAGCGGCTGAAGGAAGGCCGCGGCGGCCGCAGCATCGTCGGGCTGAACCGCTCTCCCCTGGCGCGGAAGATCATCGTCTTCAACCTGATGGCGCTGGTCCTGCTGGCTGTGGGCGTTCTTTTCATGAACCCTTTCCGTGACAGTCTGGCCTTGCAGCGGCAACTGGGCATGGTGCGCCAGGCCGAACTGATCTCGGCGGTCTACGAGGCGCATCTGCGGTCGGGCAATACCGGCTTTGACTTCCGCACGCCCTTGCAGGACATCGAACTGGACCCGGTGCTGGAGGTCTTCGTCTTTGACCCGACGGGTGCGCTTCTGGCGTCACGGGTGGGGCAGGGGACCGGGACGCTGGTCACCGACCCGGACCAGCCGACGATCCTGACCGATTTCCTGGAGGGCGTCTGGAACCTGGTCACGGTGCTCTTCCGCCAGGGCCAGGCCGACTGGACCGAGACGATAGACCCCGCCGACAATGCACGCGCCGCCTTCGAGGGCGCGCGTGGCGGCGACGTGGTGACCCGCGTCACCCGCAACAGCGAGGGCAGCAACTATTTCACCGTCGCCACCCCGATCAGCATCGGCGGGGACCTGGTTGGCGTGGTTGCCGTCACCTCGAACAGTCAGGAGATCGACCGTCTGGTGCGCTATGAGCGCGAGCAGATCCTGCAGATGTTCGTGCTGGCTGTGGTCCTGTCGATCAGTCTTAGCCTGATGCTGGCCTCGACCATCTCGAACCCGCTCTCGGACCTGGCGGCTGCGGCGGAAGTGGGCCGCGACCGCGACTCGCGCCGGGTGGCCCCAAGCCGGGTCCGCATCCCCGACCTTGCCGCCCGTCCCGACGAGATCGGACGTCTGTCGGTCGCGATGCGGGGGATGGTGTCGGCGCTGTATGACCGGATCGATGCCAACGAACAGTTCGCGGCGGACGTGGCGCACGAGATCAAGAACCCGCTGGCGTCCCTTCGGTCGGCTGTCGGGTCCTTGCGGTTCGTCAAGAAGGATGAACACCGCGACAAGCTTCTGGATGTGATCGAGCATGACGTGCGGCGTCTGGACCGGCTGGTCAGCGACATCTCCAACGCCTCGCGGCTGGATTCAGAGCTGGTGAAGGAGGACGAGGAAGAGTTCAACCTTCTCAAGACGCTGTCCAACCTCTGCCAATACCTAAGCCAGCAGGCGGGCGAGAAGGGGGTGGACTTCATCATCGACCTGCCGTCCGACCCGATTGCCATCCACGGGCTTGAGGCGCGGCTGGCACAGGTCTTCGTGAACCTGGTGACCAACGCGATTTCCTTCTGCGAAGACGGCGATGCGGTCCGCGTCTGGGCGCGCCGCCGTGAAAACCGGGTGCTGATCGTGGTCGAGGATACCGGCCCAGGCATCCCGGAACAGGCGCTGACCAAGGTGTTCAAGCGGTTCTATTCGGAACGTCCGCAAGCCGAATTCGGCCAACACTCCGGCCTGGGTCTGGCGATTTCCAAGCAGATCGTCGAGGCGCATGGCGGGGTGATCTGGGCCGAGAACATCCGGCCCACAGCCGCCGATCCGACATCGGAACCGCTGGGTGCGCGGTTCGTCGTCGGCCTGCCGGTGTGATCCCGGACATCCTGCATGCAAGCTCTGTCGCCGTCGATGGGCGCGGGCTTCTGATCCTTGGTCCTTCGGGGGCCGGAAAGTCGGCTCTGGCGATCCGGCTGGTCGCGCTGGGGGCCAAGCTGGTGTCCGATGACCGCACCCGAGTTACCGCGCAAGACGGTGTGCTGCAGGCAAGCTGCCCGAACCCCGCGCTGCAAGGCCTGGTCGAGTCGCGGGGCCTTGGGATCCTGCGCGCGCCGTCGGTCGAGAGTGCGCCGTTGACCCTGGCCATCGACCTGGGACAGCCCGCGACCGAACGGCTGCCCGCCCCGCGCACGGTCACGATACTGGGAATTCCGCTTTCCCTTGTGCTGCACCCGCAGAATGACCATTTTCCCGACGCGCTGATGCTCTATCTTCGCCACGGACGGCAGGCATGACTGCGCCGGACAACAGATGACACCCGATACCGCGACCGATCACCGTCTTGTCTTCGTCACCGGCCCCTCGGGCGCCGGGCGGACGACCGCAATCCGCGTGCTGGAGGATCTGGGGTATGAGGGGATCGACAACATCCCCCTGTCGCTGGTCCCCCGTCTGGTCGAAGGCGCGCCGCTGGACCGGCCCATCGTGCTGGGCCTGGACGTCCGCAACCGCGACTTCAACGCGACGGCACTGATCGAGCTGATCGACAGCCTGACGCGCGATCCCCGGGTCGACCTGGAGGTCCTGTACCTGGATTGCGCGCCCGGTGTCCTGATCCAGCGCTATTCCGAAACGCGCCGCCGTCATCCGCTGGCCCCGAACGAGACCCCAGCGCAAGGCATCGAGCGCGAGATCGACCTGCTGGCCCCGATCCGGGTCCGGGCCGATCACCTGATCGACACGACGGACCTCACGCAGCACGACCTCAAGGCCGAACTGGCTGCGATCTTCGACATTACACCGTCGGGGCGGCTGTCGGTTTCGGTTCAGTCCTTCAGCTACAAGCGGGGAACGCCGCGCGGCGTTGACATGATCTTCGACTGCAGGTTCCTGGCGAATCCCCACTGGCAGCCCGCCCTGCGCCCGCTGGATGGCCGCGATCCGGCGGTCGAAGCCTTCGTCCGCGCCGACCCGCGCTTTGCGGAATTCTTCCAGAAGGTGAGCGATCTTCTGGTCTTTCTGCTTCCGGCCCATCTGGACGAGGGCAAGGCCCATCTCGCCATCGGCTTTGGCTGTACCGGAGGGCAACACAGGTCGGTCGCGATGGCCGAATTGGTCGGTAAGGCGCTTGCAGAGGCGGGCTGGCCGGTGTCAAAACGGCACCGGGAGCTGGAACGCAAGGCTGCGGTCCATGAGCCCCAGGCAATGAAGGTGGCAGGCGCTTGATCGGTATCGTGATCGTGGCACATGGCGGTCTCGCGCGGGAATATCTCCTTGCGGTCGAGCATGTCGTCGGTCGTCAGGACGGGGTCCGCGCCATCGCGATCGAGGACGACCACGACCGCAACGCCAAGCAGGCGGAAATCTGCGATGCCGCCGATGCCGTCGATACCGGGCATGGCGTGGTGCTGGTGACCGACATGTTCGGCGGATCGCCCTCGAACCTGTCGCTGCCCGCCTGTGCCACGTCTGGACGTCGCATCCTTTACGGTGCGAACCTGCCGATGCTGATCAAGCTTGCCAAGTCGCGCGATCTGGGTGTTTCTGAGGCCGTGGCGGCCGCACTGGACGCGGGGCGCAAGTATATCAACAGCCTCGACCTCGGCGGTGGGGCCTGAGGAACAGCAATGACCAGCCGCAGCTTTCGAATCGTCAACGAAAAGGGCTTGCATGCCCGCGCCAGCGCCAAGTTCGTCGAAGTGGTCGAGGCGCACGAGGCCCGTGCCACCGTGACGAAGGACGGGATGGAGGTTTCGGGAGATTCCATCATGGGCCTTCTGATGCTGGGCGCCTCACGCGGGACCACGATTGACGTCACGACCAGCGGGGATGATGCGGAGAAACTCGCCGATGCTCTGGAGGCCCTTGTTGCGGCCCGCTTCGGAGAGGATTATTGAGACGGATGCCCTGACTCGTTCCGGGCATCTGCCGGGGAACACCTTTTAGTGACAGACCACAGCCAGATCGCCACCGAGACGCCGACGTCTGCGGCCGGTCGGGCTGACCGCCAGTATGACATGCGGCGGCTGTCCTATGCAGGCACGTTCAAGAATCCGTGGAAGGCTGGCTCGATCCGGGTGATCGAATGGCTGACCGCAAAGGTCCAGCTTCTGCGCCTGATCCGCAGCTTTGAAAAATCCGGCGCCCCCCACGGCGCGCCGTTCTGGCCCAAGGCGATCCGCCACATGGGTATCCGCATCGACACTCCGGCCGAAGAGATCGCCCGCATCCCGGCGACCGGGCCGCTGGTCGTCGTCTCGAACCACCCCTCGGGCCTCGTGGACGGCATGGTCCTTGCCGAGTTGGTCAACCGTGTCCGGTCCGACTTCCGGATCCTGACCCGCTCGCTGCTGACCGGCATCCCCGAGGTCGCGGAGTTCATGATCCCCGTCCCCTTCCCGCACGAGGACAACGCGCGTGAGCTCGGCCTGCAGATGCGCGACGAGACGATGGCGCACCTGAAGGCCGGGGGTGTCATCATTCTCTTCCCCGCGGGGAAGGTCGCGATGAGCCCCGGCTGGTGGGGTGAGGCGGTCGAGGGTGAGTGGAACGTCTTCACCCACAAGATCGTCAAATCCTCGGGCGCGACGATCCTGCCGATCTACTTCCCCGGCCAGAACTCCCGCCTGTTCCAGATCGCCAACCAGGTGTCGGACACGGTCCGGCAGGGGTTGCTGCTGTATGAGATCAAGCGGTGTCTGTTCAAGCCGACCCGCCCGGTGATCGGGGAACCGATCCCGGCAGAGGAGTTGAAGAAGTGGGAGGGGAACCCGAGGGGGTTCCTGGCTTGGTTGCGGGAGCATACGCTGGGGTTGGGGAAGTAGGCGGTGCAAGCAGAAGACGTCTAGCTTGACGGCTTGGAGGGTTCAGTGGTTACGGCTCTTGCGTTTATTGGAAGTCTGATCATCGCAAGTTTGGGATTCATCATCGGCCGCTTTTATGCCGAATCTGAACGAATATTAGCTGAGAAGCGCCAGTACTACATGGAGTTTCTGAAGGCTCTGCCACCGCTTCAGGACACGTACAAGGGACTTGAGGATGAGGAGTTCATGGCGACTCTTCGTCCTGCGATGGAGCGCGTTCCAAGTCTTCTGTTCTACGCTGACCAGTCGGTCGCAGTAGCTTCGGGCGTGCTCTTTCAGAAATATGAAGAAGCGAACGCTGCCTTGACGCCTTCGAGCCCACCACTTGCGCCAGAGTTCTTGGCACTCGCAAAAGCACAAAATGACCTCGTTCTGGAGATGAGGCGCGATGCTTTTAGATGGTCAGTATTCAACTACAACGGAAAGTCCCGGGTTCCGAGCCTCGTTCCTGACAAGCTCAACTTAAAGTAGTTCTCTCACCTTGTCGGCACCGGCACCTCGCCCCGGTAATCGTAGAACCCCCGCTGAGTCTTCCGCCCTAGCCACCCGGCCTCGACATACTTGGTCAGCAACGGGCAGGGCCGGTATTTGGTATCCGCCAGCCCCTCGTGCAGCACGTTCATGATCGAGAGGCAGGTATCCAGCCCGATGAAATCCGCCAGTTCCAGCGGCCCCATCGGGTGATTGGCGCCCAGTTTCAGCGACTCGTCGATCGACTTCACCGAGCCGACGCCTTCGTACAGCGTATAGACCGCCTCGTTGATCATCGGCATCAGGATGCGGTTGACGATGAAGGCCGGGAAGTCCTCGGAGCTTGAGGCGGTCTTGCCCAGCTTGCGCACCACCTCGTGCAGGCTTTCCCAGGTCTCCTGATCGGTCGCGATGCCGCGGATCAGTTCGACCAGTTGCATGACCGGGACGGGGTTCATGAAGTGGAAGCCCATGAACTTTTCCGGCCGGTCGGTGCGGGAAGCAAGCCGGGTGATCGAAATCGACGAGGTGTTCGAGGTCAGGATCGTCGTCGGCTTCAGGTGCGGCAGCAGGTCCTCGAAGATCGCCTGCTTGACCGTCTCGCGTTCGGTCGCGGCCTCGATGATCAGGTCGCACTGTCCAAGGTCCGACAGCTTCAGCGTGGTCTTGATCCGCTCCATCGCCGCGCGCTTGTCGGCAGCCAGGACCTTCCCGCGCGACACCTGGCGTTCGATGTTCCGCTCGATGGTCGCCAGCGCTTTCGCCAGACCCTCTTCCGAGATGTCGGTCATCAGAACGTCATAGCCCGACAGGGCGAAGACATGGGCGATCCCGTTGCCCATCTGCCCGGCGCCCACGACGCCCACCAGCTTGATCTCCATCGCCTGCACCTCTCGTCTGACGCCTTCGCTTATGCCCCGTGGGTATCGCCCGCGCAAGGCGGGGGGAAATGCCTAGACCTTTAGCGATGCGCCCGATTTTAGCCATTCGGCAACCACCATCGGGCAGGCTTTGCGGCGGGTAGATTGCAATCGGGTGGTGGGATGATGTCGATTCCGGCGGAAGCGGGGGGGCTGGATTACTTTCCGTGCCATTATGGCGCGTCGAAAGCCGTGTTCCGGGGGCCGCAGCGGGACCTGTCGCGTCCCTATTTCGCGATGCTGGGCGGGTCGGCCACCTTTGGCAAATACGTGACACGGCCCTATGCGACCCTGGTCGAACAGGCGCTGGGATGCCCGGTCGCCAATCTTGGTGCCCTGAACGCGGGGCCCGACTTCTACTTGCAGGACTCCGCCGCGCTGGACATCGCAGCCCGCGCCCGGGTGGCTGTCGTGCAGGTGACCGGGGCCGAGGCGATGACGAACGCGTACTACAGCGTCCATCACCGCCGGAACGACAGGTTCCTGGCCGCAACGCCTGCGTTGCGCGACCTGTTCCCCCGGGTCGATTTCACCGACATCCACTTTACCCGCCACCTGATGCAGGTGCTGGAGCGGAGCGATGCGTCGGCCTACGACAGGCTGGTGGCAGGATTGAAGCAGACCTGGCTCGACCGGATGCGTCTTTTGCTGGCGCGGTTGCCGGACCGCCGACTGCTGTTGTGGCTTGCCGAGGGTCCGCCGCCTGACCGGGCCGAAACCCTGGACCCCGCGCCGCCATTCATCGACCAGCCGCTGCTTGACGCGCTCATGCCCCAGGTGTCGGGTCTGGTTGTCGCCACGCCCAGCCCCCGCGCACGGGCGCTGCAGCCCCTCGACATGACCTACCCCGAGACCGAGGCCGCCCAGGCCGCCTGCCTGCCCGGTGCGGCGGTGCATGTCGAAGTGGCGGACCGACTGGTTCCGGCGCTGCAGCGGCTGATGTGAAAAGGGCCACCCGAAGGCGGCCCCTGGCGCAGGCGTAGGGTGGGCGATACCGCCCACCTTGCCTTAGAGTTTTTCGATCAGTTCGGGAACCGCGGTGAACAGGTCTGCGACAAGGCCATAGTCGGCGACCTGGAAGATCGGCGCCTCTTCGTCCTTGTTGATCGCGACGATGACCTTCGAATCCTTCATCCCGGCAAGGTGCTGGATCGCGCCCGAGATGCCGACGGCCACATACAGATCCGGCGCCACGACCTTGCCGGTCTGGCCGACCTGCCAGTCGTTCGGCGCATAACCCGAATCGACCGCCGCGCGCGACGCGCCGACAGCGGCGTTCAGCTTGTCCGCCAGCTTCTCGATCAGCGCGAAGTCGGCCTGCGAGCCGACGCCGCGGCCACCCGAGACGACGATGCCCGCCGAAGTCAGTTCCGGCCGGTCCGACGACGCAACCCTGTCCTCGACCCAGGCCGACATCCCGCCATCGACCGAGGCCGAGACTTTCTCGACCGCAGCCGAACCGCCCTTGCCCGCCGCATCGAAGGTCGCGGTGCGGATGGTCATCACCTTCTTCGCATCCGAGGTCTTGACCGTCTGGATCGCGTTCCCGGCATAGATCGGCCGGTCGAAGGTCGCGGTGTCATGCACTGCCAGCACCTCGGAAATCACCATCACGTCGAGCAGAGCCGCCACGCGCGGCAGGACCGACTTGGACAAAGCACCCGAGGCGGCAACGATATGCTCGTAATCCCCGGCAAGCGACACCACGAGGGCGGCGGTGGGTTCGGACATGCCGTGGCAATAGGCGTGATCGTCGGCGAACAACACTTTGCTGACGCCGTCCAGCGTCGCCGCTTCGGCCGCGGCGGCGTCGCCACCCGTGCCCGCGACCAGCACCGTCACCGGGCCCAGCGATTTCACCGCCGTCAGGGTCTTGGCGACCTGGTCAGTCGCCAGTTTTCCGTCAACAACATCGGCAAGAAGAAGAACGGCCATCTTACAGCACCCCCGCTTCGTCTTTGAGTTTCGCAATGAGTTCGGCCACCGAGCCGACCTTGACGCCCGCCTTGCGGCCCGCCGGTTCCACGGTCTTCACGACGGACAGCCGGGGCGCGACGTCGACGCCGTAGTCGGCGGGCGTCTTCGCGGCCAGCGGCTTGGCCTTGGCCTTCATGATGTTTGGCAGCGAGGCATAGCGCGGCTCGTTCAGGCGCAGGTCGACGGTGATGATCGTCGGCATCTTGACGGTGATCGTCTGCAGACCGCCGTCGACTTCCCGCGTGACCTTTGCGCTGTCGCCCTCGATCGCGACTTCCGAGGCGAAGGTCGCTTGGCTCCAGCCCAGAAGGGCGGCCAGCATCTGCCCGGTCGCGTTCATGTCGTTGTCGATGGCCTGCTTGCCGCAGAGGACCAGGCCCGGAGCCTCTTCCTTGACCACGGCGGCCAGCAGTTTGGCCACGGCCAAGGGCTCGATGTCCACATGGACGTTGTCGGTCGCCTCGATCAGGATCGCCCGGTCCGCGCCCATCGCCAGCGCGTTGCGCAGCGTTTCCTGGGACTGCTTGACGCCGATGGAGACGACGACGACCTCGGTCGCGATGCCCTTTTCCTTCAGCCGGATCGCCTCTTCGACGGCAATCTCGTCGAAGGGGTTCATCGACATCTTGACGTTGGCCAGGTCGACCCCCGACCCATCCGCCTTTACCCGCACCTTCACGTTGTAGTCGATCACCCGCTTGACCGGGACCAGAACCTTCATGGCCGCACTCCTCATCCGACGCGCCGCAAGGGCGCACAAGCTCTCGCCCGCCTGTTACCGGATCAGGGAACGTCGCAACAGAGCAAATACGACAGGTTGGCGCGACGCGACGCCGCGTTTTGATCGTGGGGGGCGATCAGGTGAGGTGGGGGCAAACTCCTCGAGCACTTCGTGCACTCGTCGTTGAGGACCGCGAGGAGTTCACGACGGGCATGGTTGGGTAAGTCTGCCTGGTCAGCGCGTCAGGCCGGGGACCCAGAGCACGTCGTCCTTGCCATCGTTGTTGGCGATGCGGCCGGCGACGAAGAACCAGTCCGACAGGCGGTTCAAGTAGCGAACGGCGTCGGGATTCACGTCCTCCATCGTCGCGGTTTCCACCACCAGACGCTCGGCCCGGCGGCAGACAGTGCGGCAGAGGTGGAGCTGTGCGGCAAGCACCGAGCCACCGGGAAGGATGAAGCTGCGCAAGGGTGTCAGCTTCTCGTTCATCGCGTCGATCTCGCGTTCCAGCCGCGCGACCTGGCCCTCGATCATGCGCAGCGGCGTGTAGCTGAGCGTCGGGTCAAGGTGTCGATCAGGCGTGCAGAGATCGGCCCCGAGGTCGAACAGGTCGTTCGAGATGCGCTTCAGGGCGTCGGCCATTTCGCCGGTCGCGTGCAGCCGGGCGAGGCCGACGGTGGCGTTCGTCTCATCCACCGTGCCATAGGCGCTGACCCGCACCGAGTGCTTGGCCACCCGTGCGCCGTTGCCCAGAGCGGTTTCCCCGGCATCCCCGGTCTTGGTGTAGATTTTCGACAGGACGACCATGATTTACCCTTTCGACCGCAGCCATGCGAAGCCGGCGATGACCACCACGGCGACGAACTGCACCCCGAGCCGCCAGCGCATGATCTTGTTGGCGTTGCGCTTGTTGAACTCGCCGCCCTTGGCGAAGGTGCCGATTCCGAACAGAAGGATTGCCAGCACCAGAAGGCAGGCAATGGCTGCAAAGATGACAAGTGGGTCGGAAAACATGGCTGCACTCCCTTTGAGCCTCATCTAGGCGCGCCGATGCCAAAAGCGAAGCCAAATCTCTTGAGGAAGAAATTTGTCAAGAATTTTACTTAAAATTCTTGCCCTTAGCCCTTGGCGATCAGCCAGTCCAACGCCCGGGTCGGCAACACCCGACGCAAGGCCCCCATCAGATAGGTCGGCGTTGTCACATAATATCGCGCTTTCGGGCGCTTGGCCTCGACCGCATGAATCAGTTTGACGGTGACCGCCTCGGGACCAAGCTCGAAGACGTCCTTCTTGATCTTCTGGTCGTAGAGCCGCCCCCGCAAGGCGACATACTGATCACGCCGGGCCGAGTTTTCCCAGTCCACCCACCTTTCGAAATGCGGCACCGCATTGGCGCGGATCTTGGTGGCGATGGGGCCGGGTTCGATCAGGATGATGTCGATGCCCGTTCCCCGCATCTCGATCCGCAGGACATCGGTCAGCCCCTCCATCGCGAACTTGGTGGCGACGTAAGCTCCGCGCCATTTGGCACCGACCAGGCCAAGAACCGAAGAGCAGTTGACGATCCGCCCGTGCCCTTGCGCCCGCATTGCCGGGATCACCCGGCGCGTAAGGTCGTGGTAGCCGAAAAGGTTCGTCTCGAAGATTTCGCGCAGGGCGCCACGTGGCAGGTCCTCGACCGCGCCGGGGCAGGCGAAGGCGCCATTGTTGTACAGCGCATCAAGTGTGCCCCCGGTGCGGCCCAATGCTTCCGACACCGCCGCCTCGATGCTGGCCTCGTCGGCGTAATCCAGGTGGAAGCTTTCCAGTCCCTCGGTCCTTAGCCGGTCACAATCG
The DNA here is from genome assembly GCF_030694085.1 of Tabrizicola sp. GTDB lineage: Bacteria > Pseudomonadota > Alphaproteobacteria > Rhodobacterales > Rhodobacteraceae > Tabrizicola. The sequence goes on along the minus strand of NZ_JAUXZE010000085.1, from coordinate 5,113 downwards.
GCTTCCTGCCGGCAGGTCGCGAAGACCCGCCAGCCGCGCGCCTTCAGGCCCCGCGCAGCGTCAAGCCCGATGCCAGAGGAGCAGCCGGTGATCAGGATCGAACGTTGGGTCATCAGTGGCTCCGGGGCGCGCGGCCCGTCACGGAGCCTCGGCGCTGAGGTAGCGCATCGCGACAAAGCCTTCCACCCCGTCGCCCTGGATCACGATGCGGGCCCAGTCGCTGTCGACCGCCTGCACCATCAAAGCCGCCTCGCCCGAGGCCAGCTTGCCCACCACTTCGGCCTGGGTCGACGGCTCGGCCCGCACGTTCACCGAGCTGGCGTTGACGTACCAGATCGTGCCCTCGCCCCCGGCGGCGACTTCGGGCTGGGGCGCTTCGGGGGCGGACGGTGAGGTTTCGTTGCCGACGGAGGACAGCGAGAACACGGGTTCTTCGATGGCCGTCACCAGCTTGCGTTCCGGTTCGACATAGGCGGCGGGTTCGACATCGGGGGCGGTTGCGGGTTCTAGGGCGGCCAAGACAGGTGCGGGCTCGTCGTCCAACGGGGCCACGGCGGCCAGTTCGGCCACCGGCTCAGCCGCAGCGCGCGACGCGATCGGCTGCGATTCGGCGCCACCGACCGTCTCTGGTAGCACCTTCTGGGCGGCTGCTGCAGCCAGTCCGGGGCGCATTTGCCCGCGGTCTTCCCCGGCAATCATAAGGGCGGCGAACATGCCGATACAAAGAAGCAAAGTGAGGCGCAGCATGAATGAATCCGTTTCTGTCGTTGGCTGCGGTCTTAGCACAGCCGGTTTGCGGGAGTGTAAGAAAAATGCACAACCGCCACGTTGGTTCCCTGTTCCACGGATTGCCATCTGGACCCGTGACCGGGTTTTCCCTACACAACATCCATGAGCGCAGACGACGACGAACCCAAGATCGAGGGGCCGCAGGGCCTGACCACCTCTGAACCGCTGTCCCGCGCGATCGGAGAGCGGTATCTGACCTATGCGCTGTCGACCATCATGCACCGGGCGCTGCCGGACGCGCGCGACGGGCTGAAGCCGGTCCATCGCCGAATCCTCTGGGCCATGCGGCGGCTGCGGCTGACGCCGACGGGGGGCTTCCTGAAATCGGCCAAGATCGCGGGCGACACGATGGGGGATTTCCACCCTCACGGCGATTCCGCGATCTATGACGCGATGGCGCGCTTGGCGCAGGACTTCAACATGCGCTACCCGCTGGTCGACGGGCAGGGCAACTTCGGCAACATCGACGGCGATAACCCTGCCGCCAGTCGGTATACCGAGGCGCGCGTGACCGCCGCCGCCGAGGCGCTGATGGAGGGCATCGACGAGACCGCCGTCGACTTCCGCCCGAACTATGACGGCCGCCTGGAAGAGCCGGTCGTCCTGCCCGCCGCCTTTCCGAACCTGCTGGCCAACGGCTCCTCGGGCATTGCCGTCGGCATGGCCACGAACATCCCGCCGCACAACCTGGATGAACTTATCGACGGCTGCCAGGCGCTGCTGGCCGATCCGGCCCTGACCGACGAGGCGCTGGTGGCCCTGGTCCCCGGTCCCGATTTTCCCACCGGCGGCGTGATCGTCGAACCTCGCGATGCGATCCTGGAGGCCTACAGGACCGGCCGCGGCGCGTTCCGCACCCGAGCGAAGTGGGAAGTCGAGGACCTGGGCCGCGGCACCTGGCAGATCGTCGTCACCGAAATCCCGTTCCAGGTCCAGAAATCGAAGCTGATCGAAAAGCTGGCCGAGCTTATCCAGATCAAGAAGGTTCCCCTGCTGGCCGATGTCCGGGACGAGTCTGCCGAGGATATCCGCCTGATTCTGGAACCGCGCGCCCGGAACGTCGACCCGGATGTGCTGATGGGCAGCCTGTTCAGGAACTCGGACCTCGAAGTCCGCTTCTCGCTGAACATGAACGTCCTGATCGACGGCAAGGTGCCGAAGGTCTGCTCCTTGAAGGAGGTGCTGCGCGCCTTCCTCGACCACCGCCGCGATGTGCTGCGGCGGCGGTCCCTGCACCGCATCGAAAAGATCGACGCAAGGCTTGAGGTGCTGGAAGGCCTGTTGATCGCCTACCTGAACCTCGACCGTGTGATTGACATTATCCGATATGACAACGACCCCAAGGCCGCCTTGATGGCCGAGGACTGGTCGAAATCGCACGTCCGGGCGATGTCGGAAAAGGACTATAAACCTCCGGCCCGGGGTGGCGAAGGCCAGCTGAACGAGGTCCAGGCCGAAGCTATCCTGAACATGCGCCTGCGGTCCTTGCGGCGTCTTGAGGAGATGGAGCTCAACGCAGAGCGCGACGCCCTGATGAAGGAACGCGCTGACCTGGCCGACCTTCTGGACAGCGAGCGCCGCCAGTGGAAGCGCATCGCCAAAGAGCTGGACGAAGTCCGCAAGCTTTACGGCAAAGGCACGGCTCTGGGTGCCCGCCGGACCCATTTCGCCGACGCGACCGAGGTCGAGGACATCCCCTACGAGGCGATGATCGACCGCGAGCCGATCACGGTCATCTGCTCGAAGATGGGCTGGATCCGGGCAATGAAGGGCCATGTGGACCTTGCGGTGGAACAGAAGTTCAAGGACGGCGACGGTCCCCGCTTTGCGTTTCATGCCGAGACGACGGACAAGATCCTGCTGGTGGCCGAGAACGGCCGGTTCTACACGCTTCTGGGCGCGAACCTTCCCGGCGGGCGCGGGATGGGTGAGCCGGTGCGCCTGATGGTGGACATGCCGAATGACACCGGAATCACCGACCTGCTGATCTATCGGTCGGGTCAGAAGTACCTTCTGGCGTCCTCTGCGGGTGACGGGTTCATCGTGCCGTCCGAAGAACTGCTGGCCCAGACCAAGGCGGGGAAGGCCGTTCTGACCACTCGCGACGGGGTCAAGACCGCCGTCTGCGTGGCCGTGGTCGGCGACACCATTGCTGTGGTGGGCGACAACAGGAAGATGTTGGTTTTCCCGCTGTCCGAACTGCCGGAGATGGCCAAGGGCAAGGGAGTCAGGCTGCAGAAGTACAAGGATGGTGGTCTCTCGGACGCGATCACCTTCACCAGGGCCGAGGGCCTGTCGTGGAAGGACCCGGCAGGGCGCACCCGGACCGAGACCCACCTTCTGGAATGGACCGGCGCGCGCGCCAGCGCCGGCAAGATGGCCCCGCGCGGCTTTCCGCGGGACAACCGATTTACCTGACGGGCCGCCCCGCCCTTCACCTGTTCGCAAATATCCCCGCCGGAGGCACTGCCGAGGCCCTGCGTGTTCTTCACACGCAGGGGCGAGACAAAGGACCGGCGCGGAACGCGCTCAATTCAACAAGCGCCCGAACCCGTCACGCCCGCTCTACCTTCAGCCAGACCCCGCCCTGGGGCCGCAGCGTCAGGATCATCACCGGCTTCGGCTCCTTGCCCGGAATGGGCATGAACCGGAAGCGCGCCAGCAGGGTTGCAAGCACGATAACCGCCTCCTGCAGGGCGAAAGACGCGCCGATGCAGATGCGCGGGCCGTCGCCGAAGGGCAGATACTGGAAACGCGGTATGGCCTTTTGATCGGCGAAACGGTCGGGGCGGAAGGCATCTGGATCCTCCCACAACAGCCGATGCCGGTGCAGTGCGTAGATCGGCAGGATCACGGTGTCGCCGGGACGGACTTCGCGTCCGCAGAGGGTATCGGAGGCCATCGCCGTCCGCGACAGGAAGGCCGCCGGAGGATACATGCGCAAGGCCTCGTCGACGATCCGGCGCACCAGAGGCAGGGCAGACAGGTCTGCCACCGTCGCCGCCCGGTCGCCCAGCACTGCCTGCGCCTCGGTCCGCGCGGCGGCCTGCACCGAGGGATCGAAGGCGCACAGATACAGCGCCCAGCTAAGGGTCAGCGCCGTGGTTTCGTGCCCCGCGACGATGAAGGTCAGAAGGTTGTCGCGCAACTCGGCCGTCGTCATCTGCCGCCCGCTTTCCGGGTCGGACCCGGCCATCAAGAGGTCCAGCAGGTCTGGCGGTGCCTTCGCGCCCTCGGCCTTCCGCGCCTCGATCGCCCGGTCGGCCAGTCGCTTTGTCTGACGCATTGCCGATCCGGTGAACAGGCGGTTGGGGCGGGGTACCCAAGGCGGGGCACCCAGCACGTCCAGCAGGGACACCTTCGCCGTTGCCCCGATGTACTGCTCGATGGCGTCATGCACCGACTCGCGGTCGAAGCCTGATCCGTCCGAGAAGGTGACGTCCGCGATCACTTCGAATGTCGCCGTCACCATCTCGTCGAAGAGGTCGGCTGCGCGGTCGACTGCGCGGTCCAGACGCGCGGCAGACCGCTCGGCTGCCGCTGTCATCACGGGACCCAATGCCGACACGTTGCGGTGCGAGAAGACCGGCGCGGCCGTCCGCCGCTGCCACATCCAGTGTGCGCCCTCGGCCACGAACAGGCTGTCGCCAATGGCGGGTTCCAGGATCAGCTTGGTGACCACGGACTTCGGATAGTCGTCGACACGGTCGCGCAGAACCTGCTTCAGACCGTCGGGGTCCATCAGCATGTGCCAGCGCTTGCCGGTCCGGCCCGACAGGATCGGCACCCGCGTCGCGACTTCGGGGATCAGTTCCAGCACGTTGCGCTGGGCCGCGCGGAAGCTTTGCCAGACGCCCATCGGCTCGGTGTGCAGGGCGACGCGGGCGGGGACGGGGGACGGGGTATCCAGCATGATCCCTGAAACATAGGGCGCGCGGGCCCCGGGGCAAAGCGTGCCCCCCGACCGGCGGCCAATCAGGCTTGAATTTCCCGCCCCGCCAAGCTAAGTCGCCGCCCGTGTAATCTCGGGCCCGGCTTCGGCCCGATCAGGACAAGGGCGGAATTCGCAATGGGCAAGGCAAAGTTTGAACGCAACAAGCCGCACGTCAACATTGGCACGATCGGCCACGTTGACCACGGCAAGACGACGCTGACGGCGGCGATCACCAAGTATTTCGGCGAATTCCGGGCCTATGACCAGATCGACGGCGCGCCGGAAGAGCGGGCTCGCGGGATCACGATCTCGACCGCGCACGTGGAGTATGAGACCGAGAACCGTCACTACGCGCACGTCGACTGCCCCGGCCACGCCGACTATGTGAAG
>NZ_JAUXZE010000074.1 GCF_030694085.1 Tabrizicola sp. | reverse complement strand
GGGTGATGTCGGTGTTTCCAGCTGGAACCCGTCGGCGACCTCCGTCGGGGGCGCCGTCATCACCTCGGGAGGTCAGCCGATCGGTGCTGATCCGTCCGACGAGGAAGATGACGGCGCGCTGAAGCCGCTGCCCGAGCGGCTGGTCATGGAACTGACGGCCCACCGGACCCTCGCGCTACGCGAGGCCATCGGGCGTTCGCCGGACGTGGCGCTGACGCTTCTGCTCCTGAAGCTGGTGACGGATACCTTCCGCACCTCCTCAGCCTCGGGCAGCTGTCTCGAAGCCTCCGTGCGTCATGTCTACATGTCGGCGCAGGCGCCCGATCTCAAGGACAGCGTCGTCGCAAAGCTGGTCGATGAGCGTCACGCTGCCTGGGAGTCTGATCTGCCGCTCGGCGACGATGCCGCGCTCTGGGAGTATCTGACGGTCCTCGACCAGGGCAGCCGTCTGGCGCTCCTGGCGCATTGCCTCAGCTTCGGGATCAACGCGCTCCATGAGAAGGTGAACCCCTACGGTGCAGGCATCTCGGCCAGCGGCCTGACCCGCCGCATGGCCCATGCCGATCTCGTGGCCCGCGCGGTCGATCTCGACATGGTCGAAGCGGGCTGGGAGCCGACGGTCGATGGCTACCTCAACCGCGTGCCCAAGGCTCGGATCCTCGAGGCCGTGCGCGAGGCGAAGGGGGACGGCACCGCGCAGCTTCTGGATCACCTGAAGAAGGGCGAGATGGCGACCGAAGCCGAGCGGCTCCTCAAGGGCAGCGGCTGGTTGCCCGAGGTCCTGCGCCGGGCCGATCTGGTGACGTTCGACGGCGAGGCGGTCGGAGAAGGGCAGGGGGAAGATGCGGGTGAGCCCGACGACATCGACCTCCCGGCTTTCCTGACGGCTGATCTGCCCGACGGCAATGCATCGATGATGGCCGCGGAATGATCTGAGCCATCCGGGGGCGAGGAAACTCGCCCTTGGTCTCACAAAATACAGCAATATCAATATGATGAATGCGACCACTCGCATTCGGGATGAGGAATCATGTCTGCAACAAACATCATCGACACAGCCCCCCTCGGGGCACTGATCCGCTACACCGACGGCAGTCCCAAGCCGCCGGCACGTTTCACCAAGAAGCTGGCGGCTTGGGAGCGTTCGAACGGCGTCGGCCGTCTTGTGAAGAAGGAGCCGCCCCGGGTCTATCCGACCTGGACGGCACCGGCCTCCTTCACGCTGCATGAAGGGAACTTCTCCTCGGACGGGGTCATCCTCGTCACCATCATGCGCAGCCATTCAGCGGACAGCCGGTTGGTCTTCGAGGTCGCCGAGGAACCACAGCTGGGGCAGGTCCGCGTGCTTCTGGACTTCGGTGGCAACACCGAACTCCTGCATCTGGCGGAATCGATCACCGCGGCCGAGCTCTGGATCGCACGGGAGGGCTACCGAAACGCGCGGCTCGAGATCGTCGGTGCCGAGGACGGCGATAGGGCAGATGGAATGGTTGCCGCCCTCCCCAAACGGCATCGCGATGTGCCAAGATTGTGGTGTTCAGAGCCACAAAACGGAGAGGACGGCATATAATGGATACTATGATTGGCGTGG
>NZ_JAUXZE010000072.1 GCF_030694085.1 Tabrizicola sp. | reverse complement strand
GAAGATCCAGCTCAGACCTTCGTCGGTGAAGCCGAGGTCAGCCTGGATGGCGGGCAAGGCCACGCCGATTATCGAGGTGTCGAGGATCACGATGAACTGCGCGGCGCACAGAAGCGCCAGCGCCTTCCACCGCTTTGGATCTGGAAGTGACATGGGAGCAAGTCCTTTTGCTAGGTTTCCCGCAGTGATTCGTGCGGATGCCTTGCTTTCTCGGGGCTCCCATCATGGCAGGGTCAACGCACCTCCCAGCATGGCAGGGTGCTCACCTGCCGCTAACAAAAGGCCAACTTCAAGAACCTGCCACTGCCTTTTCCGTTTTCGTTGGCTGTCGCGGCGTCGCACCCTTCGGATTTGCGATTGGGACGCACATGCTGCCGGGCCGACCCACTTTCCGGCCATTGGTCGCGGTCGGAGTAACGTTTGCCATTGCGCTGGTCTTCCGCGAACTCGACAAACCGGTCTGCGACGCCTTCCCGACAGGACCAGGTGGCAATGTCCTAGCCAGCAACACTCTGCAAGACTGGCCAACGGCGACTGCACGCCCCGCAATTCGCGTGCGGTCGCCAATAACTGTTACAGAAACCCCTTGACCCTCCCATGATGGGAGGGTGCACAAGAGGATCATACCCGGCACAGCCGGACATGAATGGAGCCACATCATGATTATCGGTGAAGCCTCGAAAGCGACCGGCATCTCGGTGAAGATGCTGCGCTATTATGAAGAAATCGGTCTCGTCCGCCCCGCCCTTCGTGCCTATTCGGGCTATCGGATCTATTCGGACAAGAGCATCGCAACCCTTCGATTCGTGCGCCGTGCCCGCGACCTGGGTTTTCAGGTCAAGCAGATCGCCTCGCTTCTGGACCTCTGGCAGAACGGCAGCCGCGCCAGCGCAGACGTCAAGTCGCTGGCGACCACACATGTGCAGGAACTGGAACAGCGCCGCCGCGAACTGGACGAGATGATCGCAACACTCGAACACCTGGCGCATCACTGCCACGGCGACCAACGGCCGGACTGCCCCATCCTTCAGAGCCTTGGCGCCGAGGATAGCGCGCCCCAGAAAGCGACCCGGCCACGGGGTTGAGTTGATGATATCGCTATGGCGGCGTGCAACTCTGTCCTCCAGATCAGGGACCCTGCCAAGCTACAAACGTCGCGCCCCACCAGAACCCCACCGCGGGCACGAACATCCACGGTAGGATGGGCGTCAGACCACTGCCGATCCAGGTCGTGCGGGCCGATGGAGAAGATCCCCAAAAGAATGGCCGTCAGCCTGCCGAGCAGTCGCGCCAAGGTCTAACAGTCTTCCGTGTTTGCGTTACAAAAGGCTGTTCGCGACCTGGCGAATTGGGAAGGGGTCGCTGCGGCAGTCAGTCATATTGTGGGGTGCGAACGTAGGAACTTTCCGCTCTCCAATCCTGAATGAAGGGCATCCGACCTTGAAAAGCTGTTCAAGCGCCGGAAAGCGAAGCGGTGGAAGGCCGCCTTTGGTCCACGGCCCGCTAACCGGCGACCCGGTCTTCGTCTGAGACAAGCCGCCCGTCCTCCAGTGTAAGGATTCGGTCTGCTCGGTCCAGGATGCGATTGTCGTGGGTTACCAGAAGCGTGGTCATCCCCCTTTTGCTGCCAAGGCGACGCAATAGGTCGATCACCTCGGACGCACTGTCCTTGTCGAGAGCAGCGGTCGGTTCGTCCGCCAGAAGCAGGGCCGGGCTTCCGACAAGCGCACGGGCGACGGCGACACGCTGCTTCTGTCCCCCGGAAAGATTGGCTGGAAGGTAGGCAACCCGATCCGCGAGCCCGACCAGCCCCAGAAGGTGCCCCGCCGCGCGTGCAGCCAGATCGGCATCGACGCCCGGATGGACTTGTGCGCCCATCATCACGTTCTGCCCGGCCGTCAGACTTTCGTGCAGGTTATGTGCCTGGAAAATGAAGCCCAGCTTGCGCCGAATCATGACCAGTCGCGCCTGGTCCGCGCCTTTCAACTCTTCACCAATCAGGCGAAGCGCCCCGTCCTGCACTGCGCGAAGGCAGCCGATCAAGGTCAGGAGCGTCGTCTTGCCCGAACCCGACGGCCCCATAAGGACAGTGAAGCTGCCACGGTCCAATGTCAGATTGATGTCGAACAGCGCCTGCTTCCGCGCCGCGTCTTCACCAAACCAATGGTTCAGCCCGGTGATCTCGACGATAGGGGAATTCGTCATACCGCCCTCTAGAACAGGTCTGCCGGATCGGCGGCAGCAAGGCGTCGGGTCGCGATAGCCCCTGAGAGGGCCGAGAAGACCACCGTGCCGACGAAAACCGTAATCGCCATGAACGGGGTCACGGACAGCGGCAGGGTCGTAATCTTCCCCATGGCGGTAAGGATTGTTGCACCAACGGCAAATCCTGGAAGGAAGCCAAGCACTCCAAGGATCAACGCCTCTTCCAGCACAATGCCGATGAAGAACTTCTGGTCATAGCCCATGGCCTTGAAGGTGGCGTATTCGCGCAGGTGGTCGGCGACATCGGTAGACAACACCTGATAGACGATCACCAGCCCAACGAGCACGCCGATCAGAACCCCGAACCCGAAGATGATGCCGGTGGGCCGCTTGGTCTGCTGGTAGGTCAGTTCCTCTTGGGCGGCGTCGCCATAAATGCGGATGCGCAGCGCGGGGTCCGAAATCAGTCGATGCAGGCGGGCCACCACTGCAGGACCATCCGCCCCGGGTCGAAGCCGCAGCAGGATGTGATCCGGGGCGGTGGAGCTTCGCGCGGGAAACAGCGACAGGAAGGTCTGGTCTGAGACAATCATGTAACCGTCGCCCCCAAACCCGCCCCCACCTGCGAAGGTGGTATAGGCAGTCAGCGTCCGCCCTTGCGTCTCGAACGACAGCGGCGACTGGGGCCGGATCGCTGCCGCTGCCTCTCGCCCCAGCCCGCGCGCAAGGCGATCAAGGATGGCGGCATCCTGCACCTCGAGCAGAGACAGGTCCCCGGCGATGTCCGACGCAACGAACTCCGGCCTGGCAGGATCGACGCCGAAAGTCGTCAAACTGATGTCGGCGTCTCCCCGGTCCCATGGCGCGTTTGCGATGAACAACCCCATCCCGTCCTGCACATCGGGGTCGGCCATCGCTTGCAAAAGCCATTGGCGCGCGACGTTGCCGCCGTCGGTCAGGCCATTGGCATCGGCGGCAGAGATCATCACGTCGGCGTCAAAGAAGCTGTATGGCCGCAACGTCGCCGTTCCCATGGACGTCATGATGCCCAGCTGCACGAAGACCAGAACATTGGCGAAGGCCACTCCGACCAGGGCGGCGGCAAAGCGCATCGGGTTGTGGGTCAATTGCAGCCAGCCAATCGGGAGCCGACCCAGCAGGCGCTGCAGGAGCTGCTTCACGGCGTGGCCCCTACTGCGCTGGTGTCGATGCGCGCGATGACCTCAAGATTTGTGAACCGTGACGCGATCGCCGAGGACTCCGGGTCCAGCGCGACCAGCACCCGGATTACCCGGGCGTCCTTGTTCTCGGCGGCGTCGTCCGAGATCAGGCCCTGCCGCCCAACTGTCAGGCCGATGAAGTCGACCTTGCCCTGCAGCGTCCGGCCCAGGACAGGCGAGACCAGTTCAACGGACTGTCCGGGGCGGACCCTGGCGATCCGGTCCTGCCAGATTTCGACATCAGCCATCATCCGGCCGATGTCGCCCATCAGCATGATGCCGTCGGCAGGTGGGCGCTGGCCGGGGGTAGCGTTGATGTCGAGAATTGCCCCGGCGATGGGAGCGACGACCACCGCGCGTTGCAGGTCAAGCTTCGCGCGGGCGAGGTCTGCCTTGCTCGCCTCGACATTCCGTGTCGCGACCACCACGTCCGGCTGATCCTGCAACGCCACGGTCGAGAAGCGCGCCAGCGTCGCTTCGGCCCGGGTAACGGCCAGCCGCGCCCCTTCGGCGGCTGTGCGGGCAGCGTCCAGCGTCGCCTGGGTTGCAACGTCCCGCAGGAAAAGCTCTTCGGTGCGCTGCAGGCTCGCCGCTATCTCATTCGCGGTTGCCACAGCCTGATCCAGCGAGGCCTGTGCCTCGTCTCGGCTGGCCTCGACCGCAGCTCGGGTCTGCATCAGGGTCGCCTCGCGGACGGCCAGGTTGGCCTCGGCGGTCAGCACCGCGCCTTCCAGAGCCAAGCCATTATCCAGCCGCGCCAGCACTGCGCCCTTCTCGACTGCCTGCCCGACAGTGACAAGAACCTCTGCGATCCTTGCGTCGCCTGCCCCATAGGGCGCGGCAACGACAGAGACGTCGTCCTTGGGCATGATCCGCGCCAGTCCGATCACATCGGTGGGGAGCATGGTATCCGCCATGCGTTGCGGCAGCTCCACGTTCGGAGGCAGCGCGATCGGCGTGTCCGATCCGCCCCCTGGCTGCAGCCCGGTCACACCATAGAACGCCCGAAGCAGGGGAGGCTGAAAATACATGCCAATGACTGCGCCGGAGAACATGATCACCGGAACAAGCAGAAGCAGAAGATAGCGCCTGCGGAACCGACTGTGACTGGGACCTTTGGTGCCGGACGGGTCCGCAGCTCCAATGTCCAGCGGCAATCCGCTTTCAGTGGTTTCAGGCATGTGAGGTATTTCCTGATTGCGGCGCTGGGAACGGACGCTTGTTGCATGGTGGACCTAGGGGATGCTTTGATGTCAATCAAGCAACCGACCTTCAGGATGCACCTGAAACCGTGACTGGCCGACATCAGCTCTTGCGGGACAGAGGTCCCGGCTTAGGAGTGACCGCACTGACGGGTGCAGTTGGGTGGGGACCGAGTCGAGTGCCTTGGGACAATCAGCCAGAAGTCCCAGAAGAGTCTACAGACCGTGAAGGGGATGCATCAGCCCCAGCTGGTCGGGGATGGCGGAACTTTCCGCTCCCGCTTTACTGGCGCCGTTCTCGGACCAAAGCTCAGGCTCGGAACACAAGCACTCCCGATCAAAGGTTCTCCCGTGTGTAGATGTCGAAAGGGACGATACTGGTCTGGTTGCTTCCCGGATTGGCGCACGCTCTGATCATGCCGTCGATCGCTTCCCGGGCAAGTCGGTCCAGCGGGTGCGAGATTACGAGCGTCATCGCGCCATCCAGCAGGGCGGCGCGGGTGACGTCCATGAGGTCATATCCGACGACGACCATCGTGCCTGCCCTGCAGCTCGCGCGCAGAGCAGCGAGCGCTCCGCTGATCCCGCCGCCGGAAATGTAGAGGCCGGCGAGGTCGGGGTGATCGGCAAGGAGCTTCTCGGTCATCTCCTGCGCCACGGCTGCGGATTCGAAGGTGGACAGAGGTTCCAGCAGGACAAAATCGGGCGCGGATTCGCGGAAGTAGGACCGGAAGCCGGTCTCGTTCATCTCCTGGTTCCGGTAGCGCGGGTTGCCCATCAGGATGCCGATCTTGCCGGGCGCCTTGCAGATGTTGGCAAAGGCCCAGGCGGATGTGCGCCCGACCTTCCAGTTGTCGAGCCCGACATAGGACATCTGCCCGGTGACCGAGATTTGCGAGATAAGCGCAAAGACCGGGATGCCTTTCGCCTGGATCTGTTCCAGGGCCTCGGTGACCACCGGATGGACCGCAGACGTCACGCAGATGGCATGGCAATCCTGGGCAAGGGCAAGGGCACGGGAGGCGACGTTGTGCGGGGAGAGATCCTCAAGAAACTCGATCCGAAGTTCGACATCGGCCCCGGTGGCCGTCGCGGCGGCCTGCTTCAGACCGCGGGCGACGTTCTTGTAGAAGGGGCGGTGCGGTTGCAGCAGCAGAACCCCGAACCGCAGGTGGGGACGCGCGGCGGCAACGCGGGCCTGGATGCTGCCAAGGCCGTAGAAACTGATCTCTGCGGCGGCGGCCTGGACCCGTTCACGCGTGGCCTGCCGCACGTTGCCCGCACCGGAGAGGACCCGGTTGACCGTCGCAACCGAGACGCCGGCAGCTTCGGCAAGGTCGGGGATCGTGGGGCGGCGCATGGCGTTCCTGATGTCTTTCGTATCATTGGTTAGAGTAACTGATACGAATGCGACGTTTTAGTGTTTCCGCTATCATTGCGGGTTGATTTGACTTCCGTCAAGGCGCCTATCTTCCCGCAGCAAGACCGGGCGGGAAACTGAGTCTCTCGCCCAGCGGAGGAAGACAGCACAAGAGCGAAGAACGCGGCCCCAAGGGGCCAGCAGCCAAGGGGCATTTCCCGGGGTGGAAGCGCTTGTGCCGTCCGATCCCGCACCGGAACGCGAAGGGAGGACCAGGATGGACGATCTGCAATTCGGCACCCGCAACAAGCGTGGCGACTGGGCCCCCACGGCCCACCTTCAGCTGCCGCCCTTCTGGCGTCGTCCGTTCAGCCTGCCAAAGGTTCTGGCCTGGATTCCCGAATACCTGTTCCCTTGGAACGCCTTCCACATGGCGACGGCGCTGGTCTGGTGGTTCTTCGTCGTGCCGGATGTGGCCACGATGCAGACCCTGTCATGGGGTTGGGCGCTTTGGCTTTACGCCGTGAATGCCACCGCGATCTTCGTCTTCTACGGATCGGTCGAGCTGTTCTGGTATGTCCGCCGCAAACAGGGCACCCGGTTCAAGTACAACGGCAAGTTCCCGTCGGATCAGCCGTCTGACGTGTTCTGGTTCAAAAGCCAGAACATCGACAACTTCCTGAGGTCGTTCTTCGTGTCGATCCCGCTCTGGACGCTGGTCGAAGTGGTGTTCCTCTGGGCTTTCGCCAACAGCTGGGCCGTCTGGCTGCATTGGGAGACGCATTGGCCCTGGCTGGTGGTGCTTGCGCTGATCAGCCCGGCGATCCACGAGGTGCACTTCTTCTGCATCCACCGCCTGATCCATGTGCCGATCCTGTATAAGTGGATCCACTCGGTTCACCACAACTCGGTCAACCCGTCGCCTTGGTCGTCGCTCTCGATGCACCCGGTGGAGGGGTTCCTCTATCATGCGGTCGCCTTCTGGCACCTGATCATCCCGTCGAACCCGCTGCTCGCGATGTATCAGCTGCACCTTGCGGGCTTTGGCGCGGTGAACGGCCATATCGGTTTCGACAAGCTGGAAGTGACCGAAGGGTCTGCGCTGGATAGCCACGCCTACGCCCATTACCTGCACCACAAGTATTTCGAGGTGAACTACGGCGGCGACGGGCTGATCCCTTTGGATCGGTGGTTCGGCTACTGGCACGACGGCTCGAAAGAAGGCGAGGCGCGGATGAATGCGCGCTTCCAGAAGAAGAAAGAGCGGATGAACGCCAAGGCGGCCCGCACCTGACCCATCACTACATTCCACCGGCCGGTCGAGGAGGCCGTCCAGGTGGTGAAGACTGAAGGCATCAACAACCCGCCAAAGCGGCGGACCAAGGGAGGAGACAGACCAATGAGCTTCATGAAAACCATCGCCAAGGTGCTGGCGACCACGGCACTGGTGTCGGCGGGATCGGCTGCGATGGCGGCGAAGATCGCCGTGATCGGCGGATCGAACGACGACGCCTTCTGGAACATCATCAAGAAGGGCATCGACGACGCCACTCCGGCCGTTGTCGCCAACGGTGGTGAAGTCACCTACCTGCGTCTCGTGAACTACGACAACTTCGCCCCCGATGTGGTCCAGCTGATCCGCACCGCGATTTCCATGGAAGTGGATGGCCTGGTCATCCCGAACTGGGTGCCCGAGGCCGAAGATCCGGCGATCAAGGAAGCCATTGCAGCGGGGATCACCGTGATCCTGATGAACGCAGGCGGCGCAGACAAGGCCACCGAACTGGGCGCGATCAACTATGTCGGGTCGGATGAATATGTCGCCGGTCTGGCCGGTGGCGAATACTTCGGCAAGGCTGGCAAGAAGAACGTGATCTGCGTGAACACCCTGCCCGGCGCGGCCAACACCGAAGCGCGCTGCAAGGGCGTGATCGAAGGCGTTGTCGCCGCCGGTGGCAAAGGCACGCAACTGCCGCTGCCGACCACCAGCTTCGGCGATGCGACTGCCGTGGCCGAGGCGATCAAGGCCGAGCTGATCAAGGACGGAACGGTCGACGGCGTCATCACCATCTCGGCAGGCGATGCGGACAGCGCCGCGATTGCGGTTTCGCAGGCCGGTCAGGCGGCCCCTGCGATGCTGGGGTCGTTCGACATGAACCAGGCCGGTCTGGACCGCATCAAAGGCGGCACGCAGGCGTTTGCCATCGACCAGCAGCCCTATCTGCAGTCGTTCCTGGCGGTCAGCCTGCTGGCATCGTCCATCGACTTCGGCACCGATCTGCCGGTGTTCCCGGTGCTGACCGGCCCGGGCATCGTTGATGCCTCCAACATCGACGCCACGCTGGCCGGTGTGAAACTGGGCGCGCGCTAAGACACCTCTGCCCGGCTCGCACACAGATGCGGGCCGGGTCTCGCCGACCTTTCCCAACTCAAAACAGGGGGCAGCCGATGTCCAGCATTTCCCTTGGCGGGCTCTTGCGCCGCCCCGAGGCAGGGGCCGCCCTTGGCCTGATCGCCGTCCTGATCTTCTTCGCCATCTTCGGCGGGCTGACCTTCCTGAAACCGGCGGGCATGGCAAGCTGGCTGAACGTCGCCGCGAACCTGGGCGTCATCGCCATTCCGCTGGGTCTGCTGATGATTGCCGGTGAACTGGACATCTCGGTCGGTGCCATGGTGCCGTTCGGAGCGATGACCGTGGCCGTCATCTCGGGCCACTACGGCCTGCCGATCTGGTTGGGTATCGCCGTGGCGCTGAGCTTTGGCATGGTGGTCGGCCTGGTGAACGGGTTTCTGGTCATCAAGACCGCCGTGCCGTCACTGATCGTCACACTGGGCAGCCTCTTCGCGGTGCAGGGCATCGTGCTGGGTCTGACGGTGCTGATCACCAAATCCACCTCGGTCGCGCTGACCACAGAAGGCCCGGCCAAGGCGATCTTTGGTGACTTCGTGATGGGCGGTCAGTTGCAGGTGATGGTGCTGTGGTGGCTGGCCCTGACGGCGCTTTACATCTTCTTCGTCCACTTCAGCCCCTTCGGAAACTGGATCTTCGCGATGGGAGGCGACAAGGTTTCCGCCCGCAACGCAGGGATCCCGACCGACCGGCTGACGATGATCCTGTTCGTCCTCTCCTCCACCTCGGCGGCCTTTGTCGGCATGTGCCAGGCGATCCTATACAACTCGGCGCAAGTGGCGGGCGGGCAGAGCTTCATCTTCAACTCGATCATCGCGGTCGTGGTGGGCGGGGTGCTGCTGACAGGGGGCTTCGGGTCGGTGGTGGGCATCTTCTTCGGCACCATCACCTTCGCGGTGGTCACCCAAGGCATCTACTACACCGATTTCGACCGGAACTGGTCGTCGCTGATCATCGGCGTCCTCCTCTTGGGCGCGGTTCTGATGAACAACACCTTCCGCAAGATGGCGCTGTCCTATGCGCCGAAGAAAGGGGGCAAGTGATGGCTGCTCCGATCCTCGCGCTCCGCGGTGTGAACAAAAGCTTCGGTCCCATCGACGTTCTGCACGACATCACGCTGGAGGTCCGCCCGGGCGAGGTCCTCTGCCTTCTGGGCGACAACGGCGCAGGCAAGTCGACGCTGATCAAGATCATGTCGGGTGTGCACCAGCCGACTTCTGGCGTTATCGAGATGGATGGCGCGCCTATGACCTTCCCCACCCCGCGCGCTGCGCAGGAGGCCGGTATTTCCACCGTCCACCAGTTCGGCGGAACCTTTCCGCTGATGTCGATCGGGCGGTCGTTCTTCGTGGGGGTCGAACCGACCAAGGGCTGGGGGCCGTTCAAGGTCTATGACAGGAAGACGGCCAACAGCGTCGCGGTGAAAGCCGTGCAGGATATGGGCATCACCCGCATCACCGATGGCGACCGGCTGGTCGGTGGCCTCTCGGGTGGCGAGCGACAATCGCTGGCAATCGCCCGCGCCGTCCATTTCGGTGCGCGCGTCCTGATCCTGGACGAACCCACGGCAGCTTTGGGCGTCAAGCAGGCCACCCACGTCCTGCGCATCGTGAACGAGGCAAAGCGCCGGGGCCTTGCGGTGATCTTCATCACCCATCAGGTGATGCACGCGATGGCCGTCGGCGACCACTTCGCCGTTCTGATCCGCGGGGCCGTCGCCGCTGACTTCAAGAAGGGCGAGAAGACCCGTGAAGAGATAACCGACCTGATGGCCGGTGGCGCCAGCATGGCCAGCCTGGAAGCCGAGATTGAAGGCTACATGGCTGCCCACGACGGCCACCCGCCTCCGCCCGCGTAACAGTCTACCCGTCGGACGCCTGGGCTTCCGCCCACGCGCCGACTTCTGCCCCGGCCCAGCCCTTCCCTCGGGCCGGGGCACTTTCAACCCCGAGAGAAGCCATGCCCAACTGGATCCGCGCCTGCGCCACCGACGACATCGACCTTGATGACCTGATCCGCTTCGACCACGGGTCGCAGACCTTTGTCCTCATACGCTCCGAAGATGACACCTTCCACGCGATGGACGGGATCTGCAGCCACGAGAAGGTCCATCTCTGCGATGGCCTTGTCATGGATGGCACCGTCGAATGCCCCAAGCACAACGCCACCTTCGACTACCGCACCGGCGAGGCCAAGCGCGCGCCCGCCTGCATCAACCTGAAAACCTTCCCCGTCCGCGTGCAGGACGGCGAAGTCTGGATCGAGGTCTGACATGACATTCCAACTTGCCGCCTGCGCCGAGATGCTGTGGCGCGACCGCCCGATCGCTTGGCGCGCCAGCCGCCTGAAGGAGATGGGCTTTGGCGTGGGCTTGTGGAACTGGCCGAACTGGGAGCTTGCCGCGCTGGAAAAGACCGGGGCCACGTTCACGATCATGAACGGCTACCTTCAGGGCCGCCTGACCGACACCGAGGGCTGCGAGATGCTGCTGGCCTCGGCCCGCGAAACCTCAAAGGTCGGAAAGCGGCTGGGCGTCCATCGGTTGAACCTGCACGGCACCGGCCTTGGCGACAAGGGCATCCCGATCCCGCAGATCGGCGCCTTTGCCCCCGGGATGGAGCAGCGCGCCCGCGACACCCTGCACCGCATCTGCGATCTGGCCGAAGCCGAGGGTCAGGTGTTCACTTTGGAAAACCTCAACCCCTTCGACCATCCAGGCTGCCCCTTCGGATCGACCTCTGCCGTCCTGGGCCTCGTCAGCGCCGTGAACCGCCCGCAGCTCAAGATCAACCTCGACCTCTACCACACCCAGATCGGAGAGGGCGACCTGATCCGCTGGTGCGAGGCCTGCCTGCCCTGGATCGGTGAGGTTCAGGTCGCCGACAACCCCGGACGCTGTGAGCCGGGGACGGGAGAGATCAACTATGCCGGTGTTGCCAAGGCGCTGAAAGCCATGGGCTACACCGGTCCCGTCGGCATGGAAGCCAACGCCAAGGGCGATGAGGAGGCTGCCCTCGAAGCCTTCCGTTCCGCCTTCACGGTTTAAAGGAGGCACGGTGTAATCATGGTCCACAAAGCCAACCGCCCCACCGTCCACGACATGCGCGCAATGAAGGCACGGGGGCAGAAGATCTCCATGCTCTACGTCACCACGCTGGAGGAAGCTGCAGCGGCAGACGCGGCCGGCATCGACATGCTGTCCATTGAGTCCCGCTTCTTCAGCCCCGAAATGCGCGAAGCAGCGGGCAAGTGCTTCGTTCAGGTCGGCCTGCCCTTCGGTCCCCACGGCAAGCTCGCCACCGCCGAGGACTACCTCCGCGCCGCCTTCCACTTCACCGCGATGGGCGGCGACTGCTTCTACTGCGCCGCCTCCTTGGACATCCAGAAGGCCCTTTGCGACAACCATATGCCGGTCGTCGCTCACGTCGGCCTGATCCCCAGCTTCATCACCTGGACCGGCTGGCGCGCTGTGGGCAAGACCGCGACCGAGGCGCGGGCCGTCTGGGACCACGTCAAGCAACTGGAAGCCATCGGAGCCTTCGGGGCCGAGTTGGAGGTCGTGCCCGACCGGCTTGGCGTGTTCATTTCGAAGAACACGTCGATGATCATGCTTGGCATGGGCGCAGGGCCGGGGGCGGACGCGCAATATCTTTTCGCCGAAGACGTCCTTGGCTGCACCGATGGCCACCGCCCACGCCACGCCAAGACCTACCGCAACTTCGCCGCCGAATACGCCCGCCTGCAAGCCGAACGCATCGCCGCGTTCAAGGAGTTCATCGCGGACGTCAACACCGGCGGCTACCCGCAGCCACAGCACAATGTCGCCATGGCGGATGCCGAATTCGAAACCTTCAAGGCCGGCCTCAATCAATAGTCTCGGTCACCAACCTCAAGGAACTCAACCATGCTGAAAGTCGGCCTTCTCGGCGCCGGGCGTATCGCCGGCGTCCACGCCACCGCCATCGCCACGAACCCTGGCTCGACCCTCGCCGCCGTGTCGGACATCAACACGGAAGCCGCCGCCAAGCTGGCCGCGCAATACGGGGCCGAGGCGCGCACGACGGACGCGATCCTGAACGACCCCTCTATTGACGCGGTTCTGATCGCCACCTCGACCGACACCCATTCCGACCTGATCGAACGCGCGACGGGGGCCGGAAAGGCCGTGCTCTGCGAAAAGCCGGTGGACCTGTCCCTCGCTCGCGCGCAAGCCTGCCAGAAGGTTGCGGTCAAGAACGGCAAGCCGGTAATGATCGGCTTCAACCGCCGCTTCGACCCGAACTTCGCCGCCCTGAAGACTGCATTGGACAAGGGCGAGATCGGCAAGGCCGAGCTTCTGTCGATCACCTCATTCGACCCCGCCCCGCCGCCTATCGCCTACATCAAGGTCTCGGGCGGGCTTTTCCGCGACATGATGATCCATGACTTCGACATGGCGAACTTCCTGATGGGCGCGGCCCCGGTGACCGTCAGCGCTGTCGGCTCCTCGATCGTCGACCCCGCCATCGGCCAGGCCGGAGACGTGGATACCGCTGTCGTGACCCTCACCTACGCCGACGGCCGCATCGCCGTGATCAAGAACTCCCGCCGGGCCGTCTATGGCTACGACCAACGGGTCGAACTGTTGGGTTCCGAAGGGCTTCTTCAGGCGCAGAACATGCTGGAGAACACCGTGGTGAAATCGACGGCCGCAGGCGTTACAGGTGCGAAGCCGACCTACTTCTTCCTGGAACGCTACATGCCCGCCTACGCGGCCGAGTGGGCTGCCTTCGTGACCGCGGTGAACGCAGGGTCGGCACTGCCGGTAACGCTGGATGACGGTGTGGCTGCCCTTGCGATGGCCGAGGCGGCAACGATGTCCGCAAAAACCAGAAGCCCGGTAGATCTCACTTCTATTCTGCCGTGACCTCTCAGCACACGTTGCATGAATCGATAACCTTGGAGGTCAGGGCCACGTATCCCGGCGAGACGAACTGTCGCTTTCCGGGATATGTTTTCTTGCCTGAGCAAAGGCGAGCCGTGTGTCGATCGCAGATCTGGCGGCAACTCCATTTCGCACCAATCAGTGCATTTCTGGCCAATTGACAAAGTTTTCTGCGCAGTGCTCCATATGCAAGGAATGAACTGGAGCTGTATATGTCTTTTCGACCACCGGAGACCTACGAGGAGTTGATCCGGCTGATCCACGATCGGTACGACGACATGTCCAAGTCCTACCAGAAGATCGCGCTTTACCTGACGCAGAATCCGAATGACGTCGCGGTGCTGTCAGTCAACGCCATCGGCGCGAAGTGCGGGATCCATGCATCCAGCTTTGTGCGGTATGCGCAGTCCCTGGGCTACAAGGGCTTCAAGGATCTGCAGGTCATTTTCCAGCGCCGCCTGACCACCGCGGCCCCTGGGTTTGATGCCCGTGTTCGCGCGCTGGAAACCGAACTTGGTGGTGCGCGTGAAGGCGAAATGGGGCTCCTGTCCGACCTTGTCACGCGAGACGTGGCATCGCTGCAGGAACTTCTTGCAAACATCGATCCCGATGCGCTTGCGAGTGCCGCAAACATGATCGAGGCGGCGGATACGATTTATCTGGTCGGCCAGCTGCGATCTGCCCCCGTAGTCGAGCTTCTGCGCTATGTGCTGACCATGCTGGGCAAGCGGACGGTGCTGCTTGACGCGAGCGGTGGTTTGGCCACGCATATGGCAAAGGTGGCGCGGACGACAGATGTCCTGTTCTTGGTGTCCTTCCGCTTCTACGCGACCGAGGTGGTCAATGTCGCCGAAGAGACGGCTGCGCGCGGCGTGCCGATCCTGGCGATCACGGACAGCACGCTGTCGCCCTACGCCAAGCTGGCGAAAGTGCTTTTTGCTGTGCCAGAGCATGAATACACCTTCTCGCGCAGTCTGGCTGCGCCGATGTGCCTGGCGCAGGCGATCTGTGTCGCCGTTGCGGCCCGGCTGCAGAAGGACAGCGCCGAGCCACGGATTCCGGTGGTCACAGGGCCATAGGGCCTTTCGGCACAGGCATCCCCTCGGCCACGGCACCCCAGACAGATTGGTCGAAGTTCACGATGGCCCCAGTCATCAGGCCCGCATCGTCCGAGACGAGGAAGTTCACGGCGCGCGCGGCTTCGTTCGGATCGACGAGGCGGCCAAACGGGAGAGTAGCGGCGGCCTTCTTCTCCCAGTCCGGGTCGCCGCCCTCGGCCTGGATCTCGCGTTCGTGGTCCGAGGCCATCCAGCCGACGTTCAACTGGTTCACCCGGATGCGGTTGGCCATGACGGAGAAGGCGGTGTTGGCGGTCAACGTGGTCAGAGCGCCCTTGCTGGCGCAGTAGGCGTTGATGAAGGGCTGACCCGCCAGGGCTGAAATCGAGCCTATGTTGCAGATCGCACCCTGGATGCCCTTGGCGATCATCAGCTTGATCGCCTCTTGCATCAGGAAGTAGGGGCCACGAACGTTGGTCGCGAACAGAGCGTCGAAGGTCTCGGGCGTGGTGTCGATGATGGTGCCGCGCGCGGTCGATGCCCCGGCGTTCACCAGCACGTCGAGGCGGCCGAAGTGGCGGTCGGTCTCGGCAATGACCCTTTGGCAGTCTTCGATGCGGGCGAAGTCGGCCTCCACGAATAACGCCGGGACAGAGTGGCCATCGATGATGCTTCGCGCGACGGTCGCTCCTCGATCGGCGTTGCGGCCAGTGATGACCACGGCCTTGGCCCCGGCGGCGGCAAGCCTGCGGGCAATCGCTGCCCCCAGGCCCTGCGTGGCACCAGTGACGACGCAGACCTTGCCGTCCATCCGGTTCATTGCACGACCTCGTATCCAGCCGCGGCCATGACACGTAGAAGTTCCTTGTGGCCCTTCTTGGCCATCTCCAGGGGCGGCGAGACCTTGGGGTCCTGTTCCGCCTCGACGACGAACCAGCCCTCGTAGCCTTTGCCTGCCAGCGCCTTGACAATGGCCTCGAAGTCCAGCGACCCGTCGCCGGGGACGGTGAAGGCACCTTTCACCACGGCGTCGAGGAAGCTTTCCTTTGTGCGGTCCAGCCCGTTGATGACGCCCATCCGCACGTCTTTGGTGTGGACATGAGTGATGCGCTTCCAGTGGTTTTCGATCACCCGAAGGTTGTCGCCGCCGCCAAAGGCCATGTGACCCGCGTCGAACAGCAAGGGCACCGTGGAATGCTTCATGAAAAGGTCCAGCTCGGGCTCGGTCTCGATCACGGCGGCCATGTGGTGATGGTAGCTGATCGGCATGCCGTTGGCGGCGCACCAGTCCGCAAAGTCGCTGATCTTGCGGCCATAGACGGCCACTTCAGCCTCGGTCAGCCTGGGCTTGGTGGCCAGGGGGGCGGACTTGATGCCCTGAACCGAGCGCGCGGTTTCGCCGTAGACGATGCAGGGTGCCTTGGCCGCCTTGAAGAACGTGTGCTGCTGGGCGATGCGGTCCTTCTCGACCTCGATGTCGCCGTCCAGAAGCAGGCCCGAGAACCATCCGCCGCAGACCGAGATACCGTATTTCTGCAGGATCGGGCCAAGCTCGGCCATGTCCATCGGGAAGCGGCGGCCGGTTTCCATGCCGGTGAACCCGGCGCCCGAGGCCTGACGCAGACATTCCTCCAGGCTTACATCGTCGCTGAGTTCCGCCAGGTCGTCGTTCCACCAGGCGATTGGGGCAATTCCAAGTTTCGCTTTCATTCTTCAGACTCCAACGCGCTGCTTGGCGCGAATTTCTTCCTGATGGGCGCGGGCCTTGTGGACGCTTTCGCGGTCCGAGACCTCGGGCACCCCCACATCCCAGTCGGCATCGCCCGGCACCCAGGCGTAGGCGTCGGTCACGATGGAGATGACGGTCGTCCGGTCATTGCCCTTGGCCCACTCCAGAGCGGCCTCAAGATCGGCCAGGCTTTCGCAGCGGCGCGCGGCGGCTCCCATCGATTCCGCATGCTTGGCAAAGTCGACGTGCAGGGGGTTGGCCTTGTCGGTGATCCGGCAGTCCTTCAAGAGGTTGTTGAACCCCGGCACGCCCTTGAACTGCTGCAAGCGGCTGATGACCGCGTAACCGCCGTTGTCGCAGACCACGACGATCATCTTGTGGCCGGAAAGCACCGTCGAATAGATGTCCGAGTTCATCATCATGTAGGTGCCGTCGCCCAGCATGACGATAGGGGTGCCGCCCAAGCCGCCCGGCCCGGATTGCGCCATCGCGCAGCCCCAGCCTGCAGCGATCTCGTAGCCCATGCAGGAGAAGCCGAATTCCAGGTCGAACGAGTTCGGTGCCTTCACGCGCCAGCCCTTCGCTACCTCGCCCGGAATTCCACCGGCGGCGGCGATCAGGGTGTCCTTCTCGCCCGCGGACTTGTTCACGATGTTCACGACCTGGGCATAGGTCGGGATCGGGGCGTTGGTCGGCGTCTGGTGGTCGTCGAGAAGCGCGTCCCATTCGGCGAAGATCGCCTTGGCGTGGGGAAGGTGCCCGGCGGGTGCTTTCCAGGCGCCAAGGTTGGCGTCCAGGTCGTTCACGCCTTCCAGCGCATCCCCCACGACCGCGAGGGCACGGTGCTTCAGGGCGTCGAAGCGGGCCGCGTTGATCGAGATGAAGCGGGCATCGCGGGAGAAAGCAGTCCACGAGCCGGTGGTAAAGTCCTGCAGCCGGGTGCCGATGGCCAGGATCACGTCGGCCTCGGCCGCCAATGCATTGGCGGAAGTGGAGCCGATGATGCCGATGGGGCCTGCGTGGACCGGATGGTAATGGGTCAGGCCACCCTTGCCAGCAATGGTCTCCACGACCGGGATGCCGCGTTCGGCCGCAAAGCGGGCGAGGGCACCTTCGGCCCCGGAATAGCGCACGCCACCACCGGCGATGATCAGCGGCTTCTTTGCGGTCTTCAGCAGGGCTGCGGCATCGGCCACTGACTTGCGGTCAGGACGCGGGCGCGGGATGGCCCAGGTGCGTTCCGCGAAGAACTCGACCGGGTAGTCGAAAGCCAGCTCCTGCGTATCCTGCGGCAGGGCGAGGAAAGCCGGGCCGCAATCGGCTGGGTCGAGCATGGCGCCAACGGCCTGTGGCAGCGACTGGATGATCTGCGCCGGATGGGTGATGCGGTCCCAGTAGCGGGTGACAGCCTTGAAGGCATCGTTCACCGTCAGGGTCGGGTCGTTGTAGTGTTCCACCTGCTGCAGAACGGGGTCCGGCAGGCGGGTGGTGAAAGTATCCCCGGCGATCAGAAGGACGGGCAGCCGGTTCGCGTGGGCCGTGCCCGCCGCCGTGACCATGTTCAGCGCGCCCGGCCCGATGGAGGACGTCGCGATCATGATCTGCCGTCGGCGTTTGGCCTTGGCGAAGCCGATCGCCGCAAGGGCCATCGACTGTTCGTTCTGACCGCGCCAGGTGGGAAGGGTGTCCTGCACCGCCTCTAGCGCCTCGGACAGGCAGGTCACGTTGCCATGACCGAAGATGCCGAACACCCCGGCGAACAGGGGGATGCGCTGCCCGTCGATCTCGGTCATCTGCGCGGTCAGCCAACGCACCAGCGCCTGCGCCATAGTCAGGCGAATCGTCGAGTGTTCCATAAGCCATCTCCTCCCTCGAATGTGGAGACAGCATAACCGCATGCATTATGGGTTGACAATAGACGTTAATGGCAATGAGTATTGCGCCATTGAATCGGGAGGACGAAAATGATCCGGATCGCTGTGCTCGGCTGCGGGCGCATTGGCGTGATGCACGCTGCCAATATCGCGGCGCACCCGCGGGCCACCCTTGCGGGAGTCTTCGACATCCACGCGCCCGCTGCACAGGCGGTGGCGGCGAAAACCGGTGCCAAGGTCTTTCCGTCGGCGGAAGCGATCTTTGCATCGGCGGACGTTGACGCGGTGCTGATCGCCACGGCCACGGATACCCACGCCGATCTTCTGGAGCTGGCCGTTGCGGCCGGCAAGCCGATCCTGTGCGAAAAGCCCATTGACCTGAGCCTTGCCCGCGTGAACGCATGCGCAACGAAGATTGCGGGAGCGCAGGTTCCGATCCAGCTTGGCTTCGTCCGACGCTTTGATCCGGGCCACGCCGCCGTGCGCAAAGCCATCGAGGCTGGTGATATCGGCAAGGTGCATCAGGTTGTCATCACTTCGCGCGATCCGGGGCTGGCCCCGGAAGCCTATCTGCAAGTCTCGGGCGGCATCCTGCGCGACATGACCATTCACGATCTGGACATGGCGCGCTTCATCCTGGGTGAGGAGGTGACCGAGGTCTTCGCCACCGGCTCGCGCCTCGTCGACCCGGCGCTGATGGAAAAGCTGGGTGATCATGACACGGTGACCGTGGTCCTGAAGACCGCAAGCGGCAAACAGGCGATCATCACCAACTCGCGTCGTGCGACGTATGGCTACGACCAGCGGGTCGAGGCTCTCGGCACCAAGGGCATGGCAATCTCGGAAAACCGTCGCCCGCATGAGATGACGCTGCATAGCGCCGATTTCACCGACCGGGCGGAGCCACTCCTGAACTTCTTCATCGAACGCTACCGCGAAGCCTTCGACGCCGAGATTTCCGAATTCGTGGAGGCGATCGAACAGAAACGGGCCCCGTCGGTCGGCTTTGAGGATGGGCGTCTGGCACTGGTGCTGGCGGAAGCTGCACTGAAGTCGATAAACGAGGGCCGCGTCGTGGCCGTGAAGGAGCTGTCCTGATGTATGCACGGTTTGGACTTTTCATCGGCGGTGAATGGCGCGCGGCGGCCGACGGCCGGACTTCGGCCGTGCTCAGTCCAGTGACCGAGCAGTCGCTGGGCGATTGCCCAGTTGCCTCCGTAGCGGATACCGAGGCGGCCCTCGTCTCGGCCGCAACGGGCTTTTCAGCCTGGTCGAAGACCCCGGCGTTCGAACGCGCCGACGCGCTGCACCGGATCGCGGATGAGATGTTGCGGCGCACAGACGAAGGCGCCCGCATGATCAGCCTGGAGACGGGCAAACCCATCGCACAAGCCGGGCGCGAATGGGGCCTTAGCATCGACCAGTTCCGCTGGTATGCCGAAGAAGCCCGCCGCATCTATGGCCGCATCATCGAATCCCGCGTGCCGGGTGGCCGGTTCGAGGTTCACCACGAACCCGTCGGTGTCGTGGCGGCCTTTACCGCCTGGAACTTTCCTGCAGCCCTGATCGCGCGAAAGGTGGCTCCCGCCCTAGCCGCAGGATGCTCCACCATCATCCGCCCGTCGAAGCAGACGCCGGGCGTGGCGATGGTGATGGTTGACTGCGTCCGTGCGGGTGGTTTGCCCGCCGGCGCAGTCAACCTGGTTGTCGGCCCGACCGAGGCCACCTACGGGCCGCTGATGACGTCGAACGTGGTGCGCAAGGTCAGCCTGACCGGCTCCACCCGCGTCGGCCAGCAGATGATCCGAGATGCGGCGGCGACCTTGAAGAAGGTGTCGATGGAGCTGGGCGGCAACGCGCCGGTCATCGTCTATGATGACGCGGACCTCGAGTCCTGCCTGAACGCCGCCGTGCCGACGAAGTTCGCTAATGCGGGTCAGGTCTGCGTGACGGGCGACCGCTTTTATGTGCATGAACGGTTGCATGATGCCTTCGTCGAAGGCTTCGTGAATCGCGCGCAGGCGATCAAGTTGGGCGACGGGCTGGACCCTTCGGTCGGCATGGGGCCGCTGATCAGCGCGGACCGGCTGACCGAGATGGAACGGATCGTTGCGGGGGCCGTCGCTGCAGGTGCTACGGTCGCGACGGGGGGCAAGCGGGCAGGAGGCTTCAACGCCGGGCATTTCTATGAACCGACCGTCCTGACCGGTTGCACCGACGACATGAGCGTGATGGCCGAGGAAAACTTCGGCCCCATCGCCGCGATCACCCAATTCTCCAGCGAAGACGAGGTGCTGGCCCGCGCCAATGCTTCGGACATGGGTCTGTCGGCCTATGCCTTCACCACCAACCCCGCCCGCGCCCGCCGCACCGTTTCGGCGCTGAAGGCGGGGATGGTCGGCATCAACTCCTTCGCGATGGCGGCCAGCGAGGCGCCCTTCGGTGGCACCAACCACTCCGGCATGGGCCGCGAGGGCGGGATCGAGGGCATCCGCGATTACCTTGACGTCAAATCCAGCCAGATGGTGTGGGCATGATCCCGAACCGGTTGAAACAGCTTTGGGCCGAAGGCAAGCCCACGATCAACGGGTGGTGCAGCATCGGCAACCCCTTCACCGCCGAGATCATGGCGGCGCAGGGGTTCGACAGCGTTACCATCGACATGCAGCATGGTGCGTTGGATTACTCCAACGTCCTGCCGATGTTCCAGGCGATGCGGGCCAGTGGCGCGACGCTGATGGCCCGCGTGCCGTGGCTGGAGCCGGGCATCATCATGAAGGCCCTGGACGCCGGGGCCTACGGGATCATCTGCCCGATGGTCAACTCGGCCGAGGACGCCGCCCGTTTCGTCAGCTACCTGCGCTATCCGCCGCTGGGCCAGCGTAGCTTCGGCCCGACGCGCGTGTCCTTTGCGGCGGGCGCCAACTACGCGGGCGAGGCGAACGACAACATCCTCGGCTTTGCGATGATCGAGACGGCAGAGGGGATGGCGAACCTTGACGCCATCGCCGCGACGCCGGGACTGGACGGGATTTATGTCGGCCCCGCCGACCTGACCCTAAGCCTGACGCAGGGCCGCCTTGCCCCTGGCTTTGACCGAGAAGAGCCGGAGATGATCGCCGCCCTGCACACCATCCTTGCTGCCTGCAAGAAGAACGGCATCCGCGCCGCCCTGCATTGCGGGACGCCGGACTATGCCGCGAAGGCCATCAGCTGGGGCTTCGACATGACCACTGTGGGAGGGGACAGCCGCTTCCTCGCCGCCGCAGCCGGGGCCGCTGTCGCGGGCTTCCGCAAACTGACCGACGGGGCGGCAGCCAAGACCGAGAAAGGGACCTACTGATGCCGCATCTTCTGGTCGCCGGCAAACTGCATCCCTCGGGTCTGGACCTTCTGCGCTCGGCTCCCGTGACTTTCGACTATGTCGAGGAGATCTCGGAGCCGTCCTACCAGGCGCATCTGCCGAAGGCGGAAGCGCTGGTGATCCGCACGCAGCCTCTGACGGCGGCTTCCATCGAAAGGGCACCGGGGCTGAAGATCGTCTCGCGCCACGGGGTCGGCTATGACGCGGTCGACGTGCCCGCCCTGAACGCGCGCGGAATCCCCCTCTGCATCGTGGGGGACGTGAACTCCTCGGGCGTGGCGGAACATGCGATGATGCTGATCCTGGCCGCGACGCATCGCCTGATCGCCGCCGACCGCGCCACGCGGGACGGCGACTGGGGCTGGCGGAACGGGCTGCAGACGCATGAGGTCGCGGGCAAGCGCCTACTGATCCTGGGCTTCGGGCGGATCGGGCAGAAGCTCGCCGCTCTGGCCCGCGCCTTCGGGATGGAGGTTCATGCCCATGACCCCTTCATACCCGCCGAAAGCTGGCCCGAGGGCGCTGCGCGGGCCAGCGATCTGGCACAGGCGCTGGCGCAGGCCGATGCGGTGTCCTTGCACCTGCCGCGTGCGGACCGGGCAGTGCTTGGGACTGCAGAACTGGCGCTGATGAAGACAACCGCTGTCGTGGTAAACACCGCGCGGGGCGGGTTGTTGGATGAGGTCGCTCTGGCCGACGCCCTGCGGGCGGGCCGGTTGGGCGGCGCGGGGATCGAGGTCTTTGACGCCGAGCCTCCGGGAATGGACCACCCGCTCTTCGGCCTCGACCAGGCGGTCCTGACCCCGCACAACGCCGCACTCACCGTGGAGTGCGCCGAACGGATGGCCATCGCCTCGGTGCAGAACGTGCTGGATTTCTTCGCCGGTAAACTTGACCCGGCGCTTGTCGTGAACGCTGCCGCGATCGGCGGCTTGAAGGAACTTGCGAAATGACCAAACCCCGCCTCCGCATCGGCCTGATCGGCACCGGCTTCATGGGCAAGGCCCATGTCTTCGGCTTCACCTCGGCCCCCCGGGTGTTCGAACTGGCTTATGACCTGGACCTCCACACCGTCGCCGACATCACCCCCGAGGCCGCCGAACGTGCCCGCATCACGCTGGGCTTCGCCAAGGGCACCGCGCGCTGGCAAGATATCATCGAGAACCCCGAGATTGACCTCGTCTCGATCACCGCGCCGAACGCGCTGCACAAGGAGATGTCGCTGGCGGCCATCGCGGCGGGCAAGCATGTTTATTGCGAGAAGCCGCTGGCCCCGTTGGCATCCGACGCGCTGGAGATGACGCTGGCCGCCGAGGCCAAGGGCGTGCAGACGCAGGTCGGGTTCAACTACCTCTGCAATCCGATGCTGCAGACCGCGCGTGAGATGATCCGGGCGGGAGAACTGGGCGAAATCCGGGGTTATCGCGGCATCCACTGCGAAGACTACATGGCCGACGCTAACGGCTCCTTCACCTTCCGGCATGACCCGGCGGGTGGCGGGGCGCTGGCAGACATCGGGTCGCATGCCTTGGCGACAGCTGAATTCCTGTGCGGGCCGGTGACTAAGGTCATGGGCGACTGCGTGACGATGATTGGCGAACGTCCCGACGGACGCGGCGGCCGCAAGACCGTGACGGTCGATGACGTAGGCCGCGCCTTCCTTCGGTTCGAGAATGGGGCTTCCGGCAGCATCGAGGGCAACTGGATCGCCACCGGTCGGAAGATGCAGCACGACTTCGAGGTCTACGGCACCAAAGGCGCGCTGGCGTTCAGCCAGGAGCATTTCAACGTCCTGCACTACTTCGACACCTCCGACCGCAAGGGTCGTCAGGGCTTCCGGCGCATCGAAGCCTCACCCGACCACGCGCCATATGGGTTGTTCTGTGTCGCGGCGGGGCATCAGATCGGCTTCAATGACCTGAAGGCGATCGAGGTCGCGGGTTACATCAACGCCATCGCTGGCAAGTCGGATGAGCCGTTCAACTTCCGCGCCGGGCTGCGCATCCAGACGCTGGTCGAGACGATCCAGTCCTCGTCGCGTGAACAACGCTGGCTTGACGTGAAATGACCCTTTCGGTCGGCGTAATCGGCACCGGGGTGATGGGAGCAGAACATGTCCGCATCCTGCGCGACGAAACGGCCGGAGCGCAGGTCGTCGCTGTCTGCGACGCGGATATCGACCGCGCCCGCGCTGTGGCGGGGCATGGGGAAGCCTTCTCCGATCTGCTGGCGCTGATCCGTGACCATAGGGTGCAGGCGGTGGTCATCGCCTCACCCGACGCCACCCACGCCGATCTGGCGCTGACCTGTCTGGCGGCCGGGAAGCCGGTGCTGTGCGAAAAGCCGCTGGCAGCGACGGCCGAGGATGCGCTGCGGGTGGTTCAGGCCGAAGTCCAGTTGGGCAGGCGGCTGGTCCAGGTGGGATACATGCGCCGCTTCGATCCGGCTTATGTCGAGATGCTGCGCGTGCGGGCATCGGGCGCGATTGGCGAGGCGGTGCTTCTCCACAACACCCACCGCAACGCTGCGGCGCCCGACTGGTTCACCGGGGCGATGGCGGTGACGAATTCCTTCGTCCACGAGATCGACATCAGCCGCTGGCTGTTGAACACCGAGCCGACTCTGGCCCGGATCAGCGCGGCGCCCGGGGGTGATCCGCTGATGATCACGCTGGAGACGGAAAGCGGGGCCATCGTCTCGACCGAAGTCCACATGAACGCGCGCTACGGCTATCACGTCCACGCCCAGCTTGTCGGGCGGGAGGGCACGGTGGAGATGGCAGCACCAACCGTGACCCTGACAAACCACGTGGGGCAGCACGGCCACGTCTGGTCGGAAAACTGGGTCCCCCGCTTCCGCGACGCCTACCGCATCCAGATGAACGGCTGGGTCAGGTCCATCGCCGACCAGCATCCCGTGGGCGCTTCGGCCTGGGACGGCTACGTTGCAACAGCCATTGCGGAACAGGTCGTGACCGCTTTGCAGACCGGCAACCCGGTGCGGCTGACCTTCGGCCAACGGCCCGACCTTTACCTCTGATCCGAACGGAACCCCGCCATGTCGATCCGCTTTGCCCTGAACCGAACCTGCGCTCCGCAACTGCCCCTGGACGCGTTCATCGCGCTTGCGACCTCGGTCGGGGTGCAGGCGGTGGAAATCCGCAATGACATCGAAGGACGTGAGTTCGCCGATGGCACCCCGGCGCGCGATGTGCTGGCACGGTTGCAGGATGTGGGGCTTGAGGTCGCGTCGGTCAACGCGCTGCAACGGTTCAACGACTGGTCCCCGACCCGCGCCAAGCAGGCGGAGGCGATCATCGCCTACGCCTCTGCCCTAGGGGCACCGGGAGTGGTTCTGTGCCCAGTTCACAACGAGGATCACGGCTGGACCGACGCGCAAGCCGAGAAGAACTTGCGCAACGGGTTGCGGCAGCTACGGCCGATCCTGCAGGTGCACGGCATCACGGGTTATGTCGAGCCTCTGGGGATGAAGGGCTCGACCATGAAGCGGCAGGACATGGCTGTGGCGGCGGTCACTGATATCGACGGCTGGGATGATTACAAGCTGTGCTATGACACCTTCCAGTATTTCCGCTGCGGCGATACGCGGCTTTTCCCCCAGCACATCGGTCTGGCCCACATGTCCGGCATCGCGCGCACCGACCTTTCGCCGGGCGACCTGGTCGAGCCGGACCGGGGCTTGGTCTTCGTCGGCGACCGGGTGGGCAACATCGCGAAGCTGCGCGGATTGAAGGCGGCCGGATACGAAGGATTCGTCTCGATGGAGCCGTTCAGCCCCGAGGTGCAGAATGATCCCGAGCTTGTCGCGCACCTTCGCGCAAGCCTGGAATACGTCTCGACCCTGTTGAAAGCGGCGTGATTGCGGCGCGTCCAGAGCCGTGAGGCATGGGGCCTCGCCTCTGTCCGGCTGTAAGTTCGAGGCCGCAATGAATCTTGTCATGCAAGAAAAGTTGCCAAATAAAATAATTGACAAAGATGATGCGTCTGCGTCAGATCACTGCAGGCGATCGTCGCCAGACCGGCAGCAAAAGCCGATGATTCCCAGGGAGGAACTGGAATGAAAAGAACCCTTCTGCTCGCATCCGTTGCGATTGCGGGCTTGACCTCGGCGGCTTCGGCCCAGGATCTGAAAGTCTGCGTTTCGTGGTCGAACTTCCGCGAAGAGCGTTGGAAGACCGACGAAGCCGCGATCAAGGGCGCTCTGGATGCCGCTGGCGCCGAATACGTCTCGGCTGACGCGCAGACCTCGGCCTCCAAGCAGCTTGCCGACATTGAAGGCATGATCACCCAGGGCTGCTCGGCGTTGATCGTCCTGGCGCAGGACTCGGCCTCGATCGGGCCGGCTCTGGACGCCGCTGCCGACGCCGGTATCCCTGTCGTGGGTTATGACCGCATGATCGACGACCCGCGCGCCTTCTACCTGACCTTCGACAACGTCGAGGTTGGTCGGATGCAGGCCCGTGCCGTTCTGGCAGCGATGCCAAAAGGCCGCTACGTGATGATCAAGGGCTCGCCCGTTGACCCGAACGCAGACTTCCTGCGCGGCGGTCAGCAGGAAGTGCTGCAGGCAGCCATCGATGCCGGTGACATCACCATCGTCGGCGAAGCCTACACGGACGACTGGCAGCCCGCCAACGCCCAGAAGAACATGGAGCAGATCCTGACCGAGACCGACAACGGCGTTGACGCTGTCGTCGCGTCGAACGACGGCACCGCAGGTGGTGTTGTCGCGGCGCTGACCGCTCAGGGCATGGCCGGGATCCCGGTTTCGGGTCAGGACGGCGACATGGCCGCACTGAACCGCGTGGCGCTTGGCACCCAGACCGTTTCAGTCTGGAAAGACAGCCGTGCGCTGGGCAAGGCGGCCGGTGAAATCGCCGTCGCCCTGGCTTCGGGCACCGCAATGGACGCCGTCCCGGGTGCGGGCAAGTTCACGTCGCCGGGTGGCAAGGAACTGACCGCGGTTCTGCTGGCTCCGCAGCCGATTACCAAGGATAACCTGAACCTCGTGCTGGACGCGGGCTGGATTGCCAAGGACGTCCTTTGCGCTGGCGTGACCGGCGTGGCCGTCTGCGAGTAATCCGACAAACAGCCAAGAACAGGCGGCGTCCCACAGCATCGGGGCGCCGCCACACTGAAGCGGAGAGGGAGGACCACCATGTCGCAGTCAGGGCTTGCGCCCCAGGAAATCACGTCCCGGCGCAGCGTGATCGATACGCTTGAGCTGGATGTGCGGCTGTTGGGCATGTTGATGGCCTTCGCCGCCGTCGCACTTGTGTTCACGATCTGGACGGGCGGCACCTTCGTCGGCCCGCGCAACGTGTTCAATATCGCCGTGCAGACCGTTCCGGTGGCGATCATGGCCTGCGGCATGGTCTTCGTGATCGTGGCCCGACACATCGACCTTTCCGTCGGCTCGATGCTGGCGATGTGCTCGGCGGTGATGGCCATGTGTCAGGCGACCTGGCTGCCGAACCTCTTCGGGACCACGTTCGGCAATCCGTTTGTCCTGGGCCTGACGATCCTGATCGGCTTTGCGGTCGGCACTGCGATGGGCGCGATCACCGGCTGGTTGGTCGGCTACCAGCGTATCCCGTCGTTCATCGTCACGCTGGGCGGGCTGTTCGTCTGGCGCAACGTCAACTGGTTCACCACCAACGGGCAGTCGGTCAGCCTCACCGACCCCAACCTCCTGATGTTCGGCGGCACCGAGGGCGTCCTTGGCGCAACTGCAAGCTGGATCTTCGGCCTCGTCGCCTCGGGTTTCGCGGTCTGGGGCATCTTCGCTTCGCGCCGCAACAAGCAAAGCCACGGCTTCGTGGTCAAGCCCCTGTGGGCCGAGGGCGTGATGGCCGGATTGATCGTTGGCGCGATCCTGTTCTTCGTCGGTTGGTTGTCGCGCTATCCGATCCCCGAGGCCAAGCTGAAGCGGCTGTTCGAGGCCAAGGGTCAGGTCATGCCCGAAGGTTATACCGCCATGCACGGCGTGCCGATTTCGGCCCTGATCCTGATCACCGTGGCCGTCGTGATGACCGTGATCGCCCGCAAGACCACCTTTGGCCGCTACATCTTTGCTGCCGGCGGCAACCCCGACGCGGCCGAGCTGTCCGGCATCAACACCCGCGCTTTGACGGTGAAGATCTTCGCGCTGATGGGCTTCCTGTGCGCCCTGGCTGCGCTGATCGCTCAGGCCCGTCTGCAAAGCCACGGCAATGACATCGGCATGCTGGAGGAGCTTCGCGTCATCGCCGCTGCGGTGATCGGCGGCACGGCTCTGGCCGGGGGCGTCGGCACCATCTACGGCGCGGTCCTTGGCGCGCTGATCATGCAATCCCTGCAGTCCGGCATGGCCATGGTCGGCGTCGACACGCCGTTCCAGAACATCATCGTCGGCCTCGTGCTGATCATCGCCGTCTGGGTCGACATCCTGTATCGCAAGCGATTGGGGCTTTCCAAATGACCATGAACCGCACCGTCAATCGCACTGGCACCCCTCTGGTCGAACTGCGCGACATCTCGATCTCGTTCGGCGGGATCAAGGCCGTGGACCACGTCTCGGTCGACCTCTACCCCGGCGAAGTGGTGGGCCTTCTGGGCCACAACGGTGCGGGCAAGTCCACGCTGATCAAGTGCCTGTCGGGGGCCTACAAGGCCGACAGCGGGCAGACCCTGATCAACGGGCAGGAAGTGGAGATCAACAACCCCCGCGATGCGCGCGACCTGAATATCGAGACGATCTACCAGACGCTTGCGCTGGCGGATAACCTCGACGCTGCCTCGAACCTGTTTCTGGGACGCGAGATCAAACGCCACGGCATCGTCGACGATGCCAAGATGGAGGCGGAGACACGGAAGATCATGGGCCGTCTGAACCCGAACTTCCGCAAGTTCAACGTCCCCGTCTCGGCCCTTTCGGGCGGTCAGCGTCAATCAGTCGCCATCGCCCGCGCTGTTTACTTCAACGCCAAGATTCTGATCATGGACGAACCCACCGCCGCCTTGGGCCCGCACGAAACCCAGATGGTTGCCGAGCTGATCCAGGAGCTGAAGGCGCAGGGCCTTGGCATCTTCCTGATCGAGCACGACATCCACAACGTCATGAAGCTGTGCGACCGCGCTTCGGTGATGAAGAACGGCCAGCTTGTCGGCACGGTGAACGTGGACGAAGTGACGGACGACGACATCCTGGGCATGATCATCCTGGGCAAGAAGCCTGCCCATCTCGCGGCCTGAAGGGCGCCAGACGGTCCTCAGTCTCTTTATCCAGGGTGAACCCATGATACGCTACGCTGTCGTTGGCGCGGGTTGGATCTCGCAGGAAGCTTTCATGCCTGCCGTTGCCGTCACCGGGAACTCGCGCATGCAGGCCATCGTGTCAGGCAGCCCCGAAGTTGCGCGACAGTTGGCGGACTTCCATGGCGTGCCCGAAGTTGTGGACTATTCCGGTTACGATGACCTCATCGCCAGCGACCGCATCGACGCGGTCTACATCGCGCTGCCGAACTCGATGCATGCGGACTACACGATCCGCGCGCTGAAAGCGGGCAAGCATGTGATGGTCGAAAAGCCGCTTGCGACGTCCATGTCCGAAAGTGAGGCAATGGTCGCCGCGACCAGGGAAAGCACTGCCTTCCTGATGACCGCATACCGACTGCACAACGAACCGGGCACGCACGGCATGATTGAAGCCATCCGGTCGGGCAAGATCGGCGAACCGGTATTTTTCACCTCCACCTTCGGCTTCCAGTCGCTATTGGGCAACCACCGCCTGCAAGCCAACCACTGGGGCGGTGCGCTGCCGGATGTCGGCGTCTACTGTCTGAACGCCGCGCGCCATGTCTTTGCCGCTGAACCCATCGCGGTGCAGGCCATGGCAAGCCGCCCCTCGGGCGATCCGCGCTTCGCCGAGATCGACGCGGGTCTTGCCGTCACGCTGAGGTTTCCCGGCGACCGGCTGGCGCAGTTCTTCTGCTCTTTCGGTTCGGGAACATCTGAATCGATCCGGGTTGTCGGGTCATCCGGCGAGTTGATCCTCGACCCCGCGTTCAAGTTCGACTCGGCGCTCCGGTTGACCGTCCGTGCCGACGGAAAGGAGACGATCATTCCGTTTCAGCAGGTGGATCATTTCTCGGGTCAGATTGCCTACTTCTCGGACTGCATCCTGACCCGAACCCCGCCGGAAGCGAATGGCGAAGAGGGGCTGGCTGACATGCGCGCGCTACTTGCGATCGACGAGGCCGCACGATGTGGCAGCACGGTCCGCCTGGATCCTCAGTCGTTCAAGGCGGGCATCAGCACATCGATGCTGAGGTCGTTCTCTCCCACAACCAGGCGACTGCTCGTCTGATCGCCACGATACCTTCTGTCCGATATGTAGCAAACGGCCGACAAGGCATCACCGTCCGACGTTTGAACTTCACTTACCCGCGCAGGATGGCGCGCAACAAGGTCCAGCCTGTCGGCCGGATCACGCCCAGCCTGGTTTACACCCGCTACAACTGCGCCATCCAGTAGGGCCTAGAGGGATCAGCTTGCTGTCGGGAATCGGCGGCGCGACCTGGTAAGCACACCAGACCGACTGGTTGAAGGGGATCACTGCGCCGGTCATCATGCCAAGTTCGGATGAGAGCAGGATCAAGGGCACCAAGCTGCCGATCCAACTGAGTTTCAACCGCCGTTACGATTCCGGCCACAGTGCCGCGCGGGCTGCGATGCTGGCGGGCGAGATTGGGGACCTGCATCAGGTGATCATCACCTCGCGCGATCCGGGACCGCCACCGAAAGCCTACCCGGTTGCGGTGGGAGGCCTCTTCCGCGACATGACGATCCACGACTTCGACCTGGCCCGTCGCATGCCCGACCGAGTAGTACAACCGCCGGCCTGCCAAATTCTGGAAGAACACATCGCCCCATCGCAAAATGCGAAGATCCAATCGAGCCAGTTAAAAGATCAGTGTTCCGCACTGTCCCGCCGTGTCCAGCCAATGGTCTGCGGCGGCCCTACCGCTGCACGTCTCCGGCATCGGTCTGTTCCTGTTTCCCATACAGGCCCGCCATTCCCCCACACGTGCCGAACGTGTTTCATGCTGCCGGACCCCTTACTGTGTAGCAGGTTCTTTATCAGTGTGTGTAGCGTACCCCTTGAGTACAAGGGCACTCAACAAGTGACGGTCTGCGCAAGTGGGAAGGGTGAGAGGCTGGACAACGACCCAAGCGGGGCTCGTTACGGCTGCTTCCTTCCGGACCTGACCGGGTTGGCGAGGCGCCTGCCCGCGCCAACCTCTCAAGCGTCATATAGGCGGGGGCAGCAGGATTCGCAAGGAAGCTCTCGGGTTGTGTCGTCGTCCACTTCGTGTCCTCCTTCGCAAACCGAGCGAGGGAGTCAAGGAATTCTCGACGAGCGGGATCGGGGAGTGCGATCCTGAGAGCCGTAACCTGGGGGAGACCAAGATGACGCGACTGCAACGCCTGGACTGGCCGGACAACGGCACGCCGGACCTGCCACCCCGGTTCACCCTGGCGGAGGCCGACCAGCGTATGATGGCGGTGCGGGCAGCCATGTCGGCAGCAGGCTATGCGGCGCTAGTGGTCTATGGCGACCGCGAGCATGCGGCGAACCTGCATTGGCTGACCGGATTTGACCCGCGCTTCGAGGAGGCGGTGCTGGTTGTGACCGAGGATGACGCGCTGCTGATCACGGGGAACGAGTGCCTGGCTTATACCGCTGTCTCTCCTCTTGTCGCAGCGGGGCGAGTGCGGACCGGGCTCTGCGCCTCGCTGTCGCTGCCAAGCCAGCCGAGAGACTCGCGGCGGTTATGGCAGTGGCTGGAGGAGGTCGTGCCGTCGGACGCGAAAGTCGGCGCGGTGGGGTGGAAGTGGTACGGCTCGGACGAACTGGCCCCCGGCCATGATCCGGCGCTTGCTTTGGACATCCCGGCATTTCTGGCCGACCCACTGCGTCAGCGGGCAGGGCGGGTCGAGAACGCGACCGCAGTTTTCATGCATCCCGGACATGGATTGCGGGCGCGGGTGACCGCCGACGAAATCGCGCGTCTGGAGTATTCGAATCATCTCGCGGCATCGGCCCTGCGCCGAATGATGTTCAGTTTCCGCGACGGCATGACCGACTTCGCCGCAATCGAAGCCGCACGGATCGGTGGCCTGCCGCTGGGGTGCCACCTGACGTTTGCGATGGGAGAAACTCCGGGTCTGTCCGGGCCTATCGGCGACCGCATCCGGCTGGGGGTCCCCGCCAGCTTCAACATCGCGCATTGGGGATCGAACATCTGCCGCGCGGGCTGGATGGCGCGCGGGGACTATGACCTTCCGGCTTCTGCTGCGGGCTATCTGGAGGAGTTCGTCTTCCCTTATATCCAGGCCTTGTCGGACTGGTGCGGGATGATGCGGCCAGGCGTGGCAGGGGGCGCGGTCTGGGCAATGATCCATGACCGGTTGCCCGCTGAGTTCGGGATCACGCTGAACCCCGGCCACCTGATCGGGGTTGATGAGTGGATGTCCTCGCCCATCATGCCGGAATCGGGCATCCCCTTGGCATCCGGCATGGCGATGCAGATGGACGTGATCCCGGCACATCCCCACTGGGGCTCGACCCGGATGGAGGATGGATATGTGATCGCGGACGAGGGTCTACGCGAGGAACTGGCGCAAAAGCATCCCAATGTGGCCCGGCGCTGCGCGTTGCGGGCCGAGTTCATGGTGCGCGTCATCGGGATGGAGGTGCCCGAGACCTTGTTGCCGCTGGCGGACACGTGCGGGATCATCGCGCCCTGGCTTCTGGACCCGGCACAGGTGGTGGTGCTGTGACGCCGCGTTCGTGGTGACGTTCGTGTCGGTCTTCGCCATTCTCCGCCCGCAAGGGGGACCATCATGACCGACTATCCGCATCTATTGTCGCCGATCACGCTGGCCGGGGTGACCTTGAGGAACCGGAGCCTGATGGGCTCGATGCACACCGGGTTGGAGGAGACGGGCGACTGGGGCCGGGTCGCGGCCTTCTATGCAGCGCGGGCGCGGGGCGGGGCGGGGCTGATCGTGACCGGGGGCATGGCGCCGAACCGCGAGGGCGGGGTGTTTCCCGGAGCGGCTGGGCTGTACACCGATCAGGACATCACCAATCACCGCCGTGTGACCGACGCGGTCCATGCCGAGGGCGGCCATATCGCCATGCAGATCCTGCACGCGGGGCGCTATGCCTATGGCAAAGAATGTGTCGCTCCGTCCGCGATCAAGTCCCCGATCTCTCCGTTCCCCCCGCGTGAACTGGACGAAGAGGGGATCGAAAAGCAGATCGCCGACATCGCCACGGCAGCGGCGCGGGCCATCGAGGCAGGCTATGACGGTGTCGAGGTGATGGGGTCCGAGGGCTATTTCCTGAACCAGTTCCTTGTGACCCACACCAATCGGCGGTCGGATCGTTGGGGCGGGTCGTATGAGAACCGGATGCGCCTGCCGGTCGAGGTCGTGGCCAGGGTGCGCGCGGCCACGGGCCCGGGGGCGGTGCTGGTCTACCGGATCTCGCTGATCGACCTGGTGCCGGATGGGTCGACCTGGGATGAGGTCGTGGCGCTTGCGAAGGCGATCGAGGCGGCGGGGGCCAGTGTCCTGAACACCGGGATCGGCTGGCACGAGGCGCGCGTGCCGACGATTGCCACCTCGGTTCCCCGCGCGGGATTTGCGCATCTGACAGCACGGCTTCGGCCCGAGGTTTCGATCCCGGTGATCACCTCGAACCGGATCAACACGCCCGAGGTGGCCGAGCGGCTGCTGGCGGACGGGGCATCCGACATGGTGTCGATGGCACGGCCCTGGCTGGCGGATGCGGAGTTCATCATGAAGGCGGCCTCCGGGCGGGCGGCCGAAATTGCGCCGTGCATAGCCTGCAACCAGGCCTGCCTGGACCATACCTTCAGCGGCAAGCTGACCTCTTGCCTGGTGAACCCCCGCGCCTGCCACGAGACCGAGCTTGTATATACACCAACTGACAACCCGAAGCGGGTGGCGGTGGTGGGGGCTGGCCCCGCGGGGATGATGATGGCCATCGTTGCAAGCCAAAGGGGCCATCAGGTCACGCTGTTCGACCGGGCAGAGCGGGTCGGCGGGCAGCTGAACCTTGCGAAACAGGTGCCGGGAAAGGAAGAGTTTCACGGGCTGGTCGATTGGTTCCATACCATGCTTCAGGCGCCGGGGATCGAGGTGCGGCTGGGGCAGGATGCCACAGCAGAGGACCTGGACGGCTTCGACGAGGTGGTGATCGCCACCGGGGTTGTTCCACGCGATCCGGGGATTCCGGTCGAAGCGGGGGCAACGGTGCTGTCCTACATCGACGTGCTGAAGGGTGCGCCTGTGGGGCGGCGAGTGGCCGTGGTGGGCGCAGGCGGGATCGGTTTCGACGTGGCCGAGACGCTGGTCCAGGACGGGGTCAGCCCGACGCTGGATATCGGTCGCTGGCGGGAAGAATGGGGCGTCAGCACACCTTGGCAGGACCGTGGCGGCCTGGCACCCGAGGGGCCGCACCCGCATCCCCCCGCGCGCGAGGTTCATCTATTGCAAAGGAAGACCGAAAAGCCGGGGCGGCATCTGGGCAAGACGACGGGATGGATCCACCGGGCCAGCCTGGCGATGAAGCGGGTCAAGATGCAGGGCGGGGTGAACTATGAGCGGATCACGCCCGAGGGGCTGGTGATCAGCCACGGGCCGAACCGGGACGGGGAAGAACTGCTGGCGGTCGACGCAGTGGTTCTTTGTGCCGGGCAGGAACCGGAGCGGAGGCTGTCAGCAGAGCTGGAGCTGCGTGGCATCCGCCACCACCGGATCGGCGGGGCGGATGTCGCGGCCGAACTGGATGCCAAGCGCGCCATCGATCAGGCAGCTCGCCTGGCGGCACGGCTATAACGAAAGCCGTCTCGTGCGACTTCGTCTCCTCGTCGGACATCAGCGACGGGTGACGCAGTCATCGACGGGGTAAAGGGTCAGCCGCCTGAGGCTTCGCCCGGCGCTGCAATCACGCCGCTGTCCAGCGCGGCCTGAAGCTCGGTCGCATCGACTGCACCGTCGGCGCTGGTGTCAATGGCGGTAAAGGTCTCTTCGGTCAGATCCGCCCAGACCGCCTGAAGTTCGACCAGCGACCAGCTGCCGCTGGAGTCGGTGTCGGGCACATCCGGCAGGGTCTGCGCGAAGGCGGCCGAAGCCAGGGCAAGCGGTGCAAGGGCGATTGCGAAGCGTTTCATGGAAGTCTCCTTTTCTATCCACGATTGCAGGGCAGCGCTTTTGCCGCCCTGGGGGTCAGCTAAAGGGTCGCGGAAGATCATTCCATAGAGTCGAAACAATGGCTGGAAAACGCGCCAAAACTCTGCCTATATCGGGACAATCGTGGAACGATTTCCCGCCGAGCCGGGCATCGCATCCCTTTCCTTGCGTATCGCCGGGGGTGGTTCTGGCAAGCAGTTGCCGATCCCCTGGCACCGTCCAGAGTTTCTCTGCCATCAACGATCCCCCACAATACCCCGGATCGGACGCCTGATTGCCGCCTTCCTGCCCGATTTGGAAGTGAAACCTGTTTGTAACAAAACCGGCGTGTCTGCTCCCGAAGAGGACAATATGGATCGACTGACAGAGATGGAGGCCTTCGCCACGGTAGTGGATCAGGGCGGCTTCACCGATGCAGCCAAGAAGATGGGGATTTCGAAATCCGCTGTCTCGAAACATGTGTCTGCCTTGGAAGCCCGACTCGGCGCCCGGTTGCTGAACAGAACCACCCGCCGCGTGTCGCCGACGGAGATCGGCCTGGCCTATTACGATCGTGCTCGTCGCGTGCTGAACGACGCCGGCGAAGCCGATGCGCTGGTCACCTCTATGCAATCCGCGCCCTCGGGCCTGTTGCGCGTGTCGGTCGCGACGGATTTCGGTGTGAACCTCTTGTCGCCGATCCTTGGCGATTTCCTGCTGGAATACCCCGACATCACCGTGAACATGGTACTGAACAACCGCTACGTCGAACTGATCAGCGAAGGCTTCGACATGGCGATCCGCGTGGGCGAACTTGAGGATAGCTCGCTGCGCGCCCGGAAGCTGACGGAAACCACGAAGCGGATGATCGGCGCGCCGTCCTACTTCCAGAAGTTCGGGCGACCGCAAAAGATCGATGATCTGAACGACCACAAGCTTCTGCACTATTCCAACCAGGCCAATGGCAACGTCTGGAAGATCACGGCACCTTCGGGCGAGAAGCGGCAGGTCCGGTCCGTGGGCTGGCTGACGGTGAACGACGGGCAAAGCTTGCTGAACGCCGCGATCTCCGGCCTGGGGATCGCCTACCTGCCCTCGTTCCTGTACGCCGACGCAATGCGGCAAGGCCTGGTCGAAGAAGCAATCCCCGGCCTGCCGGTCGAAGTGCTGGGCATCTACGCAGTCTATCCGCCGGGGCGTTTCACCCAGCCCAAGGTGCGCGCTTTCATCGACTTCTTGGCGCGGCGCTATGCCGACAAGGGTCCTGACAACTGGTGACGTCTCTCCCCCTCAGAGGCGCGTCCGCTAGCGGGTCGAAGTGACAATCACTTCGACCCGTCGGTTTTTCTGCCGACCTTCCTCGGTCTGGTTGGTCGCCCGGGGGGCC
Organism: Tabrizicola sp.; assembly: GCF_030694085.1. Taxonomy (GTDB): domain Bacteria; phylum Pseudomonadota; class Alphaproteobacteria; order Rhodobacterales; family Rhodobacteraceae; genus Tabrizicola. The sequence goes on along the minus strand of NZ_JAUXZE010000072.1, from coordinate 27,954 downwards.
AGGAAGCCCACGCCATCGGCCGACACGCGCGCCGGGTCAGCGCCGTAGGTGCGGATCAGCGCAGCCGCCACCGCTTCGGCGCGACGTTCGGACAGCGCCTGGTTGGCGGCAAGACTTCCCGAAGCATCGGTGTGGCCGACAAGGGCAATGGTGCCGCGAGGGTTGGCCTCCAGCCAGGCCGCAACAGCGGCAAGCGAGGGATAATCGCCATCGGTGAGCGCGGCCGCGCCGCTGGCAAACACGAGGTCCTCCAGAACCGCTGCGCCTTTCGCATCCAGCGAAGCGGCAATGTCCGCGGCTTGGCCCGGCCCGTCAAAACTTCGCGGGATCTCGGGTTCAGCAAGGTCCACCGGCGTCTTTATCGACACTGCTGGCAGCGTGGCAGCCGAGACCCTGGTGATCTGGATATACCCCGCGCCCGAACTGCGGCTGACCAGGATCGACACCGCCTCGGTCCCCTTCTGGGCCGAGAGGAACCGGAAATCGCCCAGGTCGACGTGCATGTCCGGTTCGGGCATGACGTCAGTGTTGAACCGGAAATCGAAACCGCCGCAGGCGCGCGCCTCACATTCGAAGATGATCTCATAGCCCGCGGCACGAACCTGGTCGCGCAGCGGAGCCAAGAGCGCAAGCGTGGTCGCGCCCGGAGCCTCCAGCCGATAGGCACGCTGGTCCAGTGCCCCCTCGACCGGACGTGCGGGAACCGTCGTGCCGTCGAACGGCGCGGTGGGCAAGGCATAGGCGCCAGGGATCTCGCTGCGCGTTTCCTGGCCCAGGACCTTGGCTGGCAGGTCCAGAGTCAACGCGGAAACGGGATCGGCCAGTGCGGCGGCCAGGAAGAGAGGAAGGTAAGCCTTTGGCACTGCCGGGGGTCGCTTTCCGCGATCATTTCATTCGGTAGTGGTACTGTCCCACAACTTCCATGCCAAGGCGAGCATAGAGCGCACGCGCGGCGGCGTTCTGCCGGGTGACGACCAGCGATAGTCGGGTGGCCTTGTTCTCGGCTGCCCAGTTGGCCGCGGCGTGCAGCAGGTTCTTTCCCAGACCTTGGCGACGGTGGCTCTGCCGGACCTCGAGCGCGTGCAGCATCGCCTCGTCGCCGTGGCAGGCGATAAAGGCTACGCCAGCCGACCGATCATCGATCCGACCGAGCAGGGCCGCCTTGGGGCCTTGAACCCGCTCCATCACCGCGATACGGGCGGGGCCGATGCCACCTTCGGCCCAGACCGAGCGGGCAATTTCCAGCGGTGGCCAGTGCGGGAAGGCGGTAAGCCGTGGAAGATCGGTGACCAACCGCGCGACCGGGGCGGCATAGGCGACGACCGGGTCGACGATCCGCCAGCCACGGGAGTCAAGCGCGGCGTCCAGTTCGGTCTCTCCGGCGCGGATCAGCATCAGCGGCGCAGGCATCGCCGCTTCCAGCGTATCGAGGTCGGCCTTGAAGAAAGGTCCGTCCAGACTGGCCGCAGTGACACGTTTCCCGCCCCCCGCTCCATCGCGCAGGGTAAAGGGGCCAAGGGTCCACCGGCTGGCCGGGGGCCAGGTCGCCTCCATCACCTCGGCCAGCAGGGCGGGAGTCATCCGAACAGCTGGGTCAGTTTGACCATTGCCGCGTCCAGCCGACCTGGGTCGGTGCCACGCACCACGAGGTTCGCGCCATGCGCCCCGTTCTGGATGAACGGGTAGGACCCCATCGACAGGTCCGGAAACTCGGCCGCCAGCGCACCGAAGGGGCCGGCGATTTCGCCTTCGCCCCGGTTGACGCGAAGCGATTGCGACAGAAGCGGTGGCCCGCCGGTCAGCGTCGGCAGGACCGAGGCGACCATTGCCTGGAAGATGTTCGGCACCCCGGCCATGACATGCACATTGCCGATGGTAAAGCCTGGCGCGGTGGAGACCGGGTTGTCGATCAGCGCCGCCCCGTCCGGGATACGCGCCATGCGTTGACGCGCTTCGTTGAAGGGCAGGCCAGAGCGGTCGTAATGCGCCTGCAAAAGCGCCATCGCATCGGCGCGGTGGGAGATCGGGACACCCATCGCCTCGGCCACGGCGTCGGCCGTGATATCGTCGTGGGTCGGACCTATCCCTCCGCTGGTGAAGAGGTGGGTGTATTTCGACGACAGCGTGCGCACGGCATCGACGATTTCAGAATGGATGTCGGCCACGATACGCGCTTCGCACAGGGTGATGCCGAGGCGGGTCAGCTCTCCGGCCAGAAAATGCAGGTTCGAATCGCGCGTCCGGCCCGAAAGGATCTCGTCTCCGATCACCAGGATTGCGGCTGTCGGGTTGGTCATGGCCTGGCTCCTTGCGGTCTTTGGGTCGGGTATAGCCTTCGCGCGCGGGCTTTCAAACCCCGGCCTCTGGCCAATTCCGCGCGAGGCACTTATGTATTGCCCAAGGAGACTGCCGTTGGACGACATACGTGCCCGGATTACCAAGGATGGCATCCGCATCTACGAAGATGCGGACTTCGTCGGCATGCGCACCGCCGGTCGCGTGGCCGCGGAAATCCTGGATGCGGTCGCCCCGCTGGTGGTGGCGGGAACCACCACGGCGGTCATCGACGACTTCATCACCGATGAGATCAGGCGTCGTGGTGTCACCTCGGCCACCATTGGCTACAAGGGCTACAAGCACGCCTCCTGCATCAGCGTAAATCACGTGGTCTGCCACGGGATTCCGGGCGCGAAGGTGCTGATGGACGGCGACATCCTGAACATCGACGTCACGGTGATCGTCGATGGCTGGTATGGCGACACGAGCCGGATGTACGTTGCCGGGCAGCTTGCCCGCAAGGCCGAGCGGCTGATTGAAGTCACGCACGAAGGTCTGATGCGGGGGATTGCGGCGGTCAAACCGGGCAACACCTTTGGCGACATCGGACATGCGATCCAGACCTACGTCGAGGCGCAGCGCATGTCGGTCGTGCGTGATTTCTGTGGCCACGGGCTTGGTCGGGTGTTCCATGCTCCACCAAATGTGCTGCACTATGGCCGCCCAGGTTCGGGGCCGGTGCTGGAGGAAGGCATGTTCTTCACGATCGAGCCGATGGTGAACCTGGGTCGCCCGGAGACAAAGGTTTTGGCCGACGACTGGACGGCCGTCACCCGCGACAAGTCGCTGTCCGCGCAGTTTGAACATTCGGTGGGCGTCACGGCCACGGGTTGCGAGATCTTCACCCTCTCCCCTTCTGGAAAGTTCCACCCGACCTGGGGGTGAGTCTGCGGGTGAGTCTGCGGGTCGCCTCCTCGTGCGACTTCGTCTTCTCGTCGGTGACGGTCCGCCCAGCGAGGAGCGACACAGTCGACGACGAGCGGTCCGTCTAGATCCCCGCGTACCATTCATAACCCCGGTCGGCCCAATAGCTGCCCTTGCCGTATCCCAAAGAAGCCAGGCTGTCGGTCAGTGCAATGGTATGGACATACTTCGCCATCTTGTAACCCAGCTGCCGTTCGACCCGCAGGCGCAAAGGCGCGCCGTTGGCCACCGGAAGGGCCGCGCCATTCATGGCGTAGGCCAGGATCGTCTGGGGATGGAAGGCATCGATCAGGTCGATGCTCTCATAGTAGAAGACCTCTCCCGAAAGGCTGCGCTCGATGGCGTCGAAGCAGTGAAAGACGACATAACGGGCGGTAGGCTTCGGGCCTGCCAATGTCAGGACCGTGCCAAGCGGCGCGCCCTGCCATTTGGCTATGCAACTCCACCCTTCGACGCAGTCATGCCGGGTGATCTGGGTGCGCGGAGGGAGCGCGGTGAGGTCGGTGAGTGACAAACTCTGTGGGCGGTCGACCAGGCCAGTGACGGTCAGCCGGTAGTCGTGGAAGCCATTTGCGGCCAGACCGCGATAGTCCCTGCTGGCGGGATCGGTTGAACCGTTCGGACGCATCCCCTGGCGGATGTCAGTCTCGGAGAATTCGGGGGCAAGGCGATCCCCGATCAAGGCGCGCTGGGCGCTTTGGGTCAGGCCCTCGTGGCTGGCGAACAGCTTGCGCAAGGCGCTGTCGCTGGCTCCGGCGCCGTCGAAGACCTTGCAGCCGGAAAGCGCCAGTGCGGCCCCGCCGAGAAGGAATTGGCGTCGGTCAATCATGGGGAGCCTCATCGGTGCGATACCAGCCGGTCGTGATCGACCGAAGCGCGTTGAAGGGACCGGCGAGCAGGATCATCGCCATGTGGACTGCAAAGAAGCCGATCAGGGCAAGCATGGTCAGGAAGTGGATCGTGCGCGCTGTCTGGCGGCCCTGGAACAGATCCAGCAGCCAGGGCGCTGCGGCGTTGAAGCCGGGGGACATGGACAGGCCGGTCAGGATCATCAGCGGCAGGGCGACAAACAGGACTGAGGCATAGGCCAGCTTCTGCAGGACGCCGTACTCTCCTGTGTGGTGGAACAGCAGGCGGGCATGGTCGGCAATGTCCTGCGGCAGGGCCTTCAGGTCCGCCAAAGTGGGGATCAGCTGGCGCATGTGGCCGTTCAGACCTGAGACCACCAGCCAGAGGGTCAGCGCCCCCACCAGCGCCCAGGCGAAGAAGAAGTGGATCACCCTGCCCGTCGCAAGGCTTTGATAGGACGGGATGGTCAGCGCCGCCGGGATGGCGCGTGCCTCGCCGTTCGAGACGCCAAGAACGCCCGTGGTGTCGAACTCGACCCCCAGAACGCGCGTCACGCCGCGCAGGGCTTCGCCCTTCTGCTGCGCGCCGATCTGAAGGATGGCGTTGTCATAGGCGAAGCCGACCTCTTGCCCGATATGCAGGCTGGGATGGGCGTTGAATATCTGCAGGCCGCTCAGCATCAGGAAGAACAGGCTGACGGCCCAAACCCAATGCGTGATCCGGGTCAGCAGTTTTTGGCTATAGACAAGCGGGCCTTGCGGCATTGCGATCCTCCGGTTCGATGCAGAAGGAACGGGGCCGGGCCGGGAAAGTTTCGCCGCGCCCGGCGGATCACCGCTGATTGCATTTGCCGGCCCTCCGGCTTATTTCCAAGGCTGACCCAAAGGGCAGCAGGCGCGCATGAACTGGATCACCAACTACGTCCGTCCGAAGATCAACTCGCTTTTCTCGCGCCGCGAGGTGCCAGAGAATCTTTGGACCAAATGTCCAGAGTGCGGGACGATGCTGTTCCACCGCGAGTTGGCGGCGAACCTGAACGTCTGCAGCAATTGCGAACACCACATGGCGATCAGCCCGCGCGAACGGTTCGGTGCGCTGTTCGACGGCGGAATATTCACCGAGGTCAAGGTGCCCGACCCGGTGGTGGACCCGCTACATTTCCGCGATCAGAAGAAATACACCGACCGGATCAAGGCGGCGCAGAAGGCCAGCGGCGAGAAGGACGCCATGCTGGTGGCCGAGGGTGAGATAAATCGCACGCCCATCGTTGCCGCCGCGCAGGATTTCAGCTTCATGGCTGGGTCGATGGGCATGTATGTCGGCAACGCGATCATTGCAGCGGCCGAGCGGGCGGTGAAGCTGAAGCGCCCGCTGGTCCTGTTCAGCGCCTCGGGCGGGGCCCGGATGCAGGAGGGGATGCTGTCCCTGATGCAGATGCCGCGGACCACTGTCGCGGTGCAGATGCTGAAGGAAGCGCGCCTACCCTATATCGTCGTGCTGACCCACCCAACGACGGGGGGTGTCACGGCCAGCTATGCCATGCTGGGCGACGTGCAGATTGCCGAGCCCAACGCCCAGATCGGCTTTGCCGGCGCCCGGGTGATCGAACAAACCATCCGTGAGAAGCTGCCGGAAGGCTTCCAGCGCGCGGAATACCTCTTGGACCACGGTATGCTGGACCGCGTCGTTCACCGCAAAGCGATGAAGGACGAACTGGTCACCCTGGTGCGGATGCTGACCGGCCTACCCCCGGCGATCAAGGGTGATCTGCCCGCTCCGGTCGAAGCGCCCGCTGTCGGCAAAGCCGAGGCGAGCGCCTGATCATGACACAAGGCTCTGACGTCATCCTGGAACGGATGATGACGCTGCACCCCAAGGTCATCGACTTGACCCTGGCGCGCGTCGACCGGCTGCTGGCCGCGCTGGGAAACCCGGAGCGGTCGCTTCCCCCCGTGATCCATATCGCAGGGACGAACGGAAAGGGCTCGACCCAGGCGATGATCCGGGCGGGACTGGAGGCAGGTGGCGAGACGGTCCACGCCTATACCTCGCCGCACCTCGCACGGTTCCATGAACGCATCCGGCTGGCGGGAGAGCTGATCTCGGAACCCGCGCTGACAGCTCTGCTGGACGAATGTGTGCGGGTGAACGGGCCGGACGAGATCACCTTCTTCGAGATCACCACCTGCGCGGCCTTCCTGGCCTTTGCGCGGACGAAGGCGGATTGGACCTTGCTTGAGGTCGGCCTCGGCGGACGTCTGGATGCGACGAACGTGGTCGAAAAGCCCCGGCTGACGATCATCACCCCGGTCTCGATGGACCACGAATCCTTCCTGGGCGATACGCTGCCCCGGATAGCGGGCGAAAAGGCCGGGATCATCAAGCGCGGTGTTCCTTGCATCGTCGGGCCGCAGGACCCCGACGGTCTGGCGGTGATCGAAGGAAAGGCGGCGGCTCTGGGCGCTCCACTCTGGGTCTTTGGCCAGCACTGGAATGTCTGGGAAGAACGCGGGCGGCTGATCTATCAGGACGAGAACGGGCTGCTCGACCTGCCCCTGCCGAACCTGCCCGGCCCGCACCAGGTGCAGAATGCCGGCGCGGCGATTGCCGCACTTCGGCTGCTGGGCAAGCCCGAAGCGGCCTGCGAGGCAGCCGTGACCCGCGCTTTCTGGCCCGCCCGTATGCAGCGGCTGCGGCAGGGGCCGCTGGTGGACATGGCACCGCAGGTGGAGCTTTGGCTTGACGGCGGCCACAACCCGGCGGGGGGCGAGGCGGTGGCAGCGACGCTGGCGCGGATGCCGAAACGCGAGACGCATCTGATCTGCGGGATGCTGAATACAAAGGACGTGACCGGCTACATGCGCCTCTTGGCACCGCAGGTAACGCGTCTGCACGCGGTGTCGATCCCGGGCGAGAAGAACACTCTTCCGGCAGAAGTCAGCCGCGATGCAGCGCTGTCGGTCGGGATCGATGCGCTTACGGCCGGGTCGGTGGCCGAAGCGCTGTCCGCAATCGCCGCTACGTCTCCGGAAGCACGGGTGCTGATATGCGGCTCGCTCTATCTTGCGGGATCAGTGCTGCGCGAGAACGGCTGAGTCAAAATCCTTCGAAGGATTTTGCAAAAGTTTTCGAAAACTTTTGCGCCAGACGTCAGGCGGTGGACCCGTAGCGGGCGAGGAACATGTCCACCGCGCCATGCACGGACCGGTGCGCCAGTTCAGGCGTGATCGTCTCGGTCATCCCGAAGATCAGCTTTTCGTGGATCGTCGCTTTGCAAAGCTGCGCAAACTGGTCGGCGGCCAGGTCAAGATCGTCGATCTTCAACTGACCGTTTGCAACATAGCACCCCAGGTGATGCACCAGCCGCTGGTGGATAAGTCCCGGTCCGAAATCGTAGAACTGGCGGCCAAGCCCCGGGAAACGCTCACCTTCGCCCACCACGATGCGGAACATGCGCTGACCGAAGTCCGACAGCTGGAAGGCCACGATCCGTTCGGCCGCGATGGTCAGTGCAATCCGCACCGGCGCATCGCCTTCGACCATCGCCTCGGCCTCTTCGGTCTGGCGATGGCATTCGCACCGGGCGACTTCCAGGAACAGAAGCTGCTTGTCGGGGAAGTAGGCGTAGATGGTGGCCTTCGAGACGCCCGCCTCGCGCGCGATGTCGTCGACCGAGGCGCGCTCGAACCCGTCGCGCATGAAGATCTTCCGGGCGCCGTCTAGCACCTGGTCGAACTTCCGGCCGCGCCGGACTCCGTGATCCTGAATGGCGTTCATCGCATCCCCCGCAAGGGACCATAGACCATCGCGATCCGGCGCGGCAAGCGCAGGGGTCACTCGGCCAGCTGGCAGGTGGTCTGGGTCTTGGGGGCTTCGCAGCCTTTGGTCGAAGTCGTGACGGTTTCAGTCGGAAAGGTCAGCCTCGGCAGCAGGACCGTCAGCGAGTCCGCTGCCACGGGGGCTGCGAAGGCAAGGCCAGTGGCAAGCGCAAGGGCGAATCGGGTCATCGTGATCTCCATTTTGAACTCCACAGTACAGATTTGAAGCTAAACCGGAGAGTTCATTTCGGCAAGCAGAAAGTAAACTCCAAAGTTCAGATTATGCCGTTGCAGCCGCCTGTTGGTGAGATAGATTAGAACTATTCCAAACTAAGGTGCCTGCCGTGCTCTCTGCCCTGACCTTCCGCCGCCGTTTCAGCGATCTGACCGAGCAGGAGGTCTTGGCGCTGGCGATCTCCTCGGAAGAGGACGACGCCCGCATCTACCGCAGCTTTGCCGAGCGTCTGCGCTCTGATTACCCCGCCTCGGCGGCCGTCTTCGACGGGATGGCAGTGGAAGAGGACGGCCACCGCCAGCGCCTGATTGACCTGCACCGGACGCGGTTCGGCGAGGTGATCCCGCTCTTGCGGCGTGAGCATGTCGCGGGATTCTATGCCCGCCGCCCGATCTGGCTGTCGCAGAACCTTTCGCTGGAGGTGATGCGCGGCGAGGCGGCGACGATGGAAAAGACGGCGCATGACTTCTACCTGCGCGCCGCCGCCCGCACTCAGGACGCGGCGACCCGCAAACTGCTGGGCGACCTTGCCGCGGCCGAGGCCGGGCACGAACGCCACGCCCAGCGGCTTGAAGAGACGCACCTGCCGCAAGACGCGCGGGACGAAGAGAACCAGACCGCCAAGCGGCAGTTCATCCTGACCTGGGTGCAGCCGGGACTGGCGGGGTTGATGGACGGTTCGGTGTCGACCCTGGCCCCGATCTTCGCCACAGCCTTCGCGACACAGGACACCTGGACCACATTCCTTGTGGGCACGGCGGCGTCCGTGGGTGCAGGTATCTCGATGGGCTTCACGGAGGCCGCGCATGACGACGGGGTGCTTTCGGGCCGCGGCTCGCCGCTGAAGCGTGGTATCGCGTCGGGCGTGATGACCACCATCGGCGGCCTTGGCCACGCCCTCCCCTATCTGATCCCAGATTTCTGGACTGCCACCACCATTGCGATGATTGTGGTTTTCGTGGAGCTTTGGGCGATCGCCTGGATCCAGAACCGCTTTATGGAGACACCCTTCCTCCGCGCGGCCTTGCAGGTCGTCCTTGGCGGTGCCTTGGTCTTTGCTGCGGGGGTGTTGATCGGGGGCGGGTGATGTATCGCAAGGGTGAGGTCAGCTATCAGCCGCTGCAGTTGCCTGACCGGGTGCAACTGGACGACGATGCGGCGCTGGCCTCGGTAGAGCGGTTCCGGGACTACATGAAGAAGCGCCATTCGGTGCGCGACTATTCCCAACGTCCGGTGCAAGAGGCGGTGATCGCAGCCTGTATCGCGGCGGCTGGCACGGCGCCGTCAGGGGCGAACCATCAGCCCTGGCATTTCGTGGCGATCAGCGATCCTGCCATGAAAGCCCGCATCCGCGATGGGGCCGAGGAGGAGGAACGTGCCTTCTACCAGGGCGGCGCGGGGGACGAATGGCTGTCGGCCCTGGAACCCATCGGGACCGGCGTTTCGAAGCCGCACTTGACCGATGCCCCGTGGCTGATAGTCGTCTTCGCGCAGCGCTACGGGATGACCGAGGATGGCGCGCGCTACAAGAATTACTACGTCCCGGAAAGCGTGGGCATCGCGACGGGGATGCTGATCACCGCGATCCACCATGCGGGGCTGGTCTGCCTGGAGCACACCCCTAACCCGATGAAATTCCTTGGGCCGTTGTGCGGGCGACCGGACCATGAAAAGTCAGTGATGATCCTGCCGGTGGGCTATCCAGCCGAGACGGCCACAGTCCCGGCTGTGGCCAAGCGGAAGAAGCCGCTGGACCAGATCATGAGCATCTTCCGCTAAGGCCTAGCCGAGGGCAGCGATCCTGCGGGGGATGACCAGCGGTCGCGCCTCCAGGGATTCGGGATCAGCCTCGGTCGGAGTCGGTTCTGTCGCACCATCGACGATGGCTTCCGGTGCTGGCCGGTGCGGCGGTTCGGCCACGGGAAGCGGCACCAGGACCGGCTCGGCGACCACGGTCGTCAGTCGACGGGGCCGGGTGGTGACCGCAAGGGCCTCTCGCTCAGGACGGTCGTGCTGGGGCCTGACCGAGGCATCGTTCACCTTGATCACTGTGAAGCTGATGTTGTCCTGGTCGGGGTCGTCCAGTCGAACCAGTTCTTCCAGCAGCCGTTCCGCGATCTCAGTCGACCGGGACTTGCGGTAGCGGGCGAGTACCTTCTCGATCTGGGTGTTGGTCAGGTACTGCAAGCCGTCCGAGGAACAGACCACGATGTCGCCCGCCTTCAGCTCGAACGGCCGCGACGGGCAGTCGATCTTTGCCACTTTCGCCCCCATCAGCACCGAGACAAGGCAGTTGCGGTCGGGATGGGACGCGGCAGTCTCGGCGTCCAAGAGGCCCGCCTGGACCATAAGGTCGATCTGCGGCGCCATTGAATGATCCTCGTTCAGCTGGCTAAGCTTGCCATTGCGGAAGAGGTATAGCGGAGAATCTCCGATCGATATCCACCAGAGCCGGTTCTCGACCAGAGCGGGAACGACAAGAGTGGCCCCCATGCCGCTGGTCTCGGGATGGGTCCGCGAATGATGACGCAGGGTCTCGTTCGCCAGGTCGGCGACCCCGCGCAGGATCTCGGGCGCGCGGGCCTCGAACGATGCGACGTTGGCGAAATGGAACTTCAGTTCGGAGTAGACCTCGGTCAGGACGATCTTCGAGGCGACATCGCCTGCGGCGTGGCCCCCCATCCCGTCGGCCAGCACCACGAAGCCAGCCTCGGCCCCGACTGGAAAGTCGGCCGTGATGGCGTCTTCCTGATAGTCACGCGCGCCCTGGCTGATACCCGAGGCGACATCGTAGCGGGGTTCACGCGATCGCCATATCATGCCCGTCTCCTTCGGCCTCGAAAGATGACCAGTTGAATTCGGGCGAACACAGGACTTTCAGCACCAACGTCGTTTCACCGATCTGGATCTCGTCGCCATCGGCGGCAGTCTCGGTGGCCAGTAGCGGGTGGCCATTCAGCCGCACCAGGTTCGACTTGCCGCCGTGACCCACATAGAACGCGTGTGTGTCAGGATCGTAGGCAATCGCGGCATGGTTCTGGCGCGATATCGCCATGTCACCGAAGTCCAGCGATATGGTCTGATCGGAACCCCGCCCGATCTGCGAGATACCTTGGCTTAGCGCGAACGACGCGCCCTTGCCGGGGCCGTCCTTGACCACCAGCCAACCTGCGGGGAACATCGCATAGCCCTTGCCCGGTGCCGGTGTAGCGGGGGCGATGGCAGGCGACTCGATGCCATCGAACAGCGGGACGACAGCAGTGGGTTGCGCTTCGAAGCCAAGGACACGGGTCTTGGTCCGGGTCGGTCGGCGCGGTGGGTCTGCGTAAACAGCGGGTTCGGCGGCGGGCTTCGGGGTATCATCATCTTCGAGATCCCAGATGCCGCGACTCGGCAGGGTGACGCCTTCGGGCAACGAGGCCTTGGCCTTCACGACCCGGCTAGGACGAGCGACTGTCGTAGGGGACGTCGCCTCGGGCTCGGGTTCCAGGGCCGGGGGCGGTGAAGCTGCGGCCAGCGCTTCGCGCAGGCGCTTAACCTCAAGCTCGGCCAGTGCGGCCATCACGGGGTCGGGACCGGTTTCCACCGGACCAGCGGCATGGCCGGTCTCGTCATTCTCGCGAAAGATCGTGCGAAGGAACTTCAAGGCTTTGTCTCCCCGTTTTCGTGTTTCGGCAACGGCAGTCAGCCGGCCACCCCAAGCCGGAACTCTGCTTCCACTGTACTGTCACCACGGCGAACTACAAAACTGTAAGTTGTGATTCCATTTGCAAACTCGCGCTGAAGTATCGCCCGCAGCGCAGTCGCGGTAGCCAAGGTCTCGCCCGTGGGGGCATAGACCAGCAGGATGTCACCCACCTGGATCGAGCCTTGCAACTCGGCCGGCAGTTCGGAAACCACGGTCTGCGTTGCGGTCGGCGTCTCGACCACGTCGAAGGTATAGCCGCCGGGCAATCGCAGAACATTGGTGACCGGCAAAAGCTCGTCGGCGCGCGGGGCCGGTTCAGCTGGAGTCGGCACGACCAAGGCCAGCGTTTCGGTTGGGGAAGTGGACGCTGTTGCGGGCAGGGCGACGCCGTCGGTCCCGCGGCTCAGCAGGTTGGGCAGCGACAGGAGCCCGACCAGCAACAAGACCGCTGCTGCCGAGGACATCAGGAAATCGCGTACATTGCGCGGGGCCTGGATCACCACGATGGGGGCCGGGCTGGCCGCCACTGCGGGTTCGGGTGCGACCGGGACACTGGGAGCCTTGGCCTGCTGTGGGGCAACAGGCGGCAGGGCCGCGGGTGCCACGTCGGCATGAGGCGGCGCCGAGACCGCCCGGGCGACCGAAGCCGCAGGGACCACGGGTTCCGAGACCGGACGGGCGGCATCCCCGGTAAGCATCGACCGCCAGTCGTCAACGGACTGCAGCCGGTCGCGCGGGAAGATCGCCATTGCCTTGTCGATGGCATCGAGAAAACCGCGCGGATAGGTCTTGAACCGGCCAGCCAGCGGGCGCAGCGGATCCCCTTCGCGCCCGGCTATGGCCGACAGCCGCTCTTGCGATGTCTTTGGCGTCTCGCCGGTGATCAGATGGTAGAAGCTGGCGGCCAGCGCATAAAGATCGCTGCAGGGCGCCTGCTTGCTGCCGCTGACATAGAACTCTTGCGGGGAATAGCCGTCCTTGACCACGCGCAGGCCCGAAAGAGCCCGGCTTTTCCGCGTCACTTCCTTCCGCGAGGCACCGAAGTCGATCAGGATCGGTTGGCCCGAGGCCTTGTTCAGGATCATGTTGTCAGGCGAGATGTCGCGGTGCAGAAGTCCGCGTTCGTGCACATGGCCCAGCGCATCCAGCATCGTGTGCAGGAACGACACGATCTCTTTCGGTGTCAGCGGTCGCGCCGTGCCCTCGACCGTCTGCAACAGGTCCGGTCCGTCAATGTAGTCCATCGCCATATAGGCGGTCTCATTGTCCTCGAAGACGTGATGGACCTTGATAATGTTGGGATGGTTCAGCTGCGAAAGCGTCACCGCTTCCTGCATGAAGCTTTTCACCGAAGCGCGAAATTCGTCCTGCTGTGCCCGCGACCGCGCGCCGACCGTGCTGCCGATCCGGCGGCAGAAGGTCGAGGGGAAACACTCCTTGATGACCACCTGCCGGTCCAGCGAGTCGCGCGCGATATACACGATCCCGAAGCCACCGCTGTTGACGAATGACTCAATGGTGAATTGTCCGAAAAGCAGCTTCGTCCCTGGGGCCAGCTCGTCGGCTGTGGTCCCCAGATCGACAGAGTCAAACTTGCGCGCAGCAGCGGTCATCATTAATCACCCATACCCGCGTCCATCTTGCCCCCATGAAGGACCTGCGGTTCTTCACGTGTAACCAATGAGTTGGGCCAAAACGTGAAGGGTTTCCGGTCGTTTTTCGCCACAATCGCGTGCGTTCGTGGATTGTGACTGGTGCCTGCAAGCCGCCGAATTTCGGAAGATATGCCTCCAGGCCCCTTGATTGGCGCAAGATGTGGAAACAGTTACACGGTCCGGCCCCTGGGAATGGGGCTGGGGCTTGCCCTGCTTTTGCCACATCGTCGCGTGCGAATGTTTCGAGATACTGTGACGGTGTACCGGAAGAACCGCCGATTCCCGCCCACCGACCTTGCCCTTCCCTCCCACCCGTGACACCACGGGCGTCATGCTGGCGATCTTTCTGAAGACACTGCCGTTCTTTGCCCTGATCGGGGTCGGCTACCTGGCCGGGCGCACCCGGTTCTTCTCCGAGGAGGCGACGGCCTACCTTACGCGCTTCGTTTTCTATTTCGCGCTGTCGGCCATGCTGTTCGGCTTTGCCGCGAACCTGGACGTGTCCGCGATCTTCAGCTGGCCCTTCGTTTTCGCCTATCTTCTTGCCACCACGGCCGTCTGGCTGATCGTGGCCGCAGTCGCCCTTTCACGGGGCGTCAGCCAGGAAGAGGCCGTGTTCGAGGCGCATACCGGGGTCATCGGCAACGTCGGCTTTCTGGGCATCCCGATGCTGGCGCTGCTCTTGGGACCGCAGGCCGTGGGACCGGTTCTGCTGGTGCTGGCGGTCGACCTCATTGTCTTCTCTTCGATCCTGACCATGGTGATCACCGGCCTCCGGGCTGGCCGGGTCAGCGCACAGACCTTCGGCATCCTGGGCATGGGGTTGGCGAAGAACCCGATGATCGTCTCGGTCGGCCTTGGCATCCTCTGGGGCGCGACCGGACTGCAACTGCCGGTCCCGGTCAACGAATTCCTGACCCTTCTGGGCGCTGCCGCCACCCCTTGCGCCCTTTTCGCCATCGGAGCCTCGCTGGCGGGGCGCTCGGCGGAACGGGTCGAGGTCGCAGCCTGGCTGTCGTTCTCAAAGCTGATCCTGCACCCGCTTGCGGTGGCGGGGGCCTGCTGGCTTTTTGGGGTCACGGGCTACCAAGCCGGCGTCATGATCGCCGCCGCAGCCTTGCCGGTGGCGGGCAATGTCTTCATCCTGGCGCAGCACTACCGCGTTGCGCCACAACGGGTTTCCACTGCGATCCTGCTGTCGACCGCCGGGTCGGTTCTGACCGTGACAGCCGCGATCGCCCTGATCGGCCAGGGGGGCTACTTATGAAAACCATCTCCGAAAACCGTGCCTTCGGCGGTGTCCAGGGGGTCTACACCCATGCCTCCCAGTCAACCGGCTGCGACATGACCTTCGGGCTCTTCCTGCCGCAGCAGGCCGAGGAGGGGGCGGTGCCACTTCTGTGGTTCCTGTCGGGTCTGACCTGCACGCACGAGAACGCGATGATCAAGGCGGGGGCGCAGCGATGGGCGGCGGAAGCCGGGATCGCGCTTTGCTTTCCCGACACCTCGCCGCGCGGCGAAGGTGTGGCGAACGACGCGGATTTCGCCCTTGGGCAGGGGGCTGGGTTCTATCTGAACGCCACGCAAACCCCTTGGGCACCGCATTTCCGAATGTGGGACTACATCACCGAGGACCTGCCCCGCGTCCTGTTCAACGCTTTCCCGCTGGCCGAGGAGGTGCAGGGGATCACTGGCCATTCGATGGGTGGCCACGGTGCGCTAACCATCGCGATGAGCTTTCCAGGCCGCTTCAAGTCGGTCTCGGCCTTCGCGCCGATCTGCAACCCCACCGCGAGCGATTGGGGCCGTCCGCAATTTTCTGCCTATCTCGGACCTGACGAGTCGTCATGGGCTGCACATGATGCGACCTTGCTCATGCGGCGCCGGGGATTCGACGGCCCGATGCTGATCGACCAGGGGACGGCCGACCAGTTTCTCGACAAACTCCGCCCTGAAGCTCTGGCCGAAGCGATGGCCCTGGCGCGACAGGGTGGCACGTTCCGTATGCAGAAGGGCTATGATCACAGCTATTTCTTCGTTTCGACCTTCATGGAGGACCATGTGTCGTTCCATGCGCAGGCTTTCCTGGGCTAAGGCCCTGTTCCTTGCACTTGCGGTCGCGGGATCGCCCGCTGCGGCACTCAGCCCGGCCGAGACGGTCCTGTCGGCGGTTAACTCCGCCCGGGCCAAGGCGGGATGCCAGCCGTTGCGGCTGAATCCCCGGCTGACGGCAGCTGCGAAGGCCCACGCCGCCGCAATGGCCGAGCAGAACTTCTTCGGACATGCCGGAAAGGATGGCAGCAAGTTTTCCTCCAGGATCAAGCGGCAGGGCTACAGCTACCGCACCGCCGCAGAGAACATCGCGGCGGGGCAGCGGACGGCGATGCAGGCAGTCACAAGTTGGCTGAAAAGTGCGGGCCACCGGCGCAACATGCTGAACTGCCGGATGACGGAGACCGGGATAGCGGTGGTCTACCAGGCGGACGACCGGCCGATCCGGGGCAACTCGGCCCCGCTGCGGTACTACTGGGTGCAGGTCTTCGCGGCGCCCGGCTGACCTTTCTGTGACGTCGTGGACTGCTCGTCCCCGCCTACCGCGAGCGGGCAAGGCGCGGGGCCTGTTCGCTTGCCTGTTGTGCGGCAGGCGGGGTTGCGGGTAGCGTCGGTGCAAACACGGGGGGTGTGACGATGCGGAATCTGCTGACAATGGTGCTGGTCGTGGTGGCGGCGATCCTGGGGTTCTTCGCCTACCAGTCCAGCCAGAAGGGCAATGCCCTGGGTGCGGATCTTGCAGCCAAGACCGAAGCGGTCACCGCGCTGCAGGCCGAGAGGGCAACCCTGACCGCAGAGCTTGCCGCATTGAAGGCCGAGGGCGAGGCGGCTGTGAAGGCTGCCACCGACGCTGCGGCGACGGTTCAGGCCGATGCAGCAGTCATGCTGGAGAAGGTCAGCTCTCTTGAAGCCGAAAATGCGGACCTTGCAGCGAAGGTCGCGGCACTTGAAGCAGATGCCGCGCAGGCCGCCGAAAGTGCGCAGGCAGAGCTTGCCGCACTCAACGACAGGATTACTGGGCTTGAGGCCGAGAGGGCAGTCCTGCAAGCGCAGGTCGACGCATTGACGGCAGCCGCGCCCGCCAACCCCTGACCATCTCGCCTCGCCTGCCTGCGGCACCTATGTCGCGGGTAGGACAGACGGAACCCGCGCCGCCGGATCACCTGCCAGCATGGCACGTTCTCAAGCCCTGACCGGCATCCTTTTCGCCATCGGCGGCACGCTGATCTTTTCGGTCAACGACGTCTCGATCAAGTTCCTTTCGGACGGCTATGCGCTGCATCAGGTGATCCTGATCCGGGCCTTCGTGGCGATGGCCTTTATCCTTGCGGTGATCGGCTGGTCCGACCGGGGCTTCGCGCAACTGGTCACCGGCCGATCCCGGATGCACCTGGTGCGGGTCGTCATCGTGATGATCTCGAACGTCACCTACTTCGTCGGCCTTGCCACCCTGCCTTTGGCCGATGCCGTGGCGGTGGCCTATGTCAGCCCGATCATCATCACGCTTCTGTCCATCGTCTTTCTGGGCGAGAAGGTCGGCCCCCGCCGTTGGGCGGCGGTCATCATCGGGATGGTCGGAGTGATCGTCATGCTGCGCCCCGGCGCGGGGGTGATCCAGCCCGCGGCCCTCCTCGTCCTGGTTTCGGCCGTAATGTATGCCGCTGGCAACCTGCTTGTGCGGCACATGGGCGGCACCGAAAGCGCGATGACCCTGTCCTTCTACGTCCAGGCCGGGTTCATCGTGGTCAGTCTTGGCATGGGCCTCTGGGTCGGCGACGGACACCTTGCGACCGACGAGGGGCTTTGGGCCTTCCTGTTCCGCCCGTGGATCTGGCCCCCGCTGCACGACTGGCCGGTCTTTCTGGCGACCGGGCTGTCCGTGGGCATCGGCGGGATGATGGTGACGCAGGCCTATCGCACCTCCGAAGCGGGACTGATCGCGCCGTTCGAATATGTCGGGATGCCGCTGGCGATCCTGTGGGGGCTTGTCGTGTTCGGGACTTTCCCCGACGCGGTGTCATGGGCAGGGATTGCGCTTATCTGCGGGTCCGGCCTTTATGTGATCTGGCGGGAAACCGTGCGGAAACGGGAAGGCGATGCAACCTGAGGCAGTGATCTTCGACATCGGCAACGTGCTGACCCGCTGGCAGCCCGAAGCCTTTTACGACCGCGTTCTGGGCGAAGACCGCCGCCGAGCCCTGTTCGGCGCCGTGGACCTGCACGGCATGAACGCGCTGGTGGACGACGGGGGCCTGTTCCGCGAGACGATCTATGACTGGGCCGACCGCCACCCGGACTGGGCCCCGGAAATCCGGCTGTGGTACGACCGCTGGATTGAGCTTGCCAGTCCCCGCATCGAAGGGTCCATCGCGCTTCTTCGGGCCTTGCGGGCCAAGGGTGTGCCGGTCTTCTGCCTGACCAATTTCGGCAGCTATTCCTATGACGAAGCCCGCGACAAGCTGGATTTCCTGGGTGAGTTCGACCGCGAATATGTCTCGGGCCGACTGAAGGTCTCCAAGCCCGACCCGCGCATCTATCAGGCGGTGGAGGAGGATTGCGGTCTGCCGGCTGACCGGCTTCTGTTCACCGATGACCGGGCCGACAACATCACCGCCGCCGCCCGCCGGGGCTGGCGCACGCATCAGTTCGAAAGCTGGCAGGGCTGGGCCGAACGGCTGGTGGCCGAAGAGCTTTTGACCAGAAAGGAAGCAGGGTTATGACCGTCGAAACCATCGGGCAGGATGCAGAGCGCTTTCTGGACTGGCAGGGCCTTACCCGGGCGCTGGAGGCAGGACACCGGCTGCCCAAGGCCGAGATTCAGGACATCTTCCTTTATCGCCGCGACGACACACTGCTGGACCGCGCGGCCTGGATCGACGGGCTGGGGTCGCTGGTCAAGATCGGCACCATCGTTCCGGGCAACGCGAACCGGGGAAAGCCCACGATCAACGGGATCGTCAACCTCTTCGACGACGTGACGGGCGAGCTGACCGCATTGATCGACTTCCACCTTGTGACCAAGTGGAAGACGGCGGGGGACAGTCTTCTGTCGGCAAGTCGCCTGGCGCGGAAGGACAGCCGCAACATCCTGCTGGTTGGCGCCGGAGTCGTCGCGCAGAACATGGTGCAGGCCTATTCCAGCATCTTCCCCGAGGCGCGCTTCACCACCTGGAGCCGGACGCGCAAGACGGCCGAGGCGATGGGCCTGCCCGTCGCCGATGATCTTGAAGCAGCCGTGCGGGCCGCCGACATCATCTGCTGCGCCACAATGGCAAAGGCTCCCCTGATCAAGGGCGACTGGCTGCAGCCGGGCCAGCACCTTGACCTGATCGGTGCCTATACCCCCGCCATGCGTGAGGTCGATGACCATGCGATGGCTCGCGCCCGGATCTTCGTGGACAGCCGCGCCACCACGATCCACCACATCGGCGAGTTGATCGACCCCATCGCCTCGGGCGCGATCGGCGAGGCCGATGTGATTGCCGATTTCTACGACGACCCGGCCCTGTATTCCCGCCGGTCGGAGGACGAGATCACCATCGCCAAGAACGGCGGCGGGGCGCATCTGGACCTGATGACCGCGACCTACATCGCCGAGTGCTGGCGCCGCCGCAAAGGATAGCGGGCGGGTCACTGGCGGTCCAGGCGAGCGCCTGCTTTGCAGCCTAACGTCAGAGTCCGCAGACCGCGCGTTCGATGAACCGCTTGACGCGCTCCGGCTCCACCGGGTTCCAGCAGGCGCCGCCCACTTTCGACGACGATGGGCTCTGTCTCACAAATCCCGTGAGGGATTCATCTTGTGAACCCAGCGCGATAGCTCGAAGTTATGAGTAGACCGAAGCGGCTACCACCGCCGGAGCCGCGTAGAAACCAAGATGCACTGTGTTAAATTGCTGGGTCAGCGTCTTATGGCCCGGGACTTCGATGGCCAGGTCACGGAGTTCCAGGTTCGTGTTGCCGTGCTGAACGGCTACACCTCCCTCGGCATCGCTGTCACAAAGGTCGCAGCATAGGTCTGTCCGGGGAGAGGGGCAGTCCGGCCGTCAGCAGGTTTGTGCAACAGAGCCCCATCGAGGCAGCGCCGCTTCGGATCGCTTGCCGAGTGAATGACGAATCCAGAGCCTAACCAAGACGCCGTTTGCGACCGCGCAGGATGAACGCTATTGCCTCGAGAACGACGCCGTTGGTGTTGATATCCGCATACCCGGACATGCCTTTGCCCGTGGCCAAGAACACGCCCGGCGAAAAGCCCACGCCGTCCAGTCGTGCCCGCATCCGCACATGCCTTGTGAGAAGGGTCGAATAAGGGCCAGGCTTGTGGGCCGCCCAAAGGTAAGCGGCTTTGGTGTTCACGAGCGACGTCTCTTCTCTGAATTCTGGCGTGTCGAACCTGACATCTTCAGTTGCGGCGGTCACCATCCATCTGTCCTCTGCCGCAGAGATGTTTAACCCCTGATACGTGAACCACGGCGCACGATTGAGGGGAGACTCCGAGGCGCAATACAGGTTGCCGGTCCTTTCGAAGCCATGCTTTTGCGCGCTGAACAGCACCGAGGCGAGCAGGTTTGAAGGCTTGGACATCCCCATTTCGAGAGCCTCGAACAGAAGAGGCTCGGCACCCAGGGCACCAAGATCGCCCACCGACTGCAAAAGCAGCATATCGCGGTCCGTCTGGGATGGCATGTCCGGCACCTCATATGGGGAGGCGACGTCGAAACCCCGGTCCCTGAACGCCCGGGCTGTATAATGCGCGCAATGTGACCGGAAACGATCGCGCAGCACACCTCGGACAACCGAATGGACGTGCTTGTCTACGACGACGCTTTCCAGGTCCCACCGCCTTGTCTTTTCTTGCGCAAGTCCAAGTGTCAGGGGATGGGCATCGAGTTCGCGCAAGACGCTCAGCAGTCGTCCAGTGTCACAGGCGTTGAAATCGTTCGAAAGTGACTTGCCTGTTTCGGAAGAGATCACCTCGCTTGGAAGCAGCCGCCCGCCAATCACCGCAACCGGAAGTGCCCGCACCAGCTGCTCTGCCCGGGCAACGAACACCGCGTCTGGGGTCAGGCCAAGTTCATGCGCCGCCATGACGCCAGCAATCAAGCTTCCAAGGTCCCACATCGTGAGTTCCCGGTGCAGCCACATATCGGTGCCCTGAACATCGGCCGTATCGACACACAACCCGGTGGAAGCGTTCGAGAAGCGTTCAAAGAAGGTCCATGCTTGCCGGGCGTCGGCCATCCAATCTTCGGCAGAAAGCGGTTCGGGGTCCGCCGGTTCAACAGCATCGTGGCGACTGCCGCGCAAGAGGTCAAAAATCACGTCGGATGTGACCGTCGCCCGCAGAAAGCCGGAAAGATCGACGAGCTTTGTCGCCGGGTCGGCCTGAAACCGGCGCAGCATTTCTAGCGTTTTCCCATATGCGGCAGGCGTCCCGTAGTCTTCCGATCTGATCGACAGAATAGCGTCGCGCATCCTGTCAGTGTCCTCCAGCAAGATCGCTGCCTCGACTATGGGTGTCTCACCTCGGATCAGAAGTCCACGTTCGTCGAATGCAGCATTTGCTTCCGGGACGGCGAGCAGGTCGATCGACGCCGCGATAGCGGGCGGAAGGCTGTCGGTCGGGCTGAGTGATGTGGCGCACAACGGGCCGGCAGAACGGGGGACATCAGTGGCGTCTGAGCCGTCCAGGTATGCCGTGGAAAGGTTCAGGCAGGCGCCCTCGGGCCATTGGTCGCCAGTCTGGGCACCTGGCTGGATGGTGTCGCTAAAGGGGATGCCAAGTGCCTTCATCTCGGCCGTAAGACTGGATCTTGCCGCAGCGCTGGTGTCGGACATGCCTGCAAGCCGTATCGCAACGTAGCGCGACTGATCCTCTCCGAACCAGAGGGCATGGTCGCGGGGAAGAGCGATGAATCGACGACCGCGTTCCAGTTCGCGGGCGATGGCATCGACGGCGCGTTGTCCACGCAGCCGCACGTCGGCAACCGACTCCTGCCCAATCCCGGCAAGAGAAAAGACGATCTGTGTCCACCCCGGCCTGTCGAGCGCGGAATTGATCGTGCTGGCCGGGTCGGAGGTGCTGGCTATCGCAACTGTCGTGACGCCATTCAGACAGACCGTAAGCCTGGCGCATCCGGTCGATGAAACCGGTGGCGGCGAGCCAAGGTTCAGAACAGCGCGAATCCCAAGGCAGCGCAGAGCGTCAAAATTGGTAAGCGTGAGTGCGTCCGTTGCTATCGTCAGAGGCAGAGGATGCGTCGCGTCAGCAAACAAACTCGAAAGCCATTGCATGCTTTCGCTTGTCGCACGCCTTTGGAAATAGGGGGACAGCTCGGCCAGGCCCGGGAGGAAAAGCACGGGTTCCACCATGTCAGGAGCTGACCCAAGCATATGGCGAAGAGTCTCTGCAACGGTGACAGGCAGATCGGGGTCGGACACCGAGGGTGCAGACAAGACCAACCCAATCGGGACTTCGCCTTCAAGGAAGGGGTCGACAAAGGCACTCAACCGGTCCGCAGGGGTGGCGGGGCCAATGCCGTCTACAAGCAGGAACAGCGCATCATCGGCCCCCTGTGCCGCGACCCAAAACGCGGTGCCAGGAAGCAACAGCGGCGGGGCCATGAGTTGCAGGAAACCCCGGCGGTTCACCTTCATCTGCATCGTTAAAGTCCCTTCCGAACAGAGCAACTGTGCGGACTGCGAAAGACCTGTCAATTCCACAATGAGGCCTTCAAGTGGGCCTACAGGTCTGGCAACGGGCGAAAGCAGCTGGCAATCTGAACAGGTTGCAGGGAACTGGCACAAAAATGGCAAAGGAAAGGACCAGAACGCGTTCCCGCAAGCGCCATCCGGTCTTTCTGGACGTGCGGCAGCGTCGTGGACACTGGCTGAAGATCATTGCTGCGATTTCCGCTTTTGCGCTTCTGGCCTGGCTGACAACCGTCGCGCTTGGCATCTATTACCTGGATATCCTGCCAAAAAGCGCCAAGCTGGAGGGGATCCGCCAAGGTTCGGCTGCAACGGATGTCGTTGCACACCCGGGGGCACTGCTGACTGAAGCGGCTTGCCCCGGCAGTCTGGAATCCAATTCGCGCACCGCCAGAGGCGCCAGTGTCGCATATCTAAGAAGTGCGGCGGATCTGTCGTCAACGACTCGCGCGAAGAACTGTGTAGAGATCAGCGGTCTACTGGTCGAGGCACTGGCGATCGATGCCGCAGCTCAGACAGTCGACTGGCTGGACAAGCCGTCACTCGATTCTGCAGTGCGCGACCTGACAGGTGATGCGCCGCCCCCCGGGATCGAGCTGGTCGCGATGTTCCCTTTGCCGCCGATCGACGGAGTGACTCCTTCGGTCCTGGACAACCCGGATGCGCGCGCGCGTATCATTGGAGCCTTGACGGCGCAGGTTGCAGGTAGTGGTGCGTCGGGCCTTTGCCTTTACCCCTACCAGTTCGAGTTCGGGCATCTAGCAGGGCTGCAAACCTTGCTGGCAGAATTGCGCGCCGATCTGGCCCCGGATGTGACGACATGTCTTTTGGCGGACGCGGAAGGTCCGCTCTGGCGGGATGCCAGGCTGATCGACGCGGTGGATTCTGTCGTTCTACGGGCATTTCGCGAACCTGATCGGGACGCTCCGCCCGGTCCGCTCGCGCCGCAAGACTGGTTCGACACCCTGATCGGGGACGCCATCGCGGCCACGGGGACAGGGAAACTGAGGGTCGCACTTGGATCGTTCGGCTACATGTGGACCGAAGGCACCAGCGGGACGATAAACCTGCCGTTTGCCGAGGCCATGCGTCTTGCGTCGGCCCACAAGGCCACCATTGCCGTGGATGAGGCCTCGCTCAACACGCGCATCACGTTCGCGAATGCAGAGGGCAAGGCGTCCGAGATCTGGCTTCTGGATGCAGTCACCTTTAACAACCAGTTGCTTTCCCTGACCAGGAAAGGCGCCTCGGGCAACATTCTGTGGTCTGTTGGTCAGGAAGACCCTGCAGCCTGGGATCTGTTCGCCCGAGGCCCAGGGCTGATCCCTGCAGCGCAGGTGGAAGCGGTCTCGTTCCCGGATGTCGTGAGCTACGTGGGAAGCGGACCCTTTCGCAAGGTCATCGGGCGTGCCGCTGCGGGCCTACGCAGGTTCTCTCGCGATCCTGTAACTGGCTACATCACCGGCCTGACCTACGACGCGATCCCCCTGCCGTTCACGGTTGAACGGTTTGGTGCGCTGGAGGGAAGGGCCGTGGCGCTTACCTTCGATGACGGTCCGGATGATCCCTACACGACCGAAATTCTTGACACACTGAAGGAGCAGAAGGTTCCTGCCACGTTTTTCGTGATCGGCGCAAATGTGGTGAAATATCCCGACCTGGTCCGCCGCATGATCGACGAGGGCCACGAGGTCGGCTCACATACGTTCTTCCATCCAGACGAAACCGCAACCGGGGCCGAGCGCATGCGGCTGGAACTGAACGCGCTTCAGCGGTTGCTGGCCGGTGTGACAGGGCGCACGACATACCTTTTCCGCGCGCCGTACGGGCGGAGTGAAGGTCCGATGACCCGAAGCGAAGCCGAGCAGCATCTCGTTGTCGAGGAAACCGGGCTTGTGGTGGCCGGGGGCGACATCGTCCCGCGCGACTGGGAGAAGATGACCGCCGGGGAAATTGTCGAATACGTGATGAACAACCTCACGGAAGGCGGTGGTCAGGTCATTGTCATGCACGATGCGGGCGGGGATCGGTCCGAGACCGCCGCCGCGGTCCCCCTGTTGATCGAGCGGCTACGGGCAAAAGGCTATGGCTTCGTTCCGCTTTCAAGCTTCATCGGGTTGTCGCCGGACGAAGTGATGCCCTACGCCGCGGACATGCTTACCCCGCTGGACCGGGCTTATTATGCCACCCTAGCAACCGTCGGGCACGGCTTGATCTTGATCTTCGGCGGCGCGATTGCCTTTGGTGTTGGCCGGACGCTGTTGGTCCTGGCCTTGGCTTTGCTAAGACGTCGCCATTCCCAACCATCTGGCGAACCTCATGTCGCCGTGGCAATCGTCATCCCGGCCTACAATGAAGAGTTGGTGATTTCCGACGCGATCAAGGCTGCTCTCGCCAGTGACTATCAGAACTTCAAAGTGATCGTCGTTGATGACGGATCCACCGACGACACGGCAGCAATCGTGCAGCGCGATTTCGGCGACGATCCCCGTGTCCACCTGATCCAGCAGGCAAATGGCGGAAAGTGGAGTGCGCTCAACGCTGCTTACGCTGCGCTTCAGGCCGAGGTTGTCGTCGCGGTCGATGCGGACGCGATCCTTGATGCCGAGGCGGTCAGGCTTCTAGCCGATCACTTCGGGGATCCTCGGGTGGGTGCGGTTGCAGGCACTGTGAAGGTCGGCAATCGCCGCGGGCTTTTGCAAAGGCTTCAGGCACTGGAATACATCACCGCACAGAGCATCGACCGCCGTGCGGCCGAGCGGCTGAATGCAATGCTGGTCGTTCCCGGAGCAATCGGTGCCTGGCGGGTCGAGGCAGTGCGCAAGGTTGGTCTTTATTCCTCCGACACCATGACCGAAGACGCCGATCTG
The DNA here is from genome assembly GCF_030694085.1 of Tabrizicola sp. Classification (GTDB taxonomy): domain Bacteria; phylum Pseudomonadota; class Alphaproteobacteria; order Rhodobacterales; family Rhodobacteraceae; genus Tabrizicola. The sequence continues at coordinate 2,818 of NZ_JAUXZE010000072.1, read as the reverse complement.
ACGATCGCGGTCATTCGGGCCGGGTACCGCGTGGTTTTTGAGGAGAGGGCAACCTGCACCACCAATGCCACCGAGACGCTACGTGCTTTCATGAAGCAGAGGCTTCGTTGGTCATTCGGGATGATGCAGACTGCTTGGAAACACCGCCGTTCCGCTAGAACGGCCAAGGGCGTTGGGCTGTTCTCGATCCCCGATCTTTGGCTGACGGGTGTTCTGCTTGGCCTGATCGCACCGTTCGTCGACGCAGTGGTGGCGGGCGTGCTGATCAAGTTTGCCATCGGTTTCGCACAGGGGCTGCCCATTCAGGCCGATGTCGTATCAGTTTGGGTGCTTGCCGGCTGGATCGCGCTCCCGCTGCTTGATCTTCTGGTGGCCTTGACTGCCTTCGGCTTCGACCGTCGCGAGCAGTGGTCGCTTGTTCTGCTTACGCCACTTCAGCGCCTGGTCTACCGGCCGCTGCTGTACATCACGGTCTATCGCGCCGTCGGATTGGCATTATCCGGCCGCATCGCGAGCTGGGGCAAGCTGATCCGACTTGGCCGAGTGGAAAAACCAACTCCCTGAGCGACTCGGCCAAGTACTGCTAGCCGTAAACCTTGCAGCCACTGCCGACGATTTCGCCCTTTTGAACCGGAAGATTCCTTGGAGGATCAAGGATGATCGGCTGGACCGCCGTGATGCGGCGCGCACATTCGTCGGCCTCGGCGGCGGATACGCCTTTGCCGCCGATCCAGATGTCCAGCCACGGGTGTCCGTTGTATCCGGAATGGCAGGGCCCGTTCTGCGGGGTCGCGCCGTCGCCGCACACATCCTCGACGATGGCATACTTCTGCAATCGCGGCAGGTAGAACCGCGTGCCAGCCGGGTAGTCAAGCGTCTGGCGACCGTTCTCGATCCTGTGGCCGACGGCGATGGTGATCGGGCTCTGCCAGGTTCCGGTACCGCCTGCCTTGTTGCGCAGAACCGGTCGGGCAATCTCGGCCGAGCCGGGTGGTGTGTTGTCCCAGTATGTGTATCCGGTCAGATAGACGTTGAATCTTCTCAAAGCATCCACCTCCTCCACGTCCGTCGCGGCCACGGTCAGCAGACGTTCTTGTGCCTGTGCGTCCGGTGTTACGACCGACGTCGCAAGGAAAACACAGCTTGCCGCCGCCCAACCCTTTCGTGACTTCTTCATCATCGCCTGCGCCTCTGCCCTCGTTTCAAGAAAGTTGCAGCCTCAATCCAAATTTCCACGCACCTGCAAGTTGCCACTGCTTAGCCGCCTGGTCGGGGCGGCAAACCGTGGTCAGATCTCAATCCGCTTGCCCGACTCCCTGTCGAACAGGTGCATGTCTCTGCGCGAAAAAGAGAGCCGCGCGCGTTCGTCGGCAATCACATGGGAATACTGCGGCAGAGTTGCAAGGACGGGAATACCATTCAAACGAGAGAAAGCGACTGCGCCGGGCGGGCATACGGCCGATCCTTGGGCAGACATGTTCAGCGCCGCGCACCGAAACGCTGAGCGAACCGGCGATCTGTAGCCCCTCTGGGTGCTGAACGGGCCCACCAAGGTAAAGCGCCATATCCTGGCGCTCCCTTTCAGCCGTGAAGGGACGCGGCTATCCTTGCTGCACCGTTCAGTGGCGCAGTATCGGCTGGCGTTGGGGCAACCGCGGCAGGATGATCTTCTCGCTTTGCTGGCTCAGGTGCGGGACGAGATCGCGCCTGAGCTGCTTGCCCAATTGGAGATCAGCCTCCATCTCGAGTGATCGCGCTCTTCTGCGGTTTTCGCATGTTCCGTAACCGTCCGGCCTGACTGCTCTGCCGGTGCCACTGCGTAGCGGATAGTGTCCACTATCGGATAATGGACACTATCGGGGTTGCTTGTGACGAAGCGTCGGGTCTGGTCTGACGACGAAAAGCGGATGATCTGCGGGCAGACGCGTGTGCCGGGCGTGTCGGTGAGCCAGGTTGCGCGGCGGTATGATGTGAACGCCAATCTGGTCTTTTCTTGGCTGCGCGATCCCCGGTTTGCGGATGCTGCCGCGTCCGATGTCGTGCGCTTTCTGCCGGTGGAGATCGTCACGGAGGCGAAGGCGCCAGTTGCAGCGCTTGCGTGGTGATCTAATCAAGATCATTTGGTGTGACCTGCCCCCCGGCCGTCCCTCGTTCATAACGAGGAATTCAGAGCCCTGTGAAAAACCTCGCGGCGGGCTTCCAGCTGCGCCCCGACATCACCATTCAGAGCAAAGTTGAGACCGTTGCCATTCTCGATGCAAAATGGAATCGCCTCGATCTCGGCGAAGCAAACTCCGGCGTCTCGAGCGGCGACGCGTATCAGATGAACGCCTACGCCAGTCGCTACCGCTGCAAGCGACTCGGGCTCTTTTACCCGGCCTCGAGGGACTGCCCGCCTGGAAGGATCACCGAGTTCGTGCTCATGACCGAAGAGCGGCCGGTACTGGATGTCGTCGCGGTCGATGTTCGAGAGCTCGCCTTTGGAAGCGGGATTCCGGCCGGTATCGATGCGATGATCCCGATCGAGCCGCACTGAAAGCAACGGTCATCGCAGGCACCGATTTACGAAGCGGTATGAAGGACTTCGGCCCCTCTTGCTTCCACAGTGCTTCCACGGGTGTTGGAAACGCAAACGCCGCCCCGGAGTGCGGCGTGTAAGCATTTGATAAGCGAAGTTTTTTGGTTGCGGGGACAGGATTTGAACCTGTGACCTTCAGGTTATGAGCCTGACGAGCTACCGGGCTGCTCCACCCCGCGCCAGGGTTTGTCCGGGACTGATCGGACCGGTATTGGTATCGTTTTGAGTGAGGTGTCTCTT
>NZ_JAUXZE010000071.1 GCF_030694085.1 Tabrizicola sp. | reverse complement strand
GCGCGGGCGTCGCGGTGGATCTGGTCCCAGCTGACGTGAAACCCTTTTTCATGCGGCAGGCGGTCAGCGGACATGGGGCCCCTCCTTCAGGTGGCGACGATCTTGACGCCCAAGAGGGCAAGTGCTGCCCCGAAGCAGCGGTCGATCACGGTTTTCAGGCTGATGTAGGCCGCACGCGTCCGCTCCATCGAGAAGATGCGGGCGACAACGCTGTTCCAGGCGGTCTCCATCAACAGGATCATCAGAATCAACATCCCAAGGACCCAGACCGGAGTGCCGGGGCTGACGGTGCCAAGGAAGATCGAGGAATACATGACCACGGCCTTCGGGTTCGACAGGTTGGTCCACAGCCCCAGCCGGAAGGCCGCGAAGGGCGACCGCGGCACGGGCCGCGCGTCATCGGCGATGAAAGGCGTTTTCGCGTCGCGCCAGAGGTGCCAGGCCATCCACAGAAGGTAGGCCGCCCCGCCGATCTTCAGGGCCCACAGAAGCGAGGGCGCCGCGTCGAAGATCAGGTGAAGGCCGAACATCGCCGCCAGCGCCCAGAAGACCGCGCCCGTGGCGATGCCCAGCGCCAGCATGACGCCGGTGCGGAATCCTTCGCTCAGCCCGGTGCGGGCCGACATCAGCACGGCCGGGCCGGGCGAGACCACGGCAAACAGCACCAGGCCCGCAAAGGCCAGAAAGGCCGCAAGGCTCACTGGCCGTTTTCCTTCTTGCCGGTCACGATGTCGATGTCCGGCGCATCAATCGCCTTCATGCCGACGACGTGATAGCCCGCGTCGACGTGCAGGTTCTCGCCAGTCGTTCCCGACCCGAGGTCCGACAGCAGGTAAAGCGCGGCCTTGCCGACCTCTTCCTGCGTCACGTTGCGGCGCAGGGGTGAGTTCAGTTCATTCCACTTCATGATGTAGCGGAAATCGCCGATGCCGCTGGCGGCCAGCGTCTTGATCGGCCCGGCGCTGATCGCGTTCACCCGGATGCCGTCCTTGCCCAGATCCTCGGCCAGATACTTGACCGATGCCTCCAGCCCCGCCTTCGCCACGCCCATCACGTTGTAATGCGGCATGACCTTCTCGGCGCCGAAATAGGTCAGGGTCAGAAGGCTGCCCCCCGGCCCCATCATCGCCGCCGCCCGCTGGCAGACTGCGGTGAAGGAATAGACCGAGATGTCCATCGCCAGCGCGAAACCGGCGCGCGATGTATCGACGTAGCGGCCGCGCAACTCGTTCTTGTCCGCGAACCCGATGGCGTGGACCAGAAAGTCGATCTGCCCCCACTCGGCCTTCAGCCCGGCGAAGAGCGCGTCGATGCTCTCGTCGCTTGCGACGTCACATTCGAAGAGCATTGGCTTGCCCAAGGACTCGGCCAAGGGCTCGACCCGCTTCTTCAGCGCCTCGCCCTGGTAGCTGAACGCCAGCTTCGCCCCCTGGGCCGCCACGGCCTGGGCGATGCCCCAGGCGATGGACTTGTCGTTCGCAAGCCCCATGATCAGGCCGCGCTTGCCCTGCATCAGTCCGGTTGACATTCCTGACCCCTAGCCCATTTTTCGTTGGCTATGACGTGTAGGCGAAGCGGGGCCGCCCTTCAAGGCAGGTCCTTAACGCCAGGGTAAGGAGCCATCATGGACCGCACAGGCATCTTCGCGGGCAGCGACCCCTTCGTGCTGGCCCAGGCCTGGCTGACCGAGGCCGAAGCGACCGAGCCGAACGACCCGAACGCCATCGCCCTGGCCACCGTGGACGACCAGGGGCTGCCCAATGTCCGCATGGTTCTCCTGAAAGAGATCGAAGCGGATGCCTTCGTCTTCTACACCAACTACACCTCGAAAAAGGGACAAGAGATCGAGACCGCAGGCAAGGCCGCCTTCGTGCTGCACTGGAAGTCGCTGCGTCGCCAGATCCGTGTCCGGGGCACGGTGACGCGCGAGGAAGGCCCAAAGGCCGACGAGTATTTCACCAGCCGCAGCCTCAAGTCGCGCATCGGCGCCTGGGCCAGCCAGCAGTCGCAACCCTTGTCCTCGCGTGAGGCGCTGATGGCCGAGGCGGCGAAGCTCGCGCTGACGAAAGGCCCGAATCCGCCCCGCCCGCCATTCTGGGGGGGCTTTCGGATTCGACCCGTCGAGATCGAATTCTGGGCCGACGGCGCGTTCCGGTTGCACGACCGCTTTCGCTGGTATCGCGCGGAGCTTTCCGACGATTGGAGTGTTACAAGATTGAATCCCTAGGTTTCCGGGACTTGTCGGATTTTATGCAACGAACCGGCACATTTGCCCTTGATCCCCGGTTAACTTTCGCCCCATCTGTGCCGCCTAGGGCTCATTCTGGGGAGAAGGCTCTGTAAATGTCGGAAGAAGATGAGGTCATGCAGATCGTGCATGGTCGCGTTAAGTGGTTTGATCCTTCCAAGGGTTTCGGTTTCATCGTTTCAGACCAGACGGATGCAGATATTCTCCTGCACGCGAACGTTCTTCGGAACTTCGGGCAGGGGTCAGTGGCAGATGGTGCGGGTATCGAGGTCCGTGTTCAAAGGACACAGCGCGGCGTGCAAGCCGTTGAAGTGGTTCGCATCGATCCGCCGGAAGGCGTCGTTGTGCCCTTCGGCGAGGATGCGGCCCAGATGGTCAGCGAGGATATCCTTGCCCTGGCCCTGGAACCGGCACGCGTGAAGTGGTTCGACAAGGGCAAGGGCTTCGGCTTTGCCAATGTCTTCGGCAAGCCCGAAGACGTGTTCATCCATGCCGAGGTGCTGCGCGTCTCGGGCTTTGCCGACCTTGCGGCCGGCGAAGCCGTGGCGTTGCGCATCATCGAAGGCAAGCGGGGCCGGATGGCCATCCAGGTCGTGTCCTGGGAAGCCGCCGGGCGCGAGAAAGAGTAGCGATGCTGCGCGCCTTCGCCCTTGCTGTCCTCCTGCCCGGAGCTGCCTGGGCCGAGGCGGCCTGCGCGCCGGACCGGGTGGACCTTCGCTGGGACGGGGGCCGCGAAAGCTTTGCGGTCGAAGTCGCCGACGACGGACAGGAACGGGCGCAGGGCCTGATGTTTCGGACCGAACTGGCTTCGGCGTCGGGGATGCTTTTTGTCTATGACTCGCCGCGACGGGTCAGTTTCTGGATGAAGAACACGCTGATCCCGCTGGACATGGTCTTCGCCGACCCGGCGGGCACCGTCACCCGCGTTCATTCGGGTGCGGTGCCGGGCGACCTGACCCCGATCGACGGCGGCGACGGTGTTCAGTTCGTGCTCGAGATCAACGCCGGCCTGGCCGAAAAGCTGGGAATCGCCCCTGGCACCGTGATGCGCCACCCCGCGATCCCGTCCGAAACCGCCGCCTGGTCCTGCAACGGCTAGACCGGAAACGACCGGGAACCCGATCTCCCTGCAGTCGCCCAAGGTCAGCTGACACGACCGCACAGGAAGGCTTTTCAATCCCTGCGTTCCCCTGTAAGTGAGCCTCGTCGGGGCGTAGCGCAGCCTGGTAGCGCGACGGTTTTGGGTACCGTAGGTCGAGAGTTCGAATCCCTCCGCCCCGACCACTTTTCACCTCGCCAGCCAGCCAGATTTCTTAAGCAAGAAACTTGTCAAAATCCTTCCGTAAGGATCTGGTCCCGGACCCGGCTGCTTGTCCTTCGCCGATGCGCGCGCCATATCCAAGGGTGAAAGGGGTCCATTCATGACCATCACCTTCGACCACAGCTATGCCCGCGACCTGCCAGGGACCTACCTGCGCGCCGCCCCCGATGTGGCCCCTGCACCCAGGCTTCTGGCCTTGAACCGGTCCCTGGCGGATGCGCTTGGCCTGACCCTGACCGATGCCGAGGCGGCCGACTGGTTCTCTGGCGCACGTCTTCCACCGGGGGCCGATCCCATCGCCCAGGCCTATGCCGGCCACCAGTTCGGCGGCTTCTCGCCGCAACTGGGCGACGGACGCGCGCACCTTCTGGGCGAAGTCATTGCCCCCGACGGCCAGCGTTTCGACCTGCAACTGAAAGGCTCGGGCCGCACTCCTTTCTCACGCGGCGGCGACGGCAAGGCCGCCATCGGGCCGATGCTGCGCGAATATCTGATTTCGGAGTTCATGGCGGCTGTCGGCGTGCCCACCACCCGCTCGCTTGCCGTCGTCGCGACGGGCGAGGAGGTCTGGCGCGAGACGAAGCTCCCCGGCGCGGTCCTTGCCCGCGTCGCCGCAAGCCATATCCGTGTCGGCTCCTTCCAGTTCTTCGCCGCCCGTAGCGACCAGACCAATGTCAAGGCGCTGGCCGACCATGCCATCGCCCGCCATTACCCCGATCTGGCGGCGGCCCCGACCCCCTATCTTGCCTTCCTTGATGCCGTCATCGCGCGTCAGGCGGCGTTGATTGCCGAATGGATGGGCCTTGGCTTCATCCACGGCGTTATGAACACCGATAACATGGCGATCTCGGGCGAGACCATCGACTACGGCCCTTGCGCCTTCATGGAAGCCTACGCGCCCGGCACCGTCTTTTCCTCGATCGACCATCAGGGCCGCTATGCCTATGCCAACCAGCCGCTGATCCTTGGCTGGAACCTGGCGCGGCTGGCCGAGACGCTGGTGCCGCTGCTCGACGCGTCGCAAGAGAGGGCCATCGAGATCGCGAACGACCGCCTGACCGGCATCGCCCCGCGCTACCGCGCCGAATGGCTCGCGGTGATGCGCCGCAAGATGGGCCTTGTGGGCGAAGACGACGGCGACGCGCAACTCGCCGACGACCTCTTGACGGCGATGGAAGGGGCCGACTGGACCCTGACCTTCCGCCGCCTTGCCGACGAGACCGCGCTGCGCCCGCTCTTAGACGACTTCTCCAGGATGGAAGCATGGCTGCCCCGCTGGCGGGTCCGCGCCGAGGAAGGCGCGGCACAGCGCCTTGCCGCAACCAATCCCGCCGTGATCCCCCGCAACCACCAGGTCGAAGAAGCCCTGACCGCCGCCACCAACGGCGACATGGCCCCGTTCCACGCCCTTCTCACCGCGATCCAGCAGCCTTTCGTGGAGTCCGAGCCCTACATGCTCCCCGCCCCCACCGGCTTCGGCCCCTACGTCACCTTCTGCGGCACCTGACCGCTCCTCGTTCGCCTTCGGCTTCTCGTCGCAACGTCCGCGAGGAGCGACGAAGTCGACGACGAGCGCGCCAAAGGGCAACGATTGACGCCCCCGCCCTTCCCCGCCACCATGACGCATGGCCGATCGCTCCGACATCCACGACCGTCTTGCCGCCTCGCTTCGCGCCGCCCGCAAGGCGCGTGGCCTTTCCCTCGACGCCGCCGCCAAGCTGTCCGGCGTCTCGCGCTCGATGGTCAGCCAGATCGAACGCGGCGAATCCTCGCCCACCGTCGCGACGCTCTGGGCGCTGACCCAGGCGCTCCAGCTTGACTTCGCCGGCCTTCTCGAAGGCCGCCCCGCGCCCGGGATCGAAGTCACCCGCGCCTCGTCCGCCCCCGTCATCCAGCGCGGCGGCGTCACGATCCGCATCCTCTCCGGCCCCGAAAGCGTTGGCCAGCATGAGGTTTACGAACTCCAGTTCACCATGGGCGCCCGCCTCAGTTCCGACCCCCATTCCCCCGGCTGCCGCGAACACCTGACCGTCCTCGAAGGCCGCCTGACGGTCACTTCGGGCGAGGCTTCGGACGACCTGACCCCCGGCGACGTCGCCCGCTACCCAGCCGACCGCCCGCACGAGATCGCCGCCGAGACAGCCGCCCGGGCCATCCTGATCGTCCAGGATAGCTGAATTCCAGTATTACGGAAAATCATCCGCCAAGTTGACACGATGACCGTCGTCTGCCAAATTCCGCCAAACCGGAAAGGACTCTGCCATGACGGATGCCGCCACCTTCCTCGACCACATCACCGCGACTCTCAAGGGCATCGAGGCCGACGGCCTGATGAAGCGCGAACGCCTGATCACAGGGGCGCAGGGCACCCATGTCCAGATGGCGGGTCGGCAAATGCTGAACCTCTGCGCCAACAACTATCTCGGTCTGGCCGACGACCCCCGCCTGATCGCCGCCGCCAAGGCCGCGATGGACGACCACGGCTTCGGCATGGCCTCGGTCCGCTTCATCTGCGGCACGCAGGACCTGCACCGCCAGCTTGAGGCGCGCCTTGCCCAATACCTCGGTCACGACGACAGCATCCTCTTCGCCGCCTGCTTCGACGCCAACGGCGGGTTGTTCGAACCCCTTCTCGGTCCCGAAGACGCCGTCATCTCCGACGCGCTGAACCATGCCAGCATCATCGACGGCATCCGCCTGTGCAAAGCGAAACGCTACCGTTACGCCAACAGCGACATGTCCGACCTCGAAGCCCAGTTGAACGCCGCAAAAGCTGACGGCGCGCGCTTCATCCTGATCGCCACCGATGGCGTCTTCTCGATGGACGGTTTCTACGCCAAGCTCTCCGAAATCCGCGCCCTTGCAGACAGTTACGGGGCAATGGTCATGGTCGACGACTGCCACGCCACCGGCTTCACCGGCCCCAGGGGCGCAGGCACCCCTGCCCGCGCAGGCATCGAGGTCGACATCCTGACCGGCACCCTCGGCAAGGCTCTCGGCGGCGCGCTGGGAGGCTACATCGCCGGACCGCAACCCGTGATCGACCTCCTCAGACAACGCGCGCGCCCCTACCTCTTTTCCAACGCACTCCCCCCCGCCGTGGTGGGTGCCGCCCTCGCCGCGCTGGACATCGTGGAGACAGCCGACGACCTGCGCCAGCAGCTCACCGACAACGCGCAGTACTGGCGCGCAGGCCTCACCGCCGCAGGCTTCACCCTCCTGCCCGGCGACCACCCGATCATCCCGGTGATGCTGGGCGACGCCAAGCTTGCGCAAGCCATGGCCGCCGATCTCAACCAGCGCGGCGTCCATGTCGCCCCCTTCTTCTTCCCCGTCGTGCCCAAAGGCCAGGCCCGCATCCGCACCCAGATGAACGCCACCCTCACCCGCGAAGACCTCGACTTCGCGCTTGACGCCTTCACGGCAGCGGGCAAAGCCACCGGAGTCCTCGCATGACCGAGGACCCGGCGCTTGCTATCTACGCAGCCAATGCCGACACCATGGCCCGCCGCTACGACAGCGTGACCACCGACAGGATCCTGACCGGGCTGACCGACCTCATCCCGCCACCACCGGCCCCCGTTCTCGACATCGGCGCCGGAAGCGGCCGCGACACCGCCTGGTTCCAGTCGCACGGCCATGCCGTCACCGCGGCCGAGCCGGTCGCCGCCTTCCGCGAAATGATTGCCCGCCGCGTTCCGGCTGCAACGGTGGTCAACACCGCACTGCCCGACCTGGCAGGACTGACAGGCCGCTATGGTCTCATCCTGGTGAACGCCGTCTGGCACCACCTCGACCCGGCTGACCGCACCCTTGCGCTTGGGCGGCTGGCCGACCTCCTGACCCAGGACGGGCGCGTCTTCCTGGCCCTGCGCCGCGGCCCGGTTCCCCCTGGCGCGCCGCTGCACGACCTTGACCCGGAAACCGAGATCGTCCGCGCCAAAGCTGCAGGGCTGCAGCTTCTCCGCCGCCACGACGCCCCTGCCCATGACGCCGAAACCGCCGCCGCCGGGATCGGCTGGACCTGGCTTGCCCTCGGGAAGGACACCGCAAGATGACCAACTACCGCCCCAACGAAATGACCGTGCTGGCCAAGTCGAAACCCGAACCCGGCCTCTGGATGGAAACGCGGCCCGTCCCCGAGATCGGCCCCGACGACGTGCTGATCAAGATCCACAAGACCGGCATCTGCGGCACCGACATCCATATCTGGAACTGGGACGACTGGGCCTCGCGGACCGTCCCCGTCCCCCTCGTCACCGGCCACGAATTCGCCGGCCTCATCGTCGACAAGGGCCGCAACGTCGAAGGGCTGGAGATCGGGCAGAGATGCTCGGGTGAAGGCCACCTGATCGGCAAGACCTCGCGCCAAAGCCGGTCGGGCCGCTTCCACCTCGACCCCGAAACCCGCGGCATCGGCGTCAACGAACCCGGCGCCTTCGCGCAATACCTGCGTCTCCCCGCCTTCAACGTCGTCCCGCTGCCCGACGCCATCGACGACGAGATCGGCGCGATCCTTGACCCCCTCGGCAATGCCGTCCACACGGCGCTTTCCTTCGACCTGATCGGCGAGGATGTCCTGATCACCGGCGCCGGCCCCATCGGCATCATGGCCGCCGCCGTCGCCCGCCACGTCGGCGCGCGGCATGTGGTGATCACCGACATCAATCAGGCCCGGCTCGACCTTGCGGGCCAGGTCGCCGATGTGGTCCCGGTCAACGTCGCCACCACCGATCTCAAGTCGGTCTACGCCGGCCTCCACATGACGCAAGGCTTTGACGTCGGCATGGAAATGTCGGGCAGCCAGCAGGCGCTTGATCAGATGGTAGACCACATGGTCATGGGCGGCCGCATCGCCATGCTCGGCATCCCGCCCGGCAAATCCCCGGTGGACTGGTCCCGCATCGTCTTCAAAGCCATCACCATCAAGGGCGTCTATGGCCGCGAGATCTTCGAGACCTGGTACAAGATGATCGCCATGCTGGAAAACGGCCTCGACATCCGCCGCGTCATCACCCACCGCTTCAAGGTTGACCAGTTCCAGGACGGCTTCGCGGCGATGCGCTCCGGGCTTTCGGGCAAGGTCGTGCTGGACTGGACATAAATCCCGACCAGCCCTTTCACCTGTTCCCAAATATCCCCGCCGGAGGCAGGCCCGAGCCTCTCTGCGCCCTTCGCGCAGAGAGGCGAGAGAAAAGGCTTGCGCCTGCCAAGGCGCTCAATCTGAAAACCGCCGCTCCGCTCGAAACGCCAGGACCTTGCATGCAACGCCCACACCGGGCGCTTCCCCTCAGTGGGGAGGGGATGGGGGTGGGGGGTCGTCAGACATCCTGCATCACCCGCCCCCGAAATGCCCCGAAATGGCCCGACGGCATTAACCCCCCGCTAACCATTTCCCGGCTCACTTGCGGCATGGGACAGGAGAGAAAGCTCATGGACGGATCGCACCCCGCTGGCTTTGCCGAGACGTCGATGATCTTCGCCGCCGCCGAACCCGTCCTCGAACACCCGATCCTCGCCGAAGGCACGCGCTTCCGCGTCCGCGTGCTCCACCTTGCTCCGGGCGAGGCCCGTTCACTCCAGTCCCATCTCCACCGCTCCGAACACTGGATCGTTGTCGAAGGCACTGCCCAGATCACCCTCGGCCATCGTGCCCGGCTGGTGGTCGAGGGCGAAGCCATCCACATCCCCCTCGGCCAGCCCCACCGGCTGGAAAACCCCGGCCGCCTGCCCGTCATCCTGATCACCGTGCAAACCGGATGCTACTTCGGCGAAGATGACCTGGTCCACCATGAGTGACGCCTTCTCGCTCCCTCCGGTCTCTCGTCGGGGATCGCCCGCGAGGAGCGACCGAAGGAAGCGACGAGCTGCCGCGCAGGATTAAGACCACGTAAACGCCCCCGCCCAACCCCTTGATTTCCCAAGCGCCGACAATCTGTCCTGCGTGGGCGGCCTTCGGAAACCCCGGTTTACACCGCCCCCCGCATCGGCGATAACCAGCCGGTAGCCGCCCCCGGGGAAACCGATGCTCCTCCTGATCGACAACTACGACAGCTTCACCTACAACCTCGTCCACTACCTGGGCGAGCTTGGCGCAGAGGTGGTCGTCAAGCGGAACGACGCGCTGGAAGTCCAGGACGTGATCGCCATGCAGCCGGAGGTGATCGTCCTCTCCCCCGGCCCCTGCGACCCCGCCGCCGCCGGGATCTGTCTGCCGCTCACCAAAGCCGCAGCCAGCGCCGGCATCCCCCTCCTCGGCGTCTGCCTTGGCCACCAGACCATCGGCGAAGCCTTTGGCGGCAAGGTCGTCCGCTGCCATGAAATCGTCCACGGCAAGATGGGCAGCATGCACCACTCCGGCAAAGGCGTCTTCCGCGGCCTGCCCTCACCCTTCCAGGCCACCCGCTACCACAGCCTCGTCGTCGACCGCGCCACCTTGCCTGCCGACCTCGAAATCACCGCCTGGCTGGAAGACGGCACGATCATGGGCCTGCGCCACAGGCACCACCTGATCGAGGGCGTCCAGTTCCACCCGGAATCAATCGCCTCGGAACACGGCCACCAGCTTTTGCGGAACTTCCTTGACGAAGCCAAAGCCAGGGTCCCGGCATGAGCGACGTCCTGAAACCCCTGATCGGCATCGCCGCGAACCGCCCCCTGACGCGGGCCGAGGCCGAATCCGCCTTCGACGCCCTGTTCGAGGGCCAGGGCACCCCGGCCCAGATGGGCGGCTTTCTGATGGCGCTGCGCACCCGGGGCGAGACGGTCGACGAATACGCCGCCGCCGCCAGCGTGATGCGGTCGAAATGCAACGCCGTGAAGGCCCCCGACGGCGCGATGGACATCGTCGGAACCGGCGGCGACGGCAAGGGCACGCTCAACATCTCCACCGCCACCGCCTTTGTCGTCGCAGGCGCGGGCGTGACCGTCGCCAAGCACGGCAACCGAAACCTGTCGTCCAAATCCGGCGCCGCCGATGCCCTGACCGAGATGGGGCTGAACGTCATGATCGGCCCCGACATCGTGGAACGCTGCCTGGCCGAGGCCGGGATCGGCTTCATGATGGCGCCGATGCACCACCCCGCGATCCGCCATGTCATGCCGGTCCGGGCGGAACTTGGCACCCGGACCATCTTCAACATCCTCGGCCCGCTGACCAACCCCGCCGGGGTCAAGCGACAGCTGACCGGAGCCTTCTCCGATGCCCTGATCCGCCCGATGGCCGAAACCCTCCTCACGCTGGGGTCCGAGAAAGCCTGGCTCGTCCACGGCTCGGACGGCACGGACGAGATCACGATCTGCGGCCCGACCTCCGTGTCGGCAGTCGAGAACGGCGCGGTGCGGGACTTCACCGTTCACCCCGAGGATGCAGGCCTGACCCCCCACCCGTTCGAGGCGATCCTCGGCGGCACCCCGTCCGAAAACGCCCAGGCCTTCCGCGCCCTTCTGGACGGCGCACCGGGCGCCTACCGCGATGCGGTCCTTCTGAACGCCGCCGCCGCCCTTGTGGTGGCCGACAAGGCGGGAACCCTGGCCGAGGGCGTGGCGTTGGCCAGGGAGTCGATCGATTCCGGCGCGGCCAGGTCAAAGGTCGATGCGCTCCGCCGCCTGACGAACGCCTGAGAGGCCCCATGTCCACCATCCTCGACCGCATCAAGGCCTACAAGCTGGAGGAGGTTGCCAAGGCCAAGGCCACCACGTCCCTGGCCGACCTGGAGGCCGCCGCCCGCTCTGCCGCCCCGCCCCGCGGCTTTGCCCGCGCCCTGCGTGAGGCGACGCTGATCGGCTATGGCCTGATCGCCGAGATCAAGAAGGCCAGCCCGTCGAAAGGCCTGATCCGCCCGGATTTCGACCCGCCGGCCCTGGCCAAGGCCTATGAGGCTGGCGGCGCCACCTGCCTGTCGGTCCTGACCGACGCGCCGTCCTTCCAGGGCGCGGACGAGTATCTGGTCGCCGCCCACAACGCGGTCGCCCTGCCCTGCCTGCGCAAGGATTTCCTTTACGACCCCTGGCAGGTCACCCAATCCCGCGCGCTGAACGCCGACTGCATCCTGATCATCATGGCCTCGCTGGACGACAGCCAGGCCGCCGAACTGGAAGACGCGGCAACCGACCTTGGCATGGACGTGCTGATCGAGGTGCATGACGAGGCCGAATTGGAACGCGCCGCTCTCCTGAAGTCACCGCTGATCGGGATCAACAACCGTAACCTCCACACCTTCGAGGTGACGCTGGATACCACCCGCAAACTGGCCCGCATGGTTCCGGCCGACCGGATGATCGTCGCCGAAAGCGGCCTTTACACTCCCAACGACCTGGCCGATCTGGCCCAGTACGGTGCGCGCTGTTTCCTGATCGGCGAAAGCCTGATGCGGCAAGAGGACGTAACTGCCGCAACGCGCGCGATTCTGTCAAAGCCGCTGACTGCACAGGGCGGGCTGTGACTTCCGGGCTCTCGCATTTCGACGACCAGGGCCAGGCCCATATGGTCGACGTCTCGGGCAAGCCGGTGACCGACCGCGTCGCAGTGGCGGTGGGCGCCGTGCGGATGACAGCCGAGACCTTGGCGCTGATCACCGAAGGCCGGGCGAAAAAGGGGGATGTCCTGTCGGTCGCGCGGCTGGCAGGGATCATGGCGGCCAAGAAGACGGCCGACCTCATCCCGCTCTGCCATCCCCTGCCGATCACCAAGGTCGCGCTGGAGCTGACCGCCGACCCCGCCCTGCCCGGCGTCAGGATCGAGGCCACGGTCAAGACCTCGGGCCAGACCGGGGTCGAGATGGAGGCGCTGACTGCCGTCTCGGTCGCAGCGCTGACCGTCTATGACATGGTCAAGGCGGTGGAGAAATCGATGGTGATCGACGGGGTTCGACTGATCCTGAAAGACGGCGGTAAAACAGGCCGTTACGAGGCGCTCTGATGATCTCGGTCGAAGAGGCACTTGCTCGTTGCCTGGCCCTTGTCGCGCCGCTTTCACCGGAGGTTGTTCCGCTTGCCCAGGCGGCTGGCCGCTGGATGTGCAGGCCTGCAGTCGCCAAGCGCGACCAGCCACCCTTTCCGGCCTCGGCGATGGACGGCTATGCCGTGCAGGGCAATCCCGGGCCGGATGACAACTTCGTCGTCATCGGCGAAGCGGGGGCTGGTCATGCTTTCGGCGGCGAGGTCGGCCCCGGCCAGGCCGTGCGCATCTTCACTGGCGCCCCCGTGCCGCGCGGTGCGACGCGGGTCATCATCCAGGAAGATGTGGTCCGGCTCGACGACCGGATCCTCCTGAAGGACGGGCTGGACGCAGGCCCGCACATCCGCCCGCAGGGCCAGGATTTTCGCGCCGGAGACAGCCTCTCCCCCCGCCGTCTGCGCCCCAATGACCTTGCCCTTCTCGCCGCGATGAACATTCCCGCCGTGCAGGCAACCCGCCGCCCGGTGGTCGCGATCGTGGCTACGGGGGACGAGTTGGTCATGCCCGGCGAAGACCCCCGCCCCGACCAGATCAACGCCTCGAACAGCTTTGCGCTGCAGGCGATGATCGAGGCCGAAGGCGGTCTCTCCCGCCTGCTTCCTATCGCGCGGGACACCGAGGCGGAACTTGCAACCGTCCTTGGCCTTGCCGACGATGCCGACCTGATCGTCACCATCGGCGGTGCATCGGTGGGGGACCACGATCTTGTCGGCCGCGTCGCAGGGCTTGAGCACAGCTTCTGGAAGCTGGCATTGCGTCCCGGCAAGCCCCTGATGGCGGGGCGGCTGAACGGCGTGCCGATGCTGGGCCTGCCGGGAAACCCGGTCAGCGCCATCGTCTGCGGGCATCTCTTCCTCTTGCCAATGGTCCGCGCCCTGCTGGGCCGTCCCGATGCCGCGCCACAATACCTGCAGGCTCGATTGACCACAGACCTCCCCGCCAACGGGCCGCGCGCGCACTACATGCGGGCGCGACTTCTTCCCGGTGACGGGCTGCCCGGAATCGCCCCCTTCGACCGTCAGGACTCTGCACTTTTGTCGATCCTCGGCCAGGCCGATGCCCTGCTGCTCCGCCCCATCGACGCACCTGCCTGTCACGCCGGCGACACGGTTCCCTATCTGCCGCTTTAGACGCCTGTGGATATTTCTTGACACAAACCGGGAACACGGGCAGAACATTGTGAAAACGCATGATGTGGGAGTAAGCCCCGTGCTGACACGCAAGCAGTTGGAACTTCTGGACTTCATCAAGACGCGGATGGACCGCGACGGGGTGCCGCCATCCTTCGATGAAATGAAGGATGCGCTGGACCTGCGGTCGAAGTCGGGCATCCACCGGCTGATCACCGCGCTGGAAGAACGCGGATTCATCCGCCGCCTCGCCCACCGCGCCCGCGCGCTGGAAATCGTGAAGCTGCCCGAAGCGATGGAGAAACCTGGTTTCAGCCCCAAGCTGATTGTGGGCGACAAGGTCGATCCGCCGCGCGGGGCGATGCCGATTTCCGCCGTTCACGCGATGGAACTGCCGGTCATGGGCCGCATTGCAGCGGGTGTCCCGATCGAAGCAATCTCGGAAGTGTCGCACCACATCGCGGTGCCCGGTTCGATGCTGTCGGGCAACGGCCAGCACTATGCGCTTGAAGTCAAAGGCGATTCCATGATCGAGGCCGGTATCAATGATGGCGACATCGTGGTGATCCGCGAACAAGCTACCGCCGAAAACGGCGATATCGTCGTGGCGCTGGTCGAAGATCACGAGGCGACCCTGAAACGCTACCGCCGCCGCGGTAACATGATCGCGCTGGAAGCCGCCAACCCGGCCTACGAGACGCGGGTGTTCCCCGATCACCTGGTCAAGGTGCAGGGTCGTCTCGTCGGGCTGATCCGCAGCTACTGAGAAGCCGACGCAAGCGACTTGGCCGACAGGTCCGGCAGGTCGACGTAACGCGACCGGGGCGACCAGAGACGGCTCGCCCCCTTTGTCCGCTCGATCCGCAGCTGGTCGCTCTCCAGCCAGATGGCAAGCGGCCCGGTCTGCAACAGCAAAGCCTGCTCGATCAGCGGACAGCCGGGCGGTCCGGCCTCCACCTTCGCCGCAAGGATCACCAGGTCGGCCCTGGGGCAGACATCGGCCAGCTTCGCCTCGGCTCCCTTGCCCGACAGCGCCACGGCCCTGAGGCCGCCAAGGTCGAACCAGCGTTCGCCCTTCGGCCCGACAAAGCCCGGACGCTCGGCGGCCTGAGGCTGTTCGGCAAGGTCGCCATCATTCTGCAACCAGTTCTCCGCCGCAAAGCCGCCGCCTTTCGGAGCCGACAGCGCCCGCCCCTCCGGCCCTTCAAGGCCAAGAAGACGCCCGTCACCCGACACCAGCAGCACCGGTCGATCCGCCATCCCCCAGATGCCGAACGCCGCCAAGACCAGAACCAGACCAAAAGCCTGCACCCTGCCGCGCCAGAGGATCAGCCAGATCGCCCCCAGTGTGAAAAGTGGCAGCACCCAAGGTCCCGGCGCGGGGATCGCGGTCACCGCCCCCTCCAGCCCGGCGATCCAGTGCGCCACAAACAGAATCCAGCGCGCGCCCTGTTCCATGAACCAGAGCGGCAGCCAGGCAAGGCCGACTGGGGCAAGCAGTGCCGCGACCGCCCCCGCCGGCATGATCACCGCGCCCATCACCGGGACGGTCAGCACGTTGGCCAGAAGACCGTAATCCGTGAACCGGTTGAAATGGGCCGCCGCATAGGGTGCCGTCGACAGGCCCCCGATCAATGAGGACAGAACCAGCGTGAACACCGGCATCATCCAGCGCGGGATGCGCTGACGGTAGATGCTGCCGTCCAACGCCGCAAAGCCCACGATCAGCGCAATGGTGGCGGCAAAGGACATCTGGAAGCCGGGTTCCAGCAGGCTTTCGGGCTTGAACAAAAGCAGGATCATCGCCGCCACCGCCACCGACCGCAGCGTCAGGGCGCGGCGGTCCAGCAGGACCGCACCAAGCATCACCGAGATCATGATGAAGGCGCGTTCCGTCGCCACGTTCGCACCGGACAGAAGCAGGTAGAACAACGCCACCCCCAGGCTGACCACCGCTGCGACCTTCTTGGTGTTCACCCGCAAGGCAATGAAGGGGATCAGCGCCAATCCATAGCGGAACAGCGCGAAGACGAAGCCGGTCAGGAACGCCATGTTCATTCCCGAAATCGCCAGAAGGTGCGCCAGCGATGAATCCCGCAGCGCCTGCACCGTGTCCTCGGTGATTGCGCTGCGGTCCCCTGTCATCGCCCCCGCCGCGAAAGCCCCCGGCTGGCCATCCATATGCGCCAGCATACCTTGCGTCAGCCAGGTCCGCAGCCGGTCGATTGGCAACGCGCCGTCCTTGGGTTCCTCGAGCAAGAGGACGGGCGTGCGGGTATAGCCGACGCCGCCCAGCTGGTCGAAGAAGGCCATGCGGCGAAAGTCAAAGGCACCAGGTTCGACTGGGCCGTCCGGGGCTGCAAGGTTCGCGGTCAGGATCACCACCTGGCCGGGCGCGGGTTTCAGCCAGTCCTGCTCGCCCTGCAAGGAGACGCGGACCCGTGCCGGAGTGCGCTCGGGCGAGACGTCCTGCAACACGACCTGATCCAGCGTCAGGCGGAGGGCATCGGATTGCGAACGGTCGATCTCGACGATCCGCCCCTCGACCGGGCCATAGTAGCGGAAGGTCAGCATCGGGGCATCCAGCGAATGAGCGCGGACGCCTGCCGCGATCCAGCCGACCGCAAGGGCTGCCACGGCAAGACCAAGGGGCCGCGCAAGCGGGAACCACCAGCCAAGCCCCAGACCCCCGGCCACCAGCAGCGCGGCCAGCGCGTAGCTTCCGGCTTCCGGCTCGCCCTCCACCGTGAACCAGATGCCGATGCCGCAGCCGATCAGCACGGCGATCCAGGGAAAAAGCATCCCTCGCGCCGTCTGCAGCGCCTCCAGCGGCGCAAGGATCAGCCTTGAGATCGTCTGTACGGGGGCCACCTTGTTTCCAACCCCACGATTGCCTAAACCCACGCCAAGCCTACGCCGCTCTTGGTTTCCGAAAGGTTAACGCCGTCATGTCCATCCCCGTCGTCACCCGCTTCGCGCCCTCGCCCACCGGGTATCTGCACATCGGCGGCGGACGGACGGCTTTGTTCAACTGGCTTTACGCGCGCGGCCGCGGCGGCAAGTTCCTCCTCAGGATCGAGGATACCGACCGCGAACGCTCGACCCCGGAAGCGACCGCAGCGATCCTGCGCGGCCTGACCTGGCTGGGCCTCGACTGGGACGGCGAAGTCGTCAGCCAGTTCGCCCGGAAGGATCGCCATGCCGAGGTGGCGCGCGAGATGCTGGCGCGAGGAACAGCCTACAAGTGCTTCTCGACACAGGAAGAAATCGCCGCCTTCCGCGCCGCGCAAGAGGCTGCGGGCGCAAGCTATGCGGTCTTCATCAGCCCCTGGCGCGACGCCGATCCAGCGACCTATCCCGATGCGCCCTACGCCATCCGCATGAAGGCGCCCCGCACCGGCGAAACCGTCATCGAGGACCAGGTCCAGGGGCGCGTGGTCATCAAGAATGAGACGCTGGACGACATGATTGTCCTGCGCTCGGACGGGACGCCCGTCTACATGCTGGCCGTGGTGGTCGACGATCACGACATGGGCGTGACCCATGTGATCCGCGGCGACGACCACCTGAACAACGCCGCGCGACAGCAGATGGTCTATGACGCGATGGGATGGACCGTGCCGGTCTGGGCGCATATCCCGCTGATCCACGGGCCAGACGGCAAGAAGCTCTCGAAACGCCACGGGGCCACGGGGGTCGAGGAGTATCAGGCGATGGGATACCCCGCAGCGGGGATGCGCAACTATCTGACCCGGCTGGGCTGGGCGCATGGCGATGCCGAGATCTTCACCTCGGACGAGGCGATGAAGATGTTCGACCTGTCGGGAATCGGTCGCGCTCCGGCACGGCTGGACTTCAAGAAGCTGGAAAACACCTGCGGGCACCACATGGCAATGGCCGAGGATGCCGCACTGCTGCATGAATTGCAGGCCTACCTGACCGCTGCGGGCCGTCCTGCGCTGACTGAAGGGCAGGTAAGCCTGATGAAACAGGCTCTGTCCTTCCTCAAGTCATCTGCGAAGACCTTCCCGGAACTTATTGATAAAGCGGCGTTCCTGATGGTTTCACGACCCATAGCGCGGGATGCGAAGGCCGACGAGGCGCTGGATACGGTATCCCGTGGTATACTGAAATCGTTGACGCCGCGCCTGCATAGTGCTAACTGGACGAAAGAGGCGCTTGAGCCCATCCTGACCGGCATTGCCGCGGAAAACGGCATCGGGTTCGGCAAGCTTGCAGCACCCCTGCGCGCGGCCCTTGCGGGACGAACTGTTACACCTTCGGTTTACGACATGATGCTAACCATCGGTCGGGAAGAAACCGTCGCCAGGCTGTCGGACGCCGCTTTGTGAAGTGCGCCCCCCGGCCTTGAACCCACCCCAGCCGGGGTGCAGGATAGCCAATGGCCGCCCCTGCCAGGGACGACCGCCATGACCGGGGAGCACCATGTCCGATACTGTCGCAAAGCTTGAGCTGAACGGGACCACCTACGACCTGCCCGTCCACAAACCAACTCTCGGCCCCGATGTGCTGGACATCCGCAAGCTTTACGGCGAGGCGGACGTGTTCACCTATGACCCGGGCTTCACCTCGACGGCTGCCTGCGAAAGCGCCATCACCTATATCGACGGCGACAAGGGGGAGCTTCTGTATCGCGGCTATCCCATTGAACAGCTGGCCGAGAAGTCGACCCACCTCGAGGTCTGCTATCTGCTTCTGTACGGCGAACTGCCGAATGCGGCGCAGTTGGCCGACTTCACCGGGCGGGTGACGAAGCACACGATGGTGCATGAACAGATGCACTACTTCTTCCGCGGCTTCCGCCGCGACGCACATCCGATGGCGACGATGGTGGGCGTGGTCGGCGCCATGGCCGCCTTCTACCACGACAGCACCGACATCAACGACCCCTGGCAACGTGAGGTTGCTGCGATCCGCATGATCGCCAAGCTGCCAACCATCGCCGCGATGGCCTACAAGTATTCGGTGGGCCAGCCCTTCATCTATCCGAAAAACGCGCTCAGCTATGCGGGCAACTTCCTGCACATGTGCTTCGCCGTCCCGGCCGAGGATTACGTCGTCAATCCGATCCTGGAAAAGGCGATGGACCGGATCATGATGCTGCACGCCGACCACGAGCAGAACGCCTCGACCTCGACGGTGCGTCTGGCGGGGTCGTCGGGCGCGAACCCGTTTGCCTGCATCGCCGCCGGCATCGCTTGCCTCTGGGGCCCGGCCCATGGCGGAGCGAACCAGGCCGCGCTGGAACAACTGCGCGAGATCGGGACCGTCGACCGCATCCCGGAGTATATCAAGCTGGCCAAGGACAAGTCCTCGGGCGTCAAGCTGATGGGCTTTGGGCACCGGGTCTACAAGAACTTCGACCCGCGGGCCAAGGTCATGAAGGAATCGGCGGACGAGGTGCTGGGCCTGCTCGGGGTCGACAACAACCCCCTGCTCCAGGTCGCCAAGGAACTGGAACGCATCGCGCTGGAAGACGAATACTTCGTCTCGAAGAAGCTTTACCCGAACGTTGATTTCTATTCCGGCATCATCCTGGAAGCGATGGGCTTCCCGACCGCGATGTTCACCCCGATCTTCGCGATCAGCCGCACCGTGGGCTGGATCAGCCAGTGGAAAGAGATGATCGCCGACAAGAACCAGAAGATCGGCCGTCCCCGTCAGCTCTACATCGGCCCGACCCAGCGAGATTACGTCGACCTGCGCCACCGCTGACGCGCCCGCAGACGTCAAGGGCCGCCCTCCGGGGCGGCTTTTTGCTGCGCGGTCACGCCGCAGCGGAAACCTGAAGTTTTTCGTCGGGAACATCCCATATCAGGGTTGTGCTTTCCCTGAGGAGTATCCCCATGAAGGACACCTACATCGACCTGAAGGCCCATCACCGGCCTGAAAGCCTTGGCGACCGGGTGGCGCTGAGGACGGTGAAAATCATGCGTCTCTTCGCAGACGCCTTTTTCTCCAAACGCTACGGCCACCGCGCGGTCGTGCTGGAAACCATCGCCGCGGTGCCGGGGATGGTGGGTGGGCTGCTTCAGCACCTGAAGGCGCTGCGTCACATCCGGGACGACCAGGGCTGGATCAGGGAACTGCTGGAAGAGGCTGACAACGAACGGATGCACCTGATGACCTTCATCCACGTCGCCCAGCCCTCGCGGTTCGAGAGGGCGGTCATCATGATCGGCCAGGCGATCTTCTATAACGCCTACTTCTGGCTCTACCTCTTCACCCCCCGAATTGCGCACCGGATCGTGGGCTATCTCGAAGAAGAGGCAGTCGTCAGCTACACCCAATACCTCGCTCAGATCGAAGCGGGCCATGTCCAGAACATCGCGGCCCCGCAGATCGCCATCGACTACTGGCACCTGCCCCAGGCTGCCCGCCTGCGCGACGTTGTCATCGCCGTCCGCGCCGACGAGGCCGGGCACCGCGACCGCAATCACCAGATGGCGGACACGCTGAAGGCCGCCTGACTGGTCATCCCGTCGCTGCTCTACAGCCGTCGGGCGCCTTCTCGGAGCGACGCGAAGCAACCGACGAGTTCATGCCTGACCGTCCAGCGTACCGACGGCTCTATACAACTCGGGCCGCCGGTCGCGGAACAGGCCCCAGCTCGCCCGCAGCGCCGCAATCGCGTCAAGGTCGAACTGGTGGACAATCACTCCTTCCGACTCCCGATCGGCCTTCGCGACCAGTTGCCCGGTGTGGTCGCTGATGAAGGATGAGCCATAGAACGTCACCTCGCGCCCGTCCGGTGCCACCTCCACCCCAATCCGGTTCGAGGCGACCACCGGCACCAGATTGGCTGCCGCGTGGCCACGCTGAACCCTCTCCCAATGCGGCTGGCTGTCATAGCCGGGCGCGGGCGGCTCGGACCCGATGGCGGTCGGATACATGATTACCTCTGCCCCCTGCAAAGCCATCGCCCGCGCGGATTCTGGAAACCACTGGTCCCAGCAGATGCCCACTCCAATCCGGCAGTATGCCGTGTCCCAGACCCGAAATCCGGTGTCCCCGGGCGAGAAGTAGTATTTCTCCTCATACCCCGGCCCCTGCGGGATGTGGCTTTTCCGGTAGACACCCAGGACACTCCCATCCGCATCGACCATCGCGACCGAATTGAAGAAGGCCTGACCCGCGCGTTCGAAGACGCTGACCGGGATCACCACTCCCAACTCGCGCGCCAGCGCGGCGAAACGGGCGACCAGCGGGTGACCGGCAAGCGGTGCGGCCAGATCGAAATACTTCGGATGCTGCTCGATACAGAAATAGGGGGCTGCGAAAAGCTCCTGGATCAGCACGACCAAAGCGCCCTGTGCGGCCGCCTCGCGAACCAGCGCCTCGGCGCGGTCGGCGTTGGCGGGCAGGTCCCAGGTGCAGGCAAACTGGGTGGCGGCGACGGTGACGGATCTCATAGCGGGCCTCGATGCAGCGATGTCGGTTCAGACTAGGGGGCGGAGCAGGCGGCTTGAAGTCCTATTCCGCCGGTTGCTCGCTGGGCCAGCGCCCCTCGGCCGCGCCAAGGGCCGTTGGATGCAGCCGCTCTGACCTGTCCAGACCCACCACGCGGCTGCGGCGCAGCAGGAACGCCCTGCCCCAGCTTTTCCAGGTGCCGACCATCGGCGCCTCGGGGTCGCAAGGATACCGCGCGCGCCAACTTTCAGGAAGTGAAAGCCCCAGCGCCTCGGCGCGTTCCAGCATCCAGGTCAGCGGGATGTTCGCCAGGGGCCGCGCGGCCGCAAAGTCGCCGATCTGCCCGCCAACGTCGCCATGCGCGCCCCGGAACCAGACCTGTTCCACGTTGCCTTCCCAGCCAGGCGGACACTCCCACAGGACCGGGGCAAAGGCCTCGCGCGTCTCGTGCAGCGCCAGCGCGTGATAGCCGTGGCGGATCGAGGGGCCAAGGTGGTGGCTGTGGAACCCCTGCCGGTCCTGGGCGAACATCCACAGCAGCGGCAACCGCACCCCCAGCGCCTTCACCGTATCCCAGACCCCGACCATCTCGATCGGGACCTCGTCATGGCAGAAGCGACGGACAAAGGCGCGCGCCGCCGGGCTGTCAGCTCCCCGCTCATAATGTCGCCACGCCAACCGCACCGCCCGCTCCGTCGCGTGGTCGCGTTTCAGCAGGCCGACCCGGTCGATCACACCTGCAAGCGAGCGCACGGCATAGGCCCCGCGCGAATAGCCGAAGAGATAGATCCGATCCCCCTCGCGGTAGCCCGACGCAAGCCAGCCATAGGCCCGCTGGATCTGCGGCGAGATCCCCCGCCCCTCGATCAGCGCCAGCCCCCGCAGCCAGCCTTCCCACTGCATCCCCGGCTCATAGTAAAGTCGGCGGTTGGCGTGGTGCCCCATCTCCTTCAAGAGCAGGAACAGAAGGCCAGCGTTCCCTTCCCTCCCCGGCTCAAGGCTGGACATCGTGCCGTCCAGGATGACGACATGATCGACAACCCCGCGCACACGGCCCGGCTCGGGCGCAGGCGCCGGCTCCACCACGGGCTCGACGGTCCGGCGGAAGAAGCTGCGAAGGCGATCCAGAAGGCGCATCGGCCCTCCTTGGTGAACTCTGGCCCCGAAGCGTGCGGGGTAACCACTTTCACAAACGCTAAGCGCCCGACAGATTTTGTCCAGCCGGGCGCAGCGTTGTCACGTGGATTTCAAACAGTCAGAGCTTCAGGCTTAGCACTGTTGCCATCTGCAGCTCGCCAAAACCGTTGAACCGGGTGTTGGTGACCGTGGAATAGGACCCCATGCCCTGCCAGACGACGAAGTCGCCTTCCGCAAGGTCCGACGGCAACGGAATCTCCCCCGGGAGCCGGTCGACCGAATCGCAGGTCGGCCCGAAGACGATGCGCGGCACGGGTTCGCCGGTCCGCTTCTCGCCCGTGGCCGTCAGCACCTCGATCCGGTCGATCACGCCGATCATCGGCAGTTCGGTGAGCGAGCCATACACGCCGTCGTTCAGGAACACGTGGCTGCCATCGCGCAGCGCCTTGACGCGGGCGGCCAAGGCGAAAGCGTCGCCGCACAGCGCCCGGCCCGGTTCGCAGATAAGGGCTGGACGATCGGCACCGAAAGCCTCGGTCGTGACCCGGTCGATCAGCTGGAACGTATCCTCGATCTGCGGCACCACGGCCTGCAGCCGGTGGTTCGGGAAACCGCCGCCGACGTTCAGCCGCGCGATCTTGACGCCCGCCGCCTTGGTGATGTTGGCAGCCTCGCGGATATAGGCCTCCCACGCATGGGGGTCGGTGCATTGCGTGCCAGGGTGGAAGGTGATCGAAGGGATGTAGCCTGCAGCCGCCACGTCGCGCAGAAGCTCCACCGCCAGTTCCACCGTCGCGCCGAACTTGGCGCCGAAGTTGTAGGCGGCACCGGCCACCGGCAACTTGAAGCGGACGCTGATTTCGGTGCCTTTGACCGGAACCATCTCGATCAGCTTCGCCAGCTCGGACTTCGAATCGACGCTGTAGGACTTCACGCCGCGGGCCACCGCATATTCGATCTCGTGCCGTGCGCGGACCGGGTTGTTGTAGTGGATCGCCGCATCGGGGGCCAAACGGCGGATCAGGTCGATCTCGAAGGGCGAGGCGCAGTCAAAGCCGCGGATGCCCGCTGCCGCCAGGTTCTCCACCATCGCTTCGCCGGGGTTGGACTTGACCGCATAGGTCACGAGGCCCGGAAAGCCGTCGATGAACCGCCGCGCGGCGGCTTGCGCGGCCGAGGGGGCGAAGAACAGCACCGGGTTTTCCGGCTGCTCTTTGCGCAGATAGTCAGTGGGGTTGGACCAGATTGTCTTGGAGAGTCCCATCGGCCGATTTTCCTTTGCCAACAAGACGCTTCGCCCTTCCCCGTGCAGCTATGGGATCGGGCACCAGCGTGGTTTCAAGTGAACCAGGCCAGGTGCGTATGAACCGCCCTTTTCCTGCAATCGAGGATGACGCATATGGGTTACAACTTCACCGAACAAAACTATATAAATGCGCGGTTGCGTCGTTATAATGACGAAAAGGGACGGCAGATTGCATGGACGAACTTGATCGCAACATCATTGGGCTTCTCTCCGCCGACGCGCGGGTTTCGGTGGCCACGTTATCGCGCCGGTTGAAGGTCGCGCGGTCCACGATTCAGGCGCGGCTGGAGCGGTTGGAGACCTCCGGCGTGATCGCCGGCTACACCCTGAAACTGGGTGAGGCCGCGCGGGAGGGGCGGCTGCGGGCCTCGGTCCTGCTGACCATCGAACCCCGCTCGCAGGCGGCGGTTCTGGCCCGTTTGCGGTCGATTGCCGAGATCGAACGGGTCTTCACCACCTCTGGCCGCTTCGACTTTCTGGTGCAGGTCGCCTGCCCCAACACCCAGGTCCTCGATTCGGTGCTGGACCAGATCGGCGCGATGACCGGGGTCAGGGCTTCGGAAAGCCTGATCCATTTGTCCACCAAGATCGACCGCGCTGTTTGACCGGAAGGTGGGCGAATCGACCACCCTACAGACCCAGAGCCCGGAACACCTTCGGCAGCTCCTCGGGCAGGTCTTCGGCAATCAGCCCCGGCCCGAACGACAGCGCACATTCCACATGCAGCCAGGCCCCGGTGCAGGCGGCGTCAAAGGGCGAGGACCCCCGCGCCATGAGGCCGGTGATAAACCCCGCCAGCACATCCCCCGACCCTGCTGTCGCGAGCCACGGCGCCGCGCGGTGGTAGTGGGCCGAGTTGATGGCGCAGTGCCCCGTGGGGTCGGCGATCACCGTGTCGGGGCCTTTGTAAAGGACCACGCAGCCCGCCTGCTTCGCCGCCTCGCGCGTGGCGTCGACCTTGGAATAGGCGGGGCCTTTGGTGGCGGGGGCCGCGAGCTTTTCGGCGATGTCGGGGAAGAGGCGGGCGAACTCTCCGGCATGGGGGGTCAGGACGCAACCGTCATGCAGGGCGGCGAAGAGGTCTGCGTGGTGGGAGAGGATGGTCAGGGCGTCGGCGTCGAGGACGAGTCGGAGTGAACCCCGACCTACAGGCCCCGTAGGTCGGGGTTCACCCCGACTCCCCAACGCCACCCCGACCAACCCCGCTTCCCGGTCGCCAACCCCCAACCCCGGCCCCACACACAGCGCATTGATCCGCCAATCCTCCAGCACCCCGGCCAGAGCCTCCCCATCCGCCACCCCCCGCAGCATCACCGCATCCAACCGCGCGGCGTGCTCGGGGATGGCGTCGGGAGGGCACCCCACCGTCACCACCCCAGCCCCGATCCGCAAGCTTCCCCGCGCCGCCAACCGCGCCGCGCCACCGCGACCGGAGGGGCCGGAGAGGATGAGGGCGTGGCCGTGGGAGTATTTGTGGCCCTGTGACCATTTCCACGGGAGGCGTGGCCTGTTGACCAGGCGAACACCGCCTTTCAGTATTCGCCAGTCGGCATCTTCGAGCTCTTCGCCGTCCCTAAGGCGTTCCAGAACTTCCGTACCGTCCTCTGCCACACCTTTAACCCGGAACGATGCCAGTCCGATGTCGCACACCCTAAGCCTTCCGCAGTGTATGGGTCCATCACCAAGCCATTGCCCGACCTTCTGCCGATGGAAGGTGACCGTTAGGTTGGCACCTGCGGTCTCTCCGATCCCGCTGCCGCTGTCCGAACACAACCCGCTAGGAAGGTCGATTGCGACGACTTTCGTCCGTTCGTATTGGGCGATGTGGTTGACGTGGTCCAGAACCTCCGCAAGTTGACCTTCGGTTGGTCGAACGCAACCGATGCCAAAAACCGCATCCACGACAAGTGGATCGTAGGGGGGCATTGGACCAAGCGCGGCATTGTTCCCCACGACGGGCAGCGCGCCGTAGTTCTCAAGCGGGACAACCTCCCCCATCCCCACCCACCGCTCATAATTCACCCGCGCGTCCGGAGGCATCTTCTCCGGGTCGCCGTAGAGGAACACCTCAACCTCCCAGCCCCACTCCTGCAACAGCCGCGCCACGACGAACCCGTCGCCGCCGTTGTTGCCCGGCCCACACAGGACCACCGCCCGGTGCGAGGTGGCGCGCAGCTCCGGCCAATCCTCGAAGATCGCCTCGACCACGCCCCGCCCGGCGCGCTCCATCAGCTCCAGGCCGGTGACCTCACCCGAGGCTATCGCTGCCGCCTCAACGGCCCGCATCTGCGCGGCGGTCAGGAGTTCTGTCATTCTTCCAGCACCCAAGTTTTCAAACTGCCCGCACCGCAGGCGCATTGCATAAATTTTAGGCATCGCCCAAGGAATCCCCCGGCGACAAGCCACAACAAAACCCTGTCACATTGTCCCCCCCGCGGGGAAGTGGTGAGACGGGCAAAGACGGAACCGGGGGGAGTCGGCCCAATGAAGAAAGTCGAAGCGATCATCAAGCCGTTCAAGCTGGATGAAGTCAAAGAGGCGCTTCAGGAAGCGGGCATCCAGGGCCTGTCTGTCACCGAGGTCAAGGGCTTCGGCCGCCAGAAGGGCCATACCGAGCTTTACCGTGGCGCCGAATATGTCGTCGACTTCCTGCCCAAGGTGAAGATCGAGGTCGTGCTGACCGACGACATGGTCGACACCGCCGTCCAGGCGATCATCACGGCCGCGCGCACCGACAAGATCGGCGACGGCAAGATCTTCGTCACCCCCGTGGAACAAGCCATCCGCATCCGCACCGGTGAAACCGGCGACGATGCTGTCTGAACCGGCTCTCTGGGCCTAACCATCAACCCCAAACCGAAAGGCAGTCAGATGAGCGCCGTTGCCAAGGCTCTGACACTGATGAAGGACGAGGACGTCGAATACGTCGACATCCGCTTCACCGACCCCAAGGGCAAGCTCCAGCACGTGACGCTGGTGGCCGACCTTGTGGACGAGGATTTCTTCGAGGAAGGCTTCATGTTCGACGGCTCGTCGATCGCGGGCTGGAAGTCGATCGACCAGTCCGACATGAAGCTGATGCCCGATGCGTCCTCGGTCTACATCGACCCGTTCTACGCCGAAAAGACCATGTGCGTGCACTGCAACGTGGTCGAGCCAGATACGGGCGAGGCCTATGCCCGCTGCCCGCGCCAGATCGCGCTGAAGGCCGAGGCATACCTCAAGTCCTCGGGCATCGGTGACGCGGCCTATTTCGGGCCGGAAGCCGAGTTCTTCCTCTTCGACGACGTGCGCTACTCGGTCACCCCGCGCAAGGTCGCCTACGAGATCGACGCCGAAGCCGCCGCCTGGAACACCGACACCGTGACCGAAGGCGGCAACTACGGCCACCGCGCGGGCCACAAGGGCGGCTACTTCCCGGTGAACCCGATCGACGAGGCCCAGGACATCCGGGGCGAGATGCTGTCCACCATGAAGCGGATGGGCATCAAGGTCGACAAGCACCACCACGAGGTCGCGACCTGCCAGCACGAGCTTGGGATGATTTTCGGCGGTCTGGTCGAACAGGCCGACAACATCCAGAAGTACAAGTATGTGATCCACAACGTGGCGCACGCCTACGGAAAGACCGTGACCTTCATGCCGAAGCCCATGAAGGGCGACAACGGCTCGGGGATGCACGTCAACATGTCGATCTGGAAGGGCGGCAAGCCGCTGTTCGCGGGCGACAAGTATGCCGACCTGTCGCAGGAGGCCCTGTGGTTCATCGGCGGCATCCTGAAGCATGCCAAGGCCCTGAACGCGCTGACCAACCCCGGCACTAACAGCTACAAGCGCCTGATCCCGGGCTTTGAAGCCCCGGTCCTGCGCGCGTATTCGGCCCGCAACCGGTCGGGCTGCGTCCGTATTCCGTGGACGGAATCGCCGAAGGCCAAGCGTGTCGAGGCCCGTTTCCCCGATCCGTCGGCGAACCCCTACCTGGCTTTCGCGGCGCTGCTGATGGCCGGCCTTGACGGCATCAAGAACAAGATCGACCCGGGTCCGGCTTCGGACAAGGACCTCTACGATCTGCCGCCCGAAGAACTGGCCGAAATTCCGACCGTCTGCGGCTCGCTGCGGGAGGCTCTGGAAGAGCTGGAGAAGGACATGGACTTCCTCCTGGCGGGCGACGTGTTCGACCGCGACCAACTGGAGGCCTACATGGCGCTGAAGTGGGAGGAGGTCTATGCCTACGAGCACACCCCCCACCCGGTCGAGTACCAGATGTACTATTCCTGCTGAGGGGCGGTGGGCCGATGGCCCACCCTACCTGGCCTGGACCAAGAGGGCGCCTTCGGGCGCCCTTTTTCATGGATGTCCACGCAGGGCAGATCGCCCAAGCTCCTGAAATTACTTACCTTGAACCTTGGACATTAACGTCTTGGAAAGTATGTGGCGCACAGATAGCCTTGGCCGAAGACAGGGACGGAACAGGCATGGCGAAAGACCCTTCGCGCAAGAAGCCGGGCGCGGGCCGCCCGGAAATCTGGGCCTCGGGTGGGCAGCGGCCGCCCTTCGACCTGCGCGCGCTGGGGCGGGCGGGCCTGTACCTTGCGCGGCAGGGAGTGGCCCCGATCCACGCCTGGGCGGCCCGGCGGTTGCGGGCGGTGGCGATCGACGTGAAGGACGGCCAGAGACGCATCCCGGCGGAAAAGCTGGGTCGCGCGTCGCGCTTTGTGCCCTCGCACCTGCGGGTTGCGGGCTGGGTCAAGACCCTGGCGGCCACTCTGTCGCATGCCAGCGCCACGGCGGACCCCGACGTGCGCCGCGGCAATGCGCTGGTCGCGGAGATTCAGCCGCATCTTTGGGACGCGGCCAGCCCCACCCCGCCTGAGCCTTCCGAACTTGCGCCCGCCCTGGCTCCGGGCGCGGTCGCACCTGTTGTCCTGCCCGAGCCGAAGCTTCTGCCGCCGGGGGATGACCCCCTTGCGTCGATCCGCAGCGAAATCGGGGCGGGGCCGATGCGCGACCCCGTGCCAGAGCCGGACCAGCCCCCTGCCCCGCCGGGACCGGTGGCTGAAGGCGCGATCCAGGTCTCGGGCTATGCGATCGGCTGGGCCACCGTGCTTCTTGCCCTGCCCTACGGCCTGGGGCGGGGGGTATGGCTTTGGGCCGCGGGCCGGGATCTGCGGCAAATCGGGGCTGACGACTGACCAATCCCTGTGAGTGTCGGCGGATTTCGACCGGCGGATTTTCGAATTGAGCGCTTCGCGCAGGTCTTTTGTCTCGCGGTCTTGCGTGAAGGACGCAAGGCCGCTCGGAGAGCCTCCGGCGGGGATACTTGGTGCCAGGTGAAAGGCCTTTGCCGAAGGAATCTGGATTAGCCGAGCGTCTTCTGCAGGAAGGCAAGGACCTCGGCCTTGACCGGGTCCGTTTCAAAGAGTTCACCGCCGTGGCCTGCGCCAGGGACGAGCTTGTAGTCGACCTCGGCCTGCGGATCAGCCGCGATCCAGGCTTCGCGCAGGCGCTTGGCCTGCAAGTCAGCGATCAAGGGGTCGGCGTCGCCGTGTCGGATCAGGATCGGCGGCAGCGGCTCTTGCAGCCGGGAGAGCCGACCGACCGGCCCCACCGCTCGGGCGGCGGCGCGGTTCTCGCCGACGGCATAGCCGAGGAGCTCGCTTTCCGCGCTGTCGGCGGGATCGGTCGCCCCCATCGCCGGGGTCCGGCCCAGTGTCGCCATGTCCTGATCCATCGTCGAGAAATCCATCGGGCCGAAAAGGCTTACCACGCCGCGCGGACGAAGCCCGACTTCGACCAGGCTGAGCGCGGTCGAGACGGCAAGGAAGGCGCCCGCCGACTGGCCAAGTAGCACCAGCCGGGCCGGATCAAGGCCCAAGGCCATGCCTTCGCGTTGCAGGTGGACGACGGCGGCCAGGCAATCTTCGCCCTGGGCCGGCCATTTCGCGGCACCGGACAGGCGGTAGTTGATCCGCACGACGGCAATCCCCGCCTGGGTCAGTTCGGGCCAGATCGTCATCTCGGACTTGTCGCCGACCTTGAAGGCGCCGCCGTGGATCATCAGCAGCACCGGATGCGGGCCGCTGCCCGCGGGCAGGGTCACGTCCATCACCTGACGCGGGTCGGCGCCATAGGCGATCTCGGTTGCGCCCTGGCCGCGCCGCCACCAGGCAATGCCTCCGGCGGCCACGGCGGCGGCCCCGCCGATCAGCAGGGTACGGCGGATCAGTCCGGGCATGTCAGTCTCCGTTTCAGTCGGGTGAGGTCGGAGGCCAGCGTGGCTTCCAGCCTGGCGATGCGGGGCTCGGGCACCGCCTCGGCAGAATGAAGCGCGCGCCAGGTCAGCCGGGCTTTCGGCGCGCAGGGTTTCAGGATCGCAAGCGCGAGGATCCGGCGCAGGGGGCGGCGCAGGACCAGCCAGTCGATCCAGGCGGGCGCGCCCATCGTCGTCACGGCCAGCACCTCGTGCAAAGCGTCAAGGCGCGGCAGCATCGGGCCGAAGCCGGGGGAATGGTCGAAGGCGGTGCCCGGGGTCCAGACCCGGTCGAACCAGCCCTTCAGGATCGCCGGAAAGCCGAACCACCAGGTCGGAAAGACCAGGATCAGGACCTGGGTCTGGGCCAGCTCCTGCTTTTCTTCGGCCAGCGTGGCGGCCAGCATGGCGGCAGGTGTTGCGTAGTAGCCCGCACGCTCGGCGGGGGTAAGGCGGGGGTCGAAGCCTTGCGCGTAAAGGTCGCGCCGGGTGACCTGCCAGCCCTGATCGCGGGCCAGCGCCTCGACCGTGCTGGCAAGCCGAGCGTTCAGGCTGTCGCCCAGCGGATGTGCAAGGACCAGAAGACAGCGGGTCAATGCACGGCCTCGCGCAGGGCGGCAAGGTCTTCCGGCGTCACCGAGGCGGCGTCGACGACATAGGTGTGGATGGTGAAGACCACGGCCCTGGTGACGGGCAGGCGCAGAAGGCACTGGCGTTCGCAGCGGATGAAGACGTGGCCCCTGGGCTGCGGGCGCTTTTCGCCCTCGACCCTGGGCTGGTGCAGCACGAAATCGTCGTAGGTCAGGTAGTTCATCCGCCACAAGGGCTGCTCGGGCCGGATCGCATCGAAAAGCCGTGCGACGCGTCGTGCAAGGTCGGCATCGTAGACCGGGACCGGGTTGTGGATGCCGGTCAGCGGACGTCCAAGCTTCTGGGCTAGCGACCAGCTGGCGGGGAAACAGAGAATACCGCCGGTCAGCACGTATTCCTCGCCGGTGCGCTCCATCAGGCAGAGGTCCTCTTGAACCAACCGGCCAAGGGTAAGAAGCGGCCGCGTCGGGTCCAGCGGGACAGGGGTGCCGTCGGGACGCGTGATGCGGCCGGGGCCGAAGCTGAAGCCGGGGGCCTGGCGCAGCCAGTCAAGGATGGCGGCGTAAAGCTCTGCGGCAGCAGGGCGGGCCTGGGGAAGAAGGGCGTGGACGACCTTGGGCTGCTCTGCAATCAGCCGGTCGCGCAGCGCCATCTGGGGGGCGTAGGCCTCGTCCAGGCGCAGCCAGTCGCGGCCCTCGACCGGCAGGATGCCCGGCAGACGCCGGGTGCGCGGGTCGATCCAGGGCAGATGCGGCAGGCGGTCCTGCAGGATCGGGGCGTTTTGCATCGGATCGGGCATGGCCGTCTTTGAGCATGGGGCGCGAGCCGCTGCAACCAACACATTTGCGACCAGTGCACGTCGCGACTGGCTTAGGCGGGGCCTTGCCGCCGGGGCAGTGTGGCGCAAACGAGAGGACCACATGGACTATCAGCGCGACCGCCGGAAGATCGACCCCACGCGCGGCACTGCGCTGGCGGACGGGACGCCGAACGACAATGACCGGGTCGAAATCGGGCCAACTCAGCTGGCGTTCGGGGAATGGGCGGCGGCGGGGCTGACGCTGCCGAACCTGTCCCGGATGCGCGAGGATCGGTGGCGCAAGCTGACGGCGGGGCTGGTCGCGCGGGACTATGGCGGCTTGTTGATGTTCGACCCCCTGAACATCCGCTACGCGACCGACACGACCAACATGCAGCTGTGGAACACGCACAACCCGTTCCGGGCCTGCCTTCTCTGCGCCAATGGCCACATGGTGATGTGGGAGTACAAGAACTCGCCCTTCCTCGTGACCTTCAACCCGCTGGTGAAGGAGCTGCGCTCGGGCGCGACGTTCTTTTACAACTCGACCGGCGACCGGGGACAGCAGGCGGCGCAGGGCTTTGCCGCGCAGGTGGACGAAGTGATGCGGGAACATGCCGGGACCAACCGGCGGCTGGCGGTGGACAAGATCATGGTCCACGGGCTGCGGGCGCTGGAGGCCATCGGCTTCACTGTCGAGGAAGGCGAAGAGGTCACCGAACGCGTTCGCGCGGTGAAGACGCCGGACGAGATCCTGGCGATGCGCTGCGCTCATGTCGCCTGCGAGGCCGGGATTGCCGAGATGGAGGCTTTCACCCGAGCGAATGTGCCGTCCGGCAAGGTGTCCGAGGATGCAATCTGGGCGGAACTCCATGCCGCCAATATCCGGCGCGGGGGGGAGTGGATCGAGACGCGCTTGCTCGCCTCGGGTCCCCGGACGAACCCCTGGTTCCAGGAATGTGGGCCGCGGCTGGTGCAGCCGAACGAGATCGTGGCTTTCGACACCGACCTGATCGGCGCCTACGGCTTCTGCATCGACATCAGCCGGACCTGGTGGGTCGGCGATGCCCGACCCTCGAACGCGATGGTCTCGGCCTTCCACCACGCGCTTGACCACATTGCCGACCATAAAGAGCGGCTTCGTCCTGGCGTGACCATCGAGGACCTGGTGATGCAGGGCCACCAGCTTGCCCCGGAATACTGGGCGCAGAAGTATTCCTGCAAGATGCACGGCGTCGGGCTTTGCGACGAATGGCCCTATGTCCACTACCCCGACGGCTGGATGCCCGGCGCCTTCGATGCGGCGCTGGAGCCGGGGATGGTCCTCTGCGTCGAGGCGCTGGTGTCGCCGGAGGGCGGGGATTTCTCGATCAAGCTGGAGGATCAGGTGCTGATCACCGAAACCGGCTGCGAGACGCTGACGCGCTATCCGTTCGACGCGCGGCTGATGGGGTGACCGGCGCCTCCTCGTGCGACTTCGTCTTCTCGTCGGACGAGCCCGGCGCGGCGCAAGCGAAGAGTGACGAAGTCTACGACAAGCAGCTTTCACGGCGCGCCAGCAGCGCATGTCCATCCTGGCCATCAAAGGTCCCCATATCGGCCCTCGCCCCCGGCCTCATGTAAGGTCCGGCACCTTAGAAGAAGGTCTGGGTCGTGCCGTCCTCGTACTGCAGCCCCCGCACCGACAGGGCCAAGGTGATCCCGGCATCGTCCAACACGCGCCAGCCCTCGGCCAGGGTTGTTGTGGCAAGGGTCAGGCAAAACAGGATCGCGCGCATCAAAGCCTCCGAACTGGAAACCTGCTTCAGGAGGCCCGGCCAGCCGGACGCACCACGCCTCAGATTTCGACCGCGGCCAGGATGCCAAGATGGTCCGACCCCAGCGCGGGGCGCGCCGCGGTCTTGCCGCCGCGGGTCGAAAAGACGTGGTCGATAGGCAGCGGGAAAAGGCTGGTCAGGCCGATGTAACTGCCGAAAGTCGGCCCCGCCGGGCGGGTCCCGACGATCTCGGCCAGGCGCGTCACGGACGTCGCCCAGCGGACCATGTTGAAATCGCCGCCCATCACAACTGGACCCTCCAGCTTGTCGAGGATCGGCAGCAGCAGGTCGACATGGTCGGCCTGCTGGTAGGGCCAGGGCCAGCGCAGGTGGACCGAGACCAGCCAGAACCGCTTTTCGCCCGAGACGACCTGCAGCGCGGCCAGGTTCGGGCCGCAGAAGGCGGTGCCCTTTACCGGGTCGAGGCGTGTCAGGATCGCCGGGCCGCCGACCCTGCCACCCGGGCAGAGGAGCTGCGTCGGATAGATGTCCTTCAGATTTGCAAGCATCGCCTGGTTCGGGGTCGAGACCTCTTGCAGCGTCACGATCTGCGCAGCGGCGGCACGGATGTCCGCTTCAAGCGCGGGCAACTCGGTGTTCCGATACAGCATGTTCTTCTGGTAAAGCGTGTAGCTACCTGGCACCCCTGGCCAACTGTAGGCCAGCAGGACTTGCGCCCCGGTCAGAAGCGCCAGCAGCATCGACACGAAGGCCGCCATCCGCAGCCCCGCAAAACTGGCGAAGACCGCCAGGATCAGCACCGCCGCCGCCGCGATCCCGCGCCCGACCGACAGGGAATCGCCCAACGGGTGCACAAAGCCGAGCTAGCCCCCGACCAGCGCCAGCACCGCACCCCCAAGCGCGATGCCGATCCCCTGTTGCCAAATCCTGCTTTCGTCTTCCATCACTCGTCCGCGCACTATCCCATCACTCGATCAGCCGTATCACCAGGTCGCGCAAAGGTGTCCCCATTTCTGCCCCGGTGGTCAGCCGCAACTGTTCTAACCCGATCACTGCGGCATAAATGAGTTGCGCCTTTGGCAACAGTTCGCCCTCCCTGACCCCCACCGCGCGGAGGAACCCCGCCAAATCCTCTAGCCGCTGGCGGTCTACCCGTTCAAGCACGGCGCGGGCGCGGGGGTCGTTGCGGCCCCAGTCGCGTAGGGCGGGTTCGATCTCGACTCCGCCGATCGCCTCGCCCGGTCGGACCGAAACCATGTCGGCCAGAAGCATCAACTGCCCTCGGGGATCAAGTCCTGACGCGCGCACTGCCGCCGTGATGCGCTGCGTCCCAACCTCTTCCCAAAGTTCAAGCATCACCTTATGAAGTTCGCCGAGATCCTTGAAATGCCAATAGAATGAACCCTTCGTCGCCCCGATCTCGCGGGCAAGGACCTCGACCTTCACGGCGCCAATCCCGCCGTGAACCAGCGCGCGCAGGGCGGCTAGCACCCAGTCGGTGCGTCCCAACTTTTCTCTCGGATCAACCTTGCCCATGCGGCAAACATACGCAGCCGTATGGACAAGGTCCAGCGGGTCCGCTAGACCATACGCAACCGTATGGAGGATGCAATGAATGTTTGGCTTCTGGCCGCAGGTGTGGCGGCGCTTGTTCTTGATCTTGTCCATATCTTCCCCGGCGGGCGCGAGATTCACCGCCCGATGGTCGCAGCGCACTGGCCAGAGCCGGCCAAGGCCGTCTGGTCGGTGGTCTGGCACGCAGCCACCGCTTTCATGGCGTTGGGGGGCCTGGCCCTCATCGCCGCCGGGTTGTTTCCCGATCAGGCTCTGGCCATTGCAGCGCTTCCCGTGGCGCTGTTCCTCAGCACCGCGATCCTGTTCCTGTTCTACGGGATCAAGCGATTGGGCACGGTCTGGATCCTGCCGCAGTGGGTAGCTTTTCTCGGCATCTCGGCGCTGGCGGTCGCAGGCCTGGCATGAGGCGCACGCACCGGGCGCTAGCGGGCGTCCTGGCCCTGTTCCTGGCGCTGCATCTGGGCAACCACCTGGCGGGACTATTGGGTCAGGCGACCCACGGCACGGTGCAGGCTGCGCTCCGCACGATCTACCGCAATCCGCTGGTTGAGCCGCTCCTTCTGCTGGCCGTGGCAATGCAGATCGGGCTGGGCCTTGCGCTGTTTGTCCGGCGCAGGCGTTGGACACTGCAGACAGCCTCGGGCCTTTACCTGGCCTTCTTCCTGCTGATCCACCTTGGTGCGGTCCTGTCCGCCCGCTGGCACGGCACCGAGACCGACCTCGCCTTCGCCGCCGCCGGGTTGCACGCCCCTGACCCGTGGCCTGCGGTCTTCGCACTTTACTATGGGCTCGCCGTGCTGGCGGTTTTCGCGCATCTCTCGGTGCCGCTGTCGCGCCAGTGGCCTGCCGGCGGCACGGCAAGCCTCGCCCTGGGCACCTCGGTTGCCGTGATGCTTGTCGCGCTCCTGGCAGGCCAGATCACCCCGCTTGTCATCCCGCCCGACCTGATCGCGGCCTTCCCCTGACGCCTTGCACCCTGACAGGCCGCAGATTAAGGGGACGCAACCCTTGCTGTCCCGGAGGCTCCCCGATGATCCCGCGCTATTCCCGCCCCGAAATGGTGGCGATCTGGTCCCCGGAAACCCGCTTCAAGATCTGGTTCGAGATCGAGGCCCATGCCTGCGACGCGCAAGCCGCTCTGGGGGTGATCCCGAAAGCGAATGCGGCGGCCGTCTGGCGCGCCAAGGATGTGCCGTTCGACGTGGCCCGCATCGACGAGATCGAGGCGGTGACCAAGCACGACGTCATCGCCTTCCTGACGCATCTGGCCGAGATCATAGGCAATGACGAGGCGCGGTTTGTCCATCAGGGCATGACGTCCTCGGACGTGTTGGACACCACGCTGAACATCCAGCTGGTCCGCGCCTCGGACCTCTTGCTCAAGGCACTGGACCGGGTGCTTGCCGCGCTGAAGACCCGCGCCCATGAGCACAAGGACACCGTCCGCATCGGGCGCAGCCACGGCATCCACGCCGAGCCCACCACGATGGGCCTGACCTTCGCCCGATTCTACGCCGAGATGAAGCGCAACCGCGAACGTCTTGAAAACGCCCGGAAAGAGGTCGCCACTGGCGCGATCTCGGGCGCGGTCGGGACCTTCGCCAACATCGACCCGGCGGTCGAAGAGCACGTCTGCAAGATGCTGGGCCTGACGCCCGAACCGATCAGCACGCAGGTCATTCCGCGCGACCGCCACGCGATGTTCTTTGCCACCCTGGGGGTTATCGCCAGCAGCATCGAGAATGTCGCCATCGAGATCCGCCACATGCAGCGGACCGAGGTGCTGGAGGCCGAAGAGTTCTTCTCGCCCGGCCAGAAGGGCAGCTCGGCGATGCCGCACAAACGCAATCCGGTGCTGACCGAGAACCTGACGGGCCTGGCACGGCTGGTCCGCATGGCCGTGGTTCCGGCGCTGGAGAACGTGGCGCTGTGGCATGAACGCGACATCAGCCATTCAAGCGTCGAACGCGCGATCGGGCCGGATGCGACGGTGACTTTGGACTTTGCGCTGCACCGGCTGGCAGGGGTGGTGGAAAAGCTGGTGATCTACCCCGAGACCATGTTGCGCAACATGAACAAGTTCAAGGGCCTGGTCATGTCGCAGCGCGTGCTTCTTGCGCTGACCCAGGCCGGCGTCAGCCGCGAGGACAGCTACCGCCTGGTGCAAAGGAACGCGATGAAGGTGTGGGAGAAGGGTGCGGATTTCAAGACAGAGCTTCTGGCCGACCCCGAGGTCACCGCGGCCCTGTCCCCCGCCGAGATCGAGGAAAAGTTCGACCTTGGCTACCACACCAAGCACGTCGACACGATCTTCGCCCGCGTTTTTGGCACCTGACAGAAGCGTGATCGGCCCGGCCGGGCGGTCGGCAGTTTCCGTTCTTGCCTTGGCGACAATCATGCTACCTTTCGGAACATTACCGAAAGGACCGCTCGTGCGCATGATCCTTGCTGCAGCCTTTGCCCCAGCCTTCGCCGCTGCCGTTGCGCTTACCCCGCAGCTTGCGCTTGCGGCCGGCAGCGACGACAGCGCGCCGCCGACGCCCACCGAAACAACAACCGAATGTGCCAAGGGCACGGTCTGGGATGAAAAGACCAAGGCCTGCATCAAGGCCGAGGATCAAAGCCTCAACGACGACCAGCGCTACGACGCGGTGCGCGAACTGGCCTATGCGGGCCGCTATGACGATGCTCTGGCGGTCCTGGCCCTGATGACCGAGGGCGAGACGTCCCGCGTCATGACCTACCAGGGCTTCCTTCTGCGCAAGACCGGCCGGATCGACGCCGGCATCGCCGCCTACCAACGGGCCATAGCGTTGAACCCCGATAATATCCTTGCCCGCAGCTACTACGGCCAGCTTCTTGTCCAGATGGACGACACGGCGCGGGCACAGGTGCAACTTGACGCGATCCGCGCCCGCGGCGGCCAGGGCACCTGGGCCGAAACCGCGCTCGCCACCGCCATTTCCACCGGAGCAACCTACACCTACTGACCAGAAGGAGGACGACCGATGAAGACTGCAACGACCCTCGCCGCCCTGGCGATAGCCCTTCTCCCCGGCTTTGCCTTCGCCCAGTGCGTCGGCCAGCACAGCGAACAGACGGCGGCCAGCTGCATGGCCGGGACGACCTGGGATGCCGTGAAGGGCACCTGCGTCGACACCCCGTCCAGCTGATCCGTCGGCAATCAAGCAGCCGTTAACCCGGGGGCGTCTAGGCTGACCTTGTCGAATCGATGAGGACCTGATGCCGCAAGACATGGTGCCCCTGGCCCGGATCACCCCGGAACGCCGGATCACAACGATCCCGCCCCTGCCGAAGCGGGTTCTGACCTCGCGGCAGAAAGCGGCAGTGATCGTCCGCTACTTGCTGACCGAAGGCACCTCGCTGCCGCTGTCGTCGCTGCCCGAACACATGCAGGCCGCCCTGGCCGAGCAAATGGGCCAGATGCGACTGGTGGACCGCACCACGCTGGACGATGTGGTGTCAGAGTTTCTGGCGGAACTGGAATCCGTCGGCCTCGCGTTTCCTGGCGGGATCGAGGGGGCGCTTGCCATGATGGACGGCCACATCTCGCAGTCCGCCGCCCAGCGGTTGCGGCGCATGTCCTCGACCTCGTCCAAGATCGACCCGTGGGAGCGGATCACCGCGCTTCCGCTTGACCGCCTGATGCCGATCCTTCTGAACGAAGCGGTCGAGGTCGGGGCGGTGATGCTGTCGAAGCTGCCCGTCGCCAAGGCGGCGGAAATTCTTGGCAAGCTGCCCGGCGAAAGGGCGCGGCGGGTGGCCTATGCCGTGTCGATGACGGGCAATGTCGATCCCGAAACCGTCCGCCGCATCGGCGCGGCCCTCTTGGCCGAACTGGACAACCAGCCGCCCAAGGCTTTCGACCAGGGCCCGGTGGAACGGGTGGGTGCGATTCTGAACATCTCGGCCACGCTGACGCGCGACGACGTGCTGCAGGGGCTGGAGGCCGAAGATGCCGCCTTCGCCGCCGAGGTTCGCAAGGCGATCTTCACCTTCGTCCACATCCCTGCGCGCCTGAACCCGCGCGACGCGCCCAAGATCACCCGCCTGGTCGACCAGCCGCAGCTTGTCACCGCGCTGGCCGCCGCGATGGGCAAGCCGGGACTGGAAGACGCGGCCGAGTTCATCCTTGCCAATATCTCGCAACGCCTGGCCCAGGGCCTGCGCGAAGAGATGGGCGCCCGGGGCCGCGTCAAGGACAAGGACGCCGAAGACGCGATGAACGCGATCATCGGCGCGATCCGCACGCTGGAGACCAGTGGCGAGATCACCCTGATCCAGGAAGAAGAGGACTGAGAGGCATCCCCGCCCGTCCGAAGCAATGCTCGTCGAGCACTTCGTGCACTTCTTGCAATTTGGCTGCCGTGGTCTCCCCGCCGCACCGGATGACGCGCCTGAAGCGGTCCGCGGGCGGGTTTGCCAGGTCGCTGACGGGTCGCCATGCTAAGGAAAGCAGCCGGCCGCGCGACACCCGCACCCTTGCGGCCCCCCGCCCCGCCGCCTAGAACGATGCCATGTCCGGCGCCCCTCTCACTTCCGTCACGCGCGGCGTGGCGCTGATGATCCTCGCGATCTTCCTCTTCACCGCGATGGATGCCACTGCCAAGGGCCTGATCGCCCGCTATCCCGCCCCGCAGGTGATCTGGGTGCGCTTCGCAGGCCAGCTGGTGCTGGTGCTCCTCATCCTGCGCCACCACCTGGGCCCGATCCTGCGCACCCGGTTTCCGGTGTTGCATGTCTGGCGATCAGCGTCGCAGTTCGGGGCGACGACCTTCTTCTTCCTGGCGCTTCCCTTCATCGGTCTTGCGGAAGCCACCGCCATCGCCGACATCAACCCCGTTCTCATCACGCTTGGCGCTGCGCTTTTCCTGGGCGAAAAGCTTGGCCCCCGCCGCATCGCCGGTGTCGTCGTCGCCCTGATCGGTGCGCTCATCGTGATCCGGCCGGGGGCGGGCGTCTTTACCTGGTGGGCGATCCTGCCGCTCCTCTGCGCGATATCCTACGCCGTCAGCGCGCTTCTGACCCGCAAGATCGGCGCGCAGGAAAGCGTCTGGGCCTCGATGGTCTATGCCGCCCTTTTCGGCACGATCGTCGCGGGGCTCGCCCTGCCTTTCGTCTGGAAGCCAATCGCGACCGCCGATTTCTGGCAGTTCGGCCTGATCGCCTGCCTTGGAACCGGGGCGCAGCTTTGCATCATTCGCAGCTTTTCGATCACCGAGGCCTCGATCGTCGCCCCTTTCGCCTATCTGGGGATTGTCTTCGCGACCTTCTGGGGGGCGGTGATTTACGACCAGTGGCCCGACCGCTGGACCGTGATCGGTGCGCTTGTGATCGTCGGGGCGGGTCTTTATGTCTGGCACCGCGAAAACCGGGCGTCGCGCGCGCCTGCAGCCTAGAAGCCGCATGTCAAAGGATGCCGATCCTCCTTTCCGCCCCGACCATTTCCTGGTCAACCTCGCAGCGCGCGGGCTGATCGGTCTGGCGCTGGCCCTGCCCTATCCCTGGCGTGTGGCTCTGATGGGCTGGCTGATGCGGCGGGTGATCGGGCCTTTCGCGGGCTACCGCCAGCGCGCCCTGGAGAACCTGGCCCTCGTCTGGCCCGACTTGCCCGAGCCGCAGCGGCGCGCCATCGCCGCAGCCTCGCTGGACAATGCCGGCCGAACCCTGATCGAAAACTACTCGACCCGCGCCTTCACTGCCCGCGCCGCCGGGATCGAACCGGAGGGTCCGGGCTATCCCGCCCTTGTCGCAGCCCGTGAGGCGAAGCGCCCGGTCATCCTCGTCTCCGGCCATTTCGGCAATTACGAGGCCGCGCGGGCCGCCCTGGTGGCGCGCGGCTTCGACATCGGCGGGCTTTACCGGAACCTGTCGAACCGCTACTTCAACGCGCATTACGTCCGCACGATGGAAGCTTTCGGCGGTCCGGTCTTTCCACAGGGGCGCGCAGGCACGGCGGGCTTCGTGCGGCACCTGAAAGAGGGCGGGCAGCTTGTGCTTCTCTTCGACCAGGACGTCCCGGGCGCCCCTGTGCTGGACTTCCTGGGCCAGCCTGCGCGGACGGCGTTGT
The DNA here is from genome assembly GCF_030694085.1 of Tabrizicola sp. Lineage (GTDB taxonomy): Bacteria > Pseudomonadota > Alphaproteobacteria > Rhodobacterales > Rhodobacteraceae > Tabrizicola. The sequence goes on along the minus strand of NZ_JAUXZE010000071.1, from coordinate 146,110 downwards.
CGGCGGCGGAACTGGCACTGCGGCTGAAGGCCGACCTCATTCCCTTCTTCGCCACCCGCCAAGCCGACGGCCTCGGCTTCCGGGTCATCCTGGACGCGCCCATCCCGCACAGCACCCCCGAAACCATGACACGGGCCGTAACCCAGGCACTCGAGACACGGGTCAAGGACAATCCCGGCCAATGGTTCTGGATTCACCGGCGCTGGAAGGGCGGCGGCCAAGAGGTCGGCCAGTAGGGTGGGTCGTTCCGCGCCCGGCGCGGGTTGACCCACCGCCCCTTCGGGATCAATCCACCCGGGCCGCCGCCAGGATCGCCGCCGGGCCTTGTTGCTGGACGATCACCGCGCCGGGCTGGTCACCCGGGAACGGCGCCGTAAGCTCCAGCGGCTCCTGGCCCGACCAGTCGCCAATCCGATCCCACGACGTCACGATATTCGTGTAGGTCACGGTCTTCCCGGCATTCTCGCCCCGCTCGATCAGCACCGTCTCTTCCGGCTTGTAGCGGACAAGTTGGACACGGACGGGTTCGCTCAGCGGCGGATCAGCCTCGGCCCTGATCACCAGTCGGTCGCCCTCGCGCGTCACGGTCAGCCGCACTGTCGACCCCGCTTCCATGTGGGCGCGCAGCCGGTCGGCTGTCTTCTCGGGGGCGAATCCCTCGATCCGGTCCGCACCGGCGATGATCAGTTGGGGCGTGTATATCGTCCGCGACCCCACCGCCTTGGCATAGGCCCGCTGGCGGTCGGTGAACTTCGGCTGTGCGAACTTGTCCGCCCAGCCGATGTAATCCCAGTAGTCGACATGCAGCGCCAGCGGAAGGATCTGCGGGTTCGAGGCCAGCATCGCCACAAACTCATCGGCCGGCGGACAGGACGAACACCCTTGCGAGGTGTAAAGCTCGACAACCACCACCGGCTCGGCCTGGGCCTGGGCCACGGCCGCAAGCCACAACCCGCAAGCCGCGCTGACGAAATGTCGCATGGTGTCTATCCTGATCCTTTATCCCCACCCCGTTATAGGAAGACGCAGGGGCCCGAGCCAATCAAGGTTTTGCGAGAGACCTGTCACATGCTGTACGAATGGCGCACAGCAGGGCTGGATATTCGGCATACAATGGTATACAACGCCGCAACAGCCGCCTTTCAAGGGAGCCAGAGATGACCGTCACCGTTGGACATGACCTTTCCAAGACCCGCAAGACCCTGACCGCAGGGGGCCAGACGGTCCACTACTATTCCATCCCCGCCGCCGAAGCCGCCGGCCTGGGCGAGTTTTCGAAGCTCCCCGCCTCGCTGAAGGTGGTGCTGGAAAACATGCTGCGCTTCGAGGACGCCAAGACCGTCACCGTCGATGACATCAAGGCCTTCTCGACCTGGGGCAAGCAGAAGGGCCAGAACCCGATCGAGATCGCCTACCGCCCCGCCCGCGTGCTGATGCAGGACTTCACCGGCGTTCCCGCCGTCGTCGACCTTGCCGCGATGCGCGACGGGATCAAGGGCCTCAAGGGCTCGGCCGCCAAGATCAACCCGCTGGTCCCCGTCGACCTGGTCATCGACCACTCGGTGATGATCGACGAATTCGGCCACCCCCGCGCCTTCCAGATGAACGTCGACCGCGAATATGAGCGGAACATGGAGCGTTATGTCTTCCTGAAATGGGGCCAGAACGCCTTCAACAACTTCCGCGTCGTGCCGCCCGGAACCGGCATCTGCCACCAGGTGAACCTGGAATACCTCGCCCAGACCGTCTGGACCGACACCGACCAGAACGGCAACCTTGTCGCCTACCCCGACACTCTGGTTGGCACCGACAGCCACACGACGATGGTCAACGGCCTGGCCGTCCTTGGCTGGGGCGTCGGCGGGATCGAGGCCGAGGCGGCGATGCTGGGCCAGCCCGTGTCGATGCTGATCCCCGAGGTCGTCGGCTTCAAGCTGACCGGCGCGATGATGGAAGGCACCACGGCGACCGACCTTGTGCTGAAAGTCGTGCAGATGCTTAGGAAGCACGGCGTGGTGAACAAGTTCGTCGAATTCTACGGTGAGGGCCTTGACCATCTCCCCCTCGCCGACCGCGCGACCATCGCCAACATGGCCCCGGAATATGGTGCCACCTGCGGCTTCTTCCCGATCGACGACGAGACGCTCCGCTACATGCACATGACCGGCCGGGATGAGGGCCGCATCGCACTGGTCGAAGCCTATGCCAAGGCCAACGGCATGTGGCGCGGCCCGGACTATGACCCGATCTACACCTCGACCCTGCACCTCGACATGGGCGAGATCGTTCCCGCCATTTCCGGCCCGAAGCGCCCGCAGGACTACCTGCCGCTGACCGACGCAAAATCCAGCTTCGCGCGTGAGATGGACACCAGCTTCAAGCGCCCGCAGGGCGTGGAAGTGGCCGTTGACGGCGAAGACTACACGCTCTCCTCCGGCAAGGTCGTGATCGCCTCGATCACCTCCTGCACCAACACCTCGAACCCCTATGTGCTGATCGGCGCGGGTCTGGTGGCGCGCAAGGCCCGCGCTTTGGGCCTGAACCGCAAGCCCTGGGTGAAGACCTCGCTTGCCCCCGGAAGCCAAGTCGTGTCGGAATACCTGAATGCCGCCGGCCTGCAGGAAGACCTCGACGCCGTCGGCTTCAACCTTGTCGGCTACGGCTGCACCACCTGCATCGGCAACTCCGGTCCCCTGCAGCCGGAAATCTCCAAGGCGATCAACGAGGGCGACCTTGTCGCCGCCGCCGTCCTGTCGGGCAACCGCAACTTCGAAGGCCGCATCAGCCCCGATGTCCGCGCGAACTACCTCGCCTCGCCGCCGCTGGTCGTCGCCTACGCGCTGGCCGGTGACATGAACATCGACCTGACCACCGAGCCCTTGGGCATGGGCACCAACGGCCCGGTCTACCTGAAAGACATCTGGCCGACGAACAAGGAAATCGCCGACATCGTCCATGCGGTCGTGACGCGCGAAGCCTTCCAGTCGAAATATGCCGACGTCTTCAAGGGCGACGCCAAATGGCAGGGCGTCGAGATCACCGATTCGGAGACCTACGACTGGCCGCCGACCTCGACCTACATCCAGAACCCGCCCTACTTCCAGGGCATGTCGGCGACGCCCGGGGTGATCAAGAACATCACCGGCGCGCGGGTGCTGGCGCTTCTGGGCGACATGATCACGACCGACCACATCAGCCCGGCAGGTTCATTCAAAGCTTCAACTCCGGCTGGCAAGTATCTGACTGAAAGGCAAGTTCCGGTATCCGAGTTCAACAGCTATGGTGCCCGGCGCGGCAACCACGAAGTGATGATGCGCGGCACCTTCGCCAACATCCGCATCAAGAACGAGATGCTGGATGGCGTTGAAGGTGGCTACTCCCTCGGGCCGGACGGCCAGCAGTCCTCGATCTACGACGCCTCGATGGCCTACCAGGCGCAAGGCACGCCCTTGGTGATCTTCGGCGGCATCGAATACGGTGCCGGCTCCAGCCGTGACTGGGCCGCAAAGGGCACGGCGCTTCTGGGCGTCAAGGCCGTGATCGCCGAATCCTTCGAGCGGATCCACCGCTCGAACCTGGTCGGCATGGGCGTCATCCCGTTCGAGTTCCTGCCCGGTGAAAACCGCAAGACCCTTGGGCTGAAAGGCGACGAAGTGGTCAGCATCGGCGGGCTGGAAGGCGGGTTGAAGCCGCTCAGCCAGGTCCCCTGCACCATCCGCTACGCCGATGGCACGGAACGGACGATCCAGCTCAAGTGCCGGATCGATACCGAGATCGAGGTCGAATACGTCGAGAACGGCGGCGTGCTGCACTATGTTCTGCGGAACCTGGCGGCGTCCTGATATTAGAAACACATTGTTTCCAGGAAAGGCCCGGGCAACCCCCGGGCCTTCACCTTTTGTTCTGATCTGGCCGGGCAGACTTGCGGCACCACAGCCAGAAGGCTTCGCCCCATGTCACACCGCTTCCCGCCGCTTCGCCCCCAGGACCAGATCATGCTCAAGGGCCGGCCCGCTGGCCGGACCATGCCGGTTCCGACCCCGGTAGACCTCACGCTTTTCGCCGCCCTGGTCCTGGTCGTCGCACTGGCGCTCGTCTGACGGTCCACCCTATCGCGGGAAGCCGCCGCGGGTCAGGATCTCCAGCCGCGTGGCCGCATCGGTGGCGCTGCGGCCAGTCGCGGGCATCGGCCGCGTCAACCAGGTCAGCAGACGGTGCAAACGGCCCGCCAGACGCAGCGCACGCGCCTCTTTCGGGTGCAGGCGGACAGGACGGGCCATGGGCCGGTAGGTCTGGGCCAGCAGACTGCCGAAATCCAGCCACCGACCAGTGACCGGGTGAGTATCTCGGGATGCAGGGTTGGACGCGGGGGTCATGGCGATCTCCATCAAGGGGTTTGTCGCCCCAGCATCACGCCGACGCCGGCCCCTGGTTGAGTGCTGAAACTGAAGCGACCCCGCTACAGAACTTGAACTGGCCGGACCGCGGCCTCGGGCGTAGTCTTGCCGCAGAGGGAGGCCACGCCATGCCCCAGAAACCCTATGGAATGATCTGCCCGATCACCCGCGCCTGCGACATCCTGGAACCACGCTGGACGATCCCGATCCTGGTCGGGCTCTGGGCCGGGTCGACCCGGTTCAATGACCTGCGGCGTGAGGTGGGCAGCATCTCGCCCGCGCTTCTGTCGCGCCGGCTGAAGGATCTGGAGGAGATGGGTCTGGTCGAGCGCATCACCGACCCCGCGACCGGGTCGGTCGATTATCTGCGGACCGAGGCCGCGATTGCGCTGGAACCGGCACTCGATGCACTGGCGAAATGGGCGCAGTGCTTCATCGAGGCCGAGGTGGCGCTGTGCACCGCGACGGTGTCGAACCTGATGTGGAACATGCGCAAGCAGTTTGTCCTGGAAGCCCTGCCCCGCCGTCGCCTGGTGATGCAGTTCCGTTTCGCCGACCCTGACCTCGAATACTCGACCTACTGGGCGATCCTGCAACCCGGCGCCGAGGCCGAGATCTGCACCTCGATTCCCGGCTTCGATATCGACCTCTATGTCGAGACCAACCGGGTTTCGCTGCTCGGCATCCTCTTGGGCCGGGCTACGGTCGCGAGCGAGCTTGCCAATGGCCAGCTCTATCTCAGCGGCGACGCGCTCTTGGCGCGGACAATGTCGCAATGGCTGAAGCGCGGAGATTACGCGCAGTTCGACGGGATCGCGATGCTTCCCGCGACGCGGCGCAGGCCGGAAGAGGTCTTGCCGCAGCGCCGGGTGGTGGCGGTCTAGGGCGTCCTCGTTCCGGCGTCGGGCGCAGGCGTAGGGTGGGCCGTTCCGCGCTCTTCGCGCGGGTTGGCCCACCCTCCCGCACAGGTTAGGAAAGTCTGAACGCTCACAAGCAAATCATTGAAATCATTGTCGTCCCAGGGAATGTCCACCGTGGACACCTACCCTTCGCCGGCCAGCGCCTTCGTCAGTTCCGGCAGGAAGCGGGTCTCGTAGTCGGTCCCGATCAGGGGTCCCACGAAACGGAACAGGACAGTCCCGTCGCCTCCGACGATGAAGGTCTCGGGCGGCGCGGTGACGCCCCATTCCACCCGGTTGCGCCCGTTCGGATCGGTCGCGACGCCGATGAAGGGGTTCCCCTCCTCGGCCAGGTAGGCGACCGCCTTCGCGTCGTCGTCCATGATGTTGACGCCCGCCACCCGCACCCCGTCCGCCGCCATCGCCAGCAGCTGCGGATGCTCGGCCCGGCAGGGCGGGCACCAGGTGGCCCAGAAGTTGACCACCGTCACCTCGCCGGTCCGCAGGTCCGCATCGGTCACGCCCGGGATGCCCGGCAGCACCGTCGTCGGCAGCACCGGCGCGGGACGGCCCACGAAGACCGACTGCAACTCTCCTGGATTGTCGCGGTACATCCCCGCGTAGAACAGCCCCGCCAGCCCGGCGAACAGGACCGGGGGCAGCACCATGAGCCATCTAGCCATCGGACTTCCCCTGCCGCGCCTCGACCTCGGCCAGCGCGCGTTTCATCCGGGCCGACTGCCACAGCGTCAGCCCCACCAGTGCTGCGATCAGCACCGCCGTCGCCACGTAGGACCCCAGCACCGCGACGGCGTATTTCCCCAGATCCGGCATCATGCCACCCTCTCCCGCGCCAGTAGCGCCTTCAGCCGCCGCGCCCGGATCTCGGTCCGGGTCCGCAGCAGTACCATCGTAACGAACAGAAGGACGAACCCCGCGATGCAGACCAGCAGCGGCAGCCAGAACACGTCCGAAACGTTCTCTTCCTTGTCCAGCGACAGCGAGGCCCCCTGATGCAGCCCCTGGTTCCAGAAATTCACCGCATAGCGCGACAAAAGCGCGAAGACCGAGCCCACCAGGCACAGGATCGAGGTCAGGTCGGCCGCCGTGTCCGGGTCCTCGACCGCAGCCCAGAGCGCCATGTAGCCGCAATAGAACAGCGTCAGGATCAGGAACGAGGTCAGCCGCGGGTCCCAGGCCCACCAGGTGCCCCACATCGGCTGGCCCCAAAGCGCCCCGGTGACAAGCGCGATCAGGGTGAAGGTCAGCCCGACAGGTGCTGCGGCCTTGGCGGCCAGCGCCGACACATGGTGGCGGCGGATGATCCAGATGAGGGACGTGACCAGCATCATCACCCAGGCATTGATCGCCATCATCGCGGACGGGACATGCAGGTAGATGATCTTGACCGTGGACCCCTGCTTGTAATCGTCCGGCGTGAAGAAGAAGCCCCAGACAAGGCCCGTGACCAAGAGGATCACGGTCAGCCCCACCGCCCAGGGCAAGGCCCAGGCCGAGGTCTGCATGAACTTCTTCGGGTTCGCATATTCCCAGATCGACATGGGGCCTCGCCTATCCTGTCCGTGGTTTCCGCTCAACACACCATCGCGCGAGACGCTAGCGCAAATTGACGCGGATCGCACTTGCGGCCGCGAAGGGAAGCAGCGCCGCCGCGCCAAGGCTGATCGCAGCCAGCAGCGCCAGCGGGGTCGCCAGCGCCATGCCCTCCGCCCCGCGCCGCACCACCTCGCCCCCGAAGATCAGGGTGGGCACGTAAAGCGGCAGGACCAGAAGGCTGAGGAGGAGCCCGCCCCGCCTGAGGCCCACAGTGATCGCCGCGCCAAAGGCCCCGATCACCGACAGGGCGGGGGTCCCCAGCAACAGGCTAAGCACCAGCCAGCCGTATCCCCCCGCCGGCAGGTTCAGGAACACCGCCAGGCCCGGGGCGATCAGGGTCAGGGGCAGGCCGGTGACCAGCCAGTGCGCCAGCGCCTTCACCGCCACCACTGCCTCCAGCGGGATCGGCGCGGTGGCCAGAAGGTCAAGCGAGCCGTCCTCGTGGTCCAAGGCAAAGATGCGGTCCAGCGACAGAAGGCAGGCCAGCAGCGCGCCAACCCAAAGGATGCCGGGGGCGATGCGGCCAAGCGTGCCGCCTTCCGGCCCGACGCCCAGCGGGACAAGGACGGAGAGGAGGAAGAAGAAGGCGAGCCCCAGCCCGAACCCCCCGCCCGAACGGAAGGCAAGCGCCAAGTCGCGGAGGAGGAGCGCCTTCATGCGAAAGCCTCATCAAAGCCGGTGCTCTGGATTACCCTCGCGCGGTGGGGCTCTAGGTCCAGGACCGTCGCCTCGGGCAGGCCAAGGTCGACATGGGTGGCAATGACGGCAAGGCCGCCCCCGGCCAGATGCCCACGCAGGATATCGGCGAACAGCGCGACCGAGGCCACGTCAAGGCTGACGGTGGGTTCGTCCAGAAGCCAGACCGGGCGGCCCGTGACCAGCAGGCGCGCAAGCCCAAGGCGGCGTTTCTGGCCGGCGGACAGCTCTCCGGCGCGGCGGCGGGTCAGGCCGGTCAGGTTCAGCGCGGTCAGCGCATTGTCGATGCCCGGTCCGCCATAAATACGCGACCAGAAGCTCAGGTTCTCGGTGACGGTCAGCGTCGTTTTCAGCCCGTCGGCATGGGCGGCATAGGCGACGCTGTCGGGGGGCAGGTCGTAGGTGCCCTCGGCCGGGGGTTGCAAGCCGGCCAGCGTGCGCAGAAGCGTGGTCTTGCCCGACCCATTCGGCCCGCGCAGGATCAGCGCCTGGCCTGTGGCGACCGACAGCGTCAGGCCGCGCAGCACCGTGACGCCGCCCCGGGCCACCGCAAGGTTCGAAAGGCTCAACATGGGGTTACGCCTAGCCGATGGGGCGCGCGGCGAAAAGGGGTTTGGTCAAGTCGCCCCCGGCCCCCAAGCCCCAAGCAGGATGTTCCGCGTCACCACCTCGACCGGGCGTTCGCGGGCGATCAGCCCGGCCACCCATTCGCAGGACCCGGCATTGAACACCGCGCCCCGGCCGCGCCGGTAGTCGGCCATGCAGCCATTGCCCCGACTGGCCAGGCCCAGGGTTTCGGGCGTGACCGTGCCGTAGATCGTCTGCGCCACCTCTTCGGCGTCCAGCGTGCCGATGAAATAGTCCATGTCATGCCGCCCGGTGTGGTGGGCCAGCGTCGTTGCGGGCGAAAGGGCGACGATGGTCAGGTCCCCCTGCAGCCCGGTGTCGGCCGCCGGAAAAGGCAGGCCCTTGCGGATCTCGTAGTCGATCCCGTCGACCTCATAGCCGAAGATCTTCGAGGCCGCGCCCAGCACGTCGCCATAGCCAAGGCCGGTGCCTTGCAGCGACCAGTGGTCGGGCCGGTAGACCGTGAAGCCGCCCGACCCATGGGCGGCGCAGCGGCTCCATCCGGCATAGACGCCCATGCTGCCGGTCAGGCCCATCGTCGCCACGGCGGGGCGCCGGGCGCGGGGATGGTCCCAGTAGCTTGTCAGGCGGTCGGTCGCGCCCAGCGGGTCCTCGGCCTCGGCGCGGGTCTTGTAGCAGGTCTGGGTGGTCAGGTCGTCCGACAGCCGGGTCTGCCAGAAGAAGTTGCCCCCGAACCGCGCCAACTGGCCGCCCCGGTCGATCCAGGCATCCAGATGGTCGCGCATCTCCCAGGTCCAGTATTCGTCGTGCCCGACGATCACCGCGCGGGGGTAGGCGGTCAGCAAGCCAGGGTCGGCGTGGAGGTCATGCTGGGTGACATAGTCCAGCGCGATCCCCTGCTCTTCCGCCCAAAGCGCAAAGGACCGTTCAAATGCCGCCCAGCCCGAGGAGGCGTATTTCTTCGAGATGCCATGCGCGCGGGCGTAGTCCATGTGCGGATAGCGTGGACGCGACAGCAGCGGCGAGGCGTGCGGGATGCGGGGCGCGTCGACCGGCCAGCGGACGAAGCCGGTGGCCCAGGGCCGCAGAAGGCTGACTTCGGGGGCAAAGTCGCCGCCCGTCGGGCCGGTCAGGCCCTGGTAATGGTTCGACCCGCCCCAGTCATTGTAGGCGCACCAGGTCCCGGTGGCGAGGATCAGAGCCAGTTTTGCGGCGGGCTGGGCGGGCTTCAGGACGAACATGCCCTGTGAGGAATGGCCGTCAATTTCCAGCGTTACCGTGTAGACGCCAGTCGGCCAGTCCTGCGGGATCACGGTCTCGAAGGCGACGGGCCAGCCGCAGCCGGTGACCGAACAGTCGGGCGGTGTCGGGGCGAAACGGGTGGGAATGGTCGTCTGCAGGACAGTGAACGGGGTCAAACCGTCGCGGGTAATGGTTAGCCGCGCCTCGGCTGCGCTGGACATCGTGTGCAGCCGCAACACCTCACCCGGTCGGTAGGAAATCGCCCCGCTATAGCCCCAGACCTGCGGGCGTGCGGGATCGGACGAGGCGACCTCGTAGTAGTGCCCGGTGACCGGATCGCCATCATCGTAAGGCCCGGTGACGAAGAAGCCCTGCATGACCCACCCCCCGTGGTTTTCGGGCAGCATCGGCGGGCCGTGGGGCGAAGGCAACGCCCATTTGCCTTGAAATGAGGCCGGGGCTGTGGCCCTTTGGCCCGAAAACAGGGGGAACCATGCGGATCGGAGACGTCTCGTTCTGGTATGCCGACATAGGTCTGCCCTACCGCAGGGCGGCGCTGGCCGGAGATGTCACGGCCGACGTGGCGATCATTGGCGCGGGCTATACCGGGCTCTGGACGGCCTATTACCTGAAAAAGGCGCAACCCGCGCTGGACGTGCTGGTGATCGAGAAGGACTTTGCGGGCTTTGGCGCCTCGGGCCGCAACGGCGGCTGGCTGACGGGCGGCTTTGCCTGGAACCACGCGCGCTATCTGGAAACCTCGTCGGAACACAGCGTCCGGGCCATGGTCGAAGCGATGAACGGCACCGTGGACGAGGTGATCCGCGTGGCCAAGGCCGAGGGGATCGAGGCCGACATCCACCGCACCGATGAGCTGATGGTGGCGACCAAGCCCGCGCAGGTCGGGCGGATGCAGGCCGAGGTCCGGCATCGGCGCTTCTGGGGCGAGGAGGGCCGGGTCTTCGAGATGTCCGCAGCCGACCTTGCCGACCGCATCCGCATCCCCGGCGCGCTGGGGGCGATGGTGGTGACCAATGTCGCGCGCATCCAGCCGGCCAAGCTGGTGCGGGGCCTCGCAAAGGCGGTGGAACGGCTGGGGGTGCGGATCGTCGAGGGGACGACGGTCACGGGGTATGAGCCTGGGGTGGTGACGACCGACTACGGCACGGTGCAGGCCCCGGTGATCCTGCGCTGCACCGAAGGGTTCACGGCTGGGCTGCCTGGCCGCATGCGGGAATGGCTGCCCTTGAACTCGGCCCAGATCGCGACCGAGCCGCTGCCGCCCGAAGTCTGGGACCAGATCGGCTGGCAGGGTCATGAAATCCTTGGGGATTTCGCCAATGCCTACTGCTATTGCCAGCGCACGCGCGAGGGGCGGATCACGGTCGGCGCGCGGGGGGTGCCTTACCGCTTTGGCTCCAGTCTCGACACGAACGGCGCGCCCGACCCCGAGACGATCCGGCGGCTGACAGCAATCCTGCACAGACATTTCCCGGCGGCACGGCAGGCGAAGATCGACCATGCCTGGTGCGGCGTCCTGGGCGTGCCGCGCGACTGGTGCGCGACCGTGGGCCTTGATCCGGTCACCGGCCTTGGCTGGGCGGGGGGCTATGTGGGCGTCGGTGTGTCGACCTCGAACCTTGCGGGGCGGACGCTTGCCGACCTGACACTCGCCCGCGACACCGACCTGGTCCACCTGCCCTGGGTCAATCGACGGGTCAAGGACTGGGAGCCCGAGCCGATCCGCTGGCTGGGTGTCCACGGCATGTATGCGCTGCTGAACGCCGCCGACCGGCGCGAGGACCGGCCCGGCGCGGGTCCGTCGAAGCTGGCCGCGGTGGGGAACTGGCTGATGGGACGGCACTGAAAGGATTTGCCTCACCTGTTGGCGCGTGACAGAAACGCGGTCATTCCGGGAGGACGACATGCCATTCCACCGCCGCCAGGTCCTTGGGTTCACCGTTGCCGCGCCGTTCGCGCTGAGCTTCCAGCCCGCCCGTGCCGCGAACCGCGCCGACGTCTCGCGGGATGTGCTGCTGATGTGGCACAAGCTGATCCTGGAACTGGTGCGCCATACCGCGACCTATGTGCCCCCCGTCGCCGCCCGCGCCTTTGCCTATATCGGCATCACCGCGCATGAGGCGCTGGCGACCGGCAACCCTGCCCTGCGCAGCCTGGCCGGACAGTTGACCGACCTTTCCCCCCTTCCCCCTCGCGCGACAGGTGAGCATGACGAGCCGTGCGTCCTGCACGCCGCCCTTGTCGCCGCTGTCACCAACCTTTTCTCGAACACCGGCCCCACGGGTCAGCGCGCGATGGAGGCGATGGCGCGTAAGATGGGCGAGACGGCCAGCGATGGCATCGCCCTCGACGTGGTGGCGCGCAGCGTGGCCGCCGGTCAATCCGTGGCCGCCCATATCCTTGCCTGGGCCGCAACCGATGGCGGCGCCGAGATCGTGAACATGGGCTTCCCGATGGAGTATACTCCCGGCACCCGCCCGCAGGACTGGGTCCCGACGAACCTGATCCGGCTGCAACAGGCCCCCCTGCTGCCACAGTGGGCGCAAAACCGTCCCTTCGCCCTGCCTGCCGCCGATACCTGCGACGCGCCCCCACATCCCGCCTATGATGAGGCGCCGGGGTCCGACTTCCATGCCGCCGCGCTGGAGGTCTACCACACGGCCCGCGCCCTGACCGACGAACAGAAGCTGGTCGCCCGGTTCTGGTCGGACGATCCCATGCTGACGCCGACCCCTGCCGGGCACTGGATCGCCATCGTCTTGCAGATCGCCGACCGCGACGCGCTGCCGGTCGAGGTCATCTCTGCGGCGCTCGCCAAGCTGGGCGTGGCGCAGGCGGATGCCTTCATCTCGTGCTGGTCGACGAAGTTCAGATACAACCTCCTGCGGCCCGTCACCTACATCAAGCGCCACATCGACCCGGCGTGGGAGCCGCTGCTGATCACCCCGCCCTTCCCCGAATACACCTCGGGCCATTCGACCCAGTCCGGTGCTGCGTCAACGGTTCTAAGCGCGATCTTCGGGCCCGATTTCGGCTTTGACGACGAGACGCATGTGGATGAGGGGTTGCCCGTCCGCAGCTTTCCTTCCTTCGCGGCGGCGGCAGAGGAAGCGGCGATCTCACGGCTTTACGGGGGCATCCACTTCCGCTTCGGCAACGAACGCGGCCTGGAGCAGGGCCGCGCCGTCGGCGCCTACGCCGCGGCGCTGAAGACCGAAGCCTGATGCGCGCGCTTGTTCTCACGCTGGCTCTGGCAGCCCCCGTCCTGGCCGAACCGGTCGTCCCGACCTTTACCGAAGAAACCGTCAGCGCCGGGATCGACACCGTTTTCGAGGGCGACTGGGACTACATGGTCGGCGGCGGGGTCGCGACCTTCGACTGTTCCGGCGATGGCTTCCCCGAGCTGTTCCTGTCGGGCGGAGCCGGGCCATCGGCCCTCTACCTCAACCGCAGCCCGCAAGGCGGGGCACTGGCCTTCATGAAGACGGATTCCGTGTCGCTGGATGCAGTCCTGGGTGCCTACCCGCTGGACATCGACAGCGACGGCGTGCTGGACTTGGTGGTCCTGCGCCTGGGCGAAAACCGGCTGCTGCGGGGCCTGGGCGACTGCCGGTTCCAGGATACAAGCCAGGCCTGGGGCTTCGATGGCGGCGACGCCTGGTCGACGGCCTTTGCGGCGATCTGGGAACGGGGGCAGACCTGGCCGACACTTGCCATCGGCAACTATGTCGACCGCAAGGAAGAGGCCTTTCCCTGGGGCTCCTGCACCGACAACTGGCTGCATCGCCCGGAGGGTCAGCGTTTCGCCCCGCCGATCCCGCTGACCCCGTCGCATTGCGCCCTGTCGATGCTGTTCACCGACTGGAACCGCTCGGGCCACCCATCCTTGCGGGTCTCGAACGACCGGGAATACTACAAGGGCGGGCAGGAACAGATGTGGCACCTCGAGGCCGGCCAGCCGCCCCGGCTTTACACCGAGGCCGACGACGGCTGGAAACGGCTGCGCATCTGGGGGATGGGGATCGCCTCGGCCGATGTGAATATGGACGGCTACCCGGATTACTATCTGACCTCGATGGCCGACAACAAGTTGCAGGTGCTGAAGGACCCCGCCAGCGGCAAGCCCGACTTTGCCGACATCGCCTTCAAGTCCGGCATCACTGCGCATCGGCCCTATACCGGGGGGGACCTAAGACCTTCGACAGCGTGGCATCCGCAATTCGCAGACGTCAACAATGATGGGCTTCTGGACCTCTTTGTCGCCAAGGGAAACGTGGCGAAGATGCCCGACTTTGCCCAGAAGGACCCAAACAACCTGCTTTTGGGCCAGCCGGACGGGGTGTTTGTGGAAGTCGGCGACCGCGCGGGAGTTGCCAGCTTCGGGGTCGCCCGGGGGGCTCAGATTGTGGACTTCAACCTGGACGGCCTTCTGGACCTGGCGGTGGTGAACCGGTGGGAGACCGCACAGCTTTTGCGGCAGACCGGCGCGCTGGACGGTCGCTGGGTGCAGGTCCGCCTGCGGCAGGACGGCCCCAATCGTGACGCCATCGGCGCCGTCATCGAGATCCGGCGCGGCGACAAGGTCGAACGGCACGAGATCACCTCGGGCGGGGGGCATCTCTCGGGCTCGGTCGGTTGGCTGCATTTCGGACTGGCTGGGCTGGAAACGGCGGAAATGCGGGTCCTGTGGCCAGACGGGACCCAGGGCGACTGGCAGATCCTTCCCGCCCAGAGCTTTCAGATCCTGCGCCCCGGCACAGCACCTGAACCCTGGTCGCCAGAGTGAAAAATCGAATCGCTTTGTAAAGACCAGCCGGAAAACGATTGCACCCCCAGGTTGTGCATCTGACACTTTCTGCGCGCCACAGACGACATTAAGGCAGGATAGCGGCGCATCCCTCTGGGATCGCTGACGATTTTGTCACACTGGGCCATGCTGCAAGCACCCAAGGAAGATACTCGGCAGCTCCTTTTATCACTAAATATCAATGCATTACATGTTATCCTAAACTGATGCCCAGGTGTGAATACCGCAATGTGCGCATTTGCGCAGATGAATCCCTGCGTTGCAGGTTTGCGCGGCAAAGGGCGGATTGCGTAGAATGATGCACGGGCAGGTCTTTGCGGGGCGCAGTCTGAGGCGATTTACCCAAGGGAAAGCTTGTTCGGGGATACTGGCGCGCGGCACCGCTCTGCCGCCAGAGAGTGATGAGTGACCAGACTTTTGGGAATGACAAGTGACGCAGAGCCCGACACAGATCAGCAATCAGCTCGAGGCCGAGTTGGGCCGCGTCGATCCTGACGCGTTCGCCGATGATCTGAAGCCGGGGACCCAGCTTCTGGGCGGGCACTACACGATCATCGGCTTTCTCAACAGCGGCGGATTCGGGATCACCTATCTGGCCAAGGACAGCCTGGACCGGACTGTCGTGATCAAGGAATGTTTCCCGAACACGCTGTGCCGCCGGTCGACCAGTTTCGTGCGCGCGCGGTCGCGCAAGCACCAAAGCGACTTCCGCGGCTTTGTCGACAGCTTCCTGGCCGAGGCGAAAAGCCTGGCGCGGTTGGTGCATCCGAACATCGTCGGCGTCCATCAGGTGTTCGAGGATAACGACACCGCCTATATGGCGATCGACTATATCGACGGGCGCGACCTGCATGACATCCTGAATTCCACCGACCGGGCCTTCACGCCCGACCAGGTCATCGCGATGCTGAAGAAGATGCTTTCGGCGGTCGAGTTCATCCATCAGGTCGGCATCCTGCACCGCGACATCTCGCCCGACAACATCCTGGTCGACAAGGCCGGCAATCCGATCCTGATCGACTTCGGCGCGGCCAGCGAACAGGTCGCCCGCGCGACCCGGGTCCTGACCGGGCGCCGCGTGATCAAGGAAGGCTACTCGCCGCAGGAGTTTTACCTGACCGGGGCCGAGCAAAGCCCGGCCAGCGACCTCTATTCGCTGGGCGCGACCTTCTACCACGTCATCACCGGCCAGGCGCCGCCCGAAAGCCAGCGCCGCCTGGCCCGCGTGGCCGAGGGCGAGGCCGACCCCTACGTGCCCCTGGCCGGACGGTATGAGGGGTACCCCAAGGGGTTCTTGGACTCCATCGACAAGGCCGTCCGCGTCATGCCGCGCGACCGCATCCAGTCGGCGGGCGACTGGCTGGACTGGATTCGCATTGTCGAGGAGGGCAGCACCCTGCCCTCCGCCCTGACCGACGAGGCGCCAAAACCGCAGACCCGCCCACTGACCCATCATGTCCCTGCGCGCCGGGGCGGCCTTTGGCAGGACTACATGGGCTACATGATCGGCGCGGGCGCGGTGTTCGTGGTCGCGGGCCTTGCCGCGCTGTGGTCGCGGCTTTGACTACTGCTTGGGCAGGGGCGCAACGCTGACCCCGGCCATCACCAGATCGGACGGATGCAGGATCACCCGGTCACCGGCTGCCAGCCCGTCCAGCACCTGTGCGTAATCCTCGTTCCGCTCACCCAGGGTTATGCGCTGCACCTGGGCGCGGCCGTCGCGGACGACGTAGGTCGCCCAGTCCGGCCCGTCGCGGAAGAGGGCACCCACCGGAATGGTCAGCACCCCGTCCTCGCGCCACAGCGCAATCCGCGCGATGACCCGGAAGCCGTGGCCAAGCGCCCGCCAGTCCTCGGGCGCGCCGGTCAGGCCCAGCACCACCTTCACCCGCTGCTCGTCGATCCCCAGTGCCGAGACGCGAGTGACCGCCGAAGGTTCCACCCGCTCCACCACCGCCGCGACCAGGGGACCGCCCCAGCCCGAAACCGTGGCTTCCGCACCTTCGGCCACCCGCACGGCGTCGCGCGACAGAAGGTCGACCACGATCTCAAGGTTGCCGGGGTCGCCCAGTTCCAGGATCGGCGTGCCGGACTGCACCACCTGCTCGCTTTCGGTCAGGACCCGCAGGACCTTGCCCGACACCGGCGCAAGAATGTCCACGCAGCAGGACGACCCGTTGCCCGGAGCATCCGGTCGCAACATGGCCAGCGCGCTTTCCAGTTCCTTTTCGCGCACCGCAAGGTTCGCCAAAGCACTGGAGACCGCGGCTTCCGCCGTCTTCTGTTCGCGGATCGCATTGTCGTGGGCACGGGCGGACATCGCGCCTTTCTGGAACAGGGCAATGGCGCGGTTCGCCTCGCTGGCTGCGAAATCATGCTGGGCTTCGGCCTGGGCAAGCTGTGCACGGGCAAGGTCTGTCGCGGCCTGCGCTGCCGCCGCCGCCGCCTCGGCCACCGCGCGCGACCGGCTGTCCAACAGCACCGGGGCCGCCGGGCCAATGCTGGCCACCGCCTGTCCCTCGGTCACCTCGTCCCCGGCGTGCAGGCCGATGCGTTGCAGCTTGCCCGCGATGGTGGCCGAGACAGTAAAGACCTCACGGATGCGGGCCTCGCCCTCCTCCTCGACCACGACTTCCAGCGGGCGCGGCGCAACTTCGGCCAATTCCACTTCGACGGGGCGCGGCAGAAAGGCCCAGACCAGGAAGGCCAGCAGGGCCAGGACAGCGGCGATGGGGATCAGGCGGCGCATTGGCTACTCCCGTGTCTTCAGGACTTCGATCATGTCGAGATTGTTGATGCGGCCCCGGATCGCCCAAGCCGACACCAGAGCGGCAGCACAGACGACAAGGCTGGCGATGGCATAGACATCGCGCTGGACGACAAAGGGCACGCGGTAAAGGTCCGAGGAAAAGGCCGCCGCCATCGCCGCGGCGATTCCGTAGCCGATCAGCCAGCCCAGGGGCTGCGCCAGCAGGACCACGGTGCCAAGTTCGCCGAACAGAACACCCGAGACCTCGGCATTGGTGAAGCCCAAGACCCTCAGGCTGGCCAGTTCGCGGCCTTGCTCGGACAGCGAGATACGCGAGAAGTTGTAGACGACGCCGATGGCGATGATCCCCGCAAGCACGACATAGACGGTCACCATCACGGTGATGTTCTCGGCCAGCGTCTCGCGGAAACGGCTCAGCATCAGGCTGGTGACGCTGATCAACTCGGTCTTCGGAGTGGTCCGGGCGGCGGCATAGAATTCGGCGGTGCGGGCATCGTCGATCATCAGGCTGACGCCCGAGATCAGCGCCCCCTCGCCCATCAGCCGGTTCAGCGCCCCGATCTCCATCGCGGCACCCAGGCCAACATAGCCGACGGACAACCCGCTGACCTGCAGGGTGAAGGTGGCGCGGCGGCCCTCCTGCATCTCGATTGTGACGCGGTCGCCGGGGCGGACCTGCAGGGCATCGGCAAGAGCTTCGGACAGGATCAGCCCGGCCTCGGGCATCGGCATCGGGCGCAAGTCCGGGTCAAGCACGCGCGACAGACGCGGCTCGGTGGGCCGACCCATGATCGCAAGCGTCTTCTCGCGTCCCAGGTGGCTGATCTTGGCCGCAACCTGGCGGAACGGCTCGGCCACCATGACGCCCGGCAGACCTCGGGCGGCAAAGGCGGCCCCAAGAGGTTCGGGCGTGCCGAAGACGATCTGGGCATCGTGACGCTCGGCCCGGAAGAAGGTGACGTCAATCATCCGGTCAATCGACCCGAACGACCACAGCGATGCCACCAGGATCGCCACCGCCATCGCCACACCCAGGGTCGAACTGGCCGTGCGATAGGGCCAGCGCATCAGGTGTCGGACGACCATCACCCCGGTCTGGGGCAGCTTCAAGAAGCGCCGGACCCAGGCCCCACGCTCGCGGTAGACGGCGGGCGACGGGGGGGCCATTGCGACGGCGGGGGGCAGCTTCAGGACCGACCGAACCGCGTAAAGCGCCCCTGCAATTGCCGCGGCCAGAGTGATCACGGCGGCCAGACCGTAAAGACCCGGGTCGCGGGTGAAGACAAGATAGGGAAAGGTAAAGAACCGCGCATACATCTGCGCCAGTTCCGACCCCAGCCAGGCCCCGGCGGCAAAGCCGATCCCGATGCCCGCCACTGCGATCAGGACGACGAACTCGACATAGTGCTGCGCCACGGCTCGCGAGGTGTAGCCGATGGCCTTCAAAAGCCCGATCTGTTCGCGTTCCAGGGTGATCAGTCGCGACAGCGTCATGTTCACCAGCATCGCGGCCACCAGAAGAAAGATCGGCGGCAGCACCCGGACCATCGCCCAAAGCTGCTTCAGTTCGGCGTCCAGGAAGGCGTGGCTGATCTGGTCAGCGCGCCCAGTCGCCCCGACCCCGCCATAGCGTTCGGTCAGCCGGTCCAGAGCTTCGATCACCCGGTCGGGATTGGCGCCGGGTGCCAGCTTCAGGACCAGATTGGAAAACGCCCCCTCAAGATCATACGCCGCCTCCAGACCGGCGCGCGGGGTCCAGACCACCCCGAACCTGCGCGGGTCGGGCATCATCTGGCCGGGGCCAAGCGCATAGATGAACTCGGGTGAAAGGGCGACGCCAGTGATCAGAAGCTCGCGCCGCTTGCCGTTCATCAGGACCGGAAGGCGGTCGCCCGGCCCCAGCCTATGTGCGGCGGAGAACCCGTCGCTGACCACGATCTCGTTGGCCGATAGCGGGTCGGGCAGACGCCCAAGGCGCAGGTAAAGCCGGTTCAGCCCACCGTTTTCCGGCAGCGAGACGAAAAGGACCGACCCCGGCTCCACCATTCCGGGCAGATCCAGAAGGCCCAGCTTCACGATCCGCGCCTCGGCGTCCAGCACGCCCTCGATGTCGGCCACCTCGCCCAGAAGCGCCCTTGGCGCACGGGTCACGTCGGCGAAAACATCGGCGAAGCGGTTCTCCTCGTAATAGCGTGCCCGCGTCTCGAACAGCGAAGCATACGCTCCGTTCCCCAGGATCAGCGTCGCAACCCCCGCCGCAAGCACCAGCGCAATCGCCAGCACCTGCGCCCAGAGACGGCCAAGGTCACGCAGGACCTTTCGCCGGAGGGGAGAAATCACCACACGACCTCCGCGGGCTGCTTCTTGGTGGCGTTGACGGTTTCCTCGACGATCCGGCCATCGGCAAAGCGGATCACCCGGTCGGCGATGTCGCGGATGGCGGCGTTATGCGTGATGACCAGCGTGGTCGCGCCCACAACCCGGTTCACCTGGGTCAGTGCCTCCAGCACCTTGATCCCCGTGGTGCTGTCCAGGGCCCCGGTGGGTTCATCGCACAGCAGGACCTCGGGATTCTTGGCGATGGCGCGGGCAATCGCGACGCGCTGCTGCTCACCCCCGGAAAGCTGCGCCGGAAAGTGGTTCGCCCGGTCCTGCAGGCCGACCAGGGCCAGGGCATCCTCGGCGCGCATCGGATGGCGGGCGATCTCGGTCACCAGCTGAACGTTCTCGCGCGCGGTCAGGCTGGGAACGAGGTTGTAGAACTGGAAGACAAAGCCCACATGGTCGCGCCGGTATTGGGTCAACTGGCCCTCGTCCAATGCGGTCAGCTGGTGGTCTTCGAACCAGACCTCCCCCCCGCTGGCGCGGTCCAGCCCTCCGACGATGTTCAGGAAGGTCGATTTCCCCGACCCCGAGGGACCCAGAATGACGATAAACTCACCCTTCCGCGCCTGGAAGTCGATGCCGCGCAGCGCGTGGACCTCCAGCGCGCCGGTGCGATAGACCTTGGTCAGGCCCGTCGCGCGGAAGACGATGTCGCTGGTGTCAGGCATCGGCAAGTCCTTTCGGACGGGAAGCCTAAAGGTTGCACAAAGGGCGGGCCTTGATCCGGGTCAAGGCCGCCGGTCATCCCACATCATCGGCCAAACCGCAGGCGTTGTCGCGGGAAATACGGGGATGGTGGGCGGTGAGGGACTCGAACCCCCGACATTCTCGGTGTAAACGAGACGCTCTACCAACTGAGCTAACCGCCCGCCTGGCCCAAGGCTTTACCCGGCACAGACACGACTGGCAAGCCGGGTCAGGATGTCACCTGGGCGCGTCCTGCAATCCGGGGGTCCGCAAGCAGGGTTCGCAGCGTCTCTTCCAGGATCTGCTGCGAAGTTTCCGGTTCGCAGCCGCGCGTCGCCCGTGCCATCGCCATAGCCCCGGACAGCGTCGCAAGGGCGCTGATGGCGTAGCTGCGGGCCTCGGCCTCGTCCGTTATACCCGAGAGGGCCGCAATGGCCGCCAGATTCCGTGCCAGACCTTCGGCAAAGGCGGCCTTGACGGGCTGCACGGTGCGGCCGATCTCGGCGGCCAGCGGCGCCACCGGGCAGCCCCAGACGAAATGGTCACGGTGGTCGGCTGCAAGATAGGCGCGAAAGTAGTCCGCAAGACTGCCGCCCTCTGCGCCGATCCGGTTCACAAGCGCGACAATGGTGTCGAAATCGGCGCTGATCGCGGCTGCTGCCAGGTCGTCCTTCGAGGAGAAGTGCCGGTAGATCGCTCCGTGTGTCAGACCCGCGTGCGCTGCGATGTTCGCGACTGTTGCCACCGAAACTCCCTGCGCCCGCATCATCTGGCCGGTTGCCCGCACCAGGTCCTGATGGTTCTGTTGTGCCGCCTCCTTTGTCACCTTGACCACGTCTGGCATCTCCCGGAATTTATGATTGCAATCGCAATCATAACTGAGTATGTACAAACCTAGGCGCGATCAACCACCTTCAACAAGGAGCCGCAGGGATGAGCAGTGAAATCGCACTGGAGAAATCTGCCGGACGACCTGCGCTCTGGTTTTGGGCGGCAGCCGGACTTGGTCTGGCGTGGAACCTGTTTGGCGCGGTGCAGTTCATCGGATCACTTTCGGCGACGCCGGAAAGCCTTCAGGCGCAAGGCCTGACGGCTGACCAGGCCGCGGTGATGCTGGGTTATCCGGCGTGGATGACCGTGGTCTTCGCCATTGGAGTCTTCGGTGGGGCCCTGGGCTGCGGGCTGCTTCTGGTTCGGAAGGCGTCAGCCGTTCCGGTCTTCGCCGCATCCCTGGCAGGATACATCGCGCTGTACCTTGGTGACATTGTCCACGGTGTGTTCGCAGCACTTGGAACCCCGCAAGTCGTCGTCCTGAGCATCGTGGTCCTGATCGCCGCTGCCTTGCTGTGGCTGGCGCGGCACGCGCGCGGACAGGGCATACTGACCTGAGCCGAACCCGCTCGGCGACCGTTCGATTGGCCCCGAAATGTCAAAGGCGCGCCAGTCGGGGCGCGCCTTGGGTAGGGATGGTGGGCGATAACGGATTTGAACCGCTGACATCTTCGATGTGAACGAAGCGCTCTACCGCTGAGCT
Organism: Tabrizicola sp.; assembly: GCF_030694085.1. Classification (GTDB taxonomy): domain Bacteria; phylum Pseudomonadota; class Alphaproteobacteria; order Rhodobacterales; family Rhodobacteraceae; genus Tabrizicola. The sequence goes on along the minus strand of NZ_JAUXZE010000071.1, from coordinate 124,467 downwards.
AATCGCCCGAATTCAAAACTCGGTGCGGCGGCTTTTAGCCATCCTCGCCGTCATCCGCAAGAGCCAATCCGGCCGCCTTCGCACCGTCGGCCAGCCGCAGCTTCAGGGTCAGCGCGGGGCCCTTGTTCTTGACCACGCGCAGCTTTCCCAACGGCGGAATTGCCAGCGACTTGCCGGTGGCCAAAGCGGTGCCCATCGCGGTCAGCAGCGCCTCGATCACCGGCTTCACGTCGGCCTTCTTGCCACCCGTCGCCTGCGCTACCTGATCGATCAGGTCCTTCAGCTTGATAGTGTCCGCCCCAGGTGTCGGAACGGATTCTGCCTCCACGACCCGCAGCGGCGGCTTTTCTGGGGCGCCGGCAGCAGGCTTGGCCTTTGCCGCCCTGGAGGGTCGCGCCGGCTTGGCGGCTTCCGTTTCGGGATCCTTGGGAGAGCGCGGAGCCATGATGCCTTCTTTGGTTCAGGAGTGTTGGCGGGACGATAGTCCGCCCCGACGCACAGAGCCAGCCGATTTGCATGGTCCCAATCGAAAAGGCGCGCTCCTTTCGAAGCGCGCCTTTCCAGTCATGGACTGCCGATCAATGCGCCGTCTGCACCGGCTGGGTCGCCGAGGCCGCCCTTGCCGCGGCGGCGGCTTCTTCCGCCGCTTCGTCCCATTCCACAGGCTCGGGCTGGCGCACCAGAGCCTGGGCCAGAACCTCGCGGACGTGGGTCACGGGGATGATCGTCAGGCCTTCCTTCACATTCGCCGGAATCTCCGCCAGGTCCTTGGCGTTTTCCTCCGGGATGAAGACCGTCTTGATCCCGCCCCTAAGCGCCGCAAGGAGCTTCTCCTTCAGACCCCCGATCGGCATCGCATTGCCCCGCAGGGAAACCTCGCCGGTCATGGCAATGTCCTTGCGAACCGGAATCCCCGTCAGGACCGACACGATGGAGGTCACCATCGCCAGGCCCGCCGAGGGCCCGTCCTTCGGGGTCGCCCCGTCCGGCACGTGGACGTGGATGTCCATCGTCTCGAACTTCGGCGGCTTCACCCCGATCTTCGGGCTGATCGAGCGGACATAGGACGCCGCCGCGTCGATCGATTCCTTCATCACGTCGCCAAGTTTCCCGGTCGTCTTCATCCGGCCCTTGCCCGGCAGCTTCAGCGCCTCGATCTGCAGAAGATCGCCGCCGACGCTGGTCCAGGCCAGACCCGTGACCACGCCGACCTGGTCTTCCTTTTCAGCCAGGCCGTAACGGTGCCGCTGCACGCCCAGGAATTCCTCGACCTTGGCGGGATCGACCTCGACCTTCTTGGTCTTGCCCTTCAGGATCTCGGTCACGGCTTTCCGGGCCAGCTTGGCGATCTCGCGCTCCAGGTTCCGCACACCCGCCTCACGGGTGTAGTAGCGGATGACATGGGTCAGCGCGTCATCGCTGACGCTGAACTCGCCCTTCTTGAGGCCGTTGGCAGCGATCTGCTTGGGCAGAAGGTGCCCGCGCGCGATCTCGCGCTTTTCGTCCTCGGTGTAGCCGGCCAGCGGAATGATCTCCATCCGGTCAAGCAGGGGACCCGGCATATTGTAGCTGTTCGACGTGGTGATGAACATCACGTTGGACAGATCGTACTCCACCTCCAGGTAGTGATCGACGAAGGTGTTGTTCTGTTCGGGGTCCAGCACCTCAAGCAGCGCCGACGCCGGGTCGCCCCGGAAGTCCTGACCCATCTTGTCGATTTCATCCAGCAGGATCAGCGGGTTGGTGGTCTTGGCCTTCTTCAGCGACTGGATGATCTTGCCGGGCATCGACCCGATATAGGTCCGCCGGTGACCGCGAATTTCGGATTCGTCGCGCACGCCGCCCAGCGAAATGCGGATGAACTCGCGCCCCGTGGCTTTTGCAACGGACCGCCCCAGCGAGGTCTTGCCCACGCCCGGAGGGCCGACAAGGCACAGGATCGGGCCCTTCAGCTTGGTCGAACGGGCCTGCACCGCCAGATACTCGACGATCCGCTCCTTGACCTTGTCCAGGCCGAAGTGGTCGGTATCCAGCACCTTCTGCGCCGCCCCGAGATCTTTCTTGACGCGGGACTTCACGCCCCACGGAACGCCCAAGAGCCAGTCCAGATAGTTGCGCACCACCGTCGCTTCCGCCGACATCGGCGACATCGACTTCAGCTTCTTCAGCTCGGCATCGGCCTTTTCGCGCGCTTCCTTGGACAGCTCGGTCTTGCGGATACGCTCTTCCAGTTCGGCGACCTCGTTCTGGCCGTCCTCGCCGTCGCCAAGTTCCTTCTGAATGGCCTTCATCTGCTCATTCAGATAGTACTCGCGCTGGGTCTTCTCCATCTGGGTCTTGACGCGGGTCTTGATCTTCTTCTCGACCTGCAGGACCGAAAGTTCACCCTGCATGTGGCCGTAAACCTTCTCAAGCCGCTCGGCGACGTCCAATGTTTCCAGGATCGCCTGCTTCTGGGCCACATCGACGCCCAGGTGTCCGGCCACAAGGTCGGCCAGCCGCGCCGGTTCACGCGTGTCCGAAACGGCGGCCAGCGCCTCTTCGGGGATATTCTTCTTCACCTTGGAATAGCGTTCGAATTCTTCGCTGACAGCCCGGACCAGCGCCTCGACCGAGGTGGCATCGCCGTCGGTTTCGGGCAGGGCTTCGGCCGTCGCCTCGAAGAAGGCCGGGTTCTCGACAAAGCCGGTGATCTTCACGCGCGACTTGCCTTCGACCAGCACCTTCACGGTGCCATCGGGCAGTTTCAGCAGTTGCAGAACATTGGCCAGGACGCCAACGCGGAAGATGTCTTCCGACGCCGGATCATCGGCAGTCGGGTCCTTCTGCGAGGACAGCAGGATCTGCTTGTCGTCCTGCATCACCTCTTCCAGCGCGCGGACCGATTTCTCGCGGCCGACGAAGAGCGGCACGATCATGTGGGGAAACACCACGATGTCGCGCAGGGGCAGGACCGGATAGCTTTGGGTGCTCATGTGTCTACCTTCGTTCGCGGCAGCGTTGCGGGGTCCCGACCATCGGCAACCCTGCCCGCTCCGCCTTCAGAGTTGTTAACTTGTGGTCCCTTTGCGGGGGATTCAAGTTCTGCTTTGGTTCGACAGAATGAACCTCTGCGTGAATGGGTGCAAGGTGCGAAAGCGCCGGACCCGTCACCGGGTCCGGGTGGGTCATTGGATCACGCGGCGGTTTTGGCCAAGGTCGGATAGTCGGTGTATCCCGCGCGCCCGCCGCCATAAAGGCCTTCGGTCGGCATGGGGTTCAGCGGCGCGTTCTGGGCCAGACGCTCGGCCAGGTCGGGGTTCGAGATGTAAAGCTTGCCGAAAGCCACCAGATCGACCTTGCCTGACGCGACCGCAGCAATGGCCGTCGCACGCGTGTAGCCGTTGTTGGCGATGTAGGCCCCGTTGAAGCGGTCGCGCAGGGCCTCGACGGCACCCTCCGGCCAGTCGCGCGGGCCGCCGGTCTGCCCCTCGACCATGTGCAGGAAGGCGACGCCGGCCGCGTTCAGCACGTCAATCGCCGCGCCGAAGGTGGCCATTGTGTCGCTGTCGATGCCGACGTTGTTGGCGTTCGAGAACGGGCTGAGACGCACACCGACCCGACCGGGGCCAAGGATTTCGGTGACCGCCGTCACCACCTCGGCCAGGAAGCGGACACGGTTGGCGACCGACCCGCCATAGGCATCGGTCCGGGTGTTCGAGGTGTCGCGCAGGAACTGGTCGATCAGATAGCCGTTGGCGGCATGAATCTCGACCCCGTCAAAGCCCGCCGCGTCGGCGTTGCGGGCGGCGCGGCGGTAGTCCTCGATCACGCGCGGGATTTCGGCCAGGTCCAGCGCGCGCGGGACCGAGGTTTCGACGAACCCCGTGCCGTCAAAGGTCTTCGACGCGGCCCCGATCACCGACGGCGCGACGGGTGCAGCACCATCGGGCTGCAGCGAAGTGTGGCTGATCCGGCCCACGTGCCAGATCTGGGCCGCGATCTTGCCGCTCTTGGCATGGACCGCCTCGGTGACGGCTTTCCACCCGGCGACCTGCGCTTCAGAGTAGATGCCCGGTGTCCAGGCGTAGCCCTTCCCTTCCGGCGAGATCTGGGTGCCTTCGGTGATGATCAGGCCGGCCCCGGCCCGCTGGGCGTAGTACTCGGCATGAATGTCGAAGGGGGTGTCATCCTCGGCCCGGGCGCGGTTGCGGGTCAGCGGGGCCATCACAATGCGGTTCTTGACCGTGATGTCGCCAAGGCTGGTGGGGGTGAAAAGCAGGTCGGTCATCTGGATACTTCCTTGAACGGTAGGTTCGCAATTCTAGGTAAGCTCTGCAAAAATAGTCACAACCCGCGTTTCAGCCCCGACATCCGTGCATTTTCGCACAGCCTATTTGCCGTTACCGGCCCCCGGTCAGAGCGGATCAAGGTCTCCGGCTGCCCTTGTCGCGTGGAACGACGCCACGAAAGCGGCCAGCGTGCTGGCGGCGATGGCGCTCCGCAGCCCCTGCATCAGCACCTGATAATAATGCAGGTTGTGCCAGGTCAGCAGCATCGAGCCGATGATCTCATCGGCCTTCACCACATGGTGCAGATAGGCACGGCTGTAGCTGCGACAGGCCGGACACTGACAACCCTCTTCCAGGGGTCGCGGGTCGTCCTTGTGGCGGGCGTTGCGCAGGTTCACCTGCCCGCGCGCCGTCCAGGCCTGCCCGGTCCGCCCGGATCTTGAGGGCAGCACGCAATCCATCATGTCGATGCCCCGTTCCACCGCGCCCACGATGTCGTCGGGCTTGCCCACGCCCATCAGGTAGCGCGGCTTGTCGGCGGGAAGGAACCCCGGCGCATAGTCCAGAACGCCGAACATCGCCTCCTGCCCCTCGCCCACCGCAAGGCCTCCCACGGCATAGCCGTCGAAGCCGATCCCCTGCAGCGCCGTGGCACTTTCCTCGCGCAACTCGCGCGTCACACCGCCCTGCATGATCCCGAACAGCGCATGCCCCGGCCGGTCGCCAAAGGCATCGCGACTGCGCTGCGCCCAGCGCATCGACAGGCGCATCGACTTGGCCACCTCGGCCTCGGTCGTAGGCAGCGCGGGACATTCGTCAAAGCACATCACGATGTCGGACCCCAGCAGCTTCTGGATCTCCATGCTGCGCTCCGGCGTCAGCATGTGCTTGGACCCGTCGATGTGCGACGAAAACCGCACCCCCTCTTCCGTCAGCTTGCGCAAGGCCCCCAGCGACATGACCTGGAAGCCGCCGCTGTCGGTCAGGATCGGCTTTGACCAGTTCATGAACCGATGCAGCCCGCCCAGAGCCGCCACCCGCTCCGCCGTGGGCCGCAGCATCAGGTGGTAAGTGTTGCCCAGAAGGATGTCCGCCCCGGTCGCCGCGACGCTTTCCGGCAGCATCGCCTTGACCGTGGCAGCTGTCCCCACCGGCATGAAGGCCGGGGTGCGAATCCCGCCGCGCGGGGTCGAAATCACCCCGGTCCGCGCCGCGCCATCGGTCGCCGCCACGTTGAAACTGATGCCCGTTGCCATGCCATTCGTCCTTGTGCTGCCGCTCCTTTGGGCCAAAACCGGCGAAAAGTGAAGCACAACACATCCAGTGCAGCCCTTCTGCCGTAAAGACACTTGACCTCTGCGGAAGCTTCGCTATTTGCAGTGAATGAACGTTCATTCCCAGGCTTCCTGACCATGCCCCCACTGCCCCAGCCACTTCCCGCCGCCCCCCATCCTGCGGCTGACGCGCGCAGCCATGAGATTCTGGCCTCGATCCGTCAGGCCTTTGCTGAAAAGGGCTTCGACGGGGCTTCGATGCAGGACCTGGCCCGCTCTGCCGGGATGAGCGTCGGCAACTTCTACCGCTACTTTCCGTCCAAGGCCGCGATCGTCCAGGCGATGTGCGGCTATGACCTGGCCGAGATCCAGGGCGAATTCGCGCAGATCCAGACCTCGGACACGCCAATGGTCTGCCTGCGCGACCGCATCCTGAACCACTTCTCGGAAGAGTCGATGAAGGATGGCCAGCTCTGGGCCGAGATCACCGCCGCCGCGATCCGCAAGCCCGAAATCGGCGAGGCCGCGCGCCAGATGGAAGAAACCATCGTCTCCCTTCTGACGGCGATCTTTGCCCATGCCACCCGCCGCCCGGTGGAAGATGCCCGCACCCGCTACGAAGGCCAGTGTCAGATGCTGGTCATGCTGGTGAAGGCGATGGCGACCCGCACCGCCCAGTGCGGCCCGGCCAGCCCCGCCCTTGCCGCCCAGGTCGTCGCCGTGATCGACGGCATCCTTGCCCATATTTCCAACGACAAAGCAGAAGGCTAAGCCCATGCGCCCGACCCTGATCCTTGCCGCCCTTCTCGCCTTCGCCCCGCTCCTGCCCGCCCAGGCGCAAGAGGCTGTCGCCGCCGAAAACATCCCCGAAGCCGCCTCGGTCCTGCCCGCGATCACCGTCAGCACCGTGGGACTGGCGCGGTTGTCCGACCGGATCATCACCTCGGGCCTGATCGCCGCCGTCGAAGAGGTGCAGGTCGCCCCCCTGGTCGAAGGTCAGCCGCTGGATCAGCTGCTGGTCGACGTGGGCGACATGGTGAGCGAAGGGCAGGTGCTGGCCGTCCTCTCCAGGACCACACTGGACCTGCAGAAGACCGAATCCGCCGCCTCGCTGGCCGCCGCGAAATCCGCCATTGCCCAGGCCGAAGCGCAGCTGGTCGAAGCGCAGACCACGCGCGACGAAGCCCAGCGCGTGGCCGACCGCACGACGAAGCTGCGCGAACAGGGGACTGCTCCGCAGGCCCAGGCCGATACAGCACGGGCCAATGCGCTTTCGGCCGATGCCAGGGTGATGGTTGCGACCCAAGGCCTTGAATCCGCCCGCGCGCAACTGGCGCTGGCCGAAGCGCGGCTTGAAAACGTTGACCTCATGCTCAGCCGCACCGAAGTGAAGGCCCCCGTCGCCGGCAAGATCGTCGCCCGCAACGCCAAGATCGGTGCCATCGCCACAGCCGCCGGGCAGCCGATGTTCGTCATCACCCGCGACGCAGCACTGGAACTGCGCGCCGACGTGGCCGAAACCGACCTTCTCCGCCTTGCTCCCGGCCAGAAGGCGCTCCTGCGCGCTGTCGGCATGGGCGGCGTTCTGGAAGGGACCCTCCGCCTGGTCGAACCCGCCATCGATCCGGTGACCCGCCTGGGCCGCGCCCGGATCACGGTCGACAGCGACAATGTCTCCCTGCGCACCGGCATGTTCGTCGAAGCCGAAATCCTGGCCGCCCAGAGCGAAGCCCTGGCCGTCCCGGTCACCGCCATCGGTTCCACCCCCGACGGCGCTTCGGTGATGCGCGTCACCGACGGCATCGTCGAGCGTGTCGCCGTCAAGACCGGCATCCGCGACGGTGGGCTGGTCGAGATCACCGAGGGCCTGAACCAGGGCGATCTCGTCGTGACCAAGGCCGGGGCCTTCGTCCGCCCCGGCGACCGGATCAACCCGGTCCCCGCCCCCGCCGCCGTGAACTAAGGAGCGCGACCATGAACTTCTCCGCCTGGTCGATCCGCAACCCCGTCGCACCGCTGCTTGGCTTCTTCCTTCTGCTGGTCCTCGGCTGGCAAAGCTTCAACGCGCTGCCCATCACCCGTTTCCCGAACATCGACGTGCCCCTCGTCGCCGTTTCCGTCGCCCAGTCCGGCGCCGCCCCGGCCGAAATGGAAAGCCAGGTCACCAAGGAAATCGAGGATGCCGTCGCGGGCCTGACCGGCGCCAAGCGCGTGACTTCGACCGTGACCGACGGCGTGTCCACCACCGTCATCGAATTCCGCATGGAAGTGCCGACCGACAAGGCCGTCCAGGACGTGAAGGACGCCGTCGACCAGATCCGCGGCGACCTGCCCGGCGGGATCGAGGCGCCCATCGTCACCCGCATCGACGTCGAGGGCCAGGCGATCATGACCTTCTCGGTCACCGCCCCCGACATGACGATGGAGGAAATCTCCTGGTTCGTCGACGACACCGTGACCCGCTCGTTGCAGGGCAAGCCCGGCATCGGCCGCGTCACCCGCATCGGCGGGGCCGACCGCGAGATCCGCGTTGAACTCGACCCGGTGCGGCTGGACAGCTACGGTGTCACCGCCCAGGCCATCAGCGCCCAGATCGCCCAGACCAACGCCAACCTCGGTTCGGGCAAGATCAGCCTTGGCACCGGCGAACAGGTGATCCGCACCCTGGGCGACAGCGGCACGGTTGAGAGCCTGGCGAACACCACCATCGCCTTGCCGTCGGGGCGTTTCGTCAAGCTCTCCGACCTTGGCCAGGTGATCGACAGCTATGAAGAGCTGAAAAGCTTCAGCCGCATCAACGGCGAACCGGGCGTCACCTTCCTTGTGTTCCGGTCCAAGGGCGCGTCGGAAGTCTCGGTCGCCGAGATCACCAACGACGTGGTCGCGGACCTGCGCCAGCAATTTCCGAACGTCGGCATCACGATGGTCGACGATTCCGTCTTCTACACCTACGGCAACTACGAAGCCGCCATCCACACCCTGCTGGAAGGCGCGCTTCTGGCGATCTTGGTCGTGCTGGCCTTCCTGCGCAACTGGCGCGCGACACTGATCTCGGCCATAGCCCTGCCCCTGTCGGCGATCCCGACCTTCTGGCTGATGGACATGCTGGGCTTCTCGCTGAACCTGGTCAGCTTCCTCGCCCTGACGCTGGCGACCGGCATCCTGGTCGACGACGCCATCGTCGAAATCGAGAACATCGCCCGCCACATCCGCATGGGCAAAACGCCCTACCGCGCCGCCATCGACGCGGCCGACGAGATCGGCCTTGCCGTCATCGCCACCACCTTCACCATCGTCGCGGTCTTTGTGCCCGTGTCGTTCATGCCAGGCATCCCCGGCCAATACTTCCGACAATTCGGCCTGACCGTCGCCATTGCCGTCTTGTTCTCGCTCCTGGTCGCCCGCCTCATCACACCGATGATGGCCGCCTACCTCATGCGCACCAAGGACGCGGTGGGGCATGAGGACGGCGAAAAGGACGGCGCGATCATGCGCGGCTACATGTGGCTGGTCCACGCCACGACAAAAGTCCGCCGCTCCAAGACCCGCCGCTGGCTGGCACTGCCGACCTACTACATCACCCTTGTCGTCGCGGTGATCGTGGTGATCTTCTCGGTCATCGCCATGCTTCAGGTCCCCGGCAGTCTGTTCCCGCCCGAGGATGAAAGCCGCATCGTCGTTTCCGTGGAACTTCCCCCCGGCTCGACCCTCGACGACACCGCCGCCACCACCGACGCGATGCGCGAGGTGGTCAAGGACATCGACGGAGTCAAATCCGTCCTGGTCATAGGCGGCTCCACCCCGCTTGGCGACCGCGACACACGCCGCGCCACCTTCACCATCATCCTCGACCGCCTCGACAACGGGCTGCAGCGCAAGCTGATCGACCTTGGCCGCGCCCTGCCCGGCATCGGCGCGCTGATCCCCGAGATCCCCTCCGAAGGTCGCCTGCGGCCCCAGAACGAGATCGAGACCGAAGTCTTCGAGGCGCTGCACCTGATCCCCGACGTCCGCGCTTTCAAGGCCGCGACGATGGGCGGCGGTGCGCGGCCCTTCTCTTACGACATCCTTTCGGTGGACGAAGACGACCTGAACCTCGCGATCCAGAAGATCGAAGAGGCGCTGCGCCAGGAACCGATGTTCCTCAACACCTCGACCGAGGCCGCCCTGCCCCGGCCGGAAATCCAGATCACACCCAAAGCAGACGAGGCCGCGCGCCTGGGGGTCACCGTCCAGCAGATCGCATCCGTCGTCCGCGTCGCCACCATCGGCGATGTGTCGGCGGCCCTTGGCAAGCTTTCCATCGACAACCGGCTGATCCCGATCCGGGTGCAGCTGGACGAGGTTTCGCGCGACAACCTCGCCCGCATTTCGGCACTTAAAGTGATGACCGCAAGCGGCCCGGTGCCGCTGGCGACCGTCGCCACGGTAAAGGTCGCCGAGGGCCCCTCGGTGGTCAAACGCCTGAACCGCCTGCGCGTCGCCACTCTGGGCGCCGACATCGCGCCCGGCTTCGTGCTCGACCAGGCCACGGCCCGCTTCCAGGAGTTGCTTCCATCCCTGGGCCTGCCCGCTTCGGTCCAGGTCACGCCCTCGGGCGACGCCGAGGTCCAGGCCGAGCTTCTGGGCAGTTTCCAGGGCGCAATGATCCTGGGCGTGCTCTTGATGATGTTCGTCCTGATCCTCCTGTTCCACTCGGTCCTGCAACCGATCACCATCATCTTCTCGCTGCTTCTGTCCGTAGGCGGGGTGGCGGCCGCGCTCATCATCACCCAGAACCCGCTGTCGATGCCCGTCCTGATCGGCATCCTGATGCTGATGGGGATCGTGGCGAAGAACGCCATCCTGCTCATCGACTTCGCCATCGAGATGCGCGTCCGCGGCATGGACCGGATCGAAGCGGTGATCGAGGCCGGCCACAAGCGCGCGCGCCCCATCGTCATGACCTCTATCGCGATGTCCGCCGGGATGCTGCCCTCGGCCCTTGGGGTTGGTGAGGGCGGAGCCTTCCGCGCCCCGATGGCCATCGCCGTGATGGGCGGCATCATCGTCTCGACCGTTCTCAGCCTGGTCGTCGTGCCGTCGATGTATCTCGCGATGGACGACCTCTCGCGCTTCTTCTCCTGGGTGCTGGGCCGCTTCCTTGGCAAGAAGGACGTGGAACCCGTCGCCCCCGACCCACTGGTCATGGCCGACAATGTCGCCCGCAATCAGGTTGATGTGGCGCTCCTGCAAGGCCGGATCTCGCTTCTGGAAGAGGCGCTCGGTCGGAAGAAAGCCACACCCCACGCGGCAGAATAAGGGCCTGCCCCTGCCATCAAACCTCCCCTCCCCCCAGCCGGGAGGGGGGGCTGGGCCGCCGAAAACTGTCCCGCCGCGTGATTCGCTTTCAAGGTTAACGGCTGTTCGTATGGACGCGCGTATGTATGGAACCCATACACATTCCATACCCGAAGCCTACTCAGACAACGGGCCAGCTCCAACGCGTTCATTCAGCGCCCCCAAAGGGTTAGCCGACCCCGGCCACAGCCGCGCCGCCTCCTCTGCCGTATAGCGCCCCAGCCGCACATCCTGGGCGACCAGCGCCGGATCCCGCCTTGAGGGGGGGCCATAGCCCCCACCCCCCGGCGTCCTCACCCGCACCCGGTCCCCCGGCTTCAATTCGATGTCCTGGGCCTTGGAAAGATGCTCGGGCACCATGACCACTCCGTCCCGGATCACCTCCACCCGGTTCACCGCGCCGTCCTTGCCCCCCAGGGCCCCTTGCGGCCCGACCCGCCCGTGATCCATCACGAAACTCGCCCTCGCCTCGCCGCGCAACAATTCGATCTCGTAGTCCAGACCAAAGCCGCCCCGATGCTCTCCCGCCCCGCCCGAACCTTCATGCAGCGCGTAGCGGCGGTAAAGCACCGGATAGGTCTGCTCCATGATCTCGACCGGCGGGGCCTTCGAAATGCCGATGGTCGAACAGCCGTTGGCGATGCCGTCCCCGCCCGCGAACCCGCCGTAACCCCCACCCGAGATCTGGTACATCACATAGTCCCGGCCCTTCTCTGGGTCGTGGCCACCCAGCCCGAAGTTGCCCGAAGTCCCGGCCGGGGCCGCCGTCACGTGGTCGGGCACCGCCTGCACCAGGGCCGCAAAGACGGCTTCCGCGATCCGCTGGCTGACCTCGGCCGCGCAGCCCGAAACCGGGCGCGGGTAATGGGCATCCAGGAAAGTCCCTTCGATCCCAACAACTTCCAGCGGCTCAAAGGCCCCCGCTGAAATCGGCACCTCGGGGAAGATATGCCGCATTGCCAGATAGACCGCCGACAGCGTGGTCGCCCGGACCGAGTTCATCGGCCCAATGCAGGGCTTCGACGACCCTGAGAAATCGAAGCGCAGCCCATCGCCCGCCTTCGTCAGCGCAAGCGCGATGGTCAGGGGTTCGTTCACCACCCCGTCGCTGTCGACGATGGCCGTGCTGCGATACGCGCCCTCCGGGATCAGCCCGATCATCGCGCGCATCTGCCGCGCCGCCAGCCGCCGCATCTCGGAAATCGCTTCGGTCACGGTTGCATCCCCGTATCGATCCAGAAGCGCCGAAAGCCGCTCTGCCCCCACCAGCAGCGCCGAGGCCTGGGCCTTCACATCCCCGATCCGCTGTTCCGACACCCGGATGTTGGAGCAGATGATCTGGTAGATCTCCTGGTCCAGCACGCCCTTCTTGAACAGCTTCACCGGCGGAATCCGCAAGCCCTCCTGCTCGGCGCTGATGGCGCTGGCGCTGAATCCGCCCGGAACCGCCCCCCCGGTATCCGGCCAATGCCCGGTGTTCGACAGCCAGCAGAAAATGCGTCCCCCACGCCAGACCGGCATCGCGAAACGCACATCCATCAGATGCGTGCCCCCCAGATAGGGGTCATTTACAATGTATATGTCACCCTCGTCCGGCGCAGCCGTCACGCCGGCCGCGATCCGCTCCAGAATGGTCCGGGTCGAGAACTGCATGACGCCCACGAAAACCGGCAACCCTTTTGCCCCTTGTGCGATCAGACTTCCGTCCGTCGCGGAATAGATTCCGTCCGATCGGTCATCCGCTTCGGCAATCACCGGAGAAAACGCCGCCCGCGAAAAAGTCAGGTCCATCTCGTCGCAGACCTGCTGGAGACCCGCCTGAATGACCGCGAGGGTGACGGGATCAATCATTTGTTAACCTCGATGATCAGATTGCCGTCGGGGTCCTGAGACACCCACGCGCCTGGGTCTACTAGCACAGTCGTATCCATTTGCTCAATGATCACAGGGCCTTGCAGCCCGATCTTCACCGGAAGATGGTCGCGCCAATAGACCGGAGTGTCCTGCCAGCCGTCGAACCAGACCTTGCGCTGCGCGGCTGGCTCGACCCGATCCCGCCGCCCCACCGGATCGATCAGTCGCGACAGGTCCAGTGCGGGACGCTCGCCGATCACCGAGACGTTCAGGTTCACCAGATTGGCCCGGATCGTCGGCAGGTCCACCCGGAAGCGGGCGTGATAGGCCGCCTCGAACAACCGCTGCAGGTCTTCACGGTCGGGCCGGGACGACGGCAGCGGGACACGCAGCAGATGCGTCTGGCCGACGAACTGCATGTCCGCCGAATACTCTGCCCGCACGGTCGTCAGCGCGATTTTCTCCAGGTCGATCAGCCTTCGACCCTCCGCCTCCTGTTCCGCAAGAATGGCGTGGACTTCAGCCATGTCCACCCCGTCCAACGGGCGGTTCAAAGTGCGCACAAAGTCGTGCCGAAGGTCAGCCACAACGCAGCCAAGCGCATTGGTGATGCCGGGCCGGGCCGGGATCAACACCTTGGGAACATTCAGTTCCCTCGCCAGCGCCACCGCGTGCAACGGCCCCGCACCGCCGAAGGCAAACAGGGCAAAGTCCCTGGGGTCGGCACCTAGCGAGATCGAGACCATTCGGATCGCCCCTGCCATATGGGTGTTTGCAATGCGGATCACGGCTTCCGCGGCCTTTTCGACCGACAGTCCCAAAGGTGCCGCGATCTGCTCCCGCATCGCCTGATACGCGGCCGCTGCCGCCTGGCCGAACCGGCTGGCCGGCAGCCGCCCGAGGATCAGGTTCGCGTCCGAAATCGTGATCCTCGTCCCGCCCCGGCCATAGCAGACCGGACCGGGCGTCGATCCCGCACTCTCCGGCCCGACCCGCAGCATGCCCCCCGCGTCGAGCCGCGCGATCGAGCCGCCCCCCGCCCCCACGGTACGGACATCCACCATCGGCACATGGATCGGCATGGCATATTCCACCTCGATCTCGTTGGAGACCGGCGCGGTGCCATTGCGGATCATCGCAACATCGGTCGACGTCCCTCCCATGTCGTAGGTCAAGAGATTCAGCATCCCGGCCCTCCGCCCGGTCGCAACCGCCGCCATCACGCCCGATGCCGGGCCGGACATCACGGTCTTCACCGCCTCCTTTGCCACGTCCTTGGCGGCCACCATCCCGCCGTTGCCATTCATCACCAAGAGGTCCCGGCGATAGCCCTTTGCGGCCAATTCGTCGGCCAACCGGGCCACGTAGCGTTCCAGAAGGGGCTGCACCGAAGCGTTCACCGCCGCTGTCACGCCCCGCTCGTATTCGCGGGATTCCGAAAGAAGAGAGTGCCCCAAGGTGATGTAATCATTGGGCCAAATCCCGCGAGCGATCTCTTCGGCGCGCAGTTCGTGCGCGGGGTTGGCGTAGGCATGCAGGAAATGGATGACCAGCGCCTCGCAGCCGTCGTCGCGCAGGCGCATCACCGCCGCACGAAGGCCAGCCTCGTCCAGGGGTGTGATCACGCGACCGCGCGCGTCCATCCGTTCCGCCACCTCCAGCCGCAGATCGCGAGGGATGACGGGCGTAAAGCGGCCCTGCATCCCATACGCCTGCGGCCGGGTGCGGCGACCAAGCTCCAGCACGTCGCGGAAGCCTTGCGTGGTGACCAGACCGGTCTTCGCCAACTGGCGTTCCAGCACCGCGTTGGTCGTCGTGGTGGTGCCGTGGACGATCAGGTCGATCGCCGACAGGTCCACCTTGGCCTCGGCGAAGGCGTTCAGCACGCCACCTGCCTGGTTGGGCAAAGTCGTGGGCACCTTGGCCAACCGCACCGCCCCCGTCGCCGGGTCGAAAATCACCAGATCGGTGAAGGTCCCGCCCACATCGACACCCGCCACAAGCCCGGTCATTCAGACACCCACATAGGTTCGAAAAACATCAGTTTCAGGCGCCAAACCCTTGACTGGCATGGTTTCCTCGATCCGGCCGGCGACCATGAAGGCCACCCGGTCCGCAAGGTTCAGCACCGCATCGACCCGCTGCTCGACCAATACCACGGCCACGCCTTCGGACCTGAGGCTGCGGATCGCGTCCTGGATCAGGGCGATCATCGAGGGTTGCAGCCCCTCGGTCGGCTCGTCCAGTAGCAGGACCTTGGGTCGCAGACACAGAGCGCGGGCGATGGCAAGCATCTGCTGCTCGCCGCCCGAAAGGGTGCCGGAGGTCTGGGTCAGGCGTTCGCGCAGGCGGGGGAACAGGGTCAGGACATGGTCCAGCGTGGCGCTGTCGTTGCCACGGACAAGACCGCCGACCGCAAGGTTCTCGGCCACCGTCAGCGGGCCGAACAACCGGCGCCCCTGGGGCACGTAGGCGATCCCTTGCTTCGGGATGTCGTGGGCGGGCAGACCGTGCAGCGGCGTGCCGTCCAGAGCAAAGGTGCCGGAGGCAACTGGAAGAAGTCCCATCAAGACCTTGAGAAAGGTAGACTTTCCAACCCCGTTCCGCCCCATCAGACAGCTGATCTGCCCCGGCTCGGCCCGGAAATCGACGCCGCGCAGAACGGTGACGGGACCGTAGCCCGCGGTCAGACCCTGAACCTCAAGCGCCAAGATAGGCCTCCTGCACGGCTGGGTTGGCGCGGACCTCTGCCGGAGTGCCGGTGGCAAGCACCCGACCGAAGGTCAGGACGGTGATCCGGGTGGCAAGGTCCATCACCACCTCCATGTTGTGTTCGATCAGTAGGACCGTCGTGTCGGGGATCAGGCCGCGGACCAGGTCCTTGAACCCCTCGATCTCGCTGGCAGCAAGGCCCTGGGTCGGCTCGTCCAGGATCAGAAGCCGCGGGTTCAGCGCCAGGCCCATCGCCAGTTCCAGCAGGCGTTGGTGGCCGTAGGACAGGGTCTGCGCCTCCTGCTCCTCCAATCCTTGCAGCCCGACACGGGCCAATGCGGTGCGGGTTCTTGTGGTCAGATCACGGGCCCCCTGCAACTGGACGGCCAGGGCGACGTTGTCGAACACGGTCAGCCGGGGGAAGATCGAGGTGATCTGGAACGTGTAGGCAATGCCCTTGCGGACCCGCTGATGGGCGGGAAGACGGGTGATGTCTTCGCCTGCCAGACGAATGGTGCCGGACTGCGCCATGCGGCGGCCGGACAGAAGGCTGACAAAGGTGGTCTTGCCCGCACCATTGGGGCCGATCAGCCCGTGGATCTCGCCCGGGCGAAGGGTGAAGTCCACCCCGTCCACGGCCTTGAGACCGCCGAAATGCAGGGTCAGGCGTTCGGTTTGGATGAGCGGCGGCTCGATCAGGGCAGCCATCGGACCCACCTTTCCCGCAGCGTGCCCAGCAGGCCCTTGGGCGCGAACAGGATCAGCACCACCAGCGCGGCACCGACGATGAACTGGTGCGCCGTCGTGACGCCCGTTGCGGCCTCGATCAGGACGAACATCAACAGCGCGCCAAGGAAGGGACCAAGGGTCGTCCCTGCCCCGCCCATCAGGACGTAAAGCATCGGGAGGATGGAATACTGGATCGTGGCGAAACTGGCCCCGACATAGCCGAACAGGATCGCATAGGCCGCCCCGGCAGCACCGGCGTAGAGGCCGGAGATCGTCAGGGCCGCCAACTTCACGGTGAAGGGATTGTAGCCCAGCATCCGGCTGCGTTCCTCGTTCTCGCGCATCGCGACCATGGTCCGGCCGAAGGACGAACGGACAAGGACAAGGCTCGCAAGCAGGCCTGCGGCGAAGATCGTCAGAGCGGCAAGAAAGCGCGGAGTATCGGTGGAAAGGTCGAAGCCCAGCAGAGTGCGGCTGGCGGCAGCCACCGCAAACCCGTCATCCCCGCCGGTGATCGGCGCGAAGTAAAGCAGCGTCAGGAACCCGGCCTGGGCGAACATCAGCGTCACGATCATGAAGCTGACGCCGGCGGTGCGCAGGGCCAGAAGGCCAAGGGCCGCGGCCATCAGGCCACCTCCGGCGAGTCCGGCGATCAAGGCAGGGCCAGCGGTCCAGCCCCAAAGCTGGGCAGGCAGGCCCGCCGCATACATCCCCGCAGCAAGAAGAAGCGCGTGGCCAAGACTGAGCAGCCCCGTGTATCCAAACGCCAGGTTGTAGCCCATCGCGAAGACCGCCAGCACCATGATCCGCGCGAGGTTCGTCGCGTGGTAGGGCGACAGCCAGAACTGCGCCGTAAACAGGACCGCCAGAAGCGCCAGATGCAGGGTCCAGACCTTCACGCCTTCGCTCCGAAAAGACCCTGCGGGCGGAAGACAAGGACCATAGCGACCAGAAGTGTAGCGAGGATCTTGGCAAGCGTCGGCGTGAAGAACATCGAGATCACGCCATCGGAAAGCCCGATGATCAGCGCGGCGATCAGGGTGCCGCGCAGGCTACCAAGACCGCCGATGATGACCACGATGAACGAGAGGAGCAGCGGGTCGTGGCCCATCAGATACTGCGCCTGCTGGATCGGAACGATCAGGACCCCGGCCAGCGCGGCAAGGCCAGCGCCCAGCGCGAAGGTGCCCATGTAGACCCGGTCGACGTTGATCCCGAAGGCCTGGGCGGTCGACCGATCGACCTGGGTGGCGCGCATCACAAGGCCCGCCTTGGTCCGGGTCATGAACTGCCAGAGGGCGAGAAGCACAAGACCGGCGGCAGCGACGACGAAAAGCTTGTAGCCGGAATAGCCGAACCACGGCAGCTGGATGCGCCACTCGAAAGGGGCGGTGACGGGGTTGGCGTTGGGGCCGTAAAGCGACAACGCGGCCTGCTGGAGGATGTAGAGCAGGCCGATGGTGGCGACGATGGTCGCCTCGGGGTCGTAGTTCAGCCGCTTCAGGATCAGCCCGTCGGCGGCAGCGGCAAGGGCCGCGACAACAAGTGGCGCGATGATGACAGCGGCGAGAAAGGCCAGCGCCGGCGGGCCGGGGAACATCGTGGTGACGGCCCAGGCGAGGACCGCACCCAGCATGTAGAACTCGCCATGCGCCACGTTGACGACCCGCATGACACCAAAAACCAGCGATAGCCCGGCCGCCGCCAGCGCCAGGATGGCGGCGGTCACAAGGCCCTCCATCAGGGCGAGAAGCAGGAAGGGTCCGAAGGCCATGCATGTGTCCGGTGGGTGGGGAAGGTGGGCGGATCGCCCACCCTACGCGGGTGAGACAGGGGTAGGCGATCCGCCCACCCCCCCGATTGTCGGAAAGCGTGCGTCAGAAGGACATCGTCGTGTAATCGACCGCATCCTCGTAAAGCCCTTCGTCGATCGTTGTGGTATGGACTTTCACCAGCCTCCCGCCCTGCACCTGACTGATGTGCTGCGACCCGAAGACCTGATGCGTCTTGCCGTTGAAGCGCTTGGCCCCCTGCGGGCGTTCGATGCCATAGGGCAGGTCGGTGGTCGCCTCCATCGCCTCAACCAGCTTCTGCCGGTCTCCGGGTCCTGAATAGCCCGAAGCCTCCATCGCCTGCTTGATGAAGTACAGAGTCTCCCAGGTCGAGAACATATGGGAGTAGGTCGACACGTCCTTGGCATCGCTGACGCTGGCGCCGTTGTCGTCCACGCCCACGGCCGTGCGGTAATGGCCTTCATGCTCACCCGCATCGGCGGCCTTCACGCGCGGGTGCGCCTCCCAGAAATGCGAGCCTTCCAGGAATTCAAGTCCCGGCGTCGCGGTGTCCACCGCTTCCAGGCTGTCGATGAAGCCGAAAAGCGCGGGCTTCGCGCCAGTGCCGTAGAACTCGCCCAACTCCTTGACGAAGGTCAGAACCGCAGGGCCGACCATCACATGATACAGGACCTCGGTCTCGGCCGGGATCTGCGGGAAATAGCGGGTAAAGCTGGTTTCCGTGGGCGGCACGGCGATCTGGGCCACGACCTCGCCGCCCTGAGCCTGGATCGCGGCGGTGAAGAAGTCGCGGTGGTCGTGGCCAAAGGCGTAGTCCGGGAAGACCATCGTCACCTTCTTGCCAAGGTTCGCCGCCACCCAGGGCGCCATCGTCGAGATCTGCGCGCGGACATCGGTGATGCCGGGCTGCAGCGTCCAGCGGTTCAGCGCGCCGGAGGCAACGTGGTAGCCCTCCGAGCAGACGAGGTAGGGCACCTTCAACTCACCGGCCCTTGGAGCGGACCCCATGACGACATGGGAAAAGAGCGTCCCCATCACCAGGTCGCAGCCGTCCGATTGGGTCAGCTTGTCGACCACTTCCGAACCCCGCTTGGGGTCAGTCGCGTCGTCCTCGAACAGGATCTCGACGGGGCGACCCGCAATGCCGCCCGCGTCGTTGATTGCCTTCAGCGCGGCCTGGGCCGTGCGCTCGTACCAGCGCCCGTAGGCCGCGCCGATCCCGGTGCGGTGCAGCTGGAAGCCGATCTTGATGGGCGCGGCCTGCGCGCCGACATAGCCCGGCAGCGCGGCGGTCAGAAACCCCGCGCCCCCGGCCATCAGAAGCCCGCGGCGGGTGGGATGAAGCAATCCTCTGGTCATGTCCGTCTCTCCACTGTTGCGGCCTCTCTTCGGGCCCTTGGTTGTCATTGGGGCGCCACAGCCCCGGGATTGTCCAGTAGTGTCATCCGGTTCCGGTCATCCGCTTCTGGCCGTGGACAGCAGCCAGAGGCCCAGGACAGTGTACCCCACCATGAGGAGCGTCATCGGCAGGTGCGCAAGCGGCCGCGCGCCCTGCCCCGCCAGCTTCAGGCCCAGAAGCACCGCCAGCAGATGCGCGCCCAGGATCGCAGCGAATTGCAGGCCGTAGATCACGGGCATGACCCGCGGGTCGGTCAGAAAGCCGAACGAGACGAAGAACGGCGGCAGGCCCAGCCAGCTGTCCCCCGTCATCAGTGGGTCATTCAGCGCAGCCAGGGTGTATTGCCCCGCCGTGAGCAGCATCACCAGATAATGCGCCGCGTGGTAGCCCGCCGCGATGGCAAGGAACGACAGCATCACCGGCCCGGTCTGAAAGCCTCCGCCGATCCGGCGGCCCAGGATGATCGACCCCAGGATGAGGCCCAGCGTCAGCACCCAGACGGCCAGAAGCCCTCCCGTGTTTTCCCACATCACCGCGCTGCGCCCCGTGGGTTCCAGCGGGTTCTCTCCGATCAGCGCCTGCCACCAGAACGTCTCGGCCAGCCCGTCGAAGGTCAGCGCGGCAAGGGCAAGGCTGACGAAGACCACAGCCGACGGAGAGAGCGGCGGCATCGACAGGACCTGCGTGCCCGGCCAGCCGCGCATCAGGCGGGCGCGCTTGCCCGCGGTCTCATGCCAGATCGGGGCAACCTTTGCGATGAAACCGAAGAGGACGGTCAGGAATTCGCCTTGTGACAGCCAGTCCTCACCCTCGAGCACGGCCAGGACGAAGATCACGCCCCAATAAGCCACCGCGACCTGGGCAAGGACGGCAGGATCGTCGGGGTAAAGCGAGACCATCTGGAACCACACGAAGCCCGCGTAACCTGCAACGGCGGGCCAGTGGCCAAGACGTTCAAGCCCGATCCCGCCCGTGCGGCCAAGCAATGTGCGGGCAATCCGAACCGGGCCGGCCCAAGGGTTCAGGGGGCGCCAGAGGTTGCCAAGGAGCATCGACCCAAGCGGCACCACAATCCAGACCCCCGTCCAGAAAACCAGCGTCATCAGGTTATGCATCGGGTCGCGCTCACCGTAGAGACCGACAAAGACCAGGGCGAGGAAGATCAGGAACGACAGATAAGAGACCAGCGTGCCGGGCAGCAGCAACCGGCGTTCGCGGACCAGGCGCGGTTCCATCATCGGCAGGCGGTGGGCCGCAACGCCCATCAGCGCCGTCAGTGCCACCGTCAGCGCGGCGGCGGTGATGTAGTGTCCGGTTGGCAGTGTCAGGATAACCGAGGGCGGCAGGGCGCAGGCGAAGGCGAGGCCGGGGGTCAGGACCACGGCCAGACCGCTTGCCCCCAAAGTTTTCGAAAACTTTGGGCAAAATCCTTCGAAGGATTTTGGGTTGCCTGTCACCTGAGGCCGTCCTCCCCCTTCACCTGGTGTATCTCCAGTCCGCCCATGCGGCTATGCACCCGACCGCCCCGCGCCATTCCAAGCGCGAAGAGCACCTCGTTCGCCCGCGGCGCGTCGGCACAGGCGAGCGTGATTGCGTCGAACCGCGACCGGACATAGGCCGCATTCAGGTGCCCAAGCGGCAGGTCCAGCGTCGCGCCCATGCCGCCAACCTTCATCACGCTGGGAACTATGGCCCGACATTCACCAAGCCGTTCCCGCATCCCGTAGCCGCCCGCGACATGCCAGAGCGCGCCATGTTCGCTTTCGCCACCTTCGCCCACGATGGCGCCCTTGCCGTAGGCGTCGATCCCCTCGCGGCCGCCAAGGACGAAGACCAGACGGTCGGTCAGCTCCAGCGCCAGGGGCTTCAGGTCCTCCATCGCGGGGTGCAGGTCTGCACTGTAGCGGCCCGCATAGGGGTTGGCGCAGATCGCGTAGATCGCCCCCCGGACCGGCGGCGGCTGAACCAGCGGCCCGCCTTCGTGCCGGATCTCTTCCAGCTGCACCACGATCTTGCGGACTGCGAAATCAGCCACTTGCTTCCTCCCTCGCCAGTGCCAAGGCACCAGTCATCCGTGTTTCACCCTGCAGGAAAAGTGCCGCGCCTTCAATCAATCCCCGCGCGCGGAAGGCTTCCGCCGCCCGCAGCCCCGCCGCAAGCGCGTCCGCCCGCTCATGGGCGGCAAGGCGCGGCACAGCGACGGTCACCCATCGGTCCCCAAGGTCGCTGTCGCATTGCACGTCCCGCGCCGGGCGCCGCTGGATTTCGGGATGACCAACGTCCACCGCATTGGCCACCATCGTCGCCGCCGCATCGGCCATCGCCGCCGTCCGGGCGACCACCGTCACCGCATCCGCGATCCCCAGCGAGAAGCTGCGTCCCTTCCAGCCAGAGGTCGCGATGCCCCGGACCCGATCGGCAGCGCGCACCGTCACCCGGTCCAGTGGCGAGGCGGCGAGCGCACAGGTCAGGCTTTCCCCCGGCCCAAGCCAAAGCGCGATGTCGCCCCCGTTGTTGGCATAGGCGCGGGAAATGCCGGGTCCGGTAAGCGCCGCCAGTACCTCTTCGGCGACCGCCCCCGCAACTGCTGCCATCGGAGTGATGAAGGCCGGGCGGAACGGGGCAACGGCCGCGGCCATCCGGCGGGCGATGGTGCCGGTTACCTCGGGGATCTGCGACCGCAGGGCGGGCAGTTCGGCCACCAGGTCACCCAGGACGCCGGCAAATCGGGCCGCGGCGCGGGCATATGCGGCGCGGACAGCGGGCGCATCGCCGAAAGCCTGGGCAACGATGTCGATGGGGCCGTGCTGCAGGTGCAGGCGCCCGTCCGGCAACAGGGCGGCGACGGCTCCATGCGGGCGGGGAAAGGTCAGGGCCATGCTTCCACCCTTGCAGCTGTGGGATACTCGCCCCCCTCGACGACCGACTGGTCCAGCGTGCGGATATTCTCCTCGTGGCCCCCCATTGCGAGGTAGTCAGCCCGAGAAAGGGTGAACTCCAGCGGCGCGACAAGCGCCGGCGTCGGGACATGGCCGAAAGCCCCCTTGGGCAGCCGGGTGACATCGACCATGAAGGTGATCCCGCCGCCGGGCCAGATGTAGGTCTCGGCGCCGCCCGAGGTCAGCCGCGTTGCCCCGGCCTGGACCGAGCGGGTCAGGCGCACCGGGTTCTTCGCCACTCCGGCGCGCAAAGACCCGCCAGCCCCACCCACGAACAGGACCGTGCAGAGCGAGGATTCGCAATTTTCGTCAATGAGTTCGACCGAAGCCTTCAAGTCCTGTGGCAAGTCCTGCGGGACAGGTCGCAGGCTGTCGTCCAGGACATAGTAGGCGAATTGCTCGCCCGTGGTCGAAACCATCAGCAGCCGAAGGCCGGGCCGGGCACCCTTTTTCGGGTTCCACTCGCCAAGGATCTCCAGCGGGTCGGTCAACCGGGTGCCGCCCCAGCCCTGGCCCGGTTCGGAGACGCGGAAGTAGCGGCCGGGCGTCGACCTGTGGCCCTTGATGCGGATGCCCGTGGGCGGCCAGCCGATCACCTTGCCCGCCTGATGTTCACTGACGACTCCTGTGATGTGGTCGTCGACCACCACCACCTCGTCGACGAGGCCCTGCCATTGCATCGCGAACATGCCGATCGTGGCCGAGCCGCAGCCGACCCGCATCCGGCGTTCGCGGACCCCGTCCACGATGGGAGCCTGCCCCGCCTGCACCAGAACGGTGGACCCGTCGTCGATCGCCAGTTCCACCGCTTCGCCATTGCACAGCGCCAGCATCGCAGCGCAGGTGACGCGCCCCTCGGCCTTGGTGCCTCCGGTCAGGTGGTGGACGCCACCGATGCTGATCATCTGCGACCCGTATTCCGCCGTCGTCACATGCCCCACGGGTTCGCCCTCGACCCGCACCACCGCGCCTTCCGGGCCAAGGAAGCGGTCGGTGTCGATCTTCACCTTGACCCCGCAGTAAGAGAAGATCGCCTCGGTCACCACCGTGACCATGTCGGCTCCGTCCACCTGGGAGGCGATGATGAAGGGCGCGGGCTTGTAGTCCGGGTAAGTCGTGCCCGAGCCGATGCCGGTGACGAAGGCGTCCGCCGGGACCGGCGCGCCGTCCCAGTCCCGCGCGGCGAAGGGGACAATTCGGCCCCCGGACTCGACGGTGTGCGACAGCATGACGACGGGGTCGGTCCGCACGATCCGGCCGCCCGCGTTGGCATAGCGGTCGCAGGCCCCGGTCTGACCCGGCGCGATGTAGCACATCACCGGGCAGGCATCGCAGCGGATCTTTTCGGGGGCGTCGGTCATCTGCGCCACCCGCCGGGGGCCAGGTCCCCATGCCAGCGGCTTCTCGAACCGATGGCGCACCCCCCGGCAAACCCCGGGATATTTGGGCAAAGATCAAAGGCACCGTGCTTCATGGCAGGGCCTCGCGAATGCGATGCGGCAAGGCGGGGACGCGGGTGATCTCGGCCCCGGTGGCATGGCGGATCGCGTTCAGTATCGCGGGAGCGGTCGGGATCAGGACGTGCTCGCCCAGGCCCTTGGCGCCGAATGGGCCTTCTGGATCGGGGACCTCGATCAGGAGGCTCTCGATGGGCGGGACATCGCCAAAGGTCGGGATCAGGTAGTCGTGCAGGTTCTCGGTCCGGCCGGGAAGGTATTCCTCCATCAGGGCCATGCCGATCCCCTGCGCGATGCCGCCCTCGATCTGGCCTTGTGCGAGCATCGGGTTGATTGCGCGGCCGACGTCATGCGCTGCAGTGATCTTCACCAGACGAACCGTGCCAAGTGCTGCGTCCACCTCCAGCTCTACCATCTGCGCCCCGTAGCCATAGACCGCATAGGGTGCGCCCTGGCCGTCGGCATCAAGCGGCGACGTGGGCGGGTCATAGCTGGCTTCGGCCGTCAGGGCATGGCCGTGGGCATCGACGGGAAGCGCGGCAAGGTCGATCCGGGCCAGCGTTTCCCGGTCGCGTACGGTTAGGGCAGAGCCGTCCAGCGCAAGTGTCGCGCCCATTCCGGCATTGGCGCGGCGCAGGATCTCGGCCCGCAGGCCCTCGGCGGCGGCCTTGGCGGCACGGCCGGTGACGTAGGTCTGCCGACTTGCCGAAGTCTTGCCCGCATCCGGGGTCAGCGCGGTGTCCGGGCCGACCAGACGGAAGGCGGTCAGCGGCAGGCCCAGGGCCTCGGCAGCGATCTGGGCAATGACGGTGTTCGAGCCCTGACCGATGTCGGTCGCACCCTGGTGCAGGACAACCTCGCCTTCAGGCGACAACCCGATGCGGATGGTCGATGGGTTGGGAAGGGCAGTGTTTCCGCAACCGTACCAGCAGGAGGCGACGCCAACGCCCCTGCCCTTGCCGCCCGAGGCCTGGGCAAGGGCGCGGGTCCAGTGCGGTTTCAGCGCCATGAGGCAGTCGTGGATGCCGACCGCGCGCAGGACCTGGCCGGTGGCGGACGGATCGCCGTCGCGGAGCGCGTTTCGCAGCCGGAACTCCAGCCGGTCGATCCCGGCCTTGTCCGCAAGGCGGTCGTAGAGCGTTTCCTGCCAAATTGCGCCTTGCGGCACGCCAAAGCCCCGGAAGGCCCCCGAAACCGGCCCGTGGGTGTGGATCGCTCGGGCCCTGGCGGTGATCGCCGGTGTGAGGTAGGGGCCCGAGACATGGACCGGCACCCGGTTCGCCACCGTCGGCCCCCAGCTGGAATAGGCGCCGGTGTTGAAGCGGCCCTCGAACTCTACCGCCGTGATCCGGCCCTGCGCATCGCAGCCGATCCGGCCCTGCATCTCGGCCGGGTGGCGCTTGGTGGTCGAGGTCATGCTTTCGCCGCGCGTGTAGACCATCCGGCAGGGGCGCCCGGTCTTCAGCGTCACCAGCCCGATCAAGGGTTGGAGCGAGATATCAAGCTTGGAGCCGAACCCCCCGCCGGTGGCCGAAGGGATGATGCGGACCCGGCCGATCGGCAGCCCCAGGATCGCAGCGGTATCCTCGCGGTCCATGCCGGGGGCCTGGGTGCAGGCGCGGATGACCAGCGTTTCGCCGTCCAGCCAGGCGGCTCCCGCTTCGGGCTCGATGTAGGCGTGTTCTACGAAGGCGGTGGTCATCCTGCCCTCGACGACATGGGCGCTGCTTGCAAGCGCGCTGGCCACATCGCCCTTGACCACGCGGCCTTCGACCAGAAGATTGCCGGGGCGGTTGGGATGAAGGAGAGGACCTGCCTCGGCAGCCTGGGGCGTCACGAGGGGGTCCAGAGGCGTCCAGGCGATCGGGAACCCGGTCAGGTCGGGGTCTGCACCTGGCTCGAAAGCCACCAGGGCCACACATTCACCCCGGAACCGGGCGGGAGAAGCAGCGATGGCGGGCTGGTCGGCGAAGGGCGGGATCACCGAAAAGGCGTTGCGTCCAGGGATGTCCGCCGCAGTGAACACCGCACTCACTTCGGGGCGGGCGCGGAAGGCCGAGAGGTCGCCGATGACAAAGGCCGCATGTGGATACGGCGAGCGGACGGCTGTCACCACCAGTGCACCCTCCGGCCGTTCGTCGGCCCCGAAGCTGTCGCCCGCGACCTTGGCGGCCCCGTCCAGTCGGCGGACGCTGGTGCCGACCCCGCCCTTGGGCAGCTCTGGCATGACAGCACCCAGGCCGGCCGCCACCACAGCCGCGATGATGCTGCGGTATCCGGTGCAGCGGCAGAGGACTCCCCCAAGCGCCTGCTCCACCTCAGGTTCGGAGGGACGGGCGCTGCGGGTCAGCAGGTCGGCAGCCGTGAGCAGCATCCCCGGCGTGCAGATGCCACATTGCGCCGCCCCATGCGCATGAAAACTTTCCCGCAGCCGGGAAAGCTCTGGCGTCTCGCCCTCGATCGTTGTGACCATCCGTCCCTCGACCCGGGCAGCCGGCGTCAGACAGGCGCAGACCGCGGCGCCATCCAGTAGAACCGTGCAGGCCCCGCAATCGCCCGCATCGCAGCCCACCTTGGTTCCGACCTTGCCCAGCCGCTCGCGCAGAGTTTCGGACAGGCGCTCGGTGGGGGGAGCGTCCACGTCGACCAGCGCGCCATTCAGAGAAAAGCGGATCATGCCACAGCCTCTGCCACTGCCCGGCGGACAAGCTCGACCGCTGCCTCGCGCCGATAGGCCGCGGTCGCCCGCACATCATCGATCGGGGCCAGCGCCGCCGTCACGTCCTCTGCCCGGATTCGGTCTGCCACTTCAGACACTGGTGCATCCCGTAAGGCCGCCTCGACTGCGGGCAGCCGGACGGCCACGGGCGCACAGGACCCGACCGCCACCGCCGCCTCTGTCACGCGGCCCGCGCGGACCACAAGCCGCGCCGCCACCATCACGATCGAGATCACCAGATGCGACCGCGCCCCCAGCTTCACAAAGGCCGACCGGCCCTGCAGCCCGCTGTCCGGGATCAGGATCGCAGTCAGGACCTCGCCCTGCCCCAGCGCCGTGCGCCGCGGTCCGCGCAGGAAATCCATCAGCGCCAGCCGCCGCGTTCCAGAGGTCGACGCCAGTTCGACCTTCGCCCCAAGTGCCAGCAAGGGCGGCACGCCGTCAGCTGCTGGCGAGGCATTGCAGATATTGCCGCCGATGGTTCCCGTATTCTGCACTTGGCGACCGCCGACCTGCTTCGCCGCCTGCTGCAGGGCCCGCAGGGCTGGCGGCAGACTGGCCTCGGCAAGCATGGTCCATGTCGTCGCTGCACCGATGCGCAGACCCGGTCCCGACTGCACCCCCGCAAGCCCGGCGACAGTTGCCAGATCGATCACGGGACCCGCCAGCCGCGCCCCTGCGCCGGGATAAAGGTCGGTCCCGCCGGCAAGCAAACGGGCCTCACCCCCGGCCAACAGCCGTAGCGCCTCGGTCAGCGTCTGGGGTCGGGCATAGTCCGGCACGGCAGCCCCGAAATCATTTGCGTAACAACAGACTGTGGCCCCCGTGGGATTCTGTCAACGGCCTTGCACCGATCCACCGCAAGTCGTATCGCGGAACCATGACCGATGCCAAAGCCTATCGCCTTGACGACCAGATCGGCTATGTCCTGCGCCGGGTGACGCAGCGGCATCTGGCGATCTTTGCGGCCGCGATCCCCGAGGTCACGACGACCCAGTTCGCCGTGCTGGCGCGGCTTGCCGAGATCGGGCCGCAGTCGCAGAACCACCTCGGCCGCGAGACGGCGATGGATGCGGCGACGATCAAGGGCGTCGTAGACCGACTGGCAAAGCTGGGCTATGTCACGACAAACTCCGATCCGGCCGACCGCCGCCGCCTGACCGTCAGCCTGACCGATGCCGGAGAACAGCTTTTCGCCAACCGCGTGCCAACCGCGCTGTCCGTCTCGGCGCAAACCGTCTCACCCCTGACAGAAGACGAGGCGCGGCTTCTCAAGGACTTGCTGGCGCGACTGACGTAGGCGCGTGCCGTGCCCGGAAGGCCGCGACCTCGGCTTCGGCTGGTGCAACCCCGGAAAAGGTCAGCACATAGGCCGGGATACGGCTCATTCGGACCTCGAAACTCTCCAGCGACCGCAAAGCGATATAGCCCACCTGCGTCAGATAGAGCGTGCGCGCCCGCGTGTCGGCCTGGGTCTCGTCATAGCCGAAACGCCGGAAAAGCGCGGTGATCGCCGCGATCCGTGTCGCGTCGGCCTCGGACATTGCCTGCCCGACCGCCGCATCCGTCAGCGCCCAGGTCCGCATCGCGAACTCCAGCCGGCTGTCGAACAGCTGCGCGTCCACCCAGCAATCGACAAGGTTCAGCATCGCCTCGGTGATCGTCGCGGCGGGCGCCTCGCAGCGGGCCACCAGAATGCCGGTGTTCCTGGCCTTCCAACGGTCGATCAGCGCCGCCAGAAGCGCCTCGCGGTCCGGGAAATGCCAGTAAAAGCTGGTGCGCGACAGGCCAAGTCGCTGGGCCAGGGGCATGACCTTGACCGCCTCGACACCGCCCTCCACCAAAAGCTCATAGGCCGCCTCCAGCCACAGATCGGGCGTCCCCCGCCAGCCGCGCTCGGTCATCTGCGTAGTCATGTCGTCGACCTAACCATCCCATTACCCCTCGCACAAGGCGGATCAGAACAAACTCGACACATATGTCAAGTTTTGCCATAGTCGTTGGACGCGACGATTCCCACCCCCAAGCCAGGCCGGTCCCATGTCGAACGATCCTCTTCTCCAGCCATACCAGCTGAAACACCTCACGCTGCGCAACCGGATCATGACCACCAGCCATGAACCGGCCTATGGCGACGATGGGATGCCGAAGGACCGCTACCGACTGTACCACCTGGAACGCGCCAGGGCCGGGGTGGCGATGGTGATGACCGCCGGGTCTGCGTCGGTCAGCCGCGACAGCCCGCCGGTGTTCTCGAACCTGCTGGTCTGGAAGGACGAGATCGTGCCGTGGATGAAGCGGCTGACCGACGACTGCCACGAAGCCGGGGCCGCAGTGATGATCCAGCTTTCCCACCTTGGCCGCCGGACGCGCTGGGACAAGGGCGACTGGCTGCCGGTCGTCTCCTCCACCACGGACCGGGAACCGGCGCACCGGGCCTTCCCGAAGCCGGTCGAAGACTGGGACATCGCCCGCATCATCCGCGACTATGTGGATGCCGCGGAACGGATGGCCGCAGCCGGTCTCGACGGCATCGAGATCATGTGCCACGGCCACCTTCTTGATCAGTTCATGTCGCCCCTGACCAACTCGCTGGATGCGCCCTATGGCGGCAGCCTGGAAAACCGGGCCCGCCTGACGATGGAGATTCTGGCCGCCATCCGTAAGCGGATCGGCAATCACATCATCATCGGCATGCGCTACGGCGTCGACGAGATGGAGCCGGGCGGGATCGACATCGAGGAAGGCGTCGCGCTGGGGAAACTGTTCCGGGACAGTGGCTTGGTCGACTATCTGAACATCAACCGCAGCCGTATCCACACCGATCCCGCGATGACCGACCTGATCCCGGTGCAGGGCATGCGCTCAGCGCCCCACCTGGACTTTGCAGGCCGCATCAAGGCCGAGGTCGGGATGCCTACGCTGCACGCCGCCCGCATCCCCGATGTGGCGACGGCCCGGCACGCGGTCGCGACGGGCCAGGTGGACATGGTGGGCATGACCCGCGCCCACATTGCCGACCCACATATCGTGCGCAAGATCGTCGAGGGACGCGAGCATGATATTCGCCCTTGCGTCGGCGCGACCTATTGCCTGGACCGGATCTATCAGGGCGGCATGGCCTTGTGCATCCACAACCCCTCCACCGGCCGCGAAGAGACGCAGCCGCACGACATCGAACCGGCGTCGGTGAAGAAGAAGGTCGTCGTCGTCGGTGCCGGTCCGGCCGGGCTGGAGGCCGCACGGGTGGCCGCCGAGCGCGGACACTCCGTGGTGGTCTTCGAGGTGGCGGATCAGCCCGGCGGTCAGATCCGGCTGACCGCGCAGTCGAAGCGGCGGGCCGAGATGATCGGGATCATCGACTGGCGGGTCGCGCAATGCACCGCCAAGGGGGTAGAGTTCCGGTTCAACACCTGGGCCGAGGCTGCGGACGTGCTGGCCGAAAAGCCCGACGTCGTGGTGATCGCCACGGGGGGTCTGCCGAAAACGGATATTCTGGCGGAGGGGAACGATCTTGTCGTCTCGACCTGGGACATCCTTTCAGGCGACGTGAAGCCGGGATCGAACGTCCTTCTCTACGACGACGCAGGGGACCATGCGGCCCTGCAGGCGGCGCAACTGATCGCCGAGGCGGGCTCAAAGGTCGAGGTGATGACCCGCGACCGCAGCTTCGCGCCCGAAGTGATGGGGATGAACCTGGTCCCCTATATGCGCGCCCTGCAGGACAAGGCGGTGACCTTCACGGTGACCTACAAGCTGGACGCCGTGCGGCGCGCGGGGAACCAGCTGGAAGCGGTGATCGGCTCGGATTACATGAAGCTGAACAAGACCGCGCTCTATGATCAAGTGGTGGTGAACCACGGGACGCAGCCCCTGGCGGACATCTACTTCGCGTTGAAGCCCGATTCCGGGAACAAAGGCGCCGTGGACTATGACGCGCTGATTGACGGGCGCGCGCAGCCGGACGGCGAGGGGTTCCAGCTGTACCGGATCGGCGATGCGGTCGAAGCGCGGAATACCCACGCCGCGATCTATGATGCGCTGCGGCTGGTCAGGACTGTCTGAAGAGCGGGCTAGGTCTTCTTCCGGCAGTATAGCTCCATCCGGTGATGGACGATGTCGTATCCAAGCTCGGCCGCGATCTCGCGCTGAAGCTGTTCGATCTTTTCCGAGCGGAACTCGGTGATCTGGCCGGAGTCGAGGTCGACGATGTGGTCGTGGTGGGGGGCGTCGGCGACCTCGTACCGCGCGCCGCCGTTTTCGAGGGCGAGCCGCAGAACGACGCCTTCCCGCTCCAGGACCGAGAGGGTCCGGTAGACGGTGGCCAGCGACAGGCTGTCGTCCAGGGTCCGCGCCCGGCGGTGAAGTTCGGCCGCGTCGGGGTGGTCCTCGGCCTCCGTCAGGACCTTGAGGAGCGCCTCCCGCTGGCGGGTCACACGGACTCCGGTATCGCGGAGGGCCTGGGCGGGGTCTTGCTTCATGCAGGGATGGTAGCGGGTGGGGGGTGCTTGGTCAAATCGCGGGATGTGTCCACGGTGGACAGATTGTGAATATTGTTTTATTTCAATGGTTTGATGTTTTTTGTTAGGGTGGCGTTAAGGTTTGCAACATCCCCTTCACCCTGCCCTCACCCCCGAGGGGAGAGGGGGTTGTTTCCTTTGGCGCTGTGCCTTGTGGCTGGCCGCCGGGGGTTTCACACCCCCGGACCCCCGTGGGATATTTGGGAACAGGTGAAAGGGTAGCTTAGCGCCTAAATCCCTAGCGCAATCCAAGTTCCCGAAGGCGTCTCCCCACAGCACTGTCCGACACAGCAAAGAGACGCGCGATGGCGTCAACGTCCCCACTGAGCCGATTAAAAGCCGGCTCAAACAAGTTTTTGGGCATGAGAAGCGCTGCGGCAAAGGAGTTAGCTTCCGATTCCATCACGCGATCGCGGTCCTCCAGATACGAGAAGGGATCCAACGAACCCTCGGTGCTCCGATTGACGCGCCCATCTAAGGCGTCGAGACCTTCCAGCCTCGCTCCGTGAAGAACAAAGTGCCCGACTTCATGCGCTATTGTAAACTTCTGCGTTTCTGGTCGGTCGCGTCTGTTGATACGGACCACCCAGCCAGATTGCGATCCTAGGCTGGGCGCCTTTTCAAGGAAGCCGCGCTCGTATGGCAACAAGTCCTCTTCGAAGACTTTGAGTCCGAGGTCGTTTGCCAAATGGACGACATTGCCGTCGAGCGCCGAGCAAAACACTCGGAGCTTCGTCCGCTGCCAATCGGCAATGCGAGGGTCGCCCTTGAACGAAAAACCTCTCATCAGCTGCACCCGGTCGTCGCACCGCACGAGTTGCACTTCAGGCACGACCCGTTCCGCACCATCGTGTAGTTGCCGCACTCCGAGCAGCTGTCCCCGGTATACCCCTGCAGCTTGGCCTTGGAGCGGGCGTCGGTCGAGGTGACGGCGCTCATGGCGTAGGTGCTGGTCGTTTCCGAGAAGCCGGTGACGCGCGCTTCGGGCATCAGCATCGACAGGGCGTCGGTGCCGGTGGCAAGCGCCGTGGCCCCGACCCCGCCTTGCAGGACGGTGAATTCCTGCGGCAGGCGCTTCCTCATGTAGCCGGTCGAGGCGACCTGGCGCAGGACTTCCAGCGACTTGGAGGCGGCGGTTTCGGAGGGCTCGACGACGTTGCGCTTGCCCTCTTCGTCGCCGCGGCCGAGGTCGTCGAAGGCTGCCCCTTTCGGGGCGACATGCGCAAGATCGGTGCGGTCAAGGTAGCTGACCGCCAGTTCGCGGAAGATGTAGTCGAGGATCGAGGTCGCGTTCTTGATGCTGTCGTTGCCCTGGACCATGCCTGCGGGTTCAAAGCGGGTGAAGGTGAAGGCCTCGACGAATTCCTCCAGCGGCACGCCGTATTGCAGGCCGACGCTGACCGCGATGGCGAAGTTGTTCATCATCGCGCGGAAGCCCGCACCTTCCTTGTGCATGTCGATGAAGATCTCGCCCAGCGAGCCGTCCTGGTATTCGCCGGTGCGCAGATAGACCTTGTGGCCGCCGACGATGGCCTTCTGGGTATAGCCCTTGCGACGCTCGGGCAGCTTTTCGCGGTTGGAGCGGACGATTTCCTTGATGATCACCTTTTCGATGATCTTCTCGGCAATGACCGTCGCCTTTTCCATCGTGGACCCGTTGGTCAGGATCTCTTCGGCTTCTTCATCGTCCTCGATCAGCGCAGACGCGAGGGGCTGCGACAGCTTGGAGCCGTCACGGTAAAGCGCGTTGGCCTTGATGCCGAGGGAGTGGCTGAGTTCATAGGCCGCCAGCGTTTCGGCGATGGTGGCGTTGTTCGGCATGTTGATCGTCTTGGAGATCGCGCCCGAGATGAACGACTGCGCGGCGGCCATCATGGTGATGTGGCTGTTGACCGAGAGGAACCGCTTGCCGGTCTTGCCGCAGGGATTGGCGCAATCGAAGACCGAGTAGTGTTCGGGCTTCAGGTGCGGCGCGTTTTCCAGGGTCATCGTGCCGCAGACATGGTCATTGGCGGCGTCGATCTGGGCCTTGGTGAAGCCGAGGTGGCGCAGAAGGTCGAAAGTCGGGTCGTTCAGTTTTTCCTCGGGGATGCCAAGGGTGCCTTTGCAGAAGTCGACGCCCAGGGTCCACTGGTTGAAGACGAACTTGATGTCGAAGGCGGACGGAAGGGCCGCTTCGATCTTCTCGATCTCGCGCGGGCCGAAGCCGTGGCCGATCAGCGAGGTGTGGTTGATCGCGGGCGCTTGGCCCAACGAGCCGTGGCCGACCGCATGGGCGACGATCTCGGCGGCCTGGGCGGTGGAGTAGCCGAGGGTTTCGAGGGCTGCCGGGACCGATTGGTTGATGATCTTGAAGTAGCCGCCGCCGGCCAGTTTCTTGAACTTGACAAGGGCGAAGTCGGGCTCGATCCCGGTGGTGTCGCAATCCATCACCAGACCGATGGTGCCGGTGGGGGCGATGACGGTGGTCTGGGCATTGCGGTAGCCGTGGGCTTCGCCAAGGCGCAGGGCCTCGTCCCAGGCGGATTTGGCAAGCTGGACAAGGCTTTGGTCCGGGCAGTTCGCGTGGTCAAGCGCGACCGCGGCAACGTTGAGGCCCTCATAGACGCCGGTCGCATGGGCTGCCGCGCGGTGGTTGCGGATGACGCGGAGCATGTGCTGCTTGTTGCGCTGGTAGCCGGAGAAGGGGCCAAGTTCCTTGGCCATCTCGGCGCTGGTCGCATAGGCGACGCCGGTCATGATCGCGGTCAGGGCACCGCAAAGCGCGCGGCCTTCGTCGCTGTCGTAGCCAAGGCCCATGTTCATCAAGAGGCCGCCGATGTTGGCGTAGCCAAGGCCGAGGGTGCGGAAGTCGTAGGAAAGCTGGGCGATTTCCTTCGAGGGGAACTGCGCCATCATCACCGAGATTTCCAGGGTGATGGTCCAGAGCCGCGAGGCGTGGACGTAAGCCTCGGCGTCGAAGGTGCCGTTGTGCTGGAAGGTCAGCAGGTTCATCGACGCCAGGTTGCAGGCGGTGTCGTCGAGGAACATGTATTCCGAGCAGGGGTTCGACCCCCGGATCGCGCCGTCTTCGGGGCAGGTGTGCCAGGCGTTGACAGTGTCGTGGAACTGGATGCCGGGGTCGGCGCAGGCCCAGGCGGCATGGCCGATCTGGTCCCAAAGCTCACGTGCCGAGACGGTCTTGGCGACCTTGCCGTCGGTGCGGCGGATGAGTTCCCACGGGGCGTCGTTCTTCACGGCCTTGAGGAAGGCGTCGGTGACGCGGACCGAGTTGTTGGAGTTCTGGCCGGAGACCGAGATATAGGCCTCGGAATCCCAGTCGGTGTCGTAGGTCGGGAATTCGATCGAGGTGAAGCCCTGACGCGCATATTGCAGGATGCGGTTGGTGTAGGTGTCGGGGATCATCGCCTTCTTGGCGGCCTTGATCGCGGCTTTCAGGGCGGGGTTCGCGCCTGGGTCGGTTGCGCCCTCCATGCTGCCGTCAAAGGATTTGATCGCGGCGAAGATGTCGTTGAGGCGGGCCTCATGCATCTTGGATCCGGCGACGAGGGAGGCGACCTTCTGCTCCTCGATGACCTTCCAGTTGATGAAGTCTTCAACATCGGGGTGGTCCATGTCGATGATGACCATCTTGGCCGCGCGGCGGGTGGTGCCGCCGGATTTGATGGCGCCTGCGGCGCGGTCGCCGATCTTGAGGAAGCCCATCAGGCCCGAGGATTTGCCGCCACCCGAAAGCCGTTCGCCCTCACCCCGGAGGGAGGAGAAGTTGGTGCCGGTGCCGGAGCCGTATTTGAAAAGGCGCGCCTCGCGGACCCAGAGGTCCATGATCCCGCCATCGCCGACGAGGTCATCCTTCACCGACTGGATGAAGCAGGCGTGGGGCTGCGGGTGCTCGTAGGCGCTGGCCGACTTGGTCAGCTTGCCGGTCTGGTGGTCGACGTAGAAGTGGCCTTGGCTCGGGCCGTCGATGCCGTAGGCCCAGTGCAGGCCGGTGTTGAACCACTGGGGCGAGTTCGGCGCGGCCATCTGGCGGGCCAGCATGAAGCGCATCTCGTCGTAATAGGCGCGGGCGTCGGCTTCGGTGGTGAAGTAGCCACCCTTCCAGCCCCAATAGGCCCAGGCGCCGGCGAGGCGGTCGAAGACCTGCTTGGCGCTGGTCTCACCCACTATGCGTTGATCTTCGGGAAGCTGCGCGAGGGCAACATCATCGGGGACGGAACGCCACAGGAATTCGGGCACGCCCTTTTCCTTGACGCGCTTCAGCACGGCCGGAACGCCCGCCTTGCGGAAGTACTTCTGGGCGAGCACGTCGGATGCGACCTGGCTCCAGCCCTCAGGCACTTCGACCGCGTCGTTGCGGAAGACGACCTTGCCGTCCGGGTTGCGGATTTCGGAAACGGTGGTGGTGAAGTCCATCGCCCCATAGGCGCCGGTGGCTTCGGTGGTAAACTTCCGCTCGATCTTCATGCCCCTGATCTCCTTTTTTGCGCCCAGAAACGGGCGTTGGTTTTGTCAAATCGCAAGGGACAACACCCGCGTCGCCACAACAGACAAAACCACCCGAGTCCTGACGGTGAGCGCCGCCAAGAGGATCGCATCCCGATTTGGATGCCCTTTGTGTGGGTCGTCTTGCCTGTCTGCGGCGGCACTAGATTTAGTGGTGTCCCCTACCGCTTTGTCAAAGTGTCGTAATCTTTTGGGTCAAGCAACGAGAAAATTTCGCCTCACGGCAGATTTTCGGCTTGACGTTTTTTCGGCCACATCACGCGATCGATCACGGGAAAGTCACGGACTGCGCGCGGGGCGTGTGGACAGTTTTGGGGACAGACTTCGTGTAGTTTGTGAAGATCGCCGGATTTGCCAGCAGTCCGGCCCCTTTGGCCTGCAGCCTTCACAAACCCACAGGACGACCCGGCTGTCACAAAATCGATTCCCTCGGACGACCAGCCTAGGGCGCAGCGGCGACAGGTCGGTTCATCAGCACGATCCCTGCGGCAACCAGAACCGCCGCAAGGAGAATCGGCATGCCAAGGGTTTCGCCAAAAAGGACCGCCCCAAGAAGCAGGGCCAGGATCGGCGTCAGGAAGGAAAACGACGCCACGGTCGAAGACGGATACACCGAAAGAAGCCAGAGCCAGGCAATGAAGCCACCCGCCACGACGATCGAGGATTGGAACACCAGACCTGCCAGATGTAGGGGTTGCAGGTCCCGGATCAGCGGACCGAACAGCGGGGCCGCCAGAAGCAGGATCGGTGCCGAGACGAGGACCATCCAGAAAAGCTGCATCTCGGCACCTTCGGCCCGCATGACCGGACGGCGCGCGACAAAGGCCGTCAGCGCCCAGCCCCAGGCGGCCCCAAGCGCGCAGAGGTCGCCCGCAAGGCTGGCCTCGCCAGTGTCGGGCCGCGACAGGATCGCCACCGCACAGCCCGCGAAAGCCAGCGCCAGGCCCGCGGCTCGGGGGCCGGTGATCCGCTCGCCCAGGCCGAAATGCGCCAGGATCGCGAACCAGACTGGCATGGAATACATGATGAGCGAGGCGCGACCGAC
Source organism: Tabrizicola sp. (assembly GCF_030694085.1). Lineage (GTDB taxonomy): Bacteria > Pseudomonadota > Alphaproteobacteria > Rhodobacterales > Rhodobacteraceae > Tabrizicola. Next base: position 87,909 of record NZ_JAUXZE010000071.1, on the reverse strand, counting down.
CGACGTCAGATCAAGCGCAAGGAAAAGGAACAGGAACTCGACCCCAAAAAGCGTCCCGATCAGAAGGCCCGCACCCCAGGCTTCACGCCGGAGGCGCGGCGGTCGGCCCCGCCAGACCAGCCACGCCCAGACAAAGCCGATGGCCAGAAGAGACCGAAGTCCGGCAAAGAACACCGGCTGCAGGCCCACATTGACCAGCTTGATGATGATCTGGTTGACCGCGAGCAGCCCCTGCACCCCAAGAAGCATGGCAACCCCTGCCCCATCCAGCTTTGCCTTGCGCATCTTTCCCCCCGGCCCTTTCCCCCTTTTGCATTGACCGGCGGGCGGCGGCAAGGAAGGCTGTCCCTGTGGTTTTTGACAGTGAGGGGCACGATGAGCATCGGCAAGACCTTGTTGAAGGTGGCAATCGGAGTGGTGATCGCAAAGGGCGTCTCCAGTCTGACGAAGGGCGCGGCGGGCGGCATGACCGGGGGATCGAACGGCACGACCAACGCGGGACGCGGGACGCGGATCGACACGCGGTCGAGGGGCGGGCTGGAAGACATGATGGGCGACATCCTGGGCAGCGGACGGTCCTCGGGCCGGACGACCCGGACGACAGGCCAATCGGGAGGCCAATCGGGAGGCCAGTCGGGGGGCCAGTCGGGGGGCCAGTCGGGGGGAGGATTGGGCGACCTGCTGGACCAGTTGTCGGGGCAGAAGCGGTCCTCGCCGCGGGCATCGGCGCCGAAGGGCGGGTTGGATGACCTGCTGGGCCAGTTGACCGGGCGCGGCCCGTCCGCAACACGGGAGGCGTCGGTGCCCCGGACCTCGGGTGGTGTCGGCGACCTGCTGGATCAGGTGTTGGCGGACAGGCCCGGCGGTCGGGGCGGTGCTCCGCTGACCCTGCCCGAGCCGGAGCGCGAAGCAGAGCTGTCGGCGGCGCTGATGCTGCGGGCGGTGATCCAGGCGGTCAAGTGCGACGGCGAGCTGGACGATGCCGAGCGCGAACGGCTGATGCAGGCGATGGGCGAGGCTGACCCGCGCGAGGTGAAGGCCGTTCAGGCCGAGCTGTCGCGTCCGGTGGATGTGCAGGGCCTGGCGCGGGCGGTCCCGCCGGGGCTGGAGCCGCAGGTCTATATGGTGTCGCTGATGGCGATCGACCTCGATGCCCGCGCCGAGGCGGATTATCTGCACCAGCTGGCCAGCGCGCTGGACCTGTCGCCAGATGACGTCAACGCGATGCATGACAAGGTGGGGTCGCCGCGGCTGTATCGCTGAGGTTTTCTTTCGCGGACAGCCAGTGTAGGCCTGCGCTGTCCCGAAGGAGAGAACGCATGACCCCCGCGTCGCAGGCGGCTGACAACACCCGCGCGGCGCTGCTGATGGTCGGCTCGATGGCGTTCTTCGCGGTCGAGGATCTGTTCCTGAAACGGTCAGCCGAGGCCTTGCCGCCCGGTCAGGTGCTGGCGCTGACCGGGGCGGCAGGGGCCTGTGTCTTCTGGGCGCTGGCGGCGGGCCAGCGACAGCCGGTCCTGTCGCTGGAGGCAGTGCGCGGCGTTGCGCTGTGGCGGACGCTGGCCGAAGCGGCGGCGGCAATGCTGTACATCGTGGCTTTGGCGCTGGCGCCGCTGACGATGACCTCGGCGCTGTTGCAGGCCTCGCCCCTGGTCGTGGTCGCGGGGGCGGCACTGTTCCTGGGCGAAAAGGTCGGCTGGCGGCGTTGGGTGTCGATCCTCGTCGGATTTCTGGGCGTGCTGGTGATCCTGAAGCCCTGGGATGCGGCCTTTGACCCGACGGGGCTGTTGACGGTGGCCTGCGTGATCGTGCTGGCGGCGCGGGATCTCTTGACGCGGGTGATGCCGAGACGGATCGGGACCTTTCAGGTGGCGACCTGGGCCTATCTGGGGCTGGTGCCCGCCGGAGTGGCGCTGATGACGGGGATGGGACAGGTCTTTGTCTGGCCGACGTCCGGTCAATGGGCGGGGCTGGGCGGCGCGCTGGTCTCGGGGCTCTTCGGCTACTATGCGGTCGTCGCAGCGATGCGGTTGGGCGAAGTGTCGGTCGTGGCCCCGTTCCGCTATACACGCCTGGTCTTCGCGATGGGGATCGCGGTGGTCTTTCTGGGCGAACGGCCCGAGCCATCCACCCTTTTGGGCGCGGCCTTGGTGGTGGGATCGGGGCTTTACGCCTTTGCCCGGGAACGGGCGAGGAAACGCGCTTCCCCTACGGGCTGAGCCGGGGTAAAGGGGCCGGGAGAGCATCCATTCGGCCTTGAGGGATCCCCATGAGCACGATCATCGACATTCACGCCCGCGAAATCCTGGACAGCCGGGGCAACCCGACGGTCGAGGTTGACGTCACTTTGGAGGACGGTTCGATGGGCCGCGCGGCGGTCCCTTCGGGCGCGTCCACCGGGGCGCATGAGGCGAACGAGAAGCGCGACGGCGATGCCAAACGCTACAAGGGCAAGGGCGTGCTGGAGGCCGTGGCGGCAGTGAACGGCGAGTTGGCCGAAGAACTGGTCGGGTTCGATGCGACCGAGCAGGTCGGCATCGACCGCACGATGATCGAGATGGACGGGACGCCGAACAAGTCGCGTCTGGGGGCGAATGCGATCCTGGGCGTGTCGCTGGCCGTGGCGAAGGCGGCGGCAGAGTTCACGGCGCAGCCCCTCTATCGCTACGTGGGCGGGACTTCGGCGCGCATCCTGCCGGTGCCGATGATGAACATCATCAACGGCGGCGAACATGCCGACAACCCGATCGACATCCAGGAATTCATGATCATGCCGGTGGGCGCATCTGACATCCGCGAGGCGGTGCGGATGGGGTCCGAGGTGTTCCACACGCTGAAGAAAGAGCTGCAGAACGCAGGCCACAACACCGGGATCGGCGACGAGGGCGGCTTCGCACCGAACTTGAACTCTGCCCGCGATGCGCTTGATTTCATTCTGAAATCCATCGAGAAGGCGGGCTACAGGCCGGGTGAGGATATCTATCTGGCGCTGGACTGCGCGGCCACCGAATACTTCAAGGGTGGCAAGTACGAGATGAAGGGCGAAGGCAAGTCGCTGTCCATCGAGGAGAATGTCGAGTTCCTGGCGGGGCTGGCGGCGGACTATCCGATCATCAGCATCGAGGACGGCTGTTCCGAGGATGACTGGGCGGGCTGGAAGCTGCTGACCGACCGTCTGGGCGACAAGATCCAGCTGGTCGGCGACGATCTTTTTGTTACCAACCCGCGCCGTCTGGCCGAGGGGATCAAGGCCGGCTGCGCGAACTCCATGCTGGTGAAGGTCAACCAGATCGGAACCCTGACCGAGACGCTCCAGGCCGTCGATATGGCCCACCGCGCGCGCTATACCAACGTGATGAGCCACCGCTCGGGCGAGACCGAGGATGCCACCATCGCCGACCTTGCCGTGGCGACGAACTGCGGGCAGATCAAGACCGGGTCGCTGAGCCGCTCGGACCGGCTGGCCAAATATAACCAGCTGATCCGCATCGAGGAAATGCTGGGCGAGACGGCGGAATATGCCGGGCGTTCGGTGCTGAAGGGCTAAGGGAAGGGCGCAAGGATTTTCGAAAATCCTTGCAAATCTTTTCGAAAAGATTTGCGGGCGCTTCGTGACGGGGCGCCCGTTTCTATTGGAAGCGGGCGGGTCGGAAGTCCGTCAGAAGCGGGCTTGCTGGGCCGCCGGTAATCTCGTCGACCAGCAGTTCGGCCACCACGGGTGCCAGTGTCGCGCCGGAATGCATCACCGCCAACCACAGACCCGGAACCGGCCCCTGCCCCACCACGGGCAAGCCGTCGCCGGGAACCGGGCGCAGGGCCATCGCCTGCCGTCCGAAATGGATGTCCTGCCCCGGAAACAGGGTGCGCAGGCGTTGCAGGGTGGCGTTGATCACCACCGGAAACGACCCCAGGCTTTCAGCATGGTCGGCCTGATGGACGGCAGAGGCCGGCGCGTGAAGGCGGCCTTCTGCGTCCTGGCGGACCTCCTGTTCGGGGGTGGCCAGGACCACAGGACAGATCGGCGGCAGGGCGGTCGTCGTCAGCATCAGGCCGGGACGCTTGAGCATCGGCAGGTCAAAGCCCAGGGGGTGAAGCAGCGCGGGCGTGCCCGTTCCGGTCGCAAGGATGACGCGGTCAGCGGTCAGGGGTCCCAGATCTGTCAGAACGCCGGTCGTGCGCCCGTGGTCGTTGGTCAGCGCCTGGACGGTGGCGCGGATGACCTTTGCCCCCGAGGCCGCGATCAGCGCGCGGGCCAGTATGGCGGGGTCGGCGACGCCCTCTTCGGGAAAGGAGAGCGCAGTTTCCGGGACAGGGCCAAGGGCGGGAAGTTTCGCGGCGATCTGGGCGCGGGTCAGCATTTCCACGGTGTAGCCAAGCGCGCGCAGATCCGCGGCGGTTTCGGCCTGCGCATCGCCGCTAGATTCATACCAGACGCAGCCGAGCCAAGTGGTCTGCAGGCCCGAAAGCTGGGCGGTCAGGCGGCGGTGCGCCGCAAGGCCCTGATGGCGCAAGTGATAATGCGGATGGCTGAGGAAATAGGAGGCGTTCAGCCAACCGAAGCTTGCCGCCGAGGCAAGTCCACCTTCGGCATGGGTCGAGACGATGGTGGCCATCTGCCCGCGCCGGAAAAGCTGGTATGCAAGGGCCGCGCCGGTGATCCCGGCGCCGATGATCAGGGTGTGGGACATCGGCAAAGGCTGGCACGGCGGCCCTGGCTTGGCAATCGCCTTCCCCGCCCGCCTGACGTCCTGTAGGTTTCGGCCATGACACTGATCCTGCTGAACAAGCCTTATGACGTGCTCTGCCAGTTCTCGCGCGAAGGCGACCGGGCGGTGCTGGCGGATTTCGTGCCGGTGAAGGGGGTCTATCCGGCGGGGCGGCTGGACCGCGATAGCGAGGGGCTGGTGGTGCTGACCGATGACGGCAAGCTGCAGGCGCGGATCTCGGACCCAAGGCACAAGCTGGAGAAGACCTATTTCGCGCAAGTCGAGGGGGTGGTGTCCGAGGCCGCATTGGAGCGGTTGCGGGCGGGCGTTGAATTGAACGACGGCCCTACCCTTCCGGCCAAGGCGCGGGGGGTGGCGGCGCCTGCGTGGCTTTGGCCCCGGACCCCGCCGATCCGGGTGCGCAAGTCGGTGCCGGATGGGTGGATCGAGCTTGGTTTGCGCGAAGGTCGGAACCGGCAGGTGCGAAGGATGTGCGCGGCGGTGGGTCTCCCGTGTCTGCGGCTGATCCGCTGGCGGGTGGGGGACTGGACGCTGGAGGGCCTCGCGCCGGGCGAGTGGAGGCAGGTATGAGCGACAACGAGGTGGCCGAGGCGATCATTCGGAAGCTGGAGTTGCAGCCGCACCCCGAAGGAGGGTGGTACCGACAGACCTGGGTCGGGCCGACGGTCAATGGCCGGGCAAGCGGGACGGCGATCCTGTTCCTGCTGCAGTCCGGTGAGCGGAGTCACTGGCACCGGGTCGATGCGGATGAAATCTGGCTCTGGCATGCGGGCGCGCCGCTGGTCTTGTCGCTGGGGTTGGACAGGGCGGCCGACCTCCGGCTGGGGCCGGATGTGCTGTGGGGCGAGGTGGTGCAGGCCGTGGTGCCCGCAGGCTGGTGGCAGGCGGCGCGGTCCCTGGGGGGGTGGACGCTGGTCAGCTGCACCGTCAGCCCCGGCTTCCGGTTCGAAGGCTTCGAGCTTGCGCCGCCCGGGTGGGAGTTGCCGAGAGCATGAAGGATCACAAGGAGTTCCTGGCCTTGGTGCCCGTCGAAATCCGCGAGGCGATGCTGGAACGGTCGGACGGGCCCGGTCTCTGGCATCTGGCGGGGCATCTGGGGGCGATCCTTGGCGTCGGCGCGCTGATCGCTGCGGGGGTGCCGGGGTGGTGGCTTTTGCTGCCGGTGCAAGGTCTGCTGATCACCTTTCTCTTCATGCTGGAACACGAGGCGACGCATCGGACCCCGTTTCGCACCGTCTGGCTGAACGACTGGGTCGGACGGCTGTGCGGGGTGCTGCTGGTCTTGCCCTTCGAATGGTTCCGCGCCTTTCACATGGCGCATCACCGCTGGACCAACCTGCCGGGGAAGGACCCGGAGCTTGCCGGGCCGAAGCCGGCGACGCGGGCGGCGTGGCTGTGGCATGTCTCGGGCCTGCCGTACTGGTGGTCCGAGGTGCGGCTGATGGCGGCGCTGGTCGTGGGACGGGTCACGGACGGGTTCGTGGCCGAAGGGGCGAAGCCTCGGGTGGTGGCCGAGGCGCGGGGGATGGCGGTGGCCTACCTTGCGGCGGCGGCGAGCCTGGTCTGGACCGATGTGCTGGTCTGGGTCTGGATTGTTCCGGCGCTGCTGGGACAGCCATTCCTGCGGCTGTATCTGCTGGCCGAACACGGCGACTGCCCCGAGGTCGCGAACATGTTTCAGAACACCCGGACGACCTTTACGACACGGCTGGTGCGGTGGCTGGCCTGGAACATGCCCTACCATGTCGAGCATCATGTCTGGCCGATGGTGCCCTTCCATCGCCTGCCCGAAGTGCATGGGCTGATGAAGGACGAACTGCGGGTGACGGCCGAGGGCTATGCGGGGTTCACCCGGGAGTATCTGGCGCGGCGTCCCGCGTGGACAGAATCCTCGACCCATTGAAATCAGTAGCTTGGCTGCAGGCGTTCATGGACGCTTAACCATTGGCGGGTCGCGAGCGAACCCGGCGCATTGTGCGGGGCACAAGATCGGGGTGGTCGAGGGCGGGGGCTTTCGCTAGGGGTGGGGCATGACCGACACCCCTGCCCTGCCCCGCCCCGATGCCGCTTCGGGCGCCACGACTGGCGACAGTCTGCCCGGATTCCTTTATGCGCTGACGGCCTATCTCTTGTGGGGCTTCCTGCCGCTCTACATGAAGGCGCTGGCGCATGTGCCTCCGGTCGAGGTCATTGCGCATCGGGTGGTCTGGTCCTTGCCCATCGCGCTGGCTGTTCTGCTGTGGATGGGGCGGACCGGGGATCTGCGGGCCGCGCTGAAGTCGCCCCGGATGCTGGGGATGGGCGCGCTGACGGCGGCGCTGATCTCGGTGAACTGGGGGATCTATGTCTGGGCCATCGGGTCCGGGCATGCGCTGGACGCGGCGCTGGGGTATTACATCAACCCGCTGTTTTCCATCTTTCTGGGCGCGGTTCTGCTGGGCGAAAAGATGGGCCGGACGCAGATGGCGGCGATTGCGCTGGCCGTCGTGGCGGTGGGCATCCTGACCTGGGAGGCGGGGCGGCTGCCTGTTGTGGCGCTGGGGCTGACGGTGACCTGGGGGTTCTATGCCTATCTCAAGCGGCGCCTTCCCATCGGGCCGAACCAGGGCTTCACGCTGGAGGTGCTGATCCTGCTGATCCCGGCGGTCGGGTATATCGGCTGGCTTCTGGCCAAAGGCTCGGGGCATTTCCTGGAGGGCGTGGCCTGGGACAATGCTTTGCTCCTGGGCTGCGGGATCGTCACGGCGGTTCCCCTGATGATCTATGCCAACGGGGCGAAACGGCTGACGCTTTCGACCATCGCGATCATGCAGTACATCGCGCCGACGCTGATCTTCCTGACCGCGGTCTTCGTCTTCGGCGAGCCGTTCAGCGGGGTCAAGCTGGTCGCCTTCAGCCTGATCTGGGCGGCCTTGGTGATCTATTCCCTGCCGCTTCTGGCCGGACGGTTGCGCACCAGGGGGTAGCGGTTGAGCCTCAGGATCCGGGTCGGCTGATCTGACCGCCCCCGATCAGGGCCGGGGCGCCCGTCGTATCGGGACCGGAAGTCGCCATCTTCCGCAGCACGCGGACGGCAAGGAAGGCGAAGGCCTGCGCCTCCAGCATGTCGCCGTCCAGCCCCACAGCTTCGACCGGGTCGATCTGGACCGGGATGCGGCGGCGCAGTTCGGCCATCAGGGTGGGGTTGTTGCGCCCGCCACCCGTGACCAGGATGCGGGTCACCGGGGCCGGGAAATGGATCTGCGCGGCGGCCACGGCGGCAGCAGCCACGGCGGTCAGGGTGGCAGCGGCGTCTTCGTCCGACAGCATCTCCAGCCGGTCAAGAAGGTCGTGAAAGTCGTTGCGGTCCAGTGACTTTGGCGGCAGCGCGTCGAACCACGGGGTCTTCAGCACCGAGGCGACAAAGGCCTCGTCCACCTCGCCGATGGCCGCAACTGCGCCACCTGCGTCGTGGCTTTCGCCCAGACGTTCGCGCATCAGGTCGTTGATCGGGGCATTGGCCGGTCCGGTGTCGAAGGCCAGAAGCGCACCGGGACTTTCTGGGCCGGGGGCAGTCGGGTCGATCCAGGTCAGGTTGCCAACGCCGCCAAGGTTGAGGAAGGCCAGAGGCTCGGTCGCACCGATGTGGCGCGCCAGTGCATAGTGGTAGAAGGGCGCAAGCGGCGCGCCCTGCCCGCCGATGGTCACATCGGACGATCGGAAATCCCAGACGGTCGGCAGGTCAAGCAGCTGGGCCAGCAGCGCGCCATTGCCGCACTGGTGGGTGCCACGGCCCTTCGGATCATGGGCAAGGGTCTGGCCGTGGAAGCCCAGCACCTCGGCGCCGGAGAAGCGGGCGAGGACCTCGGCATGGGCAGTTTCGACGATCTCGGCCGCGGCCTCGACATCCGGGTCGCCGGGCCATTGGCCCAGGGCACGGCGAAGCGTTTCCTGCTCTTCGGGACTGTAGGGGCGATAGGCGGCGGGACCGAAGGCGAAGACCGTATGGCCGTCGGTCTTGATCATCGCGGCGTCGACGCCATCCAGCGAAGTGCCGGACATGGTCCCAAGCGCCCACAAAGCCCCGTCCTTCCGCATCTTCCCTTGTGTCCCATGCGAAGATATACCGCCGCCATATCCTAGACCGAGGCGGCCATGAACTACCATCCGAAATCTGACTTCATGCGCGTGATGTTCGAGCGCGGCTTTGTTGCCGATTGCACGGATTATCAGACGCTTGATGAGGCATTGTTGAAGGGTGTGGTGCCGGGCTACATCGGTTTCGATGCGACGGCCACCTCGTTGCATGTGGGCAGTCTGATCCAGATCATGATGCTGCGCTGGCTGCAGAAGTCGGGGGGCAAACCCATCGTGCTGATGGGCGGCGGCACGACCAAGATCGGCGATCCCAGCTTCCGGGCCGACGAGCGGCCTTTGCTGACGGATGCCCAGATCAACAGCAATATCGAGGGGATCAAGAAGGCGTTCTCGCCCTACGTGCGCTTTGGCGAGGGTGCGACCGACGCGGTGATGGTCAACAACGCCGAGTGGCTGGATGCGCTTAACTACATCGGTTTCCTGCGCGACATCGGGCGGCATTTCAGCGTGAACCGGATGCTGTCCTTCGAGAGCGTGAAGTCGCGCCTGGACCGGGAGCAGTCGCTGTCGTTCCTGGAATTCAACTACATGATCCTGCAGGCCTATGACTTCCTGGAACTGCACCGTCGCTATGGCTGCCTGTTGCAGATGGGCGGCAGCGACCAGTGGGGCAACATCGTCAACGGCGTGGACCTGACACGGCGGGTGATCGGGGGCGAAGTCTTCGGGCTGACCTCTCCGCTTCTGGCAATGAGCGATGGACGGAAGATGGGCAAAAGCCAGCAGGGTGCGGTCTGGCTGAACGGCGATCTCTTCAGCCCCTACGAGTTCTGGCAGTTCTGGCGGAACATCCCGGATGCCGATGTGGGCCGATTCCTGAAGCTTTACACCGAACTTCCGGTGGCGGACTGCGACCGGCTGGGTGCACTTGGCGGGTCAGAGATCAATGGTGCGAAGATCCAGCTTGCCAATGCGGTGACAACCCTTCTGCACGGTGCCGAGGCGGCGGCGGCGGCGGAAGCGACGGCGCGGGAAGTGTTCGAGAAGGGCGGGATCGGAGACGACCTGCCGACGGTCACTCTGGAGGCCGGGGAACTGGCCGAGGGCGTGGGGATCGTGCAGTTGTTCGTGCGCGCCGGTCTGGCGGCGTCGGGCAAGGACGCAAAGCGGCTGATCCAGGAGGGTGGTGCCAAGGTGAACGACGAGATCGTCACCGATACCGCACTGCGCTACGGTGCCAGCCAAATGATCGAACCGCTGAAGCTGACCGCAGGCAAGAAGCGTCACGCTTTGGTGGTGCTGGGGTAAAGTAGGGTGGGCGATATCGCCCACCCTACGATTGTCAGTCCTGGACCGTGACCTTGGTCATCACGTCCGGCGTCGCTGGCGGCTCGCCGCGCTGGATCGCGTCGACGATCTCCATCCCCGAGACGACGTTGCCGAATATGGTGTATTGGCCGTCAAGGAAGCTGCCGTCCGCGAACATGATGAAGAACTGGCTGTTGGCGCTGTTCGGGTCCTGCGCGCGCGCCATGCCGACGACGCCGCGCTGGAAGCTGAGGCCGTTGGTGAACTCGGCCGGAATGTCGGGCTTGGACGAGCCACCCATGCCAGCCATGCTGAGGTCTCCGCCCGCCTTGCCGTTCGACACGTCGCCAGTCTGCGCCATGAAGCCGTCGATGACGCGGTGGAAGACCACATTGTCATAGGCGCCTTCGCGGGCCAGCGCGGTGATCTGCGCCACATGCTGCGGGGCGACGTCGGGCAGCAGGTCGATGACCACGGTGCCGTTGGCCGCACCTGCAACCTCGATCACGAGGTTCGGGCCCGGGCCATCGGTGGCCTGAGCCTGTGCCGGGCTGGTCTGGCTGATGCCGTAACCGATTACCACGGCAAGACCGGCAGCGAAGAGGCCGCCTGCAAGTGCGCGATCAAGCCTGGACATCGGCAGCCACCCGGACAGTGATCATGCGGTCGGGGTTGGCCGGAGGCTCACCCTTCGCGATCTTGTCGACATGTTCCATGCCTGCGATGACACGGCCATAGACCGTGTACTGGTTGTTCAGGAAGTGGTTGTCCTTGAAGTTGATGAAGAACTGGCTGTTGGCCGAGTTCGGGTTCTGTGACCGCGCCGCCCCCAGGGTGCCCCGGTCATGCGGCAGCTTGGAAAACTCTGCCGGGAGGTCGGGATAGGACGAACCACCCGTGCCCGCGCGACGCGGGTTGTAGTTGGGGCTTTCCATGTTGGCGTTTTCCACGTCGCCGGTCTGGGCCATGAAGCCGTCGATCACCCGGTGGAAGGCCACGTTGTCATAGGCCTTGTCGCGGGCAAGCTGCTTCATGCGCTCGGCATGTTTCGGCGCCACGTCGGCGAGAAGTTCGATCACCACTTCGCCATCCTTCAGCGTCAGGATGATGGTGTTTTCGGGGTCCTTGATGTCGGCCATCGGTGCCTCTTACGGTTTCAATCGGGCGTGACCGTAATGGGGGCATCCGCCCAAGGGAAGGGCAAAGAGTCCTAAGCGGTTGACGTGGACGTGATCCCCGCGCCAAAAGCGGGCAGGCCCCTGAAGATGGAGAACGCGATGCCCTGGAAAACCCTGGACGACATGGACCTTGCGGGCAAGACGGTGCTGGTGCGGGTCGACATCAACGTGCCGATGGAGGCCGGTCGTGTCACGGACATGACCCGGATCGACAAGATCAGGCCGACGGTGGAGGCGATCATCGCCAAGGGCGGCAGGCCCGTCCTTCTGGCGCATTTCGACCGGCCGAAGGGCAAGGTCGTCCCGGAGATGAGCCTTGGCCATGTGGTCGACGCACTGGCGGGGTCTCTGGGCCGGAAGGTCGTCTTCGGTGCGGATTGCGTGGGCGATGTGGCAGCCGCCGCGATTGCCAAGGCGGCAGCGGGCGAGGTCGTCCTGCTGGAAAACACCCGCTTTCATCCGGGCGAAGAGAAGAACGACCCGGAACTTGCCGCCCAGATGGCGGCATTGGGCCAAATCTTCGTGAATGATGCATTTTCGGCAGCGCATCGGGCGCATGCCTCGACCGAAGGCCTCGCGCGGCTGCTGCCCGCGGCTGCGGGGAGGCTGATGGAGGCGGAACTGAAGGCGCTGGAAGCGGCGCTGGGCAACCCGCAGCGGCCGGTGGTGGCGGTGGTGGGCGGGGCCAAGGTCTCGACCAAGATCGAGCTTCTGGCGAATCTGGTGACCAAGGTCGACCATCTGGTGATCGGCGGCGGGATGGCGAACACCTTCCTCGTGGCCGAGGGGATCGAGGTCGGCAAGTCGCTGGCCGAACGCGAGATGGCCGAAACCGCGCGCGAGATCCGGCACCGGGCGCAGAAGGCCGGGTGCAAGATCCATCTGCCAGTCGACATTGTTGTGGCGCGCGAATTCAAGGCCGGGGCGGAAAGCCAGACGGTTGATGTGCTGAAATGCCCGCTCGACGCGATGATCCTGGACGCGGGGCCAATGACGGTGGCCGAGCTGGAGGGGGTATTCGCGTCCGCCAGGACCCTGATCTGGAACGGTCCCCTGGGCGCTTTCGAGATCGAGCCGTTCAATACCGCGACCAATGCGGCGGCGCAGGTTGCAGCGCGGTTGACGCGCGAGGGCAAGCTGATCTCGGTTGCCGGCGGCGGCGATACCGTCGCGGCGCTGAATGCGGCGGGGGCGGCGGATGACTTCACCTTCATCTCCACGGCGGGCGGGGCCTTCCTGGAATGGATGGAGGGCAAGGAATTGCCGGGCGTGAAGGCCTTGATGGGTTGAGTGGGGCGTCCCCAGGGACTATGCCTGACGCGAAGAACGGGAGACGGACATGACCAACGCGAAGATGACCGAACAGGTGCGCAACGGGCGGGGCTTCATCGCCGCGCTGGACCAGTCGGGCGGCTCGACCCCCAAGGCCCTGAAGCTCTACGGGGTTTCCGAGAGTGAATATTCGGGCGAAGAGCAGATGTTTGACCTGATCCATGCGATGCGGGCGCGGATCATCAAGTCCCCGGCCTTTACCGGCGACAAGGTGGTGGGTGCGATCCTGTTCGAGCAGACGATGGACCGGACCATCGACGGCGTGCCCACGGCGACCTACCTGTGGGACAAGCGCGGCGTGGTGCCGTTCCTGAAGATCGACAAGGGGTTGGAGGCCGAGGCGGATGGCGTCCAGCTGATGAAGCCGATCCCGGGGCTGGATGCGCTTCTGGACCGCGCCGCGAAGGCGGGGATCTACGGGACCAAGGAACGGTCGGTCATCAACGCGGCGAACCGCAAGGGGATTGCGGCCGTTGTGGCGCAGCAGTTCGAGCTGGGGCGGCAGGTGGCAAGCCACGGTCTGATGCCGATCCTGGAGCCGGAAGTGACGATTTCCATTGCCGACAAGGTCGAGGCCGAGGCCATCCTGCAAGAGGAGATCCTGAAGCATCTGGAAGGACTTGAGGGCCAGGTGATGCTGAAGCTTTCGCTGCCGACGGTGACGGACTTCTATCAGCCGCTGGTCAAGCATCCAAAGGTGCTGAAGGTCGTGGCGCTGTCGGGCGGACACTCTCGCGACAAGGCGAACGAGATCCTGGCGCAGAACCACGGCGTCATCGCCAGCTTCAGCCGGGCCCTGAGCGAAGGCCTGTCAGCGCAGCAGTCGGATGCCGAGTTCGACCGCGTGCTGCAAGGCGCGGTGGACGGAATCTACGCAGCTTCGATTACCTGAGGTTGTGGCGGGGGCGCCCTGCCCCCGTAACCGCCCCCATAACTGCCCCCGTTTCTGCTCAAGTCTTTGAGGCGGATGCACTTTCAGGATTCACAAGCGATTCGCCTTGTGTCATGATTGCCTGAGGTCCCCGGCAGAGGGGCCGGAGATGGGCGCATGTCGGCAGTTCACACGCAAAGAGGATTCGGCGGCTTGGTCTACCTGGCCTTCGTCGGCACACTTGGGGTCTACTTCACCTTTGCCGCCGTGCAGGGTGACTACGGCATGTTTGCCCGCGTCGCGATCAACGCCGAGGCCGAGACGCTGAAAGCCGAGCGCGACCGGTTGCAGGCGGAATTGGCCGAGATGCAGAACCTGACGCACCGGCTGTCGGATGACTTCCTGGATCTGGATCTTCTGGACCAGCAGACGCGGGACGTGCTGGGCTATATGCGGTCGGACGAGATCGCGATCCGCTAAGTCCGTGGGCTGCGGCAAGCCGCGTCTGTGATACTCTATCCCTTCGAATCTGGCGGTTCGGCCTTGCGCGCGGCGCATAGGTGCCATGTCGCTTGGCGCATCCGTGGCCGGCAGAATCCTTTTGACCCAATAAACACCGATGCTGTATGGATGGTTTAACACTAAACTATTTTCTGCAGCTGCAAACTGCCTGGGAGGAACCCGATGGCGAAGAAGCCCGACACAAGACCGAATGTCTCGAAGGACGACTTGCTGAAGTATTACCGCGAGATGCTCTTGATCCGGCGGTTCGAGGAAAAGGCGGGCCAGCTGTACGGCATGGGCCTGATCGGCGGGTTCTGTCACCTGTACATCGGGCAGGAAGCGGTCGTCGTGGGTCTGGAGGCTGCGACGAAGGACGGCGACAAGCGGGTGACGTCCTACCGCGACCACGGGCACATGCTGGCCTGCGGGATGGACCCCAAGGGTGTCATGGCCGAACTGACCGGGCGCATCGGGGGCTACTCCAAGGGCAAGGGCGGCTCGATGCACATGTTCTCGAAAGAGAAACATTTCTACGGTGGGCACGGGATTGTTGGCGCTCAGGTGCCACTGGGGGCCGGGCTGGCCTTTGCGGACAAGTACAAGGGCAACGACAACGTGACCTTCACCTACTTCGGGGATGGCGCGGCCAACCAGGGCCAGGTCTACGAGACCTACAACATGGCCGAGCTTTGGCAGCTGCCGGTGATCTTCGTGATCGAGAACAACGGCTATGCGATGGGGACTTCCGTCAAGCGGTCGACCAAATCGACCACCTACTTCGGGCGCGGGCTTGCTTACGGCATCCCGGGCGAACAGGTCGACGGGATGGACGTGCTGGCGGTGAAAGCGGCGGGCGAGAAGGCCGTGGCGCACTGCCGGGCGGGCAACGGGCCGTATATCCTGGAGATGATGACCTATCGCTACCGGGGACACTCGATGTCCGACCCGGCAAAGTATCGGACGCGGGAAGAGGTCGAGAAGATCAAGACCGAGAAGGACTGCATCGAGCATGTGCGGGACCTGCTGACGCAGGGCGGTCTGGCCTCGGACGAGGAGCTGAAGGCCATCGACAAGGACATCAAGGCGATCGTGAACGAAAGCGCGGAATTCGCCAAGGAAAGCCCGGAGCCGGACCTGTCCGAGCTTTGGACGGATATCACGGTCTGAGGGGGAATATCATGGCAACTCAAGTACTTATGCCCGCACTGTCCCCCACGATGGAGGAAGGCACGCTGGCCAAATGGCTGGTGAAGGAAGGCGATACGGTCAAGTCGGGGCAGATCCTGGCCGAGATCGAGACCGACAAGGCGACGATGGAGTTCGAGGCCGTGGACGAGGGTGTGGTGGGCAAGATCCTGGTCGCCGAGGGGACTGCTGGCGTGAAGGTGAACACGCCGATTGCGGTGCTGGTCGAGGAGGGGGAGACGGTGTCGGACGCCCCTGCCCCGGCGGCCGTTGTGGAGAGTCGGGGTGAACCCCGACCTACGGTTGCGGCTCCGGTTGCTGCGGTTGCGGCGGCTCCAGTGGCGGCACAGGGCTGGCCACATTCGGACCTGCCGGAGGGGCCGACCAAGACGATGACCGTCCGCGAGGCGCTGCGCGAGGCGATGGCGGAAGAGATGCGGGCCGATCCGACGGTGTTCCTGATGGGGGAAGAGGTCGGGGAGTATCAGGGGGCCTACAAGATTTCGCAGGGCCTGCTGGACGAATTCGGCCCGCGCCGGGTGGTGGACACGCCGATCACCGAGATGGGCTTTGCCGGGATCGGAGTTGGTGCCTCGTGGGGCGGGTTGAAGCCGATTGTCGAGTTCATGACCTTCAACTTCTCGATGCAGGCGATGGACCACATCATAAATTCGGCAGCCAAGACGCTGTACATGTCGGGGGGCCAGATGGGCAGCCCGATGGTGTTCCGCGGACCGAACGGGGCTGCGGCGCGGGTCGGCGCGCAGCACAGTCAGGACTTCGCGGCCTGGTATGCGGCGATCCCGGGGATGCGGGTCTGCATGCCCTATTCGGCGGCGGATGCGAAAGGTCTTCTGAAGACGGCGATCCGCGATCCGAACCCGGTGGTGTTCCTGGAGAACGAGATCCTCTATGGGCGGTCGTTCGAAGTGCCAACGGACCCGGACTTTACGGTGCCGTTCGGGAAAGCGTCGATCCTGCGGGCGGGATCGGACGTGACCCTGGTGTCCTTCGGCATCGGTTGCGCCCATGCGCTTGCGGCGGCAGAGGTGCTGGCCAAGGAAGGCATCGAAGCGGAGGTGGTGAACCTGCGGACGCTGCGGCCGATCGACTATGACACGGTGCTGGCTTCGGTGATGAAGACCAACCGCTGTGTGACGGTCGAGGAAGGTTTCCCGGTGGGCTCCATCGGCGACCATATCGCCAGCACGGTGATGCAGCGGGCGTTCGATTATCTGGACGCGCCTGTCATCACCTGCACGGGCAAGGACGTGCCGATGCCCTATGCGGCCAACCTGGAGAAGTTCGCCCTGATCACGCCCGCCGAGGTCGTGACCGCCGTCAAATCCGTCTGCTACCGGTGAGGTGAAGCCATGGCTACCGAAATTCTGATGCCCGCGCTTTCCCCGACGATGGAGGAGGGCACGCTGGCGAAGTGGCTGGTCAAGGAGGGGGATGTGGTCAAGTCGGGCCAGATCCTCGCCGAGATCGAGACCGACAAGGCGACGATGGAGTTCGAGGCGGTCGACGAAGGGACTGTCGGCAAGCTGTTGATCGCCGAGGGAACTGCGGGGGTGAAGGTCAACACACCGATCGCGGTGCTGCTGGACGATGGGGAAGATGCGGCCTCGGTCGCTGCTGCGCCAAAGGCGCC
Organism: Tabrizicola sp.; assembly: GCF_030694085.1. GTDB lineage: Bacteria > Pseudomonadota > Alphaproteobacteria > Rhodobacterales > Rhodobacteraceae > Tabrizicola. Next base: position 71,073 of record NZ_JAUXZE010000071.1, on the reverse strand, counting down.
GGCGTCTGCCCCTGCTGCTGCGGCCCCCGCTGCTGCTGCGGCCCCTGCTGCTGCGGCGGCCTCCGCCCCTGCCCCGGCGGTCGGCGCAGCGGCGGCGGCTCAAGACCTTCCCCGCGGGGAAGGTTCAGGAGCGCGGGTGTTCGCCTCGCCCCTGGCGCGGCGGATTGCCAAGGAAAAGGGTCTGGACCTGGGGGCGGTGAAGGGCTCGGGTCCGCATGGCCGGATCGTCCGGGCGGATGTCGAAGGCGCTACGGCGGTGAGCCGGTCTGAAGCCCGGCCTACGGTCGCGGCGGAGGCTACGAAGGCGGCGGCCCCTGCCCCGGCCAAGCCCGCTGGCGGTATGCCCACAGGCATGGCGGCGGAGACAGTGCTGAAGATGTATGCCGACCGGCCCTTCGAGGAAGTGGCGCTGGACGGGATGCGGCGCACCGTGGCAGCCCGTCTGACCGAGGCCAAGCAGACGATCCCGCACTTCTACCTGCGGCGGGACGTCCGGCTGGACGCGCTGATGGCGTTCCGCGAGACACTGAACAAGCAGCTGGAAGGCCGGGGGGTGAAGCTTTCCGTCAACGACTTCATCATCAAGGCCTGCGCGATGGCCTTGCAGGCTGTTCCTGCGGCGAACACCGTCTGGGCGGGCGACCGGATGCTGCGGCTGAAGCCGTCGGATGTGGCGGTGGCGGTGGCGGTCGAGGGTGGCTTGTTCACTCCGGTGTTGCGCGATGCGGACAAGAAGTCTTTGTCGGCGCTGTCGGCGGAGATGAAAGACCTGGCGGGTCGGGCGAAGACCAAGAAGCTGGCACCGCATGAGTATCAGGGTGGGTCCTTCGCGATTTCCAACCTGGGCATGATGGGTATCGAGAACTTCGATGCGGTGATCAACCCGCCGCATGGGTCGATCCTGGCTGTGGGGGCTGGCATCAAGAAGCCGGTGGTCATGGGCGACGGGACGATTGGCGTGGCGACAGTGATGTCGATGACGCTGTCGGTGGATCACCGGGTGATCGACGGGGCCTTGGGGGCGGAGTTCCTGAAGGCCGTGATCGAGGCGCTGGAAAATCCGATGGTGATGCTGGCTTGAACCTGCGGAGCGGGGGTTTCACACCCCCGCGCCCCCGTGGGATATTTGTGGACAGATGAAATGGGGGCCGCAGGGTCCCCTTTTCCTTATCGAGACTTCAGCTTTTCGATGAGAGTCCGGGAACGCCGGAGGATCGTGACGGCTGTGCCTGCCACGATGATCCAGAGCGTCAGGTTCAGTGTCCATTCGCTGGCGTAAAGGGCGGCGACGGTGGTGCCTGCGGTCAGGACAGCCATGCGTTGCGGTTTGGAGAGGGGGCCGGAGAAATCGGGCGGAAAGCCCTCGGCCCGGCCAAGTTCGCGGATATAGGCGGTGGCGATGGCGAGGGCGGCAGCGAGGAGGCCCAGCGCGGGGTTGCCTGCGGCGAGACCGGCTCCGGTGAAGAAGAGGAGGTCGGAGGCGCGGTCGGGGGCCTCATTCCAGAAGGGGCCGTCCTTGGCACCTTTGCCGCCCTCGATCGCGACCATACCGTCGATCAGGTTGCAGACGAGGCGGGCCTGCAGGGTGGCGGCGGCGAGGATCAGGCAGAGGAACTGGACGATGCCGGGGCCTTGGGTGGAGAGCCAGTAAAGCGCAAGGCCGGTGGCTGCGAAGGCCATGGAGGCTTGACTGATCTGGTTCGGGGTGAGGCCCTTCTGGACGGCCCAGGAGGCGAGGCGCGCGGCCCATTGGGAGTTGCGCGAGGTAAGCGGTCGGCGGTTTCCGTCGCTCATGTCGTGGACCAGACCCAGCGGGTGACGTGGAAGAAGATCGGCGCGGCGAAGATCACGCTGTCGAGCCGGTCGAGAAAGCCGCCATGCCCGGCTATGAGGTGGCCCCAGTCCTTGATCCCACGGTCCCGTTTGATGGCCGACATGACAAGGCCGCCGAAAAAGCCCATCAGCGTGATGAGGATGCACATGCTGGCGGCTTCAAGGGGAGAGAACGGGGTCATCCAGTAAAGCGCGGTGCCAACTGCAGTGGCGGTGAGGGTGCCGCCAACAAGTCCCTCCCAGGTCTTGGAGGGCGAGAGAGTGGGCGCAACCTTGGTCCGACCGATCAGCTTGCCCCAGACGTATTGCATGACGTCCGACAGCTGCACGACGAAGATCAGATAGGCAATGAGGATGACGTTGCGACCCTCGAACCCCGGGATCTGCAGGTAGAGGAGTGCCGGGACGTGACTGGCGCAGTAGACGCAGATCATCAGCGCCCATTGGGTTTCCGAGACGCGGATCAGGAAGTCCTTGGTGGAGCCACGGAGGGACGAGACGACGGGCAGAAGAAGGAAGGCATAGACCGGGATGAAGATCGAATACATCCCGTACCAGTCCGTCGCGAGGAAAGCATATTGCAGCGGCAGGATCAGGAAGAAGCAGGCGACCAACGACCAGTGATCCGCGCGGTTGTGGGTGGTCAGCGTCAGAAACTCACGCAGGGCGGCAAAGGAGCAGAGTGCGAAGAGAAGGACGACCCCCGGTTTGCCCGCGATGAAGGCCAGCGCGAGGCAGATCACCATCACCCACCAGGCGTTGATGCGGGCGTTCAGGTTCTCGATCACCGGGTTCTGGCCGGCTGGCGAAAGGCGGGCACGGAGGATCTCGCCGATGACGGAGGCGAGGACGAGGATGGTGCCGACACCGGCGAGGAGCCAGAGGAGATGCGGCGAGGTCATGCCGGAGCCCTGAGTGCGAGGAGCGCCTGGGTGGCGCGTTCGAGGAAGGCCTCTTTCGTCTCGTCGGGTTCGAGATGCAGGGGGGAGCCGAAGGTAAGGGTGCAGATCAGCGGCACGGGAATGACTTCACCCTTGGGCATCACGCGGTTGAGGTTGGCGATCCAGACCGGGACAAGGTCGACGCCGGGGCGGGCTTTGGCAAGGTGGTAAAGCCCGGACTTGAACGGCAACAGCGGGGCGTCCGAACTGTTGCGCTGGCCTTCGGGGAAGAGGATCAGCGAGGATCCCTGGTCAAGCGCGGCGACCATCTGGGCCACCGGGTCCTCGGTTCGCGCTTCGGGGCGGCGGTCGATAAGGACGGCGTTGAAAACCTCGCGCCCGATGAAGGCACGCAGCGGCGAGGTCAGCCAGTAGTCCAGCGCGGCGACAGGCCGGGTCTGGCGGCGGAGGGGGCTGGGCAGCGTGGTCCAGAGCAGAACGAAGTCGCCGTTCGAGGAGTGGTTGGCGAAATAGACACGCTGATGTGGCACCGGCTCGATCCCTTGCCAGATGGCACGGGGGGCGGTCATGAATCGGGCGAAGGTCGAGATGGCCAGCCCAGTCACACGGCCTGCGAACACACGGAGGGCGGGGATCATGCTTGGATGGTCATTCCGCCTTGAGGATCTGGTCCATGGTCAAGGCAGGCTGGGCACAGCCAGCCTTGCCCACCACGCGCGCGGGGACCCCAGCAACCGTTGTGTTGGGGGGAACGTCCTCAAGCACCACGGAGCCTGCAGCAATGCGCGAGCAACGGCCGACATGGATGTTGCCAAGAACCTTCGCACCGGCGCCGATCAGCACGCCGTCCCCGATCTTGGGGTGCCGGTCTCCGTCTTCCTTCCCGGTCCCGCCGAGAGTGACGGAGTGAAGCATCGACACGTTGTCGCCAACCACCGCGGTCTCGCCGATTACGATGGAATGGGCGTGGTCGATCATGATTCCCTTGCCGACGCGGGCCGCGGGGTGAATGTCGACCCCAAAGACCTCAGACACCCGCATCTGGACAAAATACGCAAGGTCGATGCGTCCAGTCTGCCAGAGCCAGTGTCCGATGCGGTAGGCCTGAACGGCCTGGTAGCCTTTGAAGAATAGAAGCGGCTGAAGGAAGCGGTGGCAGGCCGGATCACGCTCGTAGACTGCCATGAGATCGGTGCGGGCAGCAGCGCCTATTTCCGAGTCGCTGTCATAAGCCTCATCAGCAATTTCTCTCAGGATCTGCTCGCTCATTTCGCCGGAAGCAAGCTTCAAGGAGAAACGATAGGCGAGCGCCCGCTCCAACGTGGAATGGTGCAAGAGTCCAGAGTGGATAAGCCCGCCAAGCAGCGGCTCGTCACGAATCGCGTCTACGGCTTCTTCACAAACCCGACGCCAGACCGGGTCGACGGCGGTGAGTTTGGATCTGGTTTCGAACATTGGCGAAGCCTCCGGTTGTGGACTCTAGATACCACAACCGGATTGACTGGCGACATGCAATTCTGTGCGTCTCTTCATCATTTCTTGAAATGGATGATGTGATCCCCTCTGTTTCCCGTTCTGCTCAGGCCGGTACACCGATTTTCCGGAACGGCCCCGGACCAAAGGCAACCGACATCTGGGCCACGGAAATCTGGAAAGCTCCGGTTATATTGTCCGCAGCCTGCATGGCCACCGTGTAAAGGAACTGCGGTTGGTTGACCGTATACTCCGCGACAATTGCCGAGGCCTGCAGCACGCGAACCAGATAGGCCTCGACCTCCTCTCCCAACGGAACCTCGGTTGACTGCCATGAATCTCCGTCGGCCCTGGTCCGGCGCTTCCAGATGATCCGGGTATCTCCTGCATCCTTTGTCTGGCGCAGATGCGAAACCGGGTAAGGCCGTAGCCCGATCCCGTCGAATGCCTCGTTCCTGACAGTGACAAGCGGATCATCAAAGCCGCGCGCGGCAACACCGATCCGATAGAAGCGGGCCAGTCCACGCGAAGACAGCGGCAGATCAAGTTGAAGGAGCGAGAGATCAAGCAGGACTACCGTGCTGCCGACTGCCCAGACAGCAGGCACTACGCCATCGGTCCCGAGTTGCCCTCGCAAGCGAGTGGACAATTCATATGTGTCCGGGGCAACAAGCTGCGCGTCGGCGAACTGGAACACTTCCCAGCTTGATACGCTGCCATCTCCGATGGCCATAGCGTTTGCGCCGTTCAAGACGGCGAGTTCCGTGGCAGAGGTCAGCTCGCCCCCTGCGATCCTGATCCGAAGTGGCGCACCGCGATCCCATAGACCCGGGCTGTGACGAAGCAGCACCGTTTCGGTAACGCCGATTACGGCTGGCGCCGGAACCAGGCGATTCACTTCGTATCCCGCGTCTTCGCTGGAGGACCAGACTGCCACTGTACCGGGCCAGGGGTCCGCCGCGACGGCAACATAGGGCGCTTGTGGCGCTTCCGATCCGGTGATCAATGGCAGGTCCAGAAGGACCGGCAGGACCGGAACGGGGGGCACGAAGGGCCTCACTGAAATCGCCTCATCCGCCTTGTCCGACGGAAGATAGACGCCCGACTCGACCCTGACGGCTTCCAGAAGCTGACCTTCGGCCTGTTCGACGCGATCCACCCGATAGCGACGGCCAGCATATGCGACCACATCGCCGGCTCCGACCGACAGGCGCGACTTTGGCAGACCGAAGCGGACCGTGTCTCGAGCAACTCGCGCCTCGGCAAGCCAACGCTCCACCGCTGCTTGGCCCTCGGTGCGGGTCAGTGCGAGCGGCAGGTCGGACTGTGAGACGTTCAGCGAGTCCTCGTCTGGAAACCGTGCCTCGACCGATCTGATCTCGTAGCTGGACTGGGCGTCGACGTAGTTCAGGCGGACCTGACCCGCCGTCTCGGCTTCCGAGCTGCGCGTGGCTTCAAGACTGCCATCCAGATCAGGCAGGTCGACCAGATCGTCGTCTCCTACGTCGGCCACGACCCTTGCATCCCGACTGCGGAAGGAAAGCAGCCCGTCGCGTTCGAAGGCGTCAAAGCCATAAGTAAGCATGAGCGGCTGCAAGGACGACCGACCGGTGGCAATGTCCGCCTGCTGATAGCCACGAACCAAGCCGTAAAGCGCATCGGTTTTCAGTGTATCGACACCCGAGCGTTGGCAAATCTCAGCTACGACACCTGTAAGCGGCTGGCTTGAGGCACGTCCATTTAGCCAATGCCCGCGGGCATAGTTATCGCCATCACTCCAGACCTCGGTTTGACCGGGAAACTCCGGGAAAGGACGGCTGTCCCAGGCCCAGGCGTAAGCGTGATCAAGATCGACCATCGGCCCACCATAGTCCACCGAGATTGGATTATTGGTGGACTCCTCCCAGAACTTCGCAGTTGCGAGGAGGTATTGCATCTGGATCAGATCATCGCGGCGACCGTTGGACCAAAGGGGCAGTCCGGACTCGGACGACTTGACGTCAATGAACTTGTTCGGCTGGTTCGTACCCTTGTCGATAGCCGCACAACCATATTCGGTGAACCGTATAGGTTTGGAACCCGGAATCCATGCCGTAGGAAGCGTGGAACGCACACCTTCAATGCGATCATGATGAAGGTTGGACCACCAGGATTTCAGATCCTTGTATCGAAAGACCCAGGGCTCTCCAAAGGCACCGTCGGCAATCGGCAACCGCCGTTGGGCCAAGGCTCCCTCGGGACTGTCATAGTACCAGTCAAAGCCCTCGCCGCCTGCGAAATTATCCTGCAAATACCTTAAGTTGTAAATTGATCCGTACGACGAATCCGCGTGGTATTCATCCTCGCGCCAGTCCGATACCGGCATGTAATTGTCGATGCCGACGAAGTCGATTTCCGGGTCAGACCAGAGCGGGTCGAGGTGGAAGTAGACGTTTCCATCAGCGTGATAGCCGAAATACTCCGACCAATCGGCCGCGTAGCTTATCTTGACATTTGGCCCCAGGATCGACCTCACGTCCGCGGCAAGTTGCTTCAGTGCCGCAACGGCGGGGAAGCTGTCCGCTTGCCCGCGGATCTGGGTCAGGCTCCGCATCTCCGATCCTATGCAAAAGGCATCCACGCCGCCCGCTACGGCGCAAAGACGTGCATAATGCAGAATGAATCGACGGAAGCCCCAGTCGTTTGGCCCGGTGTAGCCGATGGATTCGCCGCTCACCGTGAAATCACCCGGCTGAGCAGACCCGAAAAAGGTGGTCACTTCTGCCGCGGCGGCGGCTGTCCTATCCGTGGTTCCGGGCCTGCCCGGAGCTTCAGCCAAGGTGATCCTGCCGCGCCACGGCAGAACTGGCTGCGTCAGAGAGTCACTCCAGGGGTCCGATAAAGCGTTGCCATCCAGCTGGTCCATAAGAATGAACGGATAGAACATCACTTCTTTGCCGGCCGCGCGGATGGCACGGATTGCCTCGATGACAGAGGCATCGGCAGGCGTCCCGCCATAGACGGAAATCCCATCGACCTTCGGTACTTCCAGTGCGGCAGCCCTGGCGATTCCGCCTGCGCGCCAGGCCATACCCACGCCGTCTCTCAAGTTCTGCTCGACCTTGGGCCGTACGGTGCAGCTCGAACAGCGCAGATCATCTCCGAACCACGACACAACAAGAGAAACTGCTCCCGCGTTGGGCAGTTCCTGGGACAGCTGGTCCAGACTTGTTGCGAAGTCGGTTTTCCCGGAGGGAGAGTGCACGTTGGCCGATCGGTTGCGTCCAAGCGCCTCTGCATAGTGTACGGGCGTCGTGGCCAGCCCGTATTCCCCCGTGCCAGGGATCAGAGCCACTCCGCGGATGGCACCACCAAGCGTATCGGTCGCGCCGATCGCAGGCCCCTGCGCGGGCCGGACAACCTCAAAACTGAACTGCGGAACGCGGTTGCCATAGGCCGACAGGTCCAGATCCTCGATCACGACATAAGCCAGACCGCGATAGGCCGGCGCCTTGCCAGAGCCCTCGACGGCCTCGATCAACGGGTCCGGCAACTGGGTTTCGCTACCCGGATAGAACCGCAGGTTCAGGTCCAGTGCCGAGATTTCGTTCCCGTCGGCCCAGATCCGCCCGATACGCAACACCTCACCTTCACAAAGAGCAATCGCCAGGCTGACAGAATAGCTGTATTCGTTGACTTTTGGCTTCGGAGCGCCCTTGCCGCTCCGGCGCCGACGGACAGTTTCCGTGAACTGCGTCGCCCATATGACTTGGCCGCCGACGCGCATCCGGCCCCAGATCTGGCCGATTGCCCCGCCCTCGCCCGCTCCGGTCAGACGAAGACGGTCGATTCGGCCGACATCCACCGGCTCCGATCCCGCACCAAGCACGCGCTGGTCGATCGCACGTCCAAGCGTAGCACCGATTGCCCGCCCGATCACGGCACCAGACAGTCCCAATACCGTACCGCCGAAGCCGGCACCAACCGCTGCGCCGGCAGCGGAAAGAAGCAGAGTGGCCATTCACTTGGTTCCTTCTGGAAATGCGAAACGCGCCACGATCCGGCGCTGCCAGGGCTGCGAGAGTGAACTCTCAAGGACGCCGTGGCCCGTGTAGGAATGGATGAACTTTGGATGGGGACCGACGTCCGACTGAAGCCCGAGGTGCTTGGCGATGGCACCCTCGCGCATGCGGAACAGCAGCACATCTCCTACGGCAGGGACATTCAGAGGCTTCGACACCAACCATCGGCTGGCTGCTTCGAAAAGCACCTCGTGATGCTGCGGTTCGGCCCAGTCAGCGGTGTAGGCCGGAACCGATTCCGGTTCCCCCCTGTAAATGGCCCGCCAGACGCCCCGAAGCAGCCCCAGGCAGTCCGTCCCGGCTCCACGGGTGCTAGCCTGATGCAGATAGGGGGTGCCGATCCAGCATCTGGCTTCCGCAATCGCACGCTCAGCGGCTGTCATTCATCGCTCCCGCCGACGCGCCTGGCCCCGGCGTTTGGCCGGTCAGGGACAGGATACGAGGCCAACCAGTCTTCGCCAGGGATGTGCGGGAAACCACGATAATTCAAGAAGTTGGCAAACTTGGTGCGACAGGTGCTCGGCCGCTTGTCGCAGCCGACAAGGATCCGAATGCTGTCTCCGGCAACAACTGGCGCACCGATAGACTGCCATAACTCGATGCGTCGTCCCACATCCTCGGTGCGATCAATCTTGACGACACCGACAAGCCCGGCCGCTTCACCTGATTGCACCTCGAACCGCCCATCCTCGAACCATCGATCTCCAAATCCTGACAGGTTCGAGAACCTGAAGATCCGCCCATCCTCGACCGTTTCGACCACCCGCGTCACAAAGTAGCCCGGCTGGGCCAAATCGAACCGGCAGCGATTATCGCCAAGAACGGCGGAACACCGCGAGGTGTAAGCCGTGCCCTGCGGACGGTTAAGCTGGTCCGAAATCCCGCGCAATTCAGCCTTGAAGCTGCCGTCGGAGCGGGTGATCTCGCCAAGAGTACCACGAAACTGCTCGACATGGTCTTCGGGTGATTGCCAGTTGACCAAGTACACCCGCACCTCGGCTCCGTCGAACCGTCCTGCAAACAGATCGGCTTCCGTGATGGCAGCGGCACTCAGCGCGCCGAAGGCTTCGGTGTTATCGACGGACAGCCCGGTGGTCTGGTGTAGTGTCCTGGCCGTCATCCCGCTGTCCGCACGGCAGGTCACGCCATCGACGACGATATCCCGGTCGTGATCGGTGAAACCCAGCGTCACCCCATCACGACGCCGAAGCGCCCATGCGCGGCAAACGGTCGTCGACCCAGTCCCAAGATGCGAAAGAAGAGCCTCTTTCGTCATAGCCGGATCTCCACGACCGGCACCGTCGGAACGTCACCGGCCTGGAACGAGGCGACAGATGTCTGGATGTTGTCGGTGTCAAAGCGGACCGGCACGTCAAACTCGAAACCTGCTGTGATGCGCGTCCCAAGGTCGGGGGGCAGGGCGAAAGTTACTTCCCCCGTTTCCATATTCACAGTGAACTCCAGGCCTTCGACCTTCGGATCTTCGGCAATCGCGACCAGAACGGTGCCAAGCACGGGCTTTCGGATCGGCCGCGAATAGCTTTGCAGACCCGAAACATAGGTCTTCTGCAGCTGAAAGACGGTCGTTACGCCATCCCCGGTACCGATCAACTGATCCTCTGGCCCAGGGGCGGCAAGCGGTGCGCAGGACTTATGATCGGACCAGTCCTTCCAGCGGAACCCGTGGAGTTGTCCAGCGCGCGCCTCGAAGAACGCGATCAGCGTTTCGACATCGTTCAGCGAGCGCAACCCCACGCCTGCGTCATAGCGTCGGCGGGAATGGGCCCAGGGCGTGTTCCGCTCTTCGAACCCGTTCGTCAACGTGACGATTTCGGTCCGTCGCTCGGGTCCGCCAACCGAACCGAAGCTCAGGTTTGCCGGGAAACGTATTTCGTGAAAGGCCATGATGTATCCTCAGCGATTGCGTTGCCCGCGCGCCAGGGCGCGGCTGACCTGAGCGGCGACCTGGCTTTGGCTGCGCTGGAAGCTCTGGATGTCCGGGGTCGTGATGTTCATCACCACGTTGACTGCCCTACCCCCGCCGGCCTGCACTCCCAGACGTCCGTCCGGGCCTCGGGTCAGCGGCATGATCGCCTCGGGACCGGCCTCACCCATCAGGCCCATGCCGCCCCGCATCGGAAACCCTGTGGGCGAGGACACGACGCCCCCCTTCGCAAATGGCATCACCCGCCCCTGGCTAAAGGCGCCGCCGTTGGCAAAGGGCATCCCCGCCCCCATCAGCCCTCCGACGCCCTGGGCCAGCAGCCCGCCCAGCGCCCCGGTCACCGGCTTTATCGCGATTGAATAGACCTGATCGACGATGGTGTTCGCGACCGTCTTCAGCGCGTCGTTCAACTTCATTCCGTCGAAGATCAGCCCGTCGAACGCCTTCCGCAGGCCCCCGCTGATGCCACTGGACAGGGTGTTCACCTCGCGCCCCGTGAAAACCATCGTTTCCCGCATTCGGGCAAGCTCGCCATCGAAGGCAGCTACCATCGACACCGAAGATCCCATCTGGGCCTCAAGCGCCTGGAGCTGCTCCTGCATCGTTCCGATATCCGCCATCGCCCTGATCCTTCCGTACATCGGGGAACGCTGCGGCCAGCTCGGCCAACCGCGCGCGTGTCAGGGGCGGGACTACACCCTCCCGCCCCAGCATGATCCGCAACTCCACGGGCGTCAGCCGCCAAAAGGCAGCCGGCTCCAGGCCCAACCCATGCAAGCTGGCTTGCAAAAGCCCGCGCCAATCGATCCCACTCATGGCCCGCCCGGTGGTTCGCCCGGCAACGAGAACGCCCGCGCCAGCAGCTCCGCCGCCGCCCGCGCCGCCTCGACCGGCCCACCGCCGATCTCGACCCGCAGCAGGTCCGCCGCCGTGCCCTGCCAGCCGCCGCCGCGCAGCCCTGCGACGATCAGCGCCAGCACGTCCCGTGTGCTGAACCTCTGCTCCTCGAACCGCTGCACCAGGTCGATCAACGACCCAGTTTCCAGCGCCTGTTCCAACTCGGCCAAGGCGCCCAGGGTCAGCTTCGCCACATGGCGCTGGCCATCCAGCCAGATCGCCACCTCTCCCGCCCAGGGGTTCGCCATCAGAGCGCCGTGAAGGTCATGGCACCGGCCGAAGCCATCGCCATCTCGTAGGTCGCCTCGTCGTTGTGGCTGCCCGAATACTCGATCGAGGTGATCTGGAACGGCCCTTCGATGATGCCGAAGCTTGGAATCACCACCTGGAAGTCCGGGATCTCGCCGTTGAAGAACACCTGGCGCGCGCGTTCATCGGTGTTCTCGTCCCGGAACACGCCCGAGCCCGAGATCTGGGCCGATTTGACCCCCGCCCCGGCCAGCAGCTCACGCCAGCCGCCCTGGCTTTCCAGACTGGTGACGTCCACCGATTCCGTGTTGAAGCTGATCCGGGTTGCCCTCAGCCCCGCGATGGTGACGAACTGGCCGTCCCCCGTCTGGTCGATCTTGATCAGCAGATCCTTGCCGCTTTGCACAGCCATGTTCGCTCTCCGTCATGCGATGAAATGTGGCGCGGGGCGCCCCCCTCTCCCGGTGTGGGAGAGGGGCTTGGGGGTAAGAGGGCGGAGCTACAGCTGAACCCGCGCCCGAAAGGTCAGGTCGATCCGCCGCGTCTCGCCCTCTTCGATCCGGCGGGCGCTGGCTCGCAGGAAGAACATGCTGACCAGCGCGCCGCGGCTTAGGGACAATGGCGCGCCGATCAGGGCGTCCGAGATATCGGCTGCAATCGTCTTGATCGACAGAAACCCGGTCTGATCGGTTATCACGCTGATCACCATCTGATGCTCGGCCCCCGCGCCGGATTTGTCCGACTGGTCGCGGGCCTCTTCTGGGCCGATCAGGACAAAGGTCCCGGTCACATTCGGCGGCACCGCGTCGTGAATCGCCACACCGGACAGGGAAGGCCAGGTCGATAGCCTCTGGAACACCGACGTCTGCAGGGCGGGTGCTGCACCATAACTCATTTCGGCACCTCCTCGCGGGCAAAACAGGTCAGAAAGCGACCGAACTGGTCTCGTTCAGTCACTGCCTGGATCAGGAACAGCCGTGTCCCTTCGCGGAACCGCTGCCCAGCCGTGGGACGAGACGGAGACCCCGTCGGTGTCCCTCGGACCGTGATCCGGTAGGGCACCGCCGACAGCATCCGCTCCTCGCCCAGGGTGTCGCTGCCGGATCCCGGCAGGACTTCGGCCCAAAGTGTGCCCAGTGCCGTCCAGGCCTCGGTGAAGCCACCAGCTCCGTCAGGGGTCCGCACCACCCCTTCCAGCACCAGCGCCCTGTTCAGATGGGGCGTGTTCATTTCTTGCCCCCGCCCAGGATGCGGACAGTGCGCCAGCGTTCGATCAGCGTCACCACGCCAAAGGGCAGCCCGGCAGCCTGCGCGCCATCGTCGTGCCGGTGTTCGTAGTATTCACCCGCAAGCAGAAGCACCGCCTGCCGCAGGTCGACCGGCACGTCCGTCCAGGCCGGGCCGAAACCTGCGTCAAAGACCATCTTCACCAACCCCTCACTCGGGATCGTCGGCAGCGAAGTTCCCTTGCCCGCCAGTCGCGGCCGGTGCAGGTCCTTGACCAGACGGTAGGACGTCGCCGGCACCACCACTTCGGCCCCCGACGCATCCACCAGGGTCAGGCTAACGATCCCCGACACCGGCGACACGGGCAGCGCCTGCTCGGCGTCGCGCCAGCAATCCAGGACCCACAGGAACCGGCGCTGGAACAGCATCTTGCCGATCCGCCCTTCGATCGCGGCCATCGCAGCGCGAAGGTAGGTCTCGATCAACCCGTTCTGCAGCCCGTCATCGGCGAACCCGGACCCCATCCGCAGATGGTCCTTCATCTCCTCTACCGGCAAGGCCAGCGACGGCACCGGGGTTTCTTCGGTCAACATCATGATCAGATCTCCGCCCGCGGCCGGGCCTTCAGGTGTTGCAAGGCACGGGGAATGGTCCGACCCCCGCCTGGGGGTCGGACCGGGTCATCAGGACACCGCGACGCGGAGAAGCTTGATCGCCGCAAAGTCGGTGATGTCGCCGCCCACGCGCTTGTTGGCGTAGAAGAGGACGTTGGGCTTGGCCGAGAAGGGGTCGCGCAGGATCCGCAGGTCGGGGCGTTCCGCGATGGTATAGGCCGCGCGGAAGTCGCCGAAGGCGATGGCGAAGGCGTTGGCCGCGATATCCGGCATGTCCTCGCAGACCAGCACCGGATAGCCCATCAGACGCGAGGGCTCGCCCGCCGCCAGACCGTCCGACCAAAGGAAACGGCCATCGGCATCCTTCATCTTGCGGACTGCACCGACGGTCTTCGAGTTCATCACGAAAGCCGCATTGGCCCGGTAGTCCGCGCCCAGCGCGTAGACCAGGTTGACGATGCAGTCCGCCGGGTTGGTGGTGGCGAAATCCGCCGCCGCGCCGGTCGGAACGTAGCCGATATTGCCCCAGGTCCAGGAAGCGTTTGCCACCTTGGTCGGCAGCAGGATGCCCTTCGGCTTGTCCACACCATCACCGTTGATGAAGGCCGCAGCCTCGGCACGGATGAAGCGGGTCGCGATCTTTTCGGCCAGCCAGCCCTCCACGTCGAAAGCACTGTCATCCAGCAGGCGCTGGCTGGCTTTTGGCATCGCCGCCAGCTCGTGCAGCTTGATCGAGATGCGCTCGATGATCGGGGTCGCGGTCTCGGTTGTGGCTGCGGTTTCGGTCGCCCAGCCCGAACCAACCTCGGACCGGTCGACGATCACGTCGAACGAGGTCGCCTCGACCTGCACGACATTGGCAATGGACCGAAGCGACGAGGTCGCGAACAGCATCGACCGGATGCGGTCGGCAGTCTGCGGGTCGACCAGGTAGCCGCCATCAGCCGCCACGGCCGAGGACATCGCCTTGCCTTCCAGGGTCAGGCCGCGCAGGCCATCGTCATCGCCCGACCGCAGATAGGCGTTGAACGCCTTCTGATGCGGGGCCTCAACCTCCGCGCGGGCCGAAAGCGCCGGGCGGCCATAGGACATCGTCTTTGCGTTCAACATGGTCAGTCGCTCTTCCTGATGTTTCAGCGTTGATTTCACGTCGTCCTGAAAGCGGTTGAATTCGTTCAGGAACCCGGTCATGGCCGCCTTCGCCTCGGCGGCCGGAGTCTGGTAGGTCAGAGTCTGGGCAGAGGGCATAGCTTCCCCGGCCCGAGCCTTCGTCTCGGTCATCTCTTCATCCTTCTCTTCAGTTGGGACGCCGCGCTATCGCCCGGCCAGACTGCGGCGCGCGTCCTCGAAGACCGCCGCCATGTCGCGCCAGTCACCGTCCAGGGCATCCGCCTTGGCCGCGACCCGCGCCTCGGGAAGCATCGGGAAGGTCACCAACGACACCTCCCAAAGCTCCAGCTCCGACAACAGGCGCTTGCCCTTGCCGTCGCGTTCCGCCTTGACCGTGCGGTAGCCGATCGACAGCCCGTCGATGGCCCCGGCCTGGAGCAGCGCCGCCACCTCGCGGCCCTTCTCCACCTCGGTCAGAATGCGCCCCTTGACCCAAAGGCCCGTGGCATCCTCGCGCACCTCGTCCCAGACGCCGATGGGCTGGGCCGGGTCATGCTGCCACAGCATCTTGACCCGCCCGCCCCGCGCGCGCAGCCGCTTCAGGCTGGCCGCATAGGCGCCCTTCTGCACGATGTCGCCGCCCTGGTCGGTCTTGCCGAACAGCGAGGCATAGCCCTCGACCACATGGCCCTCCGTCACCACAAGGCCCGCTTCGGCCTGCTGGAACTTCCGTTCAGGCGCTCCGTAATCCGTCATTTCCTCACCTCATCGCCGCCCTGATGACCGTCTCGGCCATCTGTGCCAGAAGGAACGCCGCCACACCGTAGACGCCGACCCAGATCCGTTTCTCCAGCCGTTCCAGCGTCGCCTCGATCAGCCCCAGCCGATACTCCAGGCCCGCCCAGCGCTCATTCGCGACGCGCTCGTTCGCTTCGATCCGCGCGGCGGCGGCGTCGAAACTGTCGTAGACAAAGCGCGACCCGCCCTCGGACCGCCGCGCCGTCATTCTTCCTCCGCCAGCTTCGGCAGACCCAGAAGCATCCGCTTTTCGGCGACGGTCAGGAAATCGGCCACCGCCACCCGCGCCCATTGCTGGTCCCGCTCGCTGGCCAGCGCCGGCACCTGGTCGAGGTCCGGCTTCAACTCCACCGCCTCACCGGCAAAGCCCGACAGCCAATGCGCAAGATCCGCCATCACCTTCGTCGCCAGCGGCAGCACCGTCAGCCGGTAGAACGCCCGGTTCGCCTCCTGATAGTTCGAATAGGTCGCGTCCCCCGGGATCCCCAGCAGCATCGGCGGCACGCCGAAGGCAATCGCGATCTCGCGCGCGGCGGCTTCCTTGGTCTTCTGGAACTCCATGTCTGACGGGCTGAACCCCATCGGCTTCCAGTCCAGACCCCCCTCCAGCAGCATCGGCCGCCCGGCATTGCGGGCCCCCTGATGGTGCGCCTCCATCTCGCTCACCAGCCGCTCATACTGGTCCGAGCTCAACGAGGCCCCACCATCCGCCCCCTTGTAGACAATTGCCCCGGAAGGCCGCGCCGCATTGTCCAGCAGCGCCTTCGACCAGCTGGAGGCACTGTTGTGCACGTCCACCGCCAGCGCCGCCGCCTGCATCGGCGAGAAACCGTAGTGGTCGTCCTGCGGGTGGAAGGTCTTGAGATGGCAGATCGGGCTCATCTCGCCTGTCACGTCATACCGATGCGTCCGCCCGCTGACCGTATAGTCATAGGCCACCGGCCAGCCATCCGCGCCGGGAACCAGGTTCATCCGGTCCGACCGCAGCACATGCAGCTCGCCCGGCACCGCCGACACGCCTGGCACCGCCTCGACATAGGCGTTCCCGGCCAGCAGCAGATAGCCATAGACCGCCTCCAGAAACTCCGCCCGGCCCTGGTTGCCGTTCGGGCGGCTGATCAGGTCCAGCACCGGGTGCGTGTCGAACCGCTGCTCATGCGTCTGGCACACCAGCGGCAACGCCGCCGCCGCCTCGGCGATCAGCCGCACCACGCGAAACCCGATCGGGTTCGCCTGAAACCCGGTCCGGGTCAGGCTTGCCGTGTCGCGCGGGCTCCAGGCCACGCGGCCCGCATTGCCCCAGGCGATCACCCGACCCACGGCCGAGGCCTTGCGTTCCGGAACCGCCTCTACCGGCGCCTTCCGCAGAAAATCGAAGACCATCCTCGCACTCCTTCATGCCTCGGGCAGCGCCCGACCATCCGGGCTGCCTGATGCGCCCGGCCATATGACCTGCCAAATCCCTAAATCCCTTAAAGCGACCGAACGCTGGGTCGACCGCCATGCAACGCCCCCAGCATCAGGTCGGTCAGCGCCCAGACCAGCGCATCCAGCCGGTCAGGAGACCCCGTCCCCTGCCAGCCCACCGCCGTCATCTTGCTCATCTGCTCTTCCAGCGCGCCAAGGCCCCGGACATGGCGAACCCGGCCCTGCTCATACAAAGCCGCCACCGGCTCGGCCCGCAGCATCTTCGACCGCGTCGCATGAACGCCTCGGTAAGGCACCAGCGGGTCGATCATCCGCACCAGCTGCTCCACCAGATCGCCGCCCTGGTTCACCTCGGCCACCAGCCGATCCGCCCCATGCCGCTCCATCGCCGCCAGCGCAGCCCGCGCCCAGCCTTCCGGGGTCGCCCCCTTCACGCTGGCATCCTCCAGCACGACCGCCTTCCAATCCTTCGGGTCGCCGCGCGTATCGGCTCCGACGACCACGATCCCGCACTCGTCGCTCGACTTCATCGACGTGACGGGCGGGTCGACCGCCACCACGATCCGATTGACCGTCGGTACCGTGTCCACCCGCGCCGCCTCCAGCATCGCGTGGGTCCACAAGGCACCGTCCGCCTCTTCGATCAGCAAGCCCTCCAGCTCCTGCCGCCCGAACTTTGTCCCGCCATAGCGCGCCTGCACCTCGGCCAGGAAGCTTTCCGCCAGATAGGCCCGGTTCGCCTCGGTCGGGGCATGCGTGATCACCGACGAGGGGTTCTTCAGGATCGCTTTCAGCACCCCGACGTTCCGAGGAGTCGTCGTGACCACCGCCTGCGGATTCCGCCCCAGCCGCAGCGCAAACTGCAACTGATCCCAGGCCTCGCCGCCCTTCTTCCACTTGCCCAGTTCATCCGCCCAGGCCGCATCGAACTGCGGCCCCCGCATCGCCTCGGGCTCATGCGCCGAAAAGACCTGCGCCACGGCGCCGTTCGGCCACAGCAACTGATGCTTCGACGCCAGCCACTCCGGCTTCCGGTCCGGTGGCGAGCAGGCGATAATCCCGCTCTCCCCCAGAACCATCACATCGCGCACCTGGTCGATGGTCTCGCCCACCAACGCCACCCGCTTGCACCGCCCTGGATCAACGGGCCCCGCGCCCTCGACCTGGCTGCGCACCCACTCCGACCCCGCCCGCGTCTTGCCCGCGCCGCGCCCGCCCATGATGACCCAGGTCTTCCAGGCCCCCCTTGGCGGCAACTGATGCGGCAGCGCCCAGAACTCGAACACCCAGGGCAGCGCCAGCAATGCGTTCTGGCTCAACCCGGACAGAAACTCATCCACTTCCTCCGGCGCCGCGGAGGCAAGCCAGGCGGCGCCCGATTTCAGCTCGGGCCTCGTCAAGGTCGAGCGCCCCTCCGGCTCCGACGTGGCCGGCGATCTGCTTGCGGAGTTGGTCAACTTTTCCCCTTTCCTGCAACACTGCCAGAGCCGTCGCGCGTAGCTCGCGGATCGCAGTCTGTGCCGCTTTCACTTCATTGAATTCCCCGGCCTTCAGCGCGTTCATCGTGCGCTCAAGCTCGATGACTGCCTCTTCGTAAAGCCGTTCCGTAACCCCCAGGACATCTGCCTGTGGGGGCACGTCGCCCGTGAACCTCACTGTCATCTAGTACCGTCACCCCTCATGCTGCCCCCGCACGAAGGAAATGAAAAAGCGGCCAACGGGGAGGCACCCCGGGCCGCTTCGACACTTCTTCTAGCATGCCAGAAGGTCTACATCAGACCGCGCGGCGAGTCAAGAAAAAACGCTTCTGTATCAAAGGCTTGACCGATCTCAAGCTTCACGTTTCGTTAATCCCTATTCCCCCTGGACGCCGCCCTCGTCCGCCGCGCCCTGCTCTGCTTCGATCCGGCGCCACCGGGCCACATTCTGATTGTGCTCGTCCAGCGTCTGAGCGAAGGCATGCCCGCCAGTTCCGTCCGCCACGAAAAACAGGTAGTCCGTCGTGTCGGGGTTCATCGCCGCGTTGATGGACGCTGTTCCGGGATTGGCGATCGGTGTCGGGGGCAAGCCGTCGATCACATAGGTGTTGTAAGGCGTCTCGCGCCGCAACTCGCTTTGCCGCAGGCCGCGTCCCAGCACACCCTCGCCCTTGGTTAATCCGTAGATCACCGTCGGGTCGGTCTGCAGCCGCATGCCCTGTTGCAGGCGGTTGACGAAAACGCTGGCCACCCGGCCGCGTTCTTCCGGCACCGCGGTTTCCTTCTCGATGATCGAGGCCATGATCAGTGCCTCTTCCGGCGTGTCATAGGGCAGCCCTTCCGCCCGGTTCGCCCAGGCCTCGGCCAGGGCCGCCGCCTGCCGCTCGGTCATCTTGGCAATGATGGCACCGCGCTCGGTCCCGCGCTCGACCTCATAGCCACCCGGCGCAAGCGACCCTTCCGGCGGCACCGTCTCCAGCGCGCCTTGCAGGAAGTCCGCTTTCTTCAGTGCATCCACCACCTGCCAGCTGGTCACTCCTTCGGCCATCGTAATGCGGAAGACCAGCGCCGGATCATCCGAGACCTCAAGGTATTCGGCCGGCAGCGGATCGACGCCGGCATCGAACCGCGCGACCTCTGTATAGGCGTTCGAGGTCAGGTCCAGCTCGCTCAGGACGACATCCGACCGTGTGACCCCGATCCGAAAATTGAGATCGCGCCCGCAGGTCGACCGCCCCGTCGCGGTGATCGCTTCCAGCACCTGGGACATGCTTGCGCCGGCCGGGACCGTGTAGCTGCCGAACTTGAGGTCATCCGCGCGGTCGGCATACTCGGCGCCGATCCTAAAGATGCGGGCGTCGCTGATCGCTCCCCGCTCCTCAAGGTTCCGGCTCACGGCCGACAGGCTGGCCCCCCGCTCTACCTCCAGGCAGATCGCCTCGGTCAGCGGTCCCGGTGCCACGAACTCGTTACGTCCCCAGGCGACCAGGGCAGCCATCGCGACCAGGATCACGATGAAAAGCGTCAGCGCGTTCGAGGCGATGGACCGCCACATCCCTAGCGCACCTTGCCCAGGACAAGGCTGGCATTGGTGCCGCCGAAGCCGAAGCTGTTCGACAGCGCCACGTCAATCTTGCGGTGCACCGCCTTGTTCGGGGCAAGGTCCAGCTTGGGCTGCACCGCCGGATTGTCCAGGTTGATCGTCGGCGGTGCCACCTGATCCCGGATCGCCAGCACGCAGAAGATCGCTTCCACCGCACCTGCCGCCCCCAGAAGGTGACCGATCGACGACTTCGTCGAAGACATGGTCGCCTTCGGGGCGTGGTCCCCCAGAAGTCGTTCCACCGCGCCAAGCTCGATGGTGTCGGCCATCGTACTGGTGCCGTGCGCATTGATATAGTCGATGTCCTTGGCCTCCAGCCCCGCCCGCTTCAGCGCGGCGGCCATGCTGCGGTAACCGCCGTCCCCGTCCTCGCTGGGCGCAGTGATGTGGTAGGCATCGCCGGACAGCCCATAGCCCAGCACCTCGCAATAGATCTTCGCGCCCCGGGCCTTGGCGTGCTCGTATTCCTCCAGGACCACGATGCCCGCGCCCTCGCCCATCACGAACCCGTCACGGTCTGCATCATAGGGGCGGCTGGCCTTCTGCGGCTCATCGGCCCGCTTCGTCGACAGCGCCTTGCAGGCGTTGAACCCGGCGATCCCGATCTCCGAAATCGGGCTCTCCGCCCCGCCCGCCACCATCACGTCGGCATCGCCCCACATGATCAGCCGCGCCGCATCCCCGATGGCATGCGCCCCGGTCGAACACGCCGTGACGACCGCATGGTTCGGCCCCTTGAAGCCGAACCGGATGCTCACCTGCCCCGAGACAAGGTTGATCAGCGCACCGGGGATAAAAAACGGCGAGACCCGCTTCGGCCCCTTCTCCTTGATCAGGACCGCCGTCTCGGCAATCGAGTTCAGCCCGCCGATCCCGGACCCGATCATAACCCCGGTCCGCAGTTTCTCTTCCTCCGGGATATCATCCCACCCGGCATCTCGCACGGCCTGCACGGCGGCGGCCATCCCGTAGATGATGAAATCGTCGACCTTGCGCTGTTCTTTCGGCTCCATCCAGTCGTCGGGATTGAAGGTGCCGTCCGTGCCGTCGCCCACCGGAATCTCGCAGGCGTACTGGGTGACGACGTTCGAGCTGTCGAACTTGGTGATCGTCCCCGCCCCGGACTGGCCCGCGATCAGGCGGGTCCAGGTCTCCTCGACCCCGCAGGCAAGGGGGGTGACCATTCCAAGACCGGTGACCACGACGCGACGCATGCTTTCCCTCCCACGAACAGGCTTTCAGGGTGATACACGGCCCCCCTTGCCCGTGCAACCTTGGGGGAGCGTCATCGGCGGGCCGAAGACGTGTCCACGGAGGACAAAACCTGGAAGACAAATGAAATCCGTCGCTTGACCGCGGACGTTCAGGAATCCTCAACTCCTTATCCCTGCCGCGAGACGATGCCCATCACGGCGGCCAGCATCTGCGCCGCGACAGCCGCCCCCTGCCCGTCGATGTCGCGGGCGGGCATGAACTCTACCATGTCGAACCCGACGATCTTCGCCTTCTCGGCCACGCCCGCGATCAGTTCCAGGACCTGCCAGTAGCCAAGCCCCCCCGCTGTCCGCCCGATCACGGCTGGCATCACGCTGGGGTCCAGCGCATCGAGGTCAAGGCAGACGATCACCTCCGCCCCGTCGGCGATCAGGTCCATCGCCCGGCCGATGCCATAGCGCGCCACCTCGCCCGCAGGCACGAAGCCCACGCCCCAGTTTTCCGCGTCCGCCACGTCCTGCAACCGGGCCGAACCAATACCGCGCTGGCCGACCTGGATGATCGCGTCGATATGCTCCATCTCCGAGGCCCGCCGCATGGTGGACGACAGGCCCAGCCGTTCTCCCTGCACCTCGTCGCGCCAATCGATATGCGCGTCGATCTGCAGGATGGTGAACCGCTGCCCTCGCGCGCCATACGCCTCAAGCATCGGAATCGGCAGACTGTCATCGCCCCCGATCAGCAGCGGCACCCCACCCCGGTCCAGGATCTGGCTGACCGCCCCGAAAATCCGCGCCCGGTTGCCGGCTGGGTCGTTCAGATCCTGCGGCAGATCGCCCGCATCGACCGCGGAAACCCCGCCCGGAAAGATCGGCCCGCCAAGGTCAAAGTTCATGTGGGCAAGGTTCGCCGCATAGGCCGCCCCCGCCGCCCGGATCGCCGCCGGACCACCCGCGCAGTAGAACCCGACCGAGGGATAGGGCGTGCACCCATCCGCCCCGATCAACGCCATCTTCGCCGACAGGCGCGACAGGTCCCGGCTGCGCGGCAAGCCCATGAATGTGTCGACGCCGGACGCGCCGAACATCGTGCCAAGGGCGGTATTGCCGGTCATGCGGGGCCTCCTGTTCCATTCCCCAGTCTGGGGATCGCTGCGAAGGCTGGCAAGCGTGATGGAAGGGACTGCGGCGAGCGTTTGCCGAGACGGGGGGCCTTGGACCAAAATCCTTCGAAGGATTTTGCAAATCTTTTCGAAAAGATTTGCCCGCCCGGACTCCCAACCGAAACGCAAAGGGCACCCCGAAGGGTGCCCTGCTGTCCGAAACCGGACGAAAGCGCTTAGGCGGCTTCCGAGATGAACTTCACCGCGTCGCCGAAGGTCTGGATGGTTTCGGCGGCGTCATCCGGGATCT
The DNA here is from genome assembly GCF_030694085.1 of Tabrizicola sp. GTDB lineage: Bacteria > Pseudomonadota > Alphaproteobacteria > Rhodobacterales > Rhodobacteraceae > Tabrizicola. The sequence continues at coordinate 48,828 of NZ_JAUXZE010000071.1, read as the reverse complement.
CGATCCCGAACTCTTCCTCGAAGGCCATGACCAGCTCGACCGTGTCGAGCGAGTCTGCACCCAGGTCGTCGATGAACGAGGCCGATTCCGTCACCTTGTCGGCTTCGACGCCCAGATGCTCGACGACGATCTTCTTCACGCGATCAGCGATGTCGCTCATGTTCGTTCCTCTATCTTGGCGCGGGGTAGCTCCCGGCCTTTACCGTTCTACCCGCATACCCGGGCCTCAATCCTGCGCGCCTATAGCAAGGGTCGAAGCGCATGGCAAACGCTTTAACCTGACTTGCGCGGGGCGTGCGTCAGACCATGTCCATGCCGCCATTCACATGCAGTGTCGCGCCGGTCACATAGGCGGCTTCCGGCGAGGCCAGGAACAGGACAGCCGCCGCGATTTCCTGCGGCGACCCCATGCGGCCAGCCGGGACCGAGCCAAGGATCGCGGCGCGTTGCGCCTCGTTCAGCTTGTCGGTCATTGCGGTCTCGATAAAGCCCGGCGCGACGCAGTTCACCGTGATTCCACGGCTTGCGACTTCGGCGGCAAGGGATTTCGAAAGCCCGACCATCCCGGCCTTGGAGGCAGCATAGTTCACCTGGCCCGCGTTGCCCGTGGTGCCCACGACCGAGGAGATGTTGACGATGCGCCCCCAGCGCGCCTTCATCATGCCCCGGATCGCGGCGCGACACAGGCGGAACGTCGCGGTCAGGTTGACGTCGATGACCGACTGCCAATCCTCGTCCGACATGCGCATCGCCAGACCGTCGCGGGTGATTCCGGCGTTGTTGACCAGGATGTCCACCGCGCCCATCGCCTCCGCCCCGCGCTTGACCAGGCCTTCCACGTCTTCGGGGTTCGACAGGTTGCAGGGCAGCACATGCGCGCGGCCGCCCAATTCGGCGGCCAATGCCTCCAGCGGCTCGGTGCGGGTACCAGAGAGGCCGACAGTGGCCCCGGCAGCGTGAAGCGCGCGGGCGATGTCGGCACCGATGCCGCCGCTGGCGCCGGTGACAAGGGCGCTTTTGCCAGTCAAGTCAAACATGGGGTGTCCTTTCAGGCCTTGAGTGCGGCGATGTCGTCGGGTGTGCCGATGGCACGGGTGGTCGCACCCTGAGCGGTGCGCTTGATCATCCCCGACAGCGCCTTGCCGGCGCCGATTTCCCAGTACTCGGTCACCCCGGCCTTTTCCATCCACAGGACGGATTCGCGCCAGCGGACGGACCCGGTGACCTGCGCGATCAGCAGGTCCATGATCCGGTCGGGCTCCATCACCGCCTCGGCGCGGACGTTGACCACGACCGGCAGGCTGGGCTTGGCGATGGGGACTGCGGCCAGCGCCTCGGCCATCACATGCGCGGCGGGCTGCATCAGGGCGCAGTGGAACGGAGCGGACACCGGCAGCAGAAGCGCGCGCTTGGCGCCCTTGGCCTTGGCGATCTCGACCGCGCGCTCGACGGCGGCCTTGTGGCCCGAGACGACGACCTGGGCGGGATCGTTGTCGTTCGCGGCCTGGCAGACCTCGCCCTGGGCGGCTTCCTGCGCGACCTGGGTGGCGGTCTCGAAATCAAGGCCCAGAAGCGCGGCCATCGCGCCGATGCCGACGGGGACGGCCTCTTGCATGGCCTGGCCACGGATGCGCAGAAGCCGGGCGGTGTCGGACAGGGTCAACGAACCGGCGGCGCAAAGGGCAGAGTATTCGCCAAGGCTGTGCCCGGCGACAAAGCTGGCCTGGTCGATGCCGAAGCCCTCGGACTCCAGCGCACGCAGGGCGGCGATGGACGTGGCCATCAGCGCGGGTTGGGCGTTCTGGGTCAGGGTCAGCTCGGCGATGTCGCCATCCCAGATCAGCGCGCTGAGGTTCTCGCCCAGCGCCGCGTCCACCTCGTCGAAGACGGCCTTGGCGGCGGGATAGGCTTCGGCGAGTGCCTTGCCCATGCCGATGGTCTGGGCACCCTGGCCCGGAAAGACGAATGCGCGGCTCATGCTACCCCCCACGTGTTTCATTCGGGATAGCGCGGCGGGGCCGGTCATGCAATCGCGGTCAGACGCTCCGGGTGATCCCGCCATCGACGCGCAGGTTCTGGCCGGTGATGTAGCCTGCCCCGTCCGAGGCAAGGAACGCCACCGTTGCCGCGATCTCGTCGGCGCGGCCGTAGCGGCCCATCGGGACGGACTGGCGGCGCTCCTCGGTGGCGGGCAGGCTGTCGATCCAGCCGGGCAGGATGTTGTTGATGCGGATGCCATCGGGCGCATAGGTGTCGGCGTAGATCTTGGTGAAGGCCGCCAGACCCGCCCGCGCGACGGCCGAGGTCGGGAACATCGCCGATGGCTCGAACGCCCAGGCGGTCGAGATGTTGATGATGGACCCGGATTTCTGCGCCTGCATGATCGGGGTCACCAGCCGGATCGGGCGGATCGCGGACAGGAAGTAGACGTCCATGCCGCCCTGCCAGTCGGCGTCGGTCAGATCCAGAAGCGGCTTCCTGGGTCCGTGGCCGGCGCTGTTGACCAGGACGTCCACCCTGCCCCACTTCGCCATCACCGCATCTACAACCCGGGCCACATCGTCCGCGCTCTGGTTCGACCCTGTGACCCCGATCCCGCCCAGTTCCGCGGCCAGCGCCTCACCCTTGCCCGAGGAGGACAGGATGCCCACCCGGTAGCCATCCGCCGCCAGCCGTCTTGCCGCGGCGGCACCCATGCCAGAGCCGCCCGCCGTGATCAGAGCCACCTTGTCCATCGCGTCCTCCTTACTGCTTTCACCGGCTTAGCACCCGGGGGACGGGCCGGAAAGGTTCAGGCGGCGGGGTAGCTGGCGAAGACCGTGGTGCTGCCGTCGCGGGCGACAAGGAAGACGTCATAGGCCTCGCGCTCGGCCTCGGGTCCCATGCCGGGAGAGCCCCAGGGCATGCCGGGAACGGCAAGGCCCAGCGCGTCGGGCCTTTCCGCCAGCAGGCGGCGGATGTCGGCGGTCGGCACATGGCCCTCGATCAGGTAGCCCCCGGCCTCGGCCGTGTGGCACGAGATCATCGTCTCGGGGATGCCTTGGGCAAGCTTGAACTGAAAAAGCTGGTTCGGGGCGACCATTTCGACCGTCACGGCAAAGCCCTCGGCCTCAAGGATCTTGATCCATGCAGTGCAGCAGCCGCAATCGGGGTCCTTGCGGACATGGACCGTGGTCTGGTCGGTTGACGCAAGCGCGGGAAACGCTGCCAAGCCAGTCAGGCCGACCCCGGAAAGCAGGAGATGGCGGCGGTTCAGGATTTGTCGGGTCATGTCACATCCTTCGGGTCCTAGGGGCGCAGGATGCCACAGATGCCGATCCGACGACATGGTCGAAATCAGCACAGCCACGGCTTGCCAGATCGCCGACCCTGCCCCAGTCTGCCGTCCAGTATCAAGGGCCTGTGCGAAGGGGAACTCGGCATGAAGGGATTTGGCGTCCATACCTCGATGTGGACGATGGCCTGGGACCCGGCGGGGGCCGAACGGGCCGTCACCGCCTGCAAGGCGCTTGGCTTCGATTTCATCGAGATCGCACTTCTGTCGCCCGAAAAGGTCGACACCACCCACTCCCGCCGCCTTCTGGAGCGTGAGCGCATGGCTGCCGTCTGCTCGCTGGGCCTGCCCGAAGGCAAGCGCGCCTCGTCCGACCCAGAGGCGGCGACCGCTTTCCTGCGCCATGCGCTTGACCAGTGCGCGGCCATCGGCGCGCAGGCTTTGACCGGGGTTACCTACGGCGGCATCGGCGAACGCACCGGACTTCCGCCGACCGAACGGGAACGCGACAACGTGGCCCGCGTCCTGGGCGACGCCGCAGCCCATGCCCGCAAGCTGGGGATCGCCTTCGGGATCGAGCCGGTGAACCGTTATGAAAACCACATCGTCAACACCGGCTGGCAGGCGGTCGAGATGATCGAGAAGGTCGGGTCCGACAACATCTTCATCCATCTCGACACCTATCACATGAACATCGAAGAGCGCGGCATGGCGCTTGGCATCCTCGATGCCGGGCCACATCTGCGCTACATCCACCTGTCCGAAAGCGACCGCGGCACGCCGGGAGAAGGCAACGTCCGCTGGGACGAGGTCTTCGGCGCGCTGCAGGCGGTAGGGTTCACCGGCGGGATGGCGATGGAAAGCTTCATCGACATGCCGCCCGAGATGTCCTTCGGCCTGTCGGTCTGGCGGCCGGTGGCCGAAAGCCGCGATGTCGTGCTGGAGCGCGGCCTCCCCTTTCTGCGCAACAAGGCGCGGCAGTATCGGCTTTGGTCCTGACGAGCTACAGGATCAGCCGCGTCGCAGTCCCCACCTGAACCGCTTGTCCGGTGCGGCGAGACTGGATGGCCGCGAAGGCCAGCGCCAGGCTGTCAAGGTTCTCTTCGGCCCCGTTGGCAGGTTCGGTGCCGTCCTCGATGGCGACCAGAAGCGCGCCCATCGCGCCGCGGAAGCCGTCGTTGAACCAGGTTCCCTGCAACTGCGGCCGGGCGATGCCTGCGGCGGTGGTCAGGGTTACCGACTGCTGCCCAAGATCCGGCCCATCGCTTTGCAGGCTGCCCCTGGTCCCAGCGATGTAGGTCGTGTCGCGCGGCCCGTGCGCCGTGGCCCCGTCAAAGACCAGCGAGGCCTGTCCACCCTCCATCTGTACCAGAACCTGTGCAAGAAGCGGGGCCCCGGCGGTCTGGCCGGTGGCATGGGAGGCGCTGGCGAAAACGGTTCTCGCCCTTGACCCGATCACGCTGCGCAGAAAGTCGAACCAGTGGATGCCGAAGTCATAAAGGATCAGGTCCTCGATGGTCTCGAAGGGTGTCCCGGCGATCCAGCCGTGGTTCCAGTGGATCGAGATATGCGCGCTGACGACATCCCCCACCAGACCCGCCCGCACGGCCTCACGCATCCAGGCAAGGTGCGGCGCCCAGCGCCCATTCTGGTTGACGGCAAGCTTCACCCCATTCTCGCGCGCAAGGACGACAAGGCGGCGGCCGTCCTCCAGGTCCAGCACGAAAGGCTTTTGTGACAGGACATGCTTGCCGGCCTTCAAGGCCGCTTCGATGATCGACAGGCGGCCCGCCGGGTGAAGTGCAATGTCTACGACGTCGATCGCGGGATCGTCCAGGATGTCCTGCCAGCGGTCAGTCACCCGCGCCTGGGGCGCGTATTCGGAAGCTTTCGCCTGGGCCTTGGCGCGAGTCCGGTTGCAGATCGCCGCGACCTCCCATCCTGCCGTGCGATAGGCATCAAGATGGGCGGGGATGATGCCCCCTGCGCCGATGATCCCGATCCGGGGCCGGTAGTTGCGCGGCATCGGCGGCTGGAAGGAAAGATCCGGCGCGGGGACCTCGGTCAGCACGGCGGACTTCAGGGCATAGGTGTCGGCGTCGGGTTCGCTCATGGGACCAAGGGCAGGCTGCGCTTTTGCCGGGCGGACTGGGCCGCAGTGTCGACAATGCGCTGGCCTGTCAGGCTGACGGCGGGGTCAAGCGGGCCGGTCAGCGGTTCGCCCTTGGAAATGCAGCCCAGCACGTATTCGATGGCATTGCGACCGCCTGGCGGCAGGGGGTCCACCGGGATCGCGTGTGGGTCGGGGTTCGCGCGGGTCTGCGCGGTGACGTGGTCGGCATAGTCCCAGGAGGCGATGGTGCCCTCGGTCCCCACCAGGATGAAGCCGCATTTCGGTTGCGGCTGGATCACCCAGGGGTCTGTGAAGGTGCCCCAGCGGGTTTCCATCTTCGACAGGCCTTTGGCGTAGCGGCAGACCACGATGGCGTGCTGGTCCACTTCGATCCCCGGCGTCTCATCCGTGACGCAGGTCACCTCCAGCGGGGCCTCGCCATTCCGGTACCACGTTCCCAGCGTCGCGCCGTAGCCAAGGTAGTCCAGCAGGCTTCCGCCGCCCGAGGCGCGCTTGTACCACCAGGAGGTGGGTTTCTGGCGTTCAACCTCCTCGCGGCTGACCTCGATCTTGTCGGCCAGGTGATAAAGCGGCCCCCGGTTGCCGCCGTAGGAGTGGATCTCGATCACCTCGCCGATCATGCCTTCATCGACAAGTCGCTTGGCGGTGACGTGGGATTCGACCCAGCGCAGCGGCCAGTTGATCGCAAGGGTCTTGCCGGTGGGCTTCACAGCCTCGATCATCGCGCGGGCGTCGGCGACCGAGGCGGCGAAGGGCTTCTCGACGAAGACATGGACGCCGTAGGCCGCAAGGCGCCTCGTGTAATCGGCATGGTTCGCCGTTGCCGCGCAGAGGATGGCGAGGTCGGGTTTCGCCTGACGCATGCAGGCGTCAAAGTCGGTGAATACCCTGTCTTCGGGGATGCCGAAGGTGTCGATGGCGCGCTGCATGGTTGCGCGGTCGGGGTCAAAGATCCCGGCGATCTCGGCGTCGGGATGGTCGTGGACGCAGCGCAGCAGGTCGCCCATGTGCATGTGGTCGAAGCTGATGCCGACGATGCAGAACTTTGCCATGAAAACCCCTTTCAGTTGCGCTCGGTCAGACGGATGAACAGCGCGGTGACGGCCAGGATGATCAGGCCGAACAAAATGCGTCGCCCGCCTTCGGGGATCTGCATCAGGGTCAGCATCGAGGTCAGGACCGTCAGGATCAGCGCCCCCACGATGGTGCCGCCGTAGCCCCCTCGCCCGCCGAAGATCGAGGTGCCGCCGATTACGGCTGCGGCGACGGACGGCAGGTCCAGCGGCAGCGCCAGCGACAGCGAGGCGGTCTTGATCTGCCCAAGGTATAAGAGGCCGGTGATCCCGGCGATCAGGCTGGAGAGCGTGTAAAGCGTGAAATGGACCTGCCAGACCCGGACGCCCGACAGCCGCGCGGCGGCCTCGTTCGCGCCGATGGCATAAAGCAGGCGACCGAACCCGCTGCGGCGCTGCGCCCAGATGATCAGGGCGGCGAAGGGGATAAAGAGGGCGAGGCTGTTCGGCAGGCCCAGGGTGCGGCCGGTGCCGAGCCAGAGCAGGAAGTCCGGGATCAGGACGCCCGTGGCGATGACATAGCGCTGATAGACAAGGAGGCAGCCCGTGGCGATCAGGGCGGTGCCCAAGGTCATGATCAGCGGATGGACGCGGCAGATGGCGATGCCGAAGCCGTTCACAAGGCCGATCAGGATGGCCGAGGCAAGAGCGATGGCGATGGCCGGGGGCACTCCGATCAGCGGAGAGAGTGTGGCGGTCAGGTAGGCGGCGATTGTGGCGGCGGTGCCTACGGAAAGGTCGATGCCGCCGGTCAGCATCGTCATCGTCTGACAGGCCGCCAGCATTGCCAGCGGAATGGCGATCTTCAGCGTGTTCGAGGCCCAGAACATGCTGAGGACACCTGGGTTCAGGATCGCAAGGAGGCCGATGAGCAGGATGAAGAGGCCGATCAGGGGCAGAAGCGGCCGGTCGACCATCAAGCGACCAAGGCGGTTCAACACGGTCGGGGTGTCGGTCATGGTCATGCGCGTCTCCCCCGTGTGGCCAGGACGGCACCAAACATCACTACGGCGACCATGATCGTGCCCTCGATGATCGCGGCGACGTTGGGATCGACAGAGAGCAGCGTCAGGTCCATCCGCACGGTCCGCAGGATGAGAACAGCAAGGATCGGCCCCAGGATGCCGCCCCGCCCGCCGCCAAGGACTACGCCGCCAAGCACGACGGCCGCCACCGAGGCCATGAGGTAGGGACCGGGAATCGGTTCGCCGATGCCCGTGCTCATGGTGACGGACAGCCCGCCGAAAGCGGCAAAGAGGCCGCAAAGGGCATAGGCGATGATGCGGGTCTGGCCGACCGGCACGCCCGAGCGGAAGGCCGCCAGCGGGTCCGAGCCGATAGCGTACAGGCGCAGACCAAGCTTCGAACGGTGGATCGGGACCCAGATCACGGCGGCGACAAAGGCCAGAAGGACCAGAGCGCGCGGCAGCCAGTCGACCCCCGGTATCCCGCCGGCGGAAAGGGCGCGAAGCCAGGAGGCGGCACCACCCCCCGGCGCGTTCAGGATGAGAAGTGCGACGCCTTGCCAAACGAAAAGCATCGCCAGGGTGACAACGATGTCCGGCACCCTGGAGACGACGATGAGAAAGCCGTTGACCGCGCCCATCGCTAGTCCAAGTAGAAGGACAGCAAGGACGATGACGACAGATTGGCCGTCCGAAGCCCCGTCCATCAGCACGGCCCCGGTGACGCTGGCGACTGACATCATCGCGGCAATGGACAGGTCGATGCCACCGGCAATCACGACGATCGCCATCCCTATGGCGGCCAGCGCGAAGGGCAGCGCGGCCCGCGCCAGGCTGTCAAGGCCGGAGGCTCCGAAGTCGGGCTGGATCAGCTTGGTGGTCATCAGCAGCACCACAAGCAGCACGGCCAGACCAATAGTCCAGGTGTTTGCCTCTATCCAGCGTTTCATGCCTGCGCCCCGGTAGCGGCGGCGAAGCCCGTACCAGCGCGGCATATCCGTCGCCTGCGGTCGCGCTGACGCCTGCCGGCCGCGACAGGCTTTCGATCGTCTATCGGGGATCGGGCGGGCTCCAGATCAAGCGCCTTGCGGCGCGTGCCCTTTGTCTTGCCGCTTTGCGTGAAGAACGCAAAACGGCTCGGCCGCGACATGGTTCGCTCGAACCAGTGGCGCAAACCCAGTCGCACCTCTGGCGGGGATATTTGGGCAAGAGTGAAAGGCCGGACAGGCCGACAGCCCCCGGATTGGCAGGGCCCGGCGGCACCCAGTCGAGTGGCGTGCGCGACCGAGGGGGCGGCGGCTGGCGGGATCACATCACTGCGGCCAACCAGAAGGCAGAGCGAGCCTTTTAGGGTGACCTGGTGGGTGTTCATCATCATGCCAGGGCCTTCTCGGTCAGCCCGTAGGCCGCGCGCATCAGGGTGGCCTCGTCGGCGTCCCTCGCGTCGATGATGTCCACCACCCGGCCATTGAAGATCACCACAACGCGGTCGCAGGCGAGGCGGATCTCGGCAAGTTCCGAGGTGTAGAACAGCACCGCCGCGCCCTGGTCGGCCAGATCCCGGACCAGGCCGTAGATCTGCCGCTTGGTGCGGATGTCGATGCCCCGCGTCGGGTCGAAAAGGAGGAGCGTCCGCACCCCCTTGGCTATCCAGCGGGCGATGGTCACCTTCTGCTGGTTGCCGCCGGACAGCCTGCGGACCTCTCCTTGAGCGCGAGTGTCGATCTGCAGCGTCTGGATGGCGGCGTCGACCTTGGCGGCCTCGTCGTCCATGCGGATCGCACCCCAGTCGCGGATGCGGGCCAGCAGGGGGACGGCGATATTCTCGCGGACGGACCGCGACATCAGCAGCGCATGTGCCCGGTCGCCGGGCACCAGGGTCAGCCCGGCGGCGATTGCGTCGGCGGGGTGGGAGAAGGTCTTGGGCGTGCCGTCGACCGCGACCGTTCCGGCACTGGGTCTGCGGTTTCCCGCCAGCACATCGAACAGCTCGTCCTGTCCCTGGCCTTCCAGTGCCACGACACCAAGGACCTCGCCCTTGTGAAGATCAAACGAGACGTCGGTCAGACGGGTGCCGGTCCTCAGACTGCGCACGCGAAGGCGGGGTGTCTCGGTGGAGATCGGCTTCTTCGGTCGTTCCTCCGAGACGGCGGCGGCGACGGCGCCACCCAGCATCATCTCGACGATGCGGTCCTCGATGCCTGGCTCGATCTTGACGTCGCCCACGGTCATCCCGTCGCGCAGCACGGTGGCGCGGTCGCAGATCGCGGCGATTTCAGTAAAGCGGTGCGAAATGTAGATGACCGACCGGCCCGCGTCGGCCTGGGCGCGGACGACCGTCAGGACGCGATCGACCAGATCGGTCGGCAGGGCGGCGGTCAGTTCGTCCAGCAGAAGGACGTCAGGTTCGATGGCAAGCGCGCGGGCAAGGTCGACGATCCGCAGCGCGGCGAGCGGCAGCGAGCGGATCAGTGCGTCGGGGTCGAGATCGGGCAGACCCAGTTCGCCGACCCAGTGCCGGAACGGCTCAAGCCCGGTATCGCCAAGCCGCAGGTTGTCGGCCACCGATAGGTCGGGGATAAGCGAGGGTTCCTGGTAGACCGGCACCAGCCCCCATTTCCGCGCGCCGGCTGGGTTGGCGACAGTGCTGTCACGGCCCTTGATCCTGACGTGGCCCGCGTCGGGTTTCAGGACTCCGGTCAGGATCTTTACGAAGGTGGATTTCCCGGCCCCGTTCGCGCCCATCAGGGCCACGACCTGCCCGGCTTTCACTTGCAACGAGGCGTTCTTCAGGGCCTGCACCGCGCCAAAGCGCTTGGCCACGCCCGTGGCGTCGAGAACGGTGTCGGAGGCGGCATCCGGCATGGCAGGCTTTCGGGTGGGGAAGATCGGCCCCCGAGTCTCGCCGGGGGCCGCAAAGGATCAGGGTGCGGGACTTATTCGCCCGGGCCCTTGCAGGCGATGATCTGGTCCATCGTGTAGTTGGTCCAGCCGTCGATCGACACCGAGACCGGCCATTCCGGCGACAGGTTCGGGTTCGCGGCGGCGGCAAGCTTGGCCTTGCCCTCGTCGGTCACGTTTTCCCACAGGGCGGGGTCGACCAGCACGGTCTTTTCCGCCGGCATCTTGCCGTCAAGGATCTGGATCGCCAGTGCCACGCCCGCACCACCGACCGAGCCGGGGTTGGTGACGGCGGCACCCTGCAGCCCCTCGACCGACGACAGCTGGCCGACGAAGCCCGCGTTGTCCGCGCCGACGACCGGCACCATCGGCGCCCCGCTTTCGACCAGCGCATCGACAATCACGTTGTCGATGCCAGAGGTCCAGATGCCCTGGAACGGCACGCCCGCCGCGATGATGTCGTTGATCTGCTGCTTGCCCTGGTCCTGCTGCCAGCCGGTGAAGACTTCCTGCGCGACGGTGATGTCCGGGAACTCGGCCATCGCGCGCTTGAAGCCCTTGTCGCGGTCGTTGTCAGCCCCCGCGCCCGCAGCGCCACGCATGTAGACCACGGCACCCTTGCCGCCCATCTGCTCGAACAGCCACTTGGCGCCAAGGTAGGCGTATTCCTCCTGGTTGTTCGACAGGATATAGGCCGAAGGCTCGGTCACCGCCTGGTCAACGGCGACGACGACGATGCCCGCGTCCGTGGCTTCCTTGATCGCCGCGTTGATGCCTTCAGAGTTCGAGGGGTTCACCACGATGGCGTTGACGCCCGCCTGAATCAGGTTGCGGATGTCCTCAAGCTGGCCGGCCGCATCGGTGTTGCGGTGCGCGATGTTCAGGCTTTCGACCTTGCCAGAGGCCAGCGCCTCGGCCTTCATCGCGCAGACCATCTGCTCGCGCCAGCCATTCCCCTGCACAGTGTTCGAGATGCCGATCTTGTAGCCCTCGGCTTGCGCCATACCGGCCAGGCCCAGCGCCATCGCGGTTCCAAGAAGCAGTCGTTTCATGGTGATCCTCCCAGATCGTTGGTTATGGTCTTACGTGACGTAGGGCCGCAGGATGTCCCGGGCCAACGCGAAGCCGCGCTTGATCTTTTCGTCCGACCCTTCGAAGTCGCGGTCCTCGTGTTCGATGATGATGGGGCCATCGTAGCCCGCGCGATAGAGGGTGGCGAAGAAATCTTGCCACTCGACCTCTCCCAGCCCCGGCATCCGGGGAATCTGCCAGCCCATTCCCGCCGACAGGATGCCGTGGTCGTAAAGCCCGTCGCGGTCGATCATCAGGTCCTTGGCGTGGACATGGACCATCCGTGCGCCGAATTCGCGGACAAAGCGGTTCGCGTCGATCATCTGCCAGACCAGGTGGCTGGGGTCGTAGTTCATCCCCACGGCATCGCCCCAGGTCTCGAAGATGCGCCGCCAGATGCGGGGCGCGTAGGCGATGTTGTGCCCGCCCGGCCATTCGTCATGGCTGAAGATCATCGGGCAGTTCTCGAAGGCAAGCGTCACGCCGCTGGTTTGCGCATGGGCGACGATGGGCGCGAATACTTCCGTGGCGCGGGTCCAGTTCTGGTCCACCGTAAGGGTCCGGTCGCCGCCGACGAAGGTGTTGACGACCTTGAGGCCCATCAGGCTGGCGGCGGTGATGACCTTCTTGAGGTGAGAGGTCACCGCCTCGCGGTGGGCGGCGTCGGCGTGCAAAGGGTTCGGGTAGTAGCCAAGGCTCGAAACTGTCAGGCCCTTGGCCTTCAGCATCCCCATGATCTCGGACCCGCGCGCGGCGGTCATGTCCTCGATGGGCAGGTGCGCGGTCCCGGCGTAGCGGCGTTTCTCGCCACCTGCTTGCGGCCAGCAGGCGATTTCCAGCGCCTCGAAACCGGCACTGGCAGCGTAGTCGGCGACCTGCTCCAGAGGCGTTTCAGAGAAGGGGGCGGTAAGGATACCAAGCTGCATCTGTCTTATCCCACGTTGACCCAGGTTCCGCTGGCAGCACTGGCAAGAACCGCATCGCAGAACAGCATCTCGTAATGGCCATCGTCGAAGGTGGCCCAGGTGGACTCCGCCCCCCGGCCCCCGCGGGCGACGTCGCGGTAGACCTGGGTGAAGAAGGCGGCCCAGGTGTCGGCAAAGCCTTCGGGGTGGCCGCCGGGCATGAAGGCCGCCGCCGCTCCGGTCGGGTTCATCAGCGACGGATCACGGAGGAGGACCTGGTTCGGCCCCTCGCGGTGGCCGATCCACAGGTCCTCGGGGTGTTCGGCAGACCAGGCTGCCGAGGCTTTCGAGCCGGAGATGTCCCAGCACAGCAACCCGCGGCGACCGTGGCTGACCTGGCTGGTGGACATCATCCCCCGCCCGCCGTTGCCATAGCGCAGCAGGATCGTCGCGGCGTCGTCCGTCTCGATCTTGCGGGTTTCCGTGGGACCTTTCGTGGCCGTGAAGGTCTCCACCGGCCCCAGCGGTTTCTGGCGTTCGGGAATGAAGGTCGCAAGCTCGGCCATGACCGAAACGGGCTTCTGCCCGGTGACGAAGTTCGTCAGGTCCACCCAATGCGTGCCGATGTCGCTGACCGACCGCAGGGGGCCACCCTCCGCCGCCTCAAGCCGCCAGTTCCAGTCGGTGTCCTTGGCCAGCCAGTCCTGATGGAAATGCCCGGTGATCAGCCGCAGATCGCCCAGTTCCCCCGCACGCATCATCCCGTGGGCGTGCTGGTTCAGCGGATAGAAGCGGGTGTTGTAGCAGACCGCCGCGACCTTGCCCGACGCCCGCGCCATTGCCACCATTTCCGCCGACTGGGCCGAGGTCATCGCCAGCGGCTTTTCGCAGATCACATGCTTGCCCGCCGCCAGGATCGCCTTGACCTGCCCGTAATGCGCGACGTTGGGCGAGGTGACATGGACCACCTGCACCGCGGGGTCCGCCAGCAGCTCATCCAGCGAGGCATAAGCCTTCGCCACCCCCAAGGCTCGCGCCCGTTCTGCGCCCCGCGCGGCGCTGGACCCAAGGACGCCGACGATCGGAATCCCCAATCGCCGCAGGGTGCCAAGATGCACCGCGCCGATGAAGCCGGTGCCGACGACGGCCGCGCCGATGCTGGAAAGGTCAGGCAACGGAATATCCCCCGTCTATGGCAAGGCAGGTGCCGGTCATGAACGCGGCGGCGCTGGACGCAAGGAAAAGGACCGGCCCGGCGATGTCTTCCGGCTGACCCCAGCGCCCCATCGGCGTGCGCAGGTTCACCGCCGCGACATGCGCCGGATCGGTCCGGCTGCGCGCCGATTGCTGGGTGACGATGAACCCGGGTGCCACCGCGTTCACCCGGATGCCGTCCCCCGCCCAGGCGATTGCCAGCGACTTCGTAAGCTGCACCACGGCGGCCTTTGACGCACCGTAGGCCGGATTCCTGGGGCTGCCGAACATCGCATACATCGAGGCCACATTGACCAGAGCGCCCTTTGCGGCCTTGAGCTGGCTGTGAAACGCCTCGGCCATGCGGAAGGTGCCGTGCAGGTTCACGTTGACGACATGGGCGAAGAAGTCCGGGGCCATCTCTTCGCCCCTTGCGGTGATCGCGGCGCAGTTGACCAGCACATCCACCCGACCATGCCGCGCGGCGAAGGCCTGCACCGCCGCGCCGTCGGTCACGTCAAGCTGGGTGTAGGCGAAGCGGGCCGAATCCTCGGGCGCGGGTTCCGGCTCGGCCCCGGTGATTTCGACGGATGCACCCGCGTCCTGGAAGGCCCGCGCTATCGCCGCCCCGATCCCGGCCCGGCTGGCACCGACCACCACGACTTCCGCCCCGGCAAAGTCGAACCGGCTGTGCATCATGACGCCCTCCCCCCGGACTTCCGACCCCCATCCTTGGCCAGTCGCCGAGTCGATGCAACGGAATTCTCATTTTGTCGGTTATGAACGGTTTCAACCATCCCGAGCCTGCGCCCCAGACCGACGATCATCGCCTGCGCCACCACCATCGCCGGCACCTGGCTGCGGAAATGGCCCAGCCGCGCTTCGTTGACGTAAAGGACATGCGTGGCCAGCCCCGCCACCGGGCTTAGCGCATTGTCGGTGATCACCAGCACCCGGTTGCCCCGCGCGGCGGCAAGCTTCACGACCTCAACAGTCTCGGGCGTGTAGTCGTCGAAGGTCATCGCAAGCAGCGTGTCGCCCGGCCCCATCGCCGCCACCTGCATTGCCCGCATCGATCCGATATTGTCGATCAGCTGCGCCCGTCGCCCGATGCTGCCAAGCCCATAGACCGTATAGGCCCCCAGGCCGAAGGCGCCACGCGCAGCGGCGACATGGACCACTTCGGTCGCGGCCAGCACCTCGACGCAGGCCGCCAGCTGCTCGCGGTCCAGAGCCTCTTCGATCCGCAAAAGCGACTGAACGGCAGCCTGCACAAAGCTGCCGAACACCACGCCCGGCTGGCCCAGATCGCCATCCCCCACACCCGAAACCCGCTCGGCATAGGGCAGGCGCGGGCCCAGAAGCCGCTCGCGGAAGACCTGCTGAAGATCGGCGAAGCCCTGGAACCCCAGTTCCTTGGCAAAGCGGGTGATCGTCGCGGGCGGCACGTCGGCCAGGTTTGCCAGATGCACCAGGGTAGAAACCGCAACTTCCTCGGGGTGGTTCAGGAAGAACTGCGCCACCTGCGCCAGCCGCTTCGAAAGGCGCCCGGACCGCGCCACCAGCGCCGCCCGCAGCGCCTCGAAGTCGCGCGGTGGCGACAGTCCGGTCATATCGCCCCCGCCACTTTCTGCTCAAGATCCAGGATCGCCCCGCTCATCGGGGCCGAGGCGTCGGACAGCAGGAAGACCGCCAGCCGCGCGCAGTCCTCGGCAGTGACAAGGCGGCCCAGAGGTTGCGTGGCGGCGACCCTGGCCTCCCAGTCGGGGCCCAGCACGGCGGTCTGGATGCGGTCCTCGGTCTCGGTCGCGACCCATCCCAGGTTGATGCCGTTGACCCGGATGGCGTCTGCCATGTGCGCGTGCGCGGCGTTCTTTGTCAGCGTCAGCATCGCGCCCTTGCTGCCCGCGTAGATCGCCAGCTCCGGGATGCCGCAATGGGCATTCATCGACAGGATGTTGACGATGGCCCCCCCTGCCCCGTGCCGCCGCATCTCGGCAATGGCTTCCTGCATCAAGAGAAACCCGGCGCGACCGTTCACCGCGAAAAGCGCATCCCAGATTTCAGCGGTCCCGGTCAGAAACGAGCCGCGCGTTGTCAGCCCGGCCGCATTGACCAAGCCGTCGATCCGCCCGAAGCGCGCCACCGCGGCCCCTGCGATGTGCGCGGGGGCGGCAGGATCGGCCAGGTCGGCGACCACCGTCTCGACAGGCACTGTCGCCAGTTCGCCCGCAATCCGGTCCAGACCCGCGGCATCCCGGTCGATCAGGACCAGTCCGCCCACCCCCTCGGCCGCAAGCAGCCGCGCGATGGCCGCGCCGATGCCGCTGGCTGCCCCGGTGACGATGATCGACTTCCGTCCTAGCCCAAGTTCCATGCCCAGCCCCCGGCACCCTTGCGCGCAACGTTACCGGATGTCAGCCGCCTGGGAAGGCCCCGCGAGCAGCCCCGCAGCGAAAAACCGCGCCGGCCTCAGCTTCCCCCGCTCACATGCCGGGCGGCCGCGCGCGAGGCCGCCTCGACGGCGGCGCGGAACGGGATGCCGCGCGCAAGGCCCGCGCCCAGCGTGCCGACAAAGGCGTCCCCCGCGCCGTGGCTGGACACGGCCTGCACCTTTTCCGCAGCCAGGGTGAAGACCCCGTCATCGGGTGTCATCGCTGCCAGACCCAGGCTTCCCGCGGTGACGATGACGCTGCCGAAGCGGTCGGACAGCAGGCGGGTCGCAGCGGCGGCGCTTGCAAGGTCAACCACGGCGCCCGCGCCCATCATCTCGGCCTCGACGGCATTGACGACCAGGATGTCGACCAGCGCCACGAAGGCATCGGGCAGCGCCCGCGCCGGGGCGGCGTTCAAGAGCGTGCGCACCCCCCGCCGTTTACCCTCGGTGGCGGCGGCAAGGTTCATGGCCTCGGCAACCTCGTTCTGCAAGATCAGAAGCCCGACATCCTGCCACACGGCCGGATTCTGCACCGCAGCCGCGTCGATCCTCAGGTTCGCGCCCGAGACGATGGTGGCGGCATAGTCGCCCGCCGCGTCCAGGATCGCCACGCTCATACCCGAGCCCACATCCGGCAGCGTCGCCACGAACCGATCGTCCACCCCCCCGGCCTGCAAGCCCGCGCGCAGGTAGGTGCCGAACGCGTCATCCCCGACCGCACCCAGCATCCGGCAGTCCGCCCCCGCCCGTGCCACCGCGACGGCCTGGTTGCCGCCTTTGCCACCGAACTTCGGATACCAGCGCCGCCCGATGGCGGTCTCGTCCCGGCGCGGCAGATGGTCGGCCTCGACCATGATGTCATGGTGCAGGGAGCCTGCGACAAGGACAGTGGGGCGGGTCACTTTGGGCTCCGTTCGCTGGGGCGGTCAGGTTACGGACGCAAGCCCAAAGCGCAAGCTGTTCCAAACTGGGGTCCGCAGTGTAGCATCGCCGAAAACCAGCGCACGAGACCCAGATGCCCAGTTTCCCGATCGTCGACAGCCACCTGCACCTCTGGGACCCGCGGCGCCTGGACTATCCCTGGCATTTCCCCCCGCTGGACCGCGCCTTCCTGCCCGCCGATTTCCGGGCCGCCAGCGCCGGAATAGCCATCGAGGCCTTGGTATTTCTGGAATGTGATGCCGCGCCGGACCAGGCCTTCGACGAGGCGCAACTGGTCCTGGACTGGGCGAAGGAAGAGCCGCGCATCGCCGCGATGGTCTGCAACGCCCCGCTGCAGAACGGCGACGCAGCCCGCGCCGATCTGGAGCGTCTGGCCGCGACGGAAAAGGTCCGCGGTGTCCGCCGCATCTACCAGGACGAGCCCGACCCGGCCTTCTGCCTGCGGCCCGATTTCGTGACCGGCGTGCGGGCGCTGGCCGACTATGGGCTGTCGTTCGACCTGTGCCTCAAGCATCCGCAGTTGCAGGCCACCATCGCTCTTGCCGATGCCTGCCCGAACGTGCCGATGGTCCTGGACCACATTGCCAAGCCCGGCATCAAGGCGGGCCTGATCCAACCCTGGGCCGACCAGATGCGCGATCTGGCACGACGCAAGAACGTGGTCTGCAAGCTGTCCGGTGTTGCCACCGAAGCCGGTGCCGACTGGACGCCGGAAACGCTCCGCCCCTACATGGATGTCGCGCTGGAGGCCTTCGGACCCGCCCGCATCATGTTCGGCGGCGACTGGCCGGTCTCGACCCTGGCCATTACCTATCCCGCCTGGGTGGCGCTGGTCGATGATTTGATCCGCGATCTGTCCCAGACCGAGCAGCGGCAGATTTTCCGCGACACGGCCCGGACCTTCTACCGCCTGTGACCTACATCACCGCGCCGATCTGCCAGGGCACGAATTCCGCCCCGCCAAAGCCCAGTTCCTCGGACAACGTCTGCTCGCCCGATGCGACGGCGATGATCTTCTCCAGGATTTCCGCGCCCTTGGCCTCGATCGAAACCCCGTCGATGATGTCGCCGCAGTTGATGTCCATGTCCTCGGCCATCCGCTGATACATCTCGTTGTTGGTGGCCAACTTGATGCAGGGGCTGGGCTTGTAGCCCGAGACGGACCCGCGCCCGGTGGTGAAGACGATCATCGTGGCCCCGCTGGCGATCTGGCCGGTGACGCTGCAGGGGTCATAGCCGGGGCTGTCCATGTAGACGAACCCCGGCGCGGTGATCGGCTCGGCGAACTTGTAGACCCCGGACAGGGGCGCGGTGCCGCCCTTGGCCACGGCACCCAGCGACTTTTCCAGGATCGTCGTAAGGCCGCCGCGCTTGTTGCCGGGGCTGGGGTTGTTGTCCATCTCGCCGCCATTGATCGCGGTGTAGTTTTCCCACCACCTGATCCGGTCGATCAGCTTTTCGCCGACCTCGGGCGCGACGGCGCGGCGCGTCAGAAGATGCTCGGCCCCGTAGATTTCCGGCGTCTCGGACAGAATCGTCGTGCCGCCCATCCGCACCAGCAGATCGCTGGCATGGCCGAGGGCCGGATTGGCCGTGATCCCGGAATAGCCGTCGGAACCCCCGCATTGCAGGCCAATGATCAGCTTGGACACCGGGGCGGGCTTCCGCGCGACCTTCGAGGCGACCTCGGCCATCTCGCGCAGGACGTCCAGGCCCTTGGCGATCGTGGCGCGGGTGCCTCCGGTGCCCTGAATCGTCATGTAGCGGAAGTTGCCGTCGGGGCGCAGGCGGCCCTGCCCCACCAGGTCCGGGACCTGCATCACCTCGCAGCCTAGACCGACCAGCAGGATGCCGCCGAAGTTCGCGTTCCGCGCATAGCCCTTCAGCGTCCGCATCAGCGTGTCATAGCCCTCGTTCACGCCGGACATCCCGCAGCCGGTGTTGTGGACGATGGGCACGAAGCCGTCGATGTTCGGCATCGCTGACAGGACAGGGTCCTTTTCGGCCGCCTCGGCGATGAAGCGGGCGACCGAACCGGAGCAGTTCACCGAAGTCAGGATACCGATGTAGTTCCGCGTCCCTACCTGCCCGTCGGCGCGGTGATAGCCCAGGAACTCCCGCGCGGGCAGAGGTGGCAGCGGGGTCGCGCCCTGCCCGATGGCATAATCCGTGCTGTGCGGCCCCATCCCAAGGTTGTGACTGTGGATATGCCCGCCCTCGGGGATGTCCTCGGTCGCCTGGCCGATGGACTGACCGTAGCGCAGCACGATCTCGCCCTTGGCAATCGCCCGCGTCGCCAGCTTGTGCCCCCGCGGCACCGGCCCCGGCAGAGGCACCGAAACACCCGGCACCGTCGCGCCCTTCGCAAGGTCGGTCAAGGCGATCACCAGGTTGTCCGTCGCGTGCAATCGGATCGTCGCATCCGCCATCATATCCCCCCTTCGGTCCGCGCTTGGTTTCTTGACAGGCGGGCCGCCAAGTCTAACATGTTAGCATGCTACAAGCGCCTCCGACCGGATCACAAGACCAGAATGGCGCAGCGCGGCTTTTGCCGCTGGAGCGGTTCCAGGGCTCGCTCGGCCAGCGGGTCTACCAAAGCCTGAAACATGCGATCCTGACGCTGGCCTACCGGCCCGGAGACATCATCCGCAAGCCCGAGATCTGCGAGCGTCTGGGCGTGTCGCGCAGCCCGGTCGCGGATGCGGTGGCTCGGCTTGCCGCCGATGGGCTTGTCGATGTCATCCCGCAGGCCGGCACCTTTGTCACCCGGCTGTCGATGACCGACATCCGCGAAGGCGCCTTCATCCGCGAAGCGATCGAGGTCGCCGCCGCCGAATTGGTGGCCGAGCAGATCACCGAGGACCAGCTGCGCGACCTGCGCCGCAACCTCAAGCTGCAAGAGGCGCTGGTGGCCGACGGCGACTCCCAAGGTTTCATGACGCTCGACGGCCAGATGCACGAGATGATGCTCTCCTTCACAGGCTTTCCCCGCCTGCCGCAGGTATCGCAGACCGCCTGGCTCAGCGTGCACCGGGCGCGCCAGCTGATCCTGCCCGTGGAAGGCCGCATGCAGGCGACGCTGGAGGAACACCGCGCGATCCTTGCGGCGTTTGAGGCACATGACCCGGAGGCGGCGCGCCTGGCCGTGCAGCACCACCTGCGCCAGCTTCTGACCTATCTTCAGCCGCTGGAACGCGCCCACCCCGAGCTCTTCTCACATCAAGGACTGTCATGACCCTGCCGAACCGCCCGCGCTATGCCACCCGGCTGAATGCGTTCAAGACGAAGGGCGACACCGTGGCCCAGATGATCGCCGCAGCGGGTCGCGTCGGGGGCCTTGATGCCGCCGACCTCAACTTCCCCGACCATTTCGACCACCACACCCCCGCGCAGCTGTCACAACTCCTCTCCGACAACGGCATGGCGCTGAACGGCCTGGCGATGCGCTACTATACCGACCCCGGCTTCCGTCTTGGCGCCTTCTCCCACCCCGACCCCAGCACCCGCCGCGCCGCCATCGACCTGACAAAACGCGGGATCGACGCGCTGGCCGCGATGGGCGGTCGGCTGATGACACTATGGCTGGGGCAGGACGGGTTCGACTATTCGTTCCAGGCCGATTACGCGCGCCAGTGGGATGACAGCATTTCGGCCATCGCCGAGGTCGCCGACCACAACCCGGCCGTCGACATCGCCATCGAATACAAGCCGAACGAGCCCCGCGCCCATGTCGTCATGCCCGACATGGCCACCACCCTGCTGGCCCTGGCCGAGGTTGCGCGTCCGAACACCGGCGTCACCCTTGACTTCTGCCACATGCTTTTCGCGGGCGAAATGCCGGCGCGCGCCGCGATGCTGGCCGGGCGGAGCAGCCGCATCCTGGGGGTTCACCTCAACGACGGCTACGGCAAGCGCGACGACGGGCTGATTGCCGGGTCGGTGCACCCGGTGCAGACGGTGGAGTTGTTCATGGCGCTCGACCGGCTGGGGTATGACGGGGTGATCTATTTCGACACGTTCCCCGACCACGGCGGTACCGATCCGGTGGGCGAGGCACGGGCGAACATCGCCGTCAGCGACCGGCTGCGCAGTGTTGCGCGGTCGCTGGCCGGGAATTCCGCTCTGGCCGACGCGCAGGCCCGGCAGGATGCCGCTGCTGCCACCCGGATCGTCCTGGGCGCGCTCTA
The DNA here is from genome assembly GCF_030694085.1 of Tabrizicola sp. Lineage (GTDB taxonomy): Bacteria > Pseudomonadota > Alphaproteobacteria > Rhodobacterales > Rhodobacteraceae > Tabrizicola. Next base: position 27,745 of record NZ_JAUXZE010000071.1, on the reverse strand, counting down.
CGGCGCCTGAGGACGCTCGTCGGCGGACTGCGTCCCTCCTCGCTCGGGCGGCGCACCGACGAGAAGCCGAAGGCGCACGAGGAGGCCCCCCTCAGATCGGCGCATCGGCGCGGATCAGGCCTTCGGACCGCAACTCCTCCCACAGCGCCTGCGAAATCGTCGCCGCTGCGGCCTGCAGGTTCGACGTCATCTCTGCCAGCCCCTGCCCGCCAGGAATCACCGAAACCACCGCCGGATGCCGCAACGGGAACTGGAACGCCGCATCGACCAGCCGCACCCCATGCGCCTGACAGACGGCCTGCAACCCTGCGGCCTTGTCCAGCACCCAGTCCGGTGCTGGAGAGTAATTATAGTGCACCCCCGGCCTCGGCCCCGTCGCCAGAATGCCCGAGTTGTAGGGGCCGCCGACCACGATCCCCACGCCCCGCGCCTGACACAGGGGTAGAAAGCTTTCCTGCGCCTCCTGCTCCAGCAGCGTGTAGCGGCCCGCCAACAGGAAGATGTCGAAATCCCCCCGCTCCAAGAGCCACTGGCACGGCTGCCATTCATTGATACCGCCACCAAAAGCCCGGATCACCCCCTGGTCGCGCAACGCGACCAGCGCCCGGTAGCCGCCCGCCATGAAGGCGTCCAGCCGGTCCCGCAACGCCGCTTGCGTGCCGTGGTTGAAGAGGTCGAGGTCATGGGCATAAAGGATGTCGATCCGGTCCACTCCCAGCCGTTCCAGCGAAAACTCCAGGCTCCGCATCGTGCCGTCATAGCTGTAGTCGTAAATCTCCTTGCGCGACGGGACGTCGACCCACTTGCCTGCACCATCGCCCTGGCCCGGCGGGACCGCCTGCAAAAGCCGCCCGACCTTCGACGACAGGACGTAACTGTCTCTCGGCTTGCCCCGCAAAAGCCGGTTCAGCCGGGTCTCGGACAGCCCCAATCCGTATAGTGGCGCGGTGTCATAGTAGCGCACCCCACCCGCCCAGGCCGCCTCCAGCACCGCATGGGCGTCGTCGTCGGAGATTGCCTTGAACAGGTTGCCCAAAGGGGCCGCGCCGAACCCGAGTTCGGTAAAGGTCAGCCCCCCGTTCCCCAGCCGATCCCAGTGTCTTGTGGCCAGCATCCGCCCCTCCCAACGCTGCTGACATGCTAGTGTGTTCGCACTTTTCGTCCATCCCCTTTCACGCTAGCGTGGGCGCCAGTGGAGGATCACATGTCACGTTTCAAGGCCGTTTTCGGCGACCGTAAGCCCATTATCGCCATGGTCCACCTCGGGGCCTCCCCCGGCGCGCCGCTCCATGATGCCGAGGCTGGGGTGGAGGGCATCCTTGCCGCCGCCCGCGCCGACCTGCACGCCCTCCAGGCCGCCGGGTTCGACGCGGTGATGTTCGGCAACGAAAACGACCGCCCCTATGAGCTGAAGGTCGACACCGCGACGTCCGCCACGATGTCCTATGTCATCGGGCGTCTGCGGGATGAGATCACCGTCCCCTTCGGCGTCAACGTCCTTTGGGACCCGATGTCCAGCTTCGCCGTCGCCGCCGCCACCGGGGCCGCCTTCGTGCGTGAGATCTTCACCGGCACCTATGCGTCCGACATGGGCGTCTGGGCCCCCGACGCCGGGGCCGCCGTCCGCTACGCCCAACGCCTTGGGGCAGGCGGCGTCGCGCGGCTTTACAACGTCTCGGCCGAGTTCGCCGACAGCCTCGACCGCCGTCCGCTGCCTGACCGCGCGCGTTCCGCCGTCTTCTCCTCGATCCCCGACGCGGTGCTGGTGTCCGGCGCGATCACTGGCGAGGCCGCGCGGATGGAGGACCTGGAGGGCGTCAAGCGCGTGCTGCCCACCACCCCGGTCCTCGCCAACACCGGCGTCAAGCACACCACCGTGGCCGATGTCCTTGCCGTGGCCGACGGTTGCATCGTCGGGTCGGCCCTGAAAGTGGGCGGAGACACCTGGGCCGCCGTCGACCCCGACCGCGCCGCCGACTTCATGGCCCGCGCCCGCGCCGCACGGGGCGGGAAATGACGCTCCCCTCCGTCGCCGACCTGACCACCGAACTGATGCTGATCTCCGGCCTTGCGGGGTATGAGACCCGCGTCGCCGCAGCCATCGCAGCACACCTCGATACACTCGGCTTGGCCCACACCTCCGACCGCCTCGGCAATCTGACCTGCACCCTCCCCGGCGACCCCGCCCTGCCGCCGGTGATGGTCTTCACCCACATGGACCAGCTCGGCTTCATCGTCCGCAAGGTGGAGCCCACCGGCCTCATCCGCCTCGAACGCCTCGGCGGCGTCCCCGAACGCGCGCTTCCCGCCCAGGCGGTCCTTATCTGCACCGATCAAGGCGACCTCCCCGCCCTGATCGCCAACAAAAGCCACCACGCCACCACGCCGGACGAGAAATACAAGGTCCTCCCCTACGCCGATCTCTACGTCGACGCGGGCTTCACCTCGAAAGCCGAAGCGGAAGCCGCTGGCGTGAAGATCGGCACCCCCGTCACCTACCTGCCCCGCGCGCTGACCCTCGCCAACGGCCGCATCGCCGGCACCTCGGTCGACGACCGCGCGGGCTGCGCCGCCCTCCTGAAACTCGCCGAAGTCCGCCAGGGCAGACCCGGCCCCACCCTCCACCTCGTCTGGTCGGTGCAAGAGGAATACAACCTCCGGGGAGTCCTTCCCGCCGCGACCGCCCTTGCCCCCGCCATCGCGCTGCAGATCGACCTCCTCCTCGCCTGCGACACCCCCGACATGACCGCCCGAGGCGACATCACCCTTGGCGGCGGTCCCGGCATCAGCCTTTATTCCTTCCACGGTCGCGGCACCCTCAACGGCGTGATCCCGCACCCTGCCCTTGTCCGTCTGTTCGAACAAGCCGCAGACACTGCCCACCTCCCCCTCCAACGCTCCGCCCACACAGGCGCCCTCACCGACCTCAGCTACATCCAGTTCATGGGCCCCGAAGGCGTCGCCTGCCTCGATGTCGGCTTTCCCATGCGCTACTCCCACTCCGCGCTGGAAGTGGTCGACCCCAAGGACCTCGAAGGCCTCGTCACCCTCCTCGACACCGCGCTTTCCGCGATCACCCCAGACCTGAAGCTCACCCGATGACCCAAACTTTAGGAATCGACATCGGCACCTTCGAATCCAAAGGCGTCCTCGTCGACGCCCAGGGCCGCATCACCGCGCAGGCCAGCCGCCCGCACAAGATGATCGTCCCCCGCGCCGGGTGGGCCGAACACCGGGCCGAGGAGGACTGGTGGGGCGACTTCGTCCACATCACCAGGGCGCTCCTGTCCCAGTCCGGCCTGAACCCCAAGGACATCAAGGCCGTCGCCGCCTCGGCCATCGGCCCCTGCATGCTGCCCGTCGACAGCGCGGGCAAACCGCTGATGAACGGCGTCCTCTACGGCGTCGACACCCGCGCCACGGACCAGATCGCCGCGCTCAACGCCCGGATCGGCGAGGCGACCATTCACCAACGCTGCGGCAACGCGCTCACCTCGCAATCCGTCGGGCCCAAGATCCTGTGGCTCAAGGACACCCACCCCGACCTCCATGCCCAGACCGCGATGGTCCTCACCTCGACCAGCTACCTGACCTGGAAGCTGACCGGCGCATACGTCATCGACCACTACACCGCCGCGAACTTCTCGCCGCTCTACGATGTCACCACGCAGGACTGGACCACCGACCTCGCGCCCGAGATCATCCCGCTCGACAAGCTGCCGAAACTGATGTGGTCCACCGAAATTGCCGGCCACGTCACCGCCGCCGCCGCGCGGGAAACCGGCCTGACGGAAGGCACCCCCGTCACCTGCGGCACCATCGACGCCGCAAGCGAGGCGGTCAGCGTCGGCGTCCAAGCTCCCGGCGAGATGATGCTGATGTATGGCTCGACCATCTTCATCATCCAGGTCACTGGCCAGCCGGTCCGCGACCCGCGCCTGTGGTATGCGCCTTGGCTTTTTCCCGGCACCCACGCCTCGATGGCGGGGCTGGCGACCAGCGGCACGCTGACCCACTGGTTCCGCGACCAGCTGGCGCGCGACACCGACTTTGCCGCTCTCGTCACCGAAGCGACAACAAGCCCCAAAGGCGCCAAGGGCCTCCTCTGCCTGCCCTATTTCTCCGGTGAGCGCACGCCCATCCACGACCCCCACGCCCGCGGAGCCTTCTTTGGCCTGAACCTCACCCACACCCGCGCCGACATGTTCCGCGCCGTCTGCGAAGGCATCGCCGCAGGCACCGCGCATGTGCTGGAAACCTATGCCGAAGTTGGCGCGTCCCCCGCCCGCGTCCTCGCCGTCGGCGGGGGCACGAAGAACCAGCTTTGGCTGCAGGCGACCTCGGATTTCGGCGGCGTGGCGCAGCACGTTTGCGAAAAGACCATCGGGGCCAGCTATGGCGACGCCTTCCTTGCGGCGCTCGCCATCGGGGCCGTGCAACCGCAGGACATCCAGACCTGGAACCCTAACGCTACGACCGTCCAGCCGGAAGCCGTCCCGGCCTACACCGCCCAATACCACCTATGGAAGCGCCTTTACTCGCAGACCCGCGACCTGATGCAGGCTCTGCCGTGACCGAGTTCGCCCGCCTGCGTCCGCACCAGCTGCAAGCGGCCATCGCGGCGAACACCCCCGTTGTCCTGCCCATCGGCGTCATGGAGTATCATGGCCAGCACCTGCCCGCCGGAGTGGACCTACTCGCCGTGACCGAAGTCCTCGCCCGGCTGGGCGACGCAATCATCACCCTGCCGCCCTTCGCATATGGCGCGGCTTCTCACGCCGTCGCGGGGCCAGAGGGGACCGGGACTCTCCACATCGACGCCGGGGCAATAGTCCCCTTGGCCGAGGCGCTGTTCACCGCGCTTCTGAACGCGGGCTTCCGCAACATCCGCGGCGTGATCCACCACCAGACCGAAGGTTTCGACCAGGGGATGCCCACCGACCTCGCCTTCCGCCTCGCGGGCCGCAACGCGATCATGCGGTTTCTGGAGGCGACGCGCGGCCCCGGCTGGTGGGGCGACCGGGGGATGCAGGATTACTACGCACAGCAGGCGGAAGGGGCGGACCCGTTCAACTGGATACAGATCCACCCCCTATTCCCCAAGGGCGCGGACTTTCCGTTTGACCACGCCGGACAGGGTGAGACGGCGCTGATGCAGGCGCTGGCACCCGATACGGTGGACATCGCCCGCGCCGGGGATGGCGGCCATTGGTACACCGAGGATGCGGGGCAAGCCTCTACCGAGCTGGGGGAACGCGGCGTCCAGATCGCGCTGGCCCATATGCGGCAGGTGCTGGGTCTGGGCTGACGCGTCACCCGAACCCGCTCGTCGATGACTTCGTCACTCCTCGCTGACCCTCCGACGAGAAGCCGAAGGCGCACGAGGAGGCGTCCGCCCATCCTACAGTTCTGCCAGGTCCACCACGCCCTTCTTCAGGATGAAGCAGCCGTAGGGGCCTGAATCCGCCGTGCGGATGATCGCGAAAGCCCTTTTGGCGGCGGCGTAGAAGTCGAACCGCTCCAAGGCCTCGATGGTCACCGGGCGGCCCTCGGCCTGATCGACCACCGTTTGCATGCGGGCAAAGATCGGCACCTGGCCCTCCGGGTTGCCCACCATCTGCATCCGGCTGACCGGGGCCGGAACGAAGCTGTCAAGCGGCATCAGCGTCAGGATCGCCTTTGCGGCGGTCGGGATATCACAGCCCGCCATGTCGATCAGGCGACCATAGGTCGTCTCGGCCGCAATGGTCGCCGCCGGATGGTTCACGTCGCAGATCACCAGATCGTCACCATGCCCCATCAGCATCAGGACATGCACGATTTCGGCCGAAAGCCGCTGGTCGATCCCTTTCAGCACGCTGTCTCCAAATCTGAAGAAATCCCTAACAAGAAATCCCAAGCCATTGTTTCAGAAGGATTTCCAAAGTTTGTCCACCGTGGACACTACTTGACCGCCCCCGCCGCCATCCCCTTGATGATGAACCGCTCCAACACGATCCCGATCACGATCAAGGGCAGGATCGCGGCAAAGGACAGGGCCGCCATCGACCACCAGTTGATCCCCTGGCTGCCGGTCTGGCTTGCCACCATCACCGGCAGGGTGTTCGCGTGGGTCGAGGTCAGAAGGGCCGCGAAGAAATACTCGTTCCAGGTCAGGACGAGGCTCAGGATGAAGGCCGCCACCATCCCCGGCAGCGCGATGGGAACGATGATCGTCAGGAACGCCCCCCAGATCGACAGCCCGTCGACCAGAGCCGCTTCCTCCAGCTCGGTCGGGATCGTCTCGAACTGGTCCTTCATGATCCAGATGACGATGGGCAGGACCGACAGCGTGTAGAGAAGGATCAGCCCGATCCGCGTATCCAGCAGCGCCAGTTCCTTGTAGAGAACCAGGAACGGCAGGGCGAGCACGACAGGCGGCAGGATCAACTGCGACAGGAAGAAGAACAGGATGTCGTCGTTCTTCATCCAGCCGAACTTGTAGCGGAACCGCGACAGCCCATAGGCCGCCATCGCCCCCAGCACGACCGCCAACGTCGAGGAGACCAGCGCCACGATGGCCGAATTCGCGAACCGCTTCAAGAACTCGGCCCGGACCGTGCTTTCCTGTTGCAGGGTCTGCGGGGACAGGCCGATGGACTCCCAGCCTTTCCACTTTGGCGCATAGAACAGCGACTTTGCCCAGTCCCCCTCGGGTGTCCAGGCTGGCGGAAAGGGGATCATCTGGCCCTGCATCACGTTCGGGGCCATCTTGAAGCTGGTCGTCGCGGTCCAGTAGATCGGGAACAGGCAGATCACCGCCCAGAAGACCAGAACACCATAGATCGCGACGCGGCTGGCCCACCACTTCATGCGGAAGCCGCGGTCGGCCTCGCTGTCGCGGAAGATCTGGACGGGTGTTTCAGTCATGGGATTCCCATCAGGTCCTGGGCCGCGTGAGGCGGTTGGCGAACTTCATCAGGAAGGTCATCGCGATGACGATCAGCACCAGGTAGACCATTGCCAGCATCGTCCCGTAGCCGACGTTCGACCGTTCTCGATATTCGCGAAAGATGAAGCTGGTGACGGTATCCGTCGCCCCCCCGGGGCCGCCCGAGGTGACGTTGATGACGATGTCCGCCAGCTTCAGCTTGAAGATGATACGGATCAGGATCGCGGTGACCGAAACCGGCAACATCAGGGGAAAGGTGATCTCCCAAAAGCTTTTCCAGCCGGTGGCACCGTCGACCTTGCTGGCCTCCTGCAGCTCTTTCGGGATCGCCTGCAAGCCCGCCAGCAGCATGATCATCATGAAGGGGATGAAGGTCCACGCGTCCAGAACCATGATGGTCAGCTTCGCCATCCAGGGGCTTTCGAAGAAGCTGGGGTTATCCACACCCAAGGCGCGCGCCAGTCGGGCAAGCGGGCCGAAGCGGGCCTCCAGCATCGACTTGCCGACCATCCAGCTTACGGCCACGGGCGACAGCATCAGCGGCATCAGGAAGGCCACACGCCAGAATTTCCGGGCGCGGATCTGCCCGGCAAGGATCAGCGCAAGGCCGAAGGCAATTGCATATTCCACAAGGATCGCAGCGACATAGATGACCATGTTGCCAAGTGCATTCCAGTAGAACGCGTCGCCCCACATCTGGACCAGGTTGTCCACACCATTGAACTGCCGACCATCAAGGCTGGAGAGGTTCCAGCTTGAAAACGCGATGATCAGGCCAAAAAGCAGCGGGAAGACGGTCAGCGAGATGACAAACAGCGCGGCGGGCAGTACGAAAAGCGTGCGCTTGCCGTGTTCGCCCCGGGTGATAACCTGCGCCCAGCAAAGTGCCGTCGCCCAGAGGCAGTAGGCATACAGCGTCGGCCGCCAGTTGGTGAAGCCGAAGTCGCGCCACCCGAGTATCTGCGCCGCCTGCGCCAGCGCGACCAGCGCCATGAGGCCGGCCGCTCCCCAGACCAGAAGGCCGCCAAAGCGCCTCCGGCTGTCACTGATCTCGTCCGAAGTGACGACGTGAAGTTGGTCATTGCCGCTCATACTAGCATGTTAGCTGTGAGTGCCCTTGGTGCAAGCGGGAAATGGGTCCACGTCGGGAAAGGATGGCCATAAACCTGGGTTTATGGCGGCCTATTCGGCCTCAGGTTCATGGCGGCCTCGCCTGAGTTTATGGACAGCCCTACCCCACGCCCTACCCTGATCTCATCTGAAACCCAGACGAGGAGACCACGATGAAGAAGATCGTCACCATGATCGCCGCGCTTGGCATGAGCCTTACAGGCGCTGCCGGGACCGCTTTGGCCGGCGCACCTGCCGTGAAGCTGCAGCCTGCAGCAAAGGCGGCCACAGACCGCGCGATCGATTTCCGCGCGAAAAGCTATTCGCCGGGCACGGCGGACCCGCAGGCCCAGGTCGTGACCGTCCAAGATGACGGAAAATGGAAGCGGGTGAAGCGCGACGGGAAGTGGGTCTGGGTGAAGGAGTCGAGCAGCAATTCGAACTCGAACTCCAGTTCGAACTCCAACAGCAATTCCAACTCCAACACCAACTCCAACTCCAACTCCAACACCAACAGCAATTCCAACTCGAACTCGAACTCGAACTCGAACAGCAACAGCAACAGCAACAGCAACTCCAGCTCGAATTCCAGCTCGAACAGCAACTCGAATTCGAACTCGGACAGCGACTCGGACGACGACTGAGCGGCAGGCGCATCCGTGATTCAGTGGGAAGGCCGCCCTTTGCCGGGGTGGCCTTTTCGTTTGCTGGCGCGGCTACTTGCGCGGGGCGCGGGCGTCGGTCCGATACCATCCGGTCCCTGCCCGCGTGTTGCGATTGACCCGGTCGCGCGCGGTGCTGTCCCCGGCCGTCTCTGGGCCGATCTCGGCGGAAAGCTCGGTGCTGTCGCGGCGGAAGGGGATGACCTGGATCAGCGGAGATCCCTTTTCGATGACATGCAGCCCGTCCGGCCCCGTGGCGAAGAACGGAAAGTGCACCGGCGCGGTGTAGGTATCGGTATCGACCACGCCGGCCGCCACCTCGAACAACCCGTTCGGGCGGTTCAACGGGCTGACGAACAGGCAGGACCAACCCGGGGGCGTCACGATGGTCCAGAAGTTGTGGAACTTGCAGGGCGGGCGGTCCCCCCAGGGGCTGCCCTTGACCTGATGCGCCCCGTGGCCTGAAGCCATCGCACGGTCGAAGTCCCAGCCGGTTTCAACGTGCCTGCCGGTGTCGCTGATCGTCATCCGAACTTCGGCCGCGAAGGGGATGATCCAGCCGGTGGTCATGGCATCCAGAAAGGGCATGCAGCGCTTGATCGTGAGGCCGGTGTCCGTGGCCGAGACCTTTTCGGGGTCCACGGCAGGCAGGCGGCGAAACCAGGCAGGCAGATAGTCCTTGGCCGGGATCGGAGGCGCGATCACGCCATCGTCGCGCGGGTCGCACAGGAAGCGGATGGTGGGCTGGATCTTGGGCTTGCGGCCGAACATACTAGGCTCCTTCAAGGCTGGTGTGGATACCCTAGCGCGGCACTTGGGGCAGGCAATAAACCGAAGGTGGAGAGACCCATTTCCTGCTGCGGATATGAAGGATGCAGCAGCGCCCGCGGGTTTGGGACCGGATCTATCAACGCCGACGGCCAGCGGTGGTGCGAACGTGCGAAAAAGACGCGCCAGTTGCCCGGCGCGCCCCCGTTTCAGTCCGGTCAGGTGCCGAATTACATGCCCAGCGACGCCTTGTAGAGCGCTATCTGGTTGTCGCGGCCAATCTGGTCGGTGATCTTCTCCCAGGCCGCCGCAATCGCATCGGCGGTTTCCTGGGCACCGGCGTATTGCCCGGCAAAGCCCTTCGCGAGTTCGTCCTCGGCGACCGAGTAGTACTGGAAGATGCCCGGAATCCGCGGCTCGATCGCGGCGTTCGGATGGTTGTAGCTGTCGGCGTTCGATCCGAGATAGTCCTCGATGAAGTCACGGTCATAGCCGGCGGCTTCCCATTCCTCGTACTGGAAGTGCGAGTTGCGGTAGGGCTGGAAGCCCGACGGATAGGCAGCCGTCCACAAGGACAGGTCCTTGCCGCCCAGATGCGCGGCAGCCGACCAGGCAGCCTTGCGCTTCTTCTCGTCGCCCGAAACGCGGGAGGTGACGTAGATGCCCCAGCCGATGTAGGCCATCAACGGCGCTTCGTTCGCGGTCTCTTCCCAGGCACCGGCCGCCGAGTTGTAGCGGCGGGTCGAGCCGGGGTTGATCCCGAAACCCACGACGTCGCCCACGACCGAGGTGTCCGACGTCCGCGCGGACGACCCCACGTCGCCCCACCACATCAGCATCGAACCCGTTCCGGCAAGGAACTGGCTGAAGGCCGTGGTGCCGGGGTCGGCGTTGATCTGGTCGGCCGGATAGGCGCCAGGCGTGGCGATCAGGTCCATGACGTCCTGGATCGCCTGGACCCAGCCCGGGTTGTTGACGCGCGGCTTCATCGTGTCGGGGTCGAACAGCCAGGCCCGGTCGTCCGGGTGCTTGACGTAAGCGGTGGCCCGGTTGGCGATGAAGTAGAAGCCGAAGCCGCCCCAGCCCTTCAGCGGGTCAAGGTAGCCATGCGCCGGCAGGCCGGTCAGCGGGTCGGTCTGGCCGACAAGCGCCTTCGAGACCGCGTTGACCTCCTGCCAGGTCTTCGGCACCTCGGCCCCGCCGATGCCGCCCTCGCCGAAATAGTCCTTGCGGTACGAAAAGGTGTGGCAATCGCCGTCGATGGTGATCCGGTAGGACTTGCCGTCCCAGGTGCCGACCGGGGGTTGCAGGTAACCCACAAGGTCGTCCGCCTCGATCTGGGCCGCGACCCAATCGGGCATCTCGTCCAGCAGACCCTTGCCGGCGGTGTCGCCTTCGAACGGAGCGCCCATCTCGATGATGTCGAAGTCGACGGTGCCGGTGGCGATGGACTGCTGGAGGCGCGAGTTGTAGTCGGCCTGCGCCAGGTCGATCCAGTTGATCTTGGCGCCGGTATAGGCTTCCCACGGCTTGAGGAAGCCGCGGAACAGGAAGTTGTGCAGGTTCTGGTTGTTAAGACCCAGGAAGGTCAGCTCGACCCCGGCGAATTCGCCCTCGGCCACACTGGCCCTGGTGGCACCCAGGCACAGTTCGCCGACCTTCTGCCAGTCGGCATCGGTCGGGCTGCCCATGCCAACGCCGGGGATCTTCAGGATCTCGGCGCGCACATTGTCCTGCGCGCTGGCCATGCGGGCGGTCATCGGCATTGCCGCAATCGCGCCCAGCGCGGCCGTGCCCTGCAGCATCCGGCGGCGGCTGAGCCGCGACCGGGACAACATCTCGTAAAGTTCGACCTTCAAGGTAGCTCCTCCCTTTGGAACATTTCCGCACCAGTTGGTCCGGCGCGGCCTGGTATGTGCATCAGTGTCGCTGGACCTGGCCCTTGCCGGGTTTTGCTGCGGTCCGCTGGCGGAACGGCATCTGTTCGGTCTCCATCCCCCCGTCTGACAGATTGCCCTCGGGTCAGCTTCGCAAGGCGGCAGGGGCCTGTCAAGTTTCTAACATGTTAGTATGGTCAGCGGATGGACAGAGCTGTCCCTGCTGCGGTAGGACTTGAGGCAGGCAAACCGGGGGGAAAGCGTTTGGCCGAGGTGACGATCCGCGCTCTGCGCAAGACATATGGGGGCTTGCAGGTCATCCACGGCCTTGATCTGGACATCCCGGACGGGGCCTTCGTGGTGCTGGTCGGCCCCTCGGGTTGCGGCAAGTCCACACTGCTGCGGATGATCGCGGGACTGGAGGAGGTCACCGAAGGCGACTTGATGATCGGGCCGAAGCGGGTCAACAACCTGCCCCCGTCCGAACGCGACATCGCGATGGTGTTCCAGAACTACGCGCTTTACCCGCACAAGACGGTGGCCGCCAATATGGGCTTCGCCCTGAAGATGCGCGGGATGGACAAGGATGCCATCCGCCAGAAGGTCGAACACGCCGCCGCGATCCTGGGCCTGACGCCTTATCTCGACCGTTATCCCCGCGCGCTGTCCGGCGGCCAGCGCCAGCGCGTCGCGATGGGCCGCGCCATCGTGCGCGACCCGCAGGTCTTTCTCTTTGACGAGCCTCTGTCCAACCTGGACGCCAAGCTGCGCGTCCAGATGCGGACGGAAATCAAGGAACTGCACCAGCGGCTGAAGACCACGACGGTTTACGTCACCCACGACCAGATCGAGGCGATGACGATGGCCGACCGGATCGTCGTCATGCAGGGCGGCCGGATCGAACAGGTCGGTGCTCCGCTGGAACTTTATGACCGTCCCGCCAATACCTTCGTCGCCGCCTTCATTGGCAGCCCGTCGATGAACCTTCTGGACGGGCGGATCGCCGACGGTCGGGTCGAGGTGGCCGGGACCACCCTGCCCCTGCCGCCAGGCGTGCCCGCCGACGAGGGACGCGAAGTGGTCTACGGCATCCGTCCCGAACACCTGGCCGAGGCCGGCCAGGGCCTTGTGGCCAAGGTGGCCGTGGTGGAGCCTACCGGATCGGAAACCCATGTCGTCCTCCGCCTTGCCGGGCGCGAGATCACCGCGGTCTTCCGCAACCGGGTCGCCTTCGGCCCCGGTGCCACGATCACCCTTGCGCCCGATCCGTCTGCATCGCACCTTTTCGACAAGGCGACGGGCAAGCGCATCCAGGCCGCGCAATAAGGAGAGGCGTCATGCTCAAGGGAATCGACAACCGCCTGAACGCCGAGGTTCTGGCCTGCCTGCGCGCGATGGGACATGGCGACGTACTGATCGTGGCGGACACCAACTTCCCGTCCGATTCCGTCGCACGGGCCACGGTCACCGGCCAGCTTCTGCGGATGGAGAACCTGACGGCGGCCGAGGCTGTGCAGGCGATCCTGTCGGTCCTGCCGCTGGACACCTTTGTCGACGACTTCGCCGGCCGGATGGAAATCGTGGGCGACCCCACCTCCATCCCGCCTGTCCAGGCCGAGGTCCAGGCCGAGATCGACCGCGCCGAGGGTCGGCCCCGCCCGATGACCTCCATCGAGCGCTTCGCCTTCTACGACATGGCACGCCAGTCCTACGCCGTCATCCAGACCGGAGAGCGTCGGTTCTACGGCTGCTTCATGTTCCGCAAGGGCGTGATCCCGCCTGAAGCCTGAAACGGAAGGTCCTGCCCGTGAACACGCCCATGAAACCGATCGTCATCCTTGGCATCTTCGTCGCCGATACCGCCTATCGCGCGGAACGCCAGCCGAAAATGGGTGAGACTATCCTTGGCACTTCATTCGTTCTGGGGCCGGGTGGCAAGGGCTCGAACCAGTCCGTTGCCGCCGCGATGGCGGGGGGTCGTGTCCATTTCATCACCCGGCTCGGGGCCGACGCCTTCGCCGACATCGCCCAGGCGACCTGGGCCAGGGCGGGCGTGGTGCCCGAGGTGAAGGTGGATGCCGAAAGCTACACGGGTGCCGCCTATATCTTCATCGAAAACGCCACCGGAAACAACGCGATCATCGTGGCGCCCGGGGCGGCGGGCAGGGTCTCGGCGCAGGATGTGGACGCAAGGGCCGACCTGATCCGCAGCGCCTCGATCTTCGTCACCCAGCTTGAACAGCCGATCCCTGCCGCCCTGCGTGCGCTGCAGATTGCGCGGGCGGCGGGCGTGACCACCATCCTCAACCCGGCACCGGCGGCCAGCCTGTCGGACGAGATGCTGGCGCTGTGCGACTATGTCACCCCGAACGAATCCGAGGCCGAGGCGCTGACCGGCCTGCCCGTTACCTCGGTCGACGAGGCGAAGGCCGCAGCTGCCGCACTTCTGAACAAGGGCGTGGGTGCCGTGGTGATCACGCTGGGCGACAAGGGCGCGCTTTATCATGACGCCAGCCGGACGATCCACGTGCCGGTGATCTCGGCCGGTCCGGTGGTCGAGACGACGGGAGCGGGCGATGCCTTCAACGGCGGCTTTGCCGTCGCGCTGGCCGAGGGCCGCGATGTGATCGATGCCGTCCGCTTCGGCTGTGCCACGGCCGGCATCTCCGTCACCCGCCCCGGCACCGCGCCCGCCATGCCCACCCGGGCCGAGATCGAGGCACTTCTGACACGCTGACGCCACCGCACGGCGACAACCCCGACAGCCTTGTCATTTGGGCAGGCTGGCTATACATTGCATATGCACTGCATATACATTGTGAGGCCGTGATGGGTAAACAGAAGTCGGACGAAAAGAAAAAGAAGAAGAAATCCAGCCAGTTGGTAATCCGCATCGATACGGGCGAGCGGGATGCCTTCGTGAAGCTTTGCGATGCGCTTGACACCAGCGCGGCGCGCGAAATCCGCCGCTTCATGCGGGACTGGGTCGCCGCGCATGCTCCGAAGCCCGACGTCGAGGAGCAAGCCGTCGCCGCCCCGGCACCGGAATCAGCTGCGGCGTCGCCGCCGGAAGCTGTGGCAGAGGAAAAGCCCGCCGCTAAAGTCAATCGCAAGCGCGTAGTCGCACCTGCGGCCTGATCATTCGGCCCCCCTGCCCGACGCGGAACCGGTGACAAAGCGCGTCACCGATCCGTCGTCAATCTTTCACTGAAGTCGAACGGTTTTGTCGCGAGGCCGGGGCAGCATCCGCGCGTCAACAACGCAGGATACACCCCGATGACTTCCCGTCCGATCCTTGGCGCGGCCCTGTGCCGCTCCAGCCTTGCCGCCCATGTCGACTGGCTCCGCGAAGCGCCGCGCGATCTTGAACTTCAGCACTTCGTCGACGCCGAGATTCTGGACGGCGACTGGTCGGGCCTGGCTGCCGAGGTCAACCGGCATCTCGACGGCCACCAGGGTCGGCGGGGCATCCACGGGCCGTTCTGGGGCTTCACCATCGCGTCCTACGACCCCGAGGTGCGCCGCATCGTCGCCCGCCGGATGGATCAGGCGCTGGATGTCTGCGCTGCTGTCAACGGGACGCATGTGGTGATCCATTCGCCCTTCAGCACCTGGGGCTACAATCATCGCGGCCTGTACCCCACGGACACCGACCGGATGCTGACTGCCGCCCGCGAAACACTGGGCGCCGCGCTGAAGCGGGCCGAGGATATGGGCGTGACCTTTGTTCTGGAGAACATCGAGGACGTCGAGCCTTCCGACCGCGCCATGCTGTGCGAAGCGTTGGGCTGGCAGGCGCTGGAGCTCTCGGTCGACACCGGTCACGCGCATTATGCCCATGTCTCGACGGGCGCGCCGCCGGTCGACTTCTACATCCGCGCCGCGGGGCCGCGGCTTGGCCACATCCATCTGCAAGACGCCGACGGCTTTGCCGAC
This sequence comes from Tabrizicola sp., assembly GCF_030694085.1. Classification (GTDB taxonomy): domain Bacteria; phylum Pseudomonadota; class Alphaproteobacteria; order Rhodobacterales; family Rhodobacteraceae; genus Tabrizicola. Next base: position 12,461 of record NZ_JAUXZE010000071.1, on the reverse strand, counting down.
CGCCACTGGCAGATCGGACATGGCACGATCCTGTGGCAATCAGTCTTTGCCGCCATCGCCCAGACCGGTGCCAACCCGCGCCTGATTCTTGAACTGCGCGACAAAGCCGGTGTCCTGCCTTCGGCCGCCTACCTCAAGGCGCTGGGGATTGCCGAATGAGCCTTCTGAAGTTCGTCGTCCTGTCGGACCTGCACCTTGGCCCACCGGGCGTCCCGGTCAACGGACTGGACACAGGCGCACGGCTGGCCCAGGCGGTCGAGGTCATCACCCGCGACCACGCTGATGCGGCCTTTGTCCTGCTGGCCGGGGATCTGGCCGACCGGGGCGAGGTGGCGGCATACCACCACCTGCGCGACCGCATCGCCCCCCTGCCGTTGCCGGTGTACATCACGCTGGGCAACCACGACGACCGCGCGGCCTTCTTGTCGGTCTTCGGGCCGGACCGCGACGATCCGCAGGGCCGGGTCTCGCAAGTGATCGACGCGGGCGGTCACCGGATCGTCCTTCTGGACACGACCGAGCCAGGCCTTGTCGGCGGGCGACTTTGCCAGGGTCGGCTGGACTGGTTGGACAGACGGCTGACCGAGGCGCGAGACCGCCCGGTGATCGTTGTCCAGCACCACCACGCCAACCCGCTGTCGCTTCCGGTGGACGAGATCATCCTGGAAAACGCCGAGGACTATGTCGCGGTCCTGCAGCGCCACCCGGAGGTTCGTCAGGTGATTGCCGGGCATGTCCACTTGCCCTCGACCTCCGTCTGGCGCGGTATTCCGATGACGACCCTGGCCGGATCGCACTATTCGGTGACGCCGCATGTTCCGGGCGTGCCGGGCCAGCAGCGCCAGTTGGAGGGACCGGCCCAGATGGCCGTCGTACTGGCCACGGATGAAGGGGTGACCGTGCATTTTCAGGACCACTCAGAGCGGCATCTGACGATGGCACCCGGCCTTTTCCACTAGGTTCGGGCGCAAAAGAAACGACAAGTCTGACCCGCCGGGCATCGTCCGGCGGGCTTTGGCATTTATCTTGCAAACATATGAAAAGTAACAGTTTTATAAGACTAACTGTCGCGATTCCGTCACCGAATCCTTGCATAAGGTCGCTGCGCTGCACCCGTAGCAGCTGCCTCATACGGAGACAGGGACGATGACCCACAAACTTGCCACAGCCGCGCTGGTGCTCGCCGCCACCGCCGGCTCGGCCTCGGCCGAAAAGATCAAGTTCGAATACTGGTATGGTCTGACAGGGGACCTTGGCGCCGTCGTGGCCGAGACCTGCAATCGCTTCAACGCCTCGCAGGACCAGTTCGAGGCCGTCTGCGTTGGCCAGGACGGCTACGAGAAGGCCGTGCAGAACACCATTGCCGCCTTCCGCGCCAGCAAGCACCCGACGCTGCTACAGTCGTTCGACGCCGGCACCGCCGACCTCATGCTCTCGGGCGAGTTCTACCCGGTCACGCAGCTGATGGCCGACACTGGCGTCACCGTTGACTGGGCCGACTATTTCCCCGGCATCGCCAACTACTATTCGTCGAAGTCGGGCGAGTTCTTCTCGATGCCCTGGAACTCTTCGACCCCGGTCTACTATTTCAACAAGGACCACTTCGCCAAGGCCGGGATCACCGAGGCCCCGGTCACCTGGGAAGGCATGGAAGAGGCGTTCAAGGCGCTGAAGGCCAGCGGTCAGGCCTGCGGACTGGCCTATGCGCCGTCGTCCTGGATCGACCTGGAACAGTTCTCGATGGCGCACAACATCCCCGTCGCGTCGAACAACAACGGCTATGACGGGCTGGATACCGAGCTTCTGTTCAACACCACGCTGCACGTCAAGCACATGGAAAACATCCAGCGCTGGATCAACGATGGCTACGCGATGCTGCGCACGCAAGCTGCAGGCAAGACGTCGCGCGACAGCTTTGTCGAAGGTGAATGTTCGGTCTTCTTCTCGTCCATCGCCGACCACAACACGATCCACAAGCTGACCCCCGCCTTCGGCTGGGACGTGCAGATCATCCCGACCTATGAAGGGGTGGAGCGGACGAACACCGTTGTCGGCGGGGCTTCGCTGTGGGTGCTGTCGGGCAAGACCGACGACGAATACAAGGCCGCGGCCTCGTATCTTGCCTTCCTTGCCACCAAGCCGGAACAGCAGTTCCTGCTGGAAAACAGCGGCTATATCCCGGTGACCAAGTCGACCTACGAGGCGCTCAAGGCCGAAGGCTTCTACGCCAAAGAGCCCTACATCAACCGCGACATCGCGATGAAGTCGCTGACCTGGACCGACCCGACCGAGCTGACCCGTGGCATCCGTCTGGGCGGCATGATCCAGATCCGGTCCGAATGGACCGCTGAAGTCGAGGCTGCGCTGGCCGGGCAGAAGTCGATGAAAGAGGCGCTGGACACGGCCGTCTCGCGCGGCAACGAGCAGCTGGCGCGCTTTGCCCAGACCTATGCGGGCAAGTCCTTCCCCTAAGCCACAAACGGGGCGCGGCCTGTGAAGGCCGCGCCTAACCTATTTCCGGGGGACGACCATGCGCCGCGCCTACTTCAAGTTCAGCTGGATTGCCGCCGCCCTGCTGGCGCCACAGCTTCTGATCATCTTCGTCTTCTTCTACTGGCCCTCGGCGCAGGCGCTTTACTGGGCCTTCACGCTGGAACAGCCCTGGGGCGGCGGCAACACCTGGGTCGGATTTGACAACTTCCGCAAGGTGCTGAGCGACCCGTACTACTGGGGCTCGGTCCGGGTGTCGGTGATCTATGCGCTGGCGACGACCGTGCTGGCGATGGGGATGGCGCTGACGCTGGCGATCTTCGTCGACCGGCAGCTTGCGGGCTACAAGGCCTACCGCGTAGCGATCATCTGGCCCTACGCCGTGGCGGCACCCGCCGTCGGTCTGGCGTTCCAGTTCGTCTTCAACCCCGGCGCCGGCATCTTCAGCTATATCAACACCATCGCGCCGGGCTGGTGGGACCTGTCGAAATATCCCTGGCAGGCGGTCACCGCCATTGTCGTGGCGGGCGCATGGAAGCAGGTCGCCTACAGTTTCGTCTTCTTCCTGGCAGCACTTCAATCCATCCCCCGCAGCCTGACCGAGGCCGCCGCGATGGATGGCGCGCGCCCCCTGCGCCGGATGCTGGACCTGCAGCTACCCCTGCTGACGCCGACCTTCTTCTTCCTGTTGGTCATCAACATCACCGACAGCTTCACCGACAGCTTCGGCATCGTCGATACCCTGACCGGGGGCGGGCCGTTCCGGGCGACGGACCTCATGGTCTACAAGATCTACTCCGACGGGTTCCGTGGCTTTGACTACTCGGGTGCCGCAGCCCAATCCATCATCCTGATGCTTCTCGTCATGGCGCTGACCTTCGTGCAGTTCCGCTATGTCGAAAAGCGCGTGCATTACACCTGAGGGGACCACCCATGATCGAACGCACGCCCATACTGAACCTTGCGACCCATGCGATCCTGGTCTTCGGGCTGATCCTGATACTGGTGCCGATCTGGCTGGCCTTTGTCGGCGCCACGCTGACATTGCAAGAAGTGAACAGCGCGCCTATCGAGCTTTGGCCCGGCGACCAGCTCTGGGCGAACCTGAAGGAAGCCTGGGCGCTGTCGGACTTCGGCCAGAAGTTCCTCAACACCCTGATCGTCGCGACCGGCGTCGTCGTGGGCAAGATCACCCTGGCATGCATCACCGCCTTTGCCCTGGTCTTCTTCAACTTTCGCGGCCGGATGCTGATCTTCTGGATGATCTTCATCACCCTGATGCTGCCCCTGGAGGTGCGGATCGTTCCCACCTACGCGGTGGCGGCCAATGCGCTGACCCCGTTCCAGACAATCATGGACTGGACCGGGATCAGCTGGCTGATCAACGCCGTCTCGGGGATTGAAGTCAGCCTGGAGTGGAACCTGCTGAACTCCTACACCGGCCTCATCCTGCCGCTCGTCGCCACGGCAACTGGCACCTTCCTGTATCGCCAGTTCTTCCTGACCATTCCCGATGAACTGGTCGAGGCGGCGCGGATGGACGGTGCCGGTCCCTTGCGGTTCCTGTGGGACGTCCTGATCCCGCTGTCCAAGACCAACATCGCGGCGCTGGCCACGATCATGTTCGTCTATGCCTGGAACCAGTATCTCTGGCCGCTGCTGGTCGTCACCGACCGGGCGAATTACGGAATGGTTGTGGTCCAGCTTTCCGACCTGGTGCCCGACCAGCTGACCACCGGCGGCGGGACCCCAACCTGGCATCTGGCGATGGCCGCCACGCTGGTCGTCATGCTGCCCCCCATCGCGATCGTCATCCTCATGCAGCGCTGGTTCGTGCGCGGCCTGATCAACACCGACAAGTAGAGGCGTCCCATGGCCGAGATCAACATCCGCAACGTCAGCAAGACCTACGGCAAGACCACGATCATGGAGGGTGTCTCTTTGGACATCCACAATGGCGAGTTCGTCGTGATCCTCGGGCCGTCCGGCTGCGGGAAGTCCACACTTCTGCGGCTGATCGCCGGTCTGGAAGAAATCACGGCCGGAGAGATCGCCATCGCCGGCACCGTGGTCAACCAGCTGGAACCCCGCGAGCGGGGCTGCGCGATGGTATTCCAGAACTATGCGCTTTATCCGCACATGACCGTGGCCGAGAACATCGGCTATGCGCTGAAGGTCGCAGGCGTGCCCAAGGCCGAACGCATGGCGCGGATTGCCGACACCGCGAAATCCGTGGGCCTTGGGGATTTCCTGGACCGCAAGCCCGGGCAACTCTCGGGCGGCCAGCGCCAGCGTGTCGCCATGGCCCGCGCGATCATCCGGTCGCCCAAGGTGTTCCTGTTCGACGAGCCGCTGTCGAACCTTGATGCCAAGTTGCGCGTCCAGATGCGCCACGAAATCCGCCGCATCCACAACCAGATCAAGGCGACCAGCGTCTTTGTCACCCATGACCAGCACGAAGGCATGACGCTGGCCGACCGGCTGGTGGTGATGAACAAGGGCACGATCGAGCAGGTCGGCACCCCGGCCGAGATCTACGACCGGCCTGCCTCGCTTTACGTCGCGGGCTTCATCGGCAGCCCTGCAATGAACTTCCTGCCAGGCCAGTACAGCGCCGCGCGTCGCGCCGTGGTGTTGGAGGGCGGGGCCGTCATCGGCCTGCCCGCCGACCACGAAGCTGCCGACGGCCAGCTTGTCCAGCTTGGCATCCGCCCCGAACATGTGTCCCTTCGCGCGCCCGGCCACGGCATGATCGATGCCAGGCTCGAGATCGTGGAAGACTTGGGCGCCGCCCGGCTGTGGAGCTTGAAGATCGAGGATATCCCGTTCAGCCTGATCACCGAGGCCCGCCCGCACATCGCCGAGGGCGCGGTAACGGGACTGACGCTGGACTTGCGACATGCCCACCTGTTCGATGGGACCAGTGGCAGGCGGATCGAGTCCAGGGCGTTCACCGGCGCGGCTCAGGCCGTGTCGGCGCATTGAACGCCGTAGAGGCGCGAAAGACAGCCAAGCCAATGACGTGAAGATCAGAGATCGCGCAACCCCAATCTGATTTGCTTCTCGATCTCGATAAGGGCGAAGAAGGCCGCACCGATGCCGACGATCAGAAGGCCGTCGAACAGCGGGACCGGCGCAGTTCCCAGCACGACCTGCAAGGGCGCAAGATAGGTGACCGCGAACTGGGCGGCGGTGACGACCACGACAACGATCCACACCACCTTCGTCCCGCGCGCCGCAGCCCAGGTCAGCGAGGTGCTGTGGATGTTGCGAATGAAGAAGAGGTGGAAAATCTCCAGCACGACCAGCGTGTTCATGGCCATGGTTTGCGCCAGTGGCAGCGAATAGCCCTTGTCGATGGCATAGGTGAAGACACCGAAGATTGCTGCCAGGAACAGGGTCGCGACCAGAACGACATGCCAGACGAGGGCACCCGACAGGATCGGCGCATGGCGGGCGCGGGGTGGGCGGGTCATGGTGCCGATCTCGGTCGGCTCGAACGCCAGCGCAAGGCCCAGGGTGACCGCCGTGATCAGATTGATCCAGAGGATCTGGACCGCAGTCACCGGCAGGGCAAGGCCCAGCAGCAGGGCCAGAACAATGACCATCGACTCGCCTGCGTTGGTCGGCAGGGTCCAGCTGATCACCTTCTGCAGGTTGTCATAGACAGTCCGCCCTTCACGCACGGCGGCGGCGATGCTGGCGAAGTTGTCGTCGGCCAGCACAAGATCAGCGGCTTCTTTCGCGGCCTCCGATCCCTTCAGTCCCATGGCGATGCCTGCATCGGCACGCTTCAGGGCGGGCGCATCATTCACCCCGTCTCCGGTCATTGCGACAGACAGGCCGCTCGATTGCAAAGCTGCCACCAGGCGCAGCTTATGTTCGGGGCTTGTGCGGGCGAAGATGTCGACATCCGCCACCTCCAGCGCCAGTTGCGCGTCATCCAGTTTGTCAAGATCATGGCCGGTCAGGACGCGGTGCGGATTTGCCAGCCCGATCTGAGCGCCGATGGCCGCAGCGGTCCCTCCATGATCGCCGGTGATCATCTTGACGCGGATACCGGCCGCCCGACATTCGGCGACGGCGGCAATCGCCTCGGGGCGCGGTGGGTCGATCAGGCCGACAAGGCCAAGAAAGGTCAGCCCGCCCTCCAGTTCGACGGGGTTGATCCGTTCTCCGGTCCCGATCTGCTCGGCCAGGGCCAGTACGCGGAGGCCCTGCCGGGCCATGACTTCGGCCCGACCGTGCCAGTCCGCGTGGTCGATCCCAGCGCACATCTGCAGGACCCGCTCTGACGCACCCTTCACATGGGTAAGCCGACCCTGCGGTCCATCCGTCAGCACCGCCATGAAACGGTGACGACTGTCGAATGGGATGGCATCCAGCCGGTGCGCGGAGAAATCGCCCGCAACCTTGCCGGCGAAGGCCAGAAGTGCACCCTCCATCGGGTCGCCCTCGACCGTCCAGACACCATCCTTGCGATGCAGACGCGCGTCGTTGCACAGGACGGCGGCTAGGGCCAGCCTTTCCAAGTTCCCCTCGGGCGTGATGGCGCCCTTCGGGGCATAGCCTTCACCCGAAATCGAGAAAGCCCCAGCGGCGGTCTCGGCAGCGGCTACCACCATTTCGTTTCGGGTCAGCGTGCCGGTCTTGTCGGTGCAGATGACCGAGACCGAGCCGATCGCCTCGATAGCGGGAAGGCGGCGGACGATGGCGTGGCGCCGTGCCATTGCCTGCACGCCGATGGCAAGCGTGATCGTCATGACTGCGGGCAGACCTTCGGGGATGGCCGCTACGGCGACGCCGACGACCGCCATGAAGAGGTCGGCAAAGGGCATGTGACCGACGAAATACCCATAGGCGAGCAGCAGTGCCGCGCAGAGCAGGATCAGGAACGACAGCCAGCGCGCGAAATGGTCCATCTGACCGACAAGGGGGGTGGTCAATTGTTCGACCCCCGCCAGAAGCCCGCCAATCCGCCCGATTTCGGTGGAAGGACCCGTTGCCACCACCAGCCCCCGCGCCGTGCCCTGTGTGATCAGGGTGCCGGACCATAGCATCGAATGTCGGTCGCCGAGGGCCGCTTCGGCGGCGACCGGGGTGTGGCGCTTTTCCACCGGCACGGACTCCCCCGTCAGGATCGCCTCCTGCGCCGCAAGGCCCCGCGCTTGCAGCACCCGCAGATCAGCGGGAACCTTGTCGCCCGCGTCCAAGAGGACAACGTCTCCGGGCACGATGTTGGCCCCGTCCAGCGTCACCCGATGCCCGTCGCGCAGAACAGCGGCCTTTGGCGCCAGCATGTTGCGGATTTCGGCCATTGCTGCCTCGGCCTTGCCCTCCTGGACGAAGCCGATCGCCGCATTGGCCAGTACAACGGCCAAAATCACCCCGGTATCTACCCAATGGTGCAAGACGCCGGTCACCACCGCCGCGCCCAAAAGCACATAGATCAGCACGTTGTGAAACTGCATCAAAAACCGCAGTACAGGCCCGCGTGCCCGGATTTCGGGCAAGCGGTTCGACCCGTACTCTGCCAGCCTGCGCGCGGCTTCGGGCGAAGTCAGCCCGTCGCTGGAAGCCGCCAGCGCAGCCAGGCAATCCTCGGTGGAGCGAGCGTGGGCGTCGGTCAGCATGCCATCACCGCGCCGTATAGCCGCCGTCGATCACGATCTCGGTTCCGGTGACGAACTTCGCCTCGTCCGAGGCAAGCCAGACCACCGCCCAGGCGATATCGTCCGGCTCGCCCATGTTGCCGATGGGATGAGCGGCGCCGGCAGCGGCTTTTGCCGCCTCCAGGTCGGGGCAGTGGCGCGCAGGTGGTTTTCGACCATCGGCGTCCAGATATAGGCCGGGTGAATCGAGTTCACCCGGATCTTCTCGGGCGCATATGTGATGGCGTCGTTCTTGGACATCAGTCGCACCGCGCCTTTCGACGCATGATAGGGCGCGATGCCGCCCACGCCGATCAGCCCGGCGATGGACGACAGGTTGATGACCGCACCGGCGCCTTCGTTGCGCAGATGCGGGATGGCGTGCTTGGTTCCGAAGAACACACCCTTGACGTTCACCGCCTGCACCCGGTCCCATTCCGCCTCGGTCACCTGATCGGTGGGGTTGGGGGTGCCGGAGATGCCCGCATTGTTCACCATCACATGCAGCCCGCCAAACCGGGCCACTGCGGCGTCGATCGCGGCCCTGACTGCGGCCTCGTCCGTGACATCTACACGCCAGAAGGCTACGTCATAGCGCTTGGAGGTCAACTCTGAGGCGAGAGCCCTCCCCTCGGCCTCCATCACATCGAAAATGGCAACTTTCGCGCCTTCCTCGGCCATGCGGATCACGCAAGCCCGACCGATGCCCACCGCGCCCCCGGTCACGATGGCCGTTTTGCCTGCAAGTCGCTTCATGGCTGCAATCCTTTCGTTTCCCTTGGTCGGTGGCTGTTATCCAATCCGGCTGACATCCAACTTGATCAAAGTCGGCATCCTGCCTCGCCCTCTGGCGCGGGGTTATTCAGGTCAGACGACTGCGTCTTCGGGGCAGTCTGGTGGGCCAGCAGAAAGGCGGCCAGATCGCCGTCCGCGATGCGCCATCCCTTGCCGATATCTATAGCCCGCAACTCGCCGACCTTGATCCAGTGGCGCACGGTAGCCTCGGCAACCTTCAGGCGGTCGGCCAGTTCCTTGACAGTCTGATACTGGTCCTTCGGCATGTCATCGCCTTTTGTGCGGCATACTGAAGGATAGCGAAGATTGCTTGCGCGGGATTGATTTGCATCAATCTGCGCCGCGTTTGGACTCGTTTTCATGCTCTTGAGGGCACTTCACGCCGAGGCACACGGTAACATCCGATATGGACACACCCCGTCCTGCAATCCGCAGTATCACCCCGACACCTGTGTATTAGAGATGAAAGCACTCCGCGAAGGAGCATTCGAATGCAGCTGGTGTCAATTCGATCTGGGACTTGACGGCGTCCAATTCATCCAATGCTTCTGCCCAGAAACGATCGAAGTCCGCCGGTCAGGGACTGCGACCCGGACAGGTTTCTGGCGCCTCAAAGGGTAGATCGACCCTATGGTCAGGACTCGTTGTGGCGTCATAGCCAGAACATGACGGTGGCCGCGAGGGCGACGGCGGAGAGGAAGACCTTCGGGCATCGGTCGTAGCGAGTGGCAACCCGCCGCCTGTCCTTTAGTCGCCCGAACATGATCTCGATCCGGTTGCGGCGTTTGTAGCGTCGCTTGTCGTGCTTGATTGGCTTGCCGCGCGACTTCCTGCCGGGAACGCAGGGCTTTATCCCCTTGTCTTTCAACGCTTCCCGGAACCAGTGGGCATCATATCCCCGGTCGGCCAGCAGCCACTCCGCCGCAGGCAGGCTGCCCATTAGGGCCGCCGCACCGGTGTAGTCGCTGACCTGGCCTGCGGTCATGAAGAACCGGATCGGGCGGCCATCGGCATCGGTGACGGCATGCAGCTGGGTGTTCATGCCGCCCTTCGTGCGGCCGATCAGGCGGCCCCTCTGGTCGCCTGGCCCCCCATTTTCGACCGCAGGCTGGTCGCCGTGCGGTGCGCCTTCAGGTGGGTCGCATCGATCATCACCGTCTTCGGGACGGCGGCCTCGGCGGCCAGCCCAACCATCATCCGGGCGAAGACTCCCTTGCCGCTCCAGCGCTTCCACCGGTTGTAGAGGGTCTTCGGCGGGCCATATTCCTTCGGCGCATCGCGCCAGCGCAAGCCATTGCGGTTGATGAAGATTATCCCGCTCAACACCCGCCGGTCATCAACGCGCGGCTTGCCGTGGCTCTTGGGGAAGAAGGGCTGGAGCCGAGCCATCTGCGCGTCGGTCAGCCAGAAAGGGTTGCTCATCCTTCAGTCTCCTGGCGGAGCCTGAATCATGCCGAACCCGCAAGATCAATGGGTCCTGACCCTAAGTGCGCCCTTCCGAAGGGCAGGTGCCTCGCCAATATCGGCCATTGAGATCGACGTGTGCATGCTTCGTCCGGTGACCAAGAGATGATCGCCCTGCAACTGAATGGCGCGCGCAGTCGTGCCAAAGGGGTTCACGAGAAATCCGCACAATGGTCTTTGTTGCAACCAAATCAGTGGCATGTGCCCTGTAACTCATCCAAGGCAGATTGCGCTTTGGTCCCTGGCGTCTGCAACCATGTTTGCCTTGCACAACAGTGCGCTCATCGAAAGCTCGGAAGCTTGCACGCGTCTTTATTTTTGCTCAACTTGAAGACGCAAGCTGGAGGCCGCCATGTCCCAGACCACAACGATGACTGTCCGCATCAGCGGCGCGCTGAGCGAGTTCGTGGCCTCGAACGTCAGTGAGAACGGGTCCTACGAGAACATCAGCGAATACGTCCGCGACCTGATCCGGCGCGACACGGAGACGGCCGAGCGCGAGGCGTTTGATCGTCTGAAGGCTGAGCTGACGCGTGCCTTTGCAGCGCCAGAGGAAAGCTATCGCCCGTTGACCGCAGCCGAGGTTATCGCCCGGAACCGGGGCTGACATCGTGGCCATCCGCGTCCAGGAAGCCGCATCGCTGCGCCTCGACGAGATCTACCGTTACACCCGCGACCGCTGGGCCCCTGAGCAGGCGGATCGGTACATCACCGAGCTCTTCGCAGCCTTTGACCATATCGAAAGCCAGGGCGTCGCGTCACGCCCCATCCCGACCGAGTTCGGGGTCGAAGGTTTCTACTTTCGCCACGCTCATCCCTTCGTGTACTGGCGGCGTCTCTCGAACGGGGACGTCGGCATCGTGACGATCCTGCACGAGCGGATGCAGCAGATGGACCGGTTTCGGGAGGATCGTCCGAAGTGACAGAGACCAAGTACGGTGATTATCCGCACTGTGTAAGCGACCGGTCCGACCGCCCTGCCGCGGGTTGAGAGTGCGGGGGAGTCTGCGCCATCGATAGTGGACTCTGTGGTGATGGCGTCTCGCGTCGGGCGAAGCAGCTTTCGGCGGACCAGGTGAAGCGGTCGTTCTGTTTCCAGACGACTGCGCCTGGGGTTTCGGTCGCTCAGGTGCCCATCGCACTGACTCAGGCGAGCATGCATTCAAGCGGCAGACAAGTTGAGGAGTATCGCTGAGCATTGTATCCTTTGGCATCGCGAGGCGTGGGGTTTGCGATGCAGAACAGGTTCGAATTTCGCGTTGACAGGTGGCACGCATTGAACGTCGGGATCGGCTATATCGTCGTCGGCGCGGCGTTTTTCTTCTGGTATTGGTGGGAGCCAGTGAGGGAGCGATGGGACGGGACCCGAGAAGGGCAAATAGGGTTGGTCGTCGTCGGGCTGATGGCATCGGGATTCGGTCTTTGGGAGCTTGCAAAGCTGGGCTGTCATGCTTTGCAGGTCACAGTGGACCGTGATGGCATCACCGACATCCGGGTGTCGGACAAGCTGATCCTTGGTCAGCGGTGGAGCGGATCGACCACATCCCCTTTCGACACGCGTGGCGTTCGGGCTCGGTCCGCGGATTGCGACTGGTCCTTCGTGCCGATCCGCAGGCACTCGATCGGCATCCAAGGCAACGCGAGGTCTTGATCTGGGACCGCGGCTTGACGGGTGGACCGCAGGCACTTCGACAAGCCATCACCCTGTTGGCCCCACAGGTGCCACGGGATTGGAACGTCTGAGGTGGAGCGCGGCTTGAAGGTATCCGGCTCTCTCAGCCCACGGCAGAGCGGTAAGGCTAAACGCTACCGCACCGTCTATGGGGGCCTCGTAACGCGTTGATCAGGTGTTGACAAGAATTTAGAATGACGAAATCCGAGCGTTATGCTAAGCCTTGAAGTCTTTGATAACACGTGATATTTTGGTTGCGGGGACAGGATTTGAACCTGTGACCTTCAGGTTATGAGCCTGACGAGCTACCGGGCTGCTCCACCCCGCGCCAGGGTTTGTCCGGGACTGATCGGACCGGTATTGGTATCGTTTTGAGTGAGGTGTCTCTT
>NZ_JAUXZE010000063.1 GCF_030694085.1 Tabrizicola sp. | reverse complement strand
GTGGTGATCCTTCCCGAGAAAGAACATTTCGCCATCCTTGCTGCGGCGGTTCAGAACGATATGCGCATGTGGATGCGCGCGATCTTGGTGTATTGCAGCAATATAGTCGAATTGCGACCCCTCACCTTGAAAGAACCGCTCGCAGACGGTTTCCGTGATCGCGCGCACCTCTTCGCCGCTGGTGCCGACGGGAAACGCCATCAGCAGATGCGAGGTATGGCCGAGCTTGGGGCTGTGCCGCTCACCCCACTGGTTCTCGAAGCGCCGCACGACCCGGTCGATCTCGGCCTGGGACAGGGTCTTTTTGCCATCATGCGTGCCACGACTGTCGAGGATGTGGCTAGACTTTGTAGTGAGATAGGTCAGCTGGGCCTTCAACTGGGCGCCGGTATGGCACCCACCCTTGGAGATGGGCTTGAAGATAGCAGGGGAATAGCCCCGCGCGGCCCGGACCATCTGGGCATTCTTCGCCAGCCCCTGCCAGCTGCCCGAGACCCGGCTCCAGTCGCGATCGAAGAGGGCGGGCCCGATACCGCGGGCCTCACTCCGCGCCATAGCCCGCCTTTTGCTGCGAATCTGGCCGCGCCAGACCGGCGAGGGCCTTGGTCACCTCGAGGTCCAGCACACGGCGGCGCGCGCGAAACATCTCCTGGATCTGGTCGGCCATTTCGAAGACGAGCAGCGCGAGGTTACGGATCTCGGCATGGCTGGCAGAGGTGTAGGGCAGCCGCTCGCCTTTGAGCTTTGCCTCGTTCAGACGGCGCGCGATCTGGTTCACGTTGTTACCGACCCGGTTCAGCGCCGCGCTCAACCCTCTTAGCTCATCCGTCATGCCTTCATCGGGGCGCAGGAGATCGTCGGCGGCCAGCATCAAGCAGCGCATGGCATCTGACCGATGGGCAATGCCGCGCCGCGCGAGAACTGCATCGAAGCCGCGAAGGTCGCGGTCGGTGACGCGCATGGTCAGCACACGGGTGCGGCTGTCGTTGGCGGAGACAGCGGAACGGCCCCGGCCGATGACGTTGTAGACGGTCTTGGGCGAAACCTTCAGCGCCGCGCTGATCGCACCAACCGAGACGCCTTTCGCC
>NZ_JAUXZE010000062.1 GCF_030694085.1 Tabrizicola sp. | reverse complement strand
GTGGTGATCCTTCCCGAGAAAGAACATTTCGCCATCCTTGCTGCGGCGGTTCAGAACGATATGCGCATGTGGATGCGCGCGATCTTGGTGTATTGCAGCAATATAGTCGAATTGCGACCCCTCACCTTGAAAGAACCGCTCACAGACCGTCTCGGTGATCGCGCGCACCTCTTCACCACTGGTGCCGACGGGAAAGGCCATCAGGAGATGCGATGTATGGCCGAGCTTCGGACTGTGCCGCTCGCCCCACTGGTTCTCGAAGCGCCGCACGACCCGGTCGATCTCGGCCTCAGACAAGGTCTTCTTGCCATCATGGGTGCCACGGCTGTCGAGGATGTGACTGGACTTGGTGGTGAGGTAGGTCAGCTGGGCCTTCAACTGGGCGCCGGTATGGCACCCACCTTTGGAGATGGGCTTGAAGATAGCAGGGGAATAGCCCCGCGCGGCCCGGACCATCTGAGCATTCTTCGCCAGCCCCTGCCAGCTGCCCGAGACCCGGCTCCAGTCGCGATCGAAGAGGGCGGGCCCCACACCGCGCGCCTCACTCCGCGCCATGCTCGACCACCTGCTCCGCTTGCAGCCGCGCCAGACCGGCGAGCGCCTTGGTGACCTCGACGTCCAATGTCCGGCGGCGCGCGCGGAACATCTCCTGGATCTGGTCGGCCATGTCGAAGATCAGCACGGCGAGATCGCGGATTTCGGCATGGCTGGCAGAGGTGTAGGGCAGCCGCTCGCCTTTGAGCTTTGCCTCGTTCAGACGGCGCGCGACCTGGTTCACGTTGTTACCGACCCGGTTCAGCGCCGCGCTCAACCCTCTTAGCTCATCGGTCATGCCTTCATCGGGGCGCAAGAGATCGTCGGCCGCCAGCATCAGGGAGCGCATGGCGTCCGAGCGATGGGCAATGCCGCGACGCGCGAGAGCCGCATCGAAGCCGCAAAGGTCGCGCTCGGTGACGCGCATGGTCAGCACACGGGTGCGGCTGTCGTTGGCGGAGACAGCGGAACGGCCCCGGCCGATGACGTTGTAGACGGTCTTGGGCGAAACCTTCAGCGCCGCGCTGATCGCACCAACCGAGACGCCTTTCGCC